>CALRPF020000005.1:0-241889 GCA_943369995.1 Chitinophaga pinensis
TCAGCAGGTTCATCAACATCGGCTCCCGGAACTCAGGTGATTCCATACTCAGGTTTTATTGGTGGCACAGGAGGTAACGGTTTAAATTATTTTAGCGGTAATTATCCAAATGTAACGCAAGAAAATGTTTATAGCACTGGTGATGTTTATCAATCAGAATTTTCAAAAATACTTCCTAACGCCGCTTATTTTACACAAGGTTCAGGTAAATTATTCAGATCAACAGATGTTAGATCATCAGATCCGGTTCAGGTTGACTTATTATCAAACTCAAAATTACAAACAATCGTTCCTTTCGATAACACAACTTATGGCGCTACAGGAACCCCGTTTAAATTATGGGAAACTTATGGTCAAACAACCGCTAATCCTGACTCAGCTGTATTTTATAATGATACATTACGTTTTTCTGCTTCAATGATCGGTGTAGCGACTTTAACTACACAAACTACTTTTAGTTTTTCTGCTGCAAGGCCAAATAGAAATGCCTCAATTGATAGTATCGTTTTTAGAACAGGCGTTGTAGAGTTACCAATTACATGTACAACTAAAACTATATCTTTTAATGCGCCAGAAGATAAAAAAGACATCAATATTAAATTATCTAACTCTTATAATGTTCCTGCAACAGGAACTCTTACTCCTGCAATTACACAAAGCCTTGGCCCTGTTGCCAGCACTTCTGTTCTAATTAACTCAAACAATTACCTGGATAATATCAGTGTAACATTTACAGCGCCACCGTTTGCAAATAAAACAACGGTGAGTGTCCAGTGTGTGCCTGATGCTGCAGCTTATTATCGTGTATTCTGCACTGTATTTTATAAATACAAAATAGGAGATACTGTTAGAGTTGTGGACGACAGGATCTCTACAAAAACAGCAACATATACTTCTGTTTTAGCTGCTCCAATGAGTTGGGGATACGGAAATTCTCTTAATACAAATATTTCTGCGGTAAATTCAGCTTCAGCTATAACAAATGGAACTTTTGTATTAACATCAAATACGAATACTATCACTCAATCTTCTTCTGTGTTTATTGTAAGTCCCGTTACAACTAAATCATACACTTTAACGGGTTACGGAGATTATACTATTTCGGGTAAACCGGTATATACGATTAATGCAGTTCCGGCTGGCACAAATTCAATTGCAAATCCTACATACGTTTTAATGCCAGGGAATGTTACCCAAACAGCAACTGCGTTTGCAGTTACACCAACTGTTACAACTAATTATACTATCACCGAAACAGGGACAGGAACTTTATCAGCTTCATATACCTATAGTACAATCTCTACAGCTACTTATATCTTAAACCCCGGCAGCGTTACAAAAGATGTTCCAACATTTACTGTTCCAACCCTTCCCGTAGGTTCCACCGCTTCATATACAATAACAGGATTAAGTTCAAATACTTTAACCGCTCCAAATACGTCGTCAATTATTTCATTACCTATCCAAACTTTTAGTACTATAGGTTATTTCTTAGCATCTGTCCCTCCAAATAACAAACCAGTTAAAATGGAAATGGGCACCTCTGCAAGAGTAGCAATGGGCTATGGAGCAAACGTATATGTTTCTAACGCACCATTAAGTTTAAATAATCCTTTAAGCATGATCAATGTAAGCTCTAACAAATGTTTAACTACTGATAGTTTAGGTAATAAATTATCAGGTGCATCAAATACTGTAGCTGTTAGTGGCACTGTTACTGCTTTAGAGTGGAGCAAAAACGGTACCGAATTATATTATGCAACAAATGATGCACTGAGTGGTAATAAATTCTTATACCGCGTATCTTATTTAGATGCTTTATTAGATTCAACTGCGAAAAGCTACTCCGGTAAATTACACACCAATGTATTTGTATTTAATACCGGTACTGTTGCCACTTCGTTCGCACCAGACGGCACAAAAAACAACCCACGTTGCCCTTACAGAACAGCTTTATTAGGCGGACCATATACTAAAATCATTACAGGTATAAGTGTTACTAACGATGATAAAAATATTGCCGTAACATTTGATGATCCATCTGGAACAAAGGTTATGTATAGTACCGCTCCTGATGCGAGAAAAACTAATAGCACCACTATTAATCTTGTGTCGAAAAACGGTACAGGTTTACCTACAACAAAAATATATTGCTCTTTAATGGAAAAATCAGATAACAAAAAAGTATTTGTTGGTACTGATTTTGGTGTTTACAAAACAGATGATATTACTGCTGCTTCTCCTGCATGGGCGGATGCAAATAACAATCAGTTACCACCATTACAGGTATTTGATCTTAAACAACAAGTAATGAGATCGTGGGATTGTTATAACAGTGGGGCTATTTTAGCTGCTACCAACGGACGTGGTGTTTGGATAAATAAAGATTTCCAAACAAATTATTTTGTTTCGGTAGAAGAATTAGAAGTTCTTAAATCTGAAAATAACATGAGCGTATATCCAAATCCTACAAACGGAGATGTATACGTTACCTTTGCTGCTGCCGATGGTGAATCTGCAACACTTAGTGTAATGGATATTAATGGCCGTGTAGTTAAAACTGAGAACTTAGGAAAATTAAGTTCAGCAGGAGATCTTACTTATGCTTTCCAAACTACAGATCTTGCAAGTGGAATGTACATCGTTAACGTAAATGGTACTTCAGGTACAAAACGTGTTGCTAAATTAATTGTAACTAAATAACATCTATCTTTTAATAAAAAAAGCTGCTTATTACAAGCAGCTTTTTTTTGGACTTAACTTTATATCAAATGTAATTATGACAATATCTCATACAATAGCCATGAGCAATGACGATTAATTACTTCCCATTAATAAACTCCGCCATTTTATTAGTTACTTTCTCCGAAGCATAATTTAATTTCGTTACATCATCCGGCCTTGCTTTACCCTGCCCTGCAAAGAACATATGATCGAGCTCTTCAAAATAAACAGGTTTAAAATTCGGTTTGCCTTTCATCGCTTCTAACCACAAATCATAATCTTTCTTAGTTACATTATAATCCCTTCCACCTTGTATCAATAAAATTGGTAAGCTTAAAGTTTTTGCAACATCCAGTACTTTATAATTTCTGTCAAACAACCAGTATTTTGGCCTTGCTCCAAAAGGCAATCCCTGCGTCATATGCAAAGTAAGATCTGGTTTTAACGCATTATTTACCTGCCATTTTATAGCAATATCCTGCGCATCTGCAGTTTCATTCTTTACTGTTCTTAAGCTTGCTAAATAATCAACTTGCTCGGGTATCAGATCTAATAATCTTCTTGCAGGTGCTGCTAATAATATCAAGCCTTTTACTTTACACTTTTTTGCCATCAAAGGTGCGCACAAAGCGCCCTGGCTATGGCCTGCAATATAAATACGGTTAGTATCAATTCCCTTTTGTTGTTTTAAAAAATTTACAGCGGCTACCGCATCATCAATGGTTTCTGATTGATAATCCATACTATCCATCGGAAAAGGATCGTGATATTGATACACGTAAGTTCTCTTATCATAAATTAAAACTGTAATTCCTTTTTGCACTAACTCCAGTGCCATATCTAAAAATATCTTGTTACGTGCTACGCTCATATTCCTGTCGTGTGGACCACTTCCATGAACCAATACAACAGCAGGCGATAATTTTTTTTGATCGTTGGGTACATATAAACTTCCCGGTAATTTTATAAAAGAATTGGTCTCGAAAGAAATTTCTTTTCTCGAAAAATTGTTCGTTAAAATTGGTCTTGGTTTATGAAACCATTGTGTGCTGAATGTATCAATTGTCAATTTTTGAATATACTGCGCCTGATCAAAATATAAATACCACAAAAATTTTCCATTGCCACTTTTAATAGATGTACAGGTTACCATTTTACACCCCTGTGTATCAACTTCTGTTTTTTCAATAGCAACAATTACACCGTGATCCCTCCTAAAATTATTTAAAGTTCTGTCGGTTTGAGCAGAGCTTATTTTTGCATAAAAAGAGGTGTCAAAGAATTTTTCGTTACGGTTCGGGATATCCCTTTTTACAGCCCCAAAAAACGATTTTGAGAGTTTTTTATAAGGGTTAACTTCTTTGGCTTCATCCTGAGCCATATAGCTCGCGCTTATCAACAGCAGAGCGAAAATTTGTAAAGAATAGCGTAATTTTATCATTTAATTTGCCGTATATTTATTAGTCCAAATTTACCATAAAAGTGATACCTAAAGACACTGTTGAAAAAATAATTGACGCCGCACATGTTGAGGAAGTTTTGGGTGAATTTATCACTTTAAAAAAACGTGGCGCTAATTTGTTGGGCCTCTGCCCTTTTCATGGTGAAAAAACCCCTTCATTTACTGTATCACCCGTAAAAGGAATTTACAAATGTTTTGGTTGCGGCAAATCTGGCAACTCTGTTAATTTTATTATGGAGCATTTGCAGCTTTCTTATCCTGATGCCTTAAGATGGCTGGCAAAAAAATATAATATAGAAATTGTTGAGCGCGAAATAACGCCCGAAGAACGCGAACTGCAAACCGAACGCGAAAGTATGCTTATTGTGATGCAATACGCGCAGCGTTATTTTACCGAAACGATGTTTAATACCGATGAAGGAAAGTCTATTGGTTTAAGTTATTTTAAAGAACGAGATCTGCGTGATGATATCATTGCAAAATTTCAGTTAGGCTATAGTCTTGAAGAAAGAAATGCATTTACAGTTGCCGCTGTAAAAAGCAGTTATCAGCCAAAATATCTTGCTAAAACAGGTATGAGCATTGTTAGCAACAGGCATGTTGAAGGCACAGAAATTACGCAGGCTGATCTATTTGACAGATATGCAGGACGCGTAATGTTTCCCATTCATGATGATGGTGGACGTGTGGTTGCTTTTGGCGGAAGAACATTAAGCAACGATAAAAAAACAGCAAAATATATTAATAGTCCAGAGACAGACATTTACAACAAGAGCAAAATTTTATACGGACTATGGATGGGGAAAAAAGCCATTCAAAATACCGATAAATGTTATTTGGTGGAAGGCTATATGGATGTGATTGCCATGCATCAGGCGGGGATCGAAAATGTGGTAGCATCAAGCGGCACATCGCTAACCGTTGAGCAAATAAAATCCATTCACCGTTTTACAAAAAACATTGTTGTTTTATATGATGGCGATGAGGCCGGGCAAAAGGCCAGTAACCGTGCAATTCCATTACTTTTAGAAGAAGGGATGAATGTAAAGCTGTTGATGTTTCCTGATAACGACGACCCGGACTCGTTTAGCAGAAAAGTTACCATACAGGAATTTAAAGATTATTTGGAAAACAATACCGAAGATTTTTTAAAGTTCAAGGCAAAAAAATTAAGTGAAGAAAGTAAGAACGACCCTATAAAACGGGCAGGTGTAATTAAAGATCTGGTAGATAGCATTGCTATTATTCCTGATAATATTATTCGCAGCATTTATATTAAAGAGTGTTCTAACATTATGGAAATTGAAGAATCTATTCTTCAAATGGAAGTAAATAAGATAAGAAGAAAAGGAGCCGCGAAAGCAAATAACCCTTCTGTTACAAATGAACCCCAAACATTAACGCCGGAAAATTTAGAAGAGGAATTATTTCTTGACACAAAACCCGAAAAAGAACTTTTTAGTTTTGATGCCGAAGAAGAGAGATTACTTGTATTGCTAATTAAATATGGAAATCTTTTAATTACAACCCAGGCCGAAGATGAAGTAAATGTTGAGCATGAATTGGAAATTACATTAGGCGAATTTATTATTTTTGAATTATGGCGTGATGAGATCGCTTATGAGAACCCCATATATAAAACTGTTTTAGATGAATATATCGAACAATTAAAAGATCATCGCCTGCCCGATGTAAAACATTTTTTACAATCTCCCGACCCACTCATCAGCAGCTTTGCGGTAAATCATGTAATTGATAAACACGAGGTAAGTCCTAAATGGATAAACTTTGGTGTGATCGTTCCAAAAGAAATTGATCTGGCAAAAAAAGATGCAGAAAAAACACTATTTAGTTTTAAAAGCAGGAAACTAAATTCTTACATCGCCTCTATCCGCGAATCATTAAAAACAATTTCGTATGAAGAATCCATTGAGATCTTAGAAGAGATAAGGCGTTTGGATACTCTTAAAAGCCGTGTGAACAGACTTCTGGGAAGAGAAGTTATTAAGTGATAGTTAGTGACCCTGCGCTTTTAGAAGGGGCGTAATCATGGTTCGACTCCGCTCACCTTTACGAGTTGCCGTCATCTTGAGCGAAGCCGAAGGATGTTAACACTTACACCTCCTAAATATTTTTAGAATTAGACATATTAAAAGTATATCCCTAATTTTATCTTCACTATTAAATCGATTTAAAAAATGAAACATCTTCTTACTATTTGCCTGCTCATTTGCTTCAGTTTTATGCATGCGCAAAAAAGCAAATCTAAAAATTATAAAAAAAATCCGGTTTGGATAGAGATGATGAAAGATCCAAACGTAAATTATTTTGAAGCCATTAAAGCATACGAAACTTTTTGGAAAAATAAAGAAAAACCTTTAGAGGAAGATGAATTGATAGGGCAAACAAAAGGCGAAGCCAGCAAAGAAGAAAAGATGGAAAGCCGAAAAAAAATGCGCGAGAAACGCCGGGAAAAAGAAATGTATAAAAAATATGGCCTTGATTGTAAAAAATTCGAACACTGGAAATTACAGGTAAAACCTTATGTACAGGCCGATGGCCATATCCTTTCTAAAGAAGAACAATTAAAAATGTGGGAGGAGAAATAATGAGAACACTATTAAAATTACTTTTAGTTTTTTGTGTTGGCGAAACTATTCTTGCGCAACCGGCAACATCATGGACGGCTAACGAGCCAATAAATTTTCCGGTAAATGCCAGCGGACAAATAAATGGTATTGGCCGAACAACGCAAATAAAATTTGATCCGGTTAATGTAAATAGAATGTATGTTACCTCTGCCTCTGGCGGCTTATGGCGCAGCAATGATACCGGTGCTACATGGCAAAATGTTGGCACCGATTATTTTCCAAAAATGAGTTGTGCTTCTATTTGTATCGATCATACAAATAACAATAATTTATATTTGGGCAGCGGCGATCCGAATTATTATAACGCAGATTATGGAGTTTGGAAAAGCACTAATGGCGGCACCACCTGGGCAGCTTCAAATAGCGGAATGGGCAATCGCCTGGTGGTTGAATTAATAATGAGTCCGGTTAACAACCAGGTTATTTTAGCGGCAACCGAAAATGGAATTTATAAAACAAATAATGCCGGTGTTAACTGGGGCCTTGTAAAAACCGGTGGTGATTTTAAAGCCATGATCTTAAAACCAAACAGTGCCGATACCGTTTATGCTGTTACCTCGTCTGAATTTTGGCGTTCGGTTGATTTTGGTGCTACCTGGCAACAAATAACAAATGGTGTTTTTGTTCCATCCAGCAATGGCCAGGGAATGCGTTTGGCAGTGAGCAAAGCAAGTCCGAATGTTGTTTATATTTCTATGATCGCTAACGAAGGTTTAACTTTAAAATCAAGCAATTTTGGAACGAGCTTTACAACAGTTTATAATAATCCGGCGCAAAGCCTGGTAGGTTACGATGCAACTACTCCTGGCCAGGGCGACTATAATTTTGGCATGACAGCCGACCCGAATAATGCTAACGTAGTGTACATTGCCGCACATTGCGTTTGGAAAAGTACGAACGGCGGTGTGGCATGGACAAAATTAACCAACTGGTACGAAAAATGTCATACAGATATGCATGGTATACAACAACATCCCCAATATAGTAACATGCTGTTTAATATAAATGATGGAGGTGTTTTTATTAGCCGTAACGGAGGTGTGAACTGGTCGCAGCGTTCAGATGGTATTGAAGCCACAGAAATATATCATGCTGCGCAAAGTAAATTACAGCGCAATATTGTAAGTATTGGAACGCAGGATAATGGTGAATTATTTTTAAATAATTCAACCTGGTTTACCAACCGTGGCGGCGATTGGGGAAGCAAGATGTTATTTTCTTATAATAGTGCTAACACCGTTTACTATTATGAAAATGGTAACCGGAGACCCGTTAGTGGTTCTGAAACAAGTTATAATTTACCTTTTGCAGCAAACAACAGTATCAATTTAGAGTTCAATAAAAAAATTCCGAATAAAGCCTTTTGCGCGCATCAGAATATTTATTTGAGCAACGCTGTAACAACTGCCACTCCGGCCTGGACACAAATAGGAACAACAACAAATACAGTTGTTGCATTACATTCGTCGTGGGCAGATTCTTCAGTTATTTATGCCTTTACTTCAAATAATACGTTGTATCGCTGCGATAATGTTTTTGCAGGCACACCAACATTTTCAAATTTCCCTTCTCCCGGCCCCACGGGTGTAGCTTCTTCGATAGCGAGCATTGCAACAAACAGTAATGTAGTTATAGTTTCGTGTGGAAATACAATTTACAGATCAACAAACAAAGGACAAACATTTACAAACTATAATACAGGCATTACAGGTGGTTTAAATATCATTGGCATTTATCATGATGAATTTAGTACCAACGAAGGTGTATATGCCTGCACAGCTAAAAAAGTGTATTATAGAAATTCATCTATGGCCTCATGGCAAAATATTACTTACAATTTACCAAGCATTGCCGATATACAGGAATTTATGATCTACAATTCCGGTAACGCTGCGTCTGCGTTGCGCGTTGGTTATTACGGCCGCGGTGTTTTTGAATTACCTTTAAACACATCAATGGTGCCTGCGCCAAATTTTACAGTTAACAAACAAGTTATTTGTCAAAACACAACTGTAAATTTTTCTGATATGAGTTATGGCAATCCAATAGCATGGCAATGGACATTTACCGGAGGTACACCATCATCATCAAATGCCATGAATCCCTCGGTTACTTATGCAGCACCCGGACTTTATCCTGTTACGCTTGTAGTAACAAATGCAAATGGAACCGCTTCTTTAACACAAACAAGTTATATTACAGTTACAGGGTCTTTAATACTTCCCATTACAGAAACCTTTACAGGAACATTTCCACCAACCAACTGGACCTTATTTGACGATACACAAAACCAGGTAGTTTGGCAAAAAAGTAACACTGTAGGAGGATACGGGAACAGCAGCGAAAGCGCTTTCTTTGATAATTATAATTTCGCGGAGTTAGGAAAACGTGATGCGTTTACAACACAGAATTATAATTTAGTTGGTGTATTAAATCCAAAATTATATTTTGATGTGGCTTATGCGCGTTATGACAATGTGAACTTTGATTCACTTGCGGTTGGTGTTTCTACAAATTGCGGGCAATCCTATAACATCGTTTATGTAAAAAGCAATACTGTTTTAGCAACAGCGCCTGATAATACCGGCTTTTTTATTCCCACAGCTACACAATGGAGAACAGATAGTGTTAACATGAGCGCTTATATTGGCCAGCCGGAGGTAATGATCACTTTTCAAAACCGCGGAAATTATGGTAATGTTATTTATATTGATAACGTTAATTTGGGAGCCAGTGTGATCACAACAAAAATTCCGGATGTATTGACTGATAATTCGTTGTTTAGTGTTTACCCAAATCCAACAAACGAAAAGATCACTATTACTTTTACCGCTGATCCAAAAAATATTAAAGCAATTGTGATAAGAGATAATTTGGGAAGAGTTGTTTATGAAAATAAGGCAACGTTGTTGGGTAGCAATTTCGAAATTAATATGGGGAGTTTTGTAAAAGGTTTATACTTAGTAAGTGTAGAAAGTTACGCGAAAACAGTTACTAAAAAAGTGATCGTTCAATAAAAACTATATAAATCCTGCGCCTAAAGCAATTGCGATGATCAATAACATGACTGCTACTAATGTTTGAATAAATTTAAGTGTTACTTTTTTAATTAGTTTATTGCCGATAATGGCGCCTGTTATTGCAGACAGAGTGGCAATGATAATTAAAATAATATTATCACTAAGATCTTCTTTAACGAATTTAGTAGCGTAAACAGAAATACGGGTAAGATCAACAAAACAGGAAATTACAACCGCAGTGCCAATAAAAGCCTCTTTTGATAAGCCCGATTTTATTAAGAATGCGCTCCGCAACGCGCCCTGGTTGCCGGATAAGCCACCAAAAAAACCGCTTAGTATTCCACCCAATGGTAATTTTTCTTTTCCGAATTCAAACTTATTAAAAAAAGGAACCATATCAAGAATTGCAAAAAAGATAAGCAGCAAAGAAATGATAAATTTGATCGGATACACTTCAAAAACTTTTCCTGATAATTCATAACTGAATAATGGTTTGGTATCTGGTATATGAACCAGAACCCATGCTCCTGCAAAGGCTGCAATTACAGCGGGTATTCCAAAACGAACAAGTACGGTTTTATCAGCATTACGTCCCACCAAAAACAATTTAAATATGCTATTAAAAAAATGAACAATACCTGTTAATGCAATAGCAAGCTCAATCGGGAAAAACAATGCAAAAACAGGAACGAGAATTGTTCCCAAACCAAAGCCTGAGAAAAAAGTGAGACCGGAAGCTACAAAAGCAGTTAAACATATAATGATGTATTCACTCATATAGTAAAAATACAAATGTTTTTTGTTGTATCAATAAAAAAGGCGCTCATAATATACAAGCGCCTTTAATGAAAAGAACATTTAAATGATTAGATTTTATATCTTAAACTGATAATGAAATTTCTACCCGGAGCATTAATACCGCTTGCAAAAACACGGTAGCGGTTATCCGTTAAATTTTCGCAGGCAACATTTAAGCGAATATTTTTTGTAAAATTATAACCTGCTCTAACATTTAAGGTAAACCAGGCCGGCATATACCCCTTCACCGGATCTGCTGAATAAATCGCGTTATCTTCACCACTAGCGCTATAATCTGCGCTTGATTTTTTACCATTATATCTTACAAAAAATTCAACATCTGTGTTTTTTGCTTTATAGATAATACTTGTTTGGCCAAAAACCGGTGGAATATGGTCTAACGGAACAACTGTATCTTTTCTTGCGTCCACATATCTTCCGTATGTATAATTAATAATACTCTTAAAAGAAATATTATCATTAAAATCAAATTGTAAACCAGTTGTAAAACCGTAAATATAAGCTCTGTCAACGTTTTGCATAGCCTGCACTTTTGATTTCACTCCGTTAAATAATGCGCTGTCTTGTCCATTTAATTTAAAATCGCGTTGAACTAAAGCATCTTCCAAAACAGTGTAAAATCCTGTCACGTCAAACTTATATCTCTCTTCAAAGATCTTACTAATACCTAATTCAAAATTAGTTGCATATTCTGGTTTGATCTCAGGATTTGGAACAACTAGTATTGTGCCTGCGCTTCCAAATACTTTAGTCATATCATCTACGTTGGGCGTTCTAAAACCGGTATTAACTAAAAATGATACTTTATAATTACTGTTTTCCTTCCAAGTAAATCCTACCGAACCGGTTACAGCTTTACTTTTCTGATCAACTGTTTTAAAAGGAAATTTATAAAAAGTAGTATCATTAAAAGTGGATGTTAGTTTTGAACCTGTAAAACGCAGTCCGTCTGTGATAACAAATTTCTCGCTCACTTCCCATGCATGGGAAAGATAGATAGCTCCCGTACTCATTGTACTCCCGCCATCTGCATAACGTGCTGCAGCCGGACTAACTGAATTTGTAACAATATTTAAACTGTTTGCGGTTGATTGCACATCATTACTTGTAACTTCAATTCCATATCGCAATTCATGTTTTTCTTTAATGTTTTTATACATGTCTATATTTGCAGAAAGCACAGCAACATCTTCCATTTGCGATATACGGTTATTATTTTGGAATCTACGCGTGATTCTATCCTGCTCAATTTTTTGATAAGCGAGTATCAATTTTATATTGTCAGATACTTTTGTCTTTCCATCAAAATTTAAGGTGTAAGCTGCAAGCATGCGTTTTTGTGGCCCGTATTTCCATTCAGCAAAACGTAATTTGCCCGCAGCGATCTCTGTTAAACGGTCGTACCTAGGCACATCGCTTGATTGGCTCATTTGAAAGTTTACATTATGAGTAAGATGCTCTCCTGTTTTAATATTAAAACGCTGCATAATATCCAATTGATCGTAACCCGTGCCTACCTGTAAATTATCATTGCTATTAGCAACCATACTATCTCTATCACCAAAACGTTGCGAATAATATTGCCTGTCCCAGCCTTTATAATACCCGTTTAATTTTGTTGAACCACTCATAAGATCATCAAATTTTGTATAGGTAATATTTGTTAGCGACGCGAATTTTTTCCAGCCTAGATTAAAATCAATATGCCCGGTTGTTTCTTTATTTACTGTGGCATAACGCCCCATGCCGTTAACTTTTACCAGCATGTTATCGCCCTGACTAAACTGTGCGTTTTTTGTATAAAAATGCATTACACCTCCGAGCGCATCGCTACCATAAATGGTTGATGAGGGGCCAAAGATGATCTCTGCCCGCTCAAGCATATTAGCATCAATAGTAATTATATCCTGCAAATGCCCTGCGCGATATATAGCATTATTCATACGCACACCATCAACCACCATTAAAACACGGCTCGCTTCAAAACCTCTTAAAACAGGGCTACTTCCACCCATCTGACTTTTCTGAACAAAAACCGCACCCGTGTTTTGCATTACTTCGCCCGTAGTAGGTTGATTAGCAAATTCAATATCCTTTTGCTTTACCACTTCTATTGTATATGGAACATCGATCTTTTTTTCTTCTTTTCTATTTGCCGAAAAAATTATCTCATCCAGTTGAAATAACTTTGCTGAAAGATCAACACTCATGTTCTCACCGCTAAACATTATTTTTTTAATTGAATAGGCAGTATTATATAACCATAAAGAATCGGTTTTATCAAGTGCACTAATATTTGCAACTCCCTTTATATCGGTAATTGCTATGTTGTTATTTTTATCTTTAATAGATACATTATAAATAGGCTCTCTGGTAGAGTTATCTCTTATAGTAATATTTTGACCCAAGGCATTAAAAGATAGCCACGCCAATAGCAGGCATAATTTTTTTTTCATCTTAAATTATTTGAAAAATGATTAATTACTTAAGTAAGTTACTTAAGCTTGCGACTTTAGAATTATATCACAAGTTTCTGCGGTGGTTTAATAATTTTATTCAGGAAATCAGATTCACTAAATATAACATCTTGGCTTGTATTCTCGTTATCCACGAAATACGCTTGAATGTTATAAGTTATTTTCTGTTCAATACAATTAAAGTCTAATAATAATTTCATCAGATCTGAATATTCATTCTGCATGTTTTTATTCAAACAAAAATACTTATTGAACATTTCATTTTCCCGGGAATCTTCAATGAGTGAGACTATTGCATGATCTTTAAATTTTTTAATTTTTACAACTTCATGATACACGCCATTTATAACCAACTCTTTGCCTTTTTCTTTCCAGTCAAAGCCCGGTTTATCAAACAAAATTTCATTTAAAGCTATTTTCAGATCAAAAACACTCTCACTGCTTTGTTCAATTAATTGTTTCCTGAATTCTTTTTTATGCGACTTGATGAATGAAGTGAAAAATAAAAATTTAAAAACAAGAACAGTAAAAAGTAGTAGAAAAAGACCCGCAAAGGATCTTTTAAAATATTCTATTTTCTTTTTACTGTTCACTTTTATTATTTTTCAACTATAATTTTCTTTACCACTTCTTCTCCACCCGCTTTTATTTTTACAAAATAAATTCCGCTGGCCTGGTTATCGATATTAATATTCGAACTTAAGGAGCTGTTATTTTCAAGCTTGTAAACCAATTGTCCCAGAGAATTAAACACAGTTACATCTACCGCAATTCCATCAGGGTTTGCTAAATTAAAATTACCATTTGATGGATTCGGACTTAATATAATATTATCACCAACTAAAACATTTTTCACCACACCAACCGGACCTGATGCAATAACACGTATCCAAAGATCATCCAAATAAAATCCATCTTTATTGATGCTTGGATCTGAATTAAATAAAAACCTTAACTTAATTGTTTGACCAAGATATAACGACAGATCAATATCTTCTTTAACGAACGCGTCCTGAAAACCATCGTAAATTGGCGCTGTTCCTCCAAAAGAAGCAGGTGATGTTTCGTAACGACCGCACAAAGGCGTCCATGTTGTACCATTATTTGTGGTAATTAAGATCTGCGTTTTATCACCATCTTTTTCCAATTCAAAACGCGTGTAATACTGTAAATGCGCATACAAAGCATTTGATAAATTCATTGGGTTTTTTAGTGTGATAGATTTTGCCTGGTTGCCGGTATAATTTCCTGCTGGACTTTCGGTAATACTACTTGGAGGCGATACAAATTTGGTTGTGCTTAAGCCCCATGTGCCTGATGTTGTATAATTTGTTGCCGTTGAACTGCCATTATCGTAAACCAGAGTTATTGGCGTACCGTAAATTTTAGTTACAGTATCTAATCTTGTAAATGCACCATTATTAACGCCAATAGCATATTTTACAGTTTGCCCGGGAGTTAAACCCGTATTTAAAACAAAAGAAATTGAATCCTGTATGGTTTGATTTTGCGTTAAGGTTGAATAAATTTTTGGAGAACCAACGGAAGAAATATCGCCGCCTACAGGAACTATCGAAACTGTAAATGTTCCGGCCTGTAAACCCAAACGTTGCAAACTGTAATTCAAATAACCATTACCGCTTAAAAATTTATCACGTGTATCTTTCGCAACCGCAAATTTGGCAACACATTTTGCAAGATTATAATTTTGAGTAAAAGTAGTTTTGCAAATATCAAGAATGCGTGATGATAGTGGCCAAAAGCCGTCATTGGCAGCGCCCGCTTCAGGTGTCATGGCTAAGATTTTTGGTTTTGTAGATTGTTCTCCATACATCCAATCATCGCTAGCTCCATTGGTTACGTAATTCACTGTTTGATCGCCTGTGCCATATAAAAAACGACTATCTTCTGTCAACAAAATACTCCAATTAACAAAGGTGGCGCTGTCTGGCGTATAAATACTTGGTAAATATCCCCATGGATAAATTAATAAATTACTGTAGGTGTGTGCATTTAGCGCTGAAGCAAACTGGCGCGTATTGCAAAAATCTCTTACCGCTTGTGTCTCCGGTTCACTGAAGGCCGCTGTGCCTCTGTAAGTATCGCTGCTGCTGGTTGGTGAAGAGCCAACATTATCAAAACCCCAGTGATCTCCGTAATTTCTATTTAGATCAACGCCAAATGTTGAACCGTTATTTCTGCGATTTTTACGCCACATACCACCGCCGTTAGGGTTAGTAGTTTGATTGTAAACATAGCCATCAGGGTTAACACATGGAATAAAAAATAATTCGGCATTATCTACGGTTGCTTGAATATCTACGTTGGTTGAATAATTCTCAAGTAAATACCACATATAAAAGATCAATTGCGATAAGCTTGCGGCTTCGCGCGCATGGTGCAGGGCTGTATATAACACTTCCGGCTCTGCTTCATCCACGTTTGGATTGTCACTTATTTTCACCCAGTAAATATCACGTCCTTCAATACTTTGAGGGCTTAATGGTTGTTTGATAGAAATTAAATTGGGATATAATAAAACCATGCTATCCAGTATCTGTTTCATTTCATTCCATGTAAAATAGCCCCCCATACTTCCCAGGTGAAAATAAGTTGGCTTGGCAATATTTGGCGCGTTACAAACTCCGCTCGGCATAGCTGATGATTTTGCCAGCATATCAGCTTTGTTACGAGCTTCATAAAACTTTGCCATGTCGTAAATTAAGATCTTATGTTTAACACCATTTGCTTTTAATGTTTGTAATTCATAATCGCTTATCTCGGCAGTTATGCCTCCATCTTCAACATCACTATGATCAATAGTAATACCTAACTGCAATAATGTTTTCGCAAGACCTTCATCGCCCTGCATTAAAACTTTATGGTATTTTAAATTTTGTGCATTAAGAGCTGTTAAGCTAAAAAACACGATCACTGATAAAATAATTTTTTTCATACTTTTTTATTCTGTTTAATGATACATATCCAAATTATAAAATACAAAGCTCCACATATCGCCAAATTCATCAATTTGTTTTGCTGTTGGCTTTCCGGCACCATGGCCCGCGTTAACATCAATGCGAATTAACATGGGATTATCGCCTGTATTATTTTTTTGAAGTGTTGCTGCAAATTTAAATGAGTGTGCAGGTACAACCCTATCGTCATGATCTCCTGTTAAAACCATTGTTGCAGGATAACTAACCGGTTTTACATTGTGTAAAGGTGAGTATTTATATAAACATTTAAATTCTTCCTGATTCTCACTGCAGCCGTAATCAACTGTCCATGCGCGGCCAATTGTAAATAAATGAAAACGCAACATATCCAAAACTCCTACAGTTGGCAATGCAACTTTGCAAATATCCGGGCGCTGTGTCATAACTGCGCCAATTAATAAACCACCATTACTTCTGCCGTGAATGGCAATTTTATCGTAGGATGTATATTTATTCTTTACTAAAAAATCACAAGCACCAATAAAATCATCAAATACATTTTGTTTTCTGCATTTGGTTCCTGCCTTATGCCAATCTTCACCATACTCTCCGCCTCCACGTAAATTAGGCACGCAATAAATTCCTCCGGCTTCTAAAAATACAGCGCGGTCTATTCTAAACTCCGGCGAAAGCGAAATATTAAATCCGCCGTAACCGTAAACAAAGCAAGGTGTTTTTTCATTTTTATCGATATCTCGTCTATGTGTAATAAACATTGAGATCTTTGAACCATCTTTAGCAGGAAAAAAAACCTGTTCAGTAATATACTTATCTGATTCAAATTTACATTCAGGTTTAAAGATCAATTTACTTTGCCATGTTTCGGCATCTAAATAATAACTTTGCTCCGGGCCGGTGAACTGGGCAATACTGTAGGTAGCAAAGTTGTAAGTTTTATCGCTGTTAAATGCGCTTAGTTTACAAATACCCGGCAACTCAATTTCTTTATCTAAATTTCCTGCTAAACTATAGCTGCTTAGTTTTGAACAAGCACTTTGTAAATGCGCAGTAAGAATTTTGTTATTGCATAAATAAGCACTCTCTAATAAATTAATAGATTCAGGAACTAATGTCTTCCATTTTTCGGGAAGCGGAGAAGTTATATCAAAAGAAATTATTCTGTATTTAGGCGCCCTTGCGTTAGTGCGCACATAAAAGGTCTTACCTATATTATCAATAATATCTGTTTCTGAATCAAAATTATCTACAACAGTTACAAATTTTGCCTTTGGATTCGCAAGATCTTTTATTAGTAATTTGTTGCCACTGGTACTTTGGCTAATTGATAAGCTTAAATAGTTCTCATCATCACTAACTTCAGCTGTAAAATTATAATCGGGCTTTGCTTTATCTTCAAAAATTAAAATATCCTGACTTTGCTTAGTACCTAACTGATGAAGATATACTTTATGGAATTGATTTTTTTGAGACAGGGCACTTCCCGTTGGCTCATCATAACGGCTGTAATAAAGACCATTGCCTTTCCAGCTCATACGGCTAAACTTTACCCATTTAATAACATCGGGCAGATCTTTTTTTGTTGTTATATCTTTAAAATGAATTTCCACCCAATCACTTCCAGCTTTTGAGATACCATAAGCCAGTGTTTTTCCATTTTTAGAAATAGCAATACCGCTTAAAGAAACGGTACCATCGGTTGACAAAGTATTTGGATCCAATAATATCTCACCTTTATCTTCAAGCGATTTTTGAATGTAAAGAACGGCTTGATTTTGAAGCCCGTTATTTTTATAACAAAAAAATGATTTACCTTTTTTAAATGGAGCGCTTTGTTTATTAAAATTCCAAAGATTGGTCAATCGGTTCTTTATTTTTTCTCTGAAATAGATCTTTTTTAAATACTCTTCCGTTACAGCATTTTCTTCCTTTACCCATTGTTCGGTTTTTGGAGATTTGTCATCTTCCAACCAACGAAAAGGGTCAGGAACCTTTGTTCCAAAATAATCATCAAACTGAGCAACTTTCTCTGTTACCGGGTAACTATATTTATTTTGGGCGTTTGAAGACATAACTAGCGATCCCAAAAAAGACGCTATAACGATAGATCTGTACATTGTTAAAAGTGCTTTGTTAATATTAAAAAAAATCCCACAAAAAAGGCGCTAAGTGCCACTCTATATTTGTAAATATAGATGATAAAAGGCAATTTTTCAATAGCTGTTACAATTAAATGTTTTGTGGCAAATATTGGCTTTTTTTTACTGTTTTTAGCCTTTCAAACAGGCGCACAACCCCCGCAGGCACTGGCTTACTCATACATTAACACTTTTGCCAACGAAGCCGTAAACCAAATGCTTGAACACAAAATACCCGCCAGTGTTACCCTGGCCCAGGCCATTTTTGAAAGTAGTTGCGGCAATAGTTTGTTGGCAAAAAGATCTAACAATCATTTTGGGATAAAATGCCACACACAATGGGGGGGAGATACAATTCGCAAAACAGATGATGATTACGACGAGTGTTTTAGAAAATATAATTCTGTTATAGATTCATATGCCGACCATAGCCATTTTTTAACTTCGCGAGACAGGTATAATTTCTTGTTTAAATTAAAAGTTACAGATTATAAAGGTTGGTGCTATGGTTTAAAAACATCGGGTTACGCCACCTACGCCTATTATCCTGAAGTATTAATAAAGATCATTGAAGAATATCAACTATATCAATACGATTGCGCCGAAACCCTGCAGGGCGAGCTTTTTGTATCCTCTTCTGAAAATCACGAAATCGTTAAAAGTAAATTAAATACAGGTATTACTTCCGCCGCAGAGCTTTGTGAGAATGACATTTTATGGAATGATGAGCGTGATTTTTTAATTCAAAGTTTGGATATGATCATTGAAGAGCCTGAAGTTAAAAAACTAGAATCTGTAAAAAACAACGGACAATTATGCGCACGCGAAATAATTGAAAGCAAATTAAAAACAACAGGTTTTACTGCGAAAGATTTTAGCCAAAACGATTTGTTGTGGTTAGATCCAAAAGATGTATTAATTCAAAGTCTTGAGATGATCATCGAAAATCCGAAAAAAGAAGTAGATCTTTTTGTAGAGAAGTAAAACTAAGATTAACCTTATTTCATTTGCCTGAAGGTTAAACTTATTCTACCGTTCTCTGTGTTAGAATTTGGAATTGAGTGCTGCCAATTATCCTGAATAGCTTGCGTCATATATATTAAACTTCCTTTGGTTAAAGAATAACTAAAAAACTCTCCCGGATTATTTTTACTTCTGAACTTTAAAGTTCTTGTCTCGCCTAAAGAAATAATAGCTATACCGGTTCCTACTTCCAGAATATCGGTCTGATCAGAATGATAGCCCATTTTTGCTTTCCCATCCAAATAATAATTTATCAAACAATTGTTTGGCTTAAAGCCAATAACGGGTTTTAATTTATTATTTATAAATTCTATTTCGGGTAAAAATTCCTGGTAAGGATACTGTATCTGCGAATAGTTATAGGCTTTACCAAAGCTGGCCGTTTTCCTGGCTGTCATTCGTTCATCCCATTTAACTGTAACTGTTAAAAGATCAAATAATGTATTGGGATCATCTATAAAATTTTCAATATGCAATATGCCATCCATAAAGTAGTTTTTCAACCAAATATATACAAATCAACCTAAAAATGGTATTTGCAAAACCCCTTATAAATATTACATTTATAGCCTTAAAACAATTATATAAACGGAATCTACAAAAACACCAACTATGGATTACAGGATAGAAAAAGACACAATGGGCGAGGTTAAAGTACCTGCACATGTATATTGGGGCGCACAAACAGAACGCAGCCGTAACAATTTTAAAATTGGTCCGGAGGCCAGTATGCCAAAGGAAGTTATTTATGCTTTTGGGTATTTAAAAAAGGCTGCAGCAATGGCCAATAATGAATTAGGAGTTTTAAGTAAAGAAAAATGTGATCTTATTGCAAAAGCCTGCGATGAAATTATTGCCGGAAAACTGGATGATCAGTTTCCGCTGGTTATATGGCAAACAGGATCGGGTACACAAAGTAATATGAATGCTAATGAAGTGATTGCTTACCGTGCGCATGTTATGAATGGCGGGAAATTAGAA
Source organism: Chitinophaga pinensis (assembly GCA_943369995.1). Classification (GTDB taxonomy): domain Bacteria; phylum Bacteroidota; class Bacteroidia; order B-17B0; family Aurantibacillaceae; genus Aurantibacillus. Next base: position 20,253 of record CALRPF020000005.1, read on the forward strand.
GACGAGCCAAAGATATTACACCCAAATGATGATGTAAATAAATCGCAATCAAGTAATGACACCTACCCAACGGCAATGCACATTGCTGCTTACAAGCAAGTAGTAGAAATTACAATTCCTGGTTTAGAAAAATTAAAAGCAACTTTAGAAAAAAAATCAAAAGACTTTTCTTCTATTACAAAAACTGGTCGTACCCATTTTATGGATGCAACGCCTTTAACTTTAGGGCAAGAGTTTAGCGGTTATGTGCAACAGATCAACATGAGCATTCGTGCTTTAAAAAACGCACTAGAAGCTGTTAAAGAATTGGCCTTGGGTGGCACTGCCGTTGGTACGGGATTAAATACACCAAAAGGGTATGATGTATTAGTTGCTAAAAAAATTGCAGAACTAACAAAACTACCCTTTGTTACTGCTCCAAATAAATTTGAAGCGCTTGCTGCGCACGATGCAATGGTAGAACTAAGCGGCGCTTTAAAACGTACTGCTGTTGCGCTAATGAAAATTGCTAACGATGTAAGGATGTTATCATCTGGTCCGCGTTGTGGTATTGGTGAATTAATTATTCCTGATAACGAGCCGGGAAGCTCTATTATGCCCGGTAAAGTTAATCCAACGCAGCCGGAAGCCATGACCATGGTTTGCGCTCAGGTAATTGGTAACGATGTTGCAGTTTCGATAGGTGGCATGAATGGTCATTTTGAATTAAATGTATTTAAGCCATTAATTGCTGCTAACGTTTTACAGAGTGCCAGATTAATTGGTGATGCCTGTGTAAGCTTTAATGATAAATGTGCAATTGGTATTGAGCCAAATTTACCGGTTATTAAACAACATTTAGAAAATTCGTTAATGTTGGTAACGGCATTAAATACGCATATTGGCTACGAAAAAGCGGCTAAAATTGCTAAAACGGCGCACAAAGGAAATAAGACCTTACGCGAAGCTGCAATTGAATTAGGTTATGTAACCAACGAGCAATTTGACCAATGGGTAAAACCTGAAGATATGGTTGGAAGTATGAAATAAACTTGCAAATTAATTTTAAAAGCCTTCCCAAACCGGAAGGCTTTTTTATTGGTATACAATTTGCAGCTCTCTTTAACATGATATAACATTGATACGAAATAAATGAACCAGTGCTGTTGTAACTTTATGCTAGATTAAAATGACAAAATTTTCAGAAATAATAAACTCAGAAAAGCCCGTTTTGGTAGATTTTTTTGCCGAATGGTGTGGCCCATGTAAAATGATGCCTTCTATACTAAGTGCAGTAAAAAGTAATGTTGGTGATAAAGCAACTATTATTAAAATTGACGTGGATAAAAACCCTGAAGCCGCCCAGACTTATAAAGTGCAGAGTGTACCAACCTTAATTATTTTTAAAAAGGGGCAAATACTCTGGAAACAATCTGGTGTTGTGCAGGCAAATGAATTAATACAACTAATAAATCAATATCTTTAAGGGAAATTCCCTTAAGATCAATGAACTCTTTTTTAAAAGGCAAAAAAATATATAGTATCCTGCTTTGTAAGTGTCCGAGATGTCATGAAGGTAATTTGTTCTCCGTTAAAAATCCCTACAAATTAAAAACATTAGATGTGATGCCCAAGCGCTGTCTGGTTTGCGATCTGGATTTCGTTCGTGAAACAGGCTTTTATTATGGCGCCATGATGATCAGTCATGCCTTAACCACCATCATTGCCGTTATTGTACATTTTACGGTATTTCATTTTTGGGGTTGGGAAATTGCACCTCACTTAATTTTTCTGATCAGCATTATCATTGGCTTATTCCCCATAAATTTCAGAATAGCAAGAGCAATATGGATCAATCTATTTGTGAGTTATGACCCGAACGTAAATAAAATTTGATCTGTCATTCCAACGACGGAAGGAATCTCACTACACAGATGCTTCCATCAGCAGCTTAACAATTTTTTAAATTACAGAATCGTTTTTAATTGCTCAACATAATTAGCAAAATGTAACAAACGCGAACCGTACCAGCTAAAGATCTCGCCATCTACAATAACGATTTTTGAATTGGGTAATTTATCACGTAATTCTTTCAAATGTTTTTCGTTAAAAGGAAAAGGTTCACTTGACAAAAAACAAAATTCAGGGTCGGCTTTAATGATCTGTTCATCGCTCATTTCGGGGTAGCGTTCCTCATTCATAAAAGTGTTTTTTAAGCCAATGTAATTTAACGTATGATCAATAAAGGTGTTTTTTGCTATTACCATGTAAGGCTTGTACCAGATAAAATAGGCGGTGCTTTGCCCTGCAAAAATATTTTTTACCTTTGGCAATGATGCCGTGATCTTTTCTACAATTTTTTTCGATTCTTTTTCTTTGCCAACAATTTTTCCAATATCCAACATCATTTTAAAAGCATCATCAAAATTATAAATGTCGCTCATCCAAACATTAAATTCCTTTTGCAATAATTCAATGTCTGATCTTTCATTCTCTTCTTTGTTACCAATGATAAGATCAGGTTTTAAAGCGCGGATCTTATTTATGTTTACTTTCTTTGTGCCCCCCACTCTCTCAATACTTTTAAACATCTCTTTTGGGTGAATACAAAATTTAGTTATTCCCACCAATTCGCTGTGCAAGCCAAGATCCCACAAAAATTCTGACTGCGATGGCACAAGCGAAATAATGCGTTTAGGCCTCTGCTTCAATTTAACTTTATTTCCTATTTGATCGGTGTACTCAAACATAATAGCAAAAATAAGTTTTATATTTAGTTTAAAGTTTATAAATTTTAAAGTTCTTCCGCCAAAATTTAAATTTCGTCCAAAAAACCAACATGTTATTTATAGCGTAACCTTTGGTATATTTGCACAACTTTGACAAACGCCCTTAAAGGACATATTGCCTTATTTGCTGCACAAGTTGTGTATGCCCTTAATTATTCTATTGCCAAAGGTTTAATGCCTGCTTATATTGGTCCACTTGCCCTGGTCTTTTTACGAATTATTGGTGCGGCTTTACTTTTTTGGTTACTTTCTTTATTTGTAAAAACACAAAAAGTAGAAAAAGCCGACATGATAAAAATGTTATGGCTGAGTTTATTTGGTGTGGTAATTAACCAGGTGTTTTTTATCTGGGGCTTAAGCTTAACACATCCTATTAACTCTGCCATCATCATGGTCTCTAACCCTATCATCGTTTTTATTTTTACTTTAATAATTTTAAAGGAACGTATTACTTTTTTAAAAATAAGCGGCTTAACACTAGCCATTATTGGTGCTATGATACTTTTATTATTTAAAGGCAATTTTAGTTTTGGCAGCGAAACAAAAACCGGTGATCTAATGACACTAATCAACTCCACATCCTGGGCAATTTTTGTGGTGATGGTAAAACCCCTAATGCAAAAATATAATACGGTAACGGTTATGCGTTGGATGTTCTTATTTGGAAGCATTTACATTATTCCTATCGGGCTTAATCAAACCATGGAAACTAACTGGACAGCATTTACAGGTCATGCTGTTTTTGCAACCTGCTTTGTGGTTATAGCTACTACTTTTTTTGCCTATCTTCTAAATATTTATGGATTACAAGCTTTAAGTGCAAATACTGTTAGTATGTATATTTATTTACAACCATTTTTAGCTACTATTTTTGCTATTATTATGGGAGAAGATAAATTAACTCCTATTAAAATATTCTCAGGAATTTTAATAATTTGCGGTCTGTACCTGGTAAACAAAAAAAGTAAAAAACTACAACATGATTAGATCAATGACAGGCTTTGGAAAAGCCACTTTAGAAATAGAAGACAAAACCATTAATGTAGAGATCCGATCTTTAAACAGCAAAGGTGCTGATATCAGCTTGCGTTTATCTTCGGGCTTAAGAAATTACGAATTAGAATTACGTAACGAAATTTCGAAACAATTAGAGCGCGGCAAAATTGATTTAAGTATTTACATTGAATCTAAAAAAGCCGAAACGCCTGTTGAAATAAATATCGATCTTGCAAAAGCCTATCATGAGCAATTAAAAAAATTGGCTAAAGAGTTGAATGAACCAATTGGCGAAGCTTTAAGTCAGGTATTAAAATTTCCGGATGTTTTAAAAAGCGAACGTAAAGAAACAGATGAAAATGAATGGAAACAAATTAAACAATGTGTGAACGAAGCCATTGTTCAATTAAATAAATTCAGGGATATGGAAGGTCTTTCGCTACAAAAGGATTTTGAAGAGCGTTTAAATAAAATTGGTAATTGCCTTGAAGAAATAAAAACATTGGATCTTATCCGTATAAATTCTATTAAGGATAGAATAAGAAATAACATTGAAGACGTTTTAGGAAAAGGAAAAATTGACGAGAACCGTTTTGAGCAGGAATTAATTTATTATGTTGAAAAATTAGATATTAACGAAGAAAAAGTACGTTTAAAAACACATTTGGATTACTTTATCGAGACCTGTAAAGAAGCGGCTCCGGGAAGAAAACTAAATTTTATTAGCCAGGAAATTGGCCGCGAAATAAACACCATTGGTTCTAAAGCAAACGATGCACAAATGCAAAAACTGGTTGTGTTAATGAAAGATGAATTAGAAAAAATTAAAGAACAGGCGAATAATGTGCTTTAGTTTTCGATCTTTCTACTAACAGCAAAAGGATCATCACTTAAATAAACCGGGTCAGATTCTGCAGTTAAAACTAAAATTTTTTTTGCCGGAATTTTAAAATCAAATTCGTTCTGCAGCTTCCATGTTGCTTTACCAACCACGGCAATTATTTCACCTTGTTCTAAAACACCTTCTTTATATCTGAATTCATTATCAAAACCAAAAAGATCCGTTAGTTTATGTCCGTGCTTTTTAAGAAACTCTTCTGTTTTTCCTGGCGCAGTTTTTTTTGAGCCCGAGAAATATTCCCTATCCTGAACAAGGTAGCTATCTACTAAATTTGTATTTATGACGGCATAATCTTCCCCATCATAAATTACAATATCACCTGCCATTTCATCATCAATGATCTCATACCAATTTCTACCACCTTTACTATTTCGTCCTTCCTTTTCTACTATTATATGGCAATAAACACACTTTCTGCCAGATGCAGGAGCCGCAAATGTTTTACCTAAATAAATTACTCTGCCTTTTATACTGGTTATTTCACCTTCTTTTACGTCAGCAATTTTTTTATTTTTTATACTGTGTAATTTATTTGTGACCCTGGCAGGCCCAGCGATATATAAAAAATAAACAGGGAAGCCAATTATTAAACCAACAACTATTAGTGCAACTATCCCTTCCATTAATTAATTAAACTCCGATCTTCTCATCCACAATTTTTAGGATCGCAGCTTCGGTTGCTATTGTTTTTTGTTCGATGTCTTTTCCTTTTGCCAAAATATCGTTTACAAACGTTTTGTCGTTATAGCCACCAGCGTTTATTCTTACATTCATAAAAGCCCCCATTACTGCAGTACGCGCGCATAAAGCACCAACACCGGCATCACTTACCGAATTCGGATTACCAATTTCAGCCATAGCTTTTATAATTTCAAGACTCTCATAAGATAATTGCATCACTTTAAACGGCACTTCAATTGCGAATTTTGTTGCATTTTGAATTTCATCGGTTCTGATTTTCTTTTCTTCATCAGTAGATTTTGGTAAAGAAAAAGCTGTCATTATTTTATTAAAGGCAGCTGTATCTGCATCTACCAGACGCAATAATTCATTTTTAATTTTCTGTCCTTTCTCAGCCCAAACGCTAAACTCTTCCCATTTATCATCCCAGCCCTTTTTATGCGAGCTTAAATTTGCAACCATAGTTGCTAACGAAATTCCTAAACTACCAACGTAAGCTGAAATAGAACCACCACCCGGCGCAGGACTTTCACTGGCTGTTTCATCAGCAAAAGCAGCAAGATCCATACTTATTAATTTTGAATCTGCTTTATCTTTTAATAAATACTCAATGATTCTTTCTTCCGGCTTAAAAGGCGCCAGTTCATCCAATCCCATGGATTTAACGGCAATCTTAATTAATTCACTTTCACTTACACCAACCGAGCGTTGTTGTTTTTTTAGGAAATAAATACCCGCATCCAATAATGATTTTAAGGGAATTAATCCAACCAATTCAGAACCGGTAACACGAATTCCTCGCTCGGTTGCTTTTTTGCACACTTCATCAAAAGCAATATGAACAGGTGTGATATTAATATTGGTTAAGTTCATTGAGATCTGGCAAACACCATATTCTTCAATGTACCAGCCAATGGCCTTTACCGATTTTAAAGTTCCGGGAACTGATTTCGGACTTCCATCCGCATTCAAAACAATTTTGCCTGTTAACGAATTTCCTTCGCGCACAACGCGACCTGCTTCGCGTACATCAAATGCAATAGAGTTAGCGCGACGCGTAGATGTTGTATTTAAATTGATATTATACGCTACTAAAAAATCACGTGCGCCAATAACGGTTGCGCCACGCAAAGCGTCAAACTCCGCAGGGCCAAAATCCGGTTTCCACTCTGGTAATTTTATTTTTTTGAAAAAGCCTTCGTACTCACCGTTTCTAATTACAGAAAGGTTACTGCGCTTTTTATTGGTTTGAGCTTCTTCATATAAATAAACAGGGATCTTTAATTCCTCACCTACTCTTTTTGCTAATTGCTGTGCATACTTAGCAGTTTCTTCCATGCTAATATTGCTTATAGGTATTAGCGGACAAACATCTGTAGCGCCCATACGCGGGTGCTCGCCTTTATGTTTACTCATGTCAATTAACTCACCTGCTTTTTTAATAGCAAGAAAAGCTGCTTCTATAACGTTTTTGGGATTGCCAACAAAAGTTACCACTGTTCTGTTAGTAGCTTTACCCGGATCTACATTCAATAATTTTACGCCATCAACACTTTCAATCACATTTGTAATTTGTTTGATGATGTTCATATCAACACCTTCACTAAAATTGGGTACACATTCAATTAATTGTTCCATAATAAGATTCTAAAAACTTGTTAAAATTCAATCTTTAAAGCTACTAAAATTAGTAAAAACCGCAAAAGAGAAGACAATATCTATTAAAAAGTAATTATTCTTTAAACCTAAGCACGTGTACATTTCTCAATTATCATAAAATGCAATACTAACAGGCCTTGCGGCATTTATCAATTATTATTACCGCGGCGTTTGAAATAATTTTGCTTCAGTAATTAAAACTAAATACTATGAAAACACTAATTAAAAAGATTGCCATAACTTGTTTGATAACAGCAAGCTTAAGCTGTTTTTCGCAAACAGCGCGCAAAAAGCAAAGCCTTACCATATTAAATATTGATGTGCAAGGTCTCAATTATTACTCTTCCGTAATGGGTAGTCTAGTAAGAACAGAAGTTGAAAAACTCGACAGTTTTTCGGTAACTGATAAATACGACATCAATTATATTCTCGAAAAGAACCGTTTTTCATCCGTTGCTTATGAAGATACCAGCAAAATTAAGAACCGTTACAAAATAATTCGAATAAGCGGCAATCAAAATGCTTTGTTCGATAAAAAAGACACCATTGAATTAATGGATAAATATAATGGCGCTTTTGTAGCCGAGCGAAACAAACAGTTTGTAAATAATTGTTTTGGTAAATTATGTTTGGTAGAGATCGGAGCGGCTATTCAATCAGATAAAATGTTAAGTGGTAGTGTTGAGCGCTTTGGAAAAACCATCGTAGTTACCTTACGACTAATTGATGTAAAAACTAAAAGCATTGAAAAAACCTATGTAAAAGAATTCTTAAACCTTCCGGAGGAAATGCAGGGCATTATTCATATTGCTGTTAGGGAAATGTTTGGACAATCAAATGATAAAAATCTTGTTTCTAAATTAACCGAGCGCTTTGAATTTGATAATTCGATCAACAACCCTAATAAAGAACGCTTAAGGCTGGATGGGCCGCGCTTAGGTTGTGTTATGTATACCGGTGAAACGCAAAATCGTTTAATGGAAAGTAAAACGAGCGGTGGTTTTGATGCAGTACCGGTAATGTTTCAGTTTGGTTACCAGTTTGAAAAACAATATTTAAATGAAGGTAAATTACAGGCTTTATTTGAATTTATACCAATGATAACAGGTGTTGATCAGGGATATTTTATTCCAAGCTTAACGGTGTTACATGGCTTAAGAAGTAATGTAAACGGTTGGGAATTTGCACTTGGGCCAACATTAAATTTAGTTACCTCTTCAAAAGGTTATTATGATCAGGATCAAAAATGGCAATTGGAAAGTACATGGAAAAAAGATCCCGTTAATGCAAATGTGCCAAACCCATTTGAAATAAGAGAGCGAATGGATAGCCGTGGTGACTATGTTGTGCACACAGGTTTTGTATTTGCTGTAGGAAGAACATTCAGATCCGGTAAATTAAATATTCCTGTAAATGCGTTTGTTATTCCAAGTAAACATGGCACCCGTTTTGGAGTTTCGTTTGGCTTTAATGCAAAGAATACAATTTAACTAAACAAAGATAAACCAACCATGAGCAATCTATTCATTAATCAATTCTCAGAATTTATTCTAATACATGTAATTGTTTTTATGGAAGGATTATTAGTATTAAAATTTAACTGGAAAGTAAATTATACAAGAAAGATCAGTCACTTTTTCGTTCTCTTTTCGCCTTATCTTTTAAAAGCTATTTTTCCTTTCAAAGAGAGCCTTTTTACACAAATAATACTTGCTGTGGTTGGTTTATCAACTTTATTTATTTACTTAAAACCTGTACGCGAAAACATAAAGATTGTTGCTATTATGTTTGCTGCTTTTGATAGACCGGAAGACAGACCTTATACTTTAAAGTGGCTTTTTACACAATATCTTGTAACCTATGTGGTAGCAGTTCCTTTATGGCTATTGTTTGATAGGCTTGGACATACAGAAGCCATTCCTATTATTATTTTGATTAATGCTATTGGCGATGGCCTTGCAGAGCCTGTGGGTATTACATGGGGCAGACATAAATACAAAGTAAAAGCACTATTCACCAAAACAACTTACACAAGAAGTTTAGAAGGCAGCGCCTGCGTGTTTGTTGTTTCGGTATTGGCAGTTGCATGCTATTACACTCATTTTACGCCAACAGAATTAATAGTTGCATTTATTGCTGTACCAGCAGTTGCCACGCTGGCAGAAGCAAAATCACCGCACACATGGGATAGCCCTTTTATCTTTTTATTTACAGGAATAACTTTACTGTTGATTTATCAGCTTTAGATATTACAAACTCATACGCGCTTGTGGAACAGAACTGAGTTGACTGAATTCTTTTTTTAAGAATTTGTAATAAGCTGCAATACCTATCATAGCAGCATTATCTGTGCAATATTCAAATTTCGGAATAAAGGTTTTTATATTTAATTCGCTTTCTAAATTTTTTATTTGTTTGCGTAGCTCGCTGTTAGCAGAAACACCACCGGCTATTGCAAGATGTTTAATTCCAGTTTCTTTTAACACCAATTTTGCGTTTTTTAAAAGCACTGTTATTAGATGATGTTGATACGAAGCGCAAATATCATTTAAATTCTTTGTTACGAAATCCGCATCCTTTTGTAAATTATTTTGAATAAAATACAGGAAAGATGTTTTTATTCCGCTAAAACTATAATCAAACCCCGGAACATTAGAGGTGGAAAATTTAAATTTCGCAGGATCGCCTTCCTTTGCATATTTATCAATTAAAGGTCCACCCGGATATGGCAAACCCATTACTTTAGCAGCTTTATCAAACGCCTCACCAACAGCATCATCAATGGTTGACCCTAAGATCTCAAAGCTTAAATGATCGGTTGCTTTTACCAATTGTGTGTGTCCGCCGCTAACCGTTAGGCATAAAAAAGGAAATTGAGGAAATTCAGAACCATCTTCTTTTATAAAATGTGCTAAAATATGGCCCTGCATGTGATTAATCTCTATTAAGGGGAGATTTAAAGCCATGGCCATTGATTTGGCAAAGGAAAGGCCAACCAAAAGGCTTCCCATTAAACCCGGGCCAATGGTTACAGCAATTGCACTTAATTGATGGGGTTTAATATTTGCCGTTTTTAAAGCCGCGTTTACAACCGGCACAATGTTCTTTTGATGGTCGCGACTGGCTAATTCAGGCACTACACCGCCATACTGCTCATGAATTTTTTGATTTGCGGTTACATTTGCCAACACAACATTATTATGCAAAACAGCGCAGGAAGTATCGTCGCAACTGCTCTCTATTGCTAATATGTAAGTGTTTAAATTTTGCATTTTTTTGGATATGTAAAAACAAATTTTGGCTTATCTTTATAGCAAAGCCATAGCTTGCGCAAAGTTATAAGAATATTTTTTAAAACACTTGGTGTGTTGGCCCTAATTATAATTTTATTAGGGGTTAGTATCTTTTTTGCCATACAATCCCCTTCCTTTCAAACGTGGCTTGGAAAAAAAGCCAGTAATTATTTAAGCAAAGAGTTAAATAATACTGTAAGTGTAAAAGCTGTAAACCTTAAGTTTTTTACCAAAGCAAATTTGGAAGGTGTATTTATAAGCGATAAAAAAAACGACACACTTTTTTCGGGTGACCTTTTAGTAGATATTAAAAAACTGGATCTAAAAAATCAAAAACTAGAATTTAAAAAAATAACATTAAGAAATTCTACGGCCAAAATAATTACTTACAAAGGCGATACTGCAATGAACTTTCAGTTTTTGATAGATTATTTTGATTCGGGTGTTGCAGATACAACGCAAAAAAAAGGATGGGAAGTGAAACTGGGTGATATTTATCTTGATAGTGTAAATATTGATTATCGCGATGAAAGAAAAAATATTGCTGTTTCGCAGAATATGAATTTTAATAATTTACATTTCGCAAAAACCAGTGGCAAGTTCTCAAATATTAAATTTGAAAAAGATACGATCTTTGTAAAATTAAACGATATAAGAACAATTGAGCAATGCGGTTTTATATTAAAAAATTTAACTACCGATGCAAAGATCAGCAGCCGTGAATTATTATTAAAAAAGCTGATCATCAAAACACCCGATACTTATATAAAAGGAAATATAAATTTTTACACTCAATCGTGGGATGATTATTATGATTTTCTGAATAAAGTAAAAATAAAAGCCGATCTGCTTCAAGGCACTCAATTGGCATCTGTAGACATTGCATGTTTTACAAGCGAATTAAACGGGCTTAAAGAGATCGTTTATTTTTCGGGAAAAGTAAGAGGTTATATAAACGATCTTAATTTAAAAGAGTTTAAACTTAAATACGGCAAGCACACGCGTTTTGATGGTAACCTTACAATCACTGGTTTGCCTGATTTTAATTCCAGCTTTTTACATTTTGATGTGGAACAGCTGGCAACCAATTATACCGACCTCATAAAAATTCCAAACTATCCTTTCTCCGAAAATAAAAAACTACAGCTACCCATAGAATTAAAACGTTTGGGCACTATTTCGTATAAAGGAAAATTTGACGGCTTTGTTACTGATTTTACAACTTATGGAAAATTTAAAACAGGTCTTGGAAGTTTATCCACACAATTAAGTGTTAAGATCGGTAAAAAGGCAGATGATGTTGCTTATCATGGTAAAGTGCAAACTTCAGGTTTTAATATTGGCACCTTATTTGGCATCGCAAATCTTAATTCCTTATCGCTTAACGCCGAAGTTAAAGGTAAAGGTGTTTCATTAAAATCTTTGGATACGGATGTTGAAGGACAGGTATTGAATATTAATTACAATAACTACTCTTATAAAAACATTAAGCTAAACGGAAACATTAAAGAAAAAGTATTTAATGGCTTATTAACCAGTAAAGACCCAAATGCCGATTTTGATTTTAACGGCAATATCAATTTTAAAGAAAAAGTACCTGAAATGGATTTTATCTCTACCGTAAATAATCTTGATCTTAAAAAATTAAATTTCACAAAACAGGATGCGCAGATCTCAACTCAAATCTTAATAAATTTAAAAGGAGATAACCTTAATAATTTAACCGGCACTATTAATTTTGATGATACCAAATACAAAACCGAAAAGAAAACTTTTAACATCAGTACATTCGATCTAAAACTCGATCAGCAAACGGCAGACAAACATTTAGTTATTAATTCGAATTATTTTAATCTTACCGTAGATGGCAAATTTGATGCAAATAATCTAGGCTTGGCTTTTAACCAGGTGCTTAATTCTTACTATCCAACTTTTGTTCCAAAATTAAAAACAAAAACTATTTATACAGATGCGTTTAAATTTCAGCTTACCGTAAAAAAATTCAGTATTGTGAGAGAACTATTTCTTACCGATCTGGCTGTAAGTCCGGGCAGTATACTTTATGGCGATTTTGACGCTTCGAAAAATATTCTAAATGTAAATTTAAAGTCAGATTCTATCAGTTACGGTAAAATTAAATCTAACAACAATGTAATAGAATCTTATTCTAAAAACAACAAAGTAAATCTTGTATTAAAGGCGAGCGAAATACGTTTAACGGATAGCCTTGTTTTAAAAAACTATTTCATGTATCTGGTTTCAAAAGATCTTGATACCAAATACAATTTAGAGTGGGATAATAAATCATCACCAAAAAACGCAGGAAAATTAGCAGGAAAAGTTAACTTTAGTAATAACCTTGCTACACTCACCTTTGATAAATTTTTTATAACACCAGCCGATAGCAGCACGTGGAACTTGGTTAGCTCAAATCCAACGGTAATAGATACCGGCGGAAATGTTTTAATTAATCCTTTATTATTTAGCAATAAAGAGCAAAGTATCGGCATTGCTGGTGCTTTAAGCAATAAGCCTGGTGATAGCCTGGTAATTAATACTGCCAGTGTTGTATTGCAGCAATTTAATCCGCTTTTGCGCAGCATTAAAATAAATCTTGAGGGTCAATTAAACGGAAGAGTTACAGTGCATGATCCTAAAAATTTTGCATTTAGCAGCGACTTAAGTTTTAACGCTCTTAAAATAAATGGTAATACTTTGGGTGAAATGGTTGTAAAAACAGATTTTGATGCAAAAGCAAAAACTATTTTCACAGATGGCTATACTTCTTTAGGTCTTCCGGCATTTGATGGAAGTGGAAAAATGAAGAATATTGCCTTTAAGGGGTATTATTATTTAGACAAAAAAGAAGAAAGTATTGATCTGGATATTAAAGCATCGCCTGCAAATTTAAAACTATTAAATCCTTTACTGGAAGGGATTTTAACCATTAATAACGGACCAATAAGTGGTGAAGGTAAAATTCATGGTACACCCGATGAGCTAAAAATTGATGGCACTTTTAAATTATTTAACAGCGAAATAAAAGTAGATTACACAAACGTAACTTATTATATGGATGGCACTATTGAGATCATGCCAGACCAGATACGTTTTAGCGAATTAGTAATGCGCGAAAAAACATTGAATGATCTTTCAAAGAAAGATAAAAAAATAAAATCGGTGCCTCAAGGAACAATAAATGGAAACGTCTTTCACTCCAACTTTACAAAAATACAATTGGATTATGACGTAACTTTTAAAAACATGCTTGTTTTAAATACAACCTTAAATCAAAACAGTACTTTTTATGGAAAAGTGTATTCAACGGGTAATATGGGCATATATGGTTTTTTAAATAACCTACATATGGAAGTGAATGCCGCAACAAATAAAAACTCTAAATTCATTCTTCCTTTAGATGGCCCTGCCGATGTAGCCGAATCGGATTTTATACATTTTGTAAAAAAAGATACTACTAGTAAAAAGGTTGAGAATTCTTTATCAGGTCTTAGTCTTGATATGAATATTAAAGCAACACCTGAGCTTACTGTAAATATTATTTTAGATAATGCTAACGGCGATGCTTTAAATGTGCAGGGCGATGGCGATCTGAATTTAAAGATCAGCACACTCGGAAAATTTGAAATGTTTGGTGATTATATGATCACTAATGGTGATTATTTATTTACACTTGAAAATGTGATCAACAAAAAATTTGAAATCGATGCCGGAAGCACCATTTCGTGGAGTGGCAACCCTACAAATGCTGAAATTGATATTGCTACGAGCTACAAACAACGTGCCTCTGTTGCACCTTTGTTGAATGATACTACGGACAGATATAAAGGGCGTTTCCCTGTTGATTGCAAATTATTAATTACAAATAAACTATTTTCACCTAACATTAATTTTGCGGTAGACTTTCCGAGTTTGGATGCAACTGCAAAATCGAGAATCGCCAATATTTTAAGTGACGAAGCTGAATTGAACCGGCAGGTATTTTCATTTTTATTATTCAGAAGCTTTGTTACTCCTCAAATTTATAATAGTGGTGGCGGCGGTGTAACTGCTGGTGGAGCTGCCGCATCTACAGGTAGTGAATTATTAAGTAACCGCATGAGTGAATTCTTAAATACTTATTTTGGTAATTTAACGGGGATAAAAGATCTGCAGGTTGGCGTAAATTACCGCGCGGGAAATCAAAACAATCAGGAAGTTGATCTGGCGTTGAGCAAACAATTCTTAAACAATAAAGTTACTGTAGATGGGAATTTTGGCGTGAATAGTAATAACAATAGTCAGGCAAAAAACAATGGTTTAATTGGTGATGTGAATATAGAATATAAGCTTTCGGATGATGGAAGATACCGTGTAAAAGGCTTTAACCGAAGTAACGATAACACTCAAATTGCAACCAACGGCGGGCAATATACACAGGGTGTTGGCCTTTTTTACAGGGAAGAGTTTGAAACCTTTGAGCAGCTGTTTAAAAAGTATCTCGAAAAAATAAAAAAGAAAGAAAAAGCGAAAGAGGATAAAGAAAAAGAAACAGCTGTTGCAAACTAAGCCATTTGTTTAGTTAATTGCTGTTTTTTAGCATTTACGGTTACGCCACTGTAAATAATGATCAACGAAATAAGAATGATCACGTGCGCAAGATCTTTATAATTAAACCACTCATCAATTGAAAATTTAAGTGAGTGAACAACAATTGAAAGAAAAGACACGCCAATACCAATAATTACCAACCCGCTTCCTTTTTCTTTAGTTCGGTTGTAAACAACAATGTGAACACCAAAAGAATACAAAAGCACAATGCCTGCATGAACCTTTACAATCAAAAAGTTATTTTTAAATAAAGTGTAAATGAGCAAACAGCCTATCCAGGCTATAACAAAATAAATGATCTTTTTATGTGGCTCTTTTTTAAACTGCGTATAATAAAGGTAAGGTGATTTAAAACAAAAATAAATAGAGATGAGGCTAAAAGCATTCATAATATAAAACACCACATCAAAAAACAATTCTCCTGCCTGGTAATGCACCGCGTGGGCGGTAGAACCAAAACAACTGCTAATGCCCACCAATAAAACAAACCAGCCCCATGATCTTGGATATGAATGTTTGTATTTGGAAAGCTTTATGAAACAAAAAATACTAAAAATAAAGATCAGTAAATTTGTAACGATCGTCATTGGTTCAAAAATAATGTAACCGAATAACGTAATATATGTGTAATCAAAGTTCAATCGGCTGCAAATTTAATAATTAAACATCAAAAATCCGATTATGTTTCGATGTCATCATCTTTTTTAAAGATGCCCGTAAGTTTTTCAGTAAATTGTTTTACTTTTCCAATATTATGTTCTAATGATGAGCTTGTAATATCGCTTATTCGCCCATCCTGCAAGGCTTTTGAGATCTCAGGATAGAACACGGCAAAACTGGTAAATTCGTGATTCTTATTTAGCTTTTTCGACATTTCATCTACATGAAAATCATAACTCACAGTTTGCTTACGTGCAGTTAGTAAAATAAACAGGTCGTCTTCTTTTGGATTACTGATATGATCAAAATTTTCAAAGTTTTCTGTAACATGGTATTTAAAAAATGTTTTCTTCTTATCGTTTATCTCAGAGCTAAAATAATCGATAGTGTTACTTAAACCATAAATATGCGATTCGCTTCCAATTTGTTTTAAGATACTGTTTAATTTAGCTGACATACGTATAAAACCATTTTCCAATTCGGCATTGGGCGTTAAAACTACAACAATGCGCTTAAATGTGTTTAAGGGTTGTAAAATCTTTGAAATAATGATAGCCTGTTTAGATTTGCTTAAAAGGTTTTCGGATATATTACCAAAAATTAAATTAGAGGCGCCATGCTGGGCCTTGTAGCTGATCAAAATATCAGTAATGTTGTAGGCTTTTGCTGTTCTGATAATACCGTCAACAATGCTAAGGTCTACCTTTTTTAAAACCTCAACTTTTTTATCGCCGCTCGAAATTTGTTCAACCGCACCTTCAATTACTTTTCTAACTACATTTAATTTTTCGTCTGCGTCGGCATCATCTTCAACGATCGATAACGGATAAATGGCTTCCGTTGATTTTTGATCTTTAATCAAAAGCGAAAAATCTATTAAGCGCTGAATATTCTCGGGATTACTAACCGGAATTAAGATTCTTTCTATTTTATCGCCGGCTTTTCTGTTAACATCTTTTTCAAGCACAGCAATTCTTCTTGCCGCTTTTTCACTTACAAAAGAACTTACAAGACACGAAATCAAAATCAATATGATGGTGGCATTAATAATATTCTGATCAAATAAACCAATATCAAATCCAACTTTAATAATAGCTAAAGTAGCGGCAGCGTGCGATACACTTAATCCGAAAATAATATTGCGTTCGGGCTTGCTAAATTTGTAAATAAAAGCCGTTAACCAGGCCGCAAAATATTTTGTCAATAAACCAACAATACAAAGTATACCTGCAAAGATCAGGGCTTCGCTTCCTTTAAAAAATAAACGAAGATCAACCAGCATACCCGCACTTATTAAAAAGAAAGGAATAAATAATGTATTACCAATAAATACAATGCGGTTCATTAAAATACTGTTATGCGGAATAACTTTATTTAAACCCAAACCGGCCAAGAAGGCGCCAATAATGGGTTCCACGCCTGCCAACTCACTTAAAAACCCCGAAATAAAAACAACCGCCAATACATAAATGTAATGTGAACTTGCCTGCGCTTCAATATTTCTAAAGAACCAGCGGCTTATTTTTGGTAATAAGTAAAGTGTAGAAAAAAATAATAAACCTAACGAAACAATAATCCGTATCCAGAAAGCAGAATTCATTTCACCGGTTACAACGTTGGTAATAATACCCAATAAAATAAGCACGGCAGAATCGGTAATAATGGTTCCGCCAAAAGTAATTTGCACAGCCCTATTCTTTACAATGCCCATATTACTTACAATTGGGTAACTCAACAATGTATGGGTACTAAACATACTTGCCAGCAATACCGACGACCATAATGAAAAATGAAAAACATAAATACAAACTACATAACCAATGCTTATGGGAATTAAAAACGTTAGGGCGCCAAACAAAATACTTTTACTTCGGTTCTGGCGAAACTCCTGCATATCAATTTCGAGGCCGGCAAGAAACATGATATACAATAAGCCTGTTTTTGACAGCAGCTCAAAACTATTAGTTGACTCAATAATATGAACAGAGTGCGGACCAATAATTACACCTGCAATGATCAAACCAATAATACCGGGAATTTTAAAACGACGGAATAAAAGCGGGGAAAATAAAATTATTAATAAAGTAAGTGCAAGAATAAGCACCGGGTTCTTAAGGGGCAGATAATGGCTAAAAAACTGGTTAAGGTTTAAAAGATAGGTTTGAATAGTACTCATATTTGTTTTTTAATCCTCCGTATCTTTGGATTCTAATAAGTATCTATTTCTTGTTCCGCTAAAAATCTTATAAATAGAAGGTACGCGCATATTAAATCTTAGCCCGGCGCTAAAGCAAACATCCATAATGGTAAATTGTTTATTAGATGTACCAACACGTATTTTATATTCTGCAAAAACACTTATTCTTTTAAAAACCTGCTCATAACCCGCGCCTACATTTCCTCCTAACCAAATTGTGGTAGCAACTTTGTTTTTTTCATACCTATCGCTAAGATTTAAAAAATCGTTTTTACCCGTAAAAAAACCTGTAAATTTATTAAGACTTAAACCAACTAATGGATAAAAAAAAGCTTTGGTTTTTTTAAATCTTGCTAATGCTTGTAAATTAAATTCAATTGTATTTGCTTTAATATCATACCAGGTGGGTTCAATATTTATTTTTCTAAAATGTGTAAATTCCAAACAACCTCTAAATACTTTTTCGCCACCGTAAACAACAGATCCTGAAAAACCCGTTACATCATCATTATCCCTTATATTTCTTGATAAAAAAACAAAACTGCGCATAACGCCCGGCCCAAAAGATAAAGTTGTTTTACGCGAATGTGTTTTAACAGGTTTTATAACTCTAACCTGGCCAATGGCAGATTGAAAAAAAAGAAGTGCAAAGCTTATATGTAGAATTAACCTGAACATCTATATACACAAAGTTAAGCCAAAAAAGAATTTAAAACCAGCCAAATGTAAAATTTGTTAAACCAATTACATTATGACAAAAAGAATGGGTAAATTTATAGCAGTGAAATTTATAGCAGTTATATTCTTAACAATTTTACTGGCTTTTAACAGTTTAAAAGCCCAAACTGTTACAACAAAACCTCAAACAACACCTTCTTTAATTCAGTTTTCGGGGGTTGTTTATGATCAGGACAGTCTTACCCCTATTCCCTTTGTGTCTATTTTGATTAAGGGCACCAATCGTGGAACCATTTGCGGCTTTTCAGGTTTTTTTAGCCTTATTGTTAACGCTGGCGATGAATTAGAGTTTCACTCGGTAAGTCATAAATTAAGAACTTACAAAATAGCCGATACCCTTTCTCAAAAATACTATTACGCCATTCAGCTTTTAACCAAAGATACTTTTCAATTGGCCGAAGTAGAAGTTTATCCCTGGCCAAGCAAAGAAGATTTTAAAAGAGCTTTTCTGGCATTAGACCTAACCGATAGCGATATGGATAGAGCTGATAGAAATTTGCAACAGGAGGCATTAACCTATCTTGAAAGAAATCAAACCGCCAATGGTGCAGAAAATTACAAATATGTAATGCAGGCTTATTACACAAAAGTGTATTCATCCGGACAAGCGCCAAGCATAAGCTTGCTTAACCCAGTAGCATGGGCTCAGTTTATTGACGCATGGCGCAAGGGAAAATTTAAAAATAAGAATACAAAGAAAAAATAGATCAGTTATTTAATTTCTTTTTATTGCGTTTCATCTCTCTTTTAAAAGCTCTCTTCTGACGCCTTTCATCTTTTTTATTTCCTTTATTTATCCTTGCGCTTGGTTTATTTTTAGCTTTCTTTTTTAGGTAAGGATTGTAAGCATCATCGCTGGTGCGGTGTTTACGCCATACTTTTTTACGCTCTCTTTTTTGTTTGAACATCTCGTTATTTTGAGAAGATAGTTCATTAAAAGAGAGCATAAACAAAAAAACAAAAACGCTAAATATTATTTTTTTCATGCGATTTGGGTTGATAAGCCCTTACAAATAACGCTTATAAAAACAATAGGTTACCGGCGATTTTAAAATGTTTTTAACCAGGTTATCAAACGCTTTAGGCTAAAGCTAATCAAACCATTTTTTTACTTTCGGCGCAGGATAAATATGCTGTGCATATTTTGGCTAGTTTGAGTGTTGAGTAAGCAAAACGCGCCACCCGCCTGCCCGCTCAAATGTGTTTAACACATTTGTCGTGTTTTGAAGGAGATTTTTTCTTTCGCGATGGAGATACAGCGAAAGAAAACCCAGACATCTAACTGCATAAATTTCCAAATCCCATATGTGTAAGCAAATACAGGATAGTGCGGTGGCAAAGGGCAATTTGGTGTGAACCCGATTTTTTGTTTAATGGTTTATGTTTTTAACACGTAATGCGAAAAATGAGGTTGGCAAATTACCTTAATTTTTTGGTTATTTTTTCATCGAGAAAAAAGTGACAAAGAAAAAGCTTACAACATAAAACAAAAAAGCCCTTTCGTTTATCCGAAAGGGCTTTTAAATAATAGTTAATTAAATTATTTTTTTGCCGCAGTTTTTGCAGGCGCTGCAGTTTTAGCTGCTGCTGCAGGAGTAGCTGCTGTAGTTGCAACTTTTGCAGGCTCTTCGGCCACAACTGCACGTGTAGTTTCAACACTAATTACAGAAATGTTTTTTGGATGAAGAACAGTAATACCATCAATATTGATATCACCAACCGAAATTGATTTACCAATTGATAATTTATCGATGTTTAAGTTAATGCTTTCAGGTAATTTAGAAATTAAACCTTTTACTTTTAATTTACGCAACTTCACAATTAGTTTACCACCGGCTTTAACACCTTCAGATTGTCCAATCGCTTTTACAGGTAAATGAACCGAAACCGGCTTATCAGCACTTACTGCTAAAAAATCAGCGTGAATTAATTTATCGTTTAATTTATGGTATTGCGCTTCTTGTAATACAGTTAAGTATTTTTTACCATCTACAGTTATTTCCACTAAGTTAGTGTCTGGCGTAAAGATGATGTTTTTAAAATCACGAATATCGGCGCTGAAGTGAATTTGCTCACCTGCTCCATAAATTACACATGGAACGTGGCCCTTAGCTCTTACAGCTGTAGCATCCACCTTCCCTACGTTCGCACGTGGCGAACCGCTCAAAGATACTGTTTTCATTTTTTTTGTTTTTAATTTTTAGAGTTAAGATCCTGCCCGTTTCAAAATCTTTAGCTCTTGTTATTTTTAGTTAACGGGTTATTACATTATAAAATTTTCGCTGATCGATTCGTAATTGTGAACACTCTTGATCACTTTTGCGAAAAGATCTGAAACACTTAATACTTTTATTTTAGGACTTTTAAGAGTTAAAGGAATTGTGTCTGTAACAATCAGCTCCGTTAATTTAGAGTTAGCTATATTTTCATAGGCTTTGCCCGAAAGTACAGGATGTGTACAAATAGCACGTACACTTATTGCACCGCGGTCCATCATCATTTCTGCCGCTTTACAAAGTGTTCCGCCGGTATCTACCAGGTCATCAACTAAAACAATATTTCTGCCTTCAATTTCCCCAATGGCAGTCATGCTTTCCACCACATTGGCTTTAGCACGTTGCTTATAACAAATTACCATTTCGGCCTTTAAGTGTTTTGCATAACCATTAGCACGTTTGCTGCCACCCATATCAGGTGCAGCAATAGTAAGGTTATCAAGACCCAAAGATTTTATATAAGGAAGAAAAATAGTAGAAGCATATAAATGATCAACCGGTACGTTAAAAAATCCCTGAATTTGATCGGCATGAAGATCCATGGTCATAACCCTTGTAGCGCCTGCAACGGCTAACATATCGGCTACTAATTTAGCGCCAATAGCCACACGGGGCTTATCTTTACGATCCTGGCGGGCATATCCAAAATAAGGAATAACAGCCACAATATGTCTTGCGCTGGCGCGTTTTGCCGCATCAATAAGCAATAACATTTCCATTAAATTATCGGCAGGCGGCATGGTGCTTTGAATAACAAATACACTTTGACCACGGATACTTTCTTCGTAAGAAGCCTGTAACTCCCCATCGCTAAAGCGATAATGCTCTACTTTACCAAGCGGCTGGCCATAAGAATTAGCAATTTTTGAAGCCAAAACTTCGGTGGCAATACCTGAAAATATTTTTACCTGCGATTCCATTTTTTTAAGGACTGCAAATATAGGGAAATTTATGGATTTGGGCAATATTTACGGGGCTTTATTTTGTGATATTGAAAACAAAACTTAGCTTTGCCATCCCAATACAAAAGCCCCGATGGCGGAATTGGTAGACGCGCTGGTCTCAAACACCAGTAACTTCACTGTTGTGCCGGTTCGAGCCCGGCTCGGGGTACTTAACCGGAAAACCCCTGATAAAGTCTTATTTATCAGGGGTTTTTGGTTCGATAAAGTATCGTTAAAACACAAAATAGGTTATTTTCAAACAGTTATGTGTTCGAGTTCGATATGGAATTTAATCTTAAAAATGTACTTTCGATTCTATTTAAATAAATAGTTACTATAAATAATGGAAATGATTAATATATCAGATATTATAAAGCATGCTCCGATAACAAAAATAAAGAAAGGGGAAATTCTATTACGTAACGGAGATTTATCAGATTCGTTTTTTCATGTTGAAAAAGGTTGTTTACGAAGTTATATAATTGACAACAAAGGCAAAGAACATGTTTTTCAATTTGCACCAGAAAATTGGATTATTAGTGACCATGAATCACTAAAGGATAGTAAAGCCTTTGCAATTTTAAATATAGATGCGATTGAGGATTCTGAAATCAAAATATTGAAGAAGCCTGCTGACAGTGTTATTAAAATGGATATGGAATCATTAAATGAAATGAATCAAAAATTACTCAGGCGAATGTTTACACTTCAAAATCGAATAATTCATTTGTTAAGTGCTACTGCAGAAGAACGCTATTTAGATTTTATTAAAACGTATCCTAGTATTGTTCAAAGAGTACCTCAAAAAATGATAGCCTCTTACCTAGGCATAACTCCAGAAGGATTGAGTCGAGTTCGAAAAGAATTAGTTCGAAAAAATAAAATCATTTCTTAACCTACATCAATCCACAAGCAATTTCTTCTTTTCATCTTTGTATAATTAAAAACAAATAATTATGATAAAAATGAAAAGTTTAAAACTTACACTAGGTGCTTTTGCAGTATTACTTGCGTCAGCATTTACAGTAATTCAATCCACCAATTGGAAACTAAAAGAAGAGGCTTATTCAGTAACCTTTAAAGGAGGAAAAGTTGAAGGTGCAATTAAAGGATTAAAAACAAGCATCGCATTTGACGAAGCTAAACC
Organism: Chitinophaga pinensis; assembly: GCA_943369995.1. Classification (GTDB taxonomy): domain Bacteria; phylum Bacteroidota; class Bacteroidia; order B-17B0; family Aurantibacillaceae; genus Aurantibacillus. Next base: position 43,121 of record CALRPF020000005.1, read on the forward strand.
TGAAAACTCTAAAATCACTGCGACTTTAGATGTTAGCACAATTAACACGGGTAATGGTATGATGAATAAACACGCTAAATCTGAAGAGGCATTAGACGCTAAAAAATTTCCATCAATAAATTTCGAGTCAGTTTCAGTAACTGGAAAAGAAGGTTCTTATATTGCAAATGGTAAATTAACAATTAAAGGAATTACCAAAGAAATTAAATTACCGTTCACTTTTGAAAACAAGGGTTCGGAATCTCTGTTTAAAGGGAAATTTAGCATCACACCTAAAGATTTCAATATCAATAGAGGAGGAACTCCAGAAACTTTAGAAATAGAAATCACAGCTCCTGTGACTAAATAATAATTATTATGACAATAAAACAAACGTCAATACACGTGCTAGCTAGCGCTTTATTGGCAATATGCGCCTCTGTAGTTTATAATGCTGTTTACAGTTCCGCATTTGAACTGGATTTTAGTCCAATATTAAACGTTGGAAGCATTGTAGGTTCAACTCTAATTGGATGCCTACTTATGGGAGTAGCCTATTATTTGGGTTATAGATGGAAAGGAGAAAAATTATTTAGGTGGATTAATATTATAATTTCTGTTTTAAGTTTTGTAAGTATTATGGGAGTATTAGGAATGCAATTACCACTTACAATTGAAAGCCCTGAAATGTTTCCTGGCTTAGCAATTCCAATGCATTTTTTCCCTGCTCTCTCCTTTTTTGTGGTTTATCCATTTTTGAAATAAAATATACAAACACATAGAAATAATTAGACACATACTTTAAGCAGTACGCTTTGAAGCACGAGTATAGTTCAAATCCATAATGAGAATTTAAAAAAATCTATAATAAATAATTATGAATCGTAAAGATTTTTTAAAACTAATTGCTATGGCACCTGCTGCTCTTAGTACAATGAAAATAATGGAATTTGAAAAGTTAACTTCACAGTTACCTGTTCAAGGAAAGAAACTTCCAGTTCTGTTTACTTCACATGGTAATCCAATGGATATTATTATGACGAAAGAAGAGCGACCTTTTTGGAATACGCTTTTTGAATTAGGTAAAGATCTACAAAAAAACTATGGCGTAAAAGCTGTAGTAGTTGTTTCAGCACACTGGTGCACTAAAGGAACATTTGTAAACATTTCAAAGGAGCAAAAACAAATCTATGATTACTATGGATTTCCGAAAAACTATTACGATGTGAAATACAACGCAATTGGCGCACCCGATATTGCACATGAAATAAAGAACATTATACCTTCAGTTAGCGAAACAAAGGATTGGGGCTTGGATCATGGTGCATGGCCGATGTTAATGCATTTATTTCCAAATGGAAATATTCCTGTTTTTCAAATGAGTATTGATTATCATGCTAAGCCAAGTTATCATTATGAATTAGGAAAACAATTAAAATCATTAAGGGAAAAAGGAGTGTTAATAATTGGAAGCGGTTCCCTTATTCATAACCTTCAATTGGCTGGAAAAAAATTTCAGTCGGGAGACATGACTCCTTATGGATGGGAAGTTGAATATGATCAATGGATAAAAAAAGAAATTGATGAAAGAAGAATTAATAACATCATTAATTACGAAACAAGTCACAAGCTCGGAAAATTAGCTGCTCCAACTCCTGACCATTTTGTACCTGTTCTTTACAGTCTAGGTTTAATGGACAGTAAAGATGAAATAAAATATTTCTATGAAGGCGCTCCAAGCTTGCCGGCTTTTAGCGAAAGAAGTTTCATTATTAACAACACTTTATAATCTAAGAATTCGGTATTGTAAAGTTAATTTAAGTCTCTCTTTACAAATGCCCATATAAGTCCCAAATTCGAGCAAAGTCCCTTGTATCTTCAAGGATGTCGTTCATATTTGGTCTGGAAGGGGGTACAAATAAGAAAGCCTGAGAATATCTCAGGCTTTCTTATTTTATCTGTCCGCATTAAATATGCAGTTTGCGTAAAACATTGGATTCAATGAAGCGATTCCACCACGCACCTATCTTTTCTTTCTTGAAACCATCTAAAAATATACTTTTAAAAAATGTAGGGCTTACTGAATAAGTAGTTTGGTTTCACTTTTTAACTCATTGTTATTTTTTATGCGGACCAAATATATACCTTTTGCTAATTCGCTCACGTTTAATTTCGTGTTCCCCGAATCCAGGTTTTCAGTTTGCACCAAATGGCCGATAACATTATAGATTTCCAAAACAGTATTTTCAGGCGCAAAATTTATTCTCACATTCAACTCCCCTGTATTTGGATTGGGAAATAATTTAACCCGCAGATCATTTTCGGGAATCTGCTTAATGCCGGTACAAGCAGTCACAGTTATGCTTAGCGTTTGCATGGGGCTTGCGCCGCAGGTATTTGAAACCGCAACACCTATTGTTCCGCTACTCACCGCCGAAACACTTATTATATTGGTCGTACTTGTTCCCGTCCAACCTGTAGAGAGGCTCCATGAATAAGTGTTTGAGCCTGCGGCTGGACTTACGCTGTAGTTCTGTATACCTGCGCACACCAAGGTAGGTCCGCTTATTGCAGAAGGCATTGTAGGGGGTGTGCATCCTTCGTTAAACTTCGCTAAAAATGCATTTGAGAAAGCGAGAAAGGTATTAATAAAAGCCGGCTGATGACTGCCAGGAGTGGCAATAACGGTGCCTGTTGTAGGGGCTGTTTCCCCGGCAACAAATAAATTGCCCGACGCATCGAAAGAACAGGAATTGGCACCTCCGTAATAATAGGAGCCCCACTGGCGTACCCCATTCAGATTAAACTTAGCTAAAAGGGCGCAGCCTCCGTAAGGTGCTCCGGTTCCCAAGATAGTCTGGTGGCTTGCCACAGTAGCTATGTTGTCGGTACTAGTGGTAGTACCGCATAAACTGATATTTCCCAATGAATCAAAGGCACAGGCAGTGGCTTCGTCGGAACCTGATCCTCCATAGTAGGTACCCCATTGACGCACCCCACCTGAGTTGAATTTGACTAAGTAAGCATCCAAGGGTCCACCACCATAACTTGATTGATGACTCCCCGGCGTAGAGATCACAGTTCCGCTGGAGGCATCGGTTATACCAGCCATATATACATTACCTGCGACATCGGTAACGCAGGAATATCCGGCATTTTCTATGGTTCCATAGAAAGTTCCCCACTGGCGCGCACCGTTGGCATCGAATTTAACCAAGTAAGCATTCACATCAGATGTACCCGATCCTCCAAAAGCCGGCTGATGGCTGCCCGGCGTGGCAATAGCCGTTCCGGTATTAATTTCTGTTGACCCGGCTAAATACACATTGCCGGCGGCGTCTGCTGAGCAAGAGTAACCCACGTCATGTCCATTGCTTCCATAATAGGTTCCCCATAAACGTTGCCCCTGGGAGTTAAATTTTACCAGGAATGCATCCTCGCTTCCAGCAAAGGCAGGCTGATGGCTGGCATTTGTGGCTATTAGAGTGCTGGTATTTGTCTCGGTAAATCCTCCTAAATATACATTTCCATTAATATCGGTTGTGCAGGTTAACGCGCCGTCATCGCCGGAACCACCATAATACGTGGCCCAGATCCGTACACCACTGCTGTTGAACTTCGTTAAAAAAGCGTCTACAGTACCTCCGCCAAAAACAGGCTGATGGCTTGCCGCTGTTGTTATTACATTGGATGCGCCGGCATTACCTGCCATGTATACATTACCACCAGCATCGGTTGAACAGCTATAACTGTTTTCATTGATTCCTGCCGCACCATAATAGGTACCCCACAAACGCACGCCATTGCTGTTGAATTTTACCAGAAAAGCGTCCATATCGAAACCGCTATGTGTCGTTTGATGAGCACCGCTTGTTGCAATGATGGTGGAAGTGTTGCAATCTGTGTTTCCTGACATATAAACATTGCCGGCGGCATCCGTGGTGCAGGAGTATCCAAAATCGGTTCCGCCACCATAATACGTGCCCCACGCCCTCACTGCCGGATCAATGATAAAAGTGTGTGTGGGATCGAGGTTTTTAATTTCAAAACTTAAAGTATAACTTTTGTTTTTGGTGTTTGCCCTTACCACCCATTCTGATCTTATTATTTTTCCATCTTGTTCAACAAGGGGCGCATTTTCTGTGATATCGCCCAGTGGAGTTGTAATAATCGCTTCGCCCTTCGCGTTTATGGATATTTTTTCAGCACCTTCCACCTGCAATTGAATCTGCTTGTAATCGGCTCCAACCGCTACTATATAATCATATTTTAAATGACCGTTTTTTTGATACCATTTTAAATCGATACCGGGGTAAATATTTTTATAGGTCACACTTTCATAGCTTTTCACGTTCAATGCCCCATTGGGACAAGACTCCAAATAATAATTAGAAGCTCCTTCCTGCGCCTCACCTTTTGAGATGAAGGCCTTTGTGTTTGCATTTAACCACGTAATGTCTACGCGGCAGGTTGTAGTTGTTCCGGGAACCTTGTATTTTTTTTCTGTTTTAAGAATACTCTTCTTTTGAATTGTCATTTCTTTCCAAAGATCTACCCTGCTAATTTGATAGGTCAAGCCGTTATTTTTTAAATGATAAACCAAATTGCCATCCGAGCCGCCAAACAAGATATCGGGCCGCGGGGCATAATTTTGATCGTGAACCTGTCCTTTGTTTTCTGTGAAACACGGTGCGGGCGAATTCACAGCCTTTTCGGTTTGGAATTTTATGTTTTCCTTGTTTTTTGCTTCTGTAGTAGAAGCAATAAAAGTTAACAGCAATAAAGCAGCAAACCTGCATAGATTAAGATTTGGATTTTTTTTCATTTGAATTGGTTTTTAATTTGGGGGATTGAATCCGTAAGAAAACAAATTTGAGAATAATGCCTTGGCCAGGCTACTTACTTTTAACGGTTAGCGCTTTTGAATTAACGGATGGTAATTTTCAAAAAGAATGAGTTTGTTATTGATTCCCTATTTTGGATAAAAAGGCTTCTTTGCGCTGACGGGAAATATTTACCATATTTCCGTCAGACATGATCACATAACCACCGGAGCCCCTCACGTACTTTGTGATTTCATTTATATTGATGATGGCGGAATTGTGGATTCTAAAAAACATATCTTCAGTAAGCTTAGTTTCATAATCCTTAATGTTTTTTGAGGAAAGCACCTCTTTTTTATTTAACAAATGGAATTTTGTATAGGCCCCTGAAGCCTCTAACCATATAATTTCTGAGGTTTTTATAAAGATAAGTCCGTCAATGGCTGAGATGCTTATTTGAGGCTTTTCATTCTTGGTTTCCTTAAGCCTTTTTAATAATTCTTCAGCAATGCCGGAGGTGTTATTTCTTTTCGCAATTTTTATTTTTTCAACTGCCTTTATCAATTCGTTATGATTTATGGGCTTTAACAGGTAATCGATGGCACTGAACTTAAAGGCCTTAAAGGCATACTCTTCATGCGCGGTCGTAAAAATTACCGAAAAGGCTGGATCCGGGATCTTTTCGAGCAGGTCGAAGCCGGTCTCAGCGTTTAAATTTACATCCAGGAAAACCACATCAGGCTTGTGCTCTTCTGCCAGGATGAGAGCGTCTGCTATTGTTTCGGCCATGGCAATCACTGTCACTTCAGGGCAAAATTGTTTTAATAGATTACTTAAAACCTTCCTGCTTTTAGCTTCGTCATCAATTATTAAGGCGCGTATCATATGTGTTTCTAATTGGCAGAATAAATATATGGAATCATTATTTCAATTCTTGTTCCGTTGGGTAAATTGCTGGCATCCATGAGGTCTGTTACGGCAAAACCCGATATATTATTATTCAGTATCCCGAGGCGTTTGTTTGTAATGGACATTCCCAGCGATTTATCCTGAACCAGCTTCGCGTTTTTAATTTCCCTGGCCCTGGCCCTCCCAATACCGTTATCTTCTATTAAACAATGTAGCCTGGCATCGTCTTGCTTTTTTAAGTGCACCCTGAGTTTCCCGCCTTCTTTTTTATTGGCCAGCCCGTGAATGATTGCATTTTCAATATAAGGCTGAATTAAAAAGGAGGGGATTTGTATTCTTTGTACTTCAATAGCATCATCGATCTCAAGATTGTATTCAAATTTATTTTCAAACCGAATGGTTTCCAACTCAACATAAAGTGATAACATTTGAATTTCGCTTGAAAGAGTGATCGTGTTTTTATCCGAGTTTTCGAGCACTGAGCGAATTAGCCTTGAAAACATATTCATAGAGTTGTAAGCCGATTTCTGGTCGTTTTCGGAAATGAAGTACTGGATGCAGTTAAGAACATTAAAAATAAAATGGGGGTTCATCTGGGCCCTTAAGGCTGTAAGTTTATAGTCGCTGAGGTTCTTTTCGGTGATAAGCTGGTCTTGTTTGCGCTTAAGTTTTATGCGGTTAAGCACAAAAAACATTATTACAAATGTCAGGGCAAGAATACCTGCAATAGCATAAATGATGATTATCTGTTTTTCCTCTTTTGCTTTTACGATCGCAATTTGTTCCTCGTGTTTTTTACGCGTAAGGAGTTTTTCTTTTTCATAGTTGTATTTGATTTCCTGCCGGGCAACTTCTCTTATATTAGTGATGCTTGTTACACTATCTTTTTTTTCTGTGTAAAATTCATGCATGTTAAGCGCTTCCTTAAAATTTCCGGAAGCTTTATAAAGCTTATACAAAATGCTGCCGGCCTGCATGGCACGTTCTTGCATACCGCAGTCCCTAGCAATTTTAAACCCTTTTTGTGTATACCCGATTGCATTTTTCAGATCGTTCTGCGACTGGTATATTTCACCCAACTTTATCAGGCAAATAGCGATCCCGTCTTTGAAGTTAGTGGTTTCGCTGATCTTTAATCCTCTCCGGTAACATACTTCCGCTTTTAAAATAGTTCCTTCTGCTTCATAGACGTTGCCGATCTCAATAAGTGTATATACGGCATCGTTCTCTTTACTGATAGCTTCCCTAAGCGTTAAACTTTTTGTTAAGTAATCCAATGCTTTTTTAAATTCCTTTTTCGAAGTATAAACACCACCTATATTGCTCAGGGCACTTGCTTCCAAACTTTTATGACCGATCTGTTTTGAAATATCATAACTGCGTAAATATACTTTAAGAGCCTGCGCCAGATCATTTTGTTTCTGATACATGGTGCCAATATTATTTAAAGCAATGGCTATTCCGTATTTATTACCTATAGTTTCGCAAATGCTCAGCACCTTATAGTAATTATCAATGGCTTTTGCATCTTTTCCCTGCAAACGGTATACCATTGCTATTCCATTCAGTGCTCGGGCAAGACCATACTTGTCCCCTATCTTTTCTACTATTTTCAAACTCCGGGTATATAGATCTATCGATTTAGCATATTCTCCAATTAAGATATACAGATCCGCCAGGGAGATCATTACCAAGGAAGTTTTAGCTTCATTCCCTTTATTACTATAAAATAAAAGCGAAGTGGTGTAATTTTCGATGGCTTTTTGATGTTTTCCCTGATTATGATAAATTTCGGCAATGCGAAAAAAGGAATTTGCAATCCCATCGGTGTCTTTCAGTTGTTCACTTATTTTCAAACCGGCAGTCGCGTATTCCATTGCTTTTACATAGTTTCCTTTTTTATTATCAAAAAACTGAGCCAACATATTTAGAGCGGAGGCTTCTAGTTTTCTATTCCGCTTTTTAACCGCGAATTCATGCATGAGCTGCACAAAATAAAAAGCACTATCTGCTGACTTATTTGTATAGGCGTCCAGATAGGTTTCACAGATGGCTTTAAAACGGATACTGTCAGATGCGGCCGGATTTTTCCAGACGTTCCATAAACTGTCCCGGTTAAGAGTTTGCGAAAAATTCTGCAGTGAAAATATGAGAGTTAGAATTATAAAAGGATATTTCATATTTAAAAGTTTCGCAAAACGTTTTTCTGATAACAAATGTATTGATTTTACGACTTGACTTTACACCGTTTATAAAATTTGCCGGAATAGACCTGAACACTCATGGTACTAAAGCAGCCTGTTTTTTAATGGTCTGCTTTTTTGTTATTAAAACCCGGTATGAAGTTAAAAAAAACTTATCTATAAATAAAAAAGCCCGAACATAAACTTCACCATATCATTTTCAAAAATACGAATATAAAGTTTGCAGGCTTGTATATGTCTAAAAAGTGGATAAATGAAAATATTGCTACAAACCATAAATTTTTAAAAAGTAATTTAAATTTGTTTATCAACTCAAATTCAACCTATAGCATATGGCCCGACGAAAATATTAATTCCGATTTTATTGAAAATGCTTTAGAAATTGCTAAAATAAGTGATGTAAAAAAAAGACAACTTGAGTTAAACAATTTTGTAACAAATACACTTGATTACCTGTTACATAATTACGACGTACAACACAATAACACTAATAGCTTAATTAATGTTGACCCTGATTTATTGATAAAATTGAATAAGGTAGAAAAGCGATTAAAAGATTGCCTGTTAAGCGAATTTCCTGGAATAGAAACTTTAGCCGCCGAAATAAACGTATCTCAGGCCAAACTTAAAACCGATTTTAAAAATTACTTTGGCGACTCTATTTATCAGTACTACTTAGGCAAACAACTTTTATTTGCTCATGATTTACTTGCTATACATCACAAAAGCGTGGGCGAAACCGCAGATATTTTAGGTTACAAAAACATAGGAAAATTTACGGTAGCCTTTGAAAAGAAATTTGGTGTATTGCCATCTAAAATAATTAATAAGCAAAACGCTACAATATAATGCAAACTTAATGCCCACATCGGGCAAAATGCGATGGCAATATACATGACTTTCAAAGGAAAGAAGGAATAAAGTGACAGATAAGATTTATTGAATATACTTTACTGCAATTATTTTAACCTGTTTTTAATAGATGCTCTAAAACCATTGCAGCGGATAAGCCTGAATAGCTACCTCCAATAATTATGATATCAAATTTGTAATGATTTGTTATAGAATCTGCTTTGTTTAATAAATTGAGGGTTAAAAGATAATGCCGCAAACAACAAGCCTCTTTGTTTAGTAAAATCTCTCTTGATTCTGTTTTCGCTAACACCTGACAAAATAGACACATTTCTTTAATGCAACAACGTTGCGTTAAAATTATAATTTAAATAGTAAATACCTTAATGAATGTGATGATGAAAAAATAAATTGTATACAAAGTATACCATGCCCACAACAATAATCAAATAAGCACTGATTAAATCCATTTTATTAAAAATTGGATATTTTTCCTGCTTTTGTGTTAATTTTTTTCCGATAAAAGAAAAAATGATTGCCAATAAAAACATCACAATTACAAAACCAAAAACATAAATAATTACATAGCCAAAAGAATTGGCAAAGCTTCCCGTTGGCCCAGCTATAAAAAACGCGGCTATGGCAGATGGGCAAGGTATCAAGCCACTTAAAATTCCAATTAATGCCGTTGTTTTATGCGTATGTGTAGGCTTATTAACGGATGCTGTATGCAATTGCAAACCATTTACATTAATTGATTTTTTTATAGGAGCATTTTTATGATGGTGATGTGTGCAACTAGAAGAACATACATGCTTATTGTTTTTGATTTTATAAAGCATATATCCTCCAATAGACATTAAAATTAATGGTGAAATAATACCCAAAATGTGCTCTGCTTTTTCAGAGTCAAAAAGAGGAAACAAATAAGAAACTACAAATCCAATAGCTAAAAGCATAAATGTGTGAGAGAATGCCATGCTAAAAACAAGCGTAAACAAATGGTTTTTAGCGTTTTTATTCCCCAAAGTATACGAAGCCATGGCCGTTTTACCATGTCCAGGTTCTAAAGCATGCATGGCGCCTAAAACAAAAGCAGTTCCGGAATTTAATATGCTTACCATGAAACAAATATATACTATTTATCATAATAGCAACAATGTTGCGATTTATTTTTTTATCTTTACCTTATCAAAATGAAAAAAGCGCCACAAATATTAGATGAATTGGGATTTCGTAAAACCGAAATTCGGATAAAAGTACTGGAACATTTACAAAAGGTAGAGAAAGCGGTTTCTCAGCCCGAACTCGAAAAAAAATTCAATAAATTAGCAGATAGAGTGACACTTTATCGCATCCTCTCCGCTTTTGAAGAAAAGGGCATTATCCACAAAATAATGGATGTGCAAGGTGTGGCAAGATATGCCATGTGTAACGAAAAACATTGCAGCGAGCACGAACATCATGATGAACATGTACATTTTAATTGTATTGAATGTGGCGACGTAGTTTGTTTAGATACAGTAAAAGTGCCAATTATTAAACTCCCTAAAGATTTTTCTTTGTCTCGCTTAAATTTAAACATTGAGGGTACGTGTGATAATTGCCAAAAATAAATTTTAAAAGCAACAAAGTTGCATATATTACAATTTATTCATATTATTGCATCATAGTTGCAATAATATTCTTATGAAAAAATTACCAGTTACCGTTCTAAGCGGTTTTTTAGGGGCAGGTAAAACTACTCTGCTAAATCATGTACTAAACAATAAGCAGGGCTTAAAAGTGGCTGTTATTGTTAACGATATGAGTGAAATTAATGTAGACGCTAAATCTGTAGAACGCGAAGGAAATCTGTCGCGTACCGAAGAGAAACTCGTAGAAATGAGTAACGGTTGCATTTGTTGCACACTCAGAGAAGACTTAATGGTTGAAGTTGAGAAACTGGCTAAACAAAATAAATTTGATTATTTACTCATTGAAAGTACAGGCATTTCTGAGCCCGTGCCTGTGGCTCAAACTTTTTCGTTTGTAGATGATGAAAAAGGAATTGACCTTTCTAAATTCAGCTTTATTGATTGCATGGTTACTGTGGTTGATGCATTTAATTTTCCAGTTGATTTTGGAACTAATGAAACATTAATCGATAGAGATTTAACTAATATGGAAAATGACTATCGTACCATTGTGAATTTACTTACCGACCAAATAGAATTTGCATCTGTCATTATTTTAAATAAACTAGATTTAATTGCTCCCGAACAAGCTCATGTTTTGGAAGCAATTATTAAAAAATTAAATCCATCCGCTAAAGTGATAAAAAGTACTTTTGGTAAAGTTGACCCGTCTCTTATTTTAAATACAGGCTTATTTAATTTAGAAGAAGCAGAAGGTTCTGCTGGATGGATTAAGGAATTAAATGGAGAACATACACCCGAAACCGAAGCATACGGTATTTCCTCTTTTGTATTTAGAGATAAAAGACCTTTTCATCACGATCGTTTTTGGAACTACGTTAATGAAAAATTTTCGTCAAATATTGTAAGAAGCAAAGGATTATTTTGGATAGCCTCTCGCCCTGATCAAGCATTAAGTTGGAGTCAAGCTGGCGGTTCATTAAGAGCAGATAGTGCCGGAGTTTGGTGGGCTAGTTTACCATTTAGCGAACGTATAAAAAGAGCCTCATTTTTAGATAATCAAAATTTGATTGAAGAAAAATGGGATAAAGAATTTGGTGACAGACTTAACGAATTAGTGATTATAGGGCAAGACATGAATGAAAAAGAAATCAGAGAAAATTTAGAAGCCTGTTTGTGTACACCCGAAGAAGTTAAATGGATGCGAGAGAAGAAGTATACTGAAGATGCCTGGCCACTTGGCCAAATAACCTGCGAAGTAAATTAAACAAAAAAGCCAGTATGTAATTACTGGCTTTAAATTTTTTATACTAAATGACTATTTGGTAACTGTTGCTTTATGCTTTGCCATCATTTCTTCATGGTCTTTTTTCATTTGCTCATGGTCAGCTAATATTTTTTCATGTTCCGCTTTCATCGCATTATGTTCTTCTACCATTTTTGAATGATCAGCTTCAACTGTTTTAGCATCAGCCTCACCATTCACATGTTTTTTCTCAAGTTCAGTATGAGCAGCTACTAAAGTTTTATGCTTTTGCAAAATAGCATCATGTTCTGCAATTAATTTATCATGATTAGCTTCCATAGCGATGCAGGCGCTATCTTGTCCGTTAGCAACCGCCCCATGCTCGTCTTTCATTGTGTTATGAGCAGTTTCTAATTCTGCATGGCTAATTTCCATTAATGAATCTTCTACTTCCATGTTACGATGCTCAACGGCTAATTTGTTTTCTAATTCTTTATTAGCTCCACCACATGAAACTAAGGCAATTGTAATTGCTACAGCTGAAATTGATTTTAAGATTGTCATTTTATTAAAGTTTAAGGTTTTATGTTAATATCCAAAATTACAAAAAGTAACCCAAACAAATTTTAAATATTATTGCAACTTTGTTGCATTTAATAAATTTTTTACTAAATTTGTGCTGTTAAACAAAAAGGCTTTGTGACTGAATGGTTAGGTTAAACTTTAAAAAGTGATACGGTGGTTCGATTCCATCCTTGGCCTCAAAATAAAAGATAAAAAAAAGAACTAGGATTGACATATCAGTTAACTACACAATAAATACATGTTATGATGAAAAAGATAAATGAACGCCTCGTATATAAGATACTTACAATAATTGCTGTAATGACATTTACTACTTCATTTAAACATCCGATAAAACTTACAGCCTCATTAATCGAATACGACACTAACACGGCAAATTTAAAAAGTGAATGCAAAGTTTTTATAGATGATTTCGAAAAAAGCATTAATAAAACCTTGACTAAAAACATCAACCTATCTGATTTAACAAAAGAAGATAAAACAGGAATTGAAGATTACTTTGAAAAGCATTTTAACATTACTGTTAACGGAAAAATTTTACCCTTAAAGTATAAAGCATCTGAGATTTTAAAAGAGTACAATGTTATCACAATAAAGTTTGTAGAGAACAAGTTAAAGATTAAAAAAGGAGATAAATTACTGATTGAAAATACCCTTTTTTTTGAAGAGTTTGGATACATGCAGTCTAACAGAATAACAGTGCGCATACCTCCTTTTATTGCAGAAGATAATCATGAAGCCGTTGTAAATAATTATACTATCCCTTATAATTTTTAACATAAAACCTTATGAATAATTTAAGTTCTTTTTTTATCAATGGTTGGAACCATATAGTTGATATTAATGCTTATGACCATTTATTATTTGTAATGACACTTTGTGCGGCATTTAAGCTAAATCAATGGAAACAAATATTAGTAATTATTACAGCCTTTACCATTGGGCATAGCGGAACGCTTATTTTAAGTGCATTAGATATTATTCCTGCAAATTCTAAATTAATAGATATGCTAATTCCAATCACTATTATGATAACGGCCATAGCAAATATTATTAATTATGATAAGCAAAGTAAATTTTCTGATGCTAAAATAAAATACGGAATTGCTCTTGTTTTTGGGTTGATACATGGATTAGCATTTGCCAGTAATTTTAAATTTATGATGTTTGGCGGAAGTATTATTGTGCCATTATTTGCATTTAACATCGGCATTGAGGTTGGGCAATTATTTATTGTATTAGTTTTTACACTTGCTTTATGGCTTTATACAAACATACTTAAAGCCGAACATTTTAAATGGAATTTATTTGTTTCGGGAGCAGGATTTGGCATTGCGGCAACCATATTATTAAAAGCATTAAACGAAAATTAACTTATATATAATGAAACAAATAAAACTCACAGTCTTAATACTAACTATAATAATTTCATTGACTTCATTTACTGCAAATTACGATGACGGAAAAACCTACAAAACTGCAATTAAAGTTGATTGTTCATGTAAAGAACATATTATCATCAAAAAGTTAGGTTTTAAACCTAAAATACATGCATCACAAATACAAAACACTAAACGCTACGATGTATTTGTGAATGATAAAAATGAGCTACTCATTTTTGAAATTATTAGTAACGAAAAAATAAACCAATCCGATACTTTAAAACCTCAATCCCATGAAATTTTTAGTTGATAATCAAGATGACATCCTACTATGCGAAGCATCTAAATCACATATTTTGAATTGCAAACAATTACAAGATTTTAAGGCTATAAATCATAAAAATTACAATATAGCCACATTAAAAAGAGAACCAATGTTTGATGTTAGCAATCTATTGACTCGATTAACAAGTGATTCGCGTTTACATTATCAGGAAACTGCTGGTAAAGAAAAATTGATTCGCAATTTAATGAATTTCATTACCAGTTTAGGCATTAAGCCCAATGATGAATTGGCCTATTTAATTGAGGATATAGAGCAATTAGTTAATCTGTTTTCAAAAGTTGCGAATACCAAAAAAGTGAATTTACTGCTAAGTGTTTTTAATACCAACATGTGTGAGTTTTTTCATACCGATATAAATGAACTAAGATTATTGTGCTCTTACAAAGGTAAGGGTACTCTTTGGGTTGATAATAGCAATGTTAATTGGCAAGAATTGAATTGTTGCAAAACAAATGAAGCACTAATTAAAGATCAAAGCAAAATACAGGAAGCAAAACCATTCGAAATTCTAATTTTAAAAGGGGCGCTTCACGAGTTTAATACTTCACACGCTATTTTGCACAGAAGTCCCACAATAGAGGAAACCAAACAAAATAGATTATTACTAAGATTAGATACACAAAATTTTGGAAAATTTTAAAAGCCACACCAAACGTGCTAAATCAGATATTGTTGGCATTATCGCTTCTTCAGTATGTATTATACATTGCATGCTTACACCATTGATTGCTATTATATTTTCCGAAGTAATTAAAGACAAATACGAATTGTTGAATTACCTTTTCTTATTAATTAGCTTAGTTAGTGTAGTATTATCTGTAAAATCTTCCAAACATCCATTCATTAAAGGTTTATTAATTTACTTTTGGATACAATTAAGCGTAAGTTTATTTTTTGAGGATAAAAATATTATATTTAGCATACTGATGTATTTTTCGGCTATTGGTTTGATTGGAATCCACGTTTTAAACATTAAGTATTGTAGTAGATGCAAACATTAATTGAACATCATTACTAAAGTTTTACAAATTCAAGCCGAATGGAGTTATGCCTTAAAAGGAGCAATTTTTTGCTCCCTTTCCACTTTTTATCCTCTTCATGTTTCTTGTTGTGTAAATTAATAATGTTCTGAGAGTATTTATCTTCATTATACAAATTCGTTCGTAAAAAAACGAACTGTTTTATTAAAAATCTAATAAAAAATCACGTTAAAAATCAAATCCCTTTTAAAGACTTTGCTCTATAAAGCATTGCTTAGTAAATGTCGTTTTTAATTTAATACTGCTGAATAGTTGCTAAGTAAAGTGGCATTCCAAAAGTAATATTTAACGGAAATGTTATGGCCAATGCCATCGGAACGTACAATCCCTCATTCGCCTTTGGAGCTGCGAGTTTCATTGCAGCTGGAACTGCAATATAAGAAGCACTAGCCGCTAGTACCGCAAATATAAAGCGGCTACTTACATCCTGTGTCACCAATCTGCTTAACAATGCTACCGCGCAGCCGTTAATTAAAGGAATAATTATGGCAAACAGTGCAGGAAACCAACCGTTAGAAAAAAACGAGCTTAGCTTACGCCCACTTGTTATTCCCATATCTAATAAAAATATAGCCAAAAATCCTTTAAAAATATCGTTGGTAAATGGTTTTATACCTTCCGCCTGTTTTGCATTTGCCAATAGGCCAATCACTAAACTACCCAAAATAAGTAAAACACTACCATTCGTAAATGAGTGTTTTACAACCGAAATTTTATTTACCTGAGTTTTTTCTCCTTTATTAAAAATAGACATGAGTATTAATCCTGCAATAATTGCAGGCGATTCCATTAGCGCCATGATAGCTACCATATGCCCGTGAAATTCCATTTTTTGAAATTCGAGATAGGAAACTGCTGTAACAAAAGTTACTGCACTCACCGAGCCATAAGCTGCAGCTATTGCGCCAGCGTCATATACATTCATTTTCTTTTTTAAAATAAAAAAAGTATATATCGGAATAAATAAAGAGGTTAAAATTCCGAAAAGCATAGACCAGACAATTTCAGCAGAAAATGTTTCATGTGATAACTCCTGCCCGCCTTTAAATCCAATAGAAAAAAGCAAATATAAGGAGATAAATTTTGATGAGTTTGGTGGAATTTCTAAATCACTTTTTAATTTTACGGCGATAATTCCTAAAATAAAAAACAAAAATGCGGGATTGGTAATGTTTGCTACGAGTAGATCTAGATTCATATTTATTTGTTAATTAATACAGTTTATCTTTCTTTCTCAAAAGAGAGACGTTTGCCTTTTTTACTTTCGTTAAATATTCCATTATCATAAACTAAATGTCCGTTCACGAAAGTTTTAATGATCTTACTTTTAAAGGAATAGTTTTCAAATGGCGACCATCCGCACTTATAAAGTAAGTCTTGTCCGGTTGATGTCCATTTGTTATTTAAATCAGCCAATACCAAATCTGCATAGTAGCCTTCGCGAATGTAACCGCGATCTTTAATTCGGTATATTTCTGCTACATTATGACTTGTTTTTTCTACAATCTCTGTTAAAGATATTTTGTTTTGGTGGTACAATTCAAATAAAACAGGAAGCGCATGGTTAACCAATGGCCCACCAGATTTAGCAGTTTTATAATCGCCTGATTTTTCTGACAATAAATGTGGCGCATGATCTGTTGCAATAATATCAAGCTTATTGTGCTTTAATGCTTCTAAAAGTCCCGCTTTGTCGTATTTGGTTTTTACGGATGGGTTCCATTTTATTTTATTATCCAAATTCAGGTAGTCTTCATCCGAAAACCATAAATGATGAACACAGGCTTCGCCAGTAATTCTTTTTTCGCGAATAGGCAAATCGTTTCTAAAAAAATCGGTTTCTGCTTGAGTAGATACATGCAGAATATGTAACCGCGTATTAAACTTCTCAGCAATTTTTATTACTCTTTTTGTTGCCACAAGGCAGGCTTTTTTACTTCTAATTAACGAATGACAGTGTGGTGGAATATCACCATCGTATAAGTGCTCATAAAAATTAAAAGCTGACTTTATAATCGCATCATCTTCGCAATGTAGTGCAACAAGTGAATTTGTTCTACTGAATAATTTTTCAAGAAATTCAGGATAGTTAGCCAATATCCCTTCATCATCATCAAAATATAGCCCATCATCACTCAAACCACAAACATTTGAATTATCAATCCTAAGCGCTTCTTCCAAATTAAACTTATTAATTCCCATAAAAAAAGAATAGTTAGCTAGCGAATTTTTCCGCGCCAGGTTGTATTTTTCTTCAAGCAAGTTGATGGTTAAAGTATTTGGAATAGTGTTTGGCATATCCATAAAGGAGGTAATTCCTCCGGCAATGGCAGCTTTTGATTCAGAGTTTATGGTAGCTTTGTGTGTTAAACCTGGCTCGCGAAAATGTACCTGATCATCAATCATTCCCGGAAGAAGATACAAACCCTGAGCATCAATCATGTCAAAGCTCTGCTCTTGTAAATCCATATTTTTTGCAATCTTTTCAATCCTTTCATTAACAATCAATACATCTGAATTAAATACTGAACCTTCGTTAATGAGTGTTGCATTTTTTATCAATATTCTATTCATACTTTTAATTATGGATTACAGATATCACAAAAAGTTGGTTCCTCTGTTGTTTTATTATGGGGATATTTCTTATTCTCTTTGTATTGACATTTTACACATTCATAGTCGTGCGATAAAGTTGATCTTGTTGGGAAACCGCATAATTCGCAAGGTAAACCGGCTTTTACATCAGTAATACCAAAACCGGGCGTAAAGCATTGAGGGCACATTGAAACAATTTTGTTAACTAATTTTTGAGCGGCTGTTTTTATCACTTCCATCCTGGTAGGATTATACATAGCACGCATATCGGTTTCAACGTATGCCGATCCGTATTTATATTTAAATATTTGAAAAGTATCTTTTAGAGTTGTTAGATCTGCAATTCCCTTAATGATTTCAGAATTATCTCGGTAAGCTTTACGAAGTATTAAAGCATGACTTGGGAATCTAGCATTTTCAGCAAAAGAAACCAGCTCCTCCACTGTTCTAATTTCCTGCCCGTTGAAATTTGTATTGGTGCTTAGTTCTCTAACCACAATTTCTAATTCATTTTTAGCATCCATGAACATTAGAACTTCATCATCGGCATTTATAAATCCCAATGTTGGATGAGGACCAAAAGAGCCTTCGCTTGCCACAGCCATATCGCAACCACTAACTCTCATTGCCATACGGCACTTATTTCTTGCTGTTTCTAAAACATCTTCCAACCGCTCAACCTCTCCTGTAAATGTTCCAAATTCATCTGTATCCATGTTTTCATCTGTAAAACACAATACATCTAACGCTTTAGTTAAAATTGGAGAGATAACTTTCTCCTTTTTATGTTTGGTAGCAATAATTATCTTTCTGGCTCCAAAAAACTCATTTATTCTATCACGACTCATTAATTAATTCTATCTCAATAGTTCCATTGATTTTGAGACTTAAGTTATTCTCTGTGGCGTAATCCATAACTTTTTTAATATCAATATTCGTTTGCGCAAGTTCTTTTATCCTCCTGTCATGAAAAGAAGTATCTCCGCTTGACCTTACCGTTATGCCGAAGGCCTGCATGTTGTGAAAATTAATTTTATTACTTACTAATGAGAATAATACGCTCCTTGCCTCGGTTGGCTCAAAGTGACCATCAATTAATTTAAATTTTTGTGTTTGATTCATGTTAATTCGATTTTACTATTTAACTTTTATAATATAAAATGCGTTTATTTTTTGTTTATTACAAAAACACCAAAACCTATATAATCATTTCTGCAAATAAACTGACTATACGTAAGTTCAAAATTTTTCTCAGCAATTACTCTTTCGAAGCCTTTCAAATAATCAATTCCCCTGGCATCAACAACGTTATCAATTTGAAAAAAATCTTTACGAGCTTTTAACCAGTTTTTATCGATCTGTTCTTCCGAACCACCGTATAGTTTTGTCATTTCAACTACATTGCTAAAAATTGTTACAAAAATAACCGCCTTATCTGCAGCATAGTTTAACGCGTGAGGGAATACCCCTATAGATTCATAGCTACCATCACTAAACACGGAGGAAACGTTTGCATCAATTACTATAAAATTATAATCCTTGCGCAAGAGTGCACCCGTTTTTACCGCATTTATACTATCACCACAAACAACGTTAGCCGCTGGTATATTTTTTTTTGCCACTTTAGCATAATACGGATCTATTTCCCACATCTCTAAATAATCACAAAGATGCGCGTAATCCATTGTTGTGGTTGTGCCAATAAATCCAAACAAATCAAGAGCAACAAGCTTTTCCGGCAGCATCTTATTTATGCGTAGTGTTTTTACCATTAATTGCATCGCCGTAAACGAACGATTTCTAGTTAGCTTTATGGCTAAATAACGGCTCAATTTCTGTTTCTTTACATATATGTAATTTTTAATTTTCATACCTGCGTTTGTATTTACTTAATTATTTTTAAACTGTTATTACATTGTTAGCTATGAGATTCTTACTTTAAATTAATACCCATAACATTTATTTAAAACTCTAACTCAAATTAATTTCACTTTCAATAGATACAATTTCGCCATTCGCTTCAATAAGCTTTCGCGATTCATACAATTCCTTTTGCAAGATTTTAATTCGGTTTTCCCGCATTTTCACATCCTCTTCGTTATCGGAATGTTTTATTTTATCTTCCTGAAATTTAATCTTCACATCTATCATTTTAGTAATGATAGAAATGGCGTCTTTGCCTGTAAATTGCCCTTGTATTAAATGTATTTTCATAATTTTATTTTTTTTGGTTATTAATTATTGTCCCTGACCAAGTGAATAAGCGGCTTTGCCATCAAAGGCATATAAATTTTCGGTTTTGATAATATCAATATCATGAAGTATTGCATCCGATAAAATTCGAACAATTTGATTCTTGCCCAGTTTTGAGTTATTAATAGGTTTAAAACGACATCTCCAATGATCTGTACAAAATGTTTCTTTAAAACCATCCGGCCAAACCTTTATACCTCTATTAGTGATCATTGATAATTTAACTTCGTCACTTTCTAGTTTCTTTATGGTCTTTGCCAGTTCATCCGGCTCCAGGCCCGGCCAGTGGATAAACACATCTACGCCTTGTAATTCTTTGTTTGCAGGAGTGCGACGCTTATATTTTGGCAGGTTAAGAGCGGAACTATTTGCGTAAGACACTTTTTTTAAGTTCGTAGGCTGCTTTCCCAAGTTGGCAATAACAGCATCAGCAAACTCATTAGTTCCTACTTTTTGTTTGCTTATGTTTTCTTTAAAAATATCGTATGTGTGAATGCCCTCTTCTATTGTTTTTAGCCAGGCATTTTGCACTCTTTCAGCAGCAACAGTTTCACCAATGTGATTTAACATCATAATAGCACCTTGCAACAAACCCGATGGATTTGCCAAATTTTGCCCCGCCCGGCGTGGTGCTGATCCGTGAATAGCTTCAAACATAGCGCACTCTTCCCCAATATTCGCAGATCCGGCTAGCCCCACTGATCCTGCAATTTGCGCTGCTACATCAGATAATACGTCGCCGTATAAATTCAAAGTAACAATTACATCAAATACTTCAGGCGTATCGGCCATCTTTGCCGCTCCAATGTCAATGATCCAATGTTCATTCTCAATTTCCGGATACTCTTTCGCAATCTCATCAAACACCTGATGAAACAAGCCATCCGTCTGCTTCATAATATTGTCTTTTGTAAAACAAGTCACTTTCTTCCGGCCGTACTGTTTCGCATATTCAAAAGCATAACGCACAATTTTTTCGCAACCCGGCCTGCTAATTATTTTTAAGCATTGCACTACTTCATCTGTTTGCTGATGTTCAATGCCGGCATAAAGATCCTCTTCGTTCTCTCTGATAATCACAATATCCATATCAGGATGTTTTGTTTTTACAAACGGATGTAAGCTCATACAAGGTCTTACATTAGAATAGAGTCCTAGAAATTTTCTGGTAGTAACGTTAAGGCTTTTATAACCGCCACCTTGAGGCGTTGTAATAGGGGCTTTTAGAAATACCTTGTTTTTACGAATAATATCCCACGATTCTTTGGCGATTCCTGAGGTGTTACCTGCAAGATAGACTTTTTCGCCCACCTCAATTTCATCAATTTCAATCTTAGCGCCCGCCGCTAAAAGTATTTTTAACGTGGCATCCATTATTTCAGGGCCAATGCCATCGCCTTTTGCAACTGTTATTCTTTTCATAATTAATTTTTAGGGTTAAAATTCAATTTTATAAATACTTTTTACCGGTAATACAATGCCTCCTTTTAAACTTATATGCTCGGTATTACTATGCCAGATTGTTGTTGCAAGACGCTTACTGGACTTGTAATCTCTAAACATAACTATCACTTTTTGTTTAAAAGAATTACCCAACACCATTGCTTTTTGCAAATCTCGGTGCCTTTGTTGTTTTTCAATATCGCTTTTCAAAACATCTTCTTCCGGAAACTTGAGTGTTGCCAATTTTTCTCTTTCGATAAATTCGCTTTGTTCTTCTACCTTTTTAAAATAATGTTCCAGAATATTTTTAAACATCAAAGTCCTTTTCTTTTGTGTTCTTGTAGATGGGGTGTTTTTTTTTTGATAATGAGCTTCAATTTTTACATCTATTGATGTGTACATTTTCCAGCAAGCCACTGCAACCGTTAAGCTAATAAAGCCCATCAAAAAGTAGTGGTGTAATGAAAAATCTATTATCGAATCAGCCACAACACCGGGTGTAATATGAAGTGTTAAACAAGTAATAAACAGGGCGGCAGCCAGTATACCAATAACTGCTAATAACGCTTTTGTTTTGGAGTTTGATTGATTCTTTGTCGTTTCCATAATTTATAATTTTTATTTATAGCGTAAAATTCAGCATTTACTTTTATTAATTTTTATTTATATCTTTTATACTTAGTATAAACATTATTTATGTATTATTCTTTCTTCTCTTGGTTAATAAGGAAAGGCGTTTGGCCATCTGTAATTATAATTTTACTATTTGGCGATTTGGCCAGCTCCATAAAAGCCTCTATACTTCGTATCTTAATTATTTCGTTGGTTAAGCCCTCAGAAATTATTTTTTGCGCATCGCTTGTACCCTTTGCTTCAATGATTTTGCGGTCAGCTTCCAGCTTAGCTTGCTTTAATGTAAATTCCATTCGCATAACATCTTGTTCGGCTTGCAGCTTTTGCTCAATAGAAGTTGACAGGCCGGGAGGTAATTGAATACTTTTCATTAATACAGCATCAATTTGTATACCCTGCATGTTTAATGTTTCCATCATCTTTACTTTAATAGCTTTTTCTATATCAGACCGCAATCCTGAATGAAGATCCTTTGCGTAATACTGGGCGCAAATATCGGCAGAGGCGGATCGAAAAACATTAGCGATGATGGTTTCATAACGCAAACCAATATTTCTAATAATAGTAGGCACCTGCTCCTGGTTAAGTTTATATAAAATAGAAATTTGTGAATTGATACTTAAGCCTTCTTTGCTTGGCAGGCTAAGTGTTAATTCGAGATTATTGGTTTGCACTGATACTTTTATAACACGACCAATGAAAGGATTATAGAATACGGGGCCGCGTACATGAACTTTATCTGATAATCTACCTAGTTTTTGCTTTACTCCTACTTCACCCGGACGAATAATCGCACAGCTACTTAATAACAGAGTGGTTATAACAAGCGAAAAAATTATTGTCTTCATAATTTTAGTTTTTAGTTGTTTAACTAAAACAAAATTACAATGGTTTGATTATATATTTTTATTTATGTTATTTATACATATCATAAATAATATTTATGTATAATCCGATTGAATCTTTGAAACGCACAACTGTAGTGCATTCTATTCATTATGAATTATCTTGCTTCAAATATTTGCTAACCGTTATTACTAAAAAGATGGTTACATACAGCTGGCCAAATAAACTCATAAACAATGCAAGTGTTTTACCAACTTCATTTGATGGAATAATATCGCCATAACCCAAAGTAGCCATTGTAACAAAGCTGAAATAAACAAAATCAAATAACTGATGGGAAGTAATAGGATGATTAATTACAAACGAACCGGGCCAAATAGTTTCAACCAACCACGCCAGGCAAGCACCTGTATAGCCAGCTAACAAATAAAAATTAATACTGGAAAATATAATAGTTCTATCGACTCTTTTAGTTGTTAAAACTTTTGTAAACTTTACAATTAAACTATATAAAAAAAGTAAAAGTACGCTGCAAATATAAAATATCTTTGACATTTTATGATCGTAGTTTAAATAGATACAAGTACAGAATACATTTATAAACAGAAAAAATAATTTAATAACTATACTGTTTTTTCGCCAGTCTTCAATCCAAATATCCATTAATAGCAAAACGGTTAAAATACCTAATACCCAAAACGAATTGCCAATTGTTAGAATTAAGGGTTGCAGCAACAATAGAATTAATTGCAGTATTAATAAGGTTAAACTTGAAAAATAATTTATCTTCATTTTTAAATTTTAATCGGCCTCAAAATCGCAATAAGCATCAACGTTGAATTTATCACACCCGATTTCATGCCTTGTTTTTAATAGTTATAAAATCGAATTGCTTTTTTTGAATTGCATATTCAATAATTCGTTAAATAAAGCAAAGCCCATTCCAAAATAAAGCAGGGTTTTATCAAATTTTATGTGTAGCGACTCAAAAATTAAATAGCCACCAATTAATAACAGAAAAGAAAGAGCCAATAATTTTATGCCAGGATTGCGATTGATGAAGGCACTAATTTTTTGAGCCAAAACAAGCATTACAAGCATAGAGGCTATAACAGCAACAATCATCATCCAAACTTCCTGTACTAAACCGACCGCGGTAAGTATTGAGTCAAATGAAAATATGATATCAATAAATATGATTTGCATAATTATTTTACTTATTACACTAGTTTCATTCTGCTTTTTATTTGTAATGGATTGTGGTTTGTATAGTTTATGAAATAACTCTATAGCCGTTTTAACTATTAGGAAAAACCCACCTAAAAATAAAATTAAATCACGGCCGCTAATTGAAAAACTTGCTATAGTTAATAATGGGTGCCTTAAACCTACCAACCATCCTATGCAAAACAATAATATTACCCGGCATACAAGTGCTAATAGAAGTCCAATATTCATAACCGAGCGTTTCTTATCAGCAGGCACTTTATCAACGAGTATGGATATGAAAATAATATTATCTATCCCAAGCACCAGCTCCATAAAAAAAAGTGTAATCAAAGGCAAAATCCAATCTGTGTTATTTAAAAGATCCATATCATTTTCTATTTTTAAGGTAACTAATATTATAATTTATCGGCTAATTAAAATCCCAATCTTATACCGAACCCTTCGGCATTAAAATTGTTAAGCGGTATATTTAAAGCTGGCTTAGATGCATGTTTAAGTTCTTTAAACATGTGAACTACTGAGCTTTTTTTATTGCCGGGAAATAATTCAACATACCTAGTATTATTCTTAAATATGAGATAACTTTCGGTATTGAAAGTATAATCATAATTATGAACATGAACCAAACGAAGAGAGGGTAAGTAGCGTATAAGATCGGCGGTTTGATTAAAATTTAAGAAATCATCTCCCGTAAGATCCAGGGTTTCCAGCTTGTTCAATGCTAAGAAATTTGACGGTAACGACTTAAAATCATTTCCACCAAGATCTAAATTTTTTAATTTTTTTAGGCCTAAAATACTCGTTGGAAAAGTTGTAAGATGGTCGTTGCGCAAACTTAAGCTGGTTAAATTATTAAGAATTGAGAAATCTTGATTAAAAACATCTAATTTACTGTTAGAGATGGTTAAAGAGTTTAATCGTGGTTCTTTAGATAAAATCAGGAAAGATTTCTTAAATTCAAATTGTGGTGATATACTTAAAACTAAAGATTCTATTTCTTTATTCTTCAAAAAATTTCTCTTAATAGATTTAATATTATTACCTTCTAAATCAAGTGTCTTTAGGTTTACGAACTTTTTTACCTGATCAGGAATAGTAGTAAGTCCATTATAACGCATACTTAAATACTCAATGTTGTTATTAAGCTTTAAATGTTTAGGCAATTTAAAATTAGGGATACTATCTAAGTGCAATCTTTTTAAATGAGTAATTTTATTTATAACTCTAAAACTTTGTGCGAGATCAAGATGCTTTTCGTTATTCAAATATAATTCCTCTAAATTAGAAATGAGTGAAAGTTGCTCAGGAAGCAGAGTGAAATTATTTGCACTGATGTCTAAAACAATTAGCTTCGTTAATTTTTCTAATCCCTTTGGTAAACTTAATAAACTATCAGAAGCTAATGTTAATTTTTGTAAATTAATAAATATAGATAAGTCGAGTGTATCTACATTTAAGTGTTGATTTATTAATCGAAGCTTGTAAACCTGATTTGGAGATGCATAGGCTTTATCTAAAGAGTTAAAAGTACTATCTTTATAGTTACTTATCTGCGAACTCATAGATAAGCTTATTAATAAGGATATCGCGAAAACACAGCTTGTAAGTTTCATGATTTGTTTTTTGAATAGTGAACGCGTGGTTTTATTAAAATCAAAATTATATATAGTTTTTATATAATTATTATTTATATTTGTTATCATATATATAAAATTTATTTATGCATTACACCTTACATCAACTGCAGGTATTTTTGAAAGTTGCTCAATTAAAAAGCATAACCAAAGCTTCGGAGGAATTAAACATGACCCAACCGGCTGTTTCAATTCAGTTAAAAAATTTACAAGATCAGTTTGATATTCCCTTAACAGAGGTGCAGGGAAGGCAATTGTATGTAACTGATTTTGGCCAGGAAATTTTAGTAATGGCCGAAAGAATAATTAATGAGGTGTATGCCATTAACTATAAAACACTGGCGTTTAAAGGTCATTTGTCCGGAAGATTAAAAATATCTTCGGTTTCTACGGGTAAGTATATTATCCCCTATTTTCTTTCAGGTTTTATAAAAGAACAATCCGGAATAGAATTAATGTTGGATGTTACTAATAAAAGTAAAGTAATAAATAGCCTGGAGAATAATGAAGTAGATTTTGCTTTGGTATCTGTTCTTCCTGAAAAATTACAAGTAAATAAAATAGATCTAATGCCAAACAAACTTTATGTTGTAGGTAATTTCGATCGCAAATTTAAGAAGGGGATGCATGATAAAAACATACTTGACGAACTACCAATTATTTTTAGAGAAGAGGGCTCCGCTACCCGGCTGGTGATGGAAAAATTTATAGCAAAAAACAAGTTACCCGTACACAAAAAAATGGAACTTACCTCTAATGAAGCGGTAAAACAAGCTTTAATAGCAGGGCTAGGTTTTTCCATTATGCCTTTAATAGGCATCAAAAACGAATTATTAAATAAGGATCTGCAAATTGTTAATGTTAAAGATTTTCCAATTAAAACTACCTGGCATTTAATTTGGTTAAAAAACAAAAAACATTCACCGGTCGCAGAAGCTTACTTAAATTACATAAAAACTGAAAAGGAAAAAATAATTAAAGAGAAGTTTGAATGGTTTGAGAAGTATTGATTAATCAAAACATTATGCTGGATTAATTTACGCTCTTTACCTACATCCGATTCCAACTGCTGGTAAAAGAATATAAATCCCACAAAGTTAATCTCAAACGTATTGCTTTTTGAATTATCCTTAATGGTTTAATTCGTTAACCAATGCTCCATGCCCGGTTTAAAAGGATTTATATATCCTCGGTAAACGGCAAGCGTAATTTTCTTCTTTAAATGATGCTGCTTTTTATTTATTTTAAACTCTTTAGGATAGAATCCAAACTGTAAATTCGCGTTAATCCTGTCAAAATAATTATTCTGATTATCATTAAACAACATCCCCTCTCGTGGTATTTCAAATAATGTTAATTCAATAGAATGTGCTTGAGAGATACCGTTAAAACTAGTTAATCCTTTAACAATAATCGCTTTAGAATTGTGGTGCGTTAAACTTAATAAATTATCCGTATTTAATTGCCCCCTAAAAATCAATTTAGTATCATCCAGATCGTCCAACCACTCATCGAGCGTATCATTCCCAATTTTGAATTTGGCAAAATCAATTGTAATGATTAATTCATGATTATCGGGGTTGTAAAAAATAAATGAACTACTGCTAAGCGAAAAACATTGTTGATCCTGATAACAGGTTTGAATATATGTTTTGGATGATTGCACATCCTGAGCGCCAGAAGCTAAAGAGGCAATTATAAATATTAAAAATAATTTTTTCATGTTAAATAGCTTTTATCCCATTACGCAAAAGCGCGCCAAATTCCTCGTTAATATGACTTACCGGCGATGCATAAATAATCATATCATCAGAGAAAAATTTCTTTTTTACCTCCGTTTCAATAACAGTATACAAAAGGGCTTTGGTCATAAAAAAAAGGCGTATGGTTTTCTTTTGCCCCTCGGCTGTTAAGATAGTATTCGTATCAATGTGTGTTTGAAGCGCATAGCGTTGTTCTATTAAAAAAGTGGAAATTTGCCCCGCCTTTTTTTCGTCTTCTAAAATAATATCTAATATGATCATAACTTATCGTTTAAATTTCCGGTAGTAGTTTGGTTAAAAGAAATTGGAAATGCTTTCGTGTTTATTATTCTTAGTTACTGAACAAAGTTACAGTTACATTTATATATATTTTTATTTATGTTTTTAATAGATAACATAACTATTTTTAATGATTAATTCTAACTTAAATCTCATCTTAAATTTAGTTTGATTATAATTTATAGTTTAAGTTTCCATTTAGATAGATGATATTGAGAACTGTTTTTATAAATTTCAACTTGTATTCTGCCAGTTTTAGTTCAGTTTCTAATAGTTTATTTTCACGTGTATTCAGCATAAACAAAGAACTCTCTCCGTTATCAAACTTTAGTTTCTCTGCTTCTAATAAAAGTTTGCTGTAACTCACAGATCGCTCTGCATTTAAAAGCTGCTGAGCCAAAATAGAAATGTTTTGTTGTAAGGCATTTACCTTAAAATTTAACTCATTGGTTTTATTTGAAAGTTCTAAGCTGTTATTTTGCGAAACAACTTTCGCTATTTTATATTCGTTGCTTGAGTTTCTCAGCAATAAAGGAAACGACATGTTTAGCCCCCATTTATAATTGTTGTTTGAAAATTGTGGATTAATAACTGAAGTACCATTGGAAAGAAAATTATACTTAACATTCAGAATAGGTTTAATCATCTCTTTTTTCAACCTTACATCAACGTTTAAAACATTTTGCAAAGCACTGTATTTTGATAAAATTGGGTTTAAGTTATTAGTCAGGTTCAGATTCTCAACCAATGCTGATTTCGCCTTGTTATAGTATACTTCAAGACTATCCGTAGTTTGATAATTATTATTTAGTAAAGACGGGGTCTCGTTCTGCCAAATAAAACTCGACAAATCATTGCTGCTTTTCTGATTTTCCATCAATGCGTTTTGCAAATCCAGCAAACGGGTTTGGTAAAATATCACCGCTTCCACTGTATCTACAGTTGCTCTCTCGCCAACATTGGCAAGCGCTTCAATACCTTCTAAACGTTTACGCGCGGCATCCATAAAATAATTATTAAGCGCTATTTGTTTTGCACTAAATAACCATTCAAAATAACGCTGCGACGATTCAAATAAAAGATTGTTAAGTTGTATTTTCTGTTCTGCCGTAAAGTAATTTACGTACTCTTTAGCTTTTAAAACCTCCGCCCTTCGTTTATCAATAATTAATCCTTGCAAAACACCCACTTCTAATCCCAAATAGGGTAGTCCCTGAGAAGGGGTATAGAATTCGGGGCTAATATTTGATCCCACGCCATAATCGTATCCGAAATTTAAATATTGATTTGTGAATATAGGTTGTTTTATTTCGCTATTTAATGTTGTAAAATAATTAGAGCCGTTAAATTGTTTCTGATCGTAATTTCCGCTAACAAGAGGGTCGTAATTTCCCCTTGCAGCTCTAAGCAGCAGCTCAGAATATCTTTTTTCGTTATTTGCCCGTTTCGCTAATGGGTTGCTCTGCAAAATTCCGGATATAAAATCATTATATCCCGGCAATAAAGTAGTTTGTGCAAAACTTCCCGAGGCGCTTAAAAGTATTAAATATAAAAAGAGGTTTCTCATACTATTTCTTTGTTTCACTTTTTTTAGAAACGTCGCTTGCATAAAATTCAGGTGGAAAGCCGTTAACCGTTCGCCATAACTCATAAAAAAGCGGTACGTTTTTTAGAAGAGCAAAACCTTTAACACCACCACCAATTTGTATTGCATCAGGCCATTTTTCACCTGAATTTTTAGCCAATATCCTAAATTTTCCATTCTCAGAAAGCACTTTATCAAAGGCAACAATTTCTGCGGTGTAAGTACCATAACTTATACCGGGCCAACCAGTAAAAACGAAAGCAGGCCAGCCATCAAACTGAAGTTGTACTTTTTGACCTTTTTGAATAAGCGGTAAATCTACAGGGGCAATATAAAGTTCAACAGCTTGCTCGTCTTGCTTAGGCACTATGCTGCACAAAGCCGCGCCTTCTTTAACTATTTCTCCAATACCCTGAACATTTGTTTTGGCTATGTAACCATCCTGCGGCGCTAAAACATAATAAAAACCTTTTCGCATACTATAATTTGCCAATTGGTTTTGTAGTTTTGTTAATGAACCTTCACCTTCATACATAAGTGATAATGCTGAGAATTTATCTGACTCAGTTTTCATTAACTTTTCCTGATATTCCTGTTGAATTGAATTTAATTCTATTTCAGCGTTCAATAATTCATTTTTTGTAGATATAAATTTATTGTCGGCAGAAGTTTTTTTAGCCAAAGCTTCCTGCAATTTAACCCTCCGGTTTTCAAGCTCTGTTTTGGAAATCACACCTTTACTTAGCAGATCTTCGTAACGCTTTAATTGCTCTTCAGCTACTTTAAAATTATTTGTCGAGGTGCTTGCTTCAATGCTATCAGTTGTTATTTTTAGTTTTGCCTGAATAACTTTATTGCGACCTTGTTCCATTTTTAATAATAAGGATTTATTTAACGCGTCAATTTGAGAATCAACCGCATTTATTTTGTCTTCATAAGATTTAATAGTCGTTTCCTTTGCTTTAATAATGGATTCTGAACGACTTATCAATTGGGGGTCAACGTATTCGTCTTTAATCTCCGAAATGAATGCAATAGTATCGTTTTTCTTTACAAAATCACCTTCGCGGATATACCATTTTTCTATCCTTCCCGGAATTCGGGATGTAATGGTTTGCGGCCTGTTTTCCGGATTCAGCGTGCTAACTTTACCATCTGATGAAACACTTTGCGTCCAGGGCATTAAAAGCACAACAAACCCCATTATAAAAATAGCGGCTAAAGAGTATTTTATGGCTTTAGAATAAGGCTTTACATAAATATTTGTTAAACTTTTTAATCCTGTATTTCTTGAATTCATTAAAGAAAACTCTTTGTTATCACCAAAGATACTTTCAATTTTATAAAGTGCTGTAATGATATCATAACATGTATTTAAGCTGCCAACAAGTTTTTCTACAGAATTAATTACTAAAAAGATAATAATTTCTGAAGCTATAAATTGGCCAATGTTTAATGCACCGCTTTGAACAAGATAAGCACCAAAAAACAAAAGCAAGCCTATAAAAGCAATTTTAAATATTATAATGCCTTTAAACTGCGTTTCTAAAACGGCATAATGTTTTTTTCTATTGATAAAATAATTTTGTAAACTAATTTCTGTTCCAGCACTTACGCTTAATTTTTGCCTTTCAATCGCATTCTCCTGAAACCATTCTATCAATTTATACTTCTCGTTAGAAGTTTGAATATTCGTTTCAATTCCCTTTTTACCATAATATCTTATAATAAAATAAAAAGCTGTGCCTAATAAAATAGTAAACACCAAAAACCAGGAACTATAAGCTGGTAGTAATAATAAGCCAAAAACAATGCTGATTACAGAAAAAGAAAAATCTAATAGAATTTTACTTATGCCTTTTTGAAGTGTAACAACTTCGAAATACTTATTTAATTTAGCTAATATTTCTGTTGATGGATTTGATTTCTCTAAAAAATCGTTAATACGGCTGGCTAAATCGCCAAATATCTTTTGATGCAGCGTTTCGTTAATACGCATTTGCCATAACTGGAAAAAGCCAATAAATGCCGTTACACAAATAGTAACAGTACTTAGCAAAATAAGAGAGGCAGAGAAACTTCCTGCCATTATATAAGTTACTATGCCTTGAATTCCTAAAGGTATAGACAGATACATGAGACCTTGTAAAATAGCTAAAAGATAAATTTTAAATACAATAGATCTTTCTTTAAATAACCATTTAAAAAGTAATTGAGGCTTAGTCATAGCGATAATTTTAGCAAATGTAGTAATATTTTATTAAAAAGTAGTATTACTATCATTTTTTATATTTATTTAATATTTAGTATATTTGTACTTTAAACTATCAAAGTAAGTATGCAGTTAGAAGTTCGAATTAAGATGAATGATAAGTTGTTTCTTCGTAACCCCGAAGAATCGGCTCTAGGGAAAAAGATTGTAAAGCAAGGCTTAAGCTTAATCAATAAGCTTGGTTTTGAAGATTTTACATTTAAAAAATTAGCTACTGAAGTAAATACTACTGAAGCAAGCATATATCGCTACTTTGAGAATAAGCATAAGTTACTGGTTTATCTGATAACATGGTATTGGAGTTTTTTAGAATATAAAGTTGTATTTAGTATTAATAATATTAGCAGCTCCGAGACTAAGCTAAAAACCATTATTAAAATAATTACAGAAGAACCAACCAATAACTCTGCAAAAACCGATTTTGTTTCGGAGTTTGAGAGCTATAAAATGGTTATTTGGGAAGGATCTAAGTCATATCTTACCAGAAATGTAAGTAAGGATAACAAAGACCGCCTTTTTAAGCCTTACAAAGATTTGTGCGAGCGTTTTGCATCTATAATAAAAGAGTATAATCCTAAGTATAAATATCCGCATTCTTTGGCAAGCACCATTTTTGAAATGGCGCATTCGCAGAAATTCTTCAAACAGAACTTGCCGGCTTTAACCGACTTTCCTAAAGACGCAGATGACAAACAGATTATATTATTTCTTGAAAGCCTTCTTTTTAGCGCAATTAAGAATTAACTTTAATGCTACACATCATTTATTCAAGAGTTTCTTTTCGGGCTGGGTATTTTAGGATGTACAATATTAAAAAAACGACTGGCGCTCAGTCGCTTTTTATTTAGTTAAGATAAACTATTGTTAAGTTACTGGAAAATTACCGTAAAAAAATTCCAGAGAAAACATCAGTCCTTCGTGTAATTTATTCATGGGCTAATTACATTCTAATAATTTTGCCGTCTTCCATTTCAATAATGCGATTGGTTTTAAGCGCAAATTCATTATCATGTGTCACAATTAATAGTGATTGATTATATTCAGCTGCCAATTCCCGAAAAATATTAAATACAACCTCGCTATTCTTTTTGTCGAGATTACCGGTTGGCTCATCCCCCATTATAATAATAGGATCATTGATTAATGCACGGGCAATCGCAACTCTTTGTTTTTGCCCTCCCGAAAGTTGATTTGGTTTTTTTAATGCTTCGTTTTCGATGCCCAATATCTTTAATTTTTCATATGCCTTATTTTCAATTTCTTTATCGGCGTATTTTCCTAATTTCAAGCCCGGCAGCATTACATTTTTTATTACCGAAAATTCATTCAGCAAGTAATGAAACTGAAATACAAAACCGATCTTTTCATTCCGTACTTTGGCTAACTCTTTCTCTTTTTTATTTTTCATAGGCACACTATCTATAAACAATTCGCCGTCGTAATCTGTATCCATCGTTGAAAGAATGTATAATAAAGTTGATTTACCACAACCTGATTTGCCTATAACAGAAACAAACTCACCTTTTTTTATAGAAAAATTAATATCTTTTAATACCTGTATCGAAACAGGATCGTGAAAATATTTTGAAATGTTTTTTGATTCTAACACAATTTCGCCCATATTATTTTCCTCTAATAATTACAACCGGATCAATTTTACTTGCTTTACGCGACGGAAAATAACCTGCAAAATAAGTTGTTATAATGGAAAACACGCCGCCTATAATATAAAAACCAGAACTGTAATTGATTGGATACGTTTTAATTGTAGGAAGAGCTGCCGTGTTAAATGGAATCTGGTCTATTAATGCAGATAAGCCAAATCCAAACAGCAGGCCAAGTGCACCACCAAAAATTCCGATGCTTAATGCAATGGTTATAAACATTAGGTTTACATCCTTCCCCGAAAAACCTGTAGCTTTTAAGATAGCGATCGAATCCATTTTTTCATAGATCATCATGTTTAAAATATTATAGATCCCAAAACCCGCAACAATAAGCAGCGTAATTCCAACGGCATAGGATATTAAGCTGCGAATAAAACTACCGGTTTCAAATTGCGAATTGGCAGTTTGTATATCCATTGCCTCGGTGCCAAATAACTGCGCGTAATTTTTTGCCAGCGCGGGCGCCAAAAGTATGTTGTTTAATTTTATCTGTATATCTGTAATATAATTGCTCGATTCTCCTAAAAGAGTTTGAACCGTATTAATGGAAGCATAACTTTGTACTTTATCAATTTCCTGTAACCCGGTTTGAAAATAACCAACAACCTTTAAATTTATCTTTTCTCCTTTTGGTGTTGTTAGCTGAATAACGTCACCAATATCAGCAAGCATTTTTTGTGCAACGCCTTTTCCTAAAATAATGCTGTTTGGTATATTTTTAAGATCTATATAATTACCATCAACTACATAATCTTTAAATAAAAAAAGTCTGTTTTCTTCTTCAACATTAATTCCATTTATTACGCCCGTTAAATTAATATTGCCAACATTGTAAAAAACAGGTGTACTAATTTTTGGCGCTACGCCTAAAACTTCTGCACGATCTTTTAAATAATTTATTATTGCATGTGCATTATATATTTCAAGTCTTTCGTTTTTTGGTTTTATGGAGCTAATAAAATTATAACCCTCACTGTATTTTAAAGATCTGTCGATGGGCTGCGTTTTGGATGGCAAAATTTCGTTATACAAGCGAACATGGGCTGTACGATTAATTACCAGGCCGTCAAGCATATCATTTAAACCCGACATAAAACTTAATAAAGCAATAAACATAGTTATGCTAAACGTAACCCCAATTGCCGCAACAAGTGATTGTTTCCAACGCGCCAAAAGTAATGCTATTGCAACATTAACAACTAATTTAAGTTTCATTTTACGGGCATTTTTAATTCGTCATTAACGGTAATTCCCGAAACTATCTCTATTTTATTGTAGTCCCTTAATCCTGTTTTAACAACAACTTTTTGCCCGTTGCTTTTAATTACAACCGAATCATCCATAATAAAACTTCTTGGGATAACCAGCGCCTTTGCTCTTGATTGAATTATTATACTAGCTTCAAAAGATATATTTGGATACAGGGTCTGAGGGGCTTCTAAAAATTCTGCTTCAACAAGAAAGGTTTTACTTTGCTCATTCATTAAAGGGTATATTTTAGTTACAACAGCATCAAACACTTTCTCTTTATAACTATCCAAAGTAACAAGCACTTTTAAACCTTTCTTAATTTTTAAAATATCGTATTCATCCACCTGCATTTCTAATATAAAAGCTTTAGGATCGCCAATAATGGCAAGTGGCGTTTGTAAATTAACAATTTCGCCTTTCTTTTTCTTAAGACTATAAACAATTCCATCAATATCGCTTCTAAGTGTATAATCGTTTTTTAGTTTCTTTGAAATAAGCAGATTTTTCTTTGTTTGTAAAGACGCATAATCCAATTGGCGTTTTAAATCGTTATAATTAACAAGAGAATTATAATAAGCGTTTTTAGAATTTTTATAGGCCAATTCACGCTGCTCAAGATCTACCTTTGTGCCAATTTGTTGTTTCCATAAAATAGCCTGACGGAAATACAAAGCTGAATCCAGTTCCATTTTATTTTTTGAAAGCTCAACCAGAGACCCTGAGGCGTTTAACTTTCCTTTATTTGCATCAAAATCCGAAAACTGTGCGGACAGCTCAGCATTCTCTTCGTTTAATTCTTGTATTTCACTGGAGATCGATAAAACGGGAGTTCCAATTTTCACGCTATCGCCTTCACTTAAAAAAACGGTGTTAATAATCCCATTTACCACAGCAAATGCCTGATACTGATCTTTACTTTTTATGATGCCGGAAGCGTAAACCGATTCTGTTATGGTTTGCTGCAATGGTTTGAATTTTTTTTCTTTATCAGCACAAGAAAACGCGAAAAAAATTAAAAGAAAAAAAGGCAATATCTTAGTCATACATCAAAATTATATATACGCAAGGGCCTAAAAACTGACCAAAGTCATTAAGGTATACACTTGTTATCATGTAAAGTTTAAACTATCAGCAATATATTTAAATGGTTTTAACATGAATTAGTATACAAGTATCAGTAATTTGAATTACCTTCTATAAAAGTTATTCTTCATTTTTGCAGTGTAGAATTAAAAACTTAAAAAATATGGTAGTAATAGATAAAACAAAACCGGTATTAGTAACAGGCGCCACCGGATACATTGCCGGATGGTTAATAAAACAATTATTGGAAGAAGGTATTACAGTGCACGCCGCTGTCAGAAATCCTGACGACAAAAGTAAATTAGATCATTTAGATAAGATTGCGGCAAACACTAAAGGTACTATCCGTTATTTTAAAGCAGATCTGCTTTCTATCGACTCCTATACCGAAGCTATGAACGATTGTGAGCTCGTGTTTCATACAGCCTCACCCTTTATTACAAGTGTAAAAGACCCTCAAAAAGATCTGATAGACCCTGCTGTTTTAGGAACACAAAATGTTTTGGAGTCGGCTAACAAAACTCCTTCTGTAAAACGTGTAGTATTAACAAGTAGCTGCGCAGCAATATATACAGATGCTATTGATTGCCTTAACGCGCCAAATGGCTGCCTTACCGAAGAGGTTTGGAATACAACTTCTTCTTTAAATTATCAGCCCTACTCATACTCAAAAACTTTAGCCGAAAAAAAAGCATGGGAAATTGCAAAGAAACAGTCTGAATGGGATTTGGTTACCATCAATCCGAGTTTTGTTATGGGCCCAATGTTAAACGCAAAAGGCACAACATCTGAGAGCTTCAATATTTTAAAACAAATTGGAGATGGCGCTATGAAGGCGGGTGTACCCAAAATGGGAATTGGCTTAGTTGATGTGCGGGATGTAGCCAATGCGCATGTGTTAGCAGGCTATACGCCAACAGCACAAGGAAGATATATCACATCGGCACATAATACAAATTTCCTTGAAATGGCTTTGTCTTTGCAATCCAAATTTGGCGATAAATTTCCAATAGCTAAAAAAGCATTGCCTAAATGGTTGCTTATGCTCGTTGGGCCCTTGGCCAATAAATTATTTACAAGGCAATTTATTCGCAACAATGTAAATATTGAATGGAAAGCCGATAATTCAAAAATTAAAAAAGATCTGAAAATAAAATTCCTGCCACTTAAAACATCAATGGAAGACGCTTTTCAGGTTTTAGTAGACGAAAAAATACTTCTCCCAAAGAAATAAGTTTACTAAATTTAAAATCGTTAATACCCTATGGAGAATAGTATTCATATAAAAGACATAAGTCAGCTTCATAAATTTTTAAACCAACCAAAGCCTTTACATCCTTTGGTTGGTACTATTGATTTTTCAAAAGTAGGTAGTTTTGGAGCAGATGGTATTAAAATCAGCTCCGGCTTTTATTCCATGATGTTCAAAAACCATTGTCACAATAAATTAAAATACGGTAGAGAATATTTTGATTTTCAGGAAGGCACATTGATATGTATTGCCCCAAACCAGGTGGCAATTATTGAAAATGAACAAGACAAAAGAGAAGAGGTAGTTGGTTGGGGTTTGTTTTTTCATCCCGATCTGATAAAAGGAACGTCCTTAGGTTTAAAAATAAAAGAATATACTTTTTTTTCTTACGAAATGAATGAAGCTTTACACTTGTCAGAAAAAGAAAAACAAACACTCCGCGATTGCATCGAAAAAATAGAAAACGAATTAGTTCAAAATATTGACAAGCATAGCCAAACCCTTATAGTATCAAATATTGAATTACTTTTAAATTATTGCAGCAGGTATTACGACAGGCAATTTATTACACGCAAAAACTCCCATTCGGGAATACTCTCAAAATTTGAAAATGTTTTATCGCAGTATTTCAACTCGGATAATGTAAAAAAAAGCGGGCTACCTACAGTAAAGTATTGCGCCGACATTTTATGCCTCTCTCCTAATTACTTAAGTGATCTGTTAAAACGTGAAACCGGCAAAAACGCGCAGGACCATATTCACTATTATATTATTGACCTGGCAAAGAATAACTTGTTAAGCACAACTTCATCGGTTAGTGAAATAGCCTATGCACTTGGTTTTGAATATCCCCAATATTTCAGTAAGCTTTTTAAAACTAAAACCGGAATGACACCGGCAGAATACAGAAATCTGAATTAATTTGAAAAAGCTTCATAACAGCTTTTAAAAATCTGATAAATCTATTGCTCCGGAATTTATTAAAACTACTTTTGTTATTTTGCCCTGGTACTTTTCGCCCTGCTAACAAAAAATTGCTTTAATTACTCAATAACAATTCCTAATTTTATTACAAGATCTAAATTATAATATTATGAATCCAAAAGTTGACTTTTATTTTAATAAGGCGAAAAAATGGCAGGACGAATTAAAAAAGCTGAGAACACTCGCTCTTGATTGTCATCTTGTAGAAGACTTAAAATGGGGTTGCCCGTGTTACACCTTCCAAAAAAATAATATTGTTTTAATTCATGCATTTAAAGATTACTGCGCTTTTTTATTTTTTAAAGGCGCTTTATTAAAAGATCCGAAAAAGATTCTCATTCAACAAACCGAGAATGTGCAAGCAGCTCGCCATGTGCGTTTTACAAGTGTTAAAGAAATAACAAAGCTTGAAAAAACGTTGAAAGCCTATATTTTTGAAGCCGTTGAAATAGAAGAAAAAGGGTTAAAAGTACCCATGAAAAAAACAAAGGAATACGCTATTCCCGAAGAGTTTCAAACTAAATTAGATAAAAGCGCCGCTTTAAAAAAAGCCTTTTATGCTTTAACACCGGGCAGACAAAGAGGCTATCTTTTATACTTTTCTTCTGCAAAACAAACAAAAACCCGCGAAGAAAGAGTAGAAAAATACACAAAACAAATACTTGCAGGAAAAGGATTGGATGATTAGAATCATGGTATGGAACAAAAATTAAAACACGAAATTTCGTCATTGCCAGGAGTTACGACGAAGCAATCTCAAACCCCCATGTGTTAGATTGCTTCGCTATCGCTGGCAATGACGGTATCGCATCAGACTGGCCTTTCGACTTCGCTCAAGATAAACTTAGTCGAAGTCTTGATAAACAAATTTTTAAAATACTATTCAACATGAAAAACACTAAAAAGAAATTATCTCCCGAACAAAGTAAAGACTTAATAAAAATTTTTAAAACGCGTTTTGAAAAGAACATGATACGTCATAAAGATCTTGATTGGAATAAAGTACAAGCAAAGCTGGAAGCCCTGCCTGAAAAATTATGGACATTAAATGAAATGGAACTAAGCGGTGGAGAACCCGATGTTATTGCTTATGACAAAAAAACAAGCGAATTTATTTTTGTGGATTGCTCTGCCGAAAGTCCGAAAGAACGCAGAAGTGTTTGCTATGACCACGAAGCTTTAAATTCAAGAAAAGAAAATAAACCAAAGAACAGTGCCATGAACATGGCCGAAGAAATGGGTATTGATATACTTACAGAAGAAGATTACCGCGAGCTTCAAACACTGGGCGAATTTGATCTTAAAACATCCAGCTGGATAAAAACCCCAGCAAACATCAGAAAACTAAAAGGCGCGTTATTTTGCGACCGGCGCTATGACACTGTATTTGTGTATCACAATGGTGCAGAATCGTATTATGCCGCGCGTGGATTTCGTGGCTCATTAAGGGTATAAATTATAACCGCTTTTCGGAAGAAAATTTGTATTATAGCAGTCTGAGATAGAGATGAAAATTTTACAACTAATTATTTTTTTTCTTGCCTGCTTTCATATTTCAAAAGCGCAAAACCTGGTAGCTGATTCAAGCTTTGAATATAATAACGCTATTCCAATTGAATATTCGGCTATTGGTTTTTCAACATCCTGGAGCTCCCCTACCCGCGGCACTACTGATCTTTTTTGCAAATGTGGCGATAAAAAAAAGGAAAAACTTTCTCGCGTAAACGTTCCAAATAATTCTATGGGTGTGCAGGAAGCCAATTCAGGAAAATGTTACGCAGGCGTATTTGCCGTTTCGCATGGTTATTACAGAGAGTATCTACAAACGCAACTTACATCTTCACTTAAAAAAAATAAAGAATATGTGCTTACCATGTATGTGAGCCTATCTGATTATTCTCCACTCGCTATTGATAAATTAGGTGTTTGTTTTACTAATGAAAAAGTAAAATTCGAACACTCTGAAGAGATTACAGAACTCCGTCCTGTTTATATTCCAATTGAAGATGAAGTGGGTTTAGATACAGAAGAGTGGCACGAGATAAGTGTGCATTATAAAGCAAAAGGTGGAGAAAATACATTAGTAATTGGCAGCTTTGGAATAAAACGCTTATGGAAAACAGGTAACACCGTTCCGCCGCAAATAAGCTCACCTATTTATAAACGGGTGCAACGCGATGCCTATTATTATTTTGATGATATCAGCATTCACGAATTTATTCCCGAAAAAATTGATACGGTTATTCCAAAAAATCCATATTTCGACAATATGAAAGCAGACTCTGTGGAAACTGAAGTTGTGTTGCCCGACACTATTCAACCAATTGTTTCAGGCGAAGTACTGACATTTAATAAGCTTCTTTTTCAAACAGGGCAAGCGGTGCTCTCACCTGTCTCGTATCCTGAATTAAACATTGTTGCCATGTATTTAAAAGGTGATAAAAACATGCGCATCGAAATTTATGGTCATACAGATAATATGGGTGATGAAGCCAAAAATAAAGAACTTTCTAAAGATCGTGCAAAGGCAGTAGCCGATTACCTTATTATTAAAGGCGTAAAACCCGAAAACGTTAGTTACGAAGGTTTTGGAAGCGAAAAACCGGTAGAATCAAATGAAACAGAAGCAGGAAGAAAAAGTAACCGCAGAGTGGAATTTATTTTAAAGAAATAAAATTATGGCAAATTAAAAAGTAGTTTCAGTTATTGGAATAGATATTAAGTATCTTAATTTTTTCTTCTCATGAAAACAAAACAACAACATTCATAAAAAAATAATGTCGCTAAAAGTTACACTATACCTTTAAATTTCATCAAAACCGTATCGATATCCTACAAGGCCAAAAAGTCCAGGTTCAAACTTCACGCGCACTTTCTTAGCAGACACTTCTGCAATATCCACATCCAAAAAACGACCACTTATAAAACTGATTAAAGGATTGACAGGATATCAAAAAAAGATAACTTTCAATATCGCTAGATTTGCTATGAACAAAATAATCGAATATTAAATATGAAAAATTTGAAAAGAAACACTTTTTTGAGTATTATCGGCTTAGTTCTTGCGGCAAGCTTTTTTACTTTCTGCAGGAAGAAGGAAAATGTTGTTACCAGCTCATTTCCGGGTGGAGGTGCTGTCACAAATTCGTTTATGAATTTTAGTGTTTCCGGTGTCACATATGATGCTCAGTTAGGTATGTTGCAATTCAACTCATCTATGATCTATAAAGAAGCAATAGATAATTTGTTGCAGGAGCAAAAGAATTTTACGCTCGATAATGGTCTTACTGAAGAATTAATGGATGCGCTTCAATTGAACTCAAATGATGAAGAGGTTTGTGATCTTCTTTTGGCAAATAGTCCACTATCAGAAGCGGTAATGTACAAATTCATGCGACGCTCATTGCCGGAGGAGCGTTTCATTAGCGTAATGGCAGCAAACCTGCACTATTCCAATAAAACGGATAGCGATTATGTAAAAATGAATCTAAGCCAGGAAGTGAAAGATCAGGTGTACGAATTATATGCAAGCTTATCTCCTTTTCATCCTGGTTCCACTCCTTTCGAGGCTCAGTTTCCGGGATATATATCTTACAGGAAGTTTACAATGGAGGCTGAAAAGGATTTTCTTTTAGCAGGCGGCGATCCAGCGGAATCAAATAACCCAATGAATTCTGATATCATTGATAGAATAGATGGCACATTTTATAACAAAGACCTGGAGGTTAAGATAGCAGGAGATATCATCAAGAAATTACCAGGAATGAATGTGATCATAAAGAACAATTCTACGAGTATTTTAAATTATATTCGGTCGAATGGCGTAGTTCCTAAGGCAACAATACCTTTAAGTGAACCCAATAACGGAATTCCTTTAGCTCAAGCACCGCCATACGTTGACTCAAATATAGAAGTTCAGCAAACCAACGCCATGAATACAAGTGTTGGAGAGGTGCAAGTATTTATGACATATAACAATAACGGTTCCGTTACATTTAAAACTAATGTGAATGATCCGAATTTTGTTACTTATTGGAATTTTGGAGATGGATTTGCGAGCTACAGGAACGAGCCTACTCATACCTTCAGTGGAATAACCGGAGAAATTTCACCAACAGCATACATTTATCACAAGGCCAGTGGAGCCTTACTTGGGAAGGGAACAGCTTTAATATCGCGTAACCAGAGTGGATGTGGAAATATTGAACTTATGATATCTAAACACCCTTTATCAAATCATGTTGTTAATTTGGTCATTAATTTTTCTATTACAAATTACAACAATACAGCTGTGCCCTTTATTATTAACTGGGGAGATAATTCAAGCCCTTTGACTGGCAATTATACTACGCAAGGTTATCATATATATACTCATACTTATCCGGGAAACTTTACTTACCCGATCAATGTTTCAATTGGATCTGCTACTCAGTATCCATTTTGCACTTTAACCAAACAGGGTAACGCTAGCTTTGGCCCTATTAATTGGCCGTGGACACCAGGCGGAGGAGGCACTACACCTGTATGCTGCGATAAACGTGATAGGGATAAGGAATTCTGGAAATTTATTGGCAGCGATAAAAAGTTCAGGCATAAAATTAGATTATCGAACGTTGCCGGCTTTGGCGGTAAGATCTCAACCGACCTTAACACATATCACAAAGTTGGCCCTAACTTCTCGTCTATATGGCTGCCTTTATATGTTGCGCCGAGTTCAGCGTGCGTGTCATTAAGCGGCAAGTATTATAAAGGAAATAGCAATGAAGAGTCGCCTTGCGCAGCAAATAAAACACAATGGAGCATTGGCACTCCGCAAAATAATTACAGTCCCTTGTATGATTGTACGTGGGGTGCAAGTAAAAGTAATGTTCATTCAGAGGGAGACACTAAATTCTATTACCTTACGTATTTACAAGCAATGTCAACTGCATCGTGGCATAGCCAGGGAAGTACACTTTATATTTCTAATTGCCAATAGTAGTAATAGTTCAAACTTGTCTTTACTGTGTAGTTTGTTATTTTCAATTACAAATTATTCAGGTAACAAAATTGAAAGAATTTAAAAGACCACCCTCTTATTGGGAGTGGTCTTTTACTAAGCATTTAATGATTTAACGTTCTTTTTTCTTCGTCGTTCTTGTTTGAATGGCGTTGTTGCATTAATTTTACTTTATGGATACTTCCTTCTCTTTTAATAAATTAAAGATCGTAAACAGCAATTTAAATGATATTGACTTTACATTTAATTTATTTGAAAGTGCCATAGCTTATCAAAAAAAGAATGGTTATGAGCTATGGCCACAATTTAGCAAACAGCTTATTGAAACAGAAATAGCAGAAAAGAGACATTGGAAAATAATGGCCGGAAAAACGATTGTCTGTGTTTTTTCTATTATGTATAGCGATCCCGTTATCTGGTTGGAGAGAAATTCCGATCCCTCCGTTTATTTACACCGCATTGCCATCAATCCAAAATTTAAAGGTAAAGGAATAATGAAGGTAATAAAGACCTGGGCCATAGAGCACGCAAAACAAACTCAAAAAAAATACCTGCGCATGGATACCTGGGGCAATAATGAGACCTTAAGGAATTATTACATCAGCTGCGGCTTTAATTATATTGGGCAGCAATACCTTAAAGAGACCAAGGGTTTACCCGGACACTATGGTGGATCTGTACTTAGTTTATTCGAAATAAAAATTTAACAAAATAAATTTGCGCAACCGATTATTTGCAAATATATTTGCAACCGATCAGTTTCGTATTTAAAAAAAAATTACAATGAGAAGAGACGTTTTTCAGGCCATTGCTGATCCTACCCGCAGGACTATTATATTATTGATTGCAGCTCAGGCCATGACACCCAATGCGCTGGCAGAGCATTTTGATACCACCCGCCAGGCTGTATCAAAACACCTGCGCATATTAACCGAATGTCAATTATTAAAACATCAACCATCCGGTCGCGAAATTTATTATGAACTTAACACTGCAAAAATGAAAGAAATAGACAAATGGTTGCAACAGTATAAAAAGATCTGGGAAAGCCGCTTTAACCAATTAGACAAAGTATTATTAACCCTAAAAAAATAAAAAAAATGAGTCACAATTTAACATTTGATTTCTCTGTAGATAAGGAAAACAAAAAAATTACGGTAACCAGAGAATTTGCGGCGGAACTGGCAATAGTTTGGAAGGCCTATACAACAAAGGAAATTCTTGATCAATGGTGGGCCCCAAAACCCTGGAAAGCCAATACCAAATCAATGGATTTTAAAGAAGGAGGCATTTGGCATTATGCCATGGTTGGCCCTGCGGGTGAAGAACATTGGGCGGTTGCCAGCTATATAAGCATTCAGCCACTTAAAAAATTTACCGGCCTGGATGCTTTTGCTGATGCAGACGGAAACATTAATAAAGAAATGCCACAATCAAAATGGGAAGTACATTTTACCGATAAAGGTGAAAAAACGCAGGTACAATCCATCATAACGTTTGGCGACCTTGCGCAACTCGAAGCAACCATACAAATGGGCTTTAAAGAAGGTATGACCATGGCCATGGAAAACTTAGATAACTTATTACCATCCTTAAACTAAAACATTAATTAAAAAGCCTCTTGTAATAAGGAGGCTTTTTGTTTGTA
The DNA here is from genome assembly GCA_943369995.1 of Chitinophaga pinensis. GTDB lineage: Bacteria > Bacteroidota > Bacteroidia > B-17B0 > Aurantibacillaceae > Aurantibacillus. The sequence goes on from CALRPF020000005.1 coordinate 87,541, forward strand.
ATTAATACCAATTCAATCAATCAGCTTTACTAAATATCTTCACATTATCTGAAAAAGAGTCAATTTTGCATAAAGCATATAATTCTGCATAATTTCTGACATTGCCATATAAACAATCTTCCACTCTTAAAACAAATTTATTATTAATCTGGCATGCAATTCGTATCTTACAGATAAGAATTCTGATCAGATGAACCCCTACTTACCGGCAGAGAACGTAAAATTAGTACTTAGCGGTAAGGATTATTTTGATGTTCTTGAAACACTCATAAACAATTGCTCGCAAACGCTTCACCTGCAAACCTACATTTTTGAAACAGATGAAACCGGCAAGCGTGTAATTGATTGCCTTATAAAAGCAGCGCAACGAAACGTTAAAGTATTTGTAATGGCAGATGCTTTTGGTTCATATCCTTTCTCTAAACAAATTTCCGCTCAAATGCTCGCTGCGGGAATTCACTTCAGGTTATTCGCGCGCCTTTTTTCGACTGAAAGTGTTTTTTTTATGCGTCGCCTCCATCATAAGATCGCTGTGGCCGACGGCGCTGCGGCCTTAATTGGTGGTATTAACATTGCCAATAAATACAACGAAACGCAAGACCCCGCCTGGCTCGATTATGCGGTGTTTAGCAACGGCAAGGCCTGTGAATACCTTCAGTTACTTTGCGAAAAGTTTTATTACAGGCAAAATTCTTTTGCACTAAACAACTGGTTAAGGCAACAACAATTACAAGATGGTATTATAAGATACCGGCAAAATGATTTTCTAAAAAGAAAAAATGAGATCCATCATGGTTACATTGAAAGTCTGCAAAATGCTAAAACGTCAATAACTATTGTTGGAAGTTATTTTTTACCCGGAAAAAAAATCAGGAAATTATTAAGAGACGCTGCCGCAAGAGGCGTAAACATAACAATCATATTGTCGCGCAAATCTGATACCACTTCGGTAAGGCTGGCAGAAACCTATCTTTACGATTTTTATTTGAAGAACAAGATCTGTATTTACGAGTGGAAACGCTCTGTTATGCACGGAAAGGCCATGCTCGTTGATGATGGCTGGGCAACAATAGGATCGTACAATATTAATTATTTGAGCCACTACCTGAGCGTTGAATTAAACGCCGATATAAAAGATCTGTTATTTATAAGTGAATTTAAACAACACTTAAATACCATTTGCGAAAAAGATTGTATTAAAGTAGATGCCTCAGCTATTATAAAAAGATCGTGGTTTGCAAATTTAAAGATACGTTTGGCATATAATTTTCACAGCTTATTAATGAACGTATTGCTTGCGCACAATAAACAAAAAAAATAAAAATGGATTCTCTTACACATACAGTTTTAGGCGCTTGCATTGGCGAAGTTATTGCAGGAAAAAAACTTGGCAAAAAAGCCATGCTTTTAGGTGCCATTGCAAATAATTTTCCCGATATAGATGTTATTTCAAATCTTTGGACAAAGCCGGCCGAAGCACTTTTGGCGCATCGCGGTATAACCCACTCTTTATTAGCGGCTTTAATTTTTTCATTTTTATTTGCCTGGCTCTTCTTTAAAAAAAGTAAGCACCGCAATGTAAGTTTTAAAGAATGGAAGCTGTTGTTTGGTATAAATATTTTTACTCACCTTTTAATAGATGCTTTTACATCTTATGGCACCGGCTGGTTTGAGCCCTTCAGTCATTATCGCGTTAGCTTTAATTCTATGTTTATTCTCGATCCTTTCTTTTTAATTCCTGTTCTTATTTGCGCTATTATATTATTGATCCTGAAAAAAGATTCGCTCAAACGCCATAAAATTGCACTCGCAGGTATATGCATTGGTAGTATCTATTCAACGGCAACTTTACTAAATAAATTATACGTTAACAGAGTGGCTAAACAAAATCTGTTAGCGCAAAATATAAAATACAGTGATTATATGATAACACCAACACCTTTAAATAATTTTTTATGGTACATGGCAGTTAATTCCGATTCGGTTTTACATCTGGGTTTTTATTCTATTTTTGATAAAGACAGAAACATTCACTTTCAAACAATAAATAAAAACACTAAAGCTTTAGAGCCATACAAAAACTCCGAAGAGGTAAAAAAATTACTTCGTTTCTCTAAAGATTATTATACTATCAGTAATGATGAGAATTTTCCCTCATTTAATGATGCCAGGTTTGGGCAGGTTGGCGGATGGAACGATAAGAACGCGCCATTTGTTTTCAGATTTAACCTTGTTGAACACTCGGGCAATGAAACAACCTTACAACAAGGACGCTTTAAAGCTATTCAGGGCGATGAGCTAAAAAAATTAATAAAAAGAATAAAAGGGAACGAGTAAGATCGTCCCACATAAAATAAAAAAAGCCTCCTTATTGGGAGGCTTAAATTTTTGACAAAAATGTAATGGTATGACTAATCTTTAAAACCCATATCCGCATCACTTTTACACTCTGTGCATTTTGGATTAGGGCGTGGTGTGATCATTGTTTCAAATGGCCGGATTGCTTTTGTTGATTTATCGTATTTTAAAGTAAGCTTTACTTCTGATTTTACAGTTACACCACCCTTAACCATTGGGTCCCAAAGATCCATGTTTTTTATAGCATTTGTTACCATTTCGTTTAATATGGGATTTGTTCCATTTACCAAAGCCTTTTTAATAGAGCCATCAAAATTTAACTGAAGCTTTACAGTAGAAACAGATGCCTTTACCTGGCGTTTTTGCTTTTTACTTAAAACAATGTTTTCCTTAAAAAATGTATTTAAACTTTCATCGCCACCTTCGTAGCAGGGCGGACGACAGGCTTTTACGTCTTTTGAACGTTTAGGCTTTGTATAACCTGTTCTTTTTTTAGGAGCTTCGGCGCTCATATCAACAGCAAGTGTTTGCTCAGCCCCTTCTACACCGGCTTCCGCAGGTTCATTCTCTTCCTCCTTTTCTTTCTCTTTTTCTTTTTTTGATTTTTCTTTAACTACTTTCTCTTCTTTAACGGGTTCCTTTTTTTCTTTTGGCTCTTTGGTTTTTACAACTGCTGCTTCTTTTGGTTCTTTCTCTTCTTTGGTTTTTGTTTTCACCTCCGGTTGTTTTTCCTCTGTTTTTGTTTGAGCTACAGGTTGTTTCTCTGCAACTTTTACCGGCTCAGGTTTAGCAAAATAAACATAAAAGCCCTGCCCTTCTTTAAACACTTCGGCATCTCCTCCATTTTTGCATTGGCACATTTCTTTATAATTTGTACTAAACTGAAAAAACTGAGGATAGGTTCTTAATAGATTTTCCCAACGCTCCTGGTTAGCGGTTAAACGATTATTGATCGCATCAGGATTAAGTTCAGAGAAAACCAACACAATATCAGTTATTGGTAATGCCAGAATAGAATCTGCACGCGATGTTTTAGGCATCCCATCCGACCCACGCTTTGATTTTAAAAACGCATAATTTTTACCTGTAGGTTTATAGGGTGTGGTTATTGAATCAGTTTCAAATATCAGATCCTCAAAAACAGGGGTTTGCGCACTAAGCGAAATGCTAAATATAAAAAGTATTACGATTAGGAATGATTTCATGCATTATTATTTTTATATGGTAATATTATAAAAAATAATGCCGAAAATTCTGGTATTCACTAAAGCATATTAACAATAGCTTTTTAATATTATCAGCTATCTATCAAATATAAAAAGGCAAAAAGCCCGTTAAAGTCTTGAGTTCAGCTCCTTTTCCCAATCATTATAGTTTTTAACCATTAAACGGTAAGTTTTATTATCAGAATCGGTTATCTCCAGTACATTTCTTGCAAAACCATGTTTACCTTCTACGATGTGGGTGATGTTTTTTAACTCTATGTCAAATTCTTTTACTTTTTTTCCAAACACGGTTCCTAAAAGAACTCCAACCAAACCAAATGCACTAAAAATACCCTTATCTATTTCTAAAACGATTCTTTTTGAGGTGAGGTATAAAACACCTTGCTTTAAATTAAGCTTGGTTTTTAAATAACCAACTTTTTCTTCTTTTCTAATTCCTTCTACCTGTAACTGCTCCTTCATTTTTTATAAATTTTTCATGTATGAATTAGCCCTTTCAGCAAAAACATTAAAATCGCCGGTAACGAGGCGGTTATCGCATTTCAAAGGTTTTCCATCTTTTAAATTCTCTTTCAAAAATGCTTGTTTTGCACCCGATTGTTTTTCAATAATTTTACTGGCATCCTTAAAATAAATTTCGAGTGATATGGTTTTATCTTCCGTGTGTTTTTCAATTTTTAAAATGTCAGTCCATTCAACAAATGTTTGTTTTATCATTTGCTGATTAATAAATACGCCTTGTTCATTCAACGCAAGAGAAGGTTCTTTTTTATTCATAATAATATAAATAAAAGCAAATGATATTGGTCCTATGATACCAATGCACATTCCCCACCAATACAAGTTTACGGGCCATCCTTTGCGTACATTGGTGCCGTATCGCAGCGAATAAACTTCACGCGTGTATTTATCCCAAAATATGTTACCAATCATATATGCTACCCAGGCCAAAACAGTTATAAGCACAACGTATAAAAGTATACTTTTCATTTTTTGCTTATCGGCCCATATCTCTATTTCAAACCGCTGCATGTATGTTATTTATCAAGATCTTCGAGATTTTTGTTTACATTATCACAGTTCATGGGAATTGAACTACTAGGATAATATTTTGCTTTACCATATACACCTCCGCCCTCATATACAGAAATGATGGTACCTGAGCTACGCCAGCATTTTCCATCTTTACCAGAACAGGCCTCAACATTGATATATTTTTCTAAAGGAATTCCTACGCTATTTTTGCGAATCTGCCAGCCACTCGAAACAAGACTAATGCGTTTTATAACTCCCCATTCTTTTGTGTCAAAATCCCGCTTCACAATGGCATCCATGCCTGCATCTTTCATCTCCGGTTTCTGAAGTAGGATCTCTTCAAAATCCTGTTTTTTTCTGAGTTCAATATCGTTTTTTAAATCATCACTTTTCGCATATAACTCCAGATCGGCTTTTGCGTCTTTTAGTGCTTTGTTTTGAGCAGTTATATCAACGTCGCCGGAAAATAACACTATAGCTTGCTCGGAGTGTTTTAAACCCTCATTTATTTTTTGAATATCCGATTCCGGGTTTGGAGTTGAGCCATGCCCAATTTTTTTAATGTAATCTGCTTTGGTACGATTGGATTTAAGATAACGGGTTGTTTTTTTTACATAGTCATTATCGATGAACTCTAACACCTCCTTTTTTAATGCCGGCATTTTTTCAGCGTGAAATTTTTCCATAAATGCAATATTATTTTTTACATTATCCTTGGCCTGGTCTTGATTGGCGTTGTAATAGACTTTCACCTCATCAAAGCTGGATTTGCTCAGGCGCTTGGCGGTTGTTGGCGAGAGAAGGTCGTAGAGCGATCGGCTTTTTATGCCCTCGGCGGTGTTAGTAATGTCAAAGAGAAGATTATAGTATTTAAGCGACCCAGCTTTGGTTTCATGTTTTGCTTTAAGTTCTTTATAGCGGGCTTCATCCTTTTCATAATCAGGCCAAGCGGGGTCTTCACTTTTTATTTTAGCAAGCAACTTTTCAATTTTAGCAAAATATTCTTCAACATTATTATATCCTTTGTTTACCGCGTTTTCAGCTGAGCTCATTTCGGAACGGAAATTATAGATACTTTCTTGGGCAGGACTATTAGCTGGATCGCTCCTGTCTAATTTTGACGCGTCTACTTTGGTATCCTTGCCCGATGACCCATCTTTTGAGGTTGCTTCCTTGGCTTTATCTTTAAGTTTATTTAAGCCGCCAAACTGCGCTTGTAACGTGTAACTTGTAACAACAACAGATACAAAAAGAATATATTTAAATTTCATGATACAGATTTTAAGCACAAATTTTAAAAACCTTTTGCAGTTTAATTGAACAGATTCATAAACGTAGGCAACAAAATTGTATACTATGGCATTAGGTTTGTATCCGTATCAGGATATTATAGAGAGATCTTATCAAAAAGCCTGGATCAGTTTAATAACTGCATCTTTTTTGCGTGCTGCAACAGGAATAATGGAATTATCCTTCATAACAATGTGATTGTCTGATTTTTCAAAGCAGAAAATAAATTCTAAATTAATGAGATGAGACTGGTGAACCCTGATAAATCCATTTGCGGAAAGAAGTTCGTCAAACTCTCTTAAAAGCCTTGATACCATTACCTTTTTTCCATCCTGTAAATACACATGGGTGTAACTTCCATCTGCTTCAAAACGGGTTATTTCATCAGTATTTATTACATATATCCTTTCAAGAGTTCTTAAAACTATTTTTTTCTTTTTTACTTCCGGCGAAGCTATATTGTGCAAAAGCGCTGTTAACCGAATATTTATATCAGCAGCGTCTATTGCCTGCTCGGCTTTATGCAGGGCGCTGGTAAAGTGCAATGCCGTTAAAGGTTTTAAGAGATAATCGATAGCACTGAATTTAAAAGCTTCTATTGCAAATTCGTGAAAGGCAGTAATAAAGATCACCTTAAAATCGATCGCTTCAAACTTTCGCAAAAGATCAAAGCCCGTACCGTCTTTCATTTGCACGTCTAAAAACACGAGATCGGGAGCTAATTTCAAAATAGCGGCATAGCCTGTTTCAACAGAGCGGGCTGTTCCGGCGAGCTCAAATTTTTTATCCGATTCAAGCAGCAGGTTCGAAATTAATTCAATGCTGTTATTCTCGTCATCAATGATCAGTGTTTTTATCATGTTCAAATTTATAGTTCTTTATACGGAATTACAAAAGAAACTTTAACACCATGTAATAATGTATTAATTGTTTTTTTATCAATTATATTAATCGCAATGTCTTTTTCGCTATTATTGAATAAAACATCCATTCTCTCTTTAGTTATTTTTATTGCAAGAGATTCGTGGTTTGATTTTTTTTCAGGCCGTGCAACAAATCCTACACCGTCATCTTCAATAATGTATTCAAGCTTGTTTTTATAATGCCTGAAAATGATTTCAATTTTTCCATTTTCTTTTTTGTGATAGATGCCATGTTCTATCGCATTTTCAATAAATGGCTGGGCAAGCATTGGTGGCACTAATATCTGGTGGGTATCACCAACATCGGCTTTTATGCTGTAATCAAATTGATGATCGAGCCTGCGCTGTTGCATCTGAAGATAATTTTCAAGGAATTTAATTTCAGATTCAAGTGTTATATAATCTTTTCTTGAAAAATCAAGGATCATACGCATCATATCGGCAAATTGCCCTAAATAATTGCTTGCTTCGCGTGCACTCTTCTTAAAAATATAATTTTGTATAGCGTTTAACGAATTAAAAATAAAGTGAGGATTCATTTGCGAAACCAATAATTGTTGTTTAAGTAAATTACTCTTTTGTTTCTCAATTATGTTTTTTTGTTTATAATAACTATGCAAAAAGTAGGCTCCTGTGCTAATTAATAAAAGAAAGGCGGTTAAAATAACCAGCCACGTATTCTTACGAGAGCTCTCTATCTCTTTTTCCAGTTTAATACCGTTTATTTTCTTTTTCTGTTCTATCTGGGCAAGCAATTCTTTTTTTTCGAATTCGTATTTAAACTGCTGCTCCAACACGTGCTTTTCGTCTTCTTTTTGCTGAACACTGTCTTTCATTATAATATAACTATTTGTCAATTCAAGCGCTTTTTTATAATTGCCGGTTGCCTGGTATAAATCACTCATTCTTTTTGACGCTACACTTTCTTCTTCTATATTATGCGTTTGCTTACTTATATTATAAGCTATCGTTAGATAGTATAAGGCATTCTTATAATCTTTTTTAATAAGATAAAACTCACCAATACTTCTGTTTCTTGAACTTTGCAGCATTAAGTTATCAGACAATTGTAAAATTTCGAGATTCTTTTTCCCATAATAAATTGCTGAATCAATATTTCCTGCCTGATAATGCATCAGGCTCATACAAGAATATAAAAGTTCCTGTAGATAAGCCTGTTGGTTTTCGCCCATTTGCGAAAGTAATTGTATATTCAGTTTATAATATTTAACAGCTTCTGCGTATTTCCCATAACGCTGGTATCCTATAGCTATATATTGGAGCGCAGTGCTCATTCTTACTTTTATATTTTCTTTTTTGTAAATGTTATATGCTTTTTTAAAATAATATACTGCTTTTTCATCCTTCTTTTGTTTGGCACTTATAAATCCAAGATCGAGATAAACATCACCAATACCTTCAAAATTTTTATACTTCTCAAATATTCGCAAAGCATCATACAGTATTTCAACAGCGTACTTATAATCGCCACGGTGAATGTATATTTTACCCATATCGATTTTTGTAAATGCAATCTCATCTTCCTTACCAATCTGCCTGTTTATAAGCATGCTTTTTTCATAAGCTTCTATAGCCAGTTCAGATTGTGCCTTGTTTGAAAATTGAACACCCATGTTATGATAAGCTTCGGCCGCATAAGAAAGGTAAATTTTTAAAAGCGGATTATTTACCGGAAGCTGCATGGCACGCTTTTCAGAAAGCTTCCGCATTTCATCATTAAGGGTCATAAATTCATCCGTCCAGCCTTCACTCGAAGTTGTGCCCATAATTGTTTTAAGAATAAAAAGGCGTGACGTGTCGTGTAAATTTGTTTTAAGAAGCAGTTTAAGCGAATCGGTTTCTTTGTTCTGCGAAATACAATTCGCAGAGATAAGAAGATAGACAAATATAAAGTAAAAACGATTCAATACATTATTTTAGTAGATTGCTAAAATAAGAAATAAAAATTCAACCACCGGTTTCGTCTAAAGAGCAAAGCCTCAGTTTAGATCATTAAATTTATTCGCCTTAGCCTATAAAATTTCTAAATCCCGCGGCTATTTGATTATGCTAAAAAACTTTGACTACCTTTATAAAGCCCATACTAGTCTGGTCTTAACTCTGCTCATGAAAAATTAAAAAAGACAAGCAAATGGATCATCTTTTTTAATAACCTCACGTTACGCGGTTCTGCCAAGTGTTCTTAACAACCTTACGTGTGAGCCAATGGCACTAAAAAAAGTTTTGTTCTGGTTATAACGCAATCCAAATTCTTTTGCAGTTTGCTCAACTATTGGCGAAATGGCTTTGTAATGCACATGGCAAATATTTGGGAACAAATGATGTTCGATCTGATAATTCAAACCACCTATCATCCAGGCAAGGTATTTACTTTTTCGTGAAAAGTTGGCTGTTGTTTCTAATTCGTGGATCATCCACTCATTCTCAATAACTCCCTCTTCGTTCGGAAATGGCTGCTCTGCTTCTTCAACAGAATGCGCCAACTGAAATACGGTACTCATAAATAATCCGGCAGTAACGTGCATCACTAAAAAACCAATTAAAATTAACCACCAGCTAAACGGCGAAAATAATAATGGCAAACCTAAAATAATTGCAAGATAAGCTACCTTGGTAATGAGCATACGTATCATTTCTCTTTTTGGCGAAGCACCTTGTTGTTTTGTAATACCTGCTTTATTATATTTTACAAGCTGCGATATATCTTTAAAGGTTCGTGATATCGACATAAGGCAATATAAAAAAAACGCATACACATGTTGAAACCTGTGTATCTTTTTATGCGGGGTATATTTTGATAGTCGCAAAGAGGCTTTAGGCTCAATATCTTCATCAAACCCTGCAATATTCGTGTAAGTGTGGTGCATAAGATTGTGTTGTACCCGCCAGTTAAATGTATTACCACCAATAAAATAAATGCTCGTACCAAATAATTTATTTAACCAGTTTCGTTTCGAGAAAGACCCATGTACCGCATCGTGCATTACACTCATGCCAACACCCGCCATACCAATGCCCATCAATACCGATAAAGGAAAAATTGTCCAGCTAAATAAGGGAAGTGTTAACATCAAAACAAAAGGAGCAAAATACATTAGCAACATAGCTGCAGATTTATATACCATTTTTGAATTGCCTTTTGTAGAGATTCCTTTTTCTACAAAATAATTATTTACGTTTTTTCTTAAAGCAGCCGTAAATTGCCCCTTGTCTTTAGTAACAAATTTTAGAGTCTTCATTTTTATTTTGCCTGCATTATTAATACAGGTCTTTTTAAACCCGATACATTTTGAACCAGGTAAACCCTGTAGGTATTTACAGTGAGTAATTTTTAATTGAGATTAACCGGATGATTTCTACTTTTTCTTATACCTTATAAAGGTAAGCCATTTACAGGCCTTTGTTTTTATAACATGTTAATTTAGGCTTTATTTAACGTAAAAGCTGTTAAAGTTGGTGTTAAGGAATAACAATGCCTGTGCGAATAGCGTATTTAACAAGACCTACCAAAGTTTCGCAATTGGTTTTATTGTAAATATTTTTTTTGTGAAACTGTACCGTGTTCTCGCTTATCTTTAAGGCGTCGGCAATTTCTTTACCTTGTTTTTCATTACAAATTTCTTTTAATACATCTATCTCGCGCTCAGATAATATTTTTTCAGAAATTAAATACTGTAGCTTGTGCTCTTCAATTAACGTAGTTACCACCTGGCGAGAAACCGAATTATTAAAATAAAAACCTTCTGTATAAACTTTATCTATTGTTTCAAACATCTCTTCGGCAAAACAGCTTTTTGATAAATAACCGCAGGCGCCTGCTATCATTAATTCAGAAATAAAATATTCGTTATAATGTGTGCTAAAAATAATTGTCTTCACCTTAGGATATCTTTTTGTTATTTCCAGTAAGGTTTGGTGTCCGTTCATTACCGGCATCTCCAGATCAAGTATCACAATATCGGGGGCATTCTTTTTCATCAAAGCCAAAAGCTCCAAACCGTTAGCTGCCTGCCCTGTAATTTTCAAACCTTCACAATTATTTTCTAAATAAGAACTAAAGCTTTCTCTGCCTAGATTGTGATCATCGGCAATCATAACGGAAATATTTCTTGCTTTTGTTTTCAAAAGAGAAAAGGTTTTACGAAAAAATGTTTTTTTAACTTATACTGTATTAAACTTACAACTTTCAGATAGTAAAAACAAATCTTCTACGTCTTTTAACGTAGATTTTACCTACTGCCAGCAGTAGGTGTTTTTGTATCTTAGATATAATATATTTATCATGTGTTTTAATTAAAAAATAATTTATGGCAGAAAGAGCAAACAAGTTAACACGCATACTTTCCATTGATGGTGGTGGTATTCGCGGCATTATTCCCGGACAAATTTTAGTAAGCTTAGAAAAGAAATTAAAAAAAAGAACTAAAAACCCCGATGCACGCATTGCCGATCATTTTGATCTGATAGCAGGCACCAGCACCGGTGGTATTCTTACCTGCGCATATCTTTGTCCGGACATTAACGATCCGGCAAAAACAAACCGCCCAAAATTTAATGCGCAACAAGTTGTAAATCTTTATTTAGAAAGAGGCCATGATATCTTTAATGTTCCTTTCAAACATAAAATAAAATCTGCGGGCGGTTTAGTAGATGAAAAATATCCTGCTGCTGCCATCGAAAAAGCACTTAACGATTATTTTGGCGATACAAAATTAAGTCAGCTCATAAAGCCCTGCCTTATTACGGCTTATGATATAAAGAGACGACAAGGACATTTTTTTAACCAGGTAGATGCTGCACAGGATGAAGGCTGGAATTATTTGGTAAAAGAGGTAGCGCGCGCTACTTCGGCAGCACCAACCTATTTTGAATGTTCTGAAATAAAATCACTAACAGGCGTTACTTATCCTTTAATTGATGGTGGTGTGTTTGTAAACAACCCTGCACTTTGTGCTTATGCCGAAGTACATAATAAGTTTAGTAAAACCGCAAAAGAAATGGCTATTCTTTCTATTGGTACAGGTTTTACAAGAAAAGAATACGATTATAATTCCGCAAAAGATTGGGGCCTTGCGGCCTGGGTAAAACCATTAATTGACATTATGATGGCAGGTGTTGCCGATGTGGTAGATTATCAGTTAAAACAAATCTACCACGCCGTTGGCACACCACAGCAATATGTGCGCATTAACCAGGTATTGCCTATTGGGGTAAATCCGGATATGGATGATGCTTCAACAGAAAATTTAAATGCCCTAAGAGAATTAGGAACCGAAACCGCACAGATCTTTAACAGACAACTGGATGAGTTTGTGGAGTTGATAGTTTAAAAACGGTTATTGATGTAGTAAGCGGCACAATAACCAATTAATTGGATGAAATATATCATAAATACGTTTAACTAAAAAAATAGTATCATGAGCCGATCATTTTATAAGTTGTTTAATTTTTTGTTCTCATACGAGGTACTTGTTTTTATTTTAAAAAAACTAAAAGGCTATGGCGAAGTGGAAGGCTACAAGTTGGTTGACTTTCTGCGTAACGCGGGCATCAGGTATAATAAAACACTACATAAAGTTGGCTATGATGAGCGTAAAAAAATGGTAAAATTTTAACAAAAGTACCTACTGCTGGCAGTAGGTGTTTTTGTGTTTTGGATAATATATATTTAAGCCCAGTTTAGATTAAAATTAATTTATTAAACGGAGAATGCCGAAAATCCGATGAAGAGTAGGCAAAATATCAAGATAGTAATGGCAAAAACATTTAATTTAAAACTACAGGTAAAAATGTCGGGTGCAGTTTTAGCCTGGGAAGTCTTTTTAGAAAAAAGAAATGCAGCATCAAAAGTCGGAGCATGGGTATATAATATGGAAGACAAATGTTATGAGCGGAATTTCGACGGCTATAAGATTGATGACGATACTTTAGAAGTTTTTATTGGTTCTGAAGGCAAAGAAGGTGGCAAAACATCTTGTAAGGTTATAATAAACGATAAAGCAAAAACTCCAGAAGTTATATCTTATAATATTGATACAAACTATGCAAAAGGGTCATATGAAATTTAAATTACTTATAATTCTGTCGGTTGCATTTGTGCAAAATAGTTTTTGTCAGGTATTGATAGAAGATAGAAATACCGATCCTCTTTATGCTCCTTTGATTTCATCTACAGTTACAAAAAAACAAGATGCTGGCCTTGTTAAAGTTAATATTGCGGACCAAAGTATAGGTGGCGTTTATTTTAGAAGTTTCAAAAAAGATGCGACGAATAAATATAAATATATTACAGCAGGAATAAAAGCTAAGCCTACTGAAGGATATGCATCTGTATTTAAAAACAGTCAATTTTCAGCAGGAACAACTATTTCCTTCTCAATGAATTGGTTTAAGATACTTGATGAAGACAAAACAAAGGCTGATGAAGGAGAGCCAGCTCAAAAACCGTTCACTGATTGGGGCGGGATTTATGTTAATGCACCTTTTAATAAGTATCAGATGTATAGAAGTGATACAACATTTGGAAATCAGTTATATTCAAAAACGTTGAATGGATTTGAAATAGGAGGGATTTATTCCGCCTTATTTAATACCCACACGCTTTTTAGCATTAAAGCAGGTTACAGTCGTACAAATAATTTTTCCGATTTACCAGAAGTTGTTGTGAGTGATATAAAATCGACATATGACACGGTGACGAAGGTTAATAGACAAGTTCAAACAAGCAAGACTGCACGCCAAGGCAAATTAATTGAATACGATTTATACTCCGCAAAAATATCTTTAATTAGGCTGACGGCTGATAATACAGATAAAGCCTTTTCAATTGGGTATGGAGCATTTTTAGACATAAAATCCCCAGCAATAAAAAATCCCACTACAGACCTAGGTTTACTTATTTATTTGGCTCAAACTAAAAGTGGCGTAAGTACACCCCTAATTTCGTTTATTGTACAATTTAATGATCTTGGAGACAATAACCATCTCAATAACGGCCTTCAAAAAAGAGTACAGTTAGGCCTATCAACAACAATTCCAATAAATACACAATGAAAAATGATTCCAACTTCATCGACTATTTTTAATGTTGTGCTAGATACCGGCAAAGTAGCCAGCTATAGTGTAACACTGCAATAAAAGAAGCTAATTCCTTTATTGGCAATGCTTTCAGTTACAAATTAAACCAAAATTCTACCTTTTTTTAACAAAAAACACCTACTGCTGGCAGTAGGTGTTTTTGTGTTTTAAATGTTATATGTTTACCATGTGTTTAGCTTAAATTCCTGCTCTTTATTTGTATGCTGTTTTGAGCAGGAATTTTTTATTTAATTGGAAAAGGTATTTATGCTAAATTCGATTACTGGTTGGATAATAAAATATTAATTTGAAAATATTTCTAGATCCTGACGAGCATAATCAAAAAGTCTCCCGCCAAAACATAAGGCTTCCTGCGCTTAAGATGTTGGAAATAAGAATCCGACTTATGTTTTTTTCTTTACTTAATGTTTCCATCCCTGCAATCGGCTGCTGCGAGTTTTTAATCTACGTTCTGTTATCTTCACTAATCATTTCAATTTACTGCCTTTTAATTCTAATTGCGTGTATTTAGTGCATTTTGCTTTAATGTTTATTGTTTATATTCATTGGCAGTTCGGGGCTCTTCCCCGGCTCCTCCCTATCTTAAGCCTATCTAAGGCCTACTTAAAGCCTCAAAAGGCCACTGTAAATAATTTAAAAAATAGCGGTAAATTAAAATGAGCTGTATTCTTACTCTGTCATTTTGTCTCAGGCCATCACAGTCAATTTCAAGCCCTGGCTCGTGCGAATTTGTAATCCTGCATAGCAGGAAGAATTTATTTTATTGCTTTTTTTGCTTCAATTGAAAAACATTCCCTTCCGGGTCTTCACCGTCACACAGCCAATAATCATAATTGTCGAAGCTTATTACTTCTTTAATTAATACATTGTCTTTAATTAATTGTTGCCTCACGTGATGAATGTCCTCATCAAGTTCAAATACAATCTTAGTATTATTATCAACTTTAAAATCGTTTTGATTTGCATCCAGGTAGTCTTCACCTATTTTATGCAGTCCAATGTTACAAGTCCCTGCCTTTAGAAGCAGCCATTGATTGCCGGAGGCTTCAATGATTTCAAGTTTTAAAATATCGGCGTAAAATGTTTTAAGTTTATCAATATTTTGAACAAAAATAATAATGGTGTCTAGTTTTAATTTCATACTTAGCTTTACTAATATTTATCGTTCAAATACCTAAATAACCCGCTCGTGCGGGCTTTGTAATCCTGCAACTAATTTCACTTCCCCTCAAAGCCTTTAATAAAATCGCTCATTAAATAAGCAATTAGTTTACCGGTTTTGTTATCGGCTTTAATGTGAGATAATACCGGAGCTCCTTCTGCAATGTGCAAATAAGCCGCGTTTAAATGTTTGGCGCAGTTAAAAACATACTGGCGGCCTTGTATAGGCGAAATGCCGGAGCTTGTTTTGGCACTTGAGGGTACATTTGTGATCGAATCCAAATCTATTTCTACACCGCACACATCGTTCTTCACAAAACCAATGCACTGTTTAAGGGCTGTGTTAAAATCCATCTCTTCTCTTACAAAAACCGATTCGTAGGTATTGTAAAAAAGTTGCTCCGGATTATTTTTAAATTGCTCTAATGCAATTTTACTGTTGTATTGCTCATGCATTGCAAACACAGCATATTTATTAATGTACCCATTCTTAAAAGCATAGCTAAAGCCATTGCCGCTGTGTCTTCCTTCTAATTGCCTAAAATCCAGATGCGGGTCGCAATTAATAACATTTATTTTTTTGTTCAGCGCGTGAAATGTTCCGCTAATGTTACCATAAGCATTGTTATGTCCGCCCCCAATAATAATAGGCACTTTTTTTAGCTCTACAATTGTTTTAATAACTTCGCTTACTTTTTCGTCAACCAGGGCTACGAGCTGTCTTAAATGAATCATGTCATTTTTATTCTTTGCATCGTACATCAATGCTTTTTCCATCAGGTCGTCTACAAACACTTCTCCCAACACAAAAATATTTTTAGCGTTTAAAAAACTATTGCTTTGTTGAATTAAAAAACTTTCGATAGCCGGTTTAAAAGCAGAGCTTGCTCCTGCCCTGCCGTAATTGGCGCGCACGCCAATATCTTCGGGTATACCAACAATAACAAATTTTGCATGACTGGCTTCCAGATCATCTTTCCAGCTGCCTTTCGTCGCTTCAACTACTTCACCAATTTTTAATTCGCCGGTGCGCAAGCGCGTCATTTTAATTACATCTTCTGTAGTATAAACCTTTACCGTTTTCATTACTATAAAATTAATGCAAACAAAAAGGCCTTATCTGCTTAATAAGGCCTTTTTGGGAACAGGCAGGTGTTTAAAACCTATCTTACTACTACTTTTACTGTTCCGAACTCTCTTGGGCCATCAGGCGCCTGTACATGTATACTTTCAAAATAGATCTTGTTGCCCACTTTTAATTTTGCGAGCGCCTGTTTGGCATTAAAAGATAATTGATTGCCTGTACAAATGTAATCTGGACTAACACCGTTTGCACTCACAATATTCATTACAAAATCATTCATTTTAAATGGCGCGTTAAAATCAAAGCCGGCATTATCAACGCCAATACCACTAATATTTTTTGCCTCGGCCAGTTTCATTTCGAGGTTACCGTAAGTAGTTTTACCCGATATTTTCATTGGCGGATTAGGAAATTTCTTTACCCTGAAAACCTGCGGAGGCCCCTGTTGTTTTAAACCGTTTGCGGTTTTTGCCATAACCGTTACAATACAGGTACCCTGGCTTGCAGCTTTAGCCGTATATTTTCCATTACCACTGCTACTAAGACTTGCGCCGCAACCACTTACATTCACCACAATATCTGTTGGCGCAACACCCGCCGCAGAAACAGTTAAAGGATTATCCACCCCAATATAAAACACATTCATTTTATCCGGACTAACCGCTACTGCCGCGTTTGCTACTATGTACTCGTTATTGTATTTAAAATATTTATAAAAACCATCGTTGCCTTTTAATCTCACCCAGCCGTTAATTTGTTTATGACCGGCAGCGCTTGTAGGTAAATTTATTTTACCGGTTCCTTTATCAATTGGTAACACCAAAGCACCTTCTGCCATTTTACCGGTGGCGGTATCTACGTCTCCTAAAATAAATTGCAGGTTATCATCCGTAAAATCGGTTGATGAAGCCGTTAAAAAAACATCGGCAGTAAACGGCGATCCCGATTGCACATAGTTGCTTACCGGTACAATGCGTGCTTCCATATCGTTAAAAATAATATTTAATTTACCGGCAGCGCCGGCAAATGTAGTTACCATCTCCGATTCAATATTGCGGATATCACTCTGCATTTTAGAAAGATTGGTAATTACGCCGGCTAAAGGCATATTATAAAAATTCTTTATCTCCCAGCAAATGGCTTTTCCATCTTTATCTTTAAAATTATCGTGCGGTGTAAATAATTTTATTTTCTCTTTTAAAATATTGTAATCTTCTTTTGGTAACACCGTTCCTTTTTTATCGTGCATCTCATCAATCATTTTATTAAGCTGCGTTGTTAAAGTAGTAATGTTCCTGCGCAACTCTTTGGCAGAGTATTTGGTATCGGCCGGCTTTGTTTCATCGGGGCCAATTAAAATATAGGTTGGCTTATCATAATCATCCAGCTTTTCTATTCCCGATAACTTCATGGTATCGGCACCTTTTACGTCTTCGGTATACTGTTGTATATTTTGTTTTAATGTAGTTATGTAATCAAATGTTGTTTGTGATAATTGTGTAACTTCTTTTGCTTTTATATAATAGGGTTTAGCTTCGTTCCTGCCTTTTTTTATAGCATCTTCAAAGGCCAGCATCATGTTTTTTGTATTGGCAGTAAAGTTTGAATTTGTTGTTTCAATACTTTCGTTAATAGTAACAAAGCCCTGCAATACTTCTTTAGTAACATTTAAAGCAAGAAGACAGGTGAGTACGAGGTACATCATGCCTATCATTTTCTGGCGGGGGGTTTCTTTTGCATTACTCATGTGTTTTGTGTTTAATTGGTTATAAACTATAAAGCCAAAAAAACATAAACGGTTACAGACTTTATTTTTTTGAACAAGCTGTAACTTTTTTGAGATGCGAAGTTATTGTGATGAAATTTCAAGAACAATTTAACCACATAGAAACATAGAAAAAGATAGAACTAACCGCAGATAAGATTCACATAATTTTCTTTGTGAGGCAAAGAAAATAACTATGTTTTACTTTTACAAAACCAGCTGAAACTTTAAAAACTATGTGCCTATGTGGTTAATTTTTATAAGTTCATTTTAGAAAAATAATTCCAAACAGGATCGCTGGTAACAGGAAATGCTTTGATTTGAATTGGTTCATCTTTTATTGGATGAACAAAATTAATTTGATAACTGTGCAAGTGAATAAAACCTCCATCGTTGGTTCTTGCAAAACCGTATTTAAGATCGCCCTTTATAGGGCAACCAATGGCAGAGAGCTGCGCGCGGATCTGGTGATGGCGGCCGGTATGAAGATCTATTTTTAATAAATGATAATTATCTGATGAAGCAACCAATTCATAATCCAGCTCTGCCTTTAAAGCATTTGGCACAGGTTTAATATGCGCTTTAGACATGTTTGTTTTTTCATTCTTTGTAATAAAATGAATTAATTTATCAGCCACTTTTGGTGGCCTGTTTTTTACAACCGCCAGGTATGTTTTTTTTATTGTTTTATCCCTGAATAATTCATTAAAGCGCGAAAGTGCTTTACTGGTTTTTGCAAAAATAATTAAACCGCTCACGGGCCTGTCTAACCGATGTATAACGCCGCAAAAAACATTTCCGGGCTTACTGTCTCTTACTTTAATAAAATTCTTTATTTTTTCGCTTAAGGGCATATCGCCGGTTTTATCGCCCTGAACAATTTCTGAAGGAAGCTTATTAACGATCATAATATGATTGTCTTCATAAACAATTTGCTCAGGCCAAATGGAAGTGCTATTTATTTTTGTATTCACAAATTTATCGGATGCCGGTTTTTGTATTACGGCGCGTGGGCTTAAAGATATAATTTAATTTATACTCTATGCCTTTTGACGGAGCCAAAGCCGGCGATTGGGCAAGATAACCGGCATTATTAATAAAGAAATAAGCCTCGGTGCCTGTAACAAAATAATTATCCTTGGCTGTTTTTGTAATGGATTTGTCGTAATTGTACCAGATAGTCCAGTTAAATTTTGGATTTGTTTTTAAATAATTGGTATAACTTTTTAAACTATCATCCAGGCAAATACTTATAAAAACCACTTTATCGCCAAACTTTTTTCTAAGCGCATCAATTTTCGGCATCTCTCTTAAGCTCTCCACATTTGCAGTAGAGAAAAAATTTAAATACACCCAACGCCCTTTAAAAGAATTTAACGCGCCAATGGTTCCATCTTTGGTGCGGGCAGTAAAACCAGGCGCCTCAGAGCCTGTTTGCATTTTATTAAAATAGGCTAACATAGAGATAGCAATTTTTTTATGTTGTTTAATTTTTGTTTGTTGATGCAATTGAGAAGTAATTTGCACCACAGCTTCAGGCACAAATTCAGAGTTGAAATAAAAATCCCATAAATTTTTTAAGATCACCAACTCCCTTAAAGTATCTTCTTTTAAAAATTTATCTTCTTTTAAAAAATCAGAAAGCACCGTGTAATCTCCTTTTACATTAATGATGTTATAAAGTGTTTGCCCTTTTTGCATAGAAGCATAGGTGTTTAAATAACCTTTAAAGCAGGCGTTAAAAAATTGCATGTACTCGTAATGATCATATTGTATGGGCTTGTTTACGATATAACCATTAATTAAATAATTCTCTCCACGCGAAACGCTTGCATTTATAGATGCAACAGAGTAATCAACATAACTTACAAAGTAGTGATTTTTTACATTCTTATAACGCACACCCGAGATCTTTTTAAGTGTATCGGCGCGTTTAAAGATCATGGGGCGCGAAAGAAATTTTCCATCCTTGCCATCAAATAAATTATTAAATTGTTTTTGAAAATCAAATGTAAGAACATTTAATTCGGTTGAGTCATTTCCTATAATGCCAATATCAATAGGTAATTCGGCATCGTTCTTGTAATCAAAATCTTTTTCTAGTTCAGGAATGGTAATTCCATAAACAAAATCGGGCTGCACATACATTTTAGCAACCACGTTATTGATGTTTAAAAAAACAGGTCGTGTAAAATCTGTTTGATAATGTAATTCAAAATAACCGTCGTTTTGTATGGTATCAATATCTTCTTTTTGTTTCGTATTGGTAATATAATCCGTTAATGAGCTTAACTGAATTACTTTTCCGGCATACTGAACGTGGGCTCTGCCTTTTATGATCACATTTTGCGAAACGCCTTTTGTAACGATAAAAAGAAAAAGTAAATATTTAAAAAAGGTTCTGATCTTTATATAACGCTGTTTTGAAAAAAGGATACTAATTTTCAATACGATTGATAGTGAACATATCGCTGTAATTTGCTGCTAATGTTTTTCCATGTTGCCCGCTTGCGATCACATAATACGAATCAAGATCAATTACAACGGGATTATCAAAAATCTGATTCACATTTACGTCGTAAAAAACTTTTGGCTGCTTATCTTTTCTTACGCTTATTTTATTTGTAAGGTTAAAGGTGCATTTTTTTAAGCAATTGTCTTTCCCGCTAAAGCCGCCAATGTGCATGGCATAGGTTGCAGCGATAGGAGCGCTTAATGTTTGATATTCGCCTTCGAGCTTAAAAAAGATGTAACCTGTACTCCATGTCCAGAACATTAAAGAGTCCGGCGAAAGATCGCCAACCTGTGCACCGCTTACATTTCTTGCACTATCTACGCCTATTGTAAATTCTATTTGGTTGTAATCACCTTCCGGCATCCCCGAAACCGTAAATGATTTAGCTCCTTCCAGATGTTTTATAACATGATAACTTTCGGCCTCGTAAAAAACTGAACCGTCATCTTTTTTTAATTTAATATTGCTGATGTAATAATTAAATCGTGTAACGGTATAGTTATCGCCATTTGAATTTATATACCATTTTGTGCTCGGTATTAATGGTAAATTATCGGCAAGGGCAGTAAAATTAAATACAGCGCTGTTTTTTGTAGCGGCAGGTGTTTCTATTTTCGGTGTTGGTTTTATCTCCTGGTCCTTTTCACAGGATACAAAAAGCACTGCGCCAAAAAGCAAAAAACTAAATAATAAGCTAAACCTGGTCATGTATCAAATTTACTAAAAAAAAGTGGTTTATGGAACGGGGTCGTAACCATGTCCGCCCCAGGGATGACAACGTAAGATACGTTTTATGCCCAGCCAACTGCCTTTTAAAGCCCCGTATTTATTAATAGCATCAATAGAATATTGGCTACAGGAGGGTGTGTACCTGCAAGCATTAGGCAATAAGGGTCTTATGGCATATTGGTAAAATTTAACAAATCCTATGGCTATTTTTTTAAATATCACTTTATTTAATATTCAGTTTTAACAACGATTGTCCGTTTAAGAAGCCTTCTAATTTATCCTCCATCTTAACAGCAGCAACACCTTCCGGTGTTCCGGTATAAATAAGATCGCCAACTTTTAAGCTAACAAACTGCGAAACGTAGGCAATTACTTTATCAAACGAAAAAATAAGATCGCTTGAATTGCCCGTTTGCCTGCTTTGGCCATTTACTTTTAATTCAAAGTTAATATTGGCAAGATCAAGGCTCTCTTTTTTTACAAAAGAACCTATGGGAGCGCTGTTATCAAAGGCTTTTGCCTTTTCCCAGGGCAAGCCTTTTTCTTTACATTTTGCCTGAATATCGCGTGCCGTAAAATCAATTCCAAGCCCAATTTCGTCGTAATATTTATGCGCAAACTGTTCTTCAATATGCTTGCCTGCCTTACAGATCTTTAAAACCAGCTCTATTTCATGATGAAGATCTTTCGTAAAATCGGGAATATAAAAGTCGCCTTCCTTTAACAAAGCGGTATCGGGCTTCATAAAAAACACCGGTTCTGTAGGCAAATCGGCCTTCATTTCTTTAGCGTGCTCGGCATAATTACGCCCTATGCAAATTATTTTCATATAGTATTTTTGTAAACTAAAATGTAAAGATAAAGCAAAATTCCGGCTTTATTTGGTACATTTATGCTTTGATTTTATGGAACAAAAATTTGACATTATAATTGTTGGCGGAGGCATTGTTGGCCTTGCTACAGCTTACAAACTTTGCAATTACCATCCTAATAAAACCATTTTGGTTTTAGAAAAAGAAAAAGAGGTGGCCCAACACCAAACATCGCATAACAGCGGCGTTATTCATAGCGGGATCTATTACAAACCGGGTTCTTACAAAGCTAAGAATTGTGTAGATGGTAGAAGAGAACTGGTGCAATTTGCAAAAGACTATAAAATAGCACACGACATTTGCGGCAAAATTATTGTTGCTACCCACGAAAGTGAATTGGCACATATGACCAAAGTTTTTAATAACGGTATTGCCAACGGTGTTGAAGATATGGAGATCATTGATCCAAAACGTATTAAAGAAATTGAACCTTTTTGCGAAGGTATTGCGGGTATTCGTGTTGGCTGCACAGGTATTATTGATTACGACCAGGTTGCAAAAAAATATGTGGAGCTAATTCACGCAAAAAATAATGGCAGTAAAGTAATTACCTCACAGCAGGTTGTTGGTTTTGAAAGAGGCCAGGAAAGCACAACTGTGATTACAAAAACAAATAAGTTTATTGGTAAACATATCATTACTACTTCTGGCTTACAAGCCGATAGAATGGCGAAGAAAGAAGGACAAAAAAGTGATGCCGAGATTATCGGTTTTAGAGGCGATTATTATGACCTTACCGAAAAAGGTTTGCATAAAGTAAAACATTTAATCTACCCGGTACCCAATCCAAAATTTCCATTCTTAGGTGTGCACTTTACACGTATGATACATGGTGGCACTGAGTGCGGACCAAACGCGGTATTTGTATTTGATCGCGAAGGGTATAGTAAAACAGCTTTTAGCTTTAAAGATACCATTGATGCTTTTGGTTTTAAAGGCACCTGGAAATTTTTTGGTAAACACTGGCGTTTTGGTTTGGATGAATACCGTGGCGCATTTAGCAAAACCTATTTTTTAAATCGTTTGCGCAAATTAATTCCGAGTTTGGAAATGGATGAAATAGTTGCCGCCCGCTGCGGCATTCGCGCTATGGCTTTAGGCCCTGAGGGCGAAATGCTTGACGATTTTAAAATTGAAAAACATGGTAATGCCATGCACGTTATTAATAGTCCAAGCCCCGCTGCTACTGCAAGTTTAGCTTATGGTAACGAGATAGCCTTAATGGCAACAGAATACTTTAATTTAAAATAATTTTATAAATTTAATTATGCGTAACAATAATTTAAAAGGCACGGGTGTAGCAATTGTTACACCATTCACTAAAAAAGGAACTGTTGATACAGATGCGCTAACGCAGGTTGTAAAACATTTACACACCGGTAAAGTAGAATACATTGTTGTTTTAGGAACAACCGGCGAAAGTGTTACTTTAAGCAAGGAGGAAAAAAAATTAGTTATAGATACTGTAATAAAAGCCAATGCAAAAAAATTACCATTGGTTTTAGGTATTGGCGGTAACAATACTGCTGAGGTAATTGAAACAATTCAAAAAACAGATCTTAAACCCTTTGAAGCCATTTTATCGGTTGCGCCTTATTACAATAAACCAACGCAGGAAGGTTACTACCAGCATTACAAAGCACTTTCTAAGTCTACAAACAAGGACATTATTTTATATAACGTGCCCGGGCGTACCGGAAGTAATGTTACCTGGCAAACACAAATTCGTATAGCTAAAGATTTTAAAAACATTGTTGCTACTAAAGAAGCAAGTGGCAACATGGAGCAAATAATGAAGATCATTAAAAATTGCCCTAAAGATTTTTTAGTGATAAGCGGTGATGATAATTTAACCCTGCCTATTATTGCCGCCGGTGGCCATGGCGTTATCTCTGTGGTTGCAAACGCTTTCCCGAAAGATTATAGCGAAATGGTACGTTTAAGCCTGAAACACAAATTTACCGAAGCACAAAAACTACATTACGGTTTAATTGATATTACCGATCAGCTTTTTGCAGATGGTAACCCTGGCGGAATAAAATATGCTTTGAGCTTGTTAAAAAAATGCGAGCCTTATGTACGTTTGCCCTTGGTAGAGCCAAATGATAAAGTAAAACAGACCTTAAAACAATTAGTAAAAAATTACAAATGAGTAAGGTAAAGATATTAGATACACTTCAAATTGAACAAAAATTAAGCCGCCTGGCTTATGAAGTTTATGAAAATAATTTTTCTGAAAAAGAATTATTAATTGTTGGTATTGAAGGTAACGGTTATAAAGTTGCCAATCATTTAGCAGAGAAATTAAAAAAGATCTCACCTTTAAAAATTACTTTAGGCAAAATCTCTTTAAACAAAGAGAAACCCTGGGAAGGCGAACCGAAAACAGACTTTGAAGAAAAAGCATTCATCAATAAAACTATTATTTTGGTTGATGATGTGTTAAACAGCGGTAAAACATTAATGTACGCCGTAAAATTATTTTTAGATAAACCTGTTAAAAAAATAAATACTGTTATTTTGGTTGACAGAAGCCATACCCGTTTCCCGGTAAAAGCAGATTTTGTAGGACTTAGATTAAGCACTACTTTACAGGAACATATTGAGGCCGATCTTTCAAAAAAAGGTAAAGAAGCTGTTTATTTAACTTAAGACCTTGTCTGAACAGTCAAAAATATCGCAACAAAAACACATTCAGGATCTAAAGCTGAATGCATTGCTTGAAGTTACCAAGGCAATTAATAATAATTTTTCTACGGGGCAATTACTTGATCTTTTTCAGGATATTTTAGAGAACCGATTGGGCGTTGGTAAGCTTGTGCTTTTTAGCTTTGATAACGAATGGAAATGCCTTTTAAAATATGGCATCAAAAAAGAAGTAGGCGCCATTCAATTCGAAAATGAATTATTATCCATCAGCGAAATTGAGACCATTAATTTCAGTAAAGGTGAATTAAGCAAACAATTTGAAATTGTTATTCCGGTATATCATAAAAAAACACCAATGGCCTATGTGCTATTGAGTGATGTAAATGAAGAAAAACTGGAATTAAGTGCTGCCATTAAACACCTGCCGTTTGTACAAACACTTACCAATATTATTATTGTTGCTATTGAAAATAAAAAATTATTTAAAGAAAATATTCAACGTGCGCAAATAAAAAAAGAGTTAGAGCTGGCACAAAGTATGCAACAAATGCTTTTCCCAAAAGATCTGCCAAACTCCGACGGTTTATTGGTTGCCGCAAGATATTTACCACATCAACAGGTAGGCGGCGATTATTATGACTTTATTAAATTAAACAACCACGAATTTATTTTTTGTGTTGCCGATGTTAGTGGTAAAGGAATTGCCGCAGCGCTATTAATGAGCAATATCCAGGCAACTTTACAAAGCTTAATTACATTTACACACAATTTAAAAGACATTGTAATTGAGTTAAACAAGCGCGTAATTACCAATGCCAAAAATGAAAAATTTGTTTCTTTATTTCTTGCAAAATTAAATACAAAAAGCCAGCAGCTCACTTATATCAACGCAGGCCACAACCCGCCTATTTTTTATTACGAAAATAAATTTATGGAGTTGAGTAATGGTTGCCCCTTATTAGGTATCTCTGAAATATTGCCTTTAATTAATGTTGAAACGTTTAATTACACATCTGAATTTACCTTATTGTGCTACACAGATGGTTTAACCGACACTGTTAATACAGAAAATGAAACCGTAAGTATAGACGCTGTTAAAGATCTAATGGAAAAGAACAATAAGGCAACGCCAGAGTTCTTAAATAAAACAATTTTATTTTACGCAGAAGAATTTAAGGGCGAAAATGAATTTCCCGATGATATTGCTTTGCTTACTTTAAAAGTAAGCGACCTGCATTTTTAAAATTATTTAAGCTCAATAATTTTTTCGCTGGTTTTACCTTCTTCTAACTTGATAATCGTGCTCGCAGTAGTTGTTCCTACAGCAGCATTCACATCAAAAATAGCAGGCAGTTTAAATATAAATGAAACCTTGCCGTCTTTATCAGTAACACCATTGGCCTTCACATCAGCTATCTTTTTAGGATTTGTGCCCACTGTCGCAAATAAACGAACCTCTACTCCATTTAAAGGTTTTCCCTGTGCATCGTTACAAATAATATTTGCCGTGCAATCTGTATTTCTGCGGCAAGCGCTTAAAACTAAAATTACCGCCAATACGCTTAATAAGAATAGATTTTTCATGGTCATTTATTTAAGATTATAATCAAATATAGTAAAAAAAACGAGCCTTTATAAAATGTCTCAAAATTTACTATTTTAGGTAATTTTAGAAATAAATACCTTTATATTTGAATAAAATAATACTTATTATAGAAATAATATGAGTTTAAAAAGAGCAATAAAATTAGCTTTACCGAAATATCAAAAATTGATATTAGAATATAAAACTGAATTTAAACCAAGATATGGTTACGGTAAAAAACCACACGAATTACTTTACAAAATAGTAGATGCAAACAGAAGCATATATGAAAAATACATTGCCGAAATTTTAAAATTTAAACCTGTTTTTGATGCCATAAAAAAAACAGATAACGAAAAGGATGAAAACGAACCGGCATGGAACAATGGCTATTTACCGGGCCTTGATGTTGTTGCCTTATATACTTTTTTGAACGAATTTAAACCAAAAAAATATATTGAGATAGGTTCGGGTAATTCAACAAAAGTTGCGAGAAAAAGTATTAAGGACAATAAATTAAATACAGAAATTATTTCTATTGACCCCTTTCCACGCGCAAACATTGATCACCTGGCCGATAAAGTAATAAGAAAGCCCGTTGAGAACATTGAAGATTATAAATTTATTATTGATGGGCTTGAAGAAAACGATATTTTGTTCATTGATAACTCTCACCGTTCGTTACCCAATTCAGATGTAACGGTTTGTTTTCTTGATTTGCTGCCGTATTTGAAAAAAGGTGTAATTGTGCATGTGCATGACATTTACATTCCTTACGACTATCCGCAATTTATGTGCGATCGTTTTTATTCAGAACAGTATATGTTAGCTGCATTTATTATTGCTAATCCACAAAAATACCAACCAATTTTTCCTGGAATTTTTATAAGCGAAGATAAAGCATTGGCTAATTCCGTTGAAACCTTATGGCAAAGCGACAATACAAAAGGCGTTGAAAAACACGGCGGTTCGTTTTGGCTAAGAGTTAATTAAGAAATAAATTTTTGAATTATAAAAAGCGGCGAGACTTATTTTTTAAGTTTTACTGCTTTTTCTTTTTTATGATAATAAAGATCGATAGATACCAAAGCTGCTAAGAACGACCAAAACGGCAGCGATAATTTGTCTGTATCGAGAAAGTTATTTAAAAACCCGTGCACAAAATAGGTCATTAAACCTAAAAATAAGCCAATTACAAGTACCCGCATTTCAGGCTCGGCAACTGTATATACAAGCCTATAGCCTAATGAGGTGCAATATAATAATATAGCCACAACAATTAATAAACCCAAAATACCCTGTTCAGATAAAGGCCCTAAGTATTCGCTATGCGCATTACCATTGGTTCCAAAATTTGTACTAATAATTGTTTTTTCGCTACTTAATTGGTATGGTGCGTATTTGAACATATAAGTTCCGGGCCCCCAGCCTAAAACCGGTTTATCTTCCCACATACGTATTGCACAGCTCCAACGGTTCAAGCGCTCAAGGTTAGAAGCATCGGTAGAAATATTAGAAACCGATTCTATGTTATTCGAAAAACTTCCTTCCGCATCTGTATTATTTCTGCCCAGTGCAATAAATATTTCGGTTTGAAAAACATAAAAAATGCTTCCAAAAATAATTAATGCGAACAGGATGGTTCTGAATTTTATTCTTAAAATAAGTGATACAAATATTGAGAATGCAACGATCAAACTTAACCAACCGGCTCTGGCGAACGATAAAATAATTGCAAAAACAAAAAGGCAAAATAAACCCAAAGCAAAAACCCGCATGAATTTTGAAATGCTTTTCATAAAAACAAAACATAACATTAATGGAATGAACATGGCAAGCGCAGCTCCATAAGCCGTATGATCATTATAAAATGGCGATACTACCCAATCGGCAGCTTTATCGTTAAAGTTAAATTTGGCATGTTGAAACACTGTATAAAAAACAACCAAAGCAAGAGCAGCAGCATAACAATAAATAAAATTGATGATATTTTTTTTGTTTTGAAAAATATGCGGCATAATAATGTAACAACTGAATATAAACCACAACCTTGACACAAGATATTTTAATGAGATCAACACTTCGGTACTTGTTAAAGTTGTAACGAACATCCAGGCCAATTGTACAATTATTAAAATGGTAACAGGATGATTGAGGAATTTCTTATCAGTAATACGCGAGCTTAACTCATTAAAGATATAAAGCACCATAATACCCGCCATTAAAGGCTCCGACGGCAAGCTCAGATCCATACCATCGGAAAGGCCCATTTCTTTTAATGATATAGCAAGAGGTGTGCAGAAGGCAAGAAAAAAAACTAATTTCTGCAAATGAAAAATAGCGGTATAAACAATTATTAAAATAACCGGCAACATATTATAAGGATAGAACATATCCTTTTTATAAACCATTACATAGGCATTACCAAAAATGTATGCCAAAATTAATATTGGAAATAAATATGTTTTAAAATACCTGGCCAATTATAATAAATCTTTTGAGCGACTCTTGTATAAAAAGAAAACCAAAGCCATAATGAAAGCAGAAATTGCCGAAACAACTACAATGATCCATCTTACCGGCGAACATTTTTTATCCTGCAGATCGGGCTTGCTTACATAAGTATAAAAATCAATATCACCACTGGCATCCAATAAATAACTATCGTTTTTTATTTTGATCTCAGTGTATGATTTTAATGTTGATTTTATTCTGCCATCAAGAATCTTAAGAATAGTTCCTTTTTCGCGCAAGCCTTTTGCCTGTTGCTGTCCATTCTCGTTTAAGGCTGAACCGGTAGAAATTTGTTTACTTAAATATTTTGCCTGGTCTTTTTCATCAATGATATTATATTCTGTTTTTATTTTTTGAATGGCATCGCTTATCGAATCTAACTCTCTGGATTGAATATCAATAACCCGTCTTGTATTATTAAGATATTGCCTAACAATTCCTCGTTTAGTTTCTCTGATAAGTTCGTTTGTATTAAAGATCAATGCCTTATTTAATTTTTGTGCAAAGCGCGGGTCCTCATCTTTTACCGTTATTTCAATTGACTCGTAAATAGTTGGCGACACTGTTATGTTTTCCTGAAACATAAAATTAAATAAAGCTTTGCCACCTTTTGTACTCATGGTATCTACACCATATCTTTTAAAAAGGTCAAAGTCTTTTGCTAATTTATATTTTACATCTTCACTTAAAAAATACTGCAATAACTGTTCGCTGGAAGATTCTTCTGAGTTTTGAAATAAATTGATAGGATAAAGAACTGCAATTGACTTATACTTTTCTTTAATTAAAAACGAAGCTGCAAAAGCCAAGGCGCCTGCAAATAACATAATCACAAAAAACGTCTTCCACTTTTTGATGATCAATTGAGCAATACTTAAAGAGTTTAAATTTTCCATAGTCAGTCAGTCTTGGATTTTTATTTTGTTAAACTTCTCTCGGAATAAAAGGATCAGAAATCCTAATAAATTACTGGCAATAACTGTAACACTTAAAAATAACAAACGATTAGGTTTTGCTTTATACTCGTTTGGTTTAGCTTTTTCAACTACAAATTTACCGGGTATACTTGTGTTGTAATTTACCATTGCCTCATCATACTTTGCTTTTATATCAGGGTATTTAAAGCTGTATTTCTCTAAATTATCATGCACATTCTGGTAAGCGCTACCGTATTTTTTTAAGGTATCTAATTTTGCTTCGAGGCGGTTAATTGCACCTATGTCGTTTTTTTCAATAGCCTTGGCGTAACTTTTAGAATAGGCTTTAACTTGTTCTTTATAATGCAATACTCCTAATTTTCTGAGCACAAACAAGCTATCCTCAAGCTCTTTCATTCGTAAAAGCGTATTTTCATATTCGTTTTTTACGATCTTTAAAACTTCGGCAGTAACTGTTTTTGTCATTTCATGTCTTATGGTATCGCAATAATCAGAAATACCATTAGCTACCTGAGCTGCACCATTTGCCGTATAATCATACACTTCTACTTTTACGCTGTTAAATTCGGTACGTTTAATGGTAACCATATCATCCCACTTTAATTTCAAATAATGATATCCAAATACGGTATCTTTTATTTTCCATCTATCCCAAAGATCGTAAGCGTTTGCTACTTTTATTTTTAGTGCATCAGAACTTAAAAATTGAATAAGTTTTTCAACATCATCTTCATCCCCTATCTGCATATAATCTTCCTGGTTACCTGTATTTGGCTCAATTACAAGTTTTGAAACCGAAAACTGGCGGGCGGCAAATAAAACTACTGTTGATTTATATTGTTTTGGCATTAAAAAAACAATTACTCCTGTAACAAGTGCACTAACAAGGGTAATTATCAAAAATGTCTTTCGCCATTTTATTACTTTTAATATTAGTTCTTTAGCTGTAATCTCTTCAAGCATGTTATTTATATTTTATGAAACGCAATACGGATTTTGGATTTATCATTCCGGTAATAAAGGCTAATAAGCCACTAAATATAAGCATTATTACGAAATTATATATCCAATTAGTGGTTAAATTCATAGTAAAATAATTGGTAAATACAATGCCAATAATGAATAAAAACAGCGAAGTAAGAAGTCGCATATTAATCCTGAATTTAAATACCTTGTACGAAATAAATACCTGAATAAGACATGTTAAAAACTGTGTAACCACGCTGGCAATAGCACTTCCAAGAGCAAAGTACTTAGGTATCAAAACAAAATTTAAAACCAGGTTTATTAAAATACCAGTAATAGCCATTAAATTTAAATACTTTAAATTACCGTTTGCTGTAAGCAAAGTACCAAAAATATAAGTAACCGATACGGCAGTAAAGCAACACATTAAAAGAGCCAATATTTGATTTCCTTCTGCATTGCCTTTATATAGCATTTCACAAAACTTATCTGAATAAAACAAACTACTTATAGATACAATAAGTGCGGGAGTTAACAATAACGTAAACGATAATTTTACAATATTTTCAATGTTCTCTTTATTTTTTAGCATACGGCTAAACAATGGTAATAACTGAACAGAAAATAAATACGCTATCATATTAGCAGCGTCCAATAACCTAAATGCCTTGGCATAAATACCACTTTGCTCTTTTCCCAAATTCCCCGGCAACATCCGTTCAATCATCACACTATCTAGTCGGTTGTAAAACGACATTAACAAAACAAGTATAGCAAAAGGAAAACTTTTTTTCAGGATCATCCGGTTAAAAGCCCAATCCCAATTGAGTTTAAACGTATGGGTTTTATTTAAAACAATTACAAAAGCAATTAACGCCGTAAGCCCGTACCCTATAGTTTGAGCGTAAACAAAATTCATTATGTCTACCTCTAAGCCAAATAATTTCAAGATCATTACGCCAACAATAATGATCATAATTACCCTGTCGAGAACTGAAATTATGCTATCTACCCTGAATAAATGAAGTGCCAGTAAATTAGATCTTAAAAAAAGAATAAAGCTTAGAAAAAAGCTGTTTATACACAGCACAACCAATAATTTAATGTAGCGCACATCAAACCCTAAAATAAAAAATCCAACCAGTAAGGTAACAACAACGTAAAGCAAGCCCAGAGCGAATTTGAGGCTCATCATTTTACTAAAGTGTTTGCTTAAAAGATGCGTGTTTTGAGCAATATTTTTATTGTTGAAATTGGTTAAACCAAAATCGAGTAATATGCTTAACAAAAAAGAAAAATTAAAGAGCACGAAATATTCGCCATAACTGACATTGCCCACATTCATCTGAACGTTGGGCTCAACAGCGAGTATCCAAAAAGGCTTAATTAATAAATTAAGAATCAGTAGGATAGCCAGATCGAATATGAACTTCTTTTTTTGCACAAAAAGCAGCAAATATAGGCTTTTTTATGGTTAAAACTAATCTAAATTCATAGATTTGCGCCGTGCAAATAGTTGTAAATACTCGGATTTTATTAAAAGACAGGCTTGAAGGCATGGGCTGGTTTGCCTACCAAACTTTAAAGCAAATAACCACTAAAAATCCCGATGTGCACTTTGTTTTTGTATTTGACCGCAATTTTAACGAAGAATTTATTTTTGCCGAAAATGTTACGCCGCTTGTATTGTCGCCACAGGCCCGCCATCCATTTTTGTATTATGCATGGTTTCAGCATTCGGTAAAAGGTTTGCTCAATAAAATGCAGCCCGATCTTTTTTTGTCGCCAGACGGCTTTTTATCCTTAGGCGCAAAATGTAAGCAACTCCCTGTTATCCATGATATTAATTTTTTACACCATCCGCAGGATAGTAAATGGTTAACCGCCAAATATTACAATTACTATTTTCCAAAATTTGCGAAGGAAGCAAGCCGCATTGCTACTGTTTCAGAATACAGCAAACACGATATTGTAGAAAATTATGGCATTGCCCCTGAAAAAATTGATGTGGTTTACAACGGGATAAATTCTTTTTTTAAGCCATTAGATGAGCCTGCAAAGCTGCAAACAAAGCAAAAGTATTCAAGCGGAAAAAATTATTTTGTAAACGTAGGTTCTTTGCATCCACGCAAGAACATCACCAATCTTATTCGTGCATTTTCTTTGTTTAAAAAAGAAAGCAATTCTGATCTTAAGCTGGTGCTTGCCGGTCCTAATTATTGGGGACTTTCAGAGATCCATAAAATAATTACGGAAACAAATTTAAAAGAAGATGTTGTTTTTACCGGGAGATTGCCAGATGAAGAATTGAATTTTGTTTTAGGAACTGCGCTTGCTTTAACTTTTGTGCCGTATTACGAAGGCTTTGGCATCCCTTTGGTAGAAGCCATGCAGGCGCAAGTACCGATCATCAGCAGCAACGTTACCAGTATGCCTGAGATTGCGGGCGAAGCGGCTCTTTATGTTGATCCCTTAGAAGTAAATGCAATAAAAAACGCTATGCTACAAATCTATAATGATCCGCAATTGCGCGAAAGCCTTGTTAAAAAAGGGAACATACAAAAGCAAAAATATTCGTGGGAGAAAAGTGCCGATCTTTTATGGCAATCGGTCTTAAAAACGGTTAATTCAAATTAATAATTTCTAATACCTTTTTAGTAGTTCCCGATTTTTTTTGGAAATATACTTTTAGTTTATTTTCAATTGCACTTAAAGCCTGTTGGTTATTTAAATAACCCAAAACCTCTTCTGTCAATTCGTTTGAAGATGTTATATTTTTAGCAGCTTTTAGATCTATTAATTCGATGGCCTCGTTATATTTATGATAATCGTTACCGTAAAATATAACCGGTTTTAAATAAACGGCAGGCTCTAAACAGTTATGAATACCATCATCCATGCCACCGCCAATATAAGTGATAGTTGCATAAAAATAGATCTTTGAAAGCATACCAATCGTATCAACTACCAATATCTTCGCAGATCCCGGAGTTTTTTGTTCTGAAAATAAATTATAGCTCAATTCCTTCTTTTCAAGTAAAGCCCTTATTTTTTGAATATCTTTTTCATCTACATTATGGGGAACAAGAATGAGCTTCAGATCAGGCAACTTCAAAGCTTTAAACGCTTCTATCAATAATTCGTCGTCACCCGGCCAGGTGCTTCCGGCTACAAGTACTTTGCTGTCACCACAAAATTGTTTTATGTAGGGCAATTCTGTAAAATTCTCTTTTATCTCTACCACCCGGTCAAAACGGGTATCACCACATACTTCAAAATTTTCAATACCTATTTTTTTTAATAAATTTCCAGAGGTTTCATCCTGAATGAATAATTTGTTGAATGTCTTTAATGATCTTTTAAAAACACCGCCATACCATTTAAAGAATGGATGATGTGGCTTAAACACCGCTGATACCAAATAAGTTGGAATATTTCGTTTTTTTAAAGTAAATAAAAAATTAAGCCAGAATTCGTACTTAATAAAAATAGCTACTTTAGGTTTCGTAATTTTTATAAAATCTCTGGCATTTGATCTTGTATCTAATGGCAAATAACAAATTACCTCTGCCCCGCTCCAGTCTTTAAAAACTTCGTATCCGCTTGGCGAAAAAAAACTAAGTACGATCTTATACTGTGGATGCTTTTTTTTGATAGCTTCAATTAATGGTCGGCCTTGCTCAAACTCGCCGTAAGAAGCGCAATGCACCCAAATAATATTTTCTGAATTTAGTTTTGAGATTTTTTGTTGAAGTTGCTCGCGCCAGTTACGTCTCCCTGCTACCCATTGTTTGGCTTTGAGTTTATTTATGGAGGCCAGTTTAATAACCAAGCCATATAAATAAATTACCAAATTGTATAAGAACATCTTTTTAAAATTAATCGTAATAAAATTCGTTCGGCTTTTTCTTGTACAATGGTAAGATCCATCCAAACCTAAAACCATACAATCTATCCATACGTTTTTTATTATCCGGTAAAGCTGTATCGTAATTTAATTTGCGAACGCTTGTTGTAAAGGCTTGATAAAATTCTACGCCGCCGTATAAATTAAAAAAACGGTTATCACTTAAATACATGTAACCAACAAATTGAGTTAATGATATGCCCTTGCTTAATCTATCCAATCCATAGGACAGTGGCGGCCTGATAGAAGCAACTTCCTGCTGACCATCATACAATTTTATTTTGTGTTGAAGATAGCCTGCACCGGCGGTAAACATAAAACCTGAATTAGGATTTGCACTCAACAATTTAAAGATCTTTCCACCGGTTAAATGCATTCCAAAACCACGTTCTGTGATGCGAATATCTGCCGGATAACCTCTGTTATCAGTTACCTCTCCATTCTCATTTCTTAATTGAACAAGCACATCTTCTTTTACATTGCGTCCAAAAAAATAGTTTGACTCTATGCCAAATAACCAATTCTTTTTTGTTTTTATCATAAACGATCCACCCAAATTAAGATCGGCGCCAAAACGATCGGCCAGATCTCCGCCTGGTAAATGTCCTCCAAGATGAATACTCACCATTGGGGCAAACACCGCTGTTGAATCGGCCTGCGAAAAACTTAAGAGCGAACAAAGTAATATGGGTAATAAAAATTTCATCTATAC
The DNA here is from genome assembly GCA_943369995.1 of Chitinophaga pinensis. Lineage (GTDB taxonomy): Bacteria > Bacteroidota > Bacteroidia > B-17B0 > Aurantibacillaceae > Aurantibacillus. The sequence continues at coordinate 122,889 of CALRPF020000005.1, forward strand.
AATTAACGTGCTGTAATACTTATTATTGCGTATAAATTTAGCTGATATATTTAAATTAAAAAACCCAAAATTATTACAATTTTGGGTTAATTTTTATTATACAAATGTACTTATGGAAGTGTAATAGTATACGTTTTATCATTAATAGTTACAGTTGCCTGATCGTCGCAGGCGCCGTTACCAAAATCAATGTAGCGTGTAGGTTTGCCGTTCGGTGTGTGCTGTATCTCGCCACTTATAAAATGTTTTCTGCATCCTAAACTCATATCTCTTATTAAAGGTTTATTTGTTGTTATAACAGAACTGAAGCTTCTGCCATTCGCATTCGATCCGTTTGCACTTCCTGTGATCGCGTATTTATCATCCGCCCAAATCAAAGTATTTTCGCCCGAAAGCCATTCGCGCTTGCGTGTTGCCTGCCATTGAATAGTACCACCATTATTTGCTTTTAAAATTGAAATATTTGCGTTGATATCATATACCAAATGCCCCTGTGCGTTATGTCCTAAATTTTTCATTGTTTTACTGCCACTTACTTTATTATCGTTTACAAAATAATTATTTGGTGTGATAGTAATTGTGTTTAAAGAATCTTTGTATTTGCCTTTATAAACAATCAACAAAGCTCCTTTGCGGTAACGGCCGTCGTTACAAAGGCAATTGGTTGTGCCAAAATTAATGGTGATAGAATCGGCATTGCTTCCAACAAGTGTATCAAAAGTTAATGATGCGCAAGGCGCAAGTAGTGCATAATTTTCGGAAGTACGGTAACTGCTTATGCTTTTATTTCTGCCGGCTTCATCAGCAATATTATTCATATCGTTATCAATGCTTGTTGCCAAAGCATTTTCGGCTGCAGAGCCGGTATCTTTATCTTCCTCCTTTTCTTTCTTTCTACAAGAAGATACAAGGAGTGAAAGACTTAAACCTAAAATTAAAATACTACCTAGCTTTTTCATGTTTGTGTAATTTAATTCTAAGATGTTTAAAATTAAGAAAGGTTTAATCGTAAAAGAAACTATTTTAGTTAAAAGCGTCGATTCGGTTTTTGTAGGTAGTAATTTTAGTGTTTTTGGTATCACTTTCTACCAATCCATCCTTTAAACGCACAATTCTATGGGCGTGCAGGGCAATATCTTCTTCGTGTGTAACTAAAATAATGGTATTGCCTTTTTTATGAATCTCTTCAAAAAGCCCCATTATCTCCACCGAAGTTTTACTATCCAGGTTACCGGTTGGCTCATCGGCAAGTATAATGGCAGGTGTATTAACCAATGCCCTGGCTATTGCCACACGCTGTCTTTGCCCCCCACTTAATTCATTTGGCTTATGGCTCATCCTGTTGCCAAGACCAACGCTTTCCAAAACTTCTTTAGCACGTTTCTCTCTTTCTATTTTGCTAAAACCAGCGTATACCAATGGCAAAGCAACATTGTCAAGGGTTGTGGCTCTTGGCAATAAATTAAAGGTTTGAAAAACGAAACCAATTTCTTTGTTGCGAACCTCTGCTAATTCATTATCACTCATTTTAGCAACCGAAAGATCGTTTAAGATGTATTCTCCACCCGACGGGCTATCCAGGCAACCCAACATATTCATTAAAGTAGATTTTCCACTTCCCGAAGGGCCCATCAACGCCACATATTCATTCTTGTAAATGGTTAAAGAAACGTCTTTAAGAGCATGAATGGTCTCATCGCCAATTTTATAGGTTTTACGAATGTTATGTATGGAGATGATCTCTTTCACTTATGTAAAATTAGGCTATTTAAAAACGATTAAAAAACCACTGGTACTAATATTTGATAAATGATAAAAGACTAATGACTCAAGACTAAATTCTAACGACTGCTAACTAATGATTATTTTCGCGAAGTGAGTTTTTACCGCCGTATAAAATATTTTTTGGTTCATACTTTAAAGCTAAGTAATAAAGAGGCTCAGAAGCTTATTGATGAAGGTAAGATGCAAATTGATGGAATTACAATTTCTCAAAATTGCTTGCTAAATGATGCTTCAGAAATAAAAGTAAATGATAAAATTGTAAGAGAGAAAAAAGAATTTGTGTATTTGTTATTCAATAAACCTGCCGGGTTTGAAAGTACCTTAAATAAACATGTAGAAAAAAACCTTTCCCCTTTTTTTGCGGGATTTGAAGGGCTTTCAATCGCGGGCAGACTGGATAAGGCTTCGGAAGGATTATTAATTTTAAGTAACGATGGCAAATGGGTTGAAAATTTATGTAATCCAAAATTTGAAAAAGAAAAAGAATACATTGTTACGCTTGATAAACCTGTAAAAGATGAATTTATCGAGCGTTTTAAAAATGGAGTACCAATAGATAAGATCGTCACAAAAAAATGTTTGTGCGAAAAAATAAACGAAACAACTATTAAAGTTGTATTAAAGGAAGGAAAGAACCGCCAGATCAGAAAAATGTGCAAAGTTTTGGGATCTGAGGTTTTAAATTTAAAAAGGACTCGGATCGCTGACTTTTTATTATCTGATTTACAGGTTGGTAGCTATTTGGTTACCAAAATTTAACAATTTAATGTTATAACATTAAATGTTACAACATATATTTGTATCATAATTTATAAACCCTAAACAAAAATGAAAAAATTAATTACAACAGCAGCTGCATCTTTATTAATGATGTCTGCAACAATGGCACAAGTTAAATGGAAAGTTGATGCTTCTCACTCTAAACTTGGTTTCTCGGTAGTTCACATGATGGTTAGCGAAACTGAAGGTAAATTTAAAGTATATGAAGGCACAGCTTCTTCTAAAACTGAAATGGATTTTACAGATGCTGATATTAGTTTTTCTGCTGATGTAACTTCAATCAATACTGAAGATGAAAAACGCGATGGTCACTTAAAAAGCGCTGATTTTTTTGACGCAGAAAAATTCCCTAAAATTACTTTTAAAAGCACAAGCATGAAACCAAATGCAAAGCTTGGTAAAACCGCTTATACATTAACAGGCGATCTTACTATGCACGGTGTTACTAAAAAAGTAACTTTTACAGCTATTGGTGCAGCTAAAGTAGTTAAAGATCCATACGGAAATTTAAAAAATGGCTTTAAAGTTATTGGTAGCGTTAACCGTAAAGATTTTGGTTTAAGCTGGAACGCAGCATTAGAATCAGGTGGCGTTGCTGTTAGTGAAGAAGTTAAAATTGATCTTAATATTGAATTAAACAAAGAAAAATAAATTAAATTAGCCCTCGGTTCTCTATCCGGGGGCTTTTTTTTATAATGCTATTGGAAGAAGAAATACAACAAAACTCTTTTAAATCGCCACAACAAAAACTGGCTGTAAACCTTTTGTATACTACAAACTGGCTTAGCAGTCATTACGACAAGTTTTTTAAAGGTTTAGACCTTACTACTCAACAATACAATGTTCTTCGTATTCTACGCGGACAATTCCCAAATCCCTGCTCATTAAAATGTATTAAAGAGCGTATGCTCGATAAAATGAGCGACACATCACGCATTCTTGATAAACTGGTTACAAAAGGTTACGCCATCCGTAATGAATGCCCTAACGATAGGCGCAGCGTTAATATTGTAATTTCCGAAAAAGGGCTTGAATTATTAAAGGAGCTCGATTTTATTGATGAAGCAACAAAAGATATTTTTAAAAGTCTCACAACACCTCAAATTCAGCTCCTAAATGAACTACTCGATAATTTAAGAGGAAATGAAATAGCCAAATAGTTCAAATATTTGTTATTTTTGGGGTCTATGAACAAGGATAAAAAAGTAGCAATACCTTTAATAAAAAATCCAAAAAGCACCTACGAAAAATTCGAGAACTGGGCAGCTAAAAATGATAAGAAGATTTATTACGGTTTAACCGCATTATGCCTTCTACTCTCATTTATTACATTTAATGCCCGCATTAGCGAAGCGCACGACGACGCGCTTTATTTAGAAGGCGGTTGGCGTTATGTAAACGAATTTCCTGAATATTTCTATACTCAAAATGCGCCCCTGTACCCCATGTTACTGGGTTTACTCATAAAAATTACGGGGTTTAAATTAATGCTCTTCAAATTATTTTCGGTAATGTTTACAGTTGCCGGCTTTATGCTTTTTTACAAAGCGCTAAAAGGCCGTGTTCCAGCTATTGTTTTTATTCCTGTTGCGTTATTCCAGGCTGCCAACCATTTAATTATTTATTATGCCAGCATGACCTTTACCGAGGCTTTTTATTTTTTCTTGCAGGGAATGTTCTTTTTGTATGCCGTAAAAATCATTGATGCAATAAATAAAGATGGTGTTCAGTTAAAACCGCAATTAAAAATATGGTTGCTTTTTGGTTTAAGCATGTTTTTAATAAGTACCTGCAAAAGCTCCGCCATTGTTGTTGTTCCGGCAGTATTATTATTTTTTGCTTTAGAAAAGAAATGGAAAGCCGCAGGTTTTTCTTTAGGAAGTTATCTTGTATTTAAAATTTTATACGAAATTATAGTAAGAAGTGTGTGGAAAGCACAAAATCAATTCTCGGGCCAAAGTAAGATCTTATTGCAGAAAGACCCATACAATAAGGCTCTTGGCGATGAAGATGCAGCTGGTTTTGTACAGCGCTTTATAGATAATTGCAATTTAGGCTTAAGCAAACGTTTTTATCAATTGCTTGGTTGGAGAGATGAAAATAATATTGAAGTGTATGGCTTTTTAACCGTGCTTACCATTGCAATTATTGTTGTTGGTTTTTGGCAGATAGTAAAAAACAAAAACAAGATCGTTTTATTGTTTGCATTGTTTAGCGGTGCACAAATAATTCTTTCTTATTTTATTCTGCAGGCGCGTTGGGATCAGGCTCGTATTACTTTAGTTTGTATGCCAATACTTTTAATTTTAATGCTATATGCTTTTTATGCATTTACAAATAAACCCGGCAGTATGGGCCAAATGATATATATAGGTCTTGTAGTTTTGATGCTTGGATCGGTTTGCATTTCATCTTTTAAAAGAGGATTTAAAAATTTACCGATCGTACAAAAAAATTTAAAAGGCGATAAATATTTTGGTTATACACCCGATTGGCAGAATTTTTTAAAAGCCAGCGAATGGTGCGCCGATAGTTTAAGCAAAGAATCTTTAGTTGCCAGCAGAAAGGCGCCTATGAGCTTTGTGTATGGCAAAGGCAAAAAATTCTTCCCCATTTACAGTGTTATTAAAAAAGATAGCTTAACCGAACAATCAAACCCAGACAGTGCTTTGGCATTCTTTAGAGAGAAAAAAGTAACACATGTTATCTTAGCAAGCCTACGATTGGATCCTAACAATGCCTCTGCGGGCTTTATTAATACGGTACATAATATTTTTGGGCCAATCAGTCAAAAATATCCCGAAAAGTTACGCCTGGTGCATACTGAAGGTGCTTTTGAACAAGCATTCATTTACGAAATAAAATACTAAGAGAAATGTCGTTCAGTATTAAGCTTGGAAATTTTCTTTACAAAAATGCCTTTGGTTTATATAAACCTATGTACAGGATGTTTAAAAACAAACAAGATGCTTTTGAAATCGACCTTCTAAAAAAACACATTCACAAGAACGCTACCGTGCTTGATATTGGAGCAAACATTGGCTTCTATGCCATTATTCTTTCTGATATTGTTGGTGAGAAGGGATTAGTGCATTGTTTTGAACCCGACGCGAAAAATTTTGAACATCTAAAAAAAACAACTGCTGCTTTTAAAAATATTAAAATAAATAATAAAGCAGTTGGACCAAGAACTGAAAAATTAAAGATCTATACTTCTAAAAATTTAAATGTAGATCACCGCACCTATAAACCCGAAGAATACGAACAGGAAATTGAAATTGACGCTGTGAGTATTGATGATCATTTAGCTTCTAACCCAAAAGTTGATTTTATTAAAATGGATATCCAGGGTTTTGAAATGCAGGCCATTCAAGGCATGCAAACGATCCTGGAAAAGAATAAAGATGTAAAATTAATTTCAGAATTCTGGCCTTACGGTTTAAGAAAAGCAGGAAGCTCTCTAACGGATTATTTTATTTTTTTAGTGAGTAAAGGATTCACTTGTTATTTACTAGAAGAAACATCTTTATTAAAACTAACTGCGGAAAAAGTAAAGTCCTTAGAGCCATTAGGCGAAGAACATTATTTTAATATTTTTGCTACCCGAAATAATGTTTAAAAAATATACTATACCCTACGAACTGGATGACCCTAAAGCAACTTTAGCGCACAGGGATATCATTTTACAAAAACCGTTCTTAAAACGTTTGTATAACGATTGGTATGAAGTTTTTATTAAGAAAGCCAAAGAGATCAAAAACGGTAAACATCTTGAAATAGGCTCCGGTGGTGGCTTTTTAAAGGAAGTATTTCCTGAGGTTATTACCAGTGATATTTTAGCATTGCCAAATGTGGATATGGTTTTTAGCGCCGAAGAAATGCCGTTTAAAGAAAACGAACTGGCTAGCATTGTGATGCTGAATGTTTTTCATCACATACCAAAACCATATTTATTTTTAAAAGAAGCACAACGCACTTTGGTAACGGGTGGCAAAATAATTATGACCGAGCCAGCCAATAGCGCTCTGGGAAGATTTATCTATAAACGTTTTCATCACGAACCTTTTGATGAAACAGGGCCGCGCGAAATAAAGGCCGGAAACCCTTTATCTAACAGTAATCAAGCCTTACCGCATATTTATTTTGAACGTGATCTTGACCTGTTTAAAAAAGAATTTCCACATTTAAAAATTAACTCAATAAACTATCATTCACCTTTTTCTTATGTTATTAGCGGCGGTGTTTCAAGAAGTGCTATGCTTCCGTTTTTTATGTATAATTTTGTGAAAGCAATAGAATGGTTATTTTCGCCATTATCAAAACAATTAGGTTTATTTTGTACTATTGAAATTGAAAAAATCTAGTGGAAGAAACAAGACATACATATTTTAATACCCTGGCTAAAAAGCGCAGGTCACGCGGCTTTAGCAAATATTATTGGAAAGAAATTACCAATTACACCAACTACTTTTCTCACGAAGACAGTTCTGTATTAGAAGTTGGCTGTGGCAGCGGCGACCTTTTAGCGGGCATAGCCGGCTCAAAAAAAACAGGAATAGATTTTAGTGAAGAATATATTAGCTGGGCAAAAGAAAAACATAAAGACAAGAACATTGAATTTTTAGTAATGGATGCCAACAACATTCAGTTAGATCAAAAATTCGACCTAATTGTGGTAAGCAATTTAATTGGTTTTGTAGATGATATTCAAAATGTATTTGAGCAAATAAAAAAATGTTGCCATCCAAATACAAAAGTTATTGTTCAGTTCTATAATTCATTCTGGGAGCCCTTAATTAAATTTTCTGAATTAATTGGCTTAAAACAAAAAACGCCAACACAAAACTGGTTAAGCACGCGCGATATTAATAATTTATTGTTTGTCTCTGGCTTTGATGTTTACCGTAATAGTAAGCGTTTAATCATTCCGTTCTTCTTCCCTATTCTATCATTTATCTTTAACCGCTACTTAGCAAAGTTTCCCTTCTTCCGTTTTTTTACGTTGAATATTTACAGCTTTGCAAAACCCTTGCCCGAAAATAACGAAGAAAAATATACAGAAAAATATTCTACAACCGTTGTAATTCCGGCCCGTAACGAAAGTGGAAACATTGAGAATGCTATTTTGCGTCTGCCAAAATTTGGTAAACACATCGAAATTATTTTTATTGAAGGAAACAGCACTGATGACACCTGGCAAAAGATACAGGACATTCAAAAAAAATATGCTGCTACACATGATATAAAAATTGGTCAGCAAAAAGGTAAAGGTAAAGGCGATGCCGTGCGCGAAGGCTACAGTATTGCAACCGGCGATATTTTAATGATCCTGGATGCAGACTTAACGGTGCCGCCGGAAGATCTTCCTAAGTTTTATAATGCTATTGCCAGCAGTAAAGGCGATTTTATTAATGGTACGCGTCTTGTATACCCTATGGACAAAGAAGCCATGCGCTTTTTAAATTATTTAGGAAATCACTTTTTCAGCTGGGCATTTACCTGGTTGTTAGATCAGCGTTTTAAAGATACACTGTGCGGCACTAAAGTTATGTTCCGTAAAGATTATGTAAAGCTTATTAAGAACAGAAAATATTTTGGCGAGTTTGATCCGTTTGGTGACTTTGATCTTTTATTTGGCGCACACAAATTAAATTTAAAAATTGTTGAAGTGCCTATTCGCTACAAAGAGCGCACCTATGGCGAAACAAACATTTCGCGCTTTAAGCACGGTGTTATTTTATTGCGCATGTGCGCTTTTGCCAGCAGAAAATGTAAGTTTATTTAGATTTTTACAATTGCAAAAAAGGCTTTTTTTGCATTAGACGCAAAATTCATAATAACCTCAGTATCAAAAATTGGTCTTCATTAAACCACAAATAGGCAGTAGATTTATAAATATTGCCTCTACCTATTTGTTAATATATTTAAATAGTTTGTTATTTTTAGGAGATTATAGTATAGATGAAAAACTACCTTATTGTATTTTTACTTTTTTTAACCTCTACTTTTTTATCGCAATCTACCCAAATAGATTCGTTGTTGATAGTTGCCAATAATCTTAAAAACGACTCAAATAAAGTAAAAACGCTCAATAAAATTGCAGATACCTATCGTAAAAACTACAAATACGATTCGGCATTAACTTACGCAAAAAAAGCTTTGGAACTATCAAAAAAATTACCTGCTAAAAAGTTTGAAGGGCAAGTATATGGCACGTTGGGAATGATTTACACTAATAGCGGCGATTACAATGAAGCTATGCAAAATCATAAAAACTGTTTAGAAATAAAATTAAAAAATAAAGATAAAATTGGAGTTGCAAATTCCTACAATAACATTGGTGATGTATATTATCAATTAGGAAATTACTCAGAAGCTTTAGTTCATCATTTTAAATCTTTAAAAATTAAAGAAAGTCTAGCAGATAAAAAAAGTATTGCCTCATCCTATAATAATATAGGAAGTGTTTATAGTGCGTTGAGTAATTTTAACGAGTCAATAAAATACCATCAACTTAGCTCTAAAATAAGAGAAGACTTAGCAGATAAAAACGGCCTATCGATGTCTTATAATAATCTTGCAATTAACTACAACAGTTTGAAAAACTATGATGAAGCACTTAGGTATCACGAACTGGCTTTAAATTTATACAAGGAAACTAAAAACAGTAAAGGCATTGCGGTGAGCATTGGTAACATTGGGAATTGTTATTTTTATTTAGGGAACTATACACGCGCATTGCAAAATTACAGCTTAAGTTTAAAAATGAGGGAAGATATAAACGATAAAAAAGGAGTTGCTGTTTGTGAGAATAATTTAGCAAAAACTTTTTTTAAATTAAAAAATTACGCGGAGGCAATAACCTATATTGAAAAGGCAATTAATTTAAATAAAGAACTTAATGCCCTTTCAGAACTAAAGGACAATTATAATAATAAATATTTAATTCAAAATGAAGCAGGAGACTATAAAGACGCGTTAAACAATTATCAAAAATACATTCAATACCGCGATAGTATTTTTAACTTCGAGAATGATAAAAAAAGCGCGCGCGCGCAAATCCAATACGAATTTGATAAACAACGATCTATTAATGAAGCAGAATATGAAAAACAAAAAATACTGACCAGATCTGAGCTTGAAAAACAACACTACTTACTTGAAAAAAACCAACAATCGTATCTTATACTCGAGCAACAGGATAAATTAAAAGAATTAAGCTTAACCAAATCAAAATCTGAACTGAATCAAAGCAAAAGTGAAAGCCTCATCTTGCAACTAGCTGCAAAAAAAGATAGCGAACAAAAGCAACTTATTATAAAATTCGTAATTGGTATTATTCTTTTAATGGCAATTGTTTTGTTTTTGATCATCAGAAGTTTACTCATCAATAAAAAGAAAAACGCAATTATTGCGCAAAATCTTGATGAGAAAGAGATACTTTTAAAAGAGATCCATCATCGTGTAAAAAATAACCTGCAGGTTATTTCCAGCTTGCTCAACCTTCAATCCCGTTACATCAAAGATGCCGGGGCGCTTGACGCCATAAAGGAAAGTAAAGAGCGCATCAATGCTATTTCCCTGCTTCATAAAGAGATTTATCAAAATGATATTTTAAAGAATATTAATTCCAAAGATTATTTTACAAACCTGATATTGAATCTTCAAAATACCTTTGATCCTGAAAAAAAGATCCAATTGAATCTAAATACCGAAGAGATCTATTTAGATATTGATGCTTTAATTCCTTTAGGTTTAATGGTAAATGAACTATTTACCAATTGTTATAAATATGGAGTCGATCAATCAGCGCCCGCAATATGGTTCTCTTTAATAAAAAAAGAAAAGCTAATTACGCTCAATGTAAAAGACAATGGCAAAGGATTTCCGGCAAATTTTGATCCCGAAAAAACAAATTCGCTCGGATTTAAACTAATTTCACTATTTTCAAAAAAAATAAAGGCGGATGTAATTTACACAAATGATCCCGGAGCTTCTGTAACATTATCGTTTAGCACAAAAAGTGAATAAAGAGATTGAAATACTGATCGTTGAAGACGAACCTATTATTGCCGAAGATATCAGCTATTTTCTGCAGGAAGCCGGATATAAGAAAACATATATAGCTTTTGACGCAAATGAAGCTCAACAATTATTAGAATCAAAAAATATTGATTTTATTTTTTTGGACTATAATTTACAAAGCGACAAATCAGGACTTGATCTTGCAAAAGAAATAAATTTAAACTATCATCTGCCTTTTGCATTTATTACATCACATGCCGACAAAAATTCCATTCAACAAATAAAAGTATTGCACCCTGTCGGATATATTGTGAAACCTTTTAACGGAAAAGATATTCCGGCAGTATTAAGCTTAGGCATGGAATTGTTTTACTCCTATATGGATAACAGGTCGGTATTTGATATCAATAAAATAAATAAATACGCAACAACAGAATTAACAACGCAGGAAAAAAATGTAGTCTTAAAATTAGTGGAGGGAAAAAGCAATAAGCAAATATCTGACGAGTTATTTATTTCTTTAAATACCGTTAAAACACATCTTAAAAATATATTTCTAAAGCTGGAAGTCAACTCCAGGGGCGAAGCTATGGCGATCTTATCCAGATGTAAAGCCTAAACTTTCAAAAAATCACCCATTTGGGTGATAAATTAAATTAACGATAGAAGTAGTTTTGGTTTATAAAAACAACCAAAATGAAAAAACTATTATCCTTTTCTTTAATTATTGTTGCGTTTACATTAAACGCGCAAACATTTAACACCACAAACTTTGGTGCAGACGGTTACCCGATTAGCTTGGGTTTTCCTTCTAAAATCGAAAAATCGGTAACACCATCTGCAAATGACACCATGCTTATGGCCTATTCGGGTTCAGGTGGCATTACGTATGTTTTAACTGTAAGTAAGGTGCGTGATAAAAGTTTTGCAGAGCGCTCTGTTCCCGGCATCGTAAAACGATTGGAAGGCAAAGCCTCCAAAGTTGAATTAAAAAAAGCATCGGTAGTTGGCAGCGTTGCTACAACCTATATGAATTACACTAACGATAAAGGTTCTTTCATTTCTATTCATGTGTTTAATGTAGAAAGGTACATTTTTCAATTGTACACAATGAACAAAACAGGTTTCTTAACCGATTCTCAAAATTCTTCTTTTTATAATACACTTGTTTTTGGAAACAGCGATCGTGCACAGGCAACTATTCCCGCATCCAATAATCTAGCGGGCAATGCTACAAATAGTGGAGCAACTAATAATACTCAGCAAGTAAATGTACCAACTGCAAATACAGCTGCTCAAAATACGGGCGCATGGAATGTGAACGACAGAGCGGAAATATTTGACGCGAAAGAAAATAAATGGTTTGGCTGTATGATATTAAAAGCAAATGCTAACGGAACCTACCGCGTTGGATACGATGGCTATGCAGATACATACGATGAGGACGTTGAAGCAAGCAGGTTAAACAAACCAACTTCTAACACAACACCTACAAATGTTCCATACATTAAAGCAAAAAAAGGAACTACTGTTACTGTAAAAGGAAACTTAAAAAATGGAATTATTATGGACGATTTTGAGTGGGCCGAATCAAGCTCAATGGCCTGTTGGCCGGGAATAAGAAATGTTGAATTTGAAGGTAAACAAGTAGCTTATTGGTTCGACCTCCCAAAAAAATCTATAGTTAAAATTACCGTTACACCGGCCAGCAGCAAATCAAGAATTAATATTTACGGCTATTCGGGTTACGATTTTATTAAAACACCGCCTGAAGTAAGCCGTTGCACATCCTGCGAAGCTGCGCATCCAGAATGGATAGGTCAGCCCAATTTAAACGAACCTTCAAAACCGCAAACAATAGAATTTAACGCTACAACTATACGTAACAGGGTTTACTTCGCAGTTTCTGGTGCAAAAGGCGTGTTAGAGGGCGACTATACTATAACAATAGACTTACAATAAATAATTAAATTATGAAAAAAAAACAAACTGCATTAACCTCATATTGGTTTTATGTGCAATTTTAATAAGCAGTTGCTCAAATAGTAACAAAAAAATTATTGGTAGATGGAAAGTTGCATCTGAACAATCTCCAAAAGATGCAATCGCCATTGTGTATAGTGGCGAAGACTATTTCAGGTTTAGGAAAGATGCTTTTTTAAGAAGCAACTCTGATACCCATTTTTCTGATTACTGGGGATCGGATGCCTGCAAATATGAAATGAATGATGGAACATTATCTATTTATTACAGCAAAACAAGCGAGAACATTGATAAAAAATTCTCATACAATTTTGATAACGACACAAACTTAACCCTCGTTTATATTAAACCGGAAGCCGTAGCAGGAAGAACCATATCACTGGTGAAGGTGAGCCAAGATCCAGAGTAAGATAATCAAGGCTTTATATCTAAACGCGTCATATAATCCTGTAACAGAATTGTAGCACTAATAACATCTACTGTTTCTTTATCTCTTCTATCCTTCTTCTTTAAACCGCCCATTAACATGGTTTGATGCGCTAATGCACTGGTGAAACGTTCATCATAACGGTCTATTTTCATGTCAGGGAATTTGCGTGTTAAATGAGTTACAAAAGGATCGATGAAACGCGCGCTATCGCTTTTATTATTTGCTAAAGTTTTTGGTTCGCCAACAACAATAATATCAACTGCTTCTTTCTTTAAATAATCTTCTAAGAATTTAATAAGGTCTTTACTGTGCACCGTTGTTAAACCACTTGCAATTAAACGCAAACTATCCGTAACCGCTATGCCTACACGTTTGCTTCCATAATCTATTGCAAGAATTCTTCCCATTTACTGAGATAAAGTTACAAAATTAATTGGACGCAAGATAAGGGACTCAAGACACATGACATAACTTTCTAAACCTTCAAAACTTTTAACTTTGAAACTTAAAGTGTAACTTAGTTTTATGATTAAAAAGATCGGAATATTAACTTCAGGAGGCGATTCGCCGGGTATGAACGCCTGTATTCGCGCGGTTGTTCGCACAGCATTATACCATAACATTGATGTGCTTGGCTTCTTAAAAGGTTACGAAGGCTTAATTGATAATGATTTCATAGAATTAAAACGCGAAAGTGTTTCGGGTATTATTCAAAAAGGCGGAACAATTCTTAAAACTGCTCGCAGCGCGCGTTTCATGAAAAACGAAGGCATTTTAAAAGCGGTAGAAAATTTAAATAATAATAAAGTAGATGCCATGATCATTATTGGTGGCGATGGCAGCTTTAAAGGCGCGATTGAATTAGGAAAACATATTTCTATACCCATAGTTGGTTGCGCCGGCACCATTGATAACGATCTTGTTGGCACCGATTTTACAATTGGTTACGATACTGCTATTAATACAGTGATTGATGCGATCGATAAAATAAGAGATACGGCTGAAAGTCACGATCGTATTTTCGTAGTTGAAGTTATGGGTCGCGATGCGGGCCTGATAGCCTTGCGCACAGCCATTGCCAGCGGTGCCGAAGGTTTATTGGTACCAGAAATAAAACACGATACAGAAGCATTAGTTGCAAAAATGAAAAATTGGCGCAGTACCAAGAGCAGTAAAATTATTGTGGTGGCCGAAGGCGATCAAAGTGGTGGTGGATTTAAAGTAGCGGAATTGATCAAAAAAAACAGCCCCGAACTTGATGTACGCGTTAGTATCCTCGGTCACATACAACGCGGTGGTAATCCAAGTTGTATGGAACGTGTAAACGCAAGCATTGTGGGTTATAATGCAGTAAAAGCTTTAATGAGCGGACATACAAACGAAATGATAGGCATCATCAATAAACAAGTTGCTTACACTCCATTTACAAAGGCAGTAAAACATCATCAAAAATTAAATAAAGATCTTGAGGAGTTGATTGAGATCTTGAGTAGCTGAGCGATGCCATGTCTGGCGCTTTAGAGATACAAAACAACTTTTCCCTTACACTTTGTAAATTATAAATAAAGTTATTTGGGCGCACCCTTTGGGCCGGGCTGTCACTACTCGCTTTTTTTGTCGGCTAACGCCTTCCAAAAAAGAGCTCAAACAAATCGTTCCATCCCTTGCGCTTCCGTAAATACTTAATGCTTAAAAAGTGTTAATCCCTGTAACTTTACTAGCGCTTTAAACGTTTTATTTTAAAACCTACATCCATGCGCAAAATAATTTTATTTTCAGTAATTATTATTTCATTTTTAGCCTTTGGCTTTATCTCTTTAGGAAAGATAAAATTCCACAAAGGTGCAACAGATCATAAAAACGGTGATATTATCTTTATCGTTAATCCATCCGGCCAGGGTAAAGCTATACAATTAGCCACCAAATCAAAATATACACATGTGGGCGTAATATTTTTTGAAGATGGTAAAGAATATGTGTATCATGCAGTTGAGCCCGTTATGAAAAGCTCTTTAAAGGAATTTACAGGTATGAGTGCTGATGGGAGTTATGAAATAAAACGATTAAAAGATCAATCTGTTCTTACAAAAGAAAATATTGCAAAAATGTTAGCCCATGCCAAATCAAAATTAGGCACGCATTACGATCTTGGTTTTAGCTGGGATGATAAACAATTGTATTGTTCTGAATTTGTATGGAAGGTCTACAATAAAACCTTGAAGCTAAGTGTTGGCGATCTAAAGCCTTTAAAAGATTTCGATCTTACACATCCCGCGGTTAAACAAAAAATGGAAGAGCGTTACGGTAAAAATATTCCTTTGGATGAAAAAATGATCTCGCCCGGAGATATGTACAACTCTGCTTTACTTGAATAACTAATTGGATATTCCTAAAAAAGCAAAAAGAGTAACGGCATTGATAATAGAAATAGCCACTAATGAGTTAGGGTTTTGATTAAGATTATACGAGAAAAAGATCATCGAAAAGATCACTAAAAAAACCGATAAGAATAAGATCGGGCTGGCCGTTTGTATCCTGTAATGTTCTTTAGAAGTGTTTACGCAGGCTTTTATTTCGCGCTGAAATAAATAGTCTTTTCCAACCTTAAATGCAGAATATTTTTCGGGGCTTTCAATAAATTCGTTTATTATTAATTTATAATTACTTCCATTTACATCTATCATATTAATATCTGATATAACACGATGCCCGTCTGCATCTATATCGTCATCAAAGGTGACGATCACATTTTTTGAATAATGGGTTTGATAATGGCAAGGCCCAAAAAAAGAAATAATTAATTCGCAAAAAACAAAAAAGCAAAATACATTAAAACAATTAAGAAATTTAAAGGTGAAGGTTTTTTTAAAGCGTTGCAGTTTATTGTATTCGCGAATCTTTTTGATCTCAACTAATTCTGCTACTTCCTCAGGAGTTAAAGGGATACGTGGAGCTCGCTTTTTTCCCTCTTCCTTCATTTCAAATTTAACTTCTCGTCAACAAGATAACTATTTCTGACTGGGCTGTTACGTAAAATTAATTCGCCAATAAAACCCGCCAAAAACATCATGCTGCCAATAACCATGCAGGTTAACGAAATGTAAAATGATGGGCGCTGCGTAATTAAACGTGTAGCGTGATGTGTGACAAATGTATTGTAAAATTTATATACGCCTAAATAAAATGCAAAGGCAAAACCAACTAAAAATAATAAAGTACCTACCAATCCAAAAAAATGCATGGGACGTTTACCAAATTTTGAAAGGAATGTAATTGTCAAAAGATCAAGAAACCCATTTATAAATCTATCCCAACCAAATTTACTGGTACCATATTTTCTTGCCCGGTGTTGTACTACTTTCTCGCCAATGTTGCCAAAGCCTGCGGCCTTTGCCATTACAGGTATAAAGCGATGCATCTCGCCATACACTTCAATACTTTTTACTACTTTCTTTTTATAAGCTTTTAAACCACAATTCATATCGTGTAGTTTTATACCACTTATCATCCTGTTAGTAGAATTATATAATTTAGAAGGGAGGTTTTTCGTAAAAGCGTTATCATAACGTTTTTGTTTCCATCCGCTTACCAGATCAAAACCATCAACGGTTATCATTTTGTAAAGGTCAGGAATCTCATCCGGACTATCCTGTAAATCAGCATCCATCGTAATTACAACATCACCCTGCGCTGCCTCAAAGCCTAAATGCAAGGCTGGCGATTTTCCGTAATTACGTCGAAATTTTATCGCTTTTACGTTTGAATTCTTTTGGGCCAAACTTTCAATTACCTGCCATGAATTATCTTTGCTACCATCATCAATAAAAACAATTTCGTAAGAGAATTTATTCTCTGACATTACTTTTACGATCCAGTCGTGTAATTCCGGTAACGATTCCTCTTCATCTTTAAGAGGAATGATTACTGATATCTGGCAGCTTGAACTCATTAAACGGTTGCTTCGGTATATTTGGTCATAAACTCCATTGCTTTTTCAACCATATCTGAACTACCTAAAAACAAAGGTGTACGTTGGTGTAATTCGGTAATAGGCACTTCCATAATACGTTTGTAACCGGTAGTAGCTTTTCCGCCAGCCTGCTCAATTATAAACGCCAGAGGATTGCATTCGTACAATAAACGTAATTTGCCTTTGGGAGATTTTGTTGTAGTTGGATAAATATAAACACCACCCACAATTAAGTTACGGTGAATATCTGCAACACCCGAACCAATGTAACGTGAAGAATACGGACGGTTAGTTGCTTTGTCTTCTTCCTGACAATACTTAATATATTTTTTTACTCCTTCCGGAAAGTGTAAATAATTTCCTTCGTTAACCGAATACACATTACCTGCTTTTGGCGTTTGTAATAATGGATGCGATAAACAGAACTCACCAATACTTGGATCTAAAGTAAAACCATAAACACCTTTACCTGTAGTGTACACCAGCATACAGCTTGAGCCATAAATAATATAACCGGCTGCAATCTGCTCGGTACCGCGCTGCATAAAATCTTCGATAGTACCAGGGCCGCTTAAAGTAACGCGGCGGTAAATAGAAAATATAGTGCCAATAGAAACATTCACATCAATATTTGAAGAGCCATCCAAAGGGTCCATGGCCACTACATACTTGGCGTTTTTTGAAATTTCAGAATCAATAGGGATAATTTCATCATTTTCTTCACTGGCAATAGCGCAAACTTCGCCACCTGCCTTTAAAGCAGCAATAAACTGATCGTTAGCAAAGACATCTAATTTTTTAACGCGTTCGCCCTGAATGTTCGTATCACCGGTTTCGCCTAATATCTCAACTAATCCTGCCTTTGTTACTTCGCGGTTAACGATCTTTGCGGCAATACCAATATCACGCAATAAGCGCGAAAGTTCACCTTTAGCAAATGGAAAATCGTTTTGTTTTTCAATAATGAACTGACCTAATGTTTTTACTCTCATTCTTACGTATTTAATTAAAAATCAAAAGTAAAAAAATTAATGAATAAAGCGTAACTAAATAAGGGTATTTACGAGAAATTAGGGGTTAAAACTTAAAAATCTTTTCTTAAGAACTCGCGCCAGTCGCTAAGATTGGCTATTACCTGTAATTGACGGTATTGATAATGGAATTTTTCTTCGTCGGTTTGAGAATTAAGAACATTGATCCTGTATTTATCGAAATTAGATAAAGCAAATCTCTCTTCAGCAGTTAATTTAATACCGCTAAATTCTTTATCACGCAAATCGTTAATACTAATAACGAGACCGGTAGTTTTTTTATTAAGAAGGGTTGTTATGAAATCGTTTTTAATGTCCACAAAGCAAATATAAGTGATAGCCTAACTATAAATATTTTTTTTCGCCTATTATACTAACATTTGACTGTTAATTGCGTCAAAAAGCCGTTTAAAATTTGTTTTATAATTTGTTTCTCTTCTTTTTAGCTGCAACTTCGCTAAATTTCTCGCTATAAATGTTTAATTGTCACCATAAATCCCGATAGCATTCGTAAGCCTCGTTTCGCCTAAAAATAGTCGTAAACAATTTTATAAGATAAACTTAAACAGGCTTTTATTGTTACGCGATTTAGTAATTTTACAGCTAATGATCTGCAGATTTATAATATTTTTAGCCCTTTTATCAATTTCTTTACAAGTACATGGCCAAAAAGCCTCTAAGCAAGAGGTTTGCTGGGCATTATGGCATCCGTTTGCCGCTTTAAAAGTAAAGAAGATAAAAAAGAAAGCAGATGTAATATACAACCGGCCCGAAATAAAAGCGAGGTTGGATTCTTATAGCGGTGGAGGAAAGCTGGACGCCTTCAGGCATGTTTTTTTTATGGCTGCTTTTGCGCAAAAGATCAAAATTAAAAAGCTGCGAAAATTAGGAGTAGCGCATGAAAAAGGCAATTACAAACAATTCTTAAAACAAAAAACAGAAAACGGTGAAGTACCCGATAGTTTAAGTAACGTAATGGACCTTGCCAACAACGAATTAGGTTTTACTATCGGTTTAGCTAATAAAGAAAAAGGTCTTGAAGCACTAAGGCCCATTGTAATAAAAGAAATTTTAAACGGAAACGCTTTGATACTCAAACGCAACAGAGAAGGTCGTTTTGTTGATTGCAACAATAATGTAATTGATCCGGGTTTATATAAAGGCAAATGGTTTGTGCCTAAATGTTTGGTATCTTCAAAATAAATAAAACAATATCTTAATTTTTTTTGGGCGCCCGAGCGGGCTGCTGCGGGCTTCGCTTCGCTACGGTTTTTTGCCTTAACAGGCAAAAGAACTACCCCGATAGATATCGGGGCTCAACCCTGGCGCAGCGTTCGGTTTACTTCGGCTAATTTAACCGCAAAGTTTTAAGCCACTAATTGCAATGATTTCACAAATTCTTATTTTTCAATCATTAAAGTTCTTATCCGTGTAATTTAATTTTAAAGCAATAAATTGCTTTAAAAATTGATTTCACAAAACAAATCTTCCAAGCAAAAAATGCACTCAGTGGAATTTGTGAAATTAGTGGCTATTTTTAAAATTTAGAAAGATTGTAATTGATCGTATGTCAGTTTACAATTGATCCATTCGCCATCCAGGTGCGACTGGTACTTTTTATAAAATTCAATGGCCGGCGTATTCCAATCTAAAACCTGCCATTCCATTCGTCTAACCTTTTGCGCTTTGGCAACTTTTACTACTTCATTAAATAATAATTTTCCGTAACCATTTTTTCGCTCATTTTCGGTAACTATAATATCTTCTAAAAACAAACACTTACCTTTCCAGGTAGAATATTTGTAATAATAAACCGCAATGCCAACAATTATATTTTCTTTCTCTAAAACAAAAAAATCGAAGATCTTATCCTTACCAAAACCCCAGTTCGTCATTTCGGTAACCGTTACCTCTACTTCATTGGGTGCTTTTTCAAAAACAGCCAGTTCCTTTACCAGTTCAAGTACACGTGGAATATCATTTGTTGTACCAATTCTAATTTTTGTAGACATACTATTGCGAGAATTTTTTCTTTAAGATTACTTTTTGAAGAATGCGCTTAATAATTAATTCGGATAAAACTTCTTCAAAATCCATTGATCTGTTTTTATCTGTATAGCTTTTTATTTGCGCTTCGCTTATATCAATACGATACAGTAAAGCAGATAATTGAGAATTGTTCCTTAACAAAGGCTCTAATTCCTTTATGATCTCTGCTTTTAAATGCGGCAGATCGGCATGCAGATCATTAATAAAATCAACATTTAAACTACAGCTGCTAAAATCTTTTTTTAGCTGCGTTTTAAAAAGATCGAACAGGTTTTGCTGCACCAGGTAATTATTTACATCTAATTCTTCCATGTTTTTATTGTTTTAACAACAAACGTTCAAGAGGCTTTTTATTAATGATGTGGGACTCGATTATTTCTTTTACATCTTGTTTTTTTACGCCAACATAAAATGTGCCTTCAGGGTAAATAGCCACCGTTGGACCAAAATCACAAATTCCTAAACAACCGCTTTTATTAGCACGCGTTTTTAAATTAACCTTCAGATCTTTTAATTGTTTTTTAAACTCTGCAACAAGCTCTAATCCATGAGTTTCGCCGCAGCTTAATCTCTCTGAGCCTGTGCGTTGATTAGTGCAAACAAAAATATGAACATCAAATACCATAAACATTTACTATATTAAGCTGTTATAAATAGATAACATTATGTCAAAGATATTAATTACAGGCGGAACAGGTTTACTTGGAAAAACTATTTCTGAAATCTTATCAAAAAACGGTCAAACTGTTGTTTGGCTAAGCCGCGAGGCCGGAAATTATAAAAGCATCACAAAATTTAAATGGGATATTTCTAAAAATTACATTGACGAAAAAGCCTTTGAAGGGGTGGAAAGTATTATTCATTTGGCTGGTGCGCCAATTGCTGATAAACGCTGGACAGATTCTTATAAAAAAGAAATTATTGATTCTCGTGTAAAGAGCAGCGAACTTTTATTTAATTGTATCTCTAAAAACAATTATCCCATTAAAACCTTTATTGGCGGTAGCGCCATGGGTTATTATGGTTCGGGCATAAGTGAAAAAGTATTTACCGAAGAGGATGCGGCGGGCGCCGATTTTTTGGCCGAGACATGCATACTTTGGGAAAAAAGCTATGAATCTTTTATCAAAAAAGGAATTAGAACGGCGATCATAAGAACCGGTGTTGTTTTGAGTAAACACGAAGGCGCTTATGCAAAAATGGCGCCTCCTTTTAAGCTTGGTTTAGGTGCCGCTGTTGGTAGTGGTAAACAATATTTTGCCTGGATTCATGCTAATGACATTGCCAATATGTTTATTTATGCTTTACAAAACCAAAATATACAAGGCATTTACAATGGTGTTAGCTCTGAATTTATAAATAATAAAGATTTTTCAAGGCAATTGGCTAAGAGCTTTAACAAACCTTTTTTTATGCCAAATGTACCGGGTTTTTTATTAAAAATAGCAATGGGCGAAGGTTTTATAATGCTTACCGGAGGGCTAAAGATCAGCAATAAAAAAATAAAAGAAACAGGTTTTAAATTTGAGTTTGAAAAGGCTGCAGAAGGTTTAGCAAATTTAGCCTCATCCTAAATCCTTCTCCAAACGAGAAGGACTTGTGTAAACTTTAATTATAATTGTTAGGCCCCTTCTCCTTTGGAGAAGGCGGGGGATGAGGCTGAAAACCCTTCAATAAAGCCACTTTATCTGCTTCACATCCATGTAGTACGATCTGTCGTTCTTATCTTTCAACCAAAGCATGCCTTCGTCACTAACACCTACCACATACATTGTTTTTACAATATCTTCTATTTCAAAATCCATCCAGTTATTAAGGCGGAAAAAATGCTTTAAATATTCGGTTTTTATTTGATCGAATTTATTATTTTTTAATTGCAGATAGTATTTTTCAAAGTGTTTACAAAGTGATTCTAGGACCTTATCAACATCAATTTCTTTACCTAAAATGATCTTTAAAGAACTGGCATTAAAACCTTCATCAAAAATGGTTTGATTTACGTTTAAACCTATACCCACTACGCTCCAGCTAAATTTTGAATTTGTAACATGGTTCTCAATTAAGATCCCCGCCACTTTTTGCTTGTTTACCAATATGTCATTTGGCCACTTAATTTTTATGTCAAATTGGCTAGTATCCAATAACTCCGCCAACACGTCATAGCAGGCCAATGCTGAAACCTGGTACAAATAATGTTGATTTTTAAGATTTAAAAAAGTTGGTTTAATAACAAGCGAAGCCGTTAAGTTACTAGTCTTTTCGGTCTTCCACACGCTTCCCCTCTGGCCTTTACCATTGGTCTGTTCTGCTGTGTGCACCACAGTACCTTCAGAGAGGTTAACGTTCTTTAACATCTCCATGGCATAAGAATTGGTACTATTAACACGTGGTAAAAAAATAATATTTCTACCCATAAATAATGTTTCCATTAAACCAAATAAGATTAAATTTGTTGTTTACTGTAAACCTAGTAAATTTAATTTAAAGATAAGTCACAAAAACGACAATATGGCCAAAATTCCGGTTAAAAAAGCTGCAGCTAAAAAAATAAGTAAACCTGCCGTTAAGAAAAAAGAAACTAAAGCAGCGGCTCCTGCTAAAAAGGCTTCTGCTAAAAAAACCACAAAAACTAAACTAGGCTTTGCTGCGGTTAAGAAAAAAGCTGTAAAAGCAAAACCACTTGCAAAAAAGGTAGTTAAAAAAAAGGTAATAACTCCCGAAGAAAGAGAATTTCGCGAGGCTAATCTTATAGCAAATTCAGAAAACAAAAAGAAAACAGGCAGCAGTACAAAACGCCCTAAAAAAACTTCTACTCCTAAAGAAACAACATCTTTGTTGGATGCTATTGTTGAAGGTATGGAAGAGCGTAAAGCAAAAAATATTACCATCTTAAACATTAGTAATTTAGAGAACCGTGTTACAGATTATTTTGTTATTTGCGATGCAGACAGTAAAACACACGTTAACTCTATTGCCGATAGCGTTGAAGACACCGTTATAAAGTTAACCAATGAAAAAGCTTTTCATTCAGAAGGACATCAAAACAGCGAATGGATATTAATTGATTATATAAACATTGTGGTGCATGTGTTTTTACGCGAAACCCGCGAATTTTACAACATTGAAGGCCTTTGGGGAGATGCGGAAATTACAACCATTAACTAAAATATTACAGATAGAAAACTAAAATGAGCGACGAACAAAATACAGAACCTACACAGAACGATACGAACAATAAATCCAGTTCGTCTGAAGAGGAAAGAAAGAAGCAATTTGAGCGCATGAAAGAAAAATTCAGTCGCCCTAACTCCAATTTTGGAGGTAATAAAAGCGGCGGTAACAGCGGCAATAATTTTTACTGGATATACGGTGTAGTAATTGCCGTGTTATTATTTATTGTTTTTTACGGCAATGGATTTACACCGCGTTTAGCTGAAGTAAGCCAGGGTAAATTTTACCAGGATATGCTTGCAAAGGGCGATGTTACTGATGTTGTAATTGTAAATAAAACAATTGCAAGAATTTACATCAACGCGGATAGCGCTGCTACACTTAACCGTTATAAAAATCCAAAAGACGGCCGCGCTTTATTCGAAAAAAATTACAAAGGCCCTCACTTTTTTATTACTGTGCCATCCATTGATAATTTAATGTTAGGAATGGAAAAAGTGCAGAACGAAGCCGGTATTCCTAAAGAAAAACAAATCTTTGCCCGCAGCATTGAAGAAACCAACTGGATGAGCGATCAGTTGCCATGGTTATTGCCAATATTAATTATGGTGGTGCTTTGGATAGTAATGATGCGCCGCATGGGCGGCGGCGGCGGAAGCGGCGGACCCGGCCAGATCTTCAACATTGGAAAATCAAAAGCAACTTTATTTGATAAAGACTCTAACGTTAACATCACTTTTAATGATGTTGCCGGATTAGACGGTGCAAAAATGGAGGTTATGGAAATCGTTGATTTTCTTAAGAATCCAAAAAAATATACCGACTTAGGTGCAAAAATTCCTAAAGGTGCCTTATTGGTTGGCCCTCCGGGTACCGGTAAAACCTTATTGGCTAAAGCTGTTGCAGGCGAAGCGAAAGTTCCCTTCTTCTCATTAAGCGGATCGGATTTTGTGGAAATGTTTGTAGGTGTTGGCGCCAGCCGTGTGCGTGATTTGTTTAAACAGGCAAAAGAAAAAGCGCCTTGTATCATCTTTATTGATGAGATAGATGCGATTGGCCGTGCGCGTGGTAAGAATGCAGCAGCGGGTGGCAATGATGAGCGCGAGAATACATTAAATCAATTATTAACCGAGATGGATGGTTTTGGTACCAACAGCGGTGTAATTATTTTAGCTGCCACCAACCGTGCCGATATCTTAGACAGAGCATTGATGCGTGCAGGTCGTTTCGACAGACAGATCTATGTTGATATGCCTGACTTAAACGAGCGTAAAGAAATTTTCCAGGTGCATTTAAAGAAAATTAAAATAGACGAGAGTGTACAGATCGATTTCTTAGCAAAACAAACACCGGGTTTTAGCGGTGCTGATATTGCAAACATTTGTAACGAAGCCGCTTTAATTGCAGCACGTTCAAATAAAAAGACAGTACAGAAACAGGATTTTTTAGATGCAGTAGATAGAATTATTGCTGGTTTAGAGAAGAAAAATAAAATTATCACACCGCAGGAAAAACGCGTGATTGCTTTTCACGAAGCTGGACACGCTACTGTAAGCTGGATGTTAGAACATGCTTCTCCATTGGTAAAAGTAACTATTGTACCTCGTGGCCGCTCGTTAGGTGCTGCCTGGTATTTGCCTGAAGAAAGGCAAATTACTACCACCGAACAAATAATGGATGAGATCTGCGCTGCATTAGGTGGACGTGTTGCAGAAGAGATCACCTTTGGTAAAATAAGTACAGGTGCATTAAGCGATCTGGAGAAAATAACCAAACAAGCCTATGCATGTATTGTGTATTATGGCTTGAACGAAAAGATCGGTAACATAAGTTATTATGATAGTTCAGGGCAAGACAACATGTTTAGCAAACCGTATAGCGAGAATACTGCAAAAACAATTGACGAAGAAGTGAAGAAGATGATTGATATTGCTTATGCAAAAACAAAACAAATTTTATTAAGCAACAAAGATAAGTTGACTCTTTTAGCACAAAAATTATTAGAAAAAGAAGTTATTTTTAAAGAAGACTTAGAAGAAATATTTGGTAAACGCCCTTTTGATAAACCGGAAGAAATTGTTACACCAAAAGTAGAAACAATTGCTCCACCAAAAATTGATAGTTTATAAATATAATTTTAATTAAACAAAAAAGGCGAACAGTAAATTGTTCGCCTTTTTTAGTTTAATCATATTTAAATGTGCTTAATCAGCGTCATCCGCGTTCCATCACATAAGCAATTTTTTTATTCGATACACAGCCTCTTGCTTGTCTGACAAGGAAAAGAAGAGGTATATAAAACCAAAGTAATTTGCGTAAAATAACTTTTTTTGTACATTTAATTAAAATGCATTTAATGCGATTTTGCCTTTATATTATATTATTTGTAATTACCCATACTATTTATGGGCAAGGGGGGGTTAAACGACAGTTTAAACTTCCCTACTCATTAAATAATACAACAAAAAATGTTTTTGAAACAACAGCGGGTAATTATATAACCGGCGGAATTGTTGTTGATACTTTAAACGGTTTTCAAACTAACCGCCTGGCCATAATGGGCTTAAACAGCCAAGGTCAGTTACAATGGGTAAAGAAATACGGTAACCACAAATTTGAATATCTTGATAATCCTTTTATTGTTAAATGGTTTTATAAACAAGGTAACTTTATTTATCATGCGGCTTGTGTAAGAGATAGTAATAATAAGTATATAGGCGTCTTTTTAAAAATTAATTTTAATGGTGATACGCTCTGGCAAAAACGTTTTTATGATGTAAATGATTATGTCATTCCGCAGATGGTAACGGGTTCTGTTGATGGCGGTTTTTTAATTACGGGAGTATTTGAAGATCCTGTAAATATAAATAGGACTGTTTTGCTTATAAAGACAGATATTCAGGGAAACGAATTATGGAGAAAAAAGATCACTAAAGTAGTTCCTAATGCGCACGATGCCAAAGCGATTTTGCAGGATACTTTAACAAAAAAAATTATTACTGCAGGCTACCAGTATATTGGTACAGCCACTGCCTACAGTGATTATCCAAGTATATTAATACTGGATAGTTTAGGCAATAAATTGAGCCAACATAAATACTCGGGTAATAATGGTTTATTTACCGATATTATTCAGACAAAAGATAAAAAATTTATAGCTGTCGGAGCAGAAAAACAAGCAATAATGGTTGGCGCTTTAGAAACCTATAAAAGCTACGCAGTTAAATTTGATATAGCTGCGCCTGGTTCTCCGATTTGGTATTTGGCGCATGATAAAACAACGCCTTCTAATGCTTTTACTACTATTACTTTAACGAAAAATAATGATGTTTTAATTGCGGGAACTCTTGATACCATGTTATTATATAACTCACCGGCAGTTAATCTTAACCGAATTACAAAAGTAAATAAAGATGGTGTTGTAGTTAATGAGAGATATTTTAATTACAGCCCTTTTCCCGCTAACCAGTCTTATTACATGTCTCCTATGAATCTAAATTCAACATCAGACGGCGGTTATGTTTCTGCTCTGCAGATTTCTAATTTCGCTCCCAATCCTTTTTTTGTAGTAAAGTATGATAGCACTTTTTGTGATAGTTCTGTATTTTATTGCCAAACAGTTGGCCTTGAAGAACTAAAAAACAACAATTATAAACTAAAGATCTATCCTAACCCGGCTAAAGATGTTTTAAATATTGCAATTGAAGAGTTGTTAGCTATAGAAACAACTACTATTAAAATAACCGATATTTTAGGCCGAGAGGTTTTAGATCTGTGGGGTTCGCAACAAATAAACATTAAAGATTTAAAAGCCGGCATTTACTTTTTAAAACTTTATAATAAAGAAAAGTTGATAGCTACAGAAAAAATAATTAAAGAATGAAAAAAGCACTATTTATTATTATTGCCTTGAACGCAATTTTAAATGTCAGATCACAAACGTGGTGTCCGCCCGGAGCTCAATGGCATTACAGGGTTTTTCATCCAATTTATGCAGACTACAGGGATGGATATGTTCAATTAAACAATACCGGCACAGTTACTGTTAACAATATAATTTGTAATCATTTACTTGGTTCTTACAATGGCATTTTAGGCTGGCAGTTTTCTCCACCGATTTCTATTCCGAATTTTGTAGATCTTAAGACCTATGAAAATAATAACGTTGTATATATTTACAATACTTCAATAAATTCCTTCGATACACTTGCCAATTTTAGCGCTAGCCCTGGAGATAAATGGCAAAAAATTGAGTTTCCTAATCCTCCACCTTCTTCGGGCTGCACGTTCCCAAGACCAAAGGTCACGGTTATAGATACAGGGCATGTAACAATAAATAGCCAGTATCTAAAGAAACTCATAGTATCCCATCCGTATGGTAATAGTACTTTCATAATCACGGATACCATTATAGAAAAAATTGCCTGCATTACTACTTTTTTATTTCCTTATTATCATTGTATAAACGACGGCCCACTATATGGCAATTTTGTTTGCTATAGCGATAATAATTTTACATTATATAAAAAAGCCGGGATAATAACGCCCTGTAATTATTTTACCGTAGGTATTAACGATCATAAAAGCATTTGGAATGAAATAAAAGTATTTCCGAATCCCGTTGCAGATCAATTGAATTTATCTTATGATGAATACAATTTTAATATCACTCAAATAAAAATAACTGATCCTTTAGGAAGAATTATTCTGGAAGATGTATCAACTAAACTAATAAATATTAAAGAATTAAAGCCCGGCATTTATTTTTTACAGATTTATAATAAAGAAAATTTAATTGCGCTGGAAAAAATAATAAAAGAATAAAAAAGGCGAACAGTAAATTGTTCGCCTTTTTTAGTTTAATCATATTTAAATCTGCTTAATCTGCGTTCTATCAGGCAAATTTCTTTTCGAATTCTTTCATACAATCTACCAATACTTTTACGCTTTCTAAAGGTAAAGCATTGTACATAGATGCACGGTAACCGCCCACATCACGGTGTCCGCGAATACCGCTAATGTTAGCGTCTTTCCACATTTTGTCAAACTCCGGTTCTAACTCCGGTTTTGTAGTTAAAAAACAAGCGTTCATTTGGCTGCGATCTTCAACAGCAGTTGTTCCAACAAATAAGGTGTTGCGATCAATTTCATTATATAAAAGATCAGCTTTTTGCTGATTGATTTTTTCTATCCATGCTACGCCGCCATTCTTCTTTAACCATTTTAAGGTTAATAGCGTAACGTAAATTGGAAACACAGGAGGTGTATTGTACATACTTCCACCTTTAATGTGCACCTGGTAATCTAACATCGATAACATTTTGCGGCCTGTTTTTCCTAACGCGTCTTTCTTTACCATAACCATGGTGCTGCCTGCGGGTCCCATGTTTTTTTGCGCGCCGGCATAGATCAGAGAAAAATCTTTTGCATTTACTTTACGGCTAAAAATATCAGAACTCATATCGCACACCAAAGGAATATTTGTTTTAGGAAACGATTTCATTTGTGTGCCGTAAATAGTATTGTTGCTGGTAATGTGTAAATAATCAGCATCTGTTGGAATTTCGTATCCTTTAGGAACGTATGAGAATTTTTTATCTTCAGATGAAGCGATCACTTTTGTATTACCTACAATTTTTGCTTCCTTAATTGCTTTGCTGGCCCAAACACCGGTGTTTACATAGGCTGCATAACCTTTATCGCTTAATAAATTATAAGGCACCATGGCAAACTGTAAACTGGCGCCACCACCTAAATACATTACATCGTAATCATCGCCCACTTCAAATAATTCTTTGATGATCGCGTGCGATTCATCAATTACTTTTTCATAATTCTTGCTGCGGTGCGAAATTTCCAATAGTGATAAATTTAAATTATCAAAATTGATACAAGCCTCAGAAGCTTGTTTTAAAACTTCTTCGGGTAAAATTCCTGGGCCTGCGCTAAAGTTGTGTGGCTTTGACATATAATTTATTTTAGTTTTTAAATACGGGTTAAAAGTTTAAAATTAATAAAATTGTTTCTAATCGCGAAGTATTTTGATGTTACCGGTATTTAAAGTAATTATAAATACAGCGCCTTTTAGAGGTTGAATGTCGCTAATGCGAGTAAATACAAGTTCTCCTTTATTATTTATTATTTCTTCGTTCTCGCTTTGTAAACGGTAGTAATGCGTACTTATTTTTTGAATTTCTGATAAAGAAGAAAAAATTTCTTTGCCCTGGGTATTTATCAAGATAGATTTATCTTTTAATTGTACGATCGCGCAACTATCTTTAAAATCGCTGGCCTTAGTATATTTATAAGAAATATCGAGATTTAACTTACGATCAACATAGCCATATTTGTTTTTATTTTTCACACGAATTAAACCATTACTTGCAAAATTAATCTCCTCGTACACGCCAAAGTCAATACTGGTGCGACCGTTAGCATCCATTAAAGCCTGTTGCCCTTTTTTAATTAATTTAAATACCTGCCCGTTCGTGTAAAAATCTACAGGTTTTTCTTTTGAAAAATCGTATGCTATGGTGCTTAAAAAACAACCGGCACTGTTATAAAAACCGTACAGATTATTTAGTACAACAATAAAAAGTCCATTGTTTGCTTTTAACACCTGATCATATTTTGTTTCTAAAATTATTTTACCATTGGCGTTAACCAAGCCATACGAATTGCCAATTTTTACGATCGCTATTTTATCTGCGCCAAAGTCTGAAAGCCAATCAAATTCTGCCTTGTGCACATAACCGTCTTTCGAAACAAAACCACTTTTATTTTCAGATCTGTAATAAGCAAAACCATTTTTAAAATCGCCTAATTCTTCAAATTTTGGTTCGATAATAACTTGTCCGAAATTATTTAAAGCGCCGTATTTGCCATTTAATTTTACAGTGTAAAAATTATCAGAGATCTCGTTTATCTCATCATAAATGGGCGAAATTATTTGTCCCTGGCGGTTAATGAAACACCATTTATTACCATTCTTGACAGCAGCAATGCCGTTATTAAAGGCATAAGCATCGGTAAAGAATTGATCGAATGGATTTGTGTTTTCTTTATTGATGTAAAATACCGAATCATTTTTGCTAACCACCGAAAGTCCCTCGTAAAAAGGTGTTACAGCATCAAAAGCAAGTGGAATAATAACTTTGGTTTCAGAATCAATAAAACCAAAAAGATCGTCTTTTTGGTAAGGATACAGCACGAGTTTATTTAATTCAAGTTCTTTTAAAATTGAATTTTTTAAAGGAAAAGTGGGATTCTCTTCTAAAAATTTCTCTAATTCATCGTTAGAAAAAGATTTTACGGTTAACGAGAATAATAATTTCCAGGCTTCTAAATTTTGCGGCGCTTTTGGGTAATTTATTACAAATGCATGCAGGCCTTCAAGATCCGACTTCTCTTTATAAATAGAAAATAATTTTTCGTAAGCAGAATTCAACAAAATATTTTTTGGGTTCACTTTTATAAATTCAATATAAGCTGTTACAGAGTTTTCTTTTGTTGACTCATCAAAAATTTGCCGGTCTATCAATAATAATGCTTCCTGCACAAATGAACTTTGTGGGTGTGTAATTACAAACTCTTTGGTTTGTCTGCTATCATTGTATCCCAGCGTTTCATTATAGTCCAGCTGATCACGAAGATAAATTACTTCGTTAATTAAATTTTTATTGGCAAGATAATTTTGTTTTAAAAAAGCGGTGTATCTTAAAACAGAATTTTCTTTCTTA
Source organism: Chitinophaga pinensis (assembly GCA_943369995.1). Lineage (GTDB taxonomy): Bacteria > Bacteroidota > Bacteroidia > B-17B0 > Aurantibacillaceae > Aurantibacillus. The sequence goes on from CALRPF020000005.1 coordinate 153,852, forward strand.
AGCCTCTTAAAGTCTTTGGTAGCAATAGAATCAACCAATTGTAAAATAGTGAGGCTATCGATTTTAAAAGTAAACAACTCTTTTTTATCTCGTTTTTTTAAGAAAAAATTATAGCTCAAAGCGGCGTACTTTGATGCAGAATCGAGATCAAAGAAAGGATTATCATTACGACTGTAAATAACTGCTAAACCATACGAAGAATAAGGATCGGATTTACTTTTAAAATTAGCGTTGAATAATTTTTTAGCTTTAAAATAGTCGTAAACAGAAAGTGCTTTAAATCCGCTTTCCACTTTTGAGGCTTTGGCCCAAAACGAGGCTATAACAAGCAAAAGAACTAAAAAGCATTTAGATATGTTAAGTTTAAACAGCACGTTTTGGAGTTTGAAGTTTGTTATAATTTTAAGACCATCAAAGCCAAAAACTTCAAATTATTACATACCTTTGTTGATAAATATGTTTACAACCGGAAGAATAATTTTCACGCTCATTTTTTTGATCGTTTTCATCATTGGTTTGGCCTGGAGCTACCGTAAAGACAAGAAAGCAACCAAAGGGCAATTCAACAAACCTTACCTCATTCTTATCGGAATATTAAGTTTTTTAACAATTCTCTTTATAATTGTTAAAATCAGAAAATTTCTTTGAAAATACATCGATAGTTTTGCTATATTTGTCTATCAAAAAACGAATTACAAAAATGAAAAAATCCTTAATTATAGCTTGTTTTTTAAGCTTTGGCGCTCTCGCTAACGCTGCTACACTTGTTATTGAGGGAAAGTACCAAAATAAGAATGTTTTTGTACAAAACGCTTATGGTGTTAACGGTGTAGGTTTTTGCGCACAAGAGATTAAAGTAAACGGAAAAATAACTACAGATGAAACCAACTCAAGCGCTTTTGAAATTGATTTAGCGGCTTTACAATTAAAATACGGTCAAAAAGTAGTTATTGAAATTAGCCATAAAGATAATTGTGTGCCTAAAGTTTTAAATTTAGAGGATCTTAAATCGAAGCCAACATTTGAGGTTTTGACAATGAACATTTCTCCAACCGGAACTTTAAAATGGACTGCTAAAAACGAATCGGGTTCTTTACCTTACATTATTGAGCAATTTAAATGGAACAAATGGATACCAATTGGTGAAATGGATGGCATTGGAAGTCCTGAGCCACACGATTATGCTTTCCAGGTTACCATGCATAGCGGCGAAAATAAATACCGTGTTAAACAAAAAGGTTTAAATTCATTTTCAAAATACTCGCAGGAAGTTAGCTTAAAATCTACGACAGAAAAACCATCATTTGCAATTCCAAAAAACAATAAGAGTATTGATTTTAATATGGAAACCGCCTACGAAGTATTTGATGCTTACGGCGATGTTGTAAAAAAAGGATTTGGTAATCAAATAAACATTGATAATCTTAAAAAAGGAAAATACTATTTGTGTTACGATAACACAATGACAGATTTTACAAAATAGTATCAGTACCTATTTCGATAGCACTGCCTTTAGCTCGTTCAACATCATTGCGGTAGCACCCCAAACTTTATTACCCTCTACCAAAAAGTAGGGGGTTTTTATTTTATATTCACTCGCCTGCACTACCCCTTCTTCAATAATAGAATTATCTAATAGCTGCGAAAGCGATAATTTTAAAACACTTTTTACTTCGCGCTCCTGCGGAATGATGATTGGATCTTTTATTTTACAAAACCCAACATAAGGTTCCACCAAAAAACCACTCACGGGAATAAATAAGCGTGTTAACTTTCCAATAATTTCTATTTCTTCTTTTAAGCCTATCTCTTCAAAACATTCCCGAATTGCGGTGTTCTGCAAATTTTCATCTTCTGCCTCATACTTACCTCCCGGAAAACTAACCTGTGCGCTATGTGTGCCGTTATAGGCCATACGTTCTATTAACGGAATAAAATATTCTCCGTCATTATCCAAACAAAATAAGATCATTACCGCACTTGGCCTGTATTGACCTTCCGACAGATTTTCAATATCAAATCTGGGCCGCGAAACAGGCGCCATTTCATACTGAGCTTGTATGCCCGGCAATGGGTTTTGCAGCTCGTTTTTAAGTTTATTTATATCCGGTATCAAATAAAAAATAGATAATTGAAGGGTTAAATTAAGTAAATTTGCAACATCATTATGAGCAAATTTAAATTAAATACGATCGAAGAAGCCTTAGCGGACATTCGCAAAGGTAAAGTTATTATTGTGGTTGACGATGAAGATCGTGAGAATGAAGGTGATTTTATTACCGCTGCTCGTAACGCAACACCCGAAGTAATAAATTTTATGGCTACACATGGCCGTGGATTAATTTGCGCACCGTTAACCGAAGAAAGAGCTCAGGAATTAAAATTAGATATGATGGTGCCCGCAAATACATCTTTGCATGAAACACCATTTACGGTATCGGTAGATCTTTTAGGATTTGGATGTACAACAGGTATTTCTGCATCCGACAGATCAAAAACTGTTAAAGCATTAATTGATCCAACTATTAAACCTTCCGATTTTGGAAGGCCCGGACATATATTTCCTCTAAAATCTAAACCGGGCGGCGTGCTGCGCCGCATTGGGCATACAGAAGCTACTGTTGATATTTCTGTATTGGCGGGCTTTGAACCCTGCGGTGTTTTGGTGGAGATCTTAAACGAAGATGGTACCATGGCGCGTTTACCTCAATTGGTGAAAATTGCGGAAAAATTTGATCTAAAAATTATAAGTATTGAAGATCTTATTTCGTACCGTTTAGCAAAAGAAAGCATTGTTACACGCCAGGTAGAGGTAAATATGCCAACCGAATGGGGTAATTTTAAATTAATAGATTACAAAGTTGAAACTAACGGTCAGGAGCATTTGGCATTGGTAAAAGGCGAATGGAATATAGATGAACCTGTATTAGTGAGAATGCATTCGTCTTGCGTAACAGGCGATATTTTTGGAAGCTGCCGTTGCGATTGCGGAGCACAATTACACAAATCGATGGAGATGATTGAGAAAGAGGGCAAAGGTGTTGTTGTGTATTTAAACCAGGAAGGAAGAGGCATTGGCCTTTTAAATAAATTGAAAGCATACAAATTACAGGAAGAAGGTTTAGATACGGTTGAAGCGAATGTAGAGTTAGGCTTTAAAGCCGATGAACGTGATTATGGTGTAGGTGCACAAATTTTACGCGACCTTGGCATTAGAAAAATAAAATTAATGACCAACAATCCTAAAAAGCGCGCAGGCCTTATTGGCTATGGCTTAGAGATCGTTGAAAATGTAGAGATCAGTATCAAATCAAATCCGCATAACGAAAAATATCTTCAAACCAAAAAAGATAAAATGGGACATTCGTTCTAAAAATATCTCATAAGATCAAAAATTCTATTTATTTTTTTGGGCGTGCCCCTGAGGTTCGGCTTTCAAATCAATCGGAAGCCTCACTCACGGTCGCGCTTTACGCAAGCAAACACACAGGCTCGCTCAAAAGCACACTGTGCTTTCGCCGTGTTTCAATCTTTTTGTTCATATCCTCACAAAAAGGATTTCCACTACAATCGCTCATGCAGAATTAGGTATTTGAGTTCGTAAACTTGCGTTAGGGATGTGTAGGGTTTAGTTCTTTTGCCTGCCAAGGCAAAAAACCGTAGCGAAGCGGAGCCCGAAGCAGCCCGGCCGAAGGCAACGCCCTAAAAATAAAATACAAGGCCTTGCCTTCAATAAAAAGTACGATTTTTTAAAGTCTATAAATGTTATATTTACTTTCAATTAATGAGAGTGATTAAATTTTATATTCTTTTTCAGTTTTTATTTTTGGGGAATTTATTTTCGCAGGAAGAATTTACAGATTTTAATATAAGTGAGCCCAAACACATTTCTTATTTTGATTACAGACTTATAAAAGTTACAGACCAACGAACTGATACAAGTAATATGGGCTTTATGTACGGTAACATTTTAAAAAGATTAGCGTACGTGCAACCTTATACTCCTTTAAGAGACCAATTCCAAATGGCTATTACTTATCTAGCAGACTCTACTGGGAATGGCGAATTGCTTTTACAGATAAGGAAAATGAAATTTATACAGCGCACCAATGAATATGATGACAACGGGGTGTTTTTTTTCAGAGCGAGCCTATACTCAAAGAAGAATAACAATTATTTAAAAATTGCAACAGTAGATACACTGCTGGTTGTTCCAAATTCAGAATACCCAATAACACTTGCTAAAAAAGCGGGGCAATTAGTTAGCGATTTTGTCTTTAATACTAACTCTCATTTATCATTGCAAAATAAAACCTCGTCCTATAAAGAGATCGTTAAAATAGACAGTGTTGAAAAAAGTCAGGCAAAAGCCTATTGCGTTGGAGATTATACAAATGGTGTTTACACCAGTTTTGATTCTTTTAAAAAACAAATACCCGATTTTAAAGCTTCTAAACTCAAATTCAGAAGTATCAAGTTAAAAAAAGTGTATCGGGCCAATTCAGGAGGTAAAAATATAAAATTAGATAATCGAAAAATTTTTGTGGTGGTAGAAAAAGGTAAAATGTATATCTCTACAGAATATGGTTTTCGAACTTTATATAAATTTGATGGAGATTTTTATTTTATAGGTAAAGGCAGCAGAAATTTACGAATTGAAGATGTACTTCCAAAGCTAGGAGGTTTTCTTCTTTTACCGTTGTATCCGGTACTTATAACTTCAGTACTCATTAGTGTTTCACCAAAATCTTATTTCGAAACAAAAATTGATCACGTAGACGGGCGTTTTATGCGTTGCAAAGAAATTAAAAATTATTAAAATGAAAATAAAAAAATTCACTTGTAATAATTGTGGGGCTCCAAAAGTAAATGCTTACAAATCGCCTTATATTATTTGTGATTACTGTGGTAATTTTACTGACCTGGATTATACCATGAGCCTGCAGGCATGGAACAGCGATCCTAAAAGAGCTGAAAAATATCAAAAAGCAAATACAAGTTTTCAAAGCAAGCTAAATGAAAGCTTAGTTAAAAAAGATAAAAAAGAATACTACGAGCTACAGGTAAAATACTGGGATGTTTATTACCGATTATATCCCGAATATTTACCACCAACAATAAATTTTGATGATAATTTTTACCAGGCCTTTTTAGCGATATGTGCCGATTCGGCTACGGTTGCGGCATTTGATCCGGAGTATCAAAAAAAGGCGAAAAAGCAACAGCATTTACAAAGTGATATGGAATATTATACCGAAAAAGGCCAGTCAAAAGTAAAAGGTGAAGGTTTTTTTAGAATGATAAATTCGTACATAGATTATTTAAAAGAAGAGTTTAAATTATTTTACGATAATCCGGAATATGCGTTAATGCACAAAGTGTTTCCGTATGACGCAAACCTTAAAATGAAGATCTCCACCCTTGTGCAAATATGGTTACCTTATTTAAGTGAAAAAGATGGCAAAACTTTTTTAAAGCAAACGGGTTTTGATGCGGATTATATAGATCCACTAAAAGTGGAAGGAACCAAAACTCCCTGTCAGTTTTGCAAAGCAGAATTATTTGTTCCTCAAAATTCTTTAAAAGTGCACTGCGAAGAATGCCACAGAACCAATATCATAAAAAGCAAATTTAATTGTATGGGTTGCGGAGTTGAAAACGAAATTCCTGAACACCCCGTAAACACAATTGATTGCAAAGCCTGCAAGCTTGAGAACAGACTTGTTACAGCGATGTTTGGTTAATTAATTATTATTTTACAATTGTAGCTATAACCACTTGCTGTATTTAACTGCAAAAAATATAATCCTTTACTAAGGTTGTTTTGCGAAACGGTAACATAACCTTTATTAATATTATTTATTATTTCTACCGTTTTTCCAAAGCTATCTTTTATCTGAACTGTATATTTTTCAGAGGGATCATAATCAAACTCCAATACAGCCTGCTGCTGAAAAGGATTAGGATAAAAATTTACTTTACTGATCATTCCTTTATTTTCTTTTACAGACAATGGATTATTTACAATTATATTCTGTAGTTGATAGAATACAGCGTTTGTGATCTTAAAGTGCATGTATTGCGTGCTAAAGTTCATTACACCCACCGAATAATATTCGTTATTATCCGTATACAAAAATGAGCTTCCGCTTTGGCCTGGCACACCTTCAGCCATAGTAGAATTTATATTATAAAAATCCTGTATTTCATTAATATATCCATAGTTATAGTAAAGCGTATCTCCGTTGTAAACAATGCCTGGATTGCTTGGTTGCGGCGCGCCTGGATAACTGAATTTATGGAACACTTTATTTGTTATAAAATTTGGCAAAGAGTTAAAGCCTATACCAACCCAACCCGTTTGTATCCCAATAGGTTGTTTTAATTCATACAATGCAATATCATCCCAATGTGTATTATCATAATACGTTTTAAAAATGTAGATCTTTTTTACCATTGAGGTAGGAATATTACTTGGTATGTTGCCATTGTTATATGCCGGAATTGCCTGCACACTATCATAAATCTTAAAATCACCACTAAAACAAGCACAATGTCCGGCACTAAGCACAAAGCGGGGCGCTACCATTATACCCGAACATAAGCGAGAAGAAATACTATTAGAATATGTACGTAAAGCAACAGCAGTACGAACAGGGTAATCGTTGATATTAAAAAATGAAGCGGCTTTTGCCAAAGCACTAAAACTTGATCCATTGAATAAATTTGAAGTTGGTGGTGTTAAGATTAAAGCAATAGGATTGCTAAGTGTGCCAAGAGACGAAGCCGTTTTATCAAAAGTAGTGGATTGATTAAATGCAACCGGTAATACCGTATCTATATTGTGGGTGAGGACGTCAAAAACGATCATTGTATCGGGTTGCGCTTTATATTTTACCGTTAAAAAAATCAAAGCAAGAATGCTTATCCCTATACTTTTTATCATTTTGCGACCTTAAACTTATGCTTTAACGCTTTTTGCTGGGATATATTGCACGTTGAATTGAAGGGAAATATTTACCTGCAATGAAACAACTGTACCGCCATTACTGCAATAGAGTTTAATTCTTCTTTAAAGGATATTTGAAAGCAATATCTTCTGCCAGGGTAACCTTACGTTATTTGGCCGGCAACAAAGTAGCAGTACATTCGCCAAAACCAACGCGCTTGCCTTCTTTTTCGCAATACCCACGAATGATAATAGTATCGTTGTCATTCACAAATTTGCGTTCAGTACCATCTTTTAAAGTAATAGGTTTTGTACCACGCCATGTTAATTCCATCATGCTTCCAAACTCACTTGGCTCCGGACCACTAATCGTACCACTCGCCATCATATCACCTACATTTACATTACAACCATTAACCGTGTGATGGGCCAATTGTTGTTCCATGGTCCAGTACATATATTTATAATTAGAAGAACAGATCTTATTCTCCTCACCGTTTTGTGGTTTTAAGAAAACATCCAATTTAATATCTAAATTCTTATCGCCTTTGTATTCTAAATACGGTAACACCTTTGGATCTTGCACATAGCCTTTTGTTCTGAATGGCTCAAGCGCTTCTAATGTTACGATCCAAGGTGAAACCGTACTCGCAAAATTCTTTGATAGGAACGGCCCTAAGGGAACATATTCCCACGTTTGAATATCTCTCGCACTCCAATCATTAAATAAACACATTCCAAAAATATGGTCATCTGCTTTTTCGGTTGAAATAGAATCGCCCATTTGCGTTGATTTACCAATTACAAAAGCTGTTTCTAATTCAATATCCAATAATTTTGTTGGGCCAAAAACAGGGTTCTCCTGGTCGGCAGGTTTTTGCTGTCCTCTAGGTCGGTGAAAATTTGTACCTGAAACTGTAATTGAAGATGCGCGACCATGATAGCCCACCGGCAAATGTTTCCAGTTTGGCATTAAGGCATTTTTCGGATCTCGAATCATGGTGCCAATATTTGTAGCATGATCAATACTACTGTAAAAATCGGTATAATCGCCAACCTGAACAGGCATTAGCATTTTAACAGCACTTTGTTTTTTGAAAACAGAATCAAATAATTTTTTGTCTGTTCTTAAAACAGAATTCTCATCACATAAAATTTCGATAAGTTTTGTTCTTATTTTATTGGTTACAGGTTTACCTAATTCAATAAAAGCATTTAAATATTTCTGATCAAAAACCGAACGGTCAATATCTAAAAGATCCTGGCTTTCCAATTCAAAAAGATCAATAATATAATCACCAATAGCAGAACATACGTGATGTTTTACTTTGTCATCCGAATAAATACCAAAAGGAATATTGTGGATAGTAAAATCAGACGTTGCATCTACTTCTATCCATGTTTTTAAATTTGCGTTTGCCATAAAATTTCTAAGCTATTCTTGATTTAATATTTGCAACAAGATCGGTTACCAGTTCAACATTCTTGCTTTTTGTATTCTGCGCTATTTCCAATGCCTTTGTTAGTGTTGATTCATCAATAGTTCCTTCTACATACTCAACAACGGTTAAAGCTTCCATTGATAATAAAAAATTATCGTGACAAGCTAATTCAACAAAAAATAAAAAGTGATTCGTAAAATCCAAACCTGTTTCCCAACAGGCCGCAGTTAAAATTGTTTTTTCTTCGGTACGTTGTGCTTTTTTAATGGCATCCACCATTAATTCAACTGAGTTGTTTTCTTTTAATTTTAAAAAGATCGCTTCACTTTCCTGTCTCGAAATTTCTTTTTCCAATAAACCTTCTAAAAGATCGGCAGCACTGTTCTCCTTTTTATTAAAACCATCACGCTTAATAATCAGCGTGCTGTACTCCTCTTCGTTAAATAATTTTTTAGGATCAAAAGCATCCTCGTCTAATAATTCTTTTACAATATCGTCTGCCATTATAATAATTGTTTAATAATATCTTCAACCGAAACGCCTTCCGCTTCTGCTTTGTAATTTAAAACAATACGGTGACGTAAAATCGGTGTTGCGATAGCTTTCACATCTTCAATATCCGGACTAAACTTGCCGTTAATAGCTGCATGTGCTTTAGCGCCAATAATAAGGTATTGTGAGGCACGTGGCCCTGCGCCCCATTGCAAATATTTTTTTGTAACTTCAGCGGTGTACTCACTGTTTAAACGCGTTTTGTTTACCAGTTTTACGGCATACTCTATAACGTTATCTGCTACCGGAATTTTTCTGATAAGATCCTGGAAGAAAACAATTTCCTGCGCGTTTAAGATCTTGTTCATCTCCACCTTTAAATTAGCAGTGGTAAGTTTTACAACCTGTAACTCTTCTGCAAATTTTGGGTAATCCAACCACACATTAAACATAAAACGATCTAACTGCGCTTCGGGTAACGGATACGTTCCCTCCTGCTCTATCGGATTTTGTGTAGCCAACACAAAGAAAGGATTATCTAAAATATATTTTTTTCCGGCTGCAGTTATTTGGCGTTCCTGCATGGCTTCTAACAGAGCTGCCTGCGTTTTTGGTGGTGTACGGTTGATCTCATCGGCCAAAATAATATTTGCAAATAGAGGTCCTTTAATGAATTTAAAATTACGGTCCTCATCTAAGATCTCAGAACCAATAATATCGCTTGGCATAAGATCGGGCGTAAATTGAATACGATTAAAACTCAAACCTAAAGCATCTGAAATTGTATTTACCAATAGGGTTTTTGCCAGGCCGGGAACCCCTACCAATAAACAATGTCCTTTACTAAAAACAGAGATCAAAACATTTTTTACGGTGTCTTCCTGTCCAACAATCACTTTAGAAATTTCTTTAGTTAATTGGTTATATTTTAAAACAAAATCCTGTAAAGCTTCGGTATCCGATTTGTATTGCATAATTTTTTTATTTTTTATTCAAATTAAAAATTTACTTAATAACCGGACGTGCCTGTAATAGCGCGCTTACGGTATGTAAGGTTAAAATAATCAAGGATCTCATTATAGTTCTCAGTTTCAGTTTTTGTTTTGTCAATATAATACCCCGAATTAATTATCTGGATATTTGAAGATAAACCTGCTTTTGTTTCGGGCACAAATGCAACCGACCAGCGCTCATCATCTGCTTTACCCTTTACAATTCTATAAACATACATTTTGCCTTTTTGATATTTATTTTTCGCGTCTAATTCTTTAATAAAAAGTAAGCTGTCTTTTTTACCTTTATCTTTATCATAATTATACATATTAGTTAATTGCGTTTGAGCCGTAAGTACAGATTCAATAAGACTTTGCTGTGTAAGGTATTTTTTATTGAATTTATCTGTTAGTTTTTCTTTTTCCAATTCGGTATAAAAATATGCGCGCGTAAATTTATTTTTTGAATAAAAATCTATCAGGGTATCGTTTACAATAATATTATTCTTTAATAAATTAATAGCAACCGGCATAGCAATGCTTTGTGTTTTGATCTTAGATAATTTCACAAAAAATTGTTTTGTTTTTTCATCGGTTTTATAAAACGGCGCTAAAATAATTCCATAATTTACCAAAGGATTACGGTTAAACGTTTCCAATCCTTTTAAATATTCCGATCCTTTAAATAAATTATTATTTGTAAAACCATCCATGCTTTGCTGAATACTTTCTGCAAGATCTTTTATTGATTTATCCAAATAATCATATTCGTTATAATCTCCTGAAGACCTGGATGTAGAAGGATTATATCGCTTTAAAGCAAGGTTGGCATCGGCCAGGATATTATCTTTTTGCGTAAGATATGCCGCAGACGTAATAATCTTTTTATTTACCATTTCGGCCATAAGTGTGTATACGGCATCCTTATACTCATCGTATTTGGTTAACACCATTATACCGGGAAAGAAACTCTTACATAATTCCAACGAATCGTGTAATACTGCAAACACATCGGAGACAATACTTACATCCCCTACTAAAGGTGTTTCATTTAAAATAAGATTATTAAAGGTTTGAAAAGAGCCTGGAGTTTTTAAATATGCCAAACCTTTCAGCATGCATAATTGCAAATAAAAACTATCGGTGTATTGTTTATACAGATTTTTATAGGGCTCAATTATTTTGTTGCTGTTCATAGTACCACCATTTACAAATAATTGTGCACGACTATCTTCGTTTACAAGACTAAGATCTTTACCACTGATAAATTTAACAAACTCGTCAACATATATTTTATTCATGCTAATCGAATTTAATAAAGAAGTATTTGCTCTTTGACGTACAACTGTATCATTACTTGAAAGGTCTTTTAGTAATGTTGTAAATTTATTTTCAAAAATGTTTTTACCAACAACCGTGTCTTTTGGTGTGAAGCTGCTCATAAAATCTTTTGTCCAGCCTCTTAAACCTATTATAGAATCGTAAGGCGCAGTGATTTCGTGCATAACGCCGTTCTTAAAAAAAATCTTTACATCCATCATACGTGATGTAGCCGTATCTTTTAAAGTACAGGTGTAAGTATACATACCTCCTTTATTAATTGTTGTTTTATTCGTGATCAATAAACCCGTAGTATTCTTTATAGAATTACTGATACTCTGCTCTATTTCATCAATGTTACGGTAATCGTAATCGTTATATTTTTCAAAAGTAATATTTACATATTCGTTACTTGAAGGAGAATAATAGGATTTATTGCCCGATCTGTAATCAAAATCGCTTACTACTTTATCTTTTTTCACCTTTGCAGTTTCGTATTCTTTCGCGTAAGCCTCATTAAATTTGCTGGAAGCATTTACAGTAACCTCATCTTTTACTTTAAAATAATAATCATCATCTGTAATTTCTTTTATAGGATTAATATATTCAAAATCTGTTAATTTAAAAGATGAGAAAAACTCATTATTAAAATCACTTTCTTTTTCTGAAATAAAATACACTAAATAATAATGAACACCTTTGATAAATAATTTACCATAAAAACCCGCACCCGTTTTATTTTTGGCTGAAAATTTAATACAAGGCAAATTTTGATCTTTTACAGTTGTACGCGATATGTTTTCAGGAAAATTATAGTTATTTAAAATATTTTTAGAAAAAAGATTCAATTCAAATGTATCTTCTTCTAAATATTCAAAATCATTATACACAGCATGCTTAACGCCGTAAAATTGTTTTTGATTTGAGTTGTAAGCATAAAGATCTTCTATTAAACCCCTTTGTGATGAACTGCTGTTTTTAGTATAACTGTAGTTAGCCGGGACTTTAACACTAAATCCTTTGGTTTTTGGCGAGAACTCTACAACATTTTGTGATTTAGGTAAGAACTGAATGGAGTTAAAAAATTGTTTTGATTCGCTGCCCGTTGCATACCCCTGTTTACCGCCAAGCTTAAACATGATCATTTCCAGATCCGAGAAAAAGATCTGGTAATGTTGTTCATCTCCTCTTCGGGTTTTATTTACGATCTCATAGCCTTTTAAACCGGTGTTAGAAGTAATTTCCTTTTTAGTGATGATCTTGCCAGGAATATTCTCAAACAATAAACTATCTACCTTTTGCATCATTTGAGAAACGCTCACATTAAATAAAGGACCAAAATGTTTTAATCTTGCAACGGTATAAAAACTACCATTTATCATATCTGCATAGATATAATATTTAATACTTTCAAAATTTACGATCTGCGTTAGCTTGCCCGGAAGATTCATTGAGATAGAAGAATCGTTAACAAATTGTTTTTGGAAGGTTACGGGTTTTACCAATGCATCTAACTCGTCTCGGATCGCATCGCTCTTTTTTGAATTTTTTGGAAATACCGGCTCAACCGTATATCCTTTTTTTCTTAATAATTCTATCACCCCATCGTCACCTGGCAAATGCGCTGCGCCAACGCCGCTGAATAACGATTTTGTTTTTAGAACAGAATCAATAGTATTTACAAAAAACACATTACGATCATTGATCAAAAATTTTTGCGTATTCTTTGAGCTTGTCTTTTTACTTAAACTATCTAGGAGATCTAAATTTCCGTCACGGTAAGAATCTTCAATTTTCTGTCCGTTAAAATAATAATTGTTGCCGCTTTGTGTCTCATCTTCTTCATTTAGCTCATCATCCGGCAAAGCAGAAAGGCGTGCTTTAATTTCAGACTTAGCAAAATCTTCAAGGCTAATTAATTGTTTATTTAGTTTTGAAGCAGATTGAAAAATAAAAAGATCGATATAAGTATTCTCTTCGAAATTTTCTTTGCTGCGATTATGCCTGTACAATAAACCGTTAATAATGTCCGGATCATAACTTAAAATTCCCTGCAACATGCGTTTATCAGGAAAGCTAGCCATAAATGTAGAGCGGTAAAAATCTTTACGGTAACTGCTGTTTTGAACAATTTGATTTGCCTGATCAAGTTCACCGGTTTTTTCCATATTCTGCAACCATTCGCCGGGATTGGTTTCAAGACCAACAATATCAACACTTTTTATGGCATCAAAAAACTGTTCAGATAAATGATAGGCAACGCGGCTGCTTACATGCATGGTACCATACAAATACGATGGTTTTTTTAACCCGTTGCCTGTAATTTTCCAAAGTAAAGTAGGATATTTTTTTTGTGTTTGCGAAAAAGTAAAAAAAGGCAATAAAATAAGTATGTACAAGAGTCTCTTCATCCTAAAGGAATATTACTATATAAACTTAAACATTTAATTGGTTACAAAAAAATAGCCCGTTTAAGCTTTTTTGCCTTTCAAACCAATTAAATGTTTAAGGTATTTACGAAAATTAATGTACACCGGTTGAAGCTAAATACCTTTCGGCATCCAGAGCTCCCATGCAACCGCTACCGGCCGCTGTAACAGCCTGGCGATAAGTTTTATCAGCGCAATCTCCAACGGCGTAAACGCCATCAATGTTTGTTTTAGAGCTACCCGGCACAATAGTTAAATAACCTAAATCGTCCATGTTAAGCTGCCCTTTAAAAATATCTGTATTTGGTTTATGGCCAATGGCCACAAAAAATCCGGTTACATTCAAGGTTCTTTTTTCTCCTGTTTTATTGTTTTTTACAACAACAGCCTCAACAGTATCTTTCCCTAAAATATCTTCTGTTTCTGTGTCCCACAGGATCTCAATATTTGGTGTGTTTGCCACACGGTGCTGCATAGCTTTGCTGGCGCGCATTTCACCTCTTCTTACGATCATGTAAACTTTTTTACAAAGTTTTGAAAGGTAAGTAGCTTCTTCCGCTGCAGTATCACCGGCTCCAACAATTGCAACATCTTGTCCTTTAAAGAAAAAACCGTCGCAAACCGCACAGGCACTAACGCCACCGGCATTCATACGCAAGCGTGTTTCATTCGGCAAGCCTATCCATTTAGCACTGGCACCTGTTGAGATGATAACTGTATCTGCGGTTAATTCAATAGTATCATCTACCCATATCTTTTTCGGAGTCGCATTAAGATCGGCTTTTGTAACCAAGCCAAACCTTACCTGCGTACCAAAACGCTCAGCCTGAGCTTTAAGGTCTTCCATTAAAATAGGGCCGGTTATTCCTTTGGGATAACCCGGAAAATTATCTACTTCTGTTGTTTCTGTTAGCTGTCCGCCGGGCGTTAAACCTGTATATAGAACGGGTTTTAGATCGGCACGGGCTGCATAAATTGCTGCTGTATATCCTGCGGGGCCTGAGCCAATGATCAGGCAGGTAATATGTTCTGGTTGAGATGACATAATTTTTCGTAAAATTTTGAATCGTAAAGTTAACGCTTAGCGAGAAATATTGTTGTAAAACAAGGGGGATTTTTACACAATTTATGATTAGTTTTTAAGAGAAAAATCCGGTAATTGTTAGTTATCCAAAATCCCTTGTGTTTCCATTTTTGCTTTCAGTTCGGCAGTGATATTTGTCTTGATCTTTTTTTCGTAATCAAAAACCACCACCACATCAAACGCTTCGGCAGCTACTTCATCTTTATCGTTAACAATAAAATGCGATAATTGAAAACTTGAATTCTTGATCCAATCAACTTTCGAAAACACTTTTATATTGCCAGGATAACGTAATGGGATTTTAAAAGTGCAGTTGGTTGAAACGACAATAAATCCTAATTTATTTTTTTCGTTGATGGATGTAAGGCCTATAGATTCGCAATAACTAACCCTTGCGGCTTGTATGTATTTAAAAAAGGCCACATTGTTAACGTGGCCAAAAAGATCAAGATCGCTCCAATCTATTTTTAAAACAATGTTTGTATTGCAATGCGCAAACATTAATTAATTTATTTACCTAAGCTTAGCTTAACATTGTAACTGCCTTTGTTAGCCGCATTGTAAACAGTTTCGTAAATAGAGATGTAAAGCATACCACTTTTTTTTGCAGTAGTACTAAATTTTGCACCTGCTTTTAAATTCTCTGTTGAACCATCGCCAATACGATATACTACTTGTCCGTAAGTTGGATAACCACCTGAGCCTCCATCATAATCTTCGGTGCTACCATATGGCTTTGTCCATTCTGTTGCAGTTTCGGCTTTGCTACTGCCATCCGGTTTGTATTTTGAATTGCTTAAGCTTGCTAAAGTAACTTCTCCATTTGAGTTTAAAGTAAAACGCTGCCCGCTTTTTAGCATAACACCTGTTTTTAACCAGCCGCCATTTGTGTTTCCGCTAATATGTTTGGTTGCGTTTAGTTTAAAAGTATACTCGCCCGAACCCGGCTCCATTGCTACAGAAATATCAATGGTTTTAATTTTTTCTTTTGGAACACTTAAGCTGCCGTATTCTGTTTTAATATCAAGTTTTGTAAAATTATAATTTCCACCCATAATATAAGAACCATCAATGGTTAATATATCTTCTTTCGGAAGATCGCCGGAAATGTTGCTGGCAGCCTGAATCTCAGACAAAGCATTATCAATTGTAAATTCACCGGTATACGTTTCTTCTGATGAAACATTTTTTGGATCGTTATAAAAATCCTGGATAAACGGAATTGCTTTTGCTCCTACTTTCACAAGATCAGTGTACGCGCCCTTTCTTGTATCTTCAGCAGTGCTGGTAGAAAGTATTTTTAAACTGCTTTTTACTTTTTCGCTAACCGAATTATCTTTACCCATACCAATTTCGATATGACTTACTTTTGTAATTGGAATTTGCAATTTACCAAAAGCAGTTACGAGTTCTATATCTGAAAGATTAGTTGTGCCTTTGATCATGTTGCCATCTAATAAGTCAAGACTTACCTCAGCCAGCTTTTGAGAAAAACCAAAAGTTGAAGCAAGGATAAAAAGAGTTAAAAATATTTTTTTCATGGGATAATTTATATAACGTTTAAATGAAACTATATACCGCTGGTTCCGCCTAAAATACTCATGGCAGTATCCGATTCAACCGGTCTGATACATATTACCGGCACTTTACTTAAGTGAATAACCTGTTGTGAATATGGTCCTAAAAAGAACCCGCTTAATTCAGCATCCTGATCGGTCATAATAACAATTAGGTCGGCACCAATTTTATTAGCGTACTCTACCGTTGCAGTAGCACGGTTTTTTACTTTAGAAATAACATCATGATGATAAGATACACCTTCTTTTTTTGCAATGGCATCAATTTGGTGTAAGATCAATTCCATTGCCGGTTTTTCAGTTTCTTCATTATTATCTAATAATGCAATTGCGTGAATAGAAGCGCTGAACTTTTTAGCCATTGTAATGGCGTAATTTACTTTTTGACGTGAGTGCGCACTTGTATCAATCGGAATTAATATTTTACTATAACCTTTATGATCAGCCTCACTATTCATTGCCATTGTAGGGCAAGGTGCTTTTGTAATAACTTTTAAAGCGGTACTGCCAATAACTAATTCTTCAATGGCTGAATAACCATGCGTTCCCATAACAATCAACGTAGCGCCGATTTCTTTAGCTATTTCGGTGATCTCTTTATTTGGAGAACCAATTTTAGTAATACATTCTACCTTAACACCATATTCTGATTTAACCTCATCGCCTAATTGTAATAATCTTTCCTGTGCAATTTTTTCAAAATCTGTTTGCGTGTGAACATTTACAGAGGGTAAAAATACTTCCTGCGAAAAAAATTGAATATTTATAACATGTAACAAGTACACATTACCTTGATTTAGTTGAGCTGTAAATGCACCATGCTTAATAGCTAGCAAAGATGTATCGCTAAAATCTACAGGAATTAAAACTTTTGAAGCGTTGAAATTATTCATAGGGTGTTTTTTTAGTAAGTATAAATATATCTTTTTTTTAGGTAATTACTAATTATTTTACAGCCAGTTTTTTATAACGTGGTCTTTTAGGCTCTACATTGCCTAAACGCTTTTTACGATTCTCTTCGTATTCGCTGTATCCACCTTCAAACCAATAAACGCTGCTATCGCCTTCAAAAGCCAGGATGTGTGTACATACGCGGTCCAAGAACCATCTATCGTGGCTAATAATTACACCACAACCTGCAAAGTTCTCCAAACCTTCTTCCAAAGCGCGAAGCGTGTTAACATCCAAATCGTTGGTAGGCTCATCTAATAACAATACGTTACCTTCTTCTTTTAGCGCCATTGCCAAATGTAAACGGTTGCGCTCACCACCCGAAAGCACTGAAACTTTTTTGCCCTGATCGCTTCCTGCAAAGTTGAAACGAGAGATATACGCCCTTGAATTCATTGGCTTACCGCCTAAGATAATGTTATCAAGGCCGCCACTGATTACGTCGTAAACTGTTTTATTAGGATCTAATTCTTTATGATTTTGATCTACGTAAGATATTTTTACGGTTGGTCCAACTTTAAAATCGCCACCGGTTGGCTTTTCTTCGCCCATAATCATGCGAAACAATGTTGTTTTACCCGCACCGTTAGGCCCAATGATACCAACAATTCCGGCAGGCGGCAATTTAAAATTCAAACCTTCATATAATAATCTCTCGCCAAATGCTTTTGAAACATTATTAGCTTCAATAACCTCGTTACCAAGGCGCGGACCGTTAGGAATAAAGATCTCTAAATTGTCTTCTTTATTCTTGATGTCCTCACCCATCATTTTTTCATAATTATTTAAACGCGCTTTTTGTTTAACACCGCGACCTTTAACACCCTGACGAATCCAGTCTAACTCACGCGCTAAAACTTTCTGACGTTTGCTTTCTGTTTTTTCTTCTTGTTTTAAACGTGCGCCTTTTTGCTCTAACCAGCTACTGTAATTGCCTTTCCACGGAATACCTTCTCCGCGATCTAACTCAAGTATCCAGCCTGCCACATTATCCAGGAAATAACGATCGTGGGTTACGGCAATAATAGTTCCCTTGTATTGTTGCAAATGTTGTTCTAACCAATCAACACTCTCGGCATCTAAGTGATTGGTAGGCTCATCTAATAATAAAATATCGGGCTCTTGTAATAATAAACGGCATAAAGCTACACGACGGCGCTCACCACCCGATAATACTTTCACAGAGGCGTTACTTTCGGGACAACGCAAGGCATCCATCGAACGCTCTAAACGGTTATCTAAATTCCAAAGATCGTGCTGATCGATAAGCTCCTGCAACTGCGCCTGGCGGTTAATAAGCTTATCCATTTTATCAGGATCGTTAAGAATCTCTTCCTCACCAAACTTATTATTTACCTCTTCAAATTCATTTAAAACATCAACGTATTTTTGAACACCTTCTCGTACAATCTCAATTACTGTTTTTGTTTCATCGAGCTTTGGTTCCTGCTCAAGCATACCAATTGAGTAGCCGGGCGATTGATGAATCTCTCCAATATAATCTTTATCTAAACCTGCAATTATGCGTAGCAAAGAAGATTTACCGGAACCATTTAAACCTAATACACCAATTTTAGCGCCATAATAAAATGAGATATAAATATCTTTTAAAACTTGTTTTTGTGGTGGATGTATCTTTGATACATTTACCATACTGAATATGATCTGGCGTCCTTCGGGAGTTGTTGACATGCTATTTTATTTTTTTAAGAACCCCGAAGTTAACGATTCTTTAAGAATTAAAAAATTGAAGATCTCTTAATTTCTGTCTAAAGTTCATTCGGTCGTGCGTGAGGGATGGAGCGGCCTGTCTGAGCTCCTTTATGAAGCGATAGCGGAATAAAGAGCGAGTAGTGACAGCCCGACCCAAAGGGGCACGCCAAAAAAATTAATTAGGGCGTTGACTATTTCTAAAAAAGTAAAAATTAGAAATATTTTTTATTTGGGCGCCTTTACGGGCCTTTACGGGCTCGGCTATCGCCTCGGTTTTTTGCCTTAGCAGGCGAAAGAACTAAACCCTGCGCATCCCTGGCGCAAGAACGTCAGGCTCAGCGCAGGCTGAGGGGCACGCCAAAATACCGATGCTTAAATCTCTTTAATTTTTTATTTTAAATCTGCAAAAAGAGTCTAATTTTGCATCATTCGTTTTTGTGGCGATGGAATTTAATTGATGAGTAACCCTGCAGACTTGATAAGCAAAACCGCTTATTTAAAATTTGAACAATGCCAAAAGGCTTTCTTTTTTTATAAAAGACATCCGTATTTGCGTGATAAAATAAGCGTAGACAAACAGCTTACCTTTAACCGCGGGCACCAGGTGGGCGAACTGGCACAGGCATTATTTCCGGGCGGCATAGATGTGTCAAAACAAACTAAAAATTCGGCAGAGGCCCTGGAGCTTACAAAAAATTTGTTGGAGAATAAAACTTCGGTTATTTATGAAGCCACCGTTTCGTTTAACGGCGCTTTAATAATGGTGGATATTTTATGCCTGGATAATGAAAAATATACCGCTTACGAAGTAAAAAGCTCATTTAAAATTTCAGAGATCTATCTAAAAGATGCCTGCTT
This sequence comes from Chitinophaga pinensis, assembly GCA_943369995.1. Lineage (GTDB taxonomy): Bacteria > Bacteroidota > Bacteroidia > B-17B0 > Aurantibacillaceae > Aurantibacillus. Next base: position 173,659 of record CALRPF020000005.1, read on the forward strand.
ACAATATTATGTTTTAAAGAATGCCTTACCCAATTTAGAAGATCTTTTTTTGGTAACCCTTAATCAGGATTATGTTTTAGATAACGAGTTAGATCCAAAAAAACTATTTAAAAAACGTAGCGTTAAAACTGAAAGCGAAAAGAATTTACCTTACTTCGAAAATCAGCTATTTAATGCGCAGCTAACGCTTGAACAGAATAAAATTCCAAATATTGCTATTGGAAAACAGTGTTTTAAACCTTATCAATGCGATTATTTTGGCAATTGTTGGAAAGAAGCCGTGGCCGACAACAGTATTTTTCATTTACCAGGCCTGGATAAAGAAAAATTATTTGAATGGTATAACAGTGGAATAAGAACAATTGATGAAATTGGTGAAGAGCATGATGCAAAAGCTATTGTTTACAAAATAAAACAAGCCTATTTTGAAAATAAACCCATTGTAGATAAAGAAAAAATAGCTTCACTTCTTTTAAACATAAAACAGCCAATGGCCGCTATGGATATGGAAATGTGGGGGCCTGCCATTCCAAAAATAAACGGCACAAAACCATTTGAACAACTACCCTATTTGGTTTGTTTTTTTGACGGCACAACGCATTCAAATATATTTGTTGATTATAATAAAGATGAGCGTAGACTTTTTGCCGAACAATTAATCGAGCATTCAAAACCCTTTTCTACTATTTTGGTTTATGATGGAACAATGGAAAAAATGGTGATCAATAATCTGATCCGTTTATTTAAAGACCTGGAACCTCATCTGGAAGAATTAAAAAATAAATTTATAGATCTTTTTGAGGTCTTTTTAGAATTCAGTTATTACGATCCGGCATTTAAAACCAATTTTTCTTTAAAAACAGTTTCAGGTATTTTATTAAATGATGTTCATTATTCAAAAATAACCTCGGGGCTTGAAGCTATGGCTTACTACGATAATTTTAGAAATGAAGAAAAAACAGTTGAGCGTGAAATTATAAAACAAGAACTTATTGATTATTGCCAAACCGATACGTTGGCAACGTATAGGTTAACAGAGTTTTTGCAGAACATTTGAAGATTTCAAGCCTCATCCCCAGCCCTTCTCCAAAGGAGAAAGGGAGTTTAACTGTTTTACTTTCCCTCTCCTTTGGAGAGGGACGGAAGGGTGAGGCTTAAAAACAAAAAACCCTTCCGGAATACCGAAAGGGTTTCTTTTAAGAAATTAATTTCTCAATTATTTCTTTTTACCACCTTTAGCGTTTGCTAATGAATCAGCAACACGAGCTGAATCAGCTTTTGCTTTTTCAGCAGCAGCAGCAGCTTCAGCAGCTACAGCAGCTTCTGCTTCAGCAGCAGCGATAGAATCTTGCTTAGATTTCTCTACAGCAGCGATTGAATCTTGTTTTTCTTTTTCGCGTTTCTCGATTTCTTCTTTAGAAGGACCACAAGCAACGAATGCAACTGATAAAGCAGCTACAGCAACGATTGATAATACTTTTTTCATTTTAGTTTTTATGTTTAAATTTAAATTCAGTGCAAAACTACAATTTTTTTAATATCAAATACAAAAAATCAAAAAAATCCTAAACTTTTGATGAATTTTAGTGTCGCGAACATCTTTTAAGAGGTAATTTGGCTTAAATTTACGGTGTTTATGTACAAATTTTTAAAACTTTTTCTTTTTAGGATAAACCCCGAAAGCGCCCACCATTTAACGTTTTCACTACTAAAGCTGGGCAAATTAATACCGGGTTTTTCTACTTTTTTCAAAAAAAGCGCCATTAACCTTAACCCTGCCCTATCTAAAACTATTTTAGGTCTTAATTTCAGAAATCCGGTTGGTTTGGCTGCCGGTTTAGATAAGGATGCCGTTGCGTTTAACCAATTGGGCGATTTTGGTTTCGGCTTTATTGAAATTGGTACGGTTACTCCAAAACCTCAGCCCGGAAACGATAAGCCCCGCCTGTTCAGATTGGTGAAAAATGAAGCTTTGATCAACCGAATGGGTTTTAATAACCATGGTGTTGTTGAGGCTGCCAAAAAACTAAGGAATCGAAAAGATAAAACCCTGATAATTGGCGGAAATATTGGTAAAAACAAAATAACACCCAATGAAGAGGCAGTTAATGACTACATTATCTGTTTTAATGAATTGTTTGATGTGGTTGATTATTTTGTGGTGAATGTATCTTCTCCAAACACCCCTAATTTAAGAGATCTGCAGGAAAAAGAACCATTGACCAATTTGTTAAAAACGCTTCAAGACCTTAATCTTAAAAAGAAAAACCCAAAACCGATATTCCTTAAAATTGCACCCGATCTTACCAATACACAATTGGATGATATTATTGATATAGTAAAACAAACCCATATTGCTGGCGTAATTGCAACCAATACTACAATTAGTCGCGAAGGCTTAAATTATACTCAAGAAGAATTAAAGAATTACGGTGCCGGTGGCTTAAGTGGTAAACCATTAACCAAAAGAAGTACCGAAGTAATTCGGTACCTGAAACAAAAATCGAATAATGCCTTTCCAATTATGGGCGTTGGCGGCGTTCATAGCGCTGCCGATGCCTTAGAAAAACTGGAAGCAGGCGCTGACCTTATTCAGCTATACACAGGGTTTATTTACGAGGGCCCTCAATTAATTGCAGATATAAATAATGCCATTCTTAATAAAAAATAGTGTTTTTTGTTTTTTGATCATTTGTGTTTTAAGCGCATGCGATTCAAAAACAGTAACCATTGAAGAAGAATGCCAGGTAATTACTGAAGAAACTAGTTTAGCGCCAGCAAAAAGATACACCATTTTATTATCCGGCATGTTGCCTCCTCCAAAATATGCCAACGCACAAGATATTGTAGCGAAAATTTACAATATTCATTTTGCATATGCTGCCGGTTGTATTGTTGATGATGCGATTGGAGACAGCATTTCAAAATGTAACGAGCGCACATTTGCCGATCTTAAAAAGCAGTTTCATAAAGATATGGCAACCGAAATATATAGTAGCATTGATCGTGAAACGGCCTTTTTAACTAAAATGGATAGTACCATCAGGGAAGATGCCGAGATCAAAAAATTAAAAACGTTAAACGATCAGCTCATCTATTACTCTAAAAAAGATAAAAATTATTCTGCGTATTTTATTGTTTCAGAACCAGATAATAAAGAGTTAAATTTTAAACTTAAATTAATAGTAACCGTTGACAGTGCAACAAAATCACTTAGCAATATTACTGCAAAAGACAGCCTTATAAAAAATTTTAGCGACTTACAATTATGATAAAAATTACCGAATGTCCGCGCGATGCTATGCAAGGTATTAAACAAATGATACCGGCAGATCTGAAAGCAAAATATATTAATCAATTATTAAAAGTTGGTTTTGATACCATTGATTTTGGAAGTTTTGTATCGCCAAAAGCTATTCCGCAAATGCAGGATACGGCCGAGGTGTTAAGTAAATTAGATCTGTCTTCCACCAAATCAAAATTACTGGCAATTATTGCTAACAAACGCGGCGCAGAAGATGCGCTTCAACATAAAGAAATTACTTATTTAGGATTTCCTTTTTCTATTTCAGAAACCTTTCAGCAACGTAATACCAATTCTTCTATTTTAGAATCGTTAGAGCGTGTTAAAGAGATCCAGGAATTGGCAATAAAAGCTGATAAAAAATTACTGGTATATATCTCTATGGCCTTTGGTAATCCTTATGGCGACGCCTGGCATGCTGATATTGCCATTGACTGGTGCAAAAAACTAAACGCGCTTGGAATTAATAATTTAGCTTTGGCCGATACAACAGGTTCTTCAAATCCTGAAAGTATAAAACAATTATTCTCAGCTTTAATTCCCGAACTAAAAACAGTGGAGTTTGCGGCACATTTACATTCTACCCAATTGCAGGCCCTGGAGAAAATAAAGGCGGCTTACGAGAGCGGCTGTCGCAGTTTTGATGTGGCTATTCACGGTTTTGGTGGTTGCCCAATGGCGGCAGATGATCTTACGGGCAATGTGCCAACTGAAAACCTTGAGCTTTTTGCCAATACAAATAATATTGCCCTAAAAGTGAACAAAGCCGAGTTGGATAAAAGTTATGAAATGAGTTGGGAAATATTTAATAATTATCATTAATTTGAGCAATATTTAAAACCCATTTTGTGATCAAATTAAAAGCCAAAATAATTTTACTCTGTTTTGTTTCTGTTAATTTATTCGCACAAAAAGAATTTGAAAAATATGGCCCGGCAGGCTGTATGGTGTACACCGATCTTAAAGAGGCTTTAAAAATTGAGACCAAAGTTTATAAGCTTGATTTGAGTTATAAGAAAATAGAGCCAAAGCAATATGAAAAACTGTATAAGCTCAAAGATCTGCAGGCGCTAAAACTGCTTAGCAATGAGTTGGCGGATTATCCTAAAAATTTTGAAGCGCTTACCAATCTTGTTTATTTTGCTTCTTACAATAATAAGCTTACCAGCTTCCCCCCCAACCTAAAACCTTTTTCTTTATTATATTATTTAGAGCTACAGCATACAAAAATTGATAGCATTCCAAGCCAAATAGCTTATTTAAACCGTTTGCAATCTTTTAAATTTGGCAACACGGATGACACTTTGGCTTTACCAACCACCCTTAAATTTTTAAAAAACTTAAAAGATATAAGTATTGAAAATTGTGTGATGGATAGTTTCCCAAAACAATTATTCCGACTTACAACGCTTAATTTTTTAAGCCTGTCAAATACTAACACACACTACCTTACTAAACATTTTGAGCGTTTTCAAAACCTTGAAGTTTTAATTATTGAGAATAATCCTATCGAAACAATTCCTTTTGATATTTATAAGGCTCAAAACCTGCGACTGATATCGCTTAGAGGAAATAAGATAAGCAAATTACCAGATACGATTTGTCATCTTGAGAATTTAACCTTGTTAGATCTGAGAGGAAATCCGATAGATAAGGAAGAAATTGAAAAGCTAAAGATCCTGTTACCAGGGTGTGAAATTAAATTTTAAGCTTTTGGCCAATTCTTAAAACCGTAGATTCTTTAATGCGGTTTTTTTTGCAAAGAGATTTTATTGTTGTATGATTACGCGCTGCAATCTTACCTAAATTATCGCCACTGCGTACTTTATAAATTCCACCTTTGCCAACGGGCACATTTTTTCCGCCTTTAGAAGCCCTTGCGTAACCAACATCTCTTTTATGACGTGCGTGTAAAGCCCTTAAGTCATATTTATTTTCAACATCGGCTTTTCTTAACGTAAAGCAATAATCTTTTAATTCTCCTTTATCGTAATCAATAAAATCTTCGGTATCTAAAGCCTGCCCCAGGTAACGAAACTCTAAATGTAAATGGCTTCCGCGCGAGCGACCTGTGTTTCCACCCAACCCAATAAGATCTCCTGAATTAAGAGTTTGTCCTGCTTCTACAAGGATTTTTGATAAATGTCCGTAAACTGTTTCTAAGCCATTTTTATGTCTTATAATAACGCAGTTACCATAGCCCTGGCAATATTTAGCCAAACGCACCATACCGTCAAAAGCAGATACAACCTGATCGCCGGTTTCAAGATCAATATCAGTGCCATAATGCGGGCGGTATCTTCTCCAACCAAAAACGCTTGTTTTACCACCTTTAAAAGGCATAACAAAAGGGTTATCGCCGGGACCAACTAATTCAATGCAAACGCTATCCATTTTAAAACTCTCGTTAAAGTTGTATGGATGTGCCCACACTGTATCCCAAATAGCATAAAGGTCATGGCTTGGAAATAAGATCTGGTTCGTATCAGGGCTTTCTTCATCAGCCTCTAAAATGTTTTCGTTATTAACAACGAATTTGGTAGTGTCTTCACGCTTGGCTTTATTCTTCTTATCATCGCCACGTTTGGTCTTATCATCCCCAAACGAACTGTTTGCATTTAGGTTAAAAAACCCAACACAAATGATTGATAATATGACGAATAGCTTTTTCACTTTTTTAAGAAGTTTTGCAAAGATTAATTTTTTAACGAGAAAAGCAAACCCAACGTTCCCGTTTGGGGGCAAAAGTTATTAACAATTGGCAGTTTTCCACATTTTTGTGATAAAAAGTGGTCAATTTGTCACCCAAATAGCTTATTTTAAAATTGAAATTGGAGAGTTTTTTCGGGGTTATTGGCCTTTAAACTCTTCTTTAAATTATTTACCTCAATATGTGTAATGTTCATTTGATCTTTTAAATGATCATATAATAAGCTATTCTCAACCTCTATTTTTTTAGGAATTTCGCTTTTTTCAAACTCTATATACATCCAAAGTGCCTCTTCTTCTTTTTCGAAACCAATTAATTTATAATTAGATGTTTTACCATTTATTTTTAAAACAAGATGTTTTTTAAGATAATCGGTTAAAATAATATTTATCTCATCTTTGTTCTTTACATTAATAAGATCTATGGTTTTATTATGGATCTTTTTTAAAGCTCCTTCCAAATCGTTTACGAATAGCTTAACTGAGCCTTGCAATACTTTTTCCTTAATATTAAATTTGAGATCGGTAACACCCAGGTAGAAAGGATGTTTAAAACCGCACAAAAAAATAAAGGTTGCAAGAATTAAAACTTTTCCCAATTTAGTTGTTGTAATTGTGAACATAAGATAAACGAAGGTACAAAATGGATGAATTCAAAATATGGTTTTTTACGGGGGTAGAACATATCCTGGATCTTAAAGGTTACGACCATATTTTATTTGTTGCTTTGTTAGTACTTACTTATTACTTCAACAAATGGGGTAAATTACTTTTGTTAATTTCTGCATTTACTATCGGGCACTCCATTTCACTGGCTTTAAGCGTTACCAACAAAATTTACTTGCCACAACCTTTAACCGAATTTTTTATTGCTTTAAGTATTTTAATTACAGCTATTTATCATTTAGTATGTTATAAAAATACGGATCAGAAAAATGCCGCCTTTTTAATTTTTATCGTTGTTTTTTTTGGGTTAATACACGGCATGGGCTTTTCGTACCTTTTAAGATCTATGCTTGGCCATGAAGAATCGGTTGCACTGCCCCTGATTTGGTTTAACCTTGGTATTGAGGCTGGCCAGATCTTAATTGTATTAATAGTGCTTGCCGTTTCATTTATACTGGCGTTTGCGTTTAAACTTTCTTACAAACTTTATAAATTAATTTTGGTTTGCGGCATTGGCCTTATCGCCCTAAAGATGACTTTAGAGCGGTTGCTGGAGCTTTTTTAGTATCGTACTTTTAAACCACACTGCTTTTTTAACCACATAGGCACATAGTTTTTTTTACAGACAAAAAATCTAAAGAAATAAAACATAGCATTTCCTTCGCATACGAAGAAAACTCTATAAGGCCCTTCTTTGCGTTTCGCTAAGCCCCATTTTCTATGTGCCTATGCGGTTAAAGATATACTATCCCCCTAAAAGGGGGTTGTTTAGCATAAATAATTCCTATACTTTTAGCCTTGTATATAAACTACAAATTCATTTTAACATGTATTCAGGCCATTATTTTTTTAAACCGATCATTGGAATTTTTTTGATCTTTTTAAGTACCGTTTCGTTTTCGCAAAACATTCACAACAATCCAACTTCCAATCATGGAAATAAATTTGAACAATTAGGAACCATACTTCCTACACCAAACGAATACCGTACTGCTTCCGGCGCACCGGGAAGTAAATACTGGCAGCAAAAAGCCGATTATGATATTGATGTGAAATTAGATGAAAAAAATCTGTCTATTGTTGGAACAGAAACAGTAACCTATCACAATAATTCTCCTGATAATCTTGCTTATATCTGGTTACAGTTAGATGAAAATCAACACGACCCAAAAAACGAGGTCAACTATTTTGACGAGAATAAAGTATATGAACCAATTACCGAACAAGCTTTAAAAGGTTTACAAACAAAAGAAAATTTAGCCGGCCTTGGCGATAAAATTGATGCAGTTACTGATGAATTGGGTAAAGCAATAAAATACACCATTAATGGAACCATGATGCGTATTGATCTTCCAAAAACACTGGCATCCAAATCAAAAACAAAATTTGTAATTAAGTGGCATTATAAAATGATCAACCGAACTATGTATGGTGGACGTGGCGGTTACGAATATTTTCCTGAAGACGGAAATTATCTATTTACAATGACACAATGGTATCCACGCCTTTGTGTTTACAGCGATTTTCACGGCTGGCAAAATAAACAATTTACAGGTCGCGGTGAATTTGCTTTAGCTTTCGGAAATTTTAAAGTAAAAATGACGGTGCCTTCAGATCATTTAGTGTGTTCAACCGGCGAATGTCAAAACTATCAACAGGTTTTAACGCCTGCACAATTTGCACGCTGGACAAAAGCACAAACTGCTACAGAGCCCGTAGAAATTGGTCTTTTAGCTGATGCCATTGCTGCAGAAAAAAGCGGCAACAGCGGTGCGGCTGCACAAAAAACAAAAACATTTATTTTTAAAGCAGATAGCGTTAGAGATTTTGCCTGGGGCAGCTCGCGTAAATATTGTTGGGATGCAATGCCTGCACAAGTTGAAGGAAAAAAAGTAATGTGCATGAGCTTTTATGGCAAAGAAGCTTATGGTCTTTACAGAAAATATTCTACAAAAGTGGTAGCGCACACCATTAAAACATATTCAAAATATACAATTCCATATCCCTACCCTGTTGCGCAAAGTATAGAAGCTGCAAATGGTATGGAGTACCCAATGATTTGTTTTAATTTTGGAAGAACAGAAAAAGATGGAACCTATACCGAAGGTTCTAAGAATGGAATGATCTTAGTTATTATTCACGAAGTTGGACACAATTTTTTTCCGATGATCATTAACTCTGACGAACGCCAATGGAGCTGGCTGGATGAAGGCTTAAATACCTTCGTTCAATTTTTAACGGAGCAGGAGTTTGATTCTAATTACCCTTCGCAACGTGGCCCTGCGCATAAAATGACAGACTATATGCGTTTGCCAAAAAATCAACTGGAACCAATTATGACCAACAGTGAAAATATTATTGGCTTTGGTCCGAATGCTTATGGTAAACCTGCAACTGCTTTAAACATTTTACGCGAAACAGTTATGGGCCGTGAGCTTTTTGATTTTGCATTTAAACAATATTGCACACGTTGGGCATTTAAACATCCTGAGCCTGCAGATTTTTTCCGCACTATGGAAGATGCAAGTGCTGTAGATTTAGATTGGTTTTGGAGAGGTTGGTTTTATGATATTGAGCCGGTAGATATTTCGGTGGATACTGTAAAAGCGTTTACTGTTGTAAAAGGAAATAAAATTCCGGTATTTAACGATACAATTTATACGTATCCAAAAATGAAAGAATTTGAATTCATAACACAACTAAGAAATAAAGAAGCAGGATTAAAATCATTAGTAGATATTGATACAACCTTACGTGATTTTTATTATCACTACAAACCAAAAGAATTAACTAAAGAAGTTAAGAACCGGTTTGATGAGATAGAACCTATTAGCGATACAGCAATTGCAAAATACGACGGTAAATTTATTTACGAAATAAAATTCTCAAATAAAGGTGGTTTGGTTTCTCCATTAATTATTCAATTTAATTATACAGATGGTAGCAGTGATATTGAACGCATAGGCGCTTACGTTTGGCGTAAGAACGAATATGAAGTAACAAAAACATTTATGAAAAACAAAAAAGTTGCTTCCATACTTTTAGATCCAATGCGCGAGACCTGCGATATTAACGAACGCAATAATACCTGGAATATAAAAACAGAACCAAATAAGTTTGATCTGTTTAAATCAAAAGCTGCAAAAACCCGCGGGCAAAGCACCGGAGAGAATCCGATGCAAAAAGCGAAAAAATAATCCTTTCTGGCCTCTCTCTCCTTTGGAGAGGGAGGGAGGCTTAGGCTAACATTTCGAGTCAACAAGCCTCATCCTAAATCATTCTACAAAGGAGAAGGACTTTACTCGTTTTTAACACCGTTCTCACTTTTTGTTGTTTATAAAACATCATGCAAAATATGTTATCTCTGTTTTAATAAAAATTTGATTTAGTTAATTTCATTGTATGCAAAACAACACACAAACTCCGCCAAACAGCAACTTTATTAAGTCGCTTATTAAGATCAACAATCCAGATTGGTCTCCAGAACAAATTGAAGCAGAAGCTCAAAAGAAAATGCTTGAAATTACCAATGGTAATGATGATGGCAGCTGCGAATTCTGCTCGAGTTAGACTCCTGTTGTTACTTCGAGCGTAGTCGAGGAGCGCAAAGGTATCTCGACTCCGCTCTACATGACACCGTTTTAACCCACCAAAAAACTTAGAAACACCTACTGCTGGCAGTAGGTGTTTTTGTTTTATTCTTGTAAGAAAATTTAGCGGAACGAATGAACTTATTTTTTATTGTACAAAAAAATCGCAATAATTTATAAATGTCTTCGTTTCTAATTCATATACCAAAAAATTGGACATATGAATTTATTCCGGAAATTAATTGTTGTTGTTGCATTTGCAAATATTACTGCACTGCAAGCGCAACGTAACGCAGGCCAAAGCATAGAGCAGCCAATAAAAAGCAGCTCAAATATTATTTCATCCAGTACTGCCGATACAGTTTTATTAAAAATAGAAATGCTGGGAGCGCAATATGATATAACGCAAAAAAATATGCCTTATTATCTTATCTCAAAAAATACTTTTTATAACCAAAATGCAAAACCAACTTTAATTGTTAAAAGAACATTTATAGTTAGTGAGCCACACGCCAGTGTTATTAAAAAATACTTTTCAAAATACCTCACCACTAATTTTGAGTTGGTTGCAAAACCTAGCTTAAGCAAAGGCGAGAATTTAAATCATCATCAATTGTTTCCATTTCGTTTAAATGCATCGGGGCAAATTGAAGAATTAATTGAATATGGTGTTAATTGGCAGATCACTACCGATAATTTAAGAAAACCCACAAGCGCTGCTGCCTTTAAAAACAATTCTGTTTTAGCAAGCGGTAACTGGTATAAAATTGGTATTACCAAAACAGGTTTTCATAAAATTGATAAAACATTTTTAAGCAGTTGTGGTATTAATGTTACAAACTTAAATCCCCAAAACATTCGCATTTACGGTAATGGCGGTAAAATGTTACCTGAAAAAAACGGCGATTTTCGTTATGATGATCTTGAAGAAAATGCCATACAGGTTATTGGTGAAAGTGATGGCGTTTTTAATGACACTGACTATCTTTTATTTTATGCTAAAGATGCAACCGGCTGGACGTACACAAAATCTAAAAACGCTTTACGCTTCAAACATTTAAAAAATACGTATTCAGATACAAGCTTTTATTTTATAAATGTTGATCTGGGTGCAGGCAAGCGCGTTACTACTGCTGCCTCCTCTGCCCTGCCACAAAATGTTACATGCACCTCATACGACTACTACAATTTTCATGAAAAGAACCAATTGAATTTTGTAAAAAGCGGCCGTGAATTTTATGGTGAATATTTTGATCTTACAAATAGTTACAGTTTTGTTTTTAATGAAGGTAATTTTGAGCCGGATACTATGATGGCAGAAACTTATATCGCCGGTCGCGGTGCCGTTGAGGGGAAATTTAATATATATGGCAATAACTTAAATACCACTCTTACAACGGCAAGCACAGATGTGAATTATTACCTGGCCGACTATTCTATGCCAGCCACCGCATTCAGCAAAGCCATTAACAACGATCCAAATATCATAAACATTACGGTTACAAAACAAACACCCAATGTTATTGGTTGGTTAGATAAAATTATTATCAACGCCCGAAGAAAATTAATTATCAATAATAAACAATTCGAATTCAGGGATACACGTGTAGCTCAAACCGGTAATATTTGTAATTATATTCTCTCCAATCCAACAAATATAAATGCAACAGTATGGAATGTTACAGATCCTATAAATCCCTTTGTGCAATCTTATAATATAAACGCTTCTAATATTGATTTTAATGCTAATAGTGATTCATTAAATGTTTATGCCGTTTATCCTAATGCCGATCTATACATGCCCAACTTCGTCGGCAAGATCCAAAATCAGAATTTGCATAGTTTACAACAAGCAGATTATGTTCTTATTACGCATCCCTTATTTGTAACACAAGCACAACGGTTGGCAACTTTACACCAACAGCAGGAAGGTTATACTTACGCCATTGCAACAACCGACCAGATCTATAACGAATTTAGCAGCGGCGGGCAAGATGCTACCGCCATTCGTGATTTTATACGCATGTTGTATTCGCGAAACATTGCCACCGGGAAACAGGTAAAATATGTTGCATTAATTGGCGATGGCTCTTATAATAATCTGAACAGAAATATTTCCAACAATACTTGTTTAATTCCTACGTACCAAACAAATAATTCTACTTCATTTATGAATAGCGCAGCCTGCGATGATTTTTTCGGATTGATGGACCCCAATGAAGGTTTTTATACAGAATCTACAGGCTCAATGGATATTGGAATTGGAAGGTTAACCTGCAAAAATTTACAGGAAGTTACAGCGGTTGTAAATAAAATAGAAAACTATTATCGTAAAGATCCGAATTTTAAAGCAACAGAAAGTACAATTGAGAATTGTAATGTTCAAAACGAATTACCATTGGGAGATTGGCGCAACTGGTTAGTTTTTTTAGCTGATGATGGAGATGACGCGGGGCACATGAAAGATGCTGACGACTTATCATACATAATAAAAAACGGCTATCCGAATTATAATATCGACAAAATTTATTTAGATGCATACCAGCAATTTTCAACTCCCGGTGGACAAAGATATCCTGATGCAGCGGAAGATCTTTTGAGACGTTTTAAAAAAGGAGCATTAGTATTTAATTATACCGGGCATGGTGGCGAAGTTGGCATTACCGATGAACGCATTTTGGATGTGCCTGCCATTAACAACCTTGATAATTTTAATAAGCTGGCTTTATTTATAACTGCTACCTGCGAATTTAGTCGTTATGATGATCCCGAAAGAACTTCTGCGGGCGAGCTGTGTTTATTAAATCCAAAAGGAGGTTCAATTGCTTTACTTACTACCTGCCGGGTAGCATATTCACACACGAATAAAACACTAAATCAAACTTTGTTTACCTATCTCTTTAAAAAATTAGCAAACGGTAAAATGCCAGCGCTTGGAGATGTTATGCAAAAAATGAAATCTGCCCTGGGGCAAAATATTTATTTTGTTAATTTTCATTTATTGGGCGATCCCGCATTAACATTAGCCTACCCGCAGCAAAACGTAGTCACTTCAAAAATAAATAACACTATTGTTACACAAACAAGTATTGACACACTCGGTGCATTAGCCAAAGTAAAAATAACGGGTTTTGTATCGGATACTTCAGGAAATAAACTTACTAATTTTAACGGCGTGGTTTATTCAACGGTGTTTGACAAAGAGCAAAATATCAAATGCCTCATAAATGACCCTAAATCCGCTATTGGTGGAGGCCCGTTTACATTTGATCTTCAAAAAAATATTTTATACCGCGGTAAATCAACTGTTAGCAACGGCGATTTTTCTTTTACGTTTGTTGTGCCAAAAGACATTAGTTTTGCTGTTGGCCCCGGAAAAATTTCTTACTATGCCACAAATGGTGTGATAGATGCGGGAGGTTATACTCAAAAAATAAAAGTAGGTGGCGGCTCTGATAATCCTTTGGTTGATAACGATGGTCCGCAGACATCGGTTTATTTAAATGATAAAAATTTTGTGAACGGTGGCACAACAAGTGAAAAACCAATTCTATATGCTGTTCTTTCTGATTCGAGTGGTATTAATACGTTAGGCTCGAGTATTGGCCATGATATATCTGTAATACTGGATGAAAATAGTAGCAAGCCAATTATTTTAAATGATTATTACGAGGCTGATCTTAACTCGTATCAAAAAGGAAAAGTTAGATTTCCATTTGACGAATTAAAGGAAGGAAATCACCGTTTAACATTTAAAGCCTGGGATATTCAAAATAATTCAAATACAGTAAGCACTGATTTTGTTGTTGCTAAAAGTGCAGAGCTGGCATTGAACCATGTATTAAACTATCCAAATCCATTTACAACAAATACTAAATTTTATTTGGAACATAACCAGGCTTGCAATCCGCTAAAAATAACCATACAAATATTTACCATTAGTGGCAAAGTTGTAAAAACCATTCAGAAAAATGTAACCTGCGAGGGTTTTAGACCCGAGGGAGTTGAATGGGATGGTAAAGATGAATATGGCGATAAGCTTGGCAGAGGAGTTTATATTTATAAATTAGCGATCATTAATACCGACAATCAAAAAGCAGAAAAGACAGAGAAATTAGTTATTCTGAATTGATCTATCAAACTAAAATAAAAAAAGGCGCTATAAATAAGCGCCTTTTTTTATTATAAATTACTCTTTTGAATAAATTATTTTTTGTTTTGTTGTTTGATTATTTAATGTAGTATTTATAAAATAAACGCCATTAGCAAGATCAGAATTTTTAAGATCAAGGGTTACTTCATAAACACCTTTTTCTTTTGCCACTGATTTTTCGATTGTTTTAACCAGCTGACCCATATAATTATAAAGCTCTATTGTTACATCACTGTTTTGAACAACTTCGTAACTGATAACCGCCGTATTTTTTACCGGATTCGGATAAACAGCAAAATCTGCCGGGCTGTTTAACTCTTCACCGTTTATAGAGGAAACTTTTCTTGCATTGCTTCCACCTGCAACTGAAGGTCCATTGCAAATAAAATTTGGTGGCGTATTAAGATCAAAAGGTATGATCACATAATTAGTGCATAACGTAGGGCCATTACTCTGTAAAATCGGGGGTGCAATAACACTATTTGGACCAGGACCACTATTAACGATATTTAAGAGCCCGGTTTCGCAACCTGAAACACCGTTAAAATAAGCACTAGCAAGATAAGCATCGCCTGCTGTTGATAATTGCGCATTACCAAAAATGTGCAAACCCTCAGTTGGTGATGGTCCGGCCGAAGTAACTTCTTTCATGCTTATTGGTTCAGACCAAATTCCCAATGGCGAATCATAAGTAAATTCGTTAGAGCCCATTGAAAATGGAACTCCACCATCGTCCAATTTTAAAACGGAATAACCACTAAATGAAATACCGACACCAAAATATTCGAACATACCCATTGTATTTAACCTTTCAAAAACACTAACGATTCTATCAACACCTGTTGATCCCTGCATTGTTCTATTCCAAATAACGTTACCGTTAGGATCTACTTTTACAAACCATGCACGGCCAACAGTAAGAGGATCTGTAAAACCACCAATAATAAGTCCTTTTGAACCGCCGTAATTTGATGCTGCAACATTGATCGAGAAAAATTCATTACAGGCATTTGTTGTATGCCCATAGGTTTTAAAAACATTAATGCCACCGGCACCTGACTTTAACTTAAGAAAAAAGCCATCAGATGCGCGATTGGGTCCACCCGAGCTGAAAACAGCATAACCTACAACCGTAAGATCACCTGAATATGGACATTCTATGATGGCCTGCGGATGCAAAGCTCCATAAGGAAAATTATAAACGGAAGACCACAAAACATTTCCCATTACATCCACTTTTATAGCATATAACTTGCCTCCATTTTCACCGCAGATATAAAATTCACCAGGAGTAAATTGTGATTCAATAATAAAAGGTTTTAAAAGATTTTGTCCTCCTGAGGGATGAATATAGTGTACAGAATTTAATGGTGTACCTGCATTATCCATTACGGTAAAAAAGGTTCCTTCGGAGTTTGCTCCCGCTACCGCATACCATGCTGTAGAAGATCCGATGGGTTGTGGATTTATTTCGATTGCAGAAACACCGGCGCAGTTAAGTATTTGCGAACTCCATGCAGGACAAGATGCAGAACCAAAAGTTAAATACCCTCTTGAAAAAAGATTTGGGCCACTTAACATGGCATTATCATCTGACTTATCAAGAATAAAATTATAAGACTCAACAGAGGAAACGGGTTCGTAAAGAGAGGTTAAAAATCCAGAGGAATTGATCTTAGTGAGCTCGCCGGAAGAAACCAAATGACTCGGATGAGGATACATTACTTCACCGTAATTTTGACTTTGTACACTGGCTGTAAATAAACACAGCGTTGCAATAATTTTAACTTGTTTTTTCATGATTTCAGTTTTTAAATTAAATTATTATTTTAAGTACAGATGCGTTTAGAATATCTGGTTTGTGTGCGTTATTTTTAAAACTTTTTATTGTTCTTTAATTTTGTAAAATACTTCTATTTAATAAACATGATTCAAAATTACCGCATTGAAAACGGGATAACAATCCGCTTTAAAACTGATTTTTACTACGCTAAAATACCGAGGAAAAAATTACCCGGTTTGTCCGTATTTTTTGTTTACACTTATGCAAAGGATTGCATTTAGCAGTACTTACTATTGCCTGTTTTTTTTAACTTATAATTAAATGCCGGACAAGAAGATTCTTAAAAAGATTGATTTTAATTACGCACGATTTATATTACCAATCGCTGCTTGCACCACCACCGCCTGATTTTCCGCCACCGCCATAATAACCGCCATTAGAGGAAGAGTTAGAACTACTGCTGGATGAACTTGAGGAGTATGAGCTTGAAGAGGAATTTGTATAGCCATCTGAGCCTCCTCCTCCGCCCTTGCCTATCCAACTGAATAGTTTATAGTTAAAATAATTGGCGTCTATCTTATAAATAAAAGCAATATTAAAGATGTGTGAAACGCCCAGTGCAACCAATAATAATATCCATATCCACATGCTTAGGTGGATATAATTATTGTAGGTTGCATAATACAATATTTCTAAAGTACATAAGCTTAAAAACGAATAAAAAATAATAACCATTAAAATAATTCCAAGCACAATTTTTATGAGAATTGGTTTTTTTAGTTGCGGTTGCTTTTTATATTTTTTGGTGAATAAATAAGCCATAAAAACAAAAAGGCTGGCAGAAAACAAGTAGCTGAAAAACCAAAAAAAACTTTGCAGCTGTTTTAGGTAGGCAATTTTTTCTTTCTCAATAAGCCGCACACACACCTGGTAAATCCCTAATTTTCCAATTGCCGCTTCTAAAGCAAGTTGCTCTTTGTAAACATTATCATAATTATCAAAATCGAAAGTTGCGTAATTGGTATTAAAAGTGAGGTAATAACTTTTATGATCGTTGTCAAATTTCAAAATAGAATCTCTATCATCTGTAAAATATCCAGGATTACAGGCAATTCTTATAAGTGCAGTGTCGGAACTATATGCATATCGCTTTGAAATGGCAACATAATTAGTTACGTAAGAATTCTCCAGCTCGGTAAGAATAACATAGTTGTTAGAATTAAACATGGCGTGCATTTTTTCTTCAAGTTTCTTTTTTTCGTCGTCTGTAAAAATGCGGGCATAATCAAAAACAAGATCGCCACTTTTTTGCACTTCAATTTTATATTGAGGTGCTTTGCCAATATTCTCATTACTAATAAAACTTAAGATAGAAGCTACACCATTCTTTATCGCTTTATAATAATTTCCCTTTTTTAATTCCGGCACCATCATCTCCGCTTGTATTCTGCCGCACAGTATATCCGGTAAAGCACCTTCAATGCCATAACCTGTATGTATCCTCAGCTTACGGCCAATACTATCAATTTTAGATCC
Organism: Chitinophaga pinensis; assembly: GCA_943369995.1. Lineage (GTDB taxonomy): Bacteria > Bacteroidota > Bacteroidia > B-17B0 > Aurantibacillaceae > Aurantibacillus. The sequence continues at coordinate 191,400 of CALRPF020000005.1, forward strand.
TGCAATAATAACAAGTACGCCGTTATTCAATCCTTTTTGTCCGGGTTGCCATTTATCAAATAATTGCTGTGCGTAATCTTCAATTTGCAAATTCCCTAAATAACTTGTAGGGATGGTAACGATCATTACCTGATTAGAATTAGAGTTGTATTCATCTTTTATATCTTTAGCGAGACCTTCTATTTCTTCTTCGGTTAATAATTTTTCAAAATCGCTAACTACTTTTAAAGTCGGCTCTGGAATAAAAGCGTTTTGCGTATAACCTATTTTACACACAAATAATAATAAAACTAAAAACGCTGTTTTTTTCACTTAAAAATGCTTAATTGTAATAATAAATCAAAGAGTTTTTAATTAATGAAACACTGATAACGGAGATTAGATATGATTTAAAAGATCAAATTCCTATTATCATTTTTCATAATAACAATCAGTATTATAACCGTTCTGTTAGATCTTAACACCTATCAAACAAACATCATCTACTTGTTCAAGCCCGCCTTTCCAAGATTCAAAAGCTTCATCGATAATGATCTTTTGTTCATACATTGGTCTTTTAGAAACACTTAAAATAAGATCTTTTAAGTTTTTGAATTTAAATTTCTTTCCTTTATCGCCACCAAATTGATCTGCATAACCATCTGTTACCAGGTAGATCTGATCTCCCGGAAATACTTCGATTCTATTAAGATCAAAATGTTTCCCTTCAGTTGAATGTCCGCCAATTGAAAATTTATTAGGACGGAATTCGATTAACTCTTCTCCTCTTATAATTAAGAGCGGACGGTGAGCACCCGCATAATTTAAAACACTATCGCTTTTTGAATACGCACATAATGCAATATCCATACCATCATTTGCAGAAGCTTCAGAACTTTTTTTGATCAGCTGAACTAATTTTTCGTCAATAAGTTTTAGGGCATCAGCCGGGCTGGTTACTTTTTGATCATTAATTACTTTGTACATAATATCGCTGCAAATGAGCGACATAAAGGCTCCCGGTACACCATGACCTGTACAATCTGCGGCTGCAAAAATAGTAGTGTCTCCAAAATGATCGAACCAATAAAAATCGCCACTCACAATATCTTTTGGCTTATACAAAATAAAACTGTCGTTGAAGTTTTTATTGAACTCATCAATATTCGGCGCTATGGCCTGTTGAATTTTTTTAGCGTATTTAATACTATCGGTAATATCTTTATTTTTTTCTTCGATGATGGCTTTTTGTTTGATTACCTCTGTAGTACGTTCTTTTACTTTCTCTTCAAGATTTTGATACAGATTTGCATTATCTAAAGCAATACCTACGGATACGGCTAAAGTTTTTAAAATATTGAATTGGTATTCTGAGTATGCGTTCTTCTCAAAACTTTGAACAGTTAAAACACCAATGGCAACCTCTTTAGAAAAAATAGGAAGATAAATAATAGATGCGGAATCCTGCCCTGAAACGGGAGCCTGCATTCCGGAAATATATTTTTTATACTCAATAGAATAATCATTAATATGAATTTCTTTTTGTCCCGTAAAACATTGTGCTGCTAAACGGTTGGGATCGTTAGACTTGTATGAAAAATCTTCCATTAAACGATTGTTCTCTACAAAGCCTTTAAACTCTAATTCATTTGTTACAGGATTGAGCATACCAATACCAAACATGGTAGCATCCATTAATTTATTTACGTTCTCATAAACTTTGCTATTGATCGTTTCAACAGACAATGATGAGCTGATATCTTCGGCTATCTGGCTTAATAAACGCGTATTCTCATATGCAACACGTATCTCTTCAGTTCTTTCTTTAACGCGAAATTCTAGGTTGTTATATAAGGAAGCATTATCTAAAGCAATAGCGGTATAAACTGCTAAGCTTTTTAATAATTGCAAATGATAATCGGTATATGAATTTACTTTAAAGCTTTGTACAGTAATTACGCCAATACGTTTTGCACCTTGCGTTATTGGCACATAAATAATACCATCCGGCAGATCGCCTTGTTTAGCTGACACGTTATTTTTACCATAATCGCGTGCGTAATTATTTATGAGATAATCTTTTTGTTCTGTAAAACATTGTATAGCGGGACGTTGCAGCTCTGCAAGTCCATAAGAAAATACAGCCAGTTTTTCATTACGTTCAATTACACCTTCAAAAACAATGCTATTGCTTTTTTCATCATAGATACCAATTCCAAAAACGGTAGCATCCATTAATTTATTTACACTTTGGTAAACTTTAGCAATAATATCTTCAATAGAAAAAGTACTTGAAATTTCTTTTCCGATCTCGCTCACCAAACGGGTGTTCTCGTATGTTTTTACAATCTCTTCTTTTTGTTTTACAACTTCAAGCGTTCTTTCATTAACTTTTTCTTCAAGATTCTGATAAAGATTGGCGTTATCTAAAGCAATACCAATAGATACTGCTAAATTTTTAAGGATACTTAAATGGTAATTTGTATAAGAATCTTTTTCTAAGCTCTGAACTGTAATAACACCAATAGCTTCTTTCTTTGAATACAGTGGAAGATAAATAATAGAGGAAGTAGCTTTACCATAAATTGGTTTTACTTCAAGCGTTATATACTTTGAATGTTCATTAACAAAATCATTAATAACGATCTCTTGCTTATTGTGAAAACATAAAGAACCTAAACGATTAAGATCAGTTACATCTATTTGAAAATTTGGAACAAGTTCATTATTTTCTCTAAAACCGTTAAATTCTAAAACATAGTTTTGGGGGTCGAACAAAGCAATACCAAAACTGTCGGTTCGCATTAAACGGTTAATGTTCTTGTAAACAGAAGATACAATTGTTTCTATAGAAAGAGAAGAACTTAATTCTTTGGCTATCTCTCCTAACAAACGTGTATCATTATAATTTTTTTCTATTTCCTCTGTTCTTTCTTCTACCCTTGTTTCGAGATTGGTGTATAAAGAAGCATTATCTAATGCAATGGCGGCATAAGTTGCCACACTTTTTATTAACTGTAAATGATAGTCATTGTAAGCATATGCTTTAAAACTCTGCACGGTAAGCACACCAATTTTTTTGTTATTCTGAGTAAGCGGAATATAAATGATAGACTCAGTATTTTTTCCCGGGATAGAATGACGGTTTTGAATTTTATTTGTCTTTAAAAATTCTTCAGTAAAATCATGGATTACATAATCTTCCTGTGTAGTAAAACAAGTAATTGCCGGTCTCGCTAGATCGGTTAACTCATAAAAATAATCTTCCAGTATACTTCCTTCTTCAATAACTCCTCTAAATTTTATGCGTTTATCTGCAGGATCGTAAATACCTATACCAAACATGGTTGCATCCATTAATTTATTGATGCTATTGTATACCTTGCTTATAATTTCTTCTATCGAAAACGTACGCGAGATCTCTTTGCCAATTTCACTTACAATACGCGTGTTTTCAAACGTTTTTTCAATTTCTTCTTTTTGTTTAACAACTTCAATGGTACGTTCTTTTACTTTGTCTTCCATATTCTCATACAGGTAAGCGTTTTCAAGCGCTGTAGCTGTATAAGTGGCAAGCGTTTTTAAAATATCGAGATGATGTGGTTGATACGCATTGAATTTAAAACTCTGAACAGTAATAACACCGATCAACTTTTCGCCTATCATCATTGGCGTAAACATTAAAGAGTTTGGCATATCGCCGGTAACCACTTTAATCTGTTTTACATATTTAGAATACTCTTTTTTATTATCGTTAAGAAAAATATCTTTTCTATTCTTGATACACCAAACAGTATAATTATCGTCGTCGGTTAAAGGAATAGTCATTACTTCTTCGTAAACCTCACCTTTTTCCATTTCAAATCTATATTCAACAGAATTTATCTCGGGTTTGTAAATACGAACACCAAAACACTCTACCGACATGATCTCGTTAATGTTATGATAAAGATCTTTAAAGATTTTGCCTAAATTTAAATTTGACGTAATTTCACGCCCTATTTCGTTTATCTTCTTATTTGTTTGATAAGCCTTCTCAATCTCTTCTTTACTCTGAACGAGTTCTTTAGTTCTTTCGGCCACTTTTAATTCCTGCTCTTCATACATTTTTGCATTCTCTAATGCAATAGCTGTGTAGGTTGCAAGGTTCTTAAAAATATTTACGTGATAATTATTGTAGGCATTTTTATCGAAACTTTGAACAGTCATAACACCCAACAAGGCTTCTTTATAACGTAAAGGCAAATAAATAATAGATGCTACATTTTTTCCCGCCTTTGGTGTGCTTACATTGGTTAAAAAATTACCGATCTCGCTTTCGTAATCGTTAATAATAATATCTTTTGCCTGGTTAAAACACAGGGCAGTTAAACGGTTATTATCATCCAGCTCATATTTAATGTTCTCAAAACGTTCTTCACCTTCAATGTAAAGAGGGTAAACGATCGTATTATCTTCAGGCTGATAAATGCCAATACCGAAACCTGTTGCATCCATTAACTCATTTACACTTTTGTAAACAGTTGTTACAATGGTTGCAACAGATAAATTGGAAATGATCTTCTGTCCCACTTCACGCATCAACACCAAACTCTCCGAAAAATTCTCAAGTTCTTTTGCGCGTTCTTCAAGAATAGCTTTTTCTGCCTGTGATTGTAATACTTTGTTTTGAAGCTCTAAACTTTTTGAAAGCTGCGCGCTTTTATGGTTGCGCACATCTTCTTTTGCCTGGTGAAAGATCTTATAAAATTTTAAACCTTCGGCTGCGTTATTTTGTTGTTCGTAAAGCTCTGCTAATTTCTCGCTGGCCTGGTAAACACCTTCTTTACTGGATATTTGTTTTGAAAGTTCGTAAGCCTCGGTTAAATTTTTAATAGCATTTGCGCTATCATTTTTTTGGATATATAATTTACCAATATTATTTAACGTAGTTGCAACGCCGAATTTAAACTCGATTTCTTTGCGAATTCTTAAGCTCTCGTTGTACTTTTCAATTGCTTTATCAAATTGTTTTAAGCCTGCGTAAGCCCTGCCTAAACCATCCAAAGCAAAAGCCGCAACCCTGAAATTACCAGTAAGCACTGAAATAATGTTAAGACACTCGTTATAATAATCAAGTGCTTTGTTATAATCTTTTAAATTGTAATAAGTTTCACCCAATCCATCCAATACTTTAATAAGAATAGTTTTAAGATCATTTTCCCGGCAAATTTTTTCGCTTCGCGTTAATACCTCCAAAGCACTTTCATTCTGCTCAATGGTATAATATACAGTGCCCATACCATTAAGACCATCGGCCATACCAAATACGAAATTAATTTCGGTACTTATATCGTAGCTTTTTTTGTAATATTTAATAGATGTATCATAATCTGACAAATAGAAAAAATTACTTCCTAAAATGTAATTTGTTTCCGATTCATTCTTTTTATCTTTTAAAACCTGGAATAAAGAAATGGCTTCAAAACAATAATTAGCAGCATCTTCGTTCTTTGCAACCCATACGTGACAGGCGCCCAGCGTTTTTTTTGCATGCGCAATACCATTGGCATAATTTATAGAAACAGAACGTTCTAAAGCTTTTGCAGCCAATTCCATTGCTTTTGGAGCGTTCTCACGATTTAAACTCCATGCAGATGCATTTAATTCATCAATTTCAATAGTAGAAATATTTAAGGTTTCTGTACTCAATTTTTGCGTTAAAACACATAAATATAAGATAGTTTACCTTAAAATCAAAATTTTTGAGAAGCACCTAAATTTAGGTCCACAAACCCTTATTGCACAAGCATTTCAAATGGCAGGCGGGCTTGTATGCCTTGCAGGTTTACAAGTTTTTGAAGCTGTTTAAAGTAAGTATATGAGATACCTAAATTGTTCTTTATAAAACGCGCCTCAAGCTCGTTTTCTTTTTTGGTTAAAAAATCGAACGGACTTTTTTGTTTTGGCAATTCAACTAATTTGTAATCTGTTACCTTTGCCTTCTTTGCAGCATAAGCAATTGCATCATTTAAGCCGCCCATTTCATCAACCAAATTAATTTTTAAAGCATCGGCGCCTGTCCAAACTCTACCCTGACCAATACTATCCACATTTGCCTGGCTCATTTTACGACCTTCGGCAACATGTTTTGTAAATACATCATAAACACGCTCAACACCACCTTGTATATAATCAAATTCGGATGCGGAAACAGCGCGTAAAGGGCCGCCAACATCGCTATGAAGATTCGTATTTACAGTATCAACAGTAATTCCTAATTTTTGATCTAAAGCTTTTTGAATATTTGGAAGCATGCCAAACACACCTATAGAACCTGTGATAGTATTAGGCTGCGCGAATATTCGATCAGCAGCACAACTGATATAATAACCACCACTTGCTGCTAAATTACCCATACTTACAATTACGGGTTTTGCTTTTTTAGCCAAAACAACTTCCCTCCAAATTACATCACTTGCCAAAGCACTACCTCCCGGTGAATTTACACGTAATACAATTGCTTTAATTTTATCGTCTAAGCGCGCGTCTTTAATTGTTTTTGCCAATGCATCACTCCCAATTTCATCATCTCCTCCACTGCCACTGTTAATGCTGCCACTTGCATAAATTACGGCTATTTTTTTCGCATCTTTAGTTGCGCTTTTTTTATCTTTAGGATCGTATTTATCAATATCAACTAAATTTAATTTATCCTTTTCTGCAACGCCAATTTTCTTTTTTATCTCGGTTAAAACTTCATCTTCATAATAAGTTGCATCTACCAATTTACCAACGGCGTCTTCAGGAAATCTTATCTCCAAATTATTGGCCATTCTATTAAGATCTTCAACAGAAGTTTTTCTGTCGTTCGAGATCTGCGTCAACATTGTATTCCAGATACTATTTAAAAATGTTTCTGACTGAATCCGATTTGAAGCACTCATTTTATCTAATAAAAAAGGCTCAACGGCGCTTTTAAATTTGCCATGACGAAATACCTGAACATCTACACCTAATTTTTCAAACGCATTTTTAAAGAACATAATGCTCATGCTTAGGCCTTTCCAATCAAGATCGCCCTGTGGGTTTAAAAAAACTTTGTTAGCAACCGAAGCTAAATAATATTCTTTTTGTCCGTAAAACTCGGCGTAACTGTAAATAAATTTTCCTGATTTTTTAAAATCTTCCAAAGCATTTCTTAATTCCTGTGTAGTCGCAAAACCAGCTTGTAATTGTTTTGAGTATAAATAAATGCCTTTTATTTTATCATCAGTTTTTGCCTTTTCGATCTTTTCTACCAAGGTATTTAAGCCGTAGCCATCTTCGGCTGTTAAAGGTCCAAGATCGCCAAATTCTTTTAAAGGATTTTCTTTCTCACGATCCAAAATAACCCCTTCGAGCTCTAATTTTAAAACGGAATTGGTTTTTACGGAAGACGCTCCATCATCCTCGTTTATACTTGATCCAAAACTCGAATTAACCGCCCCAATGATCATTAGCACTGCTAAAACAGTTGCTACAATAATTCCTATAACCGACCCAAAAAATGCTCCAAAAAACTGCTTCATAATGTATTTCTTAATTTACCTTGCTTTGTTAACCGCCAAAATCCCCATTTGTTTAATTTATTAGCGGGATGCATGAACGATACTTTATATTTGTATTTTAATTTAAAGATAGATATAAACTAATTTTACCCGTAAAGAATATTATGAATGTAGCTTTTTTATGTTTGGGCGGAAATATTGGCAACCGAATAAAGAATATGAATGCCGCAAAAGAAGCTATTGAACGCCTTTTAGGCAGAATCGCGGCCCAATCCAACATATACGAAACCGAAGCCTGGGGCAGTAAATCGGTAAATAAATACCTTAACCAGGTAATTAAAATAGAAACCAAATTAAGCGCGCAAAAGCTTTTAACAGATGCTTTAGCTATTGAAAAAAGTCTTGGCCGCAAAAGAGGTTCAACAAAAAACGGCGATAGAACTATTGATATTGACGTTTTATTTTTTAATTCAGATATACTTTCAGCCAAGGATATTGAGATACCTCACCCACGTTTACACTTACGCCATTTTGTTTTAAAACCTTTAAATGACATTGCCGGTAATTTTGTTCATCCGCAAATAAAAAAAACAATATCGTTTCTATTAAAAAACAGCAAAGATAAATTAGAGGTTAAAAAATACAGCCAAGCAAAAGATCTGAAATATATTTGTATTGAAGGCAATATAGGATCAGGAAAAACCACTCTGGCAAAGGTTTTGGCGAAAAAATTAAATGCCCGCTTTTTACCCGAAGAATTTGAAGACAATCCATTATTACCTTTATTTTATGGGGATAAAAAATTATTTGCTTTTCCTTTAGAATATAGCTTTTTACTAAACAGATTTAAACAACTAAACGAAATATTAAAAAAAGAAAAAAACTTAATTATAAGTGACTACAGTTTGTATAAATGTTTGTGGTTTGCTCAAATTAATTTATCTAAAAAGGATTTTGCGATTTTTAAGAAACAATTTAAGCTTATTGCCGCTCAGCTGCCAAAGCCCGATCTGATTATTTATTTAAGTACAAGCAATAAAAACTTACAACAAAATATAAAAAAACGCGACCGAAAATACGAACAAAGCATTTCAGATAACTATTTAAATAATATTAGCAAACAGTACGATAAAGGCTTTGCTAAGTTAAGTGGTATAAAAACGCTTCATATACCCGTGACTGTTTACCATCAAAGGCTTGAAGAGGGCTCTGTAAACGCAATTAATAACTTTATAAAAGAAAATTTTGGCTAATAAATTCAAAAAAATTACTTTTAGTTAATATTTACAATGAAACTATCCCTGTTTTTCTTATTTACTTTTTTTTGTTCCATTTTTTTGAACGGGCAAATTACGATTATTGGACATTCAGAATATAATACATCGCCTTTAGCAAATACAACTATTGTAATAAAGCAAAACAATATTGTAAAAGAAACAATATTCACAAAAACAAAATCTGATTTTACTTTAAAGCTGAGCTTCGATAAAAACTATCAGGTATATTTTAGCAATTCAAATTATCAAACTATGTTTTTGGAAATAAAGGCTGACGATATTCCAAAAGATAAACAGGATATTAATATGGTGCATGAACTTAATATTCCATTTGTTCTTAAAACAGATGAAGATATTGACACTTCTGCATTTAAAAATGCTTTTTGCAAAATACTTTTTGATGGAAAATCCAAGATGATCTCCGATACAGCTTATACAAACAAATTCAATAAAACGATTTTAAAGAATAAATCACAAATAGAAAACGACAATGGTACAACTTCAGCCGTTGAAATTCCAGTTCTAGTTGCTGGTCGCATTTGTTTAAATAAGAATACAAAATTACCGGTCATAAATCAGGCTGTTACTATTCTTGATAAAAACGGTAAAGTTTTAAAAACCACTGCTACCAACCGTTTTGGCGAATTTGCATTTACAGGTGTTAAAGCGTCAGAAATTTACAAAATTAAATTAAATACTAAAGATGCAGAATCAAGTCCGGCAAAATTTACATTATTAAACTCCAATAAAATTTCAGTTTCAGAAGCAAAACCTTCAAGTGGCGGCTGCGAATGGGTTTTAAAACCCCAGGAATTAAAGAATATGATCAACAACCAATATACTTCAAATATTGGCGGTAAATTAGTATTAACCTCCGGGCAACAAAAAAAATTCTTTTCCAATAAAACAATTTATTTAAGCAATAAACATAATACAATAGTTAAAAAAACAACTTCCAATGTATTAGGAGCTTTTGTTTTTGAAGACGTTAGGCCTGACGACACTTATTTTATTGGCGTGGATACCAAAGAAGTTGGAGGCGGTGAAAAACTTGATTTTTTAAATAAAGACGATAATTATGTAAAATTCTTTGATACCATTGCCGGTACCAGACGATCTTTAAAGCTAAAAACAAATTACAACGAATTGTTCAATTCCATTTCTATTGGTGATGACGAAATGAAGATGAATGTAAACGCTAAAATTTATGGTGATCAGAATAATAAGCCTTTAGAAAAAATAAAAATAATTTTATTGAATGAAAATTACTTAGTTATAGACAGTGTATTAACGGATGATCTTGGTGCCTTTAAGTTTAAGTACCTGCCTTTCTTAAAACGCTTTTATTTAAGCGCCAATAATTCTGATAACGCTTTAGACGCATTTAAAAACATTTTGGTTTATACTTTAGATGATAAATTGGTAAAGATCATTACCAACGAAAAAGGCAAGCGTTTTATTTACAAACCTATTGATGCCGAAATAAATAAAATTAAAGATATAGAGCTGGATGACCCTTGGTTGGATCTTATGGCAACCAATAATATAAAAAAAACAAGCAGTACAATTATTGAAAATATTTTATTTGAGACCAATAAAACAGAACTATTACCCCAGGCAAAAGAAGTATTAAATAAGGTGATATTAGTTTTGAATACAAACAAAACCATTAAAATAGAAATTAGCGCACACACCGATAGTAAAGGAACTGATGCCGATAACTTAAAACTAAGTCAGCTAAGGGCAAAAACAGCTTTAATGTATATTACAACTGCAGGTGTTGATGCAGACAGAATAATTTCCATTGGATATGGAGAAGGTAAATTATTAAATAAATGTAAAGATAACGCGATTTGCAGCGAAATAGAACATGCGCAAAACCGTAGAGTAGAATTTAAAATATTAGAAAATTAATTAATAGCATGAAAACCTCTGAAATAAAATTTAAAGTAACTGTAGATGAAAATAATCTGCCTGTAAAGATTGATTGGGACGCACCGGACTCAGGCGAAAAGAGCACTTGTAAAAGTGTAATGATAGCCTTGTGGGATGAAAAAGAAAATAATACGTTGCGTATTGATCTTTGGACAAAAGAAATGATGGTAGATGAAATGAAAAAATTTTATCATCAAAATGTAATGACCTTAACGGATACTTATTTACGCGCCACCGGTGATACAAAAACAGCTGATAGTGTAAAAGCAATTTTTAACCAGGTAGGAAAAGACATCGGAGTGCTGAAGTAAAAAATTGAGCCACTTAGCTATCACAGATTTTATTTCTACGCTCTCTATGTGGTTTTTGTTTACTGCGTATTTTCGAAAAAACTAAAATTCACATTCCCGTAACTTCTCTTTTGAACAAAGCCTTGTAACGTTTCTAAATTCGTTCTTGGACCATGTTCAATAATTAAAATTCCATTTTCATTTAATAGTTGTTTATCAATTACCATTTGGTGAATGGTGGGAATATTTTCAAGATCATAAGGTGGGTCAGCAAAAATAAGATCGAATTTTTGGTTACAATTCTTTAAAAATTCAAACACATCACTTTTAATTGTATCTATCTCAAATTTTAATTCTTTACTGGTAGCTTTTAAAAAGCCAACGCATTTAAAGTTCTTATCTACCGCTAAAATATCTTTACTTCCTCTTGATGCAAATTCTAAAGAAATGTGTCCTGTTCCGCTAAAAAGATCAAGTACTTTTGTTTCATCATAATTGATCTTATTATTAAGCATATTAAAAAGGCCTTCTTTTGCAAAATCTGTAGTAGGCCTTACCGGCAAACCATTGGGTACTTTTATAACCCGGCCTTTGTGTGTTCCGTTTATGATACGCACAGGTGTTGATTTAGTAAAGTAAAATAAAAATGTTTAGGGAGTATTTGTAATTCGCCTTCTAATTTAATGTCAGGGTTATGCACCACAAAATTTACTTGCTTAATATATTTTTTTATGCTTAAAATTAAACTATCATCGGTTGGCAGTTGTCCGCTTATAAACAGTTTAATTTGTAATGGATTTAAATTAAACTGCTCCATCATAAATAATAAATAATACAAAATATCCTCATTATTTTCGTAATTAAATACGTTATAAAAAAGCAGATCGCTCTTTTGTTTTGCGGCAAGTTCTATAAAGCCGTCGTTTATTGTTAAAAATAAATTTGCATTAACTAACGAGTGGTTACTAAAAAACAATTCGTTATTAATAGCGCCGGCGTGTTTTATAATAGCGTGCGAATACAATCTTTCAAGTGCCTGGCTTAACTCTTGCTCAAAAACGTAACAAAACTTTACATTTTTTATCGTATGCGTTAAGGGATTTTTAATTTCAGTTATCCCTGAAGAAAAAGAAAGAAATTCTTTAAGATCAGATGAATTTGAATACGCCTCAGGAACAATTGTAAAATCCTTATTTAAAACAGAAATAATTACTTTTTCGAATTTCTTTTGAGCAAGCTGATAGTTGTTAAGCAAAAAAACGATCTTTTCGCTAAAACTTTGGTTTAATCCGGGAGCATTGCTTATTTCAATATGGCCAATTTGAATAATATCTTTAAAATTATTTGCCGAAACAGCGAATATAAATGAGCTTTGACTGATAAAAAGAGATAATGCAGCGGCCTCTTTACCAGCAGTTTTATTTGTTAATATCAGCTTTTCTTTATAGTATTGGCCCAACATCAGGTAACAAATCTAAGGTATTCTTAAAAATAAAAAATTTTTTTTTTAAACGGATTAAACCTTTATCTTTTTTTGCAATCATAGATGAAATATTAAAACATAAAATATGAAAACTTCAAAAATTTATTTAGGTCTTGTAATAGCTTTAGTAGCCAGCTCTCTAGCCTTTACATCTTGTCGTAAAAGAGATAAAAAAACCGATGAGGAACCCGATACAGAGCAAGGAACAGCAAATGACAATAATCTTGCCGAAACCAGCTCAAGCGATATCGAATCGATGGGAAGTCAGGTAAGCGAAGCCGGCTCTTTGTCTACATACAAATTCAATGGCCCTGTAAGTGGCGCTGAGATCCTATCTATTGCCCCTTGCGCTACTGTATCGGGTGTAGGAACAGGTACGGTTACCGTAGATTTTGGCACAACAGGCTGTACAGGTACTGATGGCAGGGTTCGTACTGGTAAATTATTCTTCGATTTTTCTGCGTCAAGCCCTACAACCTCTATTTATTACCGTAATCCCGGTTTTAAAATGATAGTTACATCGCAAAATTATGTTGTAGACGGTAACCAGGTTACTATTAATAACAAAAGTATAACCAATACAACTCCTGCGGGGGCGCCGGCCGGAACAAACCTTACGTGGGCAGTTTCTGCAAACATTTCTATTGTTAAGCCTAATAATGAGGGCACAGTTAACTGGACGTGTAACCGCACAAAAGAATTGATCAATACAAGCGATCCTCTTTGCTATAATGGTCAAACTACACCAATTAACTGGACAAAAGCGAAAATTAAATTAAACGGCTCGGCAAGCGGCGTAAACGCAAAGGGCGAGAATTTTACAGCAACAGCTTCAAATCTTGTAAGAGACTTTACCTGTGCTCCTGATGTTTCACGTCCGCATCGTCACCCATTTGTAAGCGGTACTATTTCTTATACACCGGGCAACCGTCCAACACGTTTAATTGATTTTGGTAGCGGCTCATGCGATCTGGTTGGTACAATTACGATCAATAGCCAAACCTTCTCTTTTAATTTCTAACAAACTCATAAAATTTGAAAAGCCACCTGTAACAAGGTGGCTTTTTTATTTAAATTTATACAGGTTCGTAAATTTAAATTCTGAAATGTCCAAAATAATTCTGCCTCACGATTTTGAAAAACTAGTTTCAGGATATTTACCCTTTATTGCAAACGAAGATCAAAAGATCGCTATAAAAAAGATCTCAGACTTTATTTTTAATCCTGATGAGCGAGGTGTATTTATTTTAAGAGGTTATGCCGGAACCGGCAAAACCAATCTGATTTCAGCGTTTACAAAAGCTTTGCCCACTATAAAATGGCGCAGTATTTTGTTGGCACCAACGGGCCGTGCTGCAAAGGTGTTAGGCATGTATTCACAAAAATCCGCGCAAACAATCCATAAAAAAATATTTAGAAAACAAATTGGCGCCGATGGTGCTTTTTATTTTTCTCTTGCCGAAAATTTACATAAAAATACCTTATTTATTGTTGATGAAGCATCTATGATAAGTGCCGATTCGGGCGGAGAAAGTTTACTCAACAGCCTGCTCGAAAATTTATTCGAATACATTTACAGTGGCGATAATTGCAAACTTATTTTAATTGGCGATACCGCTCAGTTGCCGCCGGTTGGCAGTAATGAGAGCCCAGCCCTAAACGAAAATTATTTAAAAGGAGCTTTTCATTTGAATATTAATTTTTTTGAATTAAAAGAAGTAGCAAGACAGCGTTTAGAAAGCGGCATATTATTAAATGCAACCAACATACGAAATAATATCGGCAATAGTGTTTTTGAATTTCCTAAATTTATTTGCGGAAAAGATTTTATTAATTTACCCGGCGATGAGCTCGAAGACCATATCAATTCTGCCATTTCGAAATACGGCGAAGAAAATGTAGTGATCATAACACGAAGTAATAAACGGGCAAATCTTTTTAATCAAAGCTTTAGAAACAGAATTAAATTGTATGAAGATGATCTTTGCGCCGGTGATAAAATAATGATCGTAAAAAATAATTATTTCTGGTTACCTGAAAACAATGGCGAGGCAGGTTTTATCGCAAATGGTGATATGGTAGAAATTACAAGAATTATAAACCGCGAAAATTTATACGGACTTGATTTTTGCGAATGCCAGGTAAGATTTATTGATTATCCAAACCTTGCAGAGTTACAGGTAAAGATCATTACTAACTCTCTTTTTTCTGATAACCCTGCATTAAGTCAGGACGAACAAAAACATTTGTTTGAAGCCGTGATGGCAGATGTAAGCCATGAACCGGCAAAAGGTATACGCGCGGCGTATTTAAAAAACAGCCCATATTACAATGCATTACAAGTAAAATTCAGTTATGCAATAACTTGTCATAAATCGCAGGGGGGCCAGTGGCCCGTGGTGTTCATAGATCAGGGATATTTAAAAGAAGAGAATATTGATGAGGGGTTTTTACGCTGGCTTTATACAGCTATTACGAGGACCACCGAAAAAGTATATCTAATAAACTTTAACGCATTGTTTTTTAATTAGTTACAAATCACTTAACATTGACTTTTTAAAAATTTATCCCTAACTTCATGGTGTTTCGCGTTTTTTTTCATATTTTTATTCGATTAAAACCTTAAATGAGAAAAGTACTTTTTTTACTCACCTTATCTTTTTTTACCCTAATATCTGAGGCTCAGAATTTTACACGCGCCGGTGATTGGAAAAAATATAGAAAAGAGATTTTTATTACAGGTGGTACTTCTAATTTTTTAGGTGACCTTGGAGGTCGGGATCAGATAGGAAAAGATTATAGCCCTGTTGATCTTGAGCTTTCTCAAACAAAAACAGCATTTGGTTTAGGATATAGATATAAATTAGAGTCGTGGATAAATGTTACCGGAAAATTTAATTATTTGATTGTAAGAGGAGACGATGCCTTAACGAAGGAGCAATTTAGAAATAACAGGAACCTTAATTTCAAATCAAATATTTTTGAATTGTCGGGCAGAATTGAGATTGGATATCAAAGTAGTAAAACCGGGAACCGTTATGGTATTAAAAGAACTTTAAGCCGAAGATCAAATCGACTTGCACACTCGGTATTTGCTTTTGTTGGTGTTGGGGGCTTTTATTACAATCCAAAAGGCCGTACCCCAAATGGAAAATATGTGAAACTTTTGCCTTTGCATACCGAAGGACAAGGCTTACCGGGTGGACCAAAAAAATACACAAATTATAGTGTCTGCATTCCACTTGGCTTTTTTTATAAATGTACCGTTAACAGGCAATGGAGCATAGGTATTGAGGCTGCATGGCGTAAAACATTTACAGATTATATTGATGATGTTGGTACAAGTTATTACGATCCCATTGCTCTGGAGGCAGCTTATGGCCCCTTGTCTGCCTCAATGTCCGATCCAAATAAAGGTTTGATCTATGGCGCAACGTCGCCCGACAGTTTTGGAGTTCCGGCGCAGCGTGGTGACAGGCAAAAAGATTCTTACGTTTCACTGGAAGTAACGGTGGGTTACATTTTCAAAGAAAAACGTAAACGCGCAAGGTTGAGAAGTAAGTTCTAATACTTTTTTTGTTTTCAATTTATCAAATCTCATTTATGAATTTTTCTTTAAGGCCCTGGTCAATTGATGACCTTGAAAGTTTGGTGAAATATGGCAACAATAAAAACATTGCAAATTTTATGATGGATAGATTTCCGCATCCATATACAATTGAAAACGGAAAACAATTCATTGAATTTGCGTCGAAGCATAAACCTTTACACATGTTTGCAATTGAAATTAATGGTGAAGCCTGCGGAGGTATTGGTCTTCATCCGCAGGAAGACATCCATTGTAAAAATGCAGAATTAGGTTACTGGCTTGGAGAACCTTTTTGGGGCAATGGCATCATTACCAAAGCTATTGTAGAAATGGTGGATTATGGTTTTAGGAATTTTGACGTTACGCGTATTTTTGCAAAACCCTTTGGCAATAACTTAGCCTCTCAAAAAGTTTTAGAAAAGGCAGGATTTAAATTTGAAGCTCGTTTTGAAAAAACATTCTATAAGAATGATGAGTATTTAGATGAATTAGTTTATGCTATGAGAAGAAAATAAAAACTTGAAACAAATTTTGATTTTCGTCGACTTTTTTTTTTCAAGACAAATCACTTTCCAAAACTCTTTCAAAAAAAACGATCAACCATTAAAAAATATAAGGTGCATGAACATATGAAACTAAAGGTAATGCCACATTTAAAATTTCTGAAAAAAAATACTTTATACGTAGAGCATTTGGTTTCTTATAAATACACTTAAAAAAAATTGTATTAAAATATTTTTAGATGGTTATCAGCTAAGTACAAAATACAATTTGTGAATGATACGATGGTTATTACTGCCAAAACCCGTAGGTAAAATACTTGCTTTTTAAAAATCAATATAGATAAAAAATTTCGTGCCCTCTTTATCCTCCCCTATTCATAAGATTTTTCAGGGTTTAATGGAAATAGATCTGAGGAATTTATTTCCCATAAAAAAATAGCAAAATTAATAACTCTTTAATTATGCTACTTATAGGAATTGTATCTTTATAAATTGGAAAGGTTAATTTTGCAGGAAAAATTTGAAATAATTTACAAGACCCATTATAAGGTACTCCGCAATGTAGTTGAAAATATAATTAACGATAAGGATGCTTCTCATGACGTTGTACAAGAAGTATTTTTAAAACTTTGGCGAAAACGCGACGAATTAGACCATATACTCGATCCAAGATCTTATCTTATTAAATCATCAGTTAATGCATCACTAACATATCTCGAAAACAACAAGCATCGCAAGGTTTTAACAGATATAAAGATTGCTGATACCGGAAATACAGATTCAAACATCATCACCAAAGAACTTGAAGCTGAGATCCAGGCTGCTTTAGATAAATTACCACCAAAATGTAAGGCAATTTTCATTTTAAGCCGTTTCGAAAATATGAAATATAAACAAATAGCCACTTATCTTGATGTATCTGAAAAAACGGTTGAAAACCAAATGGGCATTGCCCTTAAACGAATGCGTGAAGACCTGAAACATCATATCTCCAGGAGTTTTTCATCGCTTTAATCAAACAAAAAACTTCATTTGATTCATTTTAAACCTAACTGTCAGGCACTTATGTTTTTTTTCATTTATCTTTTGGGGGTAAGGCCATTTTTTAGGGTCTTATATTTAAAACCATGGCGTTTTTAATAATTAAACCCAACAAATGAAAACAGGTAAAGAAAAATTAATTAGTAAATATCTTTCCGGTAACGCATCTCTCAAAGATGAAAAAGAATTATTTGATTGGTTAAAACAAGATCCTGCTAATGAAAATCTCTTTGAGCAGGTAAAAAATATCTGGACAGCAGCATCAGGTCTTAAAAAAGAAAGTGAAGATGTAACTGAAAAAGCCTGGGAAGATTTTAAAATATTAGCTGCAAAAGAACCTGAACAAACCGGAAAGAAAAACACTTTACGTCCTTTGCAAATTGCAGCTGCTATTGCGCTGGTTATTAGTTTGGTTTTTCTTGTTAAATACTTTACACCGGTTTCAGATATAAATATTAACGAAAAAACGGAAACGCTTGCTCCTTTGTTAAAGAAAGAACGGGCCGTTGCAACGATCACTATCAGCACAACCGATTCTGCTAAAATTTTCTTTTTACCAGACAGCAGTTGCGTTCACTTAAATAAAAACAGCAGATTTACATACCCTGAAATATTTAATACGAACGAAAGATCTACATCTCTTGCAGGTGAAGCATTTTTTGAAATAAAACGCAATGGCGCAAAATTTACAGTTAGATGTAAAGAAACCAAGACAACCGTTTTAGGCACATCTTTTAACATTAAAGGTTATGACCAAGACAAAAAAGTTACTGTTAGTGTGGTAACTGGTAAAGTTCAGCTCTCAGATAAAGCTAATGAAAAAATAACCTTGCAGGCTAATGAACGAGGCACATTTGATAATGAAAGTACTTCTTTATCAAAAACAAACTATACTGATAAAAAATTTTGGTGGAAAAAAACTACACTTAAAACAAAAATAAAAAAAATAATAAAAAAACTAAAACAAAAAATAAACTGAAAATGCACAATCTTCTTACAACTATGAGTAAAGCATTAAGCGAGATAGATCATGTATATGGAAGTATCTACCAAAAGATGACTTTAAGGGAAAAAATAAGCTATTGCGAAATACTCATCAATACCATGAAAGCCTCGTTAACAAAAGGATCAAAAACTTTACAAACTATTGACGAAAAAAGAACAAATGATATTATTGCTGCCGCTCAAACAGAACTGGATATGTTAACGAATTCTATTAATTAATGTTGTTATACAGATACCGTCATGCTAATAATAAATTTTCCGATAAAATGACTAAGCGCCCAACCAACCTCAATGCTAATGATATTATTTTTGCGGCGCAAGAAGAATTAAAAGATTTAAAAAACTGCACAAAAAATCTAAAAAATAATTTAATCGTACAAATAAAACCCCAAATTATGAAAAGTAAATTACTATTATCTCTTGCATTTTTAATTACAACAACCTTTGCAAATGCACAGGGAGGTAAAAGTTCCCCATCCTCAGGAGGAGCAAGTTTTGACGAAAATAGTAAAATTGTAAATATTGGTATTGCGTTTGGCGGCTATTACTACAGGTATAACAGGGCTTTTGGATATTCATACAGAATAACACCGGCAATTAATATTAGCTATGAACAAGCTTTAAAGAAAAAAGCAGGTCCGGGTTTTATTGGCCTTGGGGCATATTTTGGTTTCCAACATGCCTCTCTTCAATATAATGATTATTATTACCAGGGAAATAAATACTATTACCGTCATAGCTGGAATTATATGTTGATCTCTGCAAGAGGCGCTTATCATGCAGACGCATTAAATTTTGAAGATGGTGAGGTTTATTTTGGAGCAACTGTAGGTTTAAGATTTCAAACATATAAATACGAATCTAATAGTCTTGATCCAAATAAAAATTTGTATCAGTTAAAAGGCAGAAGTATTTATCCAAGCTCATCCGTTTTTGTTGGTGGTCGTTGGTACTTTGTTCCTAACGTTGCCGCATTTGGAGAGCTAGGTTATGGCTATTCCTATCCTTACTTAACTGCCGGTGTAAGTTTTAAATTCTAACTGTTATTACAAATGAAAAAAATATTTTTTTAGTCTTGCTGCCATTTTTTTGTTGGGCACAAACTAATAAACTGGATGAAAAAAATGGCTTTAAAAATTATTTTTTTTGGGTCATCACCAAAACAGTTTACTAACCTTATACTTGAAATTGACGAAGGCAATACGAAATTATACACACTTAATCAATCTAACATTAATCAGGATGGAACAGAGTTTGAATATATTCGTATTACTTTTTGCAAAGATGAGCTTTCGGCTATTTCACTTCAAACAAAAAATGCAACGGGCCAAATATTCCTTACAAGCCTTAGAGGCAATTATGGGGAGCCCGGTAAATCAAACAAACAAAAGGAAATTTATGAATGGTTAAGCAGTAAATGCCAGCTGGTATATGAAAAAAATGTTAAATCAAACGATGCAACGGTCTCTTTTTACGCTAAAACTATCTGCAAAAACAAGAACTAAGGATTAACATTTTAGATGCAAATTTTGTATATTTAATGTTATTATTTAATCATGTATAGAGAAGCAAAAACTGAAGACATTAAACAAATTCAGATCGTTCGTAATTCTGTAAAAGAAAATACACTTTCGAATCCTACATTAGTAAGTGATAAAGATTGCGAAGAATATTTAACTGTTAGAGGCAAAGGATGGGTATGCGAAGTTGATAATACCATTGTTGGATTTTCGATCGTAGATCTAAAAGAAAATAATATCTGGGCTTTATTTGTAAAACCTGAATTCGAAAAAAAAGGTATTGGCAAAGAATTATATACGCGCATGATGGATTGGTATTTTGATCAGACCAAAACACCTGTTTGGTTGGGAACGGCTCCAAATACAAGAGCTGAAAAATTTTACGAAACATTGGGCTGGGTTAAAACAGGCACGGTTAATAAAGGCGAAACAAGATTTGAAATGAGTTATAAAAGCTGGATTCAAAATGGTTAGCATCGAAAACTTCAAAAAACTGGCCCTTTCTTTTGATGAGGCACAGGAGCTTCCACATTTTGAAAAAACATCTTTTCGCATAAATAAAAAAATATTCGCAACACTTGATATTCCAAAAAAAAGAGCAGTTTTAAAATTTACAGAAATTGATCAATCCGTTTTTGGAGCCTTTGATAAAAGTGTTATTTATCCCGTGCCGGGTGCCTGGGGCAAAAAAGGATTTACCTTTATTGAATTACAAAAAGTAAGAACAGATATGCTAAAGGATGCTCTCACAGTTTCTTATTGTAATGTAGCACCAAAAAAAATGGCTGAAAAATATAAAACGCATTAATTTAATTATGAAAAAAAAAATCACCTACAACTATCTTCAATTTATTCTGTTTCTCTTCTGCTTTCAAAATATAAGCGCGCAACGAAAAGTACAAGTTGCCGAAGAAGTTAAATTATCCCAACCTGCAGCTATTTCCGCATCACCGGTCTGCACCAGTTCTTCAGATGCTTATAATAAAAAATACGGCCTCCAGTCTTTTTATGTTCCCAAAAAAAACGACCAGGTAATTACTTTAAAAATAACTGTTCATATTTTTAAACCGCTTAACGATTCGGGCAAATGGCAAATGAATGACAATAAAATCAATGGAATGCCTGCTTTAAAATTTCTTCTTGATTCAATTACAAATGGACATCAGGAAAGATTTTCTGCTAAAAGAAGGGCAAGCTATAAAGTTGACAATTTTAATTCGCCATACATACATGATTCTAAAATACAATATGAAATAACAAACATTTATTTCTATTCAGAACCAAATTTATATACAACTTATAGTGATCTGGCTTTATTTGAACACATTGAAAAGATTGATAAAAACCGCATTGATGAAGGGATGCCTCTTGTATTTAATAATAGTACAGGTCCGGGGCATCTTTCCGGTTATAAAGGAGCATCAGCTTTAGTAACCACTATCTCTGCATTTGATCCTGTTTTTGGAAGATCGCATTTACTTCATGAAATAGGTCATGCATTTGGTTTGGGACATACTTATATAAACGGTATCGGTGGCGGATCGGACTGGCAAAATTTTAACGGCGCTTGCGGCTCTAATGATTACTTAAGTGATGTCTTTCCAAATAATAATCCCGCCTGTCAGCACGAGCGCGAAGCCACAACAAAACCTAATAATGCACCGTGTTTTTCGTGCTATGAATCAACGCCAGACACCAGTAACAATTTAATGGGAGGTCAGCGCTATAATTTATGGATGTCGCCATTACAAATGGGAAGAAGGTTAAGAGCCTTGCATTTGAATTCTAATGCGGGTCGTAACCTCAGACATTTTGTGAAAGACATGGAGAGTGATCATAAAAATGTATGGATCATCAGCGAAAATGAAACCTGGGATTTTGATATTCAGTTATACAAAGATATACTTGTTAAAGCAGGTGTAACACTTACCATAAAATGTAAAACAGCAATGGCTATTAATGGGAAAATAAAATTAGAAAATGGCGCTAAATTAATTATTGATGGAGGTGAAATTACCGCCTGGTGTAAAACAGGCGACTGGCAGGGCATTGAAACCTCTTTAAAAAAGAAAGGCGTAAAGAACAATGCCCCTAACCCTATTAAATTAATTAATGGAGGCGCTATTAATAAGACAAAAATGCAAATTCCAATCAGTAAATAACACATAATGCAAAAAGAACATTATTATAAAGCAACCATCACATGGACCGGAAATCCCGGTCAGGGAACAATAAATGCGGGGGCATATAGTCGTAATCATACAATTACAATTGCTAATAAAATTGATATCCTTGCTTCATCCGACACACCATTTAGCGGCGACGGCACAAGACATAATCCGGAAGATCTTTTGCTTTCTGCACTATCTGAATGCCACATGCTATGGTATTTACATATTTGTGCAGACAATGGCATTACGGTTATGGAATATATTGACAATGCAGAAGGAACTATGATACAAAATGCGAGCGGCGGCGGACAATTTAAGGAAGTCACTTTAAATCCTATCGTAACGATAACCGAAGCTTCTCAAATAGAAAAAGCTAATGCCTTACACCAGGAAGCAAATAAAAAATGTTTTATCGCCAACTCAGTTAATTTTCCAGTAAAACATAAACCAAGCTGCGCAGTTAAATAAAAAAACCACATAGTTTCCTATGTGGTTCAAAATTTAAATTCAAATACCTATTTCACCAGTTTCATTTCGTTTAATAAATAACCTGCACCGGCATATTTGTCTATCATCCATAAAGTAAATCTTACATCTAAAACTATATTACGGCAAAAGTTACCGTTGTACATTACGTCACTCATAGTACCCTCCCAGTTACGATCAAAATTAGTTCCTATCAATTCGCCTTTTGCATTTATTACCGGACTTCCACTGTTACCACCCGTTGTATGATTGCTTCCGGTAAAAGCAATGTGTAGTTTTCCTTTCTTATCAGCATACTGGCCAAAATCTTTTTTCTCATACAATTCAAGCAAACGCGGCTTCACATAAAAATCTTCAAGTCCCGTTTTATTTTTTTCAACCATCCCATCTATTGTTGTATAATGTAAATATTGAACGCCATCTTTGGGTTGGTAATCTGCAACTTTACCATAAGTAACGCGTAAAGTACTATTTGCGTCCGGATAGAATTTTCTATCCTTTACATTTTCAATAAGCCCTTTCACATATATTTTTTGCAATTCATTTATCTGCCGCTCGTAATAACCAATTTGTGGCAACACTGTTTTTTGATAATGAATTAAAATGCTTGAACCCAATAGGTACATAGGGTCGCGCTCATATAACGATGCATTCTTTTCAAAATCAGCAAACATAATTTTCGCCTTTTCATTATCTACGAAGCTTGAATTATTATATAAAAAATCGGTTAACGTGTTTACATTTCCATTATGTACATTTAAAAGAGAATCTAAAAAACGAGGCATAAACTCCCTGTCAATATTTGCAACATAAACCTCTAACATTGCTTTACAAAGTTTGCGATCGGTTTCTTTATTAAAATTCTTAAAAGGAAGTAGCGGTTTATTGTCTTTAAATACAGTTTCGAATTTATTATCTTTTCCTGCTTGTTTTTTCTTTAGCTCATTAAACACGTTAATAAAATTAGAAGAGAACCTGAAAGCTTCAACACCCCATAAACACTCAGCAAAATAATCATACTGTTTACTAAGCGGAGCATAATCCGCATAGGTTCTCTTAAATTCTGAAAATAAATTTTTATACGTTTCAGATTTTTTTGGATCGTTTGCAACTAAAGTTAAAAAATCAGCTTCTTGTTTTTTCTTTTTATTTACAGCATCAGATTTTTGTAGCCCGAGCATTTCTCCGCTCCATTTTTTATAATAGTTTGCTACGCCAGCATAACGGGCAGTATACATTAAACGGATGGTGTCATTTTTTTTCATGTCTTCATCCATGATGTTTAATCTCTTTTCGCGCAAATTAACGCGCAAAGGATCCTGCTGATTTATTAAAAGATCAACTGCATAAGATGTTAAGTATTCCTGCGTTCTTCCCGGAAAACCATATACCATCGTAAAATCACCTTTTTCAACCCCTTTTAAAGAAATGGGAAAAGAGTGAGCCGGTGTGTAGGGAACATTTTCAGAATTAAACTCAGCGGGTTTATTTTCTTTATTCGCGTAAATTCTAAACATACTAAAATCTGCGTTGTGACGTGGCCAAACCCAGTTGTCAGTCTCGCCACCAAATTTACCAATGCTTTCAGGAGGTGTGCCCACTAAACGAACATCCTTAAATGTTTCTACAACAAATAAATAATATTCGTTACCATAATAAAACGGACGGATAAAAGAATCGAAATGGGAATCTTTTTTTGCTGCAAGCTCTAATGCTTTTATGTTTGATTGAATGGCAGAGTCTTTTTGAATCTCTGAATAAGTTGGTTTAATGCTAGCAGTAACTTTTGCTGTAACATCTTCAATACGTTTAATAAAAGTAACAGTTAAACCCGGACACATTAATTCTTCGTTTGGTTTCATGGCCCAATAACCGTTCTTTAAATAATCGTTTTGTACTGTGCTTAAACCCGCTATTGAAGAGAAGCCACAGTGGTGGTTGGTTAAGATCAAACCTTTTGTAGAAATTACCTCAGCCGTACAACCACCACCAAATATAGCAACAGCATCCTTCATGCTTGCTTTATTAATACTATAAATTTGTTGCGCCGTTAATTTAAATCCGTTCTTTTTCATGTCCTGGAAGTTGAGGGCTTCAATTAATTGTGGCATCCACATACCTTCATCTGCTTTTGCAAAAAAGGAAATCAACGTAAAAACAATAATTATTTTTTTCATTTTATTTGTTTTGATAATATTAAATCTTAGTTCTAAAATCTTACTTTACTAATCCCGCCATTTTCATCGCATCAAATCTGATCGCGCTATCCAAAGGTATCTGAAGGTAGCTGCTTTTTTGAGTTGATTTTTTTAATAAAGCAGGTGTATCTCTTATTTGTTTTGCAAATACTTGTATCTGCTTGTTCTTTTCAGCACGCGGATAATATGTTTTTGGCGAGGTATATAATTCATAAGCGTTTTCAATAAACATATTCCCAAAAATTGGCAAGTTTCCGTCAGAATATAAAAGCATAATAACCTGATTGCTTTCTATTTCTTTTTTTAGATCCAGTTCCCATACCTCCACTTTTTCTCCGGGTCTTGGTGATGGAATCACACGATTGGCATAATACCAAAATTGCCCGCCGGCAAAACAGGTCTGCCCTACCCCCATGTATACAGGGCCATACCAATAACTATCTGCAATAGTAAGCACGCGTGTTGTATTTTTCACGCTGTCATTTTCAAACTGAATTTGCGGATACGCCAGCTTCATATTTTGTTCAGGATCTGAATTCAGATTCATACTTTTTAAAACATCGGCATCTCTGCTACGGGCTGTATCCACCTGATCTATTTTTTGCCAGAAAATAAATGGCATATCACAGTGATGTAATTTTTCGATATGTTTAATAATTGTATCAACAGCTAAACACTCACCATAATAACTCCAGTGATGCCCAAACTTCGGAAATAAAGGATATGGAGAAGTTGATTTTAGTTTTTCGAAGTAAGTATAAAGATCTAAATAATTTAAACCTAAATTTTTACTGTTTGTTGCGTATAAATTATGGTTTGTGTTTTTTACGGGGTGTACATATTTATCTTCAATAAATTCTTTACAAGCTGTGCCTTTGCCTGGAGCATATACCAATAAAAGATCAATGCCTTTTTTCTTTAACGTATCCTGTACAACTTTTGCTTTTTGTAATAAGGTTTTTACTTTTTGCTCAGGCATGAGATCATCACCAAATGCAGAGAAAACATAACTCTCGCTAAATAAATAATCATTTTTACCGATCACAAAACCATTAACGCGGATTTGATTAAAGGCTTTATAATAGAATTGATTGTTTAAACGAACCATTTCTTCTTTTAATGCCCAATGATCGTTATTATAATCTTCTTCCGCAGCCTGGTAAGAACCATCCAGCCAAGAAGCCATTGTAAATTTTGGTTTTTCATCACTTATCACTAAACCAATTAAATTTGGTTTGTTATAGGCGATATCTTCTTTACCATCTCGCCCCTGGTATTTCACCATCGCATACATCATAGGCCAGGCAAGCGCTATAAGAATAACGATGTGATGAATTGAATATGTTCTTTGTTTAACCGCCATTAAAACCTAAAATATATAAAAGGGTTAAAATCCAAAGCGGTAACATAACTTAAAGAGATATAAAATAAAGTTATCCCAACAAATACTGCCAGCCATTTACCTGCATCAGAAAAATTTTCACCGTAAACATTCTCTTGTATTTGTTTTGTTTTTTTTGTAATAGCAAAGAATGAAAACAATAAAGCAATAACAGCCATACAAATAAAATCATTGTTCATTGCAAATTTGCCATCAAAGAAGTTGAAGGCATACATTTGTTTGATAACATTTAATCCGTAATGCAGATCTTCATTTCTAAACAACACCCAACCCGTAATAACAATAATAAAGGTAATTGGTATCGAAATAAATTTGCCTAGTTTTTCAAATACTTTTCCTAAAAATAAGCGTTCTAATACTAAAAATAAACCGTGGTATGCCCCCCACAATACAAAATTCCAGCTGGCCCCGTGCCATAAACCTGAAAGTAGAAACACAATAATTAAATTACGGTATAATTTAGAATCAGAAACTTTATTGCCGCCTAAAGGAATGTATAAATAATTTTTCATCCAACTTCCTAAAGTAATGTGCCATCTGCGCCAAAATTCGGTAATGCTTGCCGAGATGTAAGGATTATTAAAATTTTCAGGAAATTTAAAGCCCATCATTTTTCCTAAACCAATGGCCATATCGCTATACCCGCTAAAATCAAAATAAATCTGGAAAGTATATGCCAAAGCGCCAACCCAGGCAGCTGCAGAATCTAACTGTTCGGCCGGTAATTTAAAAACAGCATCGGCCTGCATGCCTAAAGTATTTGCAATAATTGTTTTTTTAGCAAGGCCTAAACAAAAAATTAAAAATCCACTAAGCTTGATATTTGGCGTATAGTTTTTCTCGCGATCGGTTATCTGATCTGCAATATCATGGTAACGCACAATTGGGCCGGCAATTAATTTCGGGAATAATAAGATATAGGTTTGATAATGCAAGAAATTTTTTAACGGTTTATGAATTCCCCTGTAAACATCTACAACATAAGTCAGACTTTCGAATGTGTAAAATGAAATACCAATTGGTAGAACAATTTTTATCCACGACACTTCGGTTCCTAACAACGCATTGATGTTTTCAATAAAAAAATTACAATATTTAAAATAAAATAAAAGCCCAAGATTTAAGCACAACGAAATAATTAAGAATTTGGTTTTTGCCTTTTGCGTTTTTTGGTTATGCATGGCATTTACCAAAAAATAATCTAAAAAGGTGGTGCCAAGAATTACAAAAATAAATTTTGGCCCGCCCCAGCTATAAAAATAAATACTTGCTATTAAAATAACCGCGTTTTTAAATTTATGCGGCACTAAATGGTATAGCAATAAAAATATTGGAAGGAAATAGACTAAATACGTTATGCTGCTAAAAACCATATTAATTAAGGCTTACAAAAATAAGATTATTTAGGGATGTCGCAATGCCAATTTTAGCGTGTTTTAGTCCCTTTTAGGGGGATTTTTTGATTGTTTTGTTAATAAGGTAAATAATAAAACAGATAAATTGTCGTTTAGACTAAAACCCGAAAATGAAATATGTTACCGCTATACTAATTTCGCTCTTGTTTTTCTTTACTGGTTTTGGGCAGGATAGTCTTAAAAAGCATCAATTTATAATAAGCACTTATCCTTCCAACCTTTTTGTTGGTGATGCATCCATAGGATTTGAGCATTGCTATAAAAAAAGATGGTCGCAGGAAACTATGATTTTTGCAAAGTGCTTCGGGCCAAATTACAGTAATTATAAATACGATCGTGGTTATCGCTTTACTTATCTTTTAAAATACAATTTTGTTAACCGCAAACGCTTCAGGGTATCTGCTAATCTCTCATTTACAAGTAAACACATTTATTTTAACGATAAGCCGGATGCGTGGCTCCGCTATTTCTCCCATAGCGCAGACGAAAGAGCGACAGTTAAACCTTTTTTAATGGACAAGTATATAAAAGCTTATGGACCAGGACTAGGCTTTACATTTAATTATAAACTTAGTAAACATTTTTCAGCAGGCAACGACCTGCAATTTGAATATCTTAATATGCAACGTTTTTATAACGTAAATAACCCTGAAAAACTTTATGAGTATTACCCTGAATATTTATACTTACCCGCTGAATATGCGCCGAAAGCAAGTTACCGTACGCCTTATCATTATCGCTCATCGGTTTTTTATACTATAAAGCTCAGTTATTATCTGTAAGTAATTTTACTTATTTAAATTGATTTTATCTTTGGTAAGGAAGGTTGACGAAAACACACTTAAGTAGTCTTTTGTTAATAATAGCTAAGAAAAACCTATTCAAATTTCACTTTAACAAAACTTCACTTCCTGTTTAAAAGTTAAACTCTATTTTGCATCCATTAAAAACCAAAAAACAAACACATGAAAAAATTTACAATTATTTTAGCCACGTTACTGTTTTTGCAAATGGCAAAGGCGCAAGACAGCCTTAAACATTACGAATTTGGATCTACACTTTTTACACTTAATTCTTCAAGCTCTAACGGAAACTTCGGAGCCAATAAAGCAACAACCGAATTTATTAATGGCTTGTTTTTTCGTTACAGCTACAAACGCTTTGGATTCAGATCACAGGTATCTTATTCGGAAAATTCGATATTTTATCTTTCAAACAAAGATTTCAGGATAGGCGTGGGTGTTCAATACAATTTATTAAAGAAAAAAGATTGGCTCTACACTTACGCGGATATATTGTATAGAAACGTACAAACAAAAGGCGATTATACAGATTTTAATGTATCATCGTACAAAAGAAGCAGCAATGGTTTGGATGGATTTTTAGGCTTGGGTTTTAAATTAAAAGTCGCAAAAAACTTTTATCTTTCACCTGAGCTAGGATATAATGTTTCATATGACCGAATTAACATTACTTCATCATCAGTATCCCCGTCTAATATATACAAAGCTTCAGTAAACAACTTAAGCTTTAACCCTGTGTTAAAATTACAGTTAACACTTAAGTTTAAATAGGATTTAATAACATGATAAAGAGAATTTAAAAACTCTTTATCATGTATTCTTCAATAAAAAAAAGAATTATAAATGCAACGAAGCCTTTTTCGCTAAAAGCTGCTCTTCTGTTTCAACAACGTCTTCATCTTTAATACAGCAATCAACCGGGCAAACGGCTGCGCATTGCGGCTCATCATGAAAGCCTTTACACTCGGTACATTTATCGGATACAATAAAGTAAACATCCATATTTTTTGGAACCTGTGGCGAATCTGCATCTACAGTTTCCCCACTGTTCTTACCTGTATATTCGCCTTTAACACCTGTACCATCGGCATAGCGCCACTCAGCTCCACCTTCATAAATTGCATTATTAGGGCACTCCGGCTCGCAGGCGCCGCAATTAATACATTCATCTGTTATTTTAATTGCCATTTTTTTATGTAGTTTTGTTGCTCAAAAAGAGGTTACAAATATACAACCTAAATTATGACTTTAAAACAAAGAATAGATGGTTTTGTGCAGGTAGGATTGTTTATAAACAGGCACTTTAACAAACAAAAAAATACCGAAACGCAGTTACACCAAGGGCTTGAGAAGCTTACAGAGATGGCTCACATTTATAACGGCTGGTTCATTCCTGAATTTGTTAAAGAATCTTTAATTAATATAAGTGATCTTTTAAAGGAAGAGGGCCTGGTTGATTTTTCGGCTTCTATTAAAGAAAAACCGCAAAAAACAGTGGCCATTATTTGTGCCGGCAATGTGCCAATGGTTTGTTTTCATGATATTTTATGTGTGTTATTAAGCGGAAATAAAGCATTAATAAAACTATCATCAGACGATAATGTTTTGATCCCTTTTTTCCTGAAACTCTTAACGCATTACGAACCCGGATTTGAAGCTCAGATCTTGTTTGCTGAAGGCAAACTGGGCAAATTTGACGCTGTAATAGCCACTGGCAGCAATAACACGGCCCAACATTTTAAACATTATTTTGGCAAATACCCTCACATAATCCGTAAAAGCAGGTCATCTCTTGCAATATTAACAGGCAACGAGACAATAAGCGATCTTAAAAATCTGGGTAAAGATATCTTCCTTTATTTTGGCCTTGGTTGCAGAAATGTAAATAAATTAATGGTGCCCGCAGGCTATACATTTGATACTTTTTTTGAGTCTATTATTGATTACGGTTTTGTAGTAAACAATAAAAAATATGGTAATAATTATGATTACCACCGCGCTATTTACCTTTTAGAATCGATGAAATTTTTAGATAATAATTTCTTAATGCTTAAGGAAAGTTCTGATCTTCACTCTCCTGTAGGCGTTCTGTACTATCAATATTATAATTCCGAAAAAGAATTAAACGATTATTTAAACGCAATTAACGACGATCTACAGTGTATCGTAGGTAAAAAAAACGTTCCTTTTGGTTATTCACAGCAGCCTGTTATTACTGATTTTGCCGATAATGTAAATACATTAGAATTTTTAGTAAATTTATAGGTGTTTATGAACAGAACTTTACAAACATTTTTATTTCTATTTATTTGTATTGGCGCTTTTGCTCAGGTACCTACAGCTACCATTGTAAGCCCTTCGGCTACTTTATGTACAGGGGTTTCGCAAACGTTTACCCTTCAAGAATCTAATTCACCCACAGCCTACAGTTGGTCTATTACCCCATCAAAATCAGTAAGTGTTTTGCCTGACTTTAACAGTTCTTCAATTACTTTTAATTTTGGCACAGGCGGCACTTATTTTATTAACCTTATGGTTTCTAACGCCACCGGCACTTCAATGGCTACAAGCACAATTACTGTAACAAAAACAGCTTACGCCGCTTTTAATGCCAGTTTAAATGCTACGGGATACCCCAATCAATTGATATTGACTAATTATTCCACAAACAGTATTTCCAATCAATGGCTTTTTAACGATGATGGCGCTGCCAATACAACTTCTTTAAATACTGTAAAAGATTACAGTGTTAGCGGGAGTTATTCTGTAACGCTTATTGCTTTTGGTAATGCAGGTTGCAACGATACTTCTTCTTATGCTTTAAGAATAGCAGATTCTTCGGGCATTACTTTACCAACCATTTTTTCTCCAAATGGCGATGGCATTAACGATATCTTTAAACCAATAGCCAAAAACATCACAAGCTTAACCGTTATGATCTATAACCGTTATGGCACGCCTATTGTTAAGTGGGACAGGGTAAATGGTTTTTGGGATGGCCACACCACTGCCGGAGAGGTGTGTGATGAGGGAGTTTATTTTGTTGTTGTTGAGGGCGCGGGTTTTGACGGCAAATCGTATAAGTTAAAACACAGTGTAACCCTAGTCAGATAGCTATCTTAAAGGTTAACAACATATCGTTCAATTACCCCAATCAAAATTATTTTAAAGGAATAAGGAATGTTTCGCTCCAGCTTAATAAAGGCGAGATATTGGCTTTAGTTGGAAAAAGTGGAAGCGGTAAAACCACCTTAATGAAATGCCTTTATGGTTTAGAAGACCTTAATGAAGGCGAAGTATTATTTGAGAATAAAAAAGTTACAGGACCGTCGTATAATTTAATTCCTGGCTATCACGAAATGCGCTTGGTGAGCCAGGATTTTTATGTTTTGGATAACCACAGCGTTGAAGAAAATATTTTTGACAAATTGATTGGTTATACCAATGAAGCAAAACAAAAAAGAGCCAATAAGCTCTTAAAATTATTGGATCTGGTTGCCTTAAAAAATTCGAAAGCAAGATTTTTATCGAGTGGTCAAAAGCAGCGTGTAGCAATAGCCAGGGCCTTGGCAATAATTCCTAAAGTATTATTACTGGATGAACCTTTTAGTAATTTGGATTCTATTTTAAGCGAGAAATTATTTTCGTTTATTATGAGCGAAGTAAAAAAGAATAACACTGCCGTTATTTTAATTACGCACTTAGCAGATGAAGCTTTAAAATATGCAGATGTTTTGGCAGTGATGGATAATGGCAGAATTCTGCAAATGGGCAAAAAATGGCAGATCTATTATAAGCCTAAGAACACAAAATTGGCAGGACTTCTAGGCCCATTTAACGCTATAAAAACAGAAGACCTGGAGAAGAAAACAAAAAATAAAACAAAACTTTTTGTAAGACCCGATAAATTAAAATTAGCAACAAAAACTAATTTTGATATTCAGCTTGAGATCTCAAACTGTACGTTTAATGGTAAGTGTTTTGAAGTTTTAGGCGAAACAAAAAACGGAAACCCAGTTATTGTTTATTTAAATAAAGAAGTGGAATTAGATAAAGTATATTATTTTAATATTGACAATTAATTACCACTCTTCTTTTTCAACATCTTTAGAATCTTTCTTCATTCCCTCTTTAAGATCTTCAACAACTTTACCTGCGCCTCTTAAAGCTTCACCTTTTAATTTTTTCCATACAAGATCGCCCATGATCATACTGCCACAATCAGGCACTTTGTTGTCAATACTGCCCGCGCTTGCTTTACCACTTGTACTAATATGTTTAATTTGTGAAATCGTATATTTATAACGATTGTCTTTACACTCAATCGCAATCTGCATACTTATTTTTCCTGTATAATCTACCTCCGGATTTAATTCTTTTGGTTTAACCGGAAAAGTTGCGGTACACTCTGCTTTTGACCCTGTTGTTACACCGCTGCTTTTATTGTACCTGGTACTTTCTACCTTAACCCAATTAATAGCACGTTGCATTAATTCGCTGGCAGGTAAAGAATCTGTATTTACAATTTCTGTGATCTTAGTTTCATTTTTCTTTTTAGGAGCATCTTCAGCAGCCGCTGTTGTTGTTTGCGAAAAACAATCAGATGCAAATACAACTAAAGAACAAAGTAAAAGTGCTTTTATATATTTTTTCATGTGTGAGTTTTTGTTTTTTGTTTTATTACCCTCTCCTATTTTCGTGCCGAGATGATAAAATTACATTTTTTTAGTAAATTTTAGGAAACTGATTTGGGTTAACTTCCGACATTAAATTATAAATAGCATCAAAAACATCGTCAGAATTAGGCTTACTAAAGTAGTCGCCATCACTGCCATAAGCCGGTCTGTGGTCTTTAGAAGCCAGGGTTAATGGCGCTGAATCTAAAAATTTATAAGCTCCCTGCTCTTCCACAATTTTTTGTAAAATATAAGAGCTTGCTCCGCCCGAAACATCTTCATCTAACACTAATAAACGATTTGTTTTTTTAACAGATTCAACAATTGAATGATGAATATCAAAAGGAATTAGTGTTTGAAGATCAATCAACTCAACCGAAATACCCTGCTTCTCTAAATTCTTTATTGCATCCTGAGCCACACGAATACTGCTGCCATAAGAAACCAAAGTAATATCAGAACCTGAATTTAAAATTTCAGGAATACCAAGGGCTGTTTTGTAAGCACCAAAATTTGCAGGAGATCTTTCTTTTAAACGATAAGCATTTAAAGGTTCTATAATTAAAGCAGGTTCGTCCGACTCCAATAAAGTATTATAAAAACTCGAGGCAACGGTCATGTTACGTGGCACACAAATATTTATCCCGCGGCAGGCGTGAACGATCATACCCATTGGCGAACCGCTATGCCACACGCCTTCTAAACGGTGACCACGGGTACGAATAATTACCGGCGCTTTTTGTTTTCCTTTTGTACGCCATTGCACTGTTGCAAGATCGTCGCTCATTAATTGCAAGGCGTATAATAAATAATCCAGATACTGTATTTCGGCGATAGGACGTAAACCACGCATAGCAAGACCTATAGCTTGTCCCATAATGGTTGCTTCGCGAATACCGGTATCAAAAACACGGTGCTCCCCGTATTTTAATTGCAAACCCTCTAAGCCCTGATTTACGCCGCCAATTTTTCCGGAGTCTTCTCCAAAGATCATTACTTCAGGATATTTTGATAAAATAGCATCAAAGTTATCGCGTAAAATTTCGCGGCCATCCATTTGCTTATCGTCAGTATACTCCACTGCTTTTGCCGAAATATTTCCAACTTTTTTTGGCGACTGTGAATATAAATGCGAGCTAAAACGATCGTTATTTATTTCTTTAGAACTCTCTAACCACTTAATTAAATTTTCTCTTGCTGAAGAAGAATTGTTTTTTGTTAAACGCAATACATTTTTAACAGCCATGTGAATCTCGCGGCGAATAGGCTCTTTAACAGATTGCAATTCTTTTTTTATGGCTTGGATTTCATCCCCGCCAATTTCTTCAAACAAAGCACTTACTTCTGCAACTTCATTTTTTATTGGAGTAAGATAATCCGTCCACGCAGCTGTTTTTGCATTCTTAACCGCTTCTTTTGCATCTTCTTCTATCTTATTTAATTCTTCTTCGTTTGCCAATGCGTTAGTGATGATCCATTCGCGCATTTGTTTTACGCAATCAAAATCAAGCTCCCATTGCAAACGTTCTTTGCTTTTATAACGTTCGTGCGAACCACTGGTACTATGCCCTTGCGGTTGCGTTACTTCCTCCACGTGAACTAAAACCGGTACGTGTTCTTCGCGACAAACTTTAATTGCCTTTTCATAGGTCTCACATAAATGTGCGTAATCCCAACCTTTTGTTTTAAAAATCTCGTAACCTTTTCCGTTGCCCTCGCGCTGAAAACCTTTTAGTACTTCACTAATACTTTCTTTGGTTGTTTGGTATTTTTTTGGAACCGAGATACCATGACCATCATCCCAAACGCTTATCAACATTGGCACTTGTAATACACCCGCAGCGTTAATGGTCTCCCAGAATAAACCTTCACTTGTAGAAGCATCGCCAATGGTGCCAAAAGCAACCTCGTTACCTTTATTACTATAGGTATTAAAAGGCGCTCTATGCAGATCTTTATTTATTTTATAAAAATGTGATGCATAGGCCAAACCCAGTAAACGCGGCATTTGCCCACCTGTAGGCGAAATATCGCTGCTTGAATTTTTTTGATCAACCAAAGCTTTAAAAGAACCATCATCATTTAAACTATGTGTTGCAAAGTGACCACCCATTTGGCGCCCACCGCTCATTGGCTCTAAAGCAATATCTGTGTGTCCGTATAATCCTGCAAACCATTGTTGCAAGGAAATTGCATTTATGCTTAGCATAAAGGTTTGATCGCGGTAGTAACCACTTCTAAAATCGCCGTTTTTAAAAACTTTGCTCATGGCAATCTGCGCCAATTCCTTGCCATCGCCAAAGATCCCGAATTTTGCTTTCCCTGTAAGAACTTCTTTTCTTCCTAATAAACTTGCCTGTCTGCTTTCGTTAACCAATTTAAAATCGTCAAGAACAATTTTCCTGAAATCCTCAAAACTTAAATTACCGGCTTTTACGGCGCTATCTTCTTTTCCCATTATAATACCTTAATATACAAATATAATGGATTGGTGGGAATGGCAAAAATATTTTCTCTCATAATTGGTCTTAAATAATAAAAATTATTATTTACATCACATTTATATTAAATTTGATTTATATAATTTAAAAAATGAAAAAAAATAAAAATATATTCGGCCTTCTGATAATGGCATTATTAGTAAGTGTTTCATGCTCAGTAGGTGTAAAAAAAGACCTGCTTTCGGGTTTAAGTATTAAATACAACGGCTTTGCCGTAGAGAATTCTTTTCTTGTAAAAAATGATAAAAAAACAACAGATGTTAAAATTAAACCGGGCGAAAAAATGACCGTGTTTTTTACCGGCATTAGTGGCTTTAACTCTGTTGAAGGAATGGCTTACCCCGGCGCATCGATTTTGGTTGTAGATTCTAAAGGGAAAACAGTTTTAGATGTAGCCGATCTTTTTTCTGATTACGACTCTACCGGTGTAGATGTTAAAACTGCTGAAGAAGGCTTGTCAATTGAGTTTACTGCGCCTGCTTCGGGCTCAGAAAAAGGAGATATATACAACTGGAAATCAAAAATTTGGGATAAAAAAGGTAAGAGCGAGCTTACTTGTGAATTAGAACTGGAAGTAGAGTAATTGCAAA
The DNA here is from genome assembly GCA_943369995.1 of Chitinophaga pinensis. Lineage (GTDB taxonomy): Bacteria > Bacteroidota > Bacteroidia > B-17B0 > Aurantibacillaceae > Aurantibacillus. The sequence goes on from CALRPF020000005.1 coordinate 227,793, forward strand.
ACAGGAGTTTTTTTCTTATCTTCATTGAATATAAAACAAGCTAAATCATGCGTATCTTATTTCTTTCAGCGGCAATGCTTTTTGCTGCCAATTTTTTTAGTCAATCTCATCTTTGCGGCTCAACAGAAGCTCAAAACGAATGGTTTGCAAAACACCCTGAGTTAAAGGCTCAATTTGATAAATTACAACAAGCAGCAAGCGATCTTGATGCCGAGCAATATAAAACAGGATATAATAGCTTTTTGCAGAAGTCAGCTTCTGCGGCTCCAACAAAAACAATACCGGTTGTATTTCATATTTTACATCAGGGTGGCTCAGAAAATATTAGTGATGCCCAGGTTATAGATGCTGTTAAGATTCTTACACGTGATTACAACAGGCAAAATACAGATACAAATGTAGTAGTAACTCAATTTAAAAACTTGATAGGTGATGCCCAGATCCAATTTGAATTAGCAACCATTGATCCTTTGGGTAATTGCACAAATGGTATTATAAGGCATTGGGATACTAAAACAAACTGGACATCTGGTTTCGGCGATTATGTCTATTCATGGCCCCGTCAAAAATACTTAAATATTTATGTGGTAAAAACCATTGCAAGTGGTGCTGCGGGTTATACGTATTTGCCAGGCTCAGGCGTTCCGGCTGCGGTTGATGCCATTGTTATTTTAAGCTCTTACGTTGGGAGTATAGGATCTGGAAATGTTGGAACCTCAAGAGCATTGACACACGAAGTTGGCCACTGGTTAAATTTACCGCACGTTTGGGGTGGAACAAACCAACCCGGCGTTGCCTGTGGAAATGATGGTGTAAGCGACACTCCGGTTACAAAAGGCTTTACAAGCTGCGCTTTAACAAATGCGATTGTTTGTAATGCAGGTGTTACAGAAAATGTTCAAAATTATATGGACTATTCATATTGCTCAAGAATGTTCACTAACGGACAGGCTGCGCGAATGATCACTGCGCTAAATAGTTCTACTGCACAAAGAAATAACCTCTCAACACCCGCTAATTTATTGGCCACGGGTATAACAACAACTACAACAAATTGTATTCCTTTACTAAATATTTCGGCTTTACCATCAACTACAGTTTGTTCTGGTTCAGCTTTAAGCCTTGTTTCATTTACTTCAAATGCAAACCCAACAAGTTATTTATGGACAGCTACAAGTGGTGCTGTAATTGGCAACCCGGCTGCCGGCGCAACTACAGCAACATTTAATACTGTTGGTACTGTTACTATTAATTGCACCGCTTCAACAGCCAGCGGAAGTAATAGTGAAAGTTTAGTGGTTACAGTTTTAAATGGTGTTACAGAAATTTCCTCGGCAAATTCAGAAAGTTTTGAAACGGCAACGCTTCCAAATTTCTGGTCGCTAATTTCGCCAACCAGTCCAACTTATAAGTGGGATATCAATACTTTAACCGGCTCTAATGGTGCGCAATCTATGTTTGTTCAGGGCGAAACTTTTCCTGCAAATGCAGAAGCGATCTTAGAAAGCCCATTGTATGATTTTTTAAATAACCCGGGTGCCTTATATACTTTTAAATATGCATACGCGAGATATGATGTAAACAATAAAGATCAGTTTAAGGTACAAGCCAGTAAAGATTGTGGTGGCACCTGGAGCGATATTTGGGTGCCAACAAACTCTTCTTTAGCAAATGGGTCGGGTGGTACAAGCAGCACTTTATTTACACCCTCAGCATCTGCCTGGATACTGTACGACCTTACTGCGCATCCAAATTTTGTAAACTTCTTAAACCTTAATAACGTACTTATTCGTTTTTATTTTAAAGAAGATGTAGGTGGTACTGGTAATGGAAACCGAATGTATTTAGATGAAATTAATTTTGATACACCAAACGGTATAAACGAAATAACACAAGCTATTGGTTTAAATGTTTATCCAAACCCAACAAACTCTGCATTTAATCTAAAATTTAATTTATCTAATGAAGCAAAGATTTCTTATAAATTAACATCGTTAACTGGTGCCATTCTTTTAGATGTTGCAGCAAAAGATTTTGCAACCGGAACACATGAAATAAAAGTAAACGAAAACAATAACCTGGCACAAGGTATTTATTTCTTAAACTTAGAAATGAATGGCATTAAAATGACCAAAAAAATAATTATTAATTAATTATAATTTTTAATTTTAAAAGCAGGTACTGGCAAAAACTGGTGCCTGCTTTTTTATTTATCAAAAAAAAAATTATAAATGAAAAAAATATTTATTCTGCTTATTTTATTCAGTGTTTGCGAAGTAAGCCTTGCTCAAAAAAAAGAAACGTTAAACTACAAAAATGGTACAGAAGTTATTAAGGCCATGTACAATGCGTATAAAGAAAATAAATGGTACAAGAACTTTACGTTTAGCCAGGAAACACATTTTTTAAAAGATGGTAAGGAAGAAAAAATGGAGATCTGGTACGAAGCAGCAACTTTTCCGGGGAAATTATTGATTAAATTCAATACAAAAGATTCAAAGAATGGGATCTTATTTCTGGATCAAAAAGTGTATGGCTTTACAGAAGGGAAAAAACAGTTTTCGAAACCAAAGATCCACGAATTATTGTTAGGTGCTTTTGACGTTTATTTTTACAAACCTGAAAAGACAGCGCATATTTTTGATTCCCTGGGCTATGATCTTAAAGTTGTAAGAGAAGATATTTTTGCAGGACGAAAAGTAATTGTTGTTGGCGCGCAAAAAAACGATAGCACCGGAAAACAATTTTGGATAGATAGCGAACGTTTTTATTTGCATCGCATTGTTTATTCTACAGGCAATTCGGTTACCGATTGTATTTTTAGCGATTATGAAAAAATAAAAACGTATTGGGTTGCCAAAACCATATTTTTTAAGCAGAACGGCTTATTGAGTACAATTGAAAAATATTATGACATTAAATTTCCTAAGGAATTAGATCCTGCACTTTTTGATCCGGCAAAATTTAATGAAGTAAAATTGGATTAATACTCTCTGCTAAAAACACTTTCTTAAACAAAAAGAAGCCATCTATTCTCAAAAACCTACCACTTATTGGTTTGTATTAATTACTGGTTATTGTTTTTATAAATTTGATAAAACAGCATTTGAATACCTACTTAATACAATAAATATGAAAAAAAATCACTACTTAGCTTTTATTGCTTTTGTTTTTCTTGCAGTATCTACAAAAGCACAAACCTGCGCCAGCTCATTTACTTTTCAATATACCAGTAGTCAGAATTTGATATGGTTTAAGGATCTTTCAAGCCATAACCAGGTAAACTGGCAAAGAGATTTTACCCACTGGAATTTCGGCGACGCATCACCAGTAGATACTAATCTCATAACATTACATACATTTCCTGCGGCTAATGTATACACGGTAACAAAAACAACACAGTTCTCACAGATCGGCAACCCAACCAACACCTGTAGTGTAAGCAATACTTCAACAGTTGATGCTTCTATGGCAAATATGGGTTGCATACCTCAAACCAAACTTACCGTTAAATGGTTAACGGATTCTACTTATGGTGTGTCAAGTTATTACAGTGGATGCAATTATTCGCTAAAAGAAATTGCTGTAGATTATGGGACAAGTTTTTCGCTAAGCCCAACAGCACCAATACAAGGTGCAGTTTACTCAACCAACCAAAATTTTTTCACATATACCCTGCCAACAACAGATTCTATTTATAGTTTTTTTCATCATATAGTTCTGGTACCAACCCCATCATCATCTTCAAGCATTCTGATAGGCAAGCAAATCAGCAATACACCGCCAACGCCAACCAATTGTCACGCTTCTTTTTTTATGGTACCATCTGATCCTACATTACAAAACTGGACCATTCAAAGCTTTTCTTCAGGCTCAGGCCCCTTAACTTATTTATGGAATTTTGGAGACGCAACAACCTCTACCCTTGCAAATCCTACCCACACCTACGCAACATTAGGAACATATACTGTTTGTTTAACAGTATCAAATGGAACCTGTTCGGATACTTTTTGTGCAACTGCCCTAACAGATTCTACACAAATTGGTTTTGGGATGAAAAAACTTAATACAACAAATATGAATGTAGGCTTAAAAAAGAATTCAGCGCAATTTTATGATATTACATTATTTCCAAACCCTGTAAGCAGCGAATTAACTATATCATTCAAAAAGAGTATTACGAATGAAATAAACCTACAGGTATTAGATCTTTTAGGAAATGAAATTACTTTTGAAAAGATCTATAAAAACTCTGATAGTTATAAACTAGATCTTCGCAATTTAAGTTCGGGCTTATACCTTATTCAATTAAAAAATAATAATGGAGAGATCTTAAACAGAAATAAGATCATAAAGAATTAATTTATTTTTAATCTACGTGTTAATAACTAATTTCTCAAAATCAATTCGAGTAATTTTACCAGTTATAAATAAAACTGCTCCGGTAAACAGTTTATGGCCACTAAACCATTTTTTAAATATTAATATTGTTTAAACACTTTAAATAAATTTAGGTACATTAATTATTATAGTGTTGTTGCGCAACAGCATTAAGTATTTATTATTACCCAACTTTTTCTGTAATGCACCGTATTGTATAATAATCAATAGTTTGATACGTTTTACTAAAAATATGCATCTCTCTCAACTTATGAAAAAAACTTTTTACCTTGTTCTTTTTTTGTTTTGTATCACATTATGCCAATCACAAAACAGAGAATTAGACTCTCTTAAATCTTTACTTAATAATAAAATGCATGATACAACACGCTTATCTTTATTATCCAGTTTTCTAAAACATTCAGATCAAAATGATTACCATAAGTATAGCAAAATTATGCTGGAGCTTGCTCAAAAGAACGTAAATGCATCAAAAACAGATACTCTTTTATCAAGATTTTATCTAAATTATTTAGCAGAAGCTTATTATTTTCAGGGTGAAGACCTGTGTTTAAGAATAGACGTGCCGAACGCAATAAAGTCGTATGAAAAAAGCATTGTCTTGAGCATTAAAACAGGCAATAAACTTTTGACAGCCACCTGCAAAATGGAACTGGCACAAGCATTAACGATGAAGGAAGATTATAAAAAAGCGATCGAAGCTTTATATGAGGCGTTAAAAATTATGCAGCAACTAGATGAGCAAAAAACTATTGGAGACATTTATAAATCTATTGCGAGAATTTACAGAAGGCAAAAAAATCATGAGAAAGCAATAGAATTATACAAAAAAAGCATTGACGTTTATAAAAAAGTAGATTTTAAGAGGGGGATGCTTGATGCGTTGTACAAATTATCTTATACGTATTCCGAAATCACTGATTCTACGAACGCAAATGCATGTATTTTAAAAACAGAGGATATAATAAACAGGATGAGCGAGGCAGAAAAATCTCCCGACGGGATATTTATAAATACACTTCTCGCAAAAATACATTTAGCAAAAGGCAATAGCGCTTTAGCAATTACTTATTTAAACAAAAACATTGAGCCTTTAAAAAAAGCAGGAATACTAAGTGAAGTAGGTTTTATTTATACTTCCCTATCTGATATTTATCAAAAAACGAACCAGTACAAAAAAGCTCTTTTTTATGCAGAAGAAGCGCAGGAAATTCATAAAAAAACAAAACATTACTGGGGTTTAAATAACGGATATGAAAGATTATATAATTTGTATAAGCATATTGGCAACACGAAAAAAGCGTTAGAAATGCACGAACTACTTACAATAACTAACGACAGCATTCAAAGAAAAAAAGACGAAAAACATATTATTGAAGCAGAATTAAAATACGAATTTGAGAAAAAAGAGTTACTTGCTAAAATAGCTACTGAAAAAAAAATAAATGAATTAAATTTATTTGCCGAAAGAAAAAACGCCCGTAAAAATACAGCTTTAATAATATTAGGAACATGTTTATTATTATTTATTGCGATTGCTTTTTTTCTGTATTATTACTTCCGCCAAAAGAGTATTATTCAGACTCAAAAAACCAATCTCCTAAAACAAAAATTGTTGTTGTCGCAAATGAACCCTCATTTTATTTTTAACTCCTTAAATGCCATCCAAAATTATATTTTTAAGAAAAATGTATTGCAGGCCGGAATATATTTATCACAGTTTGCAGAAATGATACGCATGATACTGGAATTCTCAAGAAAGGATTATATAACGCTTGATGCGGAGCTAAAATTTTTAGAACATTATTTAAAATTACAACAACTACGTTTTGATAATAAATTTGACTATCAATTAGTTATTGATAAAGAAATAGATACAGAAACCACTTTATTGCCACCCATGATGGCCCAACCTTTTATTGAAAATGCAATTGAACATGGCATATTTTATAAAACGGGAAAAGGAAATATTAATGTTACATTTAATAAGAATAATAAAGAGTTGGAATATATTATTGAAGATAACGGAATAGGATTAACGGCCTCTAAAAAATTAAAATCGTATACCGAACCCAAGCATGAATCGTTGGCAATGACTATAACAGGTGAGCGTATGCAGGTGCTTTACAATGACATTAAAAAGCAACCAATAATTGAGGTGATTGATAAAAAAGATCTTGATCTTAACACTACAGGCGTTAAAGTAAAGTTCGCTATTCAATTTAAAGAGCTATTAAGTTATGATAAACACATTAATAATTGATGATGAAGCTAACAGTGTTGAATTGATTTCTAACCTGATAAGCGTATCTAAAACAGAAATAAAAGTGCTTGCAACAGCAAATTCTGTTGAAACAGGATATGCCGCTATTTTAGAACATAAACCGGATCTGATATTTTTGGATGTACAAATGCAGGATGGAACAGGTTTTGATCTTTTAAACCAATTAAACGGCATTGCATTAAAAGTTATTTTTATTACCGCACACGAGCAATTTGCAATAAACGCATTTAAATACAGTGCAATCGATTATCTGCTCAAACCTATTTCACCTTTGGATTTTATGACCGCTTTAAAAAAAGCAAAAGAAACCATTCATAACGAAGATCTACGCACACAATTGACGGCCTTATCGCACAATGTATCCGAGCCTTTAAATCAAAACAAAAAAATCGTTCTTAAAACGCTCGACAAAATATATGCCGTTCAATCCGCCGAAATTATCAGAATGGAATCTGAGGGGAGCTACACAACAATCTTTTTAAGCGATGGAAAAAAAGTGATTGTCTCAAAGCTTATAAAAGACTTTGAAGAAATACTTTCACATAATGGTTTTATGAGAGTGCATCAATCGCATCTTATAAACATGAATTATTTATTTTGTTATGAAAAAAGCGATCATATGATCATTATGAAAGATGATTCGGTCGTTCCTGTCTCTACCCGAAAAAAAGAAATGGTTATAAAACATCTTCAAGCATTCTAACACCTTTTTCTCTAAGAAAAGTAAATCCTCTACGTTTATTAACGTAGATCGCGAATTCTTCAATTTTATTCTCATTTCGCGAATTTAAATTAGTACTTACCGGTTATTCTCCTTTTACGCGCAAATTTAAATCTTCGAAAAAAAAATTTTAAAGCATTGTAAGTTTGCGTTGTGTTTAAAATCAATTTCTTGCTTTTAATCTAAGATTTTTAACACAAATTAATCTCTAAGCGAAAACCGAAAAGCTTAAAAAGAGTAGGTAAAAAAATAAAACCCAAAATCATGAAAAAGATCACATTTTTTGTAGCGTTTAGCATTTTGCTGCAATTTATGGCTTTAAGCCAACAAACACCTTCTGTAATTAGTTACCTACCAAAGGAAACAGGTTACTTAATTTTAAACAAAGAATCATTTCCAACAGTAAAAGACTGGATCGTAGAGATACAACAGAAAAGCACGAATGCAGCCGGAGTAGTATCATACAACACCGTAAGCACAGTTAATGTTTTAAATTCTTATTTCAGCAAACTAGCACCACAATATGCTAATGGAAATTACTATTTAAAAGTAAGCGGCAAAAATGTCTCTGGTGTAATTGTTGTTACCCAAGGGCCTTTTGGCTTATGTGACCTTTGTGATATTGGACAAAGCTGTTTTGTATATTGCATAGCGCCCACATACGCCTGGCGAGGCACTTATACTGCAAATTCAAGCGGCGGTAATATTATGTTATCAATAGGAAGTACTAATAATCCTAATGGTAGTCCTGCATATCAATACTTTACTCCGGCGCAATTTGCTCAGTTACCCTCAGGAAGTGTTCCTCCAAGTTATTATAATTGTACGGCTTATAATTTATTGCAAGGCGATAAAATCCAACAAATGACTATTCCTACAACAACGTATGTAACTGACGCCAATGGAAATCAAATCAATGGAAATGTTTATGCAATAAAAAAATATCTTGGGCCATGGGCAGGAAATACAAATATCCTAGCGCAAAATATTGCTGCAGATTTTCAAGTTATTTGCAGCCAGGGGGCATCTACCGCTGCCAGTATTATTAATAACAACTCATTTACCAGCTATTTAACACCAAACCTTTCTTGCAATGGTATTTCGGCAGGCGGTGTTAATGCCGAACCTTCAAACTCTGCCTCGAATTTTTTAAACGATTGTTATTATACCATGTTTCAAAATCTTGACGCAGATCCTAATAATGTACTTACTATATTTGAAGCTAATAGCGATTGTCAACATCCCGATCCTGTTGGATTTAACTGGCCGAGTAATGTTGCGGTGGTTAATTTCAAACCATATAATAACCCTAATGGAACTATTATTTCTCTAAAAGAAAATGATTTTTATTCTCCAAACGGAGATTTTACACCGCCAACAATTACTTTGCAAAAAGGCTTATATATGATGGGGATTCAATTTACCGATAATTCATATGCCACTGTTTTCTTTGAATCAAAACAAGTAAAAACCTACACGTATCCCAAATCAAATCTGTTATCTGCTGTTGTAGCACCGGTTCCGGTTGTTGGTAATAGTTTTAACCTTAATCTAACGGCATATTCGAATTTAAATTTCACTTATAAATTAAAAAATTCAAGCGGAACCCAAATATATTCTAAACAGTATTCATTGTCAAAAAACCAGACAATGCAGGATCAAATAACAATTCCAAATGGAATTCCGGCAGGGCAGTTATTTAATTCATTTGTTTTTTCTGATGGCTCTGAATTAAAATTCCAAACTTATAAGTAGTTCATATTCAAAAAAAATAAAAAAGCCGGAACAATTTTCCGGCTTTTATCAAAATAACAAAGCGTAAACCGAAAAGCTTTAACAGAGTAGGTAAAAAAATAAAAAAAGTAATATGAAAAAGATCATCAAAATTACAGGGGCATTTCTCTTATTTTATTCTGCTGCTATTGCTCAAAGTACATCTTATAGTCTAAACACTATTCCTATTTTGGGCAGCAATAATGCCGCATTCGGTTTTGAAGCACTCTTCTCCAACACAACAGGTTTTGATAATAGCTCACTTGGAAGCAAGGCGCTCCGCAATAATACAACGGGTGTTGGTAATACAGGCCTTGGTAGCCATGCTTTGCACTTTAATACAGTTGGGGTAAATAATACTGCTATTGGCTCAGGAGCTCTTTATTTTAATACAAGTGGAATAGAAAATACTGCTATTGGTTTGGGTGCGCTCAATACAAATGCATCGGGTAGTTTTAATACCGCTACTGGAATGCATGCGTTGGTGGCAAATTCAACGGGCAATAATAATACTGCGGGTGGATACCAGGCTTTAGCACTTAATACTTCAGGTTTCGATAATACCAGCCAAGGCGTTAAATCTCTTTTTAATAACCTAACAGGTTATCTTAATACAGCAAACGGCGCACAATCACTCTATTCAAATACAACGGGTAATTTTAATACTGCGAATGGAGCTTCGGCGCTTTTTGCAAATACCACCGCCTCAGCCAATACAGCAAACGGATATCAATCACTTGCAAGTAATAATACCGGATTTAATAATACTGCTAATGGGTACAAGTCACTTTTTTCAAATACAACAGGAAACTTTAATACTGGCAGTGGTTTTGAATCCCTTTTCTCAAACACCACGTCAACCGCTAATACCGGCAACGGTTATCAAACACTACGCAACAATACAATTGGCGCTAACAATACCGCTATGGGCTACCAGGCACTTTTAAGCAATTTTGATGGTATGGCTAATACAGCAAACGGTTATCAAGCGCTTGTTGCCAACACTAAAGGAGGCGGAAATACTGCAAACGGATTCCAGGCGCTTAGCACCAATACAACAGGCGCATTTAATTCGGCCAATGGCTATCAAGCGCTAAGAAATAATATTACGGGGGCAAATAATACAGCAAATGGATGCATGGCTTTATTCTCTTCAAATAGCAGTAATAATTCAGCAGATGGACACCAGGCACTTTACGCTAATACATCAGGTAGTTTAAATACTGCCAACGGCTATCGCTCGCTTTATGCAAACACAACAGGCAATTCAAATACAGGCCTTGGATATCTTTCTGATGTAAGTGTAGGGAACTTAACAAACGCCTCTGCTATAGGCAACGGAGCGGTGTCTAATGCGAGTAACAAAGTTAGAATTGGCAATGCTGCGGTTACAGTTGTTGAAATTGCTGCAACAGCAGTTTATACGGGATCAGATGGACGATTTAAAACGAATGTTAAAAGTGAAGATGTTATAGGATTGGATTTCATTAAGCGTCTACGTCCGGTTATGTATAATTTCGACACGAAAAAGTTTCAGGAATTCTTAACTAAAAACATGCCGGATAGCATTCGTAAAAAATATATGGAAACCGATTTCGGCCCTTCTACATCAATCAGGCAAACCGGTTTTATAGCACAGGAAGTTGAAAAAGCTGCAAAAGAGGCTGGCTATAATTTTAATGGTGTTCACGCGCCCGAAAATGATAATGATAATTATAGCCTTGCTTATAGTCAATTTGTAGTTCCTTTGGTAAAAGGTATGCAAGAACAACAGCAAATGATAGAAGAACAAAAGCAATTGCTTAACAAACAACAAACACAAATAGACGAGTTAAAAGCTGTTGTAAAGGGTTCGTCAGGTAATATTACAGAAACTTCTAAAACAATTGGTTCTGTTACTTTAAATGATGTACAGGCAATTGTATTAGAACAAAATGTTCCTAACCCTTTTGCAGAACAAACTTCAATTGCTTATAATTTAATAGATGGTGTTCAAAAAGCGCAAATATTATTTTATAACGCTGAAGGAAAATTGATTAATTCTTCTGAGCTCAAAGCAGCGTCAGGCAAAGGACAATTAAATGTTTTTGCAAGCGACTTAAGCAATGGAATTTATTCTTATACTTTGGTTGTAGATGGCAAGATCGTTGAAACGAAACGCATGATCAAAAATAAATAACACACTGCTTTTAAAACAAAAAAGCCGAACAAATTGTTCGGCTTTTTTATTTCAAATTATTTATCTCTTTACATATTGCTCTTCGTAATACTTAGCGTAATTACCCGAGGTAACATTGTTAAGCCATTCTTCATTATGCAAATACCAATCTACGGTACGATCTAATCCCTGTTCAAATGTTACCGAAGGCACCCAGCCAAGATCGTTTTTTAATTTCGTTGCATCAATAGCGTAACGCAGATCGTGCCCTGCCCTATCCTTTACAAACGTAATTAGTTTTTCGTTCGTTCCTTCAGGACGGTTTAATTTTTTATCCATTACTTTACAAAGTAAACGAATAACATCAATATTTGTCCACTCGTTATGGCCGCCAATATTATACGTGCTTCCTAATTTTGCATTATGAAAAACAGTATCAATCGCCGTAGCATGATCTTCCACAAACAACCAATCTCTAACGTTTTCGCCTTTGCCGTAAATTGGTAAAGGGCGGTTGGTTTTAATATTATGAATGCATAGCGGAATTAATTTTTCGGGAAAATGATTTGGCCCGTAATTGTTACTACAGTTTGAAATAACAACCGGCAAACCATACGTATCGTGATAAGCGCGCACAAAGTGATCGCTACTTGCTTTAGAGGCAGAATAAGGACTGTGCGGATCGTAAGAAGTTTCCTCAGTAAACATTCCTGTTTCACCTAATGCTCCGTAAACCTCATCGGTACTTACATGATAGAATTTTGTGAATTTTGCATTATCTATTTTATAAAGCTCTTTTGCAGCATTTAATAGATTAACAGTTCCTATAACGTTTGTCATTACAAACTCTAAAGGGTTAGTTATACTTCTGTCAACATGGCTTTCAGCTGCTAAATGAATAACAGCATTGTACTCTTCTTTTGCAAAAAGATCATTAATAAATTTAGCGTCAACTATATCCCCTTTAATGAATTTATAATTTGCTTTTTTCTCAATGTCAGTAAGATTGGCGAGATTACCAGCATAAGTAAGTTTATCTAAATTATGAATGGTGTAATTTGGATATTTATTTACCATTAAACGTACTACGTGAGAGCCAATAAAGCCTGCGCCACCTGTTATCAGTATTTTCATTTATCTTAATTTTTCGTAAATTTATTACAAAATTCATTTAAATGAAGAAAATTTTACTTTTTTCGAGTGTTTTATTAAGCTTTCTTAACTTAACTGCACAAACTGCGTTTAACAAGGCTTATCATGATAAAAACGAGATGAGTAACCCTTTTTTAATTGAGATATTTGGTGAAACTTATTTTGCAACAACCAATATAACTGCTTTACAGGTTGGCAAATCGACATTGTATAAACACAATAATTCGGGGTCGCTAAAATTTAACAGCAATGTTTTGGGCTATTATTTGCCAGGTTATGCATATAAAACGCTGGATAATAAATTGTTGATTATTGGCAAAAACAGCTTTTGTGATGTTATTGGCCCCACGCAGGTTAATTTTATAAGTAAGATCGATACCAACAGCACTTCCGTATTCTTCACAACCTATACAATTACAGCGGGCGATAACTATAAAACGTCACTTCAGTATTCTGACTCAAGTTATTATTCTTTTACAGACAGTGTACTCTTTAAAAATAGCAAAACAGGGCAATTTGTATCAAAAACCAATACCGGATTAAATAACATTAGTTCATCTCTGCTTCTTGCCAATAACTCTATTTTATTAAGTGCAAAACAAGGTACAACTATTTCGTTGGTTACCATGTCTGCGGCAGGTGCTACAATTAGTTCAAAGCCATTTCCAATTCTGTTAACAAAATTAAAATTTTATACTAACCAAAAGATATTAGGATTGGGAAATGATGGAAAGATTTATAAAATATCTCCTGCATTTGATCTTTTAGGTATAAGCGGCTTTCCGAATAGCGCTGTTATAAACGATTTTCAAACAAAAAATGATAGCATTTATGCTATTTTATCCACTACTATTTCGCCTTCAAATTATTTGGTAAGCGATACTACTTTTAATACACTTTCATTAAACAGCACTACAACAAACAGTGTTGCTCAAACTGCAATTTGCCTTAATGGAAATAAAGTGGCAATTGTATCAGATGGCGTTTCAAAAACAAGTTTCAGCTGGCCTGGCAATCATTATTTTGTGTCGCTTAACCAAATAAATAAAAATTCGAGCAATAATTTTACACAGGATTTAGCAATACTATCTGTAACCAAAGATTCTATTTATGCAGCTCCTGATTTTTTTTCGGTCATGTATTCTTATTTAAAGGCCAGGGTAAAAGTTAAAAATGTGGGCACATCGGTTATTACAAACTTTAAACTAAATTGTTATATGGATCCACGGGTTGATTGCGGGGCATATTATTACCAGGAAAAATTTTCGCAGCTTTCATTAGAGCCAAACGATTCAATTGAAGTGACTACGGGTAGCTTTATTGCAAAAAGACTTATTCCAAGTCCTTCAACCACACAAACAATTCAATATTGTTTTTTTACTTCGGTGCCCAATGAAGAATCAGACAAAACACTTGAGAATCACAACATGTGCAAAACCTATGTTGTTGATATTACAACATCATTAAATAAGCTAAAAAGCTTAACTAATCATTTAGATTTATTTCCTAATCCCTTCAATAATACATTTACAATAAATTCAGAAACAGTAATTAAAAAACTGGAAATATATACTACTTTGGGTACACTTTTGGATAGCCGGGTTCCTG
>CALRPF020000006.1:0-216214 GCA_943369995.1 Chitinophaga pinensis
CAGATTCTTCTTTTGTAAAAATAAAACAAGAGAACTATTTTAAATTTAATTATGATAACGATTTTTTTAGCCAAACAGATCGTTATTACACACAAGGCAGACAGCTAAGCTTTATTCATCCAATTGTACGTTATTCGCCATTTTCGAGAGCCTTATTTCAATTAAAGAACGCCCTTAACTATTATGGCATTCACGCGCAGCAGGATTGTTTTACACCAAAAAGCATTCGTATAGACACGATTATGTTTGGCGAGCGGCCGTATACCGGAACAATCCTTATTTCTCATTCATTAAATTCGTTGAACAAAGAAAAAAAATTGGTATTACAAACACAACTCGATGTTGGTGGAATAGGTAAATGTGCGCGTTGTGAAGATGAACAAAAAGCAATTCATAAAGCGCTGGATAATATTGCACCTTTAAGTTGGGAATATCAATTAGCAAATGATTTTGTAATTAATTATCGTGCCAAATTAGAGAAAGCAATTATTTATAAAAAGTATTTTGAATTGATGTTAAACGGAAACGCCAGAGCAGGAACATTGTATACAGACCTTGGTACGGGCTTAAATACACGCTTTGGTTTTTTTGATCCGTACTTTAATAATTTAGGTTTATCAAAAGATCGTGCAAGCAGAAAATTTAAAATTTATGGTAATATAAAAGCAAGCGCAAAATTAGTTGGATACAATGCAACATTACAAGGCGGAATATTCTCTAAAGATATTTATGTGATAGATGCTGATAATTTGGAGCGTTTTGTATTTACAGGAACAGCAGAAATTGTTGTAGCCTTTAAGCGTTTTAGCATAACCTATTCAAGAACATATATTACGCAAGAATATCATACAGGTGTAGATCACGGATGGGGCGGGATCTATTTTATTGCTGCTTTTTAATTTCAGTGAGCGTGAGGGATGTGAAAGGTTTAGTTCTTTTGCCTGCTAAGGCAAAAAACCGAAGCGCTAGCGAAGCCTGTAACAGCCCGACCCGCAAGGGGCACGCCCAAAGAATAGAATTTTTGAAATTTTTATCGATAGAATTCAACAGTAGTTTGATTATCCGAAGTAATCGTAAACTTCTTCTCTACAGTATAAATACTTCCTTTTAAAGCCTTCGCTCTCCAGGTACTAACATAATTGCCTGGCTGTAAATGAAAAGTTTGTAATGTTTGTGTGCTTAAATTACAAACCCATTCCAATTTATTATTACGGTTCACTAAAATGCAACCATCGCCCGCTTCCAGACATTTTACCTGCAATACGCCTGCATTTGGTATATCAATAGTTTTTGTTTTTGATTGTTCAATTACATTATCATTTAAATAAATTCTTGGTAAGGTTAATATCTCAAGATCGTATTTGCCTGTAATATATTTTTCGATAGCATTTAATATTTGCACATTAACTGTTTGCATATCGTTTGCTTTCCTCACCACACATTTTACCCGCTCGTTAAAGTTGTAAATGCCAGTTGGCCTGTTAATGGTCAAAAAGCCTTGTGGCGCGTCAATTGGTATAATGGTGTGTTTTCCTTGCGTCAGTTTTACTTCTTTGCTTTCGGTTTGAGGAATGGTATGCGCTATTACTTTATAAGTTGGAAAATCATCGATATATAAAGTATCGGGATTGTTCTTGTAATTTAATGTGTGAATGTAATTGTATTTATACATTTTTTTGTCAACGTCGTAGAAGGTAAGATTGACGTTGGTTTCGGAGGGTAGCGATTTTGAATCCAATAAGTTTACCTGCGACGACGTTTTATTTAATTTTTGCTGTTGAATAATATTTGTGATATTATTAAAAGTTGTTTGATCATCATAATCATAAAACGTTCCAACGCATTCAAAAGTTTTTATTTGTTCGGGCGTTAAGCCAATGCCAATAATAAAGGGTTTAAAAATAATTCCTTTCTCCATTAATTTCTGGCGTGCATTACAGGGGTCGCCATCACATTCTTCAATGCCATCGGTAATAAGTATTACTACATTATTCGTTTTGTTGTCTTTAAAATCGTTTGCGGCTTCTGTTAGTGAATGTTCTATAGGGGTTATACCTGTTGGCGAGGCAGCCTTTACTTTTTCTTTTATTAAAGCAATGTTATTTAAACCAAAAGGTACTATCAGCTTACTATCCTTACAATCTCCCGGAGGGTATTTTACAGTATGGCCATACATTCTTAAAGCAAATTGTAGCGTTTTATCCTTACTTAAACTATCAATAAACTTAAAAAATAGTTCTTTCGCGCCATCCATCCTGGTTGTGCCCTGGTGTTTAGCGATCATACTCTTGCTGGCATCAAACACAAATAAAATGCGCGTAAATTTTACCGCCGTTCTTTTTTGAGCAGAAGTAAAAAACGAAAAAGAAATAAAAAGTATGAAATAAGTGTATTTCATTAAATGTGGATATTAATAGTGCTAAATTATTTACTACATGTTATAATAACGCTATTTCTTAAAAAAGATATGAAGTATTTGTTATTGAAAAGGTTAAAATTCTTCGAAAATTAAATATCTCCGGATTTTAATATTAATTTAGAACTTATAAATTTTAAAAAACACAAACATGGGATTATTTGACAAAATTAAGAACCTTGCCAACCAGGTTACCGGCGGTGGCGCAAAAGTTAGTATTACCGTTGAAGGTACAAGTGTTAAAGAAAAAATTAAGGTAAATGTAACCGCAGTTGTAAAAGAAGCGCCTTTACCCATCGAAAAAGTATACCTGTATGTAAGAAGCGTTGAGAAAATTAATATTTCGCGCGATAGATTGCCTGGCGGAACGGATAAAAATCCTCAAAATGTAAATCTTGATCATGATGTATTTCCAAAACAAGAATTTGTTATAAGTCAGGCACAAACTTTAGATGGCGGTAAAACATATAATTGGACCTATGAGGTAAGTCTTCCGGCACACGCAACACCATCTTATAATGGCAAATATGCAAACCACGAATGGCAATTTTATGTTGGCTTAGATGCAAAAGGAAACGATCCGGATTCGGGTTGGGTAACGGCCACTCTAAAATAAATTAGAATTTGTTATCAATTAAGAAGCCCCGGAAGTTTCGGGGCTTTTTAGTTATTCAAATAACATAACGGTACCTTTTTGTTCTTTATACTCGCCCCGCGAATTTTTATAACTGATCAGGTAAACGTAAACATCATTAGGCGAGGTTCCTCCGTCCCAACCAACAGTGTCGTCAGTTGTTTCAAAAACTTTATT
The DNA here is from genome assembly GCA_943369995.1 of Chitinophaga pinensis. Lineage (GTDB taxonomy): Bacteria > Bacteroidota > Bacteroidia > B-17B0 > Aurantibacillaceae > Aurantibacillus. Next base: position 3,228 of record CALRPF020000006.1, read on the forward strand.
ACCCCAGCGGTTAAAAACGGCAACTTTATATTCCTGCTTGTCTACAAAGTGTGTAACAGGCAACCATATTTTATTTTTTCCTTTTGGGGCAAAAGCAGTGGGTACATAGATCTTTCCTTCCATGTAAACCGAAACTGTATTTGACTTACTGCTTTCCATAAATCCATAAGTATTACCAATCCCTTCAATAGCTTCAATTAAATATTCTATTTTAGCACCGCTTGAGGCTTCATTCTCTAAATTATCTGTGTAACTATTTACTAACGGCCCGGTTGTTGCCGCAGGCGAGGCGGATTGAACATCGTTTATAATCCTGTAAATATTATAACCACTTACGCCTCCTGCAAAACCCGAGTAAGCGGTCCAGTCAATATGTTTGGTAAAGATGTTGTCTTCATCTTCATTCATTTTTAATAAAATAGTTTTAGAAATGTTGCTGTAACCCCTCGCGTTACCGCAACTATCACGCACAACCGCTTTATAATAATAACTTGTAGCGCTTGAGGTTATTTTATCGTCAATGCAAGAATAATGTGGTCCGCCATTAAAGGGAATAAAAGTAACCGCATCAAAATTAATTCCGTCTTCCGAACGATAGATATCAATACCCTGACTTGTTTCAGCGGTATCAAGATATAAATTTATTTCTGCTGTATTTTTATTTATAATACTTGCCTTTTTCATATAAACGAAACTGGCTGCGTTTACCTGTTTTGAGAAAAAACAAACACGGTTAGATGAAGCTGTAATGGTTTGTGGGATATTAACTACCCGCACAAAATAACATACGTTCTTTCCTGTAGGTACATTTTCGTGTGTAAAAACTGTGTTGGTAGTAGCGCCAATTTTTAAGTACGGACTACCGTTAACCGACGCATAAATTTTGTATTCTAAAATACCTTTTGGAATATTTACATAAGGATTCCAGGATAGTTTTGTTTTATAGCCGCACATATCGTAATCTGCTTTTAGGTGCATGGTTGTTGGCTGTATATCAAAGTTGCCGGGGTTTTTACAACTGTCAACAGCAAAAACATAAAGCATTACTGCATTATTATTTGCTTCGGTAGTGGTAAAAGTATAAATGGTATTGTTTCTGCCAATTACACTATCAATTTGTGTATTTATACCGGAAATATTTTTTACTATCATGTATTTATAAATGTCAAGATCTGCCGGTACATGCCATGCCAGTACAACATTACCATTGGGCAAAACACTTATCGAATCTACAAAAGGCTGGTTTGGGTTTTTATTGTCGTTATATAATCCGCCCTGTATATTTGATGCAGAAGTACAGCCACTGTTATCGGTTAAGGTAATTTGATAATTTAAACTTGCCTGGCAAATGCTAATAGTATCTGCATAATTGGTAGCACTTGTTGTTGCAAAATTGCTCCAGGTTAACGTTGGAAATTCTCTGCGGATGGTATAAGCTGCACCTGAACTTGGAAGTGCGGGTTGATGAATGTTATTGTATAATATTTTTACATCCGGCGCCCCTGCTGTATTTATAAGATTTAAAAAAATTGTTTTTAAAGTATCTGATGGCAATGATGTAGAAGTGCCACCCGTATTAAATTTTGTTCTGATATAATAATATACCTTTCCTGCATTTGCATTTGCACCAACATGCGTAAATGTTGTGGTGTTAATTGCCGTAACTGTTCCTACAATATTAAAAGAGCCCGCAGCAGATGTTGTTGAATAATAAATATCATAAGAATCAAATACATTTGTTGGATCTGCGGGTTGAAGCCAGGTTAAGGTAACATTACCATTTGGCAATACCTGTAAACAGCGTAGGTCTGGCGGGCCAACCTGCGAAAAAAGTGTGAAACAATAAAAATTAAGTATAAAAAAAGCAGTTCTCAAGTAAATAATTTAACGTTTAAATATATAATTTATTGCAATTTTATAGCCATAAATTCACTTTAGTTTTAAGGGACAATTGCCTTAAAACCAATACGAAATAATTGGCACGGTAGTTGGAGATTTTTAAGGGATAAATTCAGCTTTTGCTGTTTAAATCTTTATGTTAAATATACGTGAAAAAGGCATATTTCTGTTAAAATAGAGGTTTTTTTCACTATTATTGTAAATCATTAGTTGAAAAGGTCTGTTTTCATATTTTTCTTGTTATGCGGAATTTTAATTTCAAGTGACTTTATGGCTCAAAGTGGCGGTCGCCGACGTGAGCATAGAAATCAAAAAAGGGCAAGCAGTGGCATGTTTAAAGGCAAAAGCCGCGGAAATGCAGATAATTTTGCACGAGGCGGAGGCCGTAAGGGAGGTAAAAAGAACTACGTATGGTCTATGCGTCATACACACCCAGGATCATATAGCAGTAGAGATTCAAGGTCATTATTCTCAAGATACCGTACCAAAGGAAAGGTACAAAGACATAATATTTTAGCCAAACAAAACTCAGACAGGGCCCGAAAAAGAGTTAGAGGAAACAAAGTATTTCACCGTAAAAAGTTTTTTTAATCCCGATAAACCGTCGGGATTTTTTATTTTTACACTTTATTAATTATGAACGTTTTAATTTTAGGATCAGGTGGACGCGAACATGCATTTGCATGGAAAATTGCTCAAAGTAAACAATTACAAAATTTATACATTGCCCCTGGTAATGCTGGCACGGCCAATTGTGGCACCAATGTAAATATTGCCGTTAACGATTTTGAAGCCATTAAAAATTTAGTTTGGGAAAAAGATATCAATCTTGTATTAGTTGGGCCCGAAGATCCATTGGTAAAAGGTATCCACGATTATTTTTTAAATGACGAAGTGCTAAAAGATATACCTGTTATTGGACCAAAAAAAGATGGTGCGCAGTTAGAAGGTAGTAAAGATTTTAGTAAACAATTTATGTTTAAGCATGGCGTGCCAACAGCTCGCTACGCAACATTCACAAAAGATAATTTAAAAGAAGGTTGCGATTTTTTAGAAACATTAAAACCGCCATTTGTTCTTAAAGCCGATGGATTGGCCGCAGGCAAAGGCGTTTTAATTATTGATGATATTAAAGAAGCAAAAGAAGAATTAAAGAACATGCTCGTAGATGCAAAGTTTGGCGCAGCCAGTGAACGTGTTGTAATTGAAGAGTTTTTAAAAGGAATAGAGCTTTCGGTTTTTGTTTTAACCGATGGTAAGTCTTATAAAATATTACCAGCCGCCAAAGATTATAAACGTATTGGCGAGGGCGATACCGGTTTAAATACCGGTGGAATGGGTGCTGTGAGCCCGGTGCCGTTTGCCGATGAAAGTTTTATTAAAAAAGTAGAAGAAAAAATAGTGAAGCCAACCATTGCCGGCTTAAATAAAGATGGCATTGATTACCGTGGATTTATTTTTATTGGATTAATGAATTGCGATGGCGAACCCTCTGTGATCGAATACAATTGCCGTATGGGCGATCCCGAAACAGAAGTAGTTATTCCAAGAATTAAAAGTGATTTTATTGAATTGTTACACGGAGTTGCTACGCAAACGCTTCATGAAAAAAAGTACGAAACCATTTCAGAAATTGCTACAACTGTAGTGATGGTGAGTGGCGGTTATCCCGGCGATTTTGAAAAAGGAAAGGAAGTTGATGGACTTGATGGCGTATTTGAATCACACATTTTTCATTCAGGAACAAAATTAGATGGTGATAAAGTTTTAACCAACGGTGGCCGTGTTTTTGCTATTACTTCTTTTGGAAAAACAATTGACGAAGCGGTAAATAAAAGCTTTGCAACCGCAGGCATTATAAATTACGAAGGAAAATATTTCAGAAGAGATATCGGTAAAGATCTAAAAGCATATCAATGATCTTATCACTCATAAAAAAGGAGCTGTTGTTAGAGTTTCGTCAAAAATCTACAATTGGCGGAGTAGTGGTTTATGTTGTTGGAACTATTTTTGTGAGTGCATTATGTTTTAAAGGACATTTAGATAAACCCACCTGGAATGCTCTATTCTGGATTATTACTTTATTTACCTCGGTAACCATTAGCGGAAAAAGCTTTCTAAAAGAAACCGGCGGACAAGCACTTTATAATTATTTGCACTATTCTCCAACTCATTTTATTGTTGCAAAAACCATTTACAACATGGTTTTTATGCTGGCCTTAAGCTTTATTACCTTCTTTTTTTATGGCTTTTTTATTAAAAACGAAGTAGAGAACCTGAGCTTATTTTTACTTGTTTTAACACTTGCCTCTACCGGCTTAGCTGCCATTTTAAGCCTAATGAGCGCTATTGCCAGTAAGGCAAACGGCAATTTTGCCATTATGAGTATCTTAAGTTTTCCTGTTTTAATGCCCCTTATTTTGGTGGTTATCCGTATTAGCAAGCAGGCGGTAGATGGTATTGAATGGGCCGGGGTGGGTTTAAATTTTATTGGCATTTTAGTGGCCTTAAATGTTTTAACCATTGCCCTTTCTTTTCTATTATTTCCGTATCTTTGGCGCGATTAAATTCTTTGAATAGAATATAGTCGTTAGTCACTAGTCGCAAGTCTTTAAAACGATTTCCCCGACTAAATTCTACCGACTAAGATCTATCAACTGATAAATGAAAAACTGGTACAAAATACTTTCAGTAATTTTAATTTCATACACCCTTGTTTGGGGTTTATTAAATCCGGTACCACGATTGGATATTTTGAATGAAACCATTCGCAATGTGTATTACCATGTGCCTATTTGGTTTGCCATGTTATTTATGATGACTGTTTCATTAATTCAAAGTTTGCTTACCCTCACAAAAAATAATTTAACCAACGATTCAAAAGCATACAATGCGGCAATAGTTGGTTTTTTCTTCAGTATTCCCGGTTTAACCACAGGCTCTATCTGGGCAAAATATACCTGGGGCACCTGGTGGACATTTCAAGACCCGAAATTAAATGGCGTAGCCATTAGTATCTTAATTTATCTCGCCTATTTTATTTTACGTTTTTCGGTTGATGATGAAATGAAACGCGCCAGAATTTCGGCTGTTTACAATGTGTTTGCTTTTGTGATGATGAATGTTTTTATAATGGTGTTGCCAAGATTGACAGATTCCTTGCACCCGGGTAACGGCGGCAATCCTGCATTTGCAAAATACGATATGGACAATAACATGCGCATGGTATTTTATCCTGCAGTTTTAGGTTGGGTCTTTTTTAGTTACTGGCTATTTGATCTTAAAAACAGAATTAGTTTTATTAAAAATAAATTAAATGATTAAAAAAATTTTAAGCCTGGTGTTTTTATTAGCTGCATTTTTTTCTTCCGCGCAGGAAACAATTGCTGCCCCTGCCATGGCAGATACATTTCGTAGTGAAGGGAAAATTTATATTGTGATAACTGTTATAGGAATGATATTTGTTGCGTTGGTTATTTTTTTAATTATGCTTGAGCGCAAAATAAACAAGCTCGAAAAACAAATTAATAATAAATAAAAATGAAAAAATTACACATCGTTGGTATTATTGTTATTGCAGTTGCAATTGGTGTCATATTTGTATCGTTAAAAAATACAAGTACATATGCTGATTTTACAGAAGCGATCTCTAATCCCGAAAAAGAATATCATGTGGTTGGAAAACTGGATAAAAATCAACCGCAAATTTATGATCCAAAAGTAAATGCAGATCAATTTATGTTTACGCTGATCGATAATAAAGGGATTAGCAAACAGGTGGTGCTTCACAAAAGTAAACCACAGGATTTTGAAAAAAGCGAACAGATCGTTTTAATTGGAAAAATAGAAGGTAACGAATTTCACGCCAACGATATTTTAATGAAATGTCCAAGCAAATATAACGATGGCAAAGCACAGGTAAACTAGAACCCGATCTATGAACAATGTGCAATATATAAGTGAAAGATTATGGGCAGGTAACCTTGGCAATGCATTTGTTGTTTTATCTTTTGTAGGCGCGCTTCTTTCTTTTTTCTCCTATTATCTTGCTTCAAAAAATATTTCTTTTATTAAGCTCGCACGTGTTGCGTTTAATATTCATGGCCTTTCAGTAATTGGCATTATTGGCACTATGTTCTGGATGTTGCTAAATCATTATTTCGAATACCAGTACGTTTACCAGCACAGTAACACAAGCATGGATATGAAATATATCTTGTCTTGTTTTTGGGAAGGCCAGGAAGGAAGCTTTTTGCTCTGGACCTTTTGGAACATCTTTCTTGGCATGCTTTTAAAACGTCAGTTAAAAACCGGCGAATGGGAAATTCCTGTTATGACTGTGTTTGCTTTGGTGCAGGTTTTTTTAGCAAGTATGTTATTGGGTGTTTATGTTTTCGATTACAAAATAGGAAGCAATCCTTTTTTATTATTAAGAGATCATTCTGATTTTAGTAACTTACCTTTTCTTCAAAAAGCTGGAATGGTTCCTGCTAAATTAGACGGTAAAGGTTTAAATCCTTTGCTAATGAATTACTGGATGACCATTCATCCACCAACTTTGTTTTTAGGTTTTGCTTCTACATTAATTCCTTTTGCTTTTTCAATTGGCGCTTTATGGAATAAAAAATATAACGAGTGGCAAAAAATTGCCTTACCGTGGACTTACTTTTGCATTTTAATTTTAGGTATTGGTATTTTAATGGGTGGTGCCTGGGCTTACGAAGCATTAAGTTTTGGCGGTTTCTGGGCTTGGGATCCGGTTGAGAATTCCTCATTGGTGCCTTGGCTTGTAGTTGTTGCAGCTGGCCACACCATGATCATCAATAAAAATAAAGGCGGCTCTTTATTTACTACACATTTTTTAGCAATAGGAAGTTTTCTACTCGTATTGTATTCTACATTCTTAACAAGAAGCGGTGTGCTCGGAAATGCCTCTGTACATGCCTTTACAGACCTGGGCATGACTGGCCAATTGGTGTTGTATGTGCTCACATTTATTTTTATAACCGTTATGTTATTGATCAACGATAAATTGTTCAGGGTTTCTTACATCATGGCTTCTTTATTGATTTTATTTTTCGGAATGCTTTATGGTTACAAACGAATTTTATTAATGGTTTGGCTTGGTGGTTCGGGTGTCATTACTTTTATTTCGTATTATAAATATTTTCCTAAAGAAAAAGATGAAGAAGAACTATACTCGCGCGAATTCTGGATGTTCTTAGGCTCACTTGTATTTTTATTATCAGGATTGATCATTACTTATTTTACATCTATTCCTGTTATAAATAAATTATTCGGCACTGAGTTTGCGCCCCCAAAAGTGGCGATCTACAATAGCTGGATGATGCCATTTGCAATTTTAATTATGTTATTGATCGGTGCTTCCCAATTTTTGAAATACAAAAAAACCGACCCTAAAAAATTCTTTAAACGCATCTCTTATAGTTTTGTATTGGCTTTATTATTTGGATTAGCCTGTAGTGTTCCGCTTTATTTTTTAACTAAGTCAGAAACCAAAGGTGTTGATACCTGGGATCTTGTCGGATATTCTGCCTTGTTTGTAACTGGTTTGTTTGCGGTTTTCGCTAACCTGGATTATTATATGATGGTCTTAAAAGGAAAGATCTCAAAGAGTGGTGCAGCCATTGCGCATATTGGTTTTGCAATGGTGTTAATTGGCGCTTTGATCTCCACTTCTAAAAAGGTGACGCTGGCAAAAAACATGGCCGATAAAAAATTGGCCGCACTTGGAAAAGATTTTGATGATCGTGAAAGCATTTTGTTAACCCAAGGAGATACTTTACAGATGGGCCCGTACCTTGTTAGTTACCGGGGCAAAAAAAGAGAAGGAATAAATATTTATTATACAGTAGATTATTTTAAAATTAATAAAAATAAAAAACCTGAGTTTGAATTTACGTTAGTGCCTCACATACAAAATAATCCACGTATGGGTCAGTCATCGGCTGAGCCTGATACGAAACATTTTTTAGACCGCGATATCTATACACATATCACTGCTGCCGATATGAATATTGATACTACCACAAAAAAGAAAAATGCGTTTGGTGAAGCTAAAAATTATGTGGGCCATGTGGGAGATACTATTTTTGCAAGCAACGCTTTGGTAATTATTGATTCGTTACGCAGCAATTTAACGAAATCACAATACGAAAAAAACGATTCTCTTTTAGAAGTAACAGCTGTTTTAAAATGTAAAACAACTGATGAAAAAACCTTTTATGCATATCCAAAGTTCATTATAAAAAAAAATGTAGTTATTCCGCAGGAAGATGTTGTTGACGAATTGGGATTAAAGCTGGTTTTTTGGAAGATCAATCCCGATGATGGCACCATAGAAATAACGATGAGCGAGAAGCTTTCAAACAACAAAGATTTTATAGTTATGAAAGCTTTTGTATTTCCTTACATTAACGTATTGTGGCTGGGCTGCTTGATTATGGCCTTTGGTACGGGTATTGCAGTTATCGAAAGAATTCGTAAATTCAAAGTACAGTCTTAATAAAGATGCAAGAACGGGCCAGCCATAAAATCGTAATAATAGGTTGCGGCAACGTAGCCTGGCATTTAGCTAAACTTTTTTCTTCGCAAAAAAAATACGATTTGTTTGTTTATAATCATAAGCCAAACAATTTATTAAGTGATTTTAAAACAAAGTTAAAATGCCATACAGCTGCAAATTTAAATAACATAGTTACCGATGCTCAATATTATTTTGTTTGTGTTGGAGATAGATTTATTTCTGCAACCGCCAAAAAAATAAGTCCAAAAAACCCAAACGCTATTATTGTTCACACGTCTGGTAGTTTAAAAACAGATGCATTGGGAGATTATGAGAATAGTGCCGTTTTCTATCCTTTGCAAACATTTTCCAAACAAGACGAAATAAACTGGAAAGAAACGCCAATTATTATTGAAGCAAAAAGTGTAGCAGTTAAGAACAAACTTATTTTATTTGCAAAGCAGTTCAGTAGTAATGTAAATAATTTAAATTATAAAGCACGTTTAAAACTGCATTTAGCCGCAGTACTGGTAAATAATTTTACCAATGCGTTATACGTTGCGGCGGGTGATATTGTTCCTGAAAATAAAAAAACAAAACTATTATTACCTTTAATAAAACAAACCGTTTTAAAACTGGATAAACTAGATGCGCGCGATGCACAGACTGGGCCCGCAAAACGTAAGGACGAAACGGTAATGAAAAAACATTTAAAATTACTCTCAGCTAATACTGATCTTAAAAAGATCTATAAACAAATGAGTAACCTCATAGTAAAACAACAAATTAAAAAACATGCTTAACTTTAAACAGAAACTAAATAAAATAACAACCTTCATTTTTGATGTGGATGGCGTAATGACCGATGGCAAAGTGTTGGTAATGGAAAGCGGTGAAGTAGTGCGTAACATGAATTCAAAAGATGGTTATGCAATTCATTTGGCTGTTTCAAAAAAGTATCGTATTGCTATTATAAGCGGGGGAAATAACGTGGCTGTAAAAAACATGTTGCTTAAAACAGGTGTTACAGATGTTTTTATTAATCAGCATGATAAACTGACATGTTATTTGGAATATTTAAAATTAAATAATTTAACCGATGAAGAGGTTTTATTTATGGGAGACGATCTGCCGGATCACGAAATAATGAGCAGGGTAGGCGTGGCCGTTTGTCCGAAAGATGCGGTGCAGGATATTAAAGCAATTTGCCAGTACGTATCTGATAAAAATGGTGGTGAGGGTTGTGTGAGGGACGTTATTGAACAAGTACTGCGTGTGCAAAGCAAATGGGAAATCGTAAAGTGGTAATTTGAATAAACTTTTAAATAATAAAATTTTTGCTTTTTTAAAGCTTATCAGGATAGAAAATCTTATCATGATTGCTTTAACGCAAATTTTATTGCGCTATTTTATTCTTCAAAAAGTTTTAAATCAAAGTGGTATTCTTTTAGAATTGAATGATGCTTTATTTTATCTGGTAGTGTTAAGTACAGTTTTTATTGCTGCCGCTGGTTATATCATTAACGATTATTTTGATATGAAGACCGACCTTATCAATCACCCTGATACCGTTGTGGTTGGGAAGATCATTAAACGCCGTTTAGCGATTATCTTACACATTACATTTACTTTTTTAGGTATTGTAATTGGCATGTATGCGGCTTTAAAAACAGGTTACCTGCGTTTGGCAATTTTTCATATCGTAGCAGCAACATTGTTGTGGTTTTACAGTACACATTTTAAAAAGCAATTATTGGTTGGTAATTTAGTTGTTTCTATTTTAACTGCCTCAGTTGCTTTTATGCCTTTTGTGTATGAAATGGGTTTAATGCAAAAGATCCACCCTGGTTTTGCATCTATACATAAAGATGTTGTGCTGTCTTGTTTTAAGATCACTTTTATTTATTCTTTGTTTGCCTTTATTACGAGTCTTGCCCGCGAAATAATAAAAGACATGGAAGATTATAAAGGTGATGAAGCTACCGGCGGTCGTACAATGCCCATAGTATGGGGCATTCCGGCCAGTAAGTTAAATGTCTTCTTTTTAATTGTTATTTCGGTCATACTTTTATCATTTGTTATTTATAACACTTTTAAATTTTACAGGATCATTATTAACCAGAATAATGTTTACATAATGGTTGCTTTAATTATTCCATTGATAATTTTAGCACTAATAACATTAAAAGCAAAAGAATCCAGGCACTTCAAGAATGCCAGCTTATTACTTAAATTTATTATGCTAATGGGTTTGGCATACAGTTTTATTTTTTATTATAATTAACATATGAATACAGTAGAAACTACTTTAAAAGAATTTCCCTACAAAGTAATTTTAGGCTCTGCTTCACCACGTAGGCAAGAGCTTTTAAAAAGCCTTGGTTTTGAATTCCGTAACCAGCCTGTAAAAGTAGATGAAACCATCTGGCCCAAGGATCTGCAGGCGCAAGAAATTCCTATTTATTTGGCAGAGTTAAAAGCCGATGCTTATGAAGAAGAATTAAAAGAAGATGAATTATTGATTACTGCCGATACCGTTGTTTGGTGCGAAGGGAAGGTATTTAATAAGCCTGAGAATTTTGCTGAAGGAAAAAAAATGCTTGAGACTTTGAGCGGAAAAATGCACGAAGTATTTACTGCTGTTTGTTTAAAAAGTGCAAACAAGCAGACTACTTTTTACGATGTAAGTAAAGTATATTTTAAAAAATTAAAAGCAGATGAGATAGAATATTATCTTACAAATTTTAGTCCTTATGACAAAGCCGGCGGCTACGGCGTTCAGGATTGGATAGGGTATATTGGAATAGATAAAATTGATGGTAGTTTTTATAACGTAATGGGTTTACCGGTAAAAGAGCTGTACGAGGAACTTATTAAGTTTTAGTTTATGCGTATAGTTGTAATATTATTTTTATTTTTTTGCAGCCTCCAGTTTATTTCCCAAAAGCAATACCAGTTTCCCGAGTACTTTAATCCTGTTTATAATTTTAAGCCAGAATTGGCTCATAAAGAATTTGTAAAAGACCAGGATCCAAAGGGAAATAACGCTGCAGCGGAAAAATATATTGCTACTTATATTTATGGTGAGCAATATAAATTTGATGGTAATAAAGTTTATTTGGATTGGGATGTAGTCAAATATTTGAAAAAAATATTTGACTCTATTATCCCTGAAAGTAAAGAAAAAAAGAATGTCGATATTTTTATTGAAAGATCTTTCAGTAATGATGCGTATATAAACCGTTTTGGAAATATGTATATCAGCATTGGTATGATTAGCGATATGAGGGACGAAGCATCCTTGGCTCACCTTATAGCGCACGTTTATTCGCATTATTTGTACAGTCACGAAATTTCTGAGAATAAATTTCTGCAGGGTGAAAACGCAGATTACACAACCTTAAGTGATTATATGCGTATTGAATACGATTTTTCTAATCTTACACGCAAGTTTGAAAGACAAGCAGAATCATTTGCCGAAAAATGTATGAGCAGGTTAGGCTTGGAAAAGACACCAATAGCCTGTCTCAAAGCATATGAGTTTACCGGAGCGATTGATAAATATGGTGTTTCGTATTTATACATGATTGATACCACATCAATCAGCAAAAATAAAAAAAAGGGAATGAAAGTCTCAAAATTGCCGGTTGATAGTATTAATATTTCCGCAAAGACTGAAATAAAATATAAACACTTTTTTTATGATTCAATTTACTTCTGTAAATTAAAAAAGATAGCTATTGAAGAAAATAAGAAAATTGCTTTAGAAAAATGTAATTATAAATCATTAGCCTATATGGCTTTTATTGATTATTTATATGATGAAAGAAACGTAAAGAACTTATACTACTTGGTTGAATCAATTCGTCGAAATATTTATAAGGATAGCAAGCTTAGGGATAAGGGTTTTTTGGCCGAAAATATTTCTGATCCAAAAATTTATGATTATAATAAGAGTGTTTTATATAAACCGGATTATTGCCTCTACAATTATTCTCAATACGTTGATTTAAAAGATCATCGGTTTTTTACATCAAATAATAAGCCGTTCAATACCTATGGCGAGGCATTCTTATATTTCGCTGATCGTGCAATTGACCAGGGATTAAACGAAGCTAATTTTAGTAAAGCCTTATATTATTATTCTATTGATCTGATAGACAGCACGAAGAAATATTTAGAAAAATATCAAAAAAAGAATGGATTATATACAGATATAGCCAATGACATTTTATCAAAGAACAGACCAAATATCATAAGTGGAAAAACATTTATTCTATACGATAATTTAATCAATTATACCGGAGACGATATGAATTATTACCAAGCAATTAAACGCAAAAAATACAATACGGATATAAAACGGGAGCTATTAATTGATTCTAATAAGGTGAAACTTCAAATTTTTAATGAATTACTAGCTAGTAGACCTAAGGAACTTAATGAGGCGGAAAAAATCATCAATGCTCTTTTTACTTTATTTAACAGGGATGATATTGATGTTTGCAAAAAATCAAAGCTAAGTTCAAAGCAAGATTTTGATAACAAAGAGATTTCACCAAAGTTTAGGAAAAATTTTATTATTTATGCTCCTGAATTTTATTCTTGGTTCAAACAAAATAAGTATAACAGAGTTTTGTATGTGTACGAAAATTACGATTATGACGGTTACTTAAAAGAACAAGAGTTTGCCAATAAGTACACGGCGTATTATATTGATGTTAACCAAAACAGGCCTTATTTTAAAGTTCCTTATCGCAGCAATGTAAAACGCAAAGATTCTGAGAGTAATATTTGTAAGGAGCTTCTAAGCTTTTTATACGAATAAAAAAGAGTGCCCTATTGTGTGCACTCTTTTATTTTTTTTAATATGATTTAAATTTTAATTCACTTTCTCTTTTAATTTTTCCTCTTCAATTTCTTTTAAGCGCTTCTCTTCATCTTTCTGCGCTTTTTCAATTCTCTTTTTCTCGGCAATTTTTTCCTGATAAGCAATGTTTCTCATATTTTTTGCACGTATGCCGCTAAAGTAACTTTTGGTTGTAATAATTACTACGCCACCCATTACATCGCCATACATGGCAGGTACGCCACCACTAAAAACTGTCAGGTTCTCAATGCACATTCCCGGTACGGTGCTGCCTCCCAATGTTCTTACACCGTCAATAAAATAACCTGTTGCATCGCCACGCGTTCCTCTAAAGTGCAATTCACCGTTGGTTTCTATAACATCAGAGGTCATACTTGTTAAAGCGCCTTTTATCTCTCCTCTTGAGCTGCCCGCCATTTGCATTAACTCCGTTGCATCAACACTTTTCATACTATACATATTGTTATCTACTCCCGAATGTGTATAATCATATGGCTTGGCGGTAACTATCACGTCGCCAATTACATTTGCAGTTAATTTTACATCCACATAAGTTGCTTCATTTGGCACTACCTTTATTTTATTTACCGGTTGGGTTTGATGACCGGGGTCCATAATTACAATATCATAAGTACCCGGATCTAAAGGTTTGTATTTATACTTTCCTTCAATATCGGTTTGCGTACCGCCAATTAGTATTTTGCCTTGTAAGATTTTTACGGTTGCAAATGGCACCGGCTCAAGGTCGGTACTTTTAATAATACCACGTATCTCGCCATATCCCTGTGCGTTGCTGTTTAGCCCAAATGCTACAAATAGCAGGCAAATAAAGGCTGTTTTAAGGTTTAAAGTTTTCATAATTTCTGTTTTTAATTTGTGGTGAAGCGATCTTGCATCTGCTTCACCGGGTTTATATTAATTTGAACCGGTTTCTGATAATAAGACGGAAAAGGCGATATATTCCATAATTAATTTATTTTTATGGAATATTAAATTAATAGCGTCTAAATAGAGAGAAACGGATTTTATGTGGTTATTTAAAAAAAGAGACTTTGCCACTGATGAGGAACTTGCCCTGAATTATTATAATACAGGCAATAAAGAATTAGTGGGCCAGCTTTTTGAAAAACATGTAAAAACGGTTTTTGGCGTTTGTTTGTTTTATTTTAAAGATAAAGATGTGGCCAAAGATGCCGTAATGCAGATCTTTGAAAAATTAATTACCGAACTTAAAAGAACAGAAGTAAAGAATTTTAAAGGCTGGTTAAGTTTTGTGGTAAGAAATTATTGCATCAGCGAAATAAGAAAGAATAAAAATAAATACCGTTTGCCTGAAAAATATCTGGAGTTTGAAGTAACAGAGCCTGTTTTAAATGAAGAGGAAAAAATCGCTTTAATAAATGATGATCTGATGATGGATCACCTGCAAACATGTTTGCCCGAGTTAAAAGAAAATCAAAGAATATGTGTTGATCTTTTTTATTTAAAGAACCAGAGTTACCAGGAAATTTGCGATAAAACAAAATTCTCATTGAACGAAGTAAAAAGCTATATCCAAAACGGGAAACGAAATTTGAAATTATTAATTGAAGAAAAAATTAAAAACAAAAGAAATGCCGGATAATAAACACAATATGGATGATCTGGATTACCTTGCAAGTGTTGGGTTTGAACAAGTGCCTGTGAGCGAAACCGATCTTAATGAGCTAAGCAAAAAAGTAAAAGATCGTAGCTTTTCTTATAATAACGGTATTTATTTTGGATTCATTAGCTTAATCATTGGTGTATTTATTGGTGTATCCGTTTTTTTTATGATCGATAATAAGCCTGTTCTTTATTCCTCCAACTTTTCAAACAAAATTTTAAATGATACTTTGCCGGTAGTTAAATATGTTCAACAAGCGGCAATTGAAATAGATACTATTAAAGTTGTTAAAGAAAGCTTTATTAAGCCTAATTCTGATGTTGATCATGTAAACGATAAAAATGGAAATGCTTATTATAATGCGAGTGATTCTGTAGTCATGATCCCCTCAAAGCCGCTTGATGTTTCGGCAATGCTCGATAAGAAAATGAGCGAATCAAAAATCAAACACATTATTAATGCACCCGTTGTTTATATTCACGATCTTAAAGTAACCAATTATACATTGTTGTACTTTAAAAAGGACCGATATGTAAAACTTCCTCTTAAAGGTGCCTTATCTGTCGCTTATGCCAATAAAGAAGATCTTGGTAAGAACGGCAGGGTAAAGGTAAAGCAAGGCGCCGATTATTTTTTGCACGAAGAATTTGCCGACGCTTTGCTGGCTTTTAAAAAAGGTAATTACGGACAAAGTATTTATTCTTTAAACGTTATTTCAGGATATAATGATAACGACATTAACTGCAATTTTTATTTGGGGATGAGTTATTATTATAAGAAGAATTACGAAAAAGCTATTGAGCTTTTAGAAAAATGCATTGTTGATCAAAATAACGCTTTTTTACAGGAAGCTATGTTTTATAATGCGCTTACTTTATATGATAGCGGCGAAAAAGAAAAAGCGATCAATAAGTTTAAAGTAATTGCCGATGAAGGGGAATTCTATTCTGAAAAAGCAAAAATTTATTTGAAAAATTAACTCTTCTTAGTAAGTATCAAAAAGTCTTTTAAATAAAAAGGCTCAAAATAAGCTACATCTTCAAAGCTTTTAGCTGTAAATTTTTTGTACGCAAGATCACACATCGCTTTTGCGCTCGGTAAAACGTTTTCAATAAATTCGGCATTTTTAAAGGAGCTCAATACGGTTTTACATTTTTCCATACCGTCTCCAAAAAAATAAATTTTATCGTAAGCAAAAAACTGTGCAATTGAATTTTCATCTACAATTAGTGCTTCTGTAGCTTTTAATTGTTTCAATTCTTTATCGTAAACCGCTGTGTATACTTCCATTCTGCGGGCATCTATCATTGGGCAATACAAGGCAGAGCTTTCTTTTACCAAAGCGCGGTTCGTCATTATTTCCAAAGTATCAAGCGCTATTAAAGGTATGTTTAAGCTATAAGCCAAACCTTTTGCCGCACTTACACCAATTCGTAAGCCCGTATATGAACCCGGACCTTTGCTTATGGCAATAGCATTAAGGTCTTTTAAAGTAATGGAAGCCTCTTTTATTACTTCTTCAATAAACACGTGTAAATTTTCGGCATGTGTGTAACCGTTATTTATTTCCCTAAAAGAAATAAGATTTCCGTGCTTACTAAGCGACACGGAGCAAACCGTTGTAGATGTTTCTATATTTAAAATAAAAGCCAACTATTTTTCCGCTTTATAAAGATCTTCTTTCTTTACTTTCTTTATTTTAGAACCTTCTTTCAGGCTTTTGGAGACAGCACTGTATGGGCCACATATTACTTCCTGACCTGTTGTGAGGCCGGAGCTTATCTCAATAAAATCATTATCCTGTATTCCCGTTTTTACTTCAACCTGTTTAGCGTTTCCATCGCTATGCACAATAAAAACATATTCTTTTAATTTTACTTCTTCCTTTTTTACATCTTTATCTTCGTTATCGTTCTTCACTTTTACCTCGCGATCATCAAACTCATCATTTTTTGAAACGTCCAATGAATCCGGATTTCTTGTTGTAACCGCTTGAATAGGGATAGAAATTACATTTACTACTTTACGTGTTTGAATATCTACACTGGCGCTCATGCCCGGCCTGAAAGGAATAAGATTAGTTTCAGATAATAAAAATTGATATGACTCTCTTAATAATCTTATTTTTACAACAAAGTTAGTTACCTGATCCACTGAGATGCCCGTGCTATTTGATGAATTTGCAATTTCGGTTACGATGCCTTTAAATTTTTTATCCATATAAGCATCTACTTCAATTAAAGCTGTATCGCCTTTATGTACTTTAATAATATCATTCTCGTTTACTTCAACACTTACTTCCATTTCGTTCAAATTCGCCAGGCGTAATATTTCTGTACTGGCCATACCGCTTACGCCCATTACACGCTCGCCTTTTTCAACACTTAATTTTGAAACCGTGCCGTCAACAGGTGCATAGATATATGTTTTATCTAAATTGGTATTTGCTTCTTTTAAAGTAGCCTCACTACTTTGAATATTGTATTGGCTGGCACTTACACCGGCTTCAAGCGCAATTACGTTTGCTTTGGCCGATTCGTATTGCGCTTTATAACTGTCAAATTCCTGCTGCGAAATAGCATTTTGATCTAATAATTTTTTATTACGATTATATACGGCCTCACTGTTGGCCAAACTTGCTTTCGCTTGTTCCAACTGCGCCATGGCCGTTTTTAAATTAGCTTTGGTTGTATTTACGTTAGCGTTTACACGATCAATCGCGCTCACATACAGATCGGGTTTTATTCTGCATAAAAGATCGCCTTTTTTAACCTGGTCGCCTTCTTTTACCATCATTTCAGTTATCTCGCCACTTACATCGCTGCTTAGTTTCAGTTCTGTTTCAGGCTGTATCTTACCCGTTGCAGATACCAATTCAGTAATAGTACGTGTAGATGCTTTTTGTGTATACACTTCAAGCGGCTTATTCCCTTTCATGTATTTTACCAATACTACCGATAAAATAATTATAAGCCCAATCGCAATTATCCAATATAGTTTTTTCATCAGTTTGATATAACATTGTAAAATTACGCAATATTAATTCTAAGTGCTTAAAAACCAAAGGTGAATTTGTGTGTTTAATAAATGATATTTGCCTTCTGTAAAATAACATATATGCTAAAAGCCAAACCATTTATTGCTTTTTGGCAACCAGATATCAGATTAAAAAAAATCTTAAAATTCATGTAGCTAACTTAGATGTACTAAAACGCAGTAATATGAAAAAACAACTACTCATTATGTTAATGGCCCTTGCTGCGGGCTTAAACAGTCAAACTCAGGCGTATCTTGATGTTAACAACGTAAAAGCACTTATCATGAACCGTAATGATATGTTCTGGAATCTTACTACTGGACAGCCACAATACGAAGTGCCGAAAAATTCGGGCAGGCATTGCAATTTTGCCAATTCGGTTTGGATCGGCGGCCTTGATGGCGGCGGACAGCTTAAAATTGCCGGTATGACCTACAGGCAAAACGGCGTTGATTTTTGGCCCGGACCATTAACTGTTGCAACAGGAACTATTGACAATACTACTTCCAACAGCTTTGATAAAGTTTGGAAAGTAAATGCAACAGACATTAATCAATTTTTGGTTGCATATGCAAATGGCTCGGTAACTGCAAATACATTTACACCCGCCGCAGATATTTTAAGTTGGCCGGGTAATGGCAATATAAGCTTAGGTTATGCCAGCCAACTTGCTCCATTTGTGGATGTGAATAGTGATGGTATTTATGATCCATATCAGGGCGACTATCCAAAAATTAAAGGCGACCAGATGATTTTTTACATCGTTAATGATAAGAAATCCGTTCATACCGAAACACAAGGCGCTCCTTTAGGCATAGAAATGCAGGTGTCGGCCTATGCATACAATTGTCCTGCTTTGCTAGCAGCTTATCCTGAGTTAAATAATACTACTTTTTATAATTACCATATCATTAACCGTTCGTCTTTTCAGCATAATCAAACCATGGTTGGCATTTGGAGTGATGTAAGTGTTGGTAACGATCAGGATGATTATGTTGGTTGCGATCCTTCTTTAAATATTGCTTATGCTTATAATTCAGATGGCGTTGATGATGCAAGTGCATATTCGTATGGCAATTATCCGCCAATTGTTTCTTACCAAATGCTTAAAGGCCCGTTTGCAGATCCTATGGATGGCTTAGACAATAACAACGACGGTAATATAGACGAACCTCTTGAAGATACAAAATTCAATAAATTTATGTACTACAGTAATAATGTAGGCCCTTTTCCACCTCAAACCACTAATCCCGGTGTTGCATTGCATTATTATAATTATATGAAATCATTCTGGAAAGATGGATCACCTTTAAAAGGAGATTCTACCGGCTATCTTTTCGGGAATTCTTCACCTGCAACTCCTTTTGCATTTTCGGGTAATCCGCAAACAAACACCGGTTGGACCGAATACTCAAAAAATAATATTGCCGGAGATAGACGTTCTATTATTGGTAACGGACCTTTTACTTTTTTACCCGGCGAAGTTATTGATATGGAATTTTCTATCCTTACTACATTTGATAGTAGCAGCGTAACAGGCCACAAGAACATTGCCAAAATGAAAACTCAAAACGCAGCTATCAAAAATTTCTATAATTTAAGCAATCAACCAAGTTGTCTGTCAATTCCAACTGGTATAAAAGAAAAAGTAAATCAAAAACTGGAGATTTCTATTT
This sequence comes from Chitinophaga pinensis, assembly GCA_943369995.1. Lineage (GTDB taxonomy): Bacteria > Bacteroidota > Bacteroidia > B-17B0 > Aurantibacillaceae > Aurantibacillus. The sequence goes on from CALRPF020000006.1 coordinate 22,881, forward strand.
TACCAAACCCAGCTTCTGATTTTATTGTTATTCAATCACCAACTTCACTTATTGGCGCAGAAGTTAGTATATACAACAGTTTAGGACAAGTTGTTGTTTCTGATAAAATAAATGGTACTTCTTACAAAGTTGATCTTAAAGAGCTTGCAAGCGGCTTATATATTGTAGAAGTAAGAAACGAAACCATGTCTGGAAACAGTAAATTGATAAAAAATTAATTTTTTGGTTAAATACCTTTAAAAAGCGCAGACAACCAGTTCTGCGCTTTTTTGTTTTAAAATGCTGTGTTACCTTTATAAAATGACACAAAACAAAAAAACGCCTAATGCTTTAATAAACGAAAGCAGTCCATACTTATTACAACATGCTTACAATCCTGTAAATTGGTTACCCTTTACCGATGCCGCTTTCGAAAAAGCAAAAAAAGAAAACAAGCCTGTTTTAATTAGTATTGGCTACAGCGCTTGCCATTGGTGTCATGTAATGGAGCACGAAAGTTTTGAAGATGCCGAAGTGGCAAAATTAATGAATGAGCATTTTATTAATATTAAGGTGGATAGGGAAGAGCGTGCTGATGTGGATATGTTATACATGCAGGCTGTGCAGTTAATGACGGGGCATGGCGGTTGGCCATTAAATTGTTTTACTTTGCCCGATGGCAGGCCAATTTATGGCGGCACCTATTTTAATAAGAGTAAATGGATGGATATTTTAAAAGGTCTCTCAAATTTATATAAAGAAAATAAAGAGAAGGCCATTGAGTATGCGCAAAATTTAACCGAGGGCATTAATCAATCAGAATTAATTACAACTCAAAAACAAAGCGAGCTGCTTATTGATAAAAAATTATTGAAAGCAAGCGTTGATAAATGGAAAACAGGTTTGGATAATGAACACGGTGGACCAAACAAAGCGCCAAAATTCCCACTTCCTTCTAATTATCAGTATTTATTGCGTTACGCAGTTTTAAATAAAGATGCAGAATTATTAAAGCATGTAGATCTTACCTTGACAAAAATGGCGTACGGTGGCATTTACGACCAGCTGCACGGCGGTTTTGCAAGATACAGCACAGATGTTTTATGGAAGGTACCGCATTTTGAAAAAATGTTGTACGATAACTCGCAACTAGTTTCTCTTTATTGCGAGGCTTATACGCTCACGAAAAATAAATTGTATAAAGAAATTGCTATTGATACCCTATCATTCGTTCAAAAATACTGGTATACCGAAGAAGGCTGTTTTTATTCTGCTTTTGATGCCGATAGCGACGGCGAGGAAGGGAAATATTATGTGTGGAATCAGTTAGACCTCAAAGATCTTTTAGGTGATAATTATGAGGTGTTTGCGAGTTATTATGAAATAAACGATACCGGTTATTGGGAGCATGGTAATTTTATTTTAATGCGTGCCGAGAACTTGCACGAAACATTAACCAAATTTAATTTAACGGTAGAACAGGTAAACGAAAAAATAAATGCCTGTAAAGAAATTTTAAAGCAAGAATCAAAAAGTCGCATTATGCCGGGGCTGGATGATAAAGCCATCACCTCATGGAACGCATTAATGTGCTCGGCTTACGCAAAAGCATATTTAAGTTTTGGAATTGAAGAGTATAAAGAAATCGCATTGTCTTCTATTAATTTTATTTTAAATAAATTATCGAATGCAGATGGCACTTTATTGCGTACATATAAAAATGGCAAAGCAAAGATCGATGCCTTTTTAGATGATTATGCTTTTACCATTGAAGCATTGCAAAACATTTATTTAATTACACAGGATGAGGATTATTTAATAAAATCGAAAAGCTTAACCGAGATCACATTAAAACAATTTGCTAACGAAAAGAGCTTTCTTTTTTACTACACCAACAACAATTCTTCGCAATTGGTGGCGCGAACTTCTGAAGTAAGCGATAATGTTATTCCAGCCTCCAACTCTCAAATGGCGCTTAATTTATTTTACCTTGGCAACCATTTCGGCAGGCAAGAATGGACCAAAATGGCCACCGAAATGTTAAATTGCGTTGCCAAAGAAATTAAGCAATATGGCCCGGGATACAGCAACTGGGCTTGTTTGGCGCTTCACCAGCTTTATCCTTTTAGAGAAATTGCCATTGTTGGTAAAAATGTTAATGAAAAGTTACTTGCCCTTTACGGACAAGGCATAACAAATGCGATTTTAGCAGTTAGCGCTAAAGACTCGTCTTTGCCCTTGCTTACAGGTAGGTTCGATCCGCAAAAAACAATGATATATGTTTGCGAAGAACAAAGCTGTAAGCAACCGGTTGAAACGATAGAAGAGGCACTCTTACAACTTGAATAGATATTTTTTCATACTTTTTTTATTTTGTTCTTTAGCAAAAGCGCAGGTTTTGTTACCAACAACTGAAACTGCTTTTGAAAAGCAACACCGCTTTAATCCTGAAGTTATTAAAGCAAAGAACATCAGGCGTATTACTTTTGATATTTTAGATAAAAAAGATTTTGAAGTAGCGGTTGATAAGAGTTTAATTGAATCTTACGATTTTGATACAAACGGAAATTTATCACGCTACTATTTTACAACCATCATTCAAACCATCGAAAAACAAATTACAACGCCGCCCGTTTATCGTAAGCGAAAAAGGGTAAGCAATGGAGGAACACAAATAATTAATTTTTATGTTTATGATACGGTAAGTACTTCTTATTTCTATAATAACAACCGTTTAATTTTAAAACGGTATCATGATGGTTTTAATTATTACGAAAGCCGTTATTTTCGTTACGACAATGTAGGCAATCTTACAAAAGAATTACGTTTTAAAGAAACGAATAACAGTAAGGACAAATCTATTTTTATTTTAGGAAACCAGGTGCAGTTAAGTGAAGACAGTTTTCAGTATGTTAAATATTCTTCAGGACAAACAAAATGCACTTACATTAATAACGAGAACCGTTCTTACAAAGAAGTGGTTACGAATTACGATAGCCTTGGAAGAAAAAAAGAGATCTTTGAAAATTATACCGTTGCTTCCTGGATCATGCAGGAACACAAATTTGAATACAATGGCAATCGCCTGGCAAAAGCAAAATTTAAAGGCAACGCTAATAATACGGTGGATATGACCATTACTTATGAGTATGATGATAAGAATAAAGAACTTTACACCGAAAAACACTATAAAGGCGAATTATTGGTAAAAGAAATAAGTTATATCACCGATTCAAATAACGGTTTATTAAACTCATTCATTATTCGTGATCCTAACGCTAAAACCATGCGCATCGTAAAATTAAAATACGATTTTGGGTCTGTGAGTAAAAGGGGGGAATAAGTTAATGTCGATCTTCATAATCCGGAAAATAGTTCCATAGTTCGTCGCCAATTAATCTTGTATCGTCTTCTAAAGGTCTAATGAAGATAGTTTTTCCGGAAGAATCAAATGTGGTAAAATCTCCAATTAAACTGCCTTTTTTATTAAAAGAAGCTTTTGTTTTTATTTTACCATTATTATAATATTCAAAAAAAGTACCTTTCCCATTTAATACAGTTATTTCTTTTTCTTTATAACTACCATCTTTTGAATAAATAGCCATTAAAGTTTTAAATGATTTTTTGTTTTTTTTGAATATACAAGAATCTCTAAATTCAATGTATTGCTTTGTTTTATTCGATTTATAAAAAGTCTTAGATTTTATAAAGCCTTTTTTTGTATATTCTACAGTTTCCCCTTCCGTTTTGCCATTTTTATAATTTGATATAATTTGTAAGCTGCCATTTGGAAAAAAATAATAAGCAGGCCCTGTCAATTTTCCTTTCGAATAATATAATGAATCGATTATAAAGTTACGTTTATAATAAAGGTTTGGCCATAGAAAATCGTCATTTTTTTCTTCCAGTGAATTATTAAAGTAGTTGGATGAGTCAATCATATAATTAGCGATATTGCTATAATAATATGTCTTCCAAATACCGTCTTTATTACCTTTTTTATAATTGCCGGTTTCTGAAATAGTGCAATTACGAATTGACCTGCTGTTAAGCGTCCATAAACCTTCTTGTTTTCCGTTTTTTAATTGTCCTTTAGCAATTGATAAATCAATATAACCGTTTGGATTGCTAAACTGATTAAAAAAAAGAGTATCATTTTGAAAGCCTTCGTATTGGTCGCTCTCAGAAAAATCACACGCGTTAATATGATAAATACCAGAATACTTGCCACTTAGCAATAAAAGAACTTGTCCAGTATTAAAACTTTTTTTACATCCTACAGCTTGAACTGAGAAAGATATATTTTTAATTTTTATAGTCTTTTCATGTTGACCCTTAAATGATCGTACAACATCTGCATCTAAAAATTCAATATTATTAATAACTTCTCTTTTTGTTATTTTACAAACAAAAGCATTTTTTATTTGCTTGTAAGCTTCATAGCTATCAAGATTTGTAACAAAACGACAGCTACAAGAAAAGACGGATTCGATTAAAAATATAAATAATAATATTAAATTATTGTGTCGTATCAAGATTGCTGCTACTAATTTTCTTTTGTAACTCCCTAATGATGATGTCCACCCGGCCCGTGAATATGACCGTGGTCAAGTTCTTCCTGTGTAGCGTCTCTTACATCTAACACTTCGCCAATAAAATGAAGATCAAATCCTGCTAAAGGATGATTAAAATCCATCTCAACATGCGCTTCGGTTATTTCTAAAACTTTACCTACCAAACGGTTTCCTTCTGCATCGTTCATTTCAATATCTTCGCCTATTTTAATACGCGCATCGTCAAATTTACCATCTACTTCAAAAGCAGCTTTGTCAATTTTTACAACATAATCTTTCTCAAATATACCGTAAGCTTTTTCTGATCCAATATGAAAATCAAATTTATCGCCTTTCTTTTTACCGTTTAAGTTCGCTTCAAAATCGGGTAACACACCGCCAAATCCAAATAAAAAAACAAATGGATGCTCGGTTGAGGTTTGTTCTATTAATTCTTCGGGTTGATTATTTTTACTTGCAGTTAAATAATAATTAACTGATACTGCTTTGTCTTCTGAAATATTCATTTTTAATTTTTTTTGAAATTACTATTTTTTAGTTTAATTGTTTAAGGTTTTTTTCTAACAGGAATGTTAAAGTTTGTTGATTGATATTTGGTGTTATTTCACTGTGCATGGTAAACGAAACAGCGCCCGTTTGTTCAGATACCGAAATGGCCAATGCGTCTGTATTCTCAGTAATACCAACGGCTGCGCGATGACGCATGCCATAATTGGCCGGAAAATTCTCTTTATCTGTTACGGGTAAAACACAGCGCGCGGCAACAATGCGGTTGTCCTTTATAATCACTGCGCCATCATGCAATGGCGAATTTTTAAAGAAGATATTCTCAAGCATCCGGCTGGTTAAACCAGCATCTAAAACATCACCGGTATTGATAAAAAACTTAAGATCCGATTTTCTGGCAATGATTATTAAAGCACCTGTTTTAGTTTCGCTCATATTAAAGCAGGCTTCAACAACAGCATCAATATTTAAATGTATTTCTCCATTATTGGTATTTGAAAAATTACGCTTAAATATATTTTTCCAGTTCTTATTTCTCAAAAATTCGTTAGAGCCTATGTACAATAAAAATTTCCGTATCTCCTGCTGAAACACGATCATTACTGCTATTACACCTACATTTACAAACTTGCCTATGATAGATGAAAGCAATTTAAGATCAAAAGCTTTAATGATAATATAAGCGAAATAAATAAATGCTAAGCCAATAAATATATTTACTGCCGATGTGCCTTTTACTAAATTGTAAGCCAGGTACAAGATTACGGCAACAAGCAAAATATCTACCGCATCGGTAATACCGAAAGAAAGAAAAAGTATAAAATTGTGAATGAACAAATTATTTATTTTACTTTTTTATGATTTTCATACATCTCGTGCACCAGGCCATCTGATAGACCGATTTGCGGTACGTAAACTTTTTCAATATCTGCACTCTTCATAATAGTTAAAAATATTTTTGCTGCAGGTACAATAACATCGGCTCTATCAGGCTTTAGATCCAAGCGTTCAATACGTTCCTGGTATGTGTAAGAGCAAAGCATTTCATAAATACCTTTTAGTTTATCATAACTTAAATGTTTTGTCTCTTTTTTACCACTCATTTTAAAGATCTTATTAATGTTTCCGCCCGAGCCAATCGCGCTTAAAGGATGAATGCCAACGGTGTTTCGTTTTAACCAGGCTTTCATTTCTTCAAATTCATTTTTATCAACTTTGTCAAGCAACATCCTCACCGTGCCAATATTGAATGATTTAGCAGCCACAACTTTATTGTTAAAGTATAAAGTAAGTTCTGTGCTTCCACCACCCACGTCAATATATAAGTATGCAAAACGCGGGTTTAATATTTCTTCAATATGGTTTGAGAAAACCAAAGATGCTTCGTTCTTGCCATCAATAATATCCACATTTAAACCTGTCTCGGATTTAATACGCGAAATAATTTGCGCGCCATTGCTGGCATCACGCATGGCGCTGGTAGCCACTGCTCTATAACTTTCAACGCCATAGGCTTTAATTAGCTCTGAATAACCTCTTAATGCCGTAATTAATTTTTCGGTTTTTTGATCCGATATTTTACCTATTGTAAAAACATCTTCTCCCAAACGAATCGGCATCCTGAAAAGTTCTTCTTTATTAAAGTGCGGTTTACCATCTACAATATAAACGCGGCAAAACAGTAAGCGCATGGCATTACTTCCAATATCTATTGCTGCAAAAACCATTAGTTATAAATTATTTTTTTTGATTTACCTATATTCAGAAATTTCTCTACATCGCTCTTTAAAAAAGTATAGATCTCATCCTGCACCCTTACTTTTTTCTCGCCCGGCTTTGCTTTCTTATAAAAGTTCTCTTGTTTCCTGTCAATGATCCGCACTTTTGTATTACCCGATAATTGTATGCGAATGATCTCTTTTAATTGATTGCGAATATCTTCATCAAAAATAGGAACCGCTACTTCGCTACGACTATCAAGGTTACGGCTCATCCAATCCGCCGACGATAAAAATATTTTTTCGTTACCATTGTTATGAAAAATAAAAATACGCGCGTGCTCTAAATATTTATCTACTAAGCTGTAGGCTTTAATGTTATCGCTCCAACCTTCGTAATCGGTTACCAAAGAGCAAGCTCCCCTAATAATGAGCGTGATTTTAACACCTGCTTTACTTGCTTCGTAAAGTTTTTCGATCATTTCTTTATCTACAAGGCTATTCATTTTTAAAGTTATCGCCGCCGGCTTTTTATTTTTAGCGTTCTGAATTTCTTTTTGGATCAGGTCCGTAAATTCTTTTCGCATATAAAAGGGCGCCACAACCAGTGTTTTAAAATTCTGCACTTTAAAATTGTTCTCGTAAAAATCAAACACCTTGGCAAGATCTTCTGTTATTAGCTTATTGCAGGTAAGTAAAGAAAAATCGGTATAAATACGCGCGGTTATTTCATTAAAATTACCGGTACCAATGTGGGCATATCGTACCTCTTTGCCACCTTCGCGCGTAGTAATTAAAAATAATTTTGAGTGCACTTTTAATCCGGGCACACCGTAAATTACTTTTGCACCTTCTTCCTGCAATTTGTTGGCCCAGTAAATATTATTCTCTTCATCAAAACGCGCTTGCAATTCAACAAGTACGGTTACTTTTTTGCCATTCTTAACGGCATTAATTAATGCGTTGGCAATTTTAGATGAATCAGCTACGCGATACAAAGTTATTTTAATAGTTTCAACGGTTGGATCGATAGAGGCTTCGCGCAACAAAGCAATAATGTGATTGTAAGTGTGATAGGGATAGTGCAATAGAATATCGTGAGTTTTTATTGCGCGCAATGTAGAAAGCGGATTATTTACCAGGTATTTATGCTGAAGATTTGGTGGATTATTATAGGTCAAAGATTTCTCACCTAACTTAGGAAAACCAATAAAATCTTTGAAATTATGATAACGTCCACCAGGAATAGCGTTGTCCTTTTTTGCCATACCTAATTTTTTCATGATGTAACGCAACATATCATTTGGCATAGCGGCATCATATACAAAACGCACAGGTAAACCTTGTTTACGGGCTTTAACACTTTTTGAAATTTTTTCGATCATGCTTTTACTTACGTCATTATCCATGTCCAGCTCGGCATCGCGTGTTAATTTTATGTTGTAGGATTCAACCGTTCTAAATCCAAAAACGTCAAAGATCTGATCGGTATTAAAACGGATCACATCATCCAGCAACATAATATAATGTTTGTTGCCTTGTTTTGGTAGCACAACAAAACGCGAAATTATTTTTGAAGGAATTTCAATGATCGCAAATTTATTTTTTTGTTTGTTAACGATCGATTCTAATTTCAAATACAAATAACTTGCTTTGTCTTTTAAGAAGGGAAAAGGTTTTGTATCATCGATCATTACCGGAAACAAGGTAGAAACGATCTCTTCACGAAAATACTCTTTCACAAAAGCGGCTTGCGTTGGTGTTAATTGTTTTTCGTTAATAATAAAAACATCATTAATCGCCAGCTCTCTTAAAATTTCCTGGTAAATGGTTTCAAATTTTATTTGTTGCTCAATTACCCTGCGTTGTAAGCGTGTTAAGAGGTCTTTCGGGTCTTCATCATAAATCGATAGAGCTTTTTTTCCGAGTTTTGCTAAACGCCTTACTGTTGCTACACGCACGCGGTAGAACTCATCGCGGTTGTTACTAAAGATGCCTAAAAATTTTAAACGTTCAATAAGCGGGGTAGTTGGATCGGCGGCTTCCTGCAGCACACGTTCGTTAAACGATAGCCAGCTGATCTCACGGTTAATATAGGGAATTTGTTTCTTTGCCATTCTTTTTTATAGTACTTAATTTTTATATTCTTTTGGAAACTGCTGATAATTTAACTTAGAATTTTCTGAAGAAATTCCTTTCCATGAATTTGTTTCAAAACTCAGGCTTACAATGCCGCAAGTGGGTATATTATCTAAATAAACATCTTTGCTTAATTCGTTAAAAAAATCTGTAACGCCGGGGTTATGGCCAAAAAGCATAATTGTTTTTTTTGTGTCTGCCTGTTTTTTTATAATTGATAAAAGTGTTGCTGCTTTGCTTTCATAAACATCTTTTTCTAAAACAAAGTTAGCCATGTTAAAGTTTAAGGCTCTTGCAAAAATAAGTGCGGTATTTAAAGCACGCGTTGCAGCGCTCGCTAAAATAAGATCGGGCAAGGTTTTATTTTTCTCGTACCATTTGCTTAAAAGGTAAGCGTCTTCATAACCTCTTTCATTTAAATGCCTGTCAATGTCCTTCAGCGATTCGTTTCCCCAATCACTTTTCGCGTGCCGCACTAATATCAATTCCTTCATGTTATTAATGTTTTAATAAAAACAAGCAAATTAAAAAACTATAAAGCGTAAATTTACATAAAACCATACTTTGTTATGAGCAACAATTCAACAATTACCTGCCCAAATTGTAAACACGAGTTTCCGATAGAAAGCGCGTTGTCGCAAAAGTTTGAGCAGGAGATAAAGGATAGATATCTTAAACGGTTTAATGAAGATCAGAAAAAGATAGAGGCCGAGAAAGCGCAATTGGCGAAGGAAACGGAGCTTCTTAAAACACAAGCCGAGAATCAGGATCAAATTCTGGCAGATAAGTTACGCTTGGCCAAAAGCCAGTTAGAACGGGAAGCCATTAAGAAAGCCGTTTCAGAAGCCGCTTTGCAAATGGAAATGCTTAACAAAGAATTAACAGAAAAAGATCAAAAGCTTAAGGCGAGCCAGGCAAAAGAGCTGGAGTTAATGCAAAAAGAAAAGCAGATAAAAGAACGTGAAGAAAGTCTGAAGTTGGATCTTGAAAAACAAATGTTAGTACGCCAGAAAGAGATCGAAGACCGTGTTAAGAAAATGGAAAGCGAGCGATCTGATTTAAAAATAAAAGAATTAGAAAAAAAATTAACAGATCAGGCTGAACTCGTAGAAGTAATGCGCCGCAAGGCAGAGCAGGGCAGTATGCAACTGCAGGGTGAGGTGTTAGAATTGGCTTTGGAGGAATTATTACGGGCTACTTTTCCTTTTGATACCATTGAAGAAGTGGCAAAAGGTATTAAGGGCGCTGATTGTGTACAGCACGTAAAAAATAATGTTGGTGATGTTTGCGGTAAAATAATTTATGAAAGCAAGCGTACCAAGGCTTTTACCAACGAGTGGATAGAGAAATTAAAGAAAGACATGCGTGCGCAGCAAGCAGATATTGCCATACTTGTAACGGAGGTGCTTCCAAAAGATATGGAGCATTTTGGCATTAAAGATGGAATTTGGATCTGCCGTTTCTCTGAGGCAAAAGCAGTTTCATATATTCTAAGGGATACTATTTTAAAGAATTACAATGTAATAGTTGCACAGGAAAATAAGGGCGAAAAAATGCAACTTTTATATAATTATCTTACTTCCAATGAGTTCAGGCAACATGTTGACGCCGTTGCCGAGGGTTTTTTGGCTCTTCGCGAAGGAATTATAAAGGAAAAAATTCAAATGGAAAAGATCTGGAAAGAGCGGGAAAAACAGCTCGATAAAGTGCTGTTAAATACTACCCAGTTTTACGGCTCCATTCAGGGCATAGCGGGCAGTGCAGTGGGCGATCTTAAAATGTTAGAGTAAGTTAATTTATTAGCCTCTTTGCACAATAAAATTAAACAAATTACGTATCTTTAATGTTCTGCATGCAATGAATTTGATGAAGCGCTATATACTTTGTTTTTTACTCTTTTTTTCGGTTTTCGCAAAAGCTCAGTTTAATTATGGGCACCAAATGGATTTTGGCAAGAACCGTATTCAATATCAAAATTTTAACTGGACCTATTTTGACTACGATCGTTACCGCATTTATTCTTACCAGGGTGGAGGCGAAATTTCTAAATACGTTTCCGTTTCGGTAAATAATATTCTTCCGGCTTTAGAAAAAAAATTAGACTACCAAAGCGAAGAGAAAATAAATATTCTCGTTTATAACAATCAAAACGATTTTAAACAAAGCAACATTGGCCTGAGTTCTGAAGAGCAAACCAATATTGGCGGAATGACCAAGATCATTGGCAACAAAATGTTTGTGTTCTTTAATGGTTCTCATGCAGAATTGGATATACAGATAAAAGCAGGTCTCGCGCAAATTCTTATCAATCAAATTTTATATGGTGGCAACGCGCGTGAAATGGTGCGTAATTCTACTTTACTAAATCTGCCTTCATGGTATGCAAAAGGTTTGGTGAGTTATATTTCAGAAGGTACAACTTCTTACACCGATAATTATACTTACGATGCTATTAAGAATGATCACTTAACTAAATTCAATAAATTAGAAGGTAACGAAGCGGTACTGGCCGGACACTCGCTTTGGGCTTATATTGTAGATTCTTATGGCGAAGCGGTGATCCCAAATTTATTATATATGACAAGGGTTACACGCAGTCCCGATAATGCATTTTTATTTGTACTTGGTGTTTCGCTTTCTAATTTGGTTTACGATTTTACAGATGCTTATAACAGAAGATTATTTATGAATAAAGATTCTCTTCGCAAATCACCTATCAATAATAACAGCGTTCTGAAAAAATATAAAACCTTCCGTCATTATTATCAATTAAAAGTTAGTCCCGATGGTAAAAAAGTTATTTATGCAAGAAATGAATTAAATCAATTACGGGTTTATTTAAATACAGTTGGCGAGAAAAAACAAAAACGTTTATTAAAGTTCGATCCAAAAGTAGAACAGTTGCCGGATTACAATTATCCTTTACTAGGCTGGCATCCAAATGGCGATATTGTGTTTATGATCTACGAAAAAAAGGATCAGCTCGTAATACGATCTATTGACCTTGAAAAAGGAGAAAAAGTAACGCGTAATTTACCGGGTTTTGAAAAGGTAAACAGTTTTTCTTTTAGTCCCGATGGAAAAAGGCTTGTTATTAGTGCGGTTAAAAAAGGAAAAGGCCAAAGCGATATTTTTGTTTTTTCATTAAATACAAGCGCCATTGAGCAATTAACGAATGATATCTGGGATGATAATAATCCTGTATTTATAAAGGGAAATAAACAAATTGTATTTGAAAGTAATCGTGTTAACGATACGGTTAAAGCAACAGATGATGCAAAGTATTTTTATAAAATAAATAAAAATATGGACCTGTTCATGGCGCAATATCCTTTCACAAACAAAGCCATGGTTAGGGTCAGTAACACCCCTGAAACAAATGAAACTCAACCGCAGGCATATAACAATAATTACATTTGTTACTTAAGCGAGAAGAACGGAATTTACAACCGTTATATTGCAGAGTTTGATAGTGCTATTTCGTTTGTAGATACTACTGAACATTACCGTTATTTTTTTAAATCAAAACCTATTACAAATTTTGACAGAAATATTTTAGAGCATCACATTAATGATAACGGTACGCATGTTGGCGAGGTGATTTATGCCAATGGAAAAAATATGTTATTGGTAACACCAATAAATAAATTAAACGAAATAAATATAAAAGATCCTATTCCAACCTGGGCAAAAATGTCGGCGCGCCCTGTGTTGGTTGACATTTCGGAGAATTCTCAACCAAAGCCGGCACAAATGTTAACGCCCCCTAAAAAAGAGGAACCTGTAAATAATGGAATAGATTTTGATAATTATAAATTTGAAGGAGATAAAACCAATAATACTGCTAAAACATCAACCGTAACTGATAACAATAATATCTCAATTAAAAAAGACACAACTAAAAAAACAAGCGAGCAGTTTAGGTTCCCGATCCAGAAAAATTATTTTACTTCGTTTTATACCGATTATGTTATCACACAGTTTGATAATTCATTCCTTGCAAATAATTACCAGTTGTTTGCCGGTGGCGGATCTCCGTTGTATTTAAATCCCGGTTTTAATTTTCTAACCAAAGTGGCAATCAGCGATCTGTTCGAAGATCAACGCATTGTTGGTGGCTTCAGGATAAATCCATCATTAGATAACGAGTTTATGCTTTCATGGGAAGGCCGCAAACGGCAATGGGACCATCAGGTTATTTTAGACAGGCAAACATTTGCGCGTGTTGCTATTGCACCGGAGTTGATCTCTGACTTTTTTGCTAAAGTAAATACCCAATCAGTAACGTATAGAATAAAGTATCCTTTCAGTCCGGTGTCTTCCGTTCGCGGCGCTTTATTGTACAGAAACGACAGATATGTGCCACTATCTAACGGCGATTTTTCTTTACCATTAAAACCACAATACCAGCACATGGCAGGTGCAAGGTTAGAATATTGTTTTGATAATACGCGTAATGTGATGTTGAATATCATGAACGGTTTCCGTTTTAAAGTGTGGGGCGAGTACTGGCAAATAAAAGATGATGAGAACCGAAATTTAATTACATCTGGTTTTGATGCAAGGCATTATCAAAAGGTACATCGCCAGATAACCTGGTGTAACCGTTTGGCAGGTGGTAATTCATTAGGTACCGATCGTTTGATATTTTATTTAGGTGGCGTGGATAACTGGTTAAATCCTTCTTTTAATAGCAATATTAATATTGTAAAGCCTGAGCAGTATGGTTTTCAAACAATTGCAACAAACATGCGCGGCTTTAAACAAAACATCCGTAACGGAAATAATTTTGTTGTATTTAATTCTGAATTAAGAATTCCCGTGGTGCGTTATTTAATTAATTATCCCTTGCGGTCCGATTTCTTAAATAACTTTCAGGTAATTGGTTTTACAGATCTTGGTATGGCCTGGACAGGCTGGAACCCGCTTAGCAAAGAGAACACAGAAAATGTAAATGTTTTTCCATACGAAGGAAGTAACATAATTGTAACTGTAAATAATCCAAAAAATCCTTTGGTGGGGGGTATGGGTTTTGGTTTCCGCTCACGTTTATTAGGTTATTTTGTTAGATTAGATCTTGGTTGGGGAATCGATAACTGGGAAGTTCAAAAAAGAATTGTTGGAATTTCGTTGGCCACCGACTTTTAAAATTTGTATGACAAATACCGTAATTATACTTTTATGTGTTGGTTTGGTAGCCGGCTACCTTAGCGGTTTGGTGGGCATTGGTGGTGGAATAATCGTAGTTCCTGTTTTGGTTTATTTATTAGCCATGGATCAAAAAACCGCACAGGGCACAGCAATATTTATGTTTCTTTTACCAATAGGTTTATTGAGCGTTTACAATTATTACAAGGCCGGGCATGTAAACTTTAAATTCGCTGCTATTATGGCCATCACTTTTTTTGTAGGGAGTTATTTTGGAAGCAAAACTGCCATCGCAATTGATACAAAGATTGTAAAACAGATCTTTGCCGTTGTAATGATATTGGTTGGTGTAAAAATGTTGTGGAACAAATAATGGAACTCGACAATAGAATAAAAGTATTGGCTAAACAAAACTTTGCAAAAGTTTTAGAGATTAGGAGGCATTTACATCAACATCCCGAATTATCTTTTAAAGAATTCGAAACTTCTAAATTCATTCAAAAACAATTAAGCGAAGCTGGCATTTCTTTTAAAACAGGTTATGTTGAAACAGGAATTGTTGCTTTGATCAAAGGAAAAAATCCGGATAAAAAAACAATTTTGCTGCGTGCCGATATGGATGCGCTGCCAATAGAAGAAAAGAATAATGTTGCTTACAAGTCTTTAAACCCCGGCGTAATGCACGCTTGCGGGCATGATGTGCATTCTTCTATTGCTTTAGGGGCAGCATTTATTTTAAACGAAATAAAAGATGAGTTTGAAGGTACCGTAAAAATTATGTTCCAACCCGGTGAAGAAGTGTTGCCCGGGGGCGCCAGCTTAATGATAAAGGCAGGAGTTCTTGAAAATCCAAAAGTAGATAAAGCTATTGCGTTACATGTTTTTCCAAGTATGGAAGCGGGTAAAGTTGGTTTTAAAAGTGGTATGTATATGGCAAGCACCGATGAGTTATATATTACGGTTAATGGAAAAGGTGGTCATGCTGCTATGCCCGAAGAATATGTAAATCCATTATTAATTGCCTCTGAAATTTTATTGGAAATAAATAACCACTTCATGAAACCAAATGCTTTGGTTGGAACAAGCGGAGAAAATATTCCAACAGTTGTTGCCTTTGGTAAAATAGAAGGCAAAGGCGCCACCAATGTTATTCCTGAAAAGGTAGAATTGGCGGGCACTTTCAGAACGATGGACGAACAGTGGAGAGAAAGTGTGCATCAGCAATTAAAAAATAGTGTAAAAACAGTTTCACAAAAATATAATATAGAGTCTGTTTTACGCATAGAAAAAGGTTACCCTTTTTTAGTGAATGATATAGATTTTACAAATTCTTGTTTTACTTCCGCTCAAAATTTTTTAGGAAAAGAAAATGTAGAGGAGTTGCCTTTACGCATGACAGCGGAAGATTTTGCCTTCATTAGCCAAAAAGTGCCGAGCTGTTTTTTTAGATTGGGTACAGCAAATAAAGAGCAGGGGATTACTTCGGGCGTGCATACGCCAACGTTTAATGTCGATGAAAGTGCATTAGAACTTGGTATTGGATTAATGGCTAGTTTAACGGTGAACGAATTGAATAAATGAGTTATTAAAGCAGTTGTGAGTTCAAGTAGCAGAGCCTATGGGGAAAGCTTCTTGGTGCGTTCTTCCTATCGTCGGAATTATTCGAAGTGGCGGGTTTTATTTTTTCTTCGTTGTAGTTTTCTTTTTCGTAGTTGTAGTTTTTGTTGGATTAGCCGAAGTGCCTTTTTTAGTAGGATTTTTACCAGTCATATAAACGATTTTTCCATTCTCGTATTGAACATATTCTACATCACCTTTTGGTAATTTTAATTTTGGATCTTTTAATTTAAAGATCTTATAATAGATAACCTCAGTTTTTGTTATTCCTAAAACTCTTGATTTAATAATATCACCGGTTTTTAATTTAATTTTATCCTGTGCATTGCTGTTAACGTAAAACGCTAAGCTAAACAATACAAAAAAAAGAGACTTTTTCATTTTATTAGTTTTGGATGATATTAAATTACCATAAAAAACAGAAAAGTCAAAAATAATTTAATCTTATTTTTTCCCGCCAACAAATCTTTTAGTTCCCTGATTTCGGGCTAAAAACCCGGCGTTTAATACAATTTTGTATCTTTAAAAACGTTATAATATGGTGTATTTGCGGCGATTAGGCATTCTAATGGTGTTTTCTTTTATTATTTTAAAAGGAACGGCTCAGGTATTTAACCCAAATCAAAAAAAATTGTATAATTCAGTTTCAGATACTTTGGTTTTAGACAGCTTAAGTTTGGTTCCCGGAAGTATAAATTTTAAAATTTTTCCCGATTCGGTTAATGAGCCAGCAATTAATTATAAAGTTCATGCGTTAATTTTCTCAGGCAAAAAACCTGACAGTATTTTGGTTTCCTACAAGCGTTTCCCTTATAATTTTGAACACAATTATTTTCATAAAGATCCAAGTGCGCTTTATACCGATCTTTCAAAGCCAAATAATCCTTACACAATTAATTATAATAATCTCAATTATAAACAAGATCAGTTGTTTCAAAACGATGGACTAAATAAAAATGGAAATATTAGCCGCGGTATTTCTTTTGGAAATAACCAGGATGTTGTTGTTAACTCAAATTTAAATTTGCAGGTAAGCGGTAAGTTAACACCCGAGATAGATATGGTACTGGCTGCAACAGATAATAACATTCCTTTTCAGGCCGATGGAACTACCGCACAGCTACAGGAGTTTGATAAAGTTTATATTCAGTTAAATAATGCAAGCACAAAACTGGTTGTAGGAGACTATCAGCTATCGCGCCCGCAAAATTCTTATTTCATGAGTTTTTATAAGCGCGCACAAGGGGCCTATTTGGAAAATATATATAAAGACAGTACTGCAAAAAAACCTTTACTTTTTAAAACACAGGTTGCGGGAGCGGTATCGCGCGGTAAATTCTCACGACAGATATTTTTTGGAACAGAAAACAATCAGGGGCCGTATCGCTTGCGTGGTGCGGATAATGAACCCTTTATTATAATTTTAAGCGGAACAGAGAAAATTTACATTGATGGAAAATTATTGCAACGCGGGCAAGAGAACGATTATATTATGGATTACAATACCGGTGAATTAACTTTTACGGCAAAGCAAATAATTACAAAAGATAAACGGATCGTTGCAGAGTTTCAATATGCAGAGCGCAATTATGCGCGCTCTTTATTTTTCTTTGGAGAAGAAGTTCAAACGCAAAAAGCAAATATTTTCTTTAACGTTTATACTGAGCAGGATAATAAAAATAAGCCCCTGCAGCAAAATTTAACGCAGCAACAAAAAAATGTTTTAATTGCGGTTGGCGATACTTTAGATAAAGCAGTTTATACAGGTGTTGATTCTATTGCAGCTTTTAATAATAGCGATGTTTTTTACAAACGAATGGATACATTGGTCAATAGCATTCTGTATACAAATGTATATAAGTACAGCACCAATGCAGACACTGCAAAATATCAACTAAAGTTTAGTAACGTTGGTGTGGGCAAAGGAAATTATAACCAGGTAAGTTCAACTGCCAACGGGCGTGTTTATCAATGGATAGCTCCGGTTAATGGAACGCCGCAGGGAAGCTTTGAACCTCTTATCCCTTTGGTAACTCCAAAAATGAATCAAATGTTTACAGGAGGATTTACCTATTCGTTAACTGCAAATAATAGTTTAAATGCAGAAGGTGTTTATACAAGAAATGATGTTAACAGGTTTAGTCGCGCAGATAAAGGCAATGATGAAGGAAGTGGTGTAAAGTTCAATAGTAAGAATCAAAGTATTTTAAAAACGGATTCTTTAAAGAACCAAACAAAATTAATTTACAATTTTGGATACGAATTTTTGCAAAAACAATTTCATCAAATAGAACGGTTTAGAAGTATCGAATTTGATCGTGATTGGAACAGGCCTCTTTCTTCAATTCTATTAAATGATCAGAATATTGCAAGCGCTGAAATCGGAATCGTCAATTCAAAAGGTTCTGCGCTTACCTATGGCGTAAATTATTTTAACGAAGGAAATAATTACCAGGGCCTTCGCCATAATGCCATTTTACGACATCAGATCAAAGGTTTGACAACAAATTATACCGGAAGTTATTTGTTGACAAATGATAATCTTAATTTTCACAATACTGAATTTTACCGGCATAAATCGTTGCTCTCTCAAAAAGTTAAGAAAGTACGTTTTAGTTACAGCGACGATTTTGAAAATAATTTATTTAAATATTCTTTTAACGATGCCTTGTTACCCAGATCATACCAATTTTGGGAATGGGAGGGAAGTGTATCAAACGCCGATAGTTCAAAGAACAATATAAAATTATTTTATAAAGAACGTAGGGATAAATTAGCTTACGGAAACTCGCTTAAAGATTCTACTTTCGCTACAAATATTGGATTACAATCTTCTATTTATTCTATAAAAAATAACCCATTCACTATTTTAGTTACTTACAGAAAATTGGAATTAAAAAATGTAGTTGGTACATTTTTAAAACCCGATAATTCGGTTTTAAGCCGTTTAGAATATAATCCGCGTTGGTTTAAAGGGTTAATTACTACAGGTTTGTTTTACGAAACAGGTTATGGTCTTGAAAATAAAAGAGAATTTTATTATTTAGAGGTTGCGCCAGGGCAAGGCCAGTATGCCTGGAACGATTATAACTCCAATGCAATAAAAGAAATTAATGAATTTGAAATTGCTCAGTTTAGCGATCAGGCAAGGTATATACGAATTTATACACCGACCAATCAATATGTAAAAGTATTGCAAAATCAATTGAGTATTTCCATTTCACTACGTCCGGCTTCCTTAATCAAACAACCAAAAAATGGCGGTGCAAGGTTTTTAAACCGTTGGGTAACCCAAACGGTTTTTCGTGTAGATGGAAAAACATCTGACAATGGCGATGTGTTGAATTTTAATCCATTCTTAGATGTAAGCGATACTTCAATTTTAGCGAGCAATAATAATTTACGTCAGAGTATTTTCTTTAATCAAACGTCGGCTGTTTTTGGTATGGACTATACTTATATCAATAATCAATCAAAACAATTATTAGTAAATGGAATTGAACGTAGAACTTTATTATCACATGAAGTAAAGGCCCGTGTTAATTTTTTAAAAGCCTGGGCCATCAATAGCAGCGGTATTTTTAGTCAGAAAGGAAACACATCGCAATTTTTTTCTACGCGTAATTATTTAATTGAAGCGTATGAAACCGAACAGCGTTTGATCTTTCAACCCAATACCTATTTTAGAATTAGTGGTATTTATAAATACACCGATAAACAAAATCGTATTGAAGGAGGGTTTCAAAAAGCATTCATCAATACTTTTGCAGGAGAGATAAAATATAATCAATCCGAAAAAGGAAGTTTAACCGGAAGAATGGATCTTGTATTAATAAAATATAACGATACCGAAAATTCACCAATAGCTTATGAGATGTTGAACGCATTAAGCAAAGGACAAAACATAACGTGGGAATTAAATTACCAGCGTAATTTAAATTCTAACCTGCAAATAAGCATTAATTATAACGGAAGAAAAACACCAAATTCAAATGCTGTGCATTTAGGCGGAGCGCAGATTAGAGCATTCTTTTAAAAAAATTATTTACAAGTTTAAAATCCTTCTCCTTTGGAGAAGGATTTAGGATGAGGCTTAGATTTCTCCCAGAACGCTTTGCGATCCCTTCACCACATCACCAATTTTTACATTTAGTTTTGTTCCAATTGGAAAGAAAAGATCTACGCGTGATCCAAATTTAATAAAACCCATTTCGCCGCATTGTTCTGCAATATCACCTTGTTTTGTATACCATACAATTCTACGTGCTAAAGCACCTGCAATTTGACGGAATAAGATCTCTGTACCATTTTTATGTTTTACAACAATGGTTGTACGCTCGTTATCAGTACTGCTTTTAGGTTCCCAGGCAGCTAAAAATTTACCCGGATGGTATTTAAAAAAGCTTACAACCCCAGAGATTGGATAACGGTTAACATGCACATTAATCGGGCTCATAAAAATACTCACTTGTAAACGCTTGTCTTTAAAGTATTCATTCTCAGTAGTTTCTTCAATTACAACCACTTTACCATCTGCGGGGGCAATAATAAGGTTGTCTCCCTTTGTGTGCTGGCGGGTTGGATGTCTGAAAAACTGAACAATAACAATGGTTAAAAAAGCGCTTAAGGCGTATGCAAACCAGTGGGCGATGGCAAAATAGGGGAAAAAGTAATGTGCTATAAAAGTAATAATAGCACTGAAAACCAGCACCAATACTAAGCTAACGTAACCTTCTTTGTGAAATTTCATGCGTCTTAAATTTGTTCAAATATAATGGTTTAAAATCAATAAAATTCCCATTAAAAAACTTGGTACTTACACAACCTTTTCTAAATTTGTGAAGTATTTTTTAGAAAAACTTAAAGCCTAATATATGAGCAAAATTAAAGTAGCAAATCCCGTTGTGGAATTAGACGGTGATGAAATGACCCGAATTATCTGGAAATTTATTAAAGACAAATTAATCGTTCCGTATTTGGATATCGATATAAAATATTATGACCTTGGTATGGAGCACCGCGATGCCACTAACGATCAGGTTACTATTGATGCGGCTGAGGCTATTAAAAAATACCAGGTAGGTATTAAATGCGCTACTATCACGCCTGATGAGGCGCGTGTAAAAGAATTCAACTTAAAACAAATGTGGAAATCACCAAACGGCACTATTCGTAACATCCTTGATGGTACTGTGTTTCGTGAGCCTATCGTTTGTAAGAACGTACCACGTTTAGTTACAAACTGGACTTCTCCTATCATCGTTGGTCGTCACGCTTTTGGTGATCAGTATCGCGCAACCGATTTCGTTGTTCCCGGAAAAGGGAAATTAACTATGAAATTTGAAGGTGAAGACGGAAAAGTAATTGAGCATGAAATTTTTAAATTCCCGGGTGCAGGTGTTGCTATGGGCATGTACAATTTAGAAGATTCAATTCGTGGTTTTGCACACTCTTGCTTTAATGTAGCTTTAAATAAAAAATGGCCTTTATATTTATCTACAAAAAATACGATCCTTAAAAAATACGATGGTCGCTTTAAAGATATTTTTGAAGAAATTTACCAGGCAGATTACAAAGCAAAATACGAAGCAGCAGGTATTGTTTACGAACACCGTTTAATTGATGATATGGTAGCGAGTGCTTTAAAATGGAACGGAAGTTTTGTTTGGGCTTGTAAAAATTATGATGGCGATGTTCAATCAGATTCAGTTGCACAAGGTTTTGGATCTTTAGGATTAATGACCTCTGTGTTAATTACTCCGGATGGAAAAATTATGGAAGCAGAAGCGGCACATGGTACGGTAACGCGTCACTTCCGCGATCATCAGGCGGGTAAGCCAACTTCAACAAATCCAATTGCAAGTATCTTTGCCTGGACGAGAGGTTTAGAATTCCGTGGTAAATTAGATGGCAATAACGAATTAGTTCACTTTGCGCAAACACTAGAGAAAGTTTGTGTTGAAACTGTAGAAAGCGGTAAAATGACTAAAGATTTAGCTGTTTGCGCCCACGGTAACAATGTAAAACATGGCGAGCACTATTTATACACTGAGGAATTTTTAGCTGCAATAGACGATAACTTAAAAAAATCATTAAACAAATAAGTTGATTTTCTTTAAAAAGCCTCGTCAAAAAAAGACGGGGCTTTTTTGTTGATTCTCGTCAGCGCGAGCGACAGCTAAGTAATCTAACGCACAGTTTGAGATTGCTTCTTTCCATTTTGCTTCAAAGCAAAACTTCTCGCAATGACGATTATTTTTTTTATTTTAATAAAAATGAAAACACAAATCCACAACATAAACAATACAAAGATCGCCGAATTAATTTCTGATGATCTTTTAATTAAGGAAATTCAGGATGGGCTGGATCTATTGGTAAATGTTTATTACCAGGATATGGACAGAATGATCCTTCATGAAAAAAATATCGTTCCTGAGTTTTTTGATCTTAAAACCGGAATTGCTGGTGAGATCCTTCAAAAATTCTCCAATTATAAAATGAAGCTGGCAATCGTTGGTGAGTTTTCAAAATATAAAAACAAAAGCTTAAACGATTTTATTTTCGAAAGCAATAAGAATGGAAATATAAATTTTGTTGACTCGCTTGAAGAAGCGTTAGTGAAATTATCAAAGTAAAAAATATTTTTTTATATATCATTTTTTTTGGGCGTGCCCCTCCGGGTCGCGCTTTTCGCTACAATCTTTTTGTTCGTTTCCTCTCAAAAAGGATTTTCGCTGCAATCGCTCACGCAAGCGAAGGTTAAAACTATACGAATTGTGCGTTAGGGATGCGCAGGGCTTGGTGCGTAACGAAGTGGAGCACGGTAGCGAAGCGAACCCCGCAGCAGCCCGGGCCGTAGGTAACGCCCTAAATAAGAAATAAATTTTGCTTTTTTAAAAGTTGGGACCTGTAAATTTTACTGATACTCATTTAAATACATTTTACAAAAACGTTCAATGTATTGTTTAATTGTATCTCTAACCTCAATAAATTGTTTCGTAATTTCCTCCTCTGTTCCTTTGGCTTTTGTTGGATCGATAAAATTGTAATGAAATTTTAAAGCAGAAGAAGGAAAGTGCGTACAGCTTTCTTTATCATGATCGCAAACTGTTATAATGTAATCAAAGTTTATACTGGCATACTCGTTAACACTATTCGATGTATGATGACTGATGTCAACCCCATCCAGTTTCATCACTTCTACCGCTTTTTGATTCACGCCGTGCGTTTCTATTCCTGCACTATAAATTTCTGCCGCACATTTTTTAAATTTATTTAAATAGCCATGCGCCATCTGGCTTCTGCAACTATTGCCGGTACATAATACTAAAACTTTTTTCATTATAGCTTGTTAATAAACGCTTAAACTGCTCATCGTAAAAGTACTAAAACCTTAGTATCTTTAATATATGTCTAAAAACAAAAAACCAAAACGTTATTTATTTGAAGAAGTTTTAGACTTTCTGAAACATAACGATACAAAAGCATTTAACT
The DNA here is from genome assembly GCA_943369995.1 of Chitinophaga pinensis. Classification (GTDB taxonomy): domain Bacteria; phylum Bacteroidota; class Bacteroidia; order B-17B0; family Aurantibacillaceae; genus Aurantibacillus. Next base: position 46,057 of record CALRPF020000006.1, read on the forward strand.
ATAAACAACTTGGCGCTGCTATGGAAATTAATACCGACAGCGAACGTCTGGAATTGATAGAGGTATTAGAAGCGCTAAAACAACAGAGCTTTGTAGTTGAAAAAGAAACTGGTAAATACCAGGTTAAAGAAAGTAAACAATATATTACCGGCACTATCGATTTCACATCGCAAGGCACCGCCTTTGTTGTGTTTAGCGAGAGTGAAGAAGATGTGTTTATTCCGCAATACAAAACCGGTAATGCTATGCAGGGCGATCTTGTTAAGATACAATTAGTATCAAGAAAAAGCGGCAGACGTAAAGAAGGAGATGTTATTGAAGTTATTAAACGCGCAAAAACAGAATTTGTAGGAACAATTCGTATAAATCCAAAATTTGCTTTCGTTATTCCCGACAGCCACAAAATTCATGTCGACTTTTTTATCCATCCAAAAGATATTAAAGGCGCCGAAGACGGACAAAAAGTTAAGATCAAATTAAAAGAATGGAAAACCGGCGATAAAAATCCCGTTGGTGTGGTGGAGGAAGTGTTTGGTTTTCCTGGAGTTCATAAAACAGAAATGAACGCTATTATGGCTGAGTATGGTTTGCCGGAGCATTTTCCCGAAAATGTAGAAGCCGCAGCTAAAAAATTAAACACCGCTATTACACAAGAAGAAATTGACAAACGCAGAGATTTTAGAGACGTATTAACGTTTACAATAGATCCTGTGGATGCAAAAGATTTTGATGACGCTTTGTCTATCCAAAAATTAGATAATGGTTTGTGGGAAATTGGTGTGCACATTGCAGATGTTACTCATTTTTTAAAACCCGGAAGCATACTTGACGATGAAGCGGTTGAGCGCGCTACCAGCGTATATTTGGTAGACCGCGTAATACCCATGTTACCTGAAGTGTTAAGTAATTTTGCCTGTTCGTTGCGCCCGAACGAAGATAAATATTGTTTCAGCGCTGTTTTTCAAATGGATGATAATGCAGATATTTCTGATCAATGGTTTGGCAAAACATTAATTCATTCAAACAAACGTTTTGCCTATGAAGATGTGCAAACGATTATTGAAACAGAAGAAGGTGAATATAAAAATGAAATTTTATTGTTAGATAAGCTTGCAAAAAAATTGCGCGCCGAGCGTACAAAAAAAGGTTCTATCTTTTTTGATAAAGCAGAAGTAAAATTTAATTTAGATGATAACGGTAATCCAATAGGTGTATTTTTTAAAACGCAAAAGGACGCACATAAGTTAATTGAAGACTTTATGTTGCTTGCCAATCGCAGCGTTGCCGAATTTTTAGGTAAAGGTGGTAAAAATGGCGAAAATCCTAATCATCAGAATCAAAAGAAAAAAGACGATCCAAAAAATTTATGTGTTTACCGTATTCATGATACGCCCAGCGACGAAAAAATGGCAGAGTTGCGCGGTTTTGTTGCGCGTTTTGGTTATGAAATGCAGTTAGGCAGTAAGCAAAAGATCGCACAATCTATAAATAAATTATTAGAGAATGTAAAGAATAAAAAAGAGCAGGGCATGATAGAAATGCTTGCTGTGCGCAGTATGCCAAAAGCCATTTACACAACAAAAAATGCCGGTCACTATGGTTTAGGATTTGAGTACTATACACATTTTACTTCCCCAATTCGTCGTTATCCTGATGTATTGGTGCACCGTTTATTAGAAGCGCGTTTGGATGGGTTTAAATATTCTAACCAGGAAGAACTGGAAAAATTATGTAAACATAGCAGCGACCAGGAAAGAACGGCAGCAGAAGCAGAACGCGCCTCTGTAAAATACAAACAGGTTGAATTTATGAAAGATAAGATCGGTCAAACATTTGATGCGATTATTAGTGGCGTTACAGAGTGGGGTATTTATGCAGAGATAGTTGAGAATAAGTGCGAAGGTATGATCAAGACAAGAGATCTTAAAGGAGATCAGTTTTCTTTTGACTCTGATAACTATAGATATGTTGGAAAAAATACGGGTAAAGTTTATTCTTTGGGAGACCCCGTTCAGATTGTGGTAGTGGATGCAGATCTGATTAAAAAACAATTGAACTTTAATTTAGCTGATGCAGAAGTTGGCTCAGGTTCAATGTCTAAGTTTGGCGATAACCGTTCTAATTTTGATGATAGTCGTTCGCGTTCTGGAAGCAAAAAAAGCTACGGCGGCAAAAGCAGTGGCAGCAATAAAGGCGGTGCTGGCAAAAGCAGAGATGGAAAAAAGAGCAGTGGAGGAGATAGAAACAATAAAGGTGGTAGTAGTAAAAAAAGTAGAAGAAGATGAAAAAGGTTTTAATTTTATTTTTAGCAACTATTTATTTCTTTGGTTTTTCTCAAACGATAAAAACAGATCTTGTTTATAAGCTTAATGAGCCAACCAAAAAAACAGATAAGCCTGCGCCTCTTTTAATTTTTCTTCATGGTTATGGAAGCAACGAAGACGACCTTTTTGCAATTGCCAAAGGACTTGACGCGCGTTTTATGTTTATTTCCCTGCGTGCTCCAAATGTAATTCCTGAAGGTGGTTTTTGCTGGTATCCATTGGAATTTTTACCCGAACAAAAATTTAAATACGATTATGTAAAAGCAAAAGAAAGCAGGATAAAAATTCTGTCGTTTATTAGTAATGCCTGCAAAAGCTATAATCTTGATAGTAATAATGTTTTTGTAATGGGTTTTAGCCAGGGCGCTATTATGGGCTACGAGCTTGCTTTAGCTGCACCAAAAAAAATAAAAGGCGTTTTAGCTTTGAGTGGCAGAATGATGGAAGAATCAAAAAATTTAAAAACTGATTGGACCAAAGCCGCAAAAACAAAATACTTTATTGCGCATGGCAATGCCGATAACGTTATTAAAATTGCGGAAGCCGATAGCGCTGTTAAATTCCTGAAGTCAAAAAAAATTACAGATGTAAAATATAATAATTACGAGATGACGCATACCATTAACGGTAAAGAGTTAAACGATATTAAAAGCTGGCTAAAAAAAGCCATCGATCCGCCTGAGAAAATTGTTGCTGTTCCCACAACAACTGCTTCTGTAAAACCTGAAGAGCAGAAAAAAAAATAGATTCCCCTGTTTTTAGAATCTGTAGATTAAAAACAAAGCGGTTGGCGCCTGTAAGCCAAAGTTAATCGGTAAAGAAGTAGTATTGGTTCCTGACGGGGGTTGCGTTGCAGATGTGATAATTGTTTTTGATTTATTGATAGACAATTGCGCGTTGAAAAAGAACTCGGTACCTAATTTTACATATTTATTAAGAGAAAAAAGTAATCCTCCTCTAATAGAAGGGCCAAAGAAAAGCTTTGTGGTTTTTGTATCCGTTTGAGGATTGTTGATCGTTTGAACTAATTTTGTTTTTAATTTTTGCTCCGCATACCCTAAGCCAATTTCAAAACCAATAAATGGAATAAATCTTTCCTCCTGATAAAATTTTTTTTCCAGGCCAATTCTTCCGCCAACATTTATTCTGTCATCCGAAATTTCAACCACGCCATCATTAGAAAAATTATTACTGGCCGATAAGCCTGTGCCTAAAACCACGCCATTACCGTTTTGTTTGTAATTAAAAGAGTAGCTAAACAAATATGGATTTGAGTTGACCGAACTACTATTAAAATTTAAAAACTGTTGTAATAATAAATTCGCCTGAACTCCTACGTAATGGTATTTAATTCTATAAGACCTTACTAGCGAATCAGTATCTTCCTGAGAAAGAAGCGTAATTGAGATGATGCTCAAAATGAGAAAAAAGATCTTGCGCATACATTACGACTTTTTAAATGGATTTGAATACATTGGTGAAGTTAAAAAGTCTTCGTTTTTTAAAGTTTTTAAAAAGGCTACTATTGCATCTCTTTCAATTACACTAATATTTAATTGTTTAACCGAGCCATCCAGGTTCCTGAAAAAAGGTGCCAGGGTTCTTGTATTGTTAATGCCATGACTATAATGTTCAACAACCGATTCCAGCGTAGGAAATCTTCCATCGTGCATATACGGTGCCGTTACCGAAATGTTTTGCAAAGTTGGCACTTTAAAAACACCTTTATCGCCACCTATGTTTGTAATAGCACCTAATCCCTGGTCTTTTGGCGTTAGATCTAATCCTATATTAAACATAAAAGTTACCTTCTCGCCGCTTGGCGTTGTAACCACAGGTGTACTTCCGCCCTGATATCCGCCACTTGGAACGAATACAGTGGTGGCAACCGGTGCTAATGGATCATGACACTTTGCGCAGTTGTATTTTTCATGGAATAATTTTTTACCTGCTTTTTCAAATTCTGTAAGCTTGGCATCCTCTAGTAATTGAGCTTGTGCAACAACAAAAGCATCATTAGAGGTGGGCATATTTTTTTTATCGGTATTTAAGCAGGCTAAAAAACCCTGTAAAGCAAAAGCGATCTTTTCCTGGGTAATTTCATTGGTACCGTAGGCTTTCTTAAACAGATCCGGATAGTAGGTTGATGATTTTAAAATTTGAATTAATGTGCCAAAATCAGGCATATTCATCTCTTTATGATTAACAACAGGATTTAGAACCATGTCTGCCATACTATGCTGGCGACCATCCCAGAATAATAAAACTTCTTCCTGATTCGCTAAGTTCGGAAAAACACCGTTTATAGTGTCAATAACATCAACTTTAAAGCCTTTAATGCCTTGAATAGAGGGGGAATTTCGGGTAAGCTCATGCCCATCTGCGCCCCTGTTAAATTGCTTGTTATCTGCAAACGCAAATTCTTGTTTATGACAACTACCACAAGATACTGTATTATTACCCGACAATTTTTTATCATAAAATAAAACTCTGCCTAGTGTTGCCAAATCGCTGTTAACACCATGCTTATTGGCATAATTGTATGTTTCAGAAGGTAAAACGGGCTCATTGTAATCATCTTCGGGGTTTTGACCAAACGAATAACTTTCCTTTTTACAGGAGTTTAAGACAATTGCCGATGCAACTATTATTAGGGAAAAGAATATGGCGCCACTTTTTTTCATCGTCTTAATATATTTTTAAATATGCTTGTAGTATAACTACTTTTATCCTCTTTTTATTGTATATACGAAGTTATAAAAAAAAAACAACTTTCAAATAAATTAACCCGGTATTTGCTGTTTTCGGGCTTTAAAGGTTATTACTTGCGGCTTTTCCTGAAGTTTAATTCAGGCACTACCAAAGTAAAATTAAAAAAGGCATGCAAAACATTCAGTAAAGTTCTGTTATCTTTGCGTCCCGAATGGTAAAAGCTTTTTTTAAAAATAATCATACCAAAGAAACACTAAACCTTGCCTGGCCTTTGATCATCACACAGGTTGGCCATATTGTTACCGGTATGGTGGACACAATATTTTTAGGAAAGATTGGTCCTACGGAACAGGCAGCCTGTATTTTATCTAACAACCTGTATGTTTTATTATTGGTATTTGGTATTGGTGTTAGTTATGCAACAACGCCTTTGGTAACAGACGCACATCACAATAACGATCTTTTAAAGAAAGCATCTTTATTTAAAAACTCTTTAGTACTTAATCTTTCAGTTGCAGTTTTATGTTTTATTATTTTATTTTTAGCCTCCGGCGTTTTAAAATACATGCAGCAACCGGCCGAAGTAGTTGAATTAGCAGTGCCATTTTTTGACGTGCTTATTTTTTCGATGATACCTGTTTCTTTATTTTTTAGCTGTAAACAATACTGCGAAGGGTTGGCAAACACGCGCATGGCTTTGATCATAAGTGTTATAGGCAATCTTATAAATATTGTTTTAAATTATATTTTAATTTACGGCAAATTCGGATTTCCCGAAATGGGCTATTTAGGCTCAGCCTGGGCGTCATTTATATCAAGGGCTTTTATGGGAATTTCTTTTTTAGTGTTGATCTTTAAATCTCCAGTAACGAAAGAAATTTCTGCTGTTTATAAGCAGGTAAAAGTAAACTGGACTGAGCTAAAAGAACTGGCACGTATTGGATTAAACTCCGGTGCACAGTTTACCTTTGAAGTTGCGGCCTTTGCAATTGCAGGTTTAATGGCCGGTACATTTGGCAAAGAACAAATTGATGCACATGGTATTGCGCTAAGTATTGCTGCCTTCACATATATGTTCGCAAGCGGCATCAGCAGTGCAACAACCATTCGTGTGAGTGTTTACAACGCTCAACAAAACTGGACCGAAATAAAGAACGCAGGCATGACATCATTAAAATTAGTTCTGGTAGTGATGGGTGCTTTTGGTTTGATCTTTTTAATTTTCAGTAAATTGTTGCCTCTGGGTTTTAGTAACGAAAAAGATATTATTGATCTGGCGTCAAAATTATTAATTATTGCCGCTATGTTTCAGTTGTTTGATGGTATACAGGTTACCGCTATTGGCGCATTAAGGGGTTTGGAAGACGTAAAATATCCAACCATAATTACTTTAATTGGTTATTGGATAATTGCATTGCCTTTAGCTTATTTATTGGCGTTTACTTTTAAAATGGAAACTATTGGTATTTGGATCGCTTTATTGGTGTCGCTTATTTTTGTTGCTGTGGCTTTATCCTGGCGTTTCAACCATTTGGTAAAGAAGAATCTGCCTTCTTAAGAATTCTAAACCGCTTTAATACTTATTTTTTGTTAAAACAATTTTAATGGCACTAAACTTGCGGCTATATTGGTAATCTATCAATAAAGCTAAATTATGAAAACATTCGAAAAGATAATTATTGCAGCGTGTTTAATTACCGGTTCTTCAATTTATGCTCAAAAGCAAGCAGATTCTCTTGGCTTACCGGGAGATAATTTTGACTTGCCGGGCGCTTTGGAGATGTTTAAAAAATCATCTACACCCGAAGAGTTTGAAAAAGCAATAAATAAAAATGATAACGAAGTAAATAACCTCGACTTAAATGGTGATGGTGAAGTGGATTATGTAAAAGTAATTGATAAAAAGGAAGGCGATGCGCATACCATGGTGTTGCAGGTTGAAGTTGCTAAAAATGAGATACAAGACGTTGCCGTTATTGAAATTGAAAAAACAAAAGATGGTAATGCGCACATACAAATTGTTGGTGACGAAGAATTGTATGGTAAAGATTATATTATTGAGCCTAAAGAAGAAAAAATAGTTTCTACTGAAAAAATAAAATCAGATTCTGAAACAGATGATGTTTATAAAAGCAAAGAGGATAATAGTACGTTTAACAACAATAATAATTCAAACACGGTTTATTATAATAACGATCCAACGGTTTATGTAAATGTATACCCATGGCCAATGGTACAATACATTTATACGCCAACATATGTAGTTTGGATGTCGCCCTGGTATTATGGTTATTATCCGGGGTGGTGGAATCCCTGGAGGCCAATTTATTGGCGTAACCATTATTGGAGAACGCAGCATTATCATCATCATTGTTACAGATCAAACTTTTATCGTTCGCCAAACGCACACAAAGGGTATTACGGCAGAAGAAACAGCTCTGAAACGGTACGCGAACATCAGCGTACGGGTTATTACGCAAAAAGACAAATTGCATATAAAGAAAACGTAAAACCCGGAAGAAAATATAATTCATTGCCGGCAGATCCGGAAAAGAAGGTGGGGAAGAGGAGTGGTAGCGAAGAAAATATGAACCAACCAAAAAAAAATATTGGTAAGTCAGAACAGATCAATAGTAATCCAAAAGGAAGTGGAAGAAATGTGAACAACGATCAGCCCAAGGAAATTAATTCTGAACCAAGGAAAAACACGCAACCAAAAGAAATAAATAATTCACCAAAAAACACTAATCAGCAACCTGTAAAACAACAGCCAATAAAACAGCAACCCCAAAAAAATCCTGGTACAAATACACCTCAGAATAATCCCGGTAAACAAGGTGGCGGTGGCGGAAAAAATGTTGGTGGTAGCTCTGGTGGCGGAAGAAACACCGGCGGTGGTAGTGGCGGCGGTGGAAGAAATCAGAAGTAATTTTAAAATGGATATTTAATAAAAAAGGCTTACAAAATTTGTAAGCCTTTTTTATTTACTTTGATTTACCTTCAGATCTTCGATCATAAATTGAATAGTTGTAACGCCTTTGTATTCGTTTTCCATAATCTTAAAAACAATATCCATTGGTATTTTTCTTTGGAAGAAATTAATGTAATCGCCTTTATCGTAAGCAATAGCCTGGAAACGAATATTAGGATTTGATTTTTGAAATAATTCTAATTTTAAATGGTTATTGCCAAATACTTTGCCCCAGCCCGTTTCAAACACATTTTTACAATAAAAAGCAGGAGTCATGTTATGCGGTCCGTGCGGCGCAAACTGTTTTAAGATGCGCACCAGCTTATCACTTATTTCATGAAATTCCAGCTCAATATCAATATCCACTTTCGGAATTAATTGATCGTCGGTAATACTTTCTGAAACAACTTTTTCAAATTTATTAATAAAGGCTTCAAGGTTTTCTTTTTTCAACGTTAAGCCTGCTGCAAATTTATGTCCGCCAAATTGTTCCAGCAAATCACTACATTTTTCAATAGCGCTGTAAACATCATATTCTTTTACACTGCGCGCGCTTCCAGAAACTTTACCGTCACTCTCTGTTAAAATAATCGTTGGGCGGTAATATTTTTCTATTAAACGTGAAGCTACAATGCCAACAACACCTTTGTGCCAGGTTGGACTAAACAACACGGTTGATTTTTTATTTCCCGATAAAATATTCTCTTCTAATTGTGCAATGGCTTCAGTTGTTGTACCCTGGTCAAGATCTTTACGCTGCGTATTTGTTTCGTTAATGGCTTTTGCAAATTCTTCGGCATGAATTTCATCTTCGCAAATCAACAGCTCTACAGCCTTACTGCCGTGCTCAATACGGCCGGCCGCGTTAATGCGTGGAGCTAAAACAAAAACCAAAGTGGTAATGGTTATTGCCTGTTTTAATTGATTTAAATTTAATAATGCTTTTATTCCCGGCCTTGGATCTTTATTTATTTTTTCCAAACCAAAATGTGCCATTACGCGGTTCTCACCATTTAATGGAACGATGTCTGCAGCAATACTCACCGCAACAAGGTCTAAATAGTTATAACAAACGTCTAACGAAAAATTATATTTTTTAGAGAAGGCCTCAATTAATTTTAAGCCAATACCACAACCGCTTAATTCTTTATAGGGATAGTTGCAATCGTTTTGTTTTGGATCCAATACAGCAACAGCCTTTGGCACTTCATCCCCCGGCAGGTGATGGTCACAAATTATAAAATCAATATTTTTTTGATTGGCATAATCAATTTTATCGTTTGCTTTTATGCCACAGTCTAATGCAATGATCAAAGAAAAATTATTTTCTTTAGCAAAATCAATAGCGGTAAATGAGATGCCGTAACCTTCTTTATAACGATCGGGGATGTAATAATCTATTTTGGCAATATGATCTTTAAAAAAGCTGTAAACTACACTTACCGCGGTGGTTCCATCCACATCATAATCGCCATAAATTAAAACCTTTTCATTTTTTTCAATCGCCGTATTAATTCTTTCAATGGCAACATCCATCCCTTTCATTAAGAATGGATCGTGTAATTGTTTTAAGTCAGGACGAAAAAAATCTTTGGCTTCTTCAAAATTAGAAATGTTGCGTTGTACTAAAAGTTTGGCAATGATAGCATCAACATTTAATTGCTGCTGTAATTCTTCAACAGCTTTAGTATTGCTATTGTTATATATTTTCCATTGCTTTTCCAAAACGGTTAAGCAATATTGTGATAAACCGCTTCAATGTCATCGTCCTCTTCCATTTTTTCGATCATGGCCATTACCTCTGCTTCCTGCTCAGGAGCGAGTTCTTTGGTGGTAGTAGGACTGTAAATTTTACTTGTTTCTAAAACAGCTATCTTTCTTTCTTCTAATGCCGCCTGCATTTTACCATAATCAGTAAACTGCGTTTGAATAATGAATTGATTGTTTTCTTCGTCATGCGAAATATCTTCCAAACCAAAATCAATTAATTCAAGTTCCATATCATCCTTATTTAAGCCTGCTGCATCAATTTTAAAAAGCACAACATGCTCAAACATAAAACTTACAGAACCGTTTGTGCCCATAGCGCCGTTAGCACGGTTAAAATATAAACGCACACTTGCAACAGTACGTGTTGGATTATTGGTTGTGCATTGAACTAATACGGGCACACCATGCGGTGCGTAACCCTCATAAATAACTTCATCATAATTGCTCGAATCTTTTTCACTGGCACGCTTAATAGCTGCTTCAACATTTGCTTTTGGCATGTTTACAGCCTTGGCATTTTGCATGATCATTCTTAAACGCGGGTTATTTTCGGGGTGTGGGCCACCCGCTTTAACCGCCATTACAATTTCTCTTCCAATTTTTGTAAACGCTTTTGCCATTTTAGCATAGCGTTTAAACATAGTTGCTTTTCGTGTCTGAAATATCCGTCCCATAAAAATTTTAATTAATGTTACAAAGATAATTTTTTTACTGAAATTTACTTAGCAATAAAACTGATTTTTTGCCATAGATTATAGCAATTTGAGGGCGTTTTGCATTCTGTTAAAAAGTTTTGTTCTTGGATCTTACAAGGAATTCATTTTTTGTTAGGATTTTGATTTTAAGCCACCAATTTCACGAATTTCACAAAAAGCAAACTGATTTTGGTATTAAGGTTTTTGTGCTAATTATTTTCTTAAGGATTTATCCTCAAGAAAAACAAATTCCACCAAACAAAGCTAAGAAAAATTGTTAGTGTGTTTTAGTGAAATTAGTGGCTTAATATTTTATTTTCTGAATCTTAAGAAGATCGAAAATAAAACCAAAAGTACAGCGCTAAAAGCAGAGAAATAAGCAATAAGATCGCCAAATTTCGAGAAAAAAGTAGGCTCATTATTTAAATAAAGTGTTTTTGAGATCACGGCATCTTCCCAGTAGTTTGTAGCGTTAGAAATATTACCGAATTCATCAATAAAACAGCTAATGCCTGTATTAGCACTACGTGCAATTTGTAAACGGTTTTCAATAGCTCTTAAGCGGGCATAATACAAATGCTGTACATGGCCCGGTGTATTATCCCACCAGCCATCGTTGGTAATAATAAAAATAATGTTGGCTTTTTTTCTTACATATTCTGTAACATAATCAGAATAAATACTTTCGTAACAAATAACAGGGGCAACGTTAGCTCCCGTTACTTTATCTGCAAAAACGGTGCGCTCTTTTTGTGTGCCAAGCGTGCCCATTGTTCCGCCCATGTCAAGGGCAAGACCTTCCAATGGTTTTAAAAGAAAAGCCAAAGGCATTATTTCTGCACCGGGTACTAGTTTTGATTTATGATAGATCTGTATGCCTTCTGCATCCAACTGCAGTGCGGTGTTATAAGAATCGTAAAAAATACCCTCATCTTCTCTCGCTGTGGAGGTGATCTCGCTTTTATGTTTGAAGATTTTATAACTATCTGCTCCAACTACTATTTTTAGCTTTGGATATTTTTTAATAAGACTATCGCTAAACCTAATTATGGCAGGGTTTTTTGGAAGCTCATCTTCGTCCAACCCTTCTCCAATAATGAAGGTTTCGGGTAAAACAATATAATCCGTTTCAGCGTTTATTTTCCCTCTTACTAGGTCCAAAAAACGTTGAAATTGCAATTGAAAATCCATTACAAATTTTGCATTGTAGGGATCGATATTTGGTTGCACCACCACTACATTTATTTTATCTTTTGATGTAGAAAGTGGTTTGCGAATTATCAATATCAGGTATGAAAATAAAATTGGAATAATAATTGCCGCTGCAATTTTTAAAATAGGCTTTGAAATTATCTTTAATGACGTGTTATTTTTTAGAACCGAAAAAACAAGAACGTTTGTAAACAGCACCCAGGCCGTACCGCCGGTGGTGCCTGTAAATTCAAACCATTGTATAAAATTGGTATTAAAAGCAAAAACGTTTCCAAGAATTAACCAGGTCCATGAAAGATCCCAGATAGTATGCAAATACTCGTAGCCAATCCATAAAGGAATTAATAGCCAGATAGCATATGGTTTATTGATACGTTTTTTTAAGTTTGAAAAAAACATAAAAACAATACTCATAAATAGCGAATTAAGCACATATGCCATGCAAGCGCCACCAATGGATGCATAGCTAACCCACCAGGTGGTTAAAAGATTCCAGCATAAAAAAGTAAAATATGTGTAAGCGAATAATTTTAATTTTCTTCTGGCAAGGTCAGTGCGTTGTGATAAAAGATCTTCCAGATGCAATAATGGAACAAATGCAAAAAACATAAAAATCGATTGTTGCAAGAGCCATCCCGCAGATAATAGAATTGCAGAAAATAAGCTTAAAAGAATGTAATTGAATTTTTTTTGCACAATGGCGAAGATACCAAATTATTACCTTTAAGTATTTATTAAATCTTGCTAAATTGTTTAAATCCCTGCCCATTTCTTAATAAAATTTGATGGTATTTAGTTGCTTTAGCCGTATATTTGCAAATTGCCATTTTTTAACATGACCGACGACAAAATTGAAGCAGCGGAACCCCGTAAATTGTATCCTTACCAGGAGGCAGCTGTAACAAACATTTTTAATAAACTGGTTGAATTACCACCCAACGCTAATTTACTTTTTCAACTTCCCACGGGTGGTGGAAAAACTATTATTTTTAGCGAGATCGCAAAACGTTATATCCAACAATTTGGACGTAAAGTATTAATATTAACACACCGCATCGAATTAGGAAAACAAACTTCGGATGTATTGGCAGAAGTTGGCATCAGCAACAAAGTAATTAATAGCGAGGTAAAACAACTACCTCACCAAAGCGAATACCAGAGTTTTACTGCCCTTGTTGAGACTCTAAATAATCGTTTACAAGAGAACGACCAGTTTTTAGAAGATATTGGTTTAGTGATCGTTGATGAGGCGCACAATAATTCATTCCGTAAAATATTTCATTATTTTAATGATGTAAATATTTTAGGCGTTACTGCAACACCGTTAAGTAGCAATAAAAAATTACCCTTATATCAAACCTATTCTACTTTAATTGTTGGAGAAAGTATTTCTAATTTAATTGAACAGGGTTTTTTATGTGAAGGACAAACCTATTCTTACGACGTTAACTTAAGCTCTTTACGCGTTGGTAATAATGGTGAGTTTACGGTTGGTTCGCATGAAGTATTATACACCCAGGCCATTATGCAAAGTAAGTTGATTGAAGCTTACGAAGAAATGGGCAAAGGAACAAAAACTTTAATTTTTAACGCCGGTATTTTAACCAGCCGCGCGGTTTACGAAACATTTAAAAAGAAGGGTTATCCTGTTCGTCATTTAGATAGCACTTTCAGCGATAAAGACCGCGCAGAGACTTTAGAATGGTTTCGTAACACAAAAGACGGTGTATTAACATCGGTAAGTATTTTAACTACCGGTTTTGATGAGCCCGAAGTAGAAACGATCATTTTAAATCGTGCTACAAAATCGTTAACGCTTTATCATCAAATGATAGGTCGCGGAAGTCGTATCCTTCCCACTAAAAAAACATTTAAGATCGTAGATCTTGGAAATAATTCTCGTCGTTTTAATTTATGGCAATATCCAATTGATTGGAAACACGTTTTTGCTGCACCTCATTTATATTTAGAGCATCGCTACAAAGATGAATGGAACTATGAATTAGAGAACGATTACGATATGCCTCCCGAAATTAAGGAGCGTTTCTTAAATTCAAGTGCTGAAGCATTTATTGTAAAAGACCGTTACACTATGGCTTTGCGCAAGGGCCATAAACCACAAACAGTTTTGGATCAAAGTTTAGAAGATCATTTTGCACGCATTAAAGATAATGCGGCTGATTTTGATGAAGCTTTAGAATTATTTAATTTGCTTGGAGAAGAAATGAAATACCGCGTTCGCCAATACGGTAAATGCATTAACTCTACAAACAATCATACCGATTGGCAATGTCAGACCTACGCCAGTAAATTACGTCGCCGCTTAATGACCTATTACGCCGAATAATGAGTCATCGTTTAGTCTATAAATTACTTGGTTATTTTTCTATTTTAATAGGCATATTTGCTGCATTATCTATTTACAAAATTCAATTCGCTTTTTACGGAATTGCTTTAGGGCTTTTGGGTTTTATTATTTCGGGATTGAATATTTTTTTGAACGTAAAATATTATTACGAAGAAGAAAAATATCCTAAAGGCTATCTTGGAATGGTATTGAGTTCTATTCCTGTTCTGTTCATGCTTTTTGTGATCATGAAGCACCGGCACTAGTTCAGTTTTTTACGGCATAGACACCTAGTTTTTTTAAGAGGAAAACAAACACAAATTTTATTGAGCTTACTTAGTTTCTTTGCCTTAGGCGAAGAAAATTCTATGATCTTTCTGCTGCGGAATAAATATTTAAGTAAGATAAGACTAGTATGTGTCTATGCGTTTAAATTGTTTGTAATTAACCCAATTAAAGTAAAACTACTTATTAATAGTGTACCAATGAATAATTCCCGAACCCAAGGATGTAACCTTAACACTCAAAACAGAGTCGCCCTTTGAAGCGATTAAATAACTATAACCCGTCTTAATTAATGGCGTTGTTAATACACTAACAGGTTTTGAAATTGTATGGGAAGGTGTATCAAAAAACTCAATTTTATAACTGTCGCTATCTGTGCCTTCGTTAAATAGTTTTATGGTTTTTGGTGTGCTTTTACTTATTGAGACAGCAAAATAATATGGATAAAGCGAACTGCTATAATATGCTCTGTATTGAGCAAAAAGTCCAAAGGGAAATACGGGCAAAGTTTTCGCTCTTAAATATAGATCCCACACAGGTTCTTTATTAGCCGTAACTTCCAGTATTCTACCATTAGTACCACCACAAATTAAATAGTTTCCGTTACTCAATAATTCAGCACTACCGTATTTAATGGCTTTACCGGGTATGGTATCAATATCCAGATCCAGCTCCCAGGTTTTTTTTGCTTTTTCTTTTGCGTTTTGGGGCAACAAAATTCTCATTACTGAGCTTTTACCTTTTTCGGTTTCTTCGCCATTATTAAATAACAAAACTTCATTTTTTCCAACAGGCTTTACGTCGTGCTGTCGCGAATAAAAATTTGTTTGAAATACTTTTATATCCGAATCGGTTAATTTAGGCCCATATTCAGCAACAATTTTTTTTGATGTTTTATCAATTTTAATAATTCGGCTAAAATCGCGACAGCCAAGGTAAAGATATTTGTATGCAGAATCGTAACTTACCGAATTACCATGAACCATTACCGATAATTTAGAGTTTTTTGTACCGTATTTTTTTAAAACATCTTTAACGAGCAATGTATCAGCGTGTTTCCTGAATTCCCAATGCCACAAAAGTTTTCCCACAGAATCAAATTCAAGGATGATATTATTATCGTAAGTATAAGTTGCCTGATCAGCTTTGTTTAATTTAAACTTTTCAAACGTTGAGCCTAAAGCAATAAAGTTACCATTAGGCAAACGATTAAACACATGATGAAAATTAGTGACTGTTACAATTGGCTTTAGCATGCTGACATGACAATGCCAAATTAATTTAAGGTCGCGATTAAAGTAATATAAAGACGTATCGTTTGAAAAAGAAATATTTCCATTGCTATACATGTGCAGATCAGTCATATTATCGGGCTTAAATGCGCTTTTAACACTTTTAGGAAATTGCCAAACAACTTTTCCGCTGCGATCGAGCGCGCAAAAATATTTATCCAGCCATATTATGCCATCTTTATATTTATCCGGCTTATTAATGTACTGAGAGACCGAAAAAATATTTGGGTCATTAAAATCATTTTTTAATAATGAAAAACTATATGACTCTGAAGTAAATAATTTTTGCCCTGGTTGCGAGAATGCTTCGGTTTTCCAAACATATTTTTTGCCAAATTCTAAATTCCGAACAAGCGTACATGTATTGGAATCATTAAAAATTAAACTTAAAGATGGTGTTTCGGCTTTTAAAGAGTCATAAGAATCAATACTTAACTTATATAAAAAAGCGCCTTCAACTTCGGGGTAACTAAACATTACCTGGTTGTAATTAAGACGGGCGCCCAATGGCGGAGAAATTTGCGCCAAAAGACCATTACAAAGAAACAATACGTAAACAAAACTTTTAGCTATAATTTTCAAAAGAAGGATACTTTATGTTAATATTACTACTAATTTACGTATAATTTTAAACACGTTTTTAATTCAACGAAAATTCTATCTAAGGCTCTTAGACCCAATTAATATCTTTATTTAACAAACTCAGCGTTCTTTCTTCTTCAGAATTTTTTTCTGGTTTAAAATCATATTCCCAGCCGGCAATTTTTGGAAGGCTCATTAAAATTGATTCAACACGTCCGTTCGTTTCCAAACCAAACTTGGTTCCCTTGTCGTAAACTAAATTAAATTCTACGTAACGGCCACGTCGTAAAAGTTGCCACTCTTTATTTTTATCTGTGAAAGTTTTATTTTTATTTCTGGAAATTAGCTCAGTATATATTGGCGCAAACGCTTTTCCAACATCCTGCCAAAATGCAAAATTGGTTTCAAAGTTCATATCTGCATCCGTATTTAAACGATCAAAAAATATGCCGCCAATACCCCGGGTTTCTTTACGGTGAGTAATATAAAAATAATCGTCGGCCCACTTTTTAAATTTCGAATAATAATTGGAGTTATGTTTATCGCAAACGTTTTTTAATTGCGTGTGAAAAAACTTCGCATCCTCTTCAACAATATAATGTGGAGTAAGATCAATACCGCCGCCAAGCCATTTTATACCACCATCCATTTCAAAATAACGGATGTTCATATGAATGATTGGCACCATCGGATTTTTTGGATGAATAACAATAGAAACACCTGTTGCGAAAAATTGCGGTTTTCTCTCTCTCTCCTTTGGAGAGGGTTGGGGCGAGGCTGAATGTTGACCTTCCTTAAATAAAAAATCAGGCGCATCGCCGCTTACTGCACTAAATAAAACGCCGCCTTTTTCAATTACGTTTCCTTCCTTAATTATCCGAGTCCTTCCGCCGCCGCCTTCGGCGCGGGTCCAATTCTCTTCTTCAAATTTTGATCCTCCGTCGGCCTGTTCTAATGACGAACAAATGGAATCCTGTAAATTCTTTAACCATGTTGTAATGGTTTCTTTATTTATTTCCATCCCGTTTTTTGAAGCTGGTAGTTATTGTATTTAAAAATATATACACCGCGGTTATCAAAACCGGTTGAGTTATCAGGGCGATAGAATTTAAAACGCATGTAATTTGTTTCAGATGAAAGCGTGTTGAGGTTAAATACAAAATTCGGTCCCCATTCTTTTAAATTCTTTAAATAATAAGTGGCAATATCGTTTCCAATAAAATAAAATTCGCTTGGATAGGTTGCCATATAATTTTTATAATTTTCAATCAGGCCTGCATAGGGCGCCATGTTGCTTAAATTATACTGGTTAGGAAAAGTAAAATGTAACTGGTTTAAATATTCCTGATCAATATTATCCATGGTGGTCATATTTTCCCAACCGCATAACACAACATCTTTTTTCTCAGAAAAGATGGCCAACTGTGTGGTAAAATCGGCAACAAAAACCTGGTTGTTACTTAAAGCAATTATTATATTTTTTGCGTTTGGCAAATAAGCACTTTTAATTTCTGCCAAGCCTTTTACAACAGTAAGCGTATCTTTGGCAGTTTTGCCAAGTGCCTTTTGTTTTTCGTTATAGTATTTTTTAAAGGCTGCTACATATGCGGCTTCTTTAGCGTCTTTTTGAAAAGCAGAAACTAAAAATATTTTTGAATTATCTTTTACCAAAGAATCGATACAATAATCTGCCAGGCTTTCTAATAAAGTAAATTGTGAAGGATTGGTTTTTGATGCATACACATTATTAAAAAGCATTTTATTTTGCTGCGCAATTGGCGTTATAATTGGAATATTTAACTCTTTTGCTTTTTGTGCAATAGATTTAAATCCATTGGCATACATAGGGCCAAAAATAAAATCGATTTGTTTTGTTTTAAGATCGCTTAATAACTGTGTGTGCTTTAAAGAATCTTTATCATCTTCATCATACAATTCTAAATTAATTTCGAAACCTTTTCCACTTAGCGAATCAACAGCGCTTTTAAATCCTAAATAAAAATCAACAGCATATGAAGATACTACAGGAAAAGCCGTTTTATTCTTTGCAAGACTACTAACATCCAAAGCTAATGTTTGATCGAGCTTAAAGGGTAGCACCAGGGCTATATTATAACTCGGCTTCATTGGCTTGGTAACCGTTTTAGACCTTGAAGTATCGATCGTTATTGGTGCTGTATTTGATGAGTTTGTCCAAACTATTTCTTTACCGGCTTTCTTTTTATTTTTTTCGCTGATGGCAATTACTTGTCCTTCTTTTAAACCGGTGGCCGATAAGCCGGGATTAAAAGAATTTAACTGCGCTTCGGTTAAATTAAATTTTTTGGTGATGGCGTAAACCGTTTCGCCTTTTACAACTTTGTAGGTAAAGTAACGCGAAGTATCCGGATTAGTTGAGAGCGCAACATTTGTATTTACCGTTGTTGTTGGCGTTGGTAAAGGTTTGCCACTGGCATAACCTGTTGGTATTTTTATTTCCTGCCCGGCTTTAACACCTTCTTTTAATTCGGGATTTACAACATATAATTCGTCGAGGCCAATATTATATAATTTTGTAATTGAGTATAAACTTTGTCCTTTTTCTATTTTGTGTATGTAATAA
The DNA here is from genome assembly GCA_943369995.1 of Chitinophaga pinensis. Lineage (GTDB taxonomy): Bacteria > Bacteroidota > Bacteroidia > B-17B0 > Aurantibacillaceae > Aurantibacillus. The sequence continues at coordinate 64,849 of CALRPF020000006.1, forward strand.
CTCTTACCGTCAAAATTTTGAATGTTTGTTGATTTAGTTTGTCCGAAAGAGATAAAAGACGCAAGACAAAGGAAGCAAGACAAGCAATATTTTTTAAACGTATTTTTAATCATTAATCCTAAATCTTATATCTTAATTTTTTATTTTAAATCTAAACTCTTCGATCTTGAATGCTTACTCCCATTCAATAGTAGCCGGTGGTTTAGAGCTAATATCATAAACAACCCTGTTAACACCTTTTACTTTATTGATTATTTCGTTACTCATTTTTGCAAGAAATTCGTACGGTAAATGCACCCAATCTGCAGTCATACCATCCGTTGAAGAAACAGCACGCAACGCAACTGCGTTTTCGTATGTACGCTCATCGCCCATAACACCAACGCTTTGCACGTTAAGCAAAATAGCGCCCGCTTGCCAAACTGTATTATATAAATTGTGGGCTTTTAATCCTTCAATAAAAATAGCATCCACATCCTGTACAATTTGTACCTTTTCGGGAGTAATATCTCCCAGGATACGAATTGCTAAGCCCGGCCCCGGGAAAGGATGACGGCCCAGTAAAGTATCATCCATATTCAATGCTTTTCCTGCACGACGCACTTCGTCTTTAAATAAAGAACGCAGAGGCTCAACAATTTTTAATTTCATATAAGCAGGTAAACCGCCAACATTGTGGTGCGATTTAATAGTATGGCTCGGGCCATTTACGCTCAAGCTTTCAATCACATCGGGATAAATTGTGCCTTGCGCCAGCCACTTTACATCTTCAATACGTTGCGACTCTTCATCAAATACATCAATAAAAACTTTACCAATAGCTTTGCGTTTTAATTCCGGATCGCTTAGTCCTGCAAGGGCAGAATAGAATTTATCTTTTGCATTTACACCTTTTACATTAAGGCCCATGTGCTTATAAGATTCTAAAACCTGTTCAAATTCGTTCTTACGCAATAAACCGTTATCTACAAAAATGCAATACAGATTTTTGCCAATTGCTTTGTGTAATAAAACCGCAGAAACGCTGGAATCTACACCACCGGAGAGCCCCAACACTACTTTGTCATTTCCTAGTTTCTTTTTAAGATCGGCAATGGTGGTATCAATAAATGAATCGGATGTCCAAAGGCCTTTACAGCCGCAGATGCCGTAAACGAAGTTCTTTAAAATTTTCGTGCCTTCATCGGTATGGTACACTTCGGGATGAAATTGTAAGGCATGTGTTTCTTCACCGGCAATAGAGTAGGCGGCTATCTTTACATCGTGCGTGCTGGCAGTAATTTTATAATTTTCAGGAATTTTTAAGATGGTATCGGCATGGCTCATCCATACTACCGAATCGTCAGAAATATCCTTAAACATTTTGGCATCTTTATCTTTAATTTCCAGGTGCGCACGGCCATATTCGCGAGAGTTGGATTTGCCAACCTCGCCACCATAAAAATGGGCTAAATATTGGGCACCATAACATACGCCCAATAAGGGTAATTTGCCTTTTATATTTGTAAGATCGGGTTTAAGAGGCTCCTCCTGACGCACACTGTGCGGGCTTCCGGAAAGAATAACACCTTTAATATCTGAAGTAATTTGAGGAACTTTGTTGTAAGGATGGATCTCGCAATAAACGTTTAATTCGCGCAAGCGGCGGGCAATAAGTTGGGTAAATTGTGAACCAAAATCTAAAATAAGGATCTGTTCTTGCATAGTAGACAAAAATACAATTAAATTTTATGTCAGTAAGCCTTGGAAACCAAGGGATAAACATTATTTAAGAAAAATGCCTTGTTTTTTTGAAAGATTTAAAAAATATGTATATTTGCACTCTCAATTTTTGAGACGCACATCTCGGGGTGTAGCGTAGCCCGGTATCGCGCTTGCTTTGGGAGCAAGAGGTCGTCAGTTCGAATCTGGCCACCCCGACAAAAATCAAAACCTTTCACGAAGTGAAAGGTTTTTTTGTTTTCGCACAGAGGGAAAGCTTGCTTTTGCGATGTAAGAAAACAAAAAATCAATTTTTGCCAAAGGCAAAAAGGTTTTGATTTTTGCGAGGCCTCCCAAATCCAGATCAGCATAACTAATCTTAAATTCTACCGCCCCGATTTATCATAAAGCTTTATCATTTTCTTTATGTTGCGAGTGATCATTTTAATGGGAATGTCTTTGTTAGCGTCAATAATAATGCTTTCGTATTTATCTTTTAATTTTACGCCTTCTTTCTTTGGATGGATAGTTTTGTCTTCAATAAATCCAAATTGCAGTTTCTTTTTATTCACCCATAAATAACATAATTTTTTATCCTTGTAATAAAAAAAAGGAATTTGAAATTTGCGTTGATGCGTGATATTAGGATCAATCTCTAGAATAATATTTTTTAAGGCCAATAAACAACCTTGAATTGGTTCAGGTTGTTTCATGTAGTAATTATCAAGTAAATTTTCTATGTACTAAAATTAACACTTTCAACACTTTAATTCAATTGGATTTTAGTACGTTTGAACGGATTGTCATTATTTTTTTATAAACTTTTCTACTTTTTTTCCGGCTTTTTTCAGATCAGCTGTATTTTTATTTAAAGCTTCTGTGGCTGCTGCATGAATAGATTCAACATCCAAAGCTTTCCATTTAGCAAGGTCTTTTTCAATTTCTGTTTTAAAGATAATCTTTGAAAGATCGCGAATGGCGCAATAATTGGCAACCTGGTGGCCGTTATCACTTTCGTAATTAGCATTAACAATAAAAAAATTAATAAGTGTAAACAATGTTTCGTTTGCCATGCTCAGCTCTGTAAGCTTTGCTCTGTATTCCAAATCGGCTGTAGTAAGGGCCGGAAATAATTTGTAGTCCGAAAAATGGCGTCCTTCGTGCGCCAAATAACTTATCAGGAACGTTTCGCTTTTAAGATCGTATGCTTTTTTTACACAGTATAAAGCTTCAGTAGTGGCCCAGCCTCCAGGATGTAATTTATCAAGTGTTGCATATTCTTCCCATCCCAGGGTAACAAATTTATCCATTAAAAAAACGCGGGCACTTATTTTTTCCCCGTTTATTTCAAAATTATAAGTGGTGTCTTTTTCAGTCGACCAAACCAAAAGATCCTGTAATTTACCGGTAGTTCCATAGCCAGTAGTGTGAAGGCCCGCATCGGAAATGTATTTTTTTAGTGCCTCACTAATAGCATCGTCACTCGACCTGTCGGTTAACTTTTTTTGCGTCTTGTTTTTTGCCGATAAAAATTTTACAAGGTTACGTTTTAAAAGAGCATCATATTTTTTAGATGGATCTAAAAGTGAAAGCCGCCAGTAATTATGGTAGATCATCAATAAGCTGTCTATTGATGATTTACGCGAAGACAGGTAATTACTTTTGTCGATAGGGTATTTAAAACGTTCTTCAAATTTTATTTTTATAGTAGAATCTTTGGTTGATAGTTTTTGAGAAGAATCTTTTTTAATAACTTCAAGAACTGCTGCCATATCGCCATCCAGTGCATAGCCAAAAATTTTCTCTAAGCTGAATTGGGCATTTGAACATAGATTTAAAAATAAAAAACTATAAAATAAAAAACAGCGTTTTATAAATGGTTTTGTGAAATTGCGTAATATCATAAGGTTATGTTTTTACAAAATTACTTTTTCGTAGAAACATAAAATTGTACAGGATTAACTATTTACTTTTTTTCTGAAATATAAGGGTGTAAAACCATACATGGATTTAAATTGTTTTATAAAATGCGCTGAATCGAAAAAGCCATTGCTTACTGCAATTTCGGTAATTGATAACTTTGAATTAAAAAGCTGTTTCATGGCCTTGCTCAGTTTGGCTTCTGTTTGATATTGACCAAACGTAATGCCGGTTTTTTTCTTAAAACAGCCTGCCAGGTAAACAGGGTGTATAAACATACGTTCGGAAATTGATCGAATATTGTGATGAACTTCAGTTTCGGTTTCAAGAATGTATTTTACTTTATTTATCCATGAAATACTGCTCTCAGGAAACCTCGTGTTGTTAATTTCAAAAAGCCATTGTAATATCAGTTCTTCAATATGTTCTTTATTGTTTTTTTCTATAAATCCAATAAAAGCTTTGTAAATTTCAGGAAAAGCACCACATTTATAATGCACATTACGCGAAGGCAATTGAAGTTTAAGATCATTTGTTCCGTTAAAGCTGTTTTCAAATTCAATATTAAAACACACACCCGGAGTGTTATCAAACTCATTGGCATGGTCGTAAGCTTGTGGCCTGAATATCAATTCGCCCCCCGAAATAAATTTGGCACCTTCTTTACTTATTTCAGAATAAGTACCATTTACAAGCAGGCTTAAATAAGAATTTTCGTGATAATGTTTTTTTAACTTCTCATTTCTTTTATAGCCTGTTAGGGATAGATGCGCGAAGCTTAGCTCCATTTGTTGGTTAAGGTTACCATAATACTGTTTTTCTGAAAGACATACTGGTTTCATACATGCGTTTTATGTATTACTAAAATACAAAAAAATGTTTGTATTAATTTTTGTTAACCAATAGAGATACCTTTGTGCCAATCAGCTCAATCGATCGCATTAATTTTTCGTGGGATAAAGAAGCATTATCCATTTGAAAAGTAAAGCGCGAGATGCCGCCGAGTGCTTCACTGTGACGAAGAATTTTTTCCGCAATCTCTTCTGGTCCGCCAACCAATAAAGCCCCCGTTTTTGAGTTTTGCGCATCAAAACGTTCGCGTGTTACCGGTGGCCAACCACGTTCTTTACCAATGCGTGTAAAGGTTTCGGCATATCCGGGATAATAATCGTTTACTGCTTCCTGGCTTGTATTGGCAATATAGCCTAAAGAATGTAAACCAACTTTTAATTTTTCGGGCGCATGCCCTGCTTTTTCTCCGGCTTTTCTATATAGGTCAACTAAAGGGCGAAAGCGATGGGTTTCTCCACCAATAACAGCCACCATCAATGGCAAGCCTAAGGTGCCAGCGCGTACAAATGATTCGGGAGTTCCGCCAACACCAAGCCAGATGGGAAATGGATTTTGCAATGATCTAGGGTAAATGGCCTGTTGTTTTAATGCCGGCCTAAATTTTCCATTCCATGTTACAAATTCATTATCGCGAATAGTTAACAAGAGCTCTAATTTTTCAGAAAATAATTCATCATAATCGTGAAGATTGAATCCAAATAACGGAAATGCTTCGGTAAATGAACCGCGGCCAACAACCATTTCGGCACGGCCTTTTGAAATAAGATCTAAAGTAGCAAAGTTTTGAAATACGCGTACCGGATCGGCGGCGCTTAAAACGGTAACAGCGCTGGTTAATTTAATTTTTTTAGTGCGGGCAGCCGCAGCCGCTAAAATCATAGTTGGAGCAGAATCTAAAAATTCTTTGCGATGGTGTTCGCCAATACCAAAAAGATCTAAGCCAACATTATCTGCATGTTCTATACGTTGTAATAACTCTTCCAAAGCATGCATGCTTTTTGTTGAAGTGTCTTTATCATTTCCAACCGAAGCGGCCGCGAAACTGTCTATTCCTATTTCCATAAAGTTATTTTTAATCCCATAAAATTACTCAAATAGAAGACCATAAAATATTAAATTTAATGGTTTGCCGTTTCATGTAAAATTGTATTTTTATACTAACTATATAAAATACAATTTTATAATGAAACACTTTATCTTTTTTTTATTTTTTGCTTTCTGGCAAGCAAGTATTGCGCAATTTACTGCTGCTGATCGAGTTTATAAATGCGATTTTGATGCGAAAGACCCTGTATGGATGCCTTACAATGAAACCGGATTTACATCTAAAACACTAAACGGTAAATTTATTTTACAACATGCCGGCAAAGATGAAGCCTGGAATCAAACTAATAATATGAATATTAATCCTTCTTTGGATTATGAAGTGGAGGTATACATGTGCCAGTTGAGTGGCGTCGACAATCAAGGGTATGGTATCAGTTATAATTATAAAAATGCCGATAATTCAAATACGTTTTGTATAAGTGCTAATGGTTATTTTTCGATCACGCATTACTCTAAAGGTGTTTACAAAGATGATATCGCCTGGAAAGTATCTGATAGGATCAATAAGGGGTTTAATAAGTACAATAAATTATCTATTGCCCGTAAAGGAAACAACCTGCATTATTTTATAAACGGTGCAGAAGTTGCTTTATTACCCGCGCCCAAGTATAATGCAGAATTCATAGGTTTTCACATTGGTGGTGTTATGAAAGTAGAAGTTGATTATGCTTATGCCTATCAAAAAAAGAAAGCGATACGTTTGGTTGAAAACAGCAATTCTTTCGGCGAAAAAATTCATTTAGGAAACAACATTAACTCAAGTGCTGCGGAAATTTGTCCTGTAATTAGTGCCGACGAAAAATCAATATACATTACGCGTACATTTTGTAAAGAAAATGTAGGCGGTTATGATGATTATGATATTTGGGTGAGTACGGTTAATAAAGATAATTCTTGGGGCAAGGTAAAAAATATAGGCGCACCGCTTAATAACAAGGGAAATAATTTTGTGATAGCTGTGAGTCACGATAACAATACATTGATATTAGGAAATGTTTATCATGGGGAAGGTAAGAATATGTCCAGCGGAATGTCTTTTAGTCACTGGACAATAAACGGCTGGTCGTATCCAAAGCAAATGAAAATTAAAAACTTTTATAACAATAATGAATATAACGAGGCCTGTTTAGCACCAGATGGTAGAACAATTTTATTGTGTGTTGAGCGGGATGATACACATGGTGATAAAGATCTTTATTTTTCGCATTTGCTGCCTGATAGTACCTGGAGCGAACCTGAAAATCTGGGACCTGTTGTAAACAGTTACGCGAATGAAACAGGAGGTTTTTTAGCTTCGGATGGTAAAACACTTTATTTCTCTTCTGCCGGCCATCCCGGTTATGGCAGCAATGATGTTTTTATTAGTAAACGCCTGGATGACACCTGGAAACATTGGAGCGAGCCAAAAAATTTAGGGCCAAAAATAAACACTAAGGAGTGGGATGTGTATTATACGATGCCTGCTTCGGGTAAGTATGCATATATGGTTTCAAAACCTAGTGCAAATGAAAAAGCCGATATTTACAAGATAGAGCAACCTGAAAGTGTAAAGCCCGAACCCGTTATCTTAATTCACGGCGTAGTGCATAACAGCGATACTAAAAAGCCCATGCAGGCAATTATTACCTATTACGAATTAGGCTCAAAAAAAATATTAGGTAATGCAACATCAAATGCTGAAACCGGTGCTTTTACATTAGCGTTGCCCAAGGGAAGAAAATACTGCTTTCATGCACAACATGAAGGTTTTATATCTGTAAATGCCAATTTGGATGTTACAGTGCTTGATAAATATAAAGAAGAAAATATTGATCTGTATCTTAGTCCGATAAAAACAGGACAAAGTGTTGTTTTACATAACATATTTTTTGTGTCAGACGAGCACAGAATTTTACCTGAATCTTTTCCTGAATTAGATAAACTTCACGATCTTTTGGCTGAGCATCCCGAAATGAAGATAGAGATATCGGGTCATACAAGTATTAATAGTTCGGGCGAAAAATACAATCACGATCTTTCAACTGGCAGAGCAGAGGCTGTAAAAAATTATTTAATTATGAAAGGTATTAGCGAAAAACGAATTACAGCAAAAGGGTATGGGTTTTCAAAGCCAATTTATACTGAGAAAAAAGAAGAGTTGCAGGCCAAGAATCGTAGAATTGAGTTTTCGATATTAAATTAAAAAATTGCTTTGAAACATAAAAAATTCGTGTAACTTTATAATACTTTGAAGATATTCAGAATTAAAATTTTTTTTGCTTTTAATTTGCTAATTGTATTTGTTGCCGTGGCAAATTCAGATACATCTTTGGTAGCTCGTTTCTCTTTTATTGACGGAGATCTGAAAAGCAGCCCCATAGGCTTAGTAGCAAAGCCAATTAGCGTTTCTTTAATTGAAGACAGGTTTGGAAATTCCAATTCAGCCTATTATTTGCATGGCAGCCCCGGAAGTTATATTAACCTGGGAACCTCCAATAAACTAAAGCCAAAAGTGGGTACAATTGCAGTTTGGTTTAAAATAGACAATATTGTGAGTAGCGGCCGAGGGGCGACATTTAATCCAATCATATTAACAAAATCACATGGTGGAGATGATTTTTTTGAGGGATATAGTATTTTATGTGATATGGTAAGCAAAAGAGTGGGTATAGCCACTACTTTTTCAGAAGCTAAACAAGTTTCTATTCGTACTACAGATACATTAGTATGGAGCAAGTGGTATCATATTGTTATGACTTACGATGACGATTTTTTGAAACTTTATTTAAATGGTGTTTTTGAGAATAAGATGCCAAAAAATTTTACTACGCAGTTTTTGGAAGGCGATTCTGTTATGGTAGGTAATTCGGCTAATTATAAAAATGAGAGATATTTTAATGGTACAATTGATGATATTGAGATATATAATCGTGTATTATCGCCAAGCGAGATAGCACAAATTTACAATGCACCCAATCCAAACAAGTCTGCCATATACAGAAAAATTGCCATTTATGCAGCGTTTGTTATTATTATAATTTTATTGATTGTTTGGCTCTCAATTAAAAGTTATAAAAGATCAATTTCAAGAAAACAAGCAGAAATAGATATAGCTAATCGCTTAATGGAACTTGAGACTAAATCCATACGAACACAAATGAATCCACACTTTATTTTTAATTCATTAAACACATTAAACCGATTTATTTTAGAAGCCGATCTTGCCAACGCGGAAATTTATCTCTCTAAATTCGCAAAATTACTTCGTAAATTAATGGAAAGCAGTGCCGCAGATAAAATCTCCTTGGAAGAAGAAGTCGATATCCTTCAACGCTATCTTGAGATAGAAAAACTGCGTTTTGCCAATTCATTTAATTTTGAAATAATATGTAAGATAGATAATTCATCAGAATTATTTATACCATTTATGTTGGTACAGCCTTTTGTTGAAAATGCTGTTTGGCACGGATTGATTCCTAAAAAAGGAGAAAAGACCGTACACGTTTCGTTTTCGCGTTTGGACGAGAATACAGTAAGTTGTATTGTTGAAGACAATGGAGTAGGCAGAGAAGAGGCGCAAAAACATAAAGACCCTTTGAAGAAAAAATCATTAGCTATTGATTTTATAAAACAACGGTTGGATCTTATAGCAAGGTCAAAGAGCATAGAATGTTATTTTGAAATAACAGATAAAAAAGATAGCGACCTTAAAAGCATTGGAACGAAAATAGAAATTATAATCCCAATACTTAGATAATTATGTTACATGCCATTATTATAGATGATGAATTAAATGGATTAGTGAGCCTGGAGCTATTGATCAAAAAATATACCCCTGAAATAAAAATTGTGACCAAATGCGAAGATGCATTTGAAGGAGTAGATGCAATTGACAATTACCGTCCGGATATCGTTTTTTTGGACATTAATATGCCAAATCTGAATGGCTTTGAATTACTTGAAAAAGTAGCGTTTAAAAAATTTCAACTCATATTTACAACAGCCCATGAAGAATTCGCATTAAAAGCTATAAAAAAAAACGCGCTTGATTATTTATTAAAACCAATAAGTGCTGATGATTTGGTGACTGCAGTTTCAAAAGCGAATAAAAATTTAGGGCAGGAAAATTCTATAAAAAATGCGCTTCAGTTTTTAACCTACTTTAAAGAAATTAATGAGATTAAGGTAAGTGTGCCAGCAAAAAGCGGTATCGAATTGGTTTCGAGTAACGATATCGTGTATATTGAGGCAGACTCTAACCAGGCCATCGTAGTTTTGAAAGACAAAAATAAAATACACGTTACAAGATCATTAAAAGACTATGAAAAACAATTGTGTGACGGGAACAAAAATTTTATCCGAATACATAATTCTTTTATAGTTAATGTAAATTTTGTAACACGCTATGTGCCTGAAGATGGCGGTTATGCGGTTATACAGAATGGGAAGTCGATACCTATATCTAAAAACAAAAAAGATGAATTTTTGAGCCTGATCAATTTTAAGAGCCGCTAGATAATTTCTTTTTCCTAAAACGTTTTTAATTTCTTTAAGAATTCCTTTCCAAAAAATCTCACACCAAAAAAATGACCACTTGTTAAGCTAAAAATAAGTTTGGCATTGCTTTGCTTTTTTTCTCTTTATACTGAAAGTAGTTTAGAGCAATCAAAAAAAACAATCATGAAAAAACAGATCATTTTATCTAGCTTTTTAGCTTTCGCAACTATTTGCTTTGGACAAACAACGCCTTGGAATGTCAGTGGTACAAATATTTTCAATCCTAATACGGGCAATGTAAAAGTAGGCGGTGTTATGGTTCCTAAACAAAAACTGGATGTTCAGGGAAATATTGCAATATCGGGTGGTGCAGGACAACTTGTATATGATGGACCGGATGGGTATATGAATTGGGGACATGCGGCAAGTGGAGACATGCGCTTTAGAGTTATGAATTTTCAGGGAAATCTTACGCAAGGTGTTGTTGAGAGAATGATCATCCAGGGGGCAACCGGTAATGTAGGTATTGGTATTACCAACCCATCACAAAGAATAGATGTAGATGGGAATGTAAGCATAAGGGGTGGTCATACTATTTTTAATTCTCAAACCGGCGTAATAGACTGGGGAGCAAGCGGAACTGGTGATCTAATATTCCGTACCTTATCTATACAAGGTGACATTTGGAGTTATACTGACAGGATAAAGATAAAAAATAACGGATGGATCAACATTGGTGGGAATGTTGGTAACAATTCTGTAGACCCATCGGATCAGGTTCATGTTTTCCCTACTTCAAGCGGAAGCGGAATTACCATTACGCAAAATAATGCTGGCAACAGCGCTGTAACATTACACAATGCAAATGGAAGTGGTAAATCATATTCATTAAGATCAACTAATACGGGAAATTTCTCGATCTATGACAACAATAATTCTGCGGAGAGACTTACGATCAATAATATTGGAAATGTAAAAATTGTTGGTAAGCTACAAGTTGGCTCTAATACGCAAACTACTGGCCCGCATACTGACGCTATGTTAACCATAGGAGGCACAACTGGCAAATTGGTTGCTAAACAAATTTATGTAACAGCAAGTAATTGGGCAGATTTCGTTTTTGCCAACGATTACAACTTGCGGAAGCTTAGCGATGTGGAAGAGTATTATAAAACAAATAAACATTTACCAGAGATCCCTTCAGCGAAAGAAGTTGAAGAAAATGGTGTAAGCGTTGGTGAAATGAACAAATTATTGCTTCAAAAGATTGAAGAGCTGACAATTTATGTTGTTGAGCAACAAAAACAAATAGATGAATTAAAAGCAAGGAAGAAGTAAAATTTTTCTTATTACTAATTTAAAATTAATTGTTATGAGAAAATATAGAAATATAAGTTATTCAATTCTTTTGCTTTTTACATTCTTTCAGTTTAATGTAAAATCACAGCAAAATTTAATTCCTAACGGTGGATTTGAAAGTAACAGTTGGCCAGGTACTACATGTGATGGAAATACAAGTACCTTTGATAATAATGTTTTGCATTGGGGAACAGCTGATCACAGTGATGACAATGGAGCAGGATCAACTTCCGGTGAAATGGGTGCAGACATTGTTTTCTTTAATCAATGTAGCATGACTGATTGCCATTGCGCTAATAATACAATTAATCTCAATCCCAGTTCAGGTGAGATTAGCAATGTTTATGCAAGGATCAGGGCCAACGTTGCAAACTGTTCGGGTAACCCGGGTTCAAATTTTCAACATGAGGCCATAGGAGTTTCTCTTGAAAATGGAGCATCTTTATTTAAAGATGTAACATATATTCTCCGTTATAAGATATGCCCGATAAGAGCAGAAACCCAAAGTAATGATATGCAAACATGTGGATACTATAATACTGATGATTCGAATATTCGTTTCTTTCTATCAAAGTATGCAGCCTTTAACTGGCAAACAAATAACAGTGTACAAGAACTTTATAATGCAAATTATTATAAAGAGTTAAATGCTACAGTTGTTGGTGGCCAATTAGCTACAGCTTGTGATTGGGAACAGGTAGAAAAAACAATTGTGCCGTCGGATAATAATTATAAGACGTTAGTAATTTACGCACAAAGTGGAGGAGCTTTAATTGATGATGTGGAGTTATACCAACAATGCAGGGAGGTTATGTATGTACAAAAAAGAACTTTTGGTAATGTGCTGCATGGACAAAATAAAGTTTCAGGATATAATCATCGTGACAAAGCATGGCATAATTTATTGATCGGTAATAACGTTGATCCTTCTATGACTCCGACCGGTAATGTAACAGTAAAGAGCGGAGCATATGTAAATTTTACTGCAGAAGATGAAGTTAGAATATATGATGGCTTTGAAGCTCAATTAAATTCGGAAGTTAAAATTATTAATACCGACTGTGAAAGTTTTTATAATCGTGAAATGGGTTTGCAAAACAATGATCCTATTAAAACGATAAGTATAAATAATGAGAATAAGCTTAATAAGAACCAAAGTAAAAAATTGGATCAAATAAAAGTTTCACCAAATCCCGGTAATGGTATTTATACTATAAGTAAGGAGTTTAATGATGTATACTCTGTAAATATTTATGATATGCGCGGTATTTTGATAAAGTCGGTAAACGAAAATAACCCGGATGGAAAAATTGATATTTCTAATTTTAATTCTGGTATATACATTTTTGTATTAACATTTAACAACGGTACAAATAAAAGCATAAAAGTAATTAAAGAATAAAAACCAAGTTCACTAAAACAAAAAAGCCGCAATCGCATTGCCGCTTTTTTGTTTGCGCTTTTCTGAAACAATTTAGGTTGCTTCAGGGAAATTGATCTTAAAACTCCGCATTAAAAAAGTAACCACTTATTAAGTCGAAAAATAGTTTGGCATAGTATTGCTTTTTAAAAATGTAAAGCTAGGTTAGTTTAGTACTTCGATTTATAGTTAAATAACTAACTAAATAAATTAAACACATGAAAAAAATAATCTTTGTTTTCACCTTGGTCTTTGCTGTAGCAATTTTAAATGCACAAAGTACATCTGGAAAAATTCCGGATGGATCAATTGATTCGTTAGTTGATAATATTGGAAATAAGTATGCATTACAAGATCTGCTAATTAATCCCATTGGTAATTCTGGCCCAAAAAATAGTCCAAATCAAATCGCAGCAACATCAGTAAGCTGCACAGCCGGTTACTTTAGACTATTTTTTGCGGCCGGTAGCGGTTTTGATGGTAACACTTCACCAGATACAGATAGAAGAAATGTTTTATGCCAGTTGTTTACTGATCTTTCTTGTCTGATCGTATCACCATTATCATCTTCATGTAATACAACTACAAACATAACAACTTTTGTAAATATTCATATTACAAATTCAAGTTCAAGTTCACTAGGGTCCGCAGCGCCTTTATTTGCGGCGCCGGGTAATGCCGCGGTTGGAGCTACCCTGGTTGATTGTATGGCTCACAAAACAATTGTATCGGGTGTTGATGCTTATACAAATGTTCTTACACCCATTCTTACTACCGGAAGTAATAATTTTTACCATATGCTTATGAAGTTTAATACAGGCTACAATTGGTATTATAATCTTAGTCCTACACCACCTATTAATGTGGGGCAAAACGATTTTTATACCGTTGCTTTGCATGAGGCTTTACATGGCTTAGGATTTATGAGCTTAATGAATCAAAGTGGAAATTCATTATACAGTCCGTTACAAAATATTTACTCGCGTTATGACAAAAATTTAAGAACAAACAATTTCACACCAGTTCTATCACCAACTAATACGCCGTGCGCAAATACTAACCTGCAGTATACTCTTAATCCTAATGCAGTAAATCCGGGAAATTGCGTGTCATCAGGCACTTCTGATAATACAAATCCTTCAACCATGTGCTATTATGTTAGTAGTTCAACTTCTATGACAGTGCCTGTTTACACGCCAAATTGTTTTGAGATGGGATCCAGCTGGAGCCATTTTGAAGATCAGCATTATCCAACCCCGGCGGCGGGTAATAATAATTATTTTGTTATGAGTAATGTATATGGTGGACCAAACTCCGGAATGAAACGCCATCCAAGAGAAGAAGAAAAAATAGTATTGTGCGATCTCGGTTATTCTGTTGCGGGTTCTTATGTAAGCCCGGTAACAGGAGCGCCATTCACTTATACATCAGGCGCTTGCTCAGGACCAGGCATTTGGGGTGTCAATGATGGCCTTTCAAATAACAGTATTATTTATAACGCCGTTTTAGGAACAGTTAGTATTCCCACAACATCTATAAAGGCTAATGATTCCCCGAGTACATCTCAATTAGATTGCATAAGTTTTGTGTATAATTATCCAGGGATTAATTTGTCTGTAACCGGCGGAAGCATTACAGTTTCATATGCACCTGGTCCGATTTTATATTGCGGTGTTGTATTGTTGCAATATATTCCCAAAACTGCCTCCGGAATTCCTGGTAATGTAACATATATATACACCTACTTTCCTTGCGGTTCTTGTAATCCACCTAATCTTTGCGATCATGTTCAAAACGGAGGATTTGAAAATTTAATTAACCCTGCATTTTGTGCTGGAGTTATGACGCCTACAGATAAACCGCATTGCTGGGATGTTTATACAAACACACCGGATATATTTACAGGCAACCCATCCTGCTCAACAAGTAATTATTATTTTCCAGGATCTTTTCCAAGCCAACTGATGCTTAATAATACTTATAATGGAGCCCCAAATTATAATACAATTGGTTTAACAATGACGTCCGGTAATACCGTTACATCTACCTGGGAAGAATCAATTAAAACTGATTTAAGCGCACCATTGGTTCCAACTCAAACATACGTACTTAGTTTTTGGGCATTCAATTCAAAATCTATCTATAATGCACAAAGCTTACCACATGTTATTACTTTTGCAACACGAGTTAATTTTAGTGCACTTGCAGGTTCTGGATATCCTTCAACATTTGATAATGTAATTGCAAATTTCACTTTAATGCCAAGTGATTTTAATACGTGGAAACAATATACTACTACTGTGGTTTTTAATGCTAGCCAAAATCATAAATGTTTGGTCGTGGGAATGAATCCTTTGGCAACAACTGCAATGAATAACAATACCTCTACAAATCAATATTATACTTTAATCGACGATGTTTCTTTGCTTGATATGAATAATGCATTATTGTTTAGCCCTCCGCAAACTTTATGTAACAACACTTCTTTATCTCAATTAAGTCAATATTGCAATCAACCAACAGCGTTATTTAGCGGCCCATTTGTTACATTAAATAATGGTGATTATGATTTTAATCCAACAGCTCCCGGTAATTATACCATTCTGGCAAGTTATACAAATAACGTTGGTTGTTCTTATACAACACAAGCTGTAATTGTTGTACCCGGATTATCTATTACACCAAGTAGTACATTGTTTTGTAATTATTTAAATTACACACTTAGCGCAGTTGCATCTCCAACAAATATTACATTACCAATACCAAATTGGCAACCGGCAAACATTAACGCGCAATCCATTCAGGTAAGCGGTAATAATCCGGGACCACATATTGTAACTTCAAATTATATGGGCTGCCCTTTATTTGCGATGTTCACCCCAACCATTGTTCCAAATACTATCATAACATCTACACCAAGCATATGGTGCGCTACGCCTAATGCAGCTTACAGTATGAGCTTAAGCGTTCCTAATTTTACACCTTCTTCTTTTACTCAAACATGGTCGCCTCCAATTAGTTCAAATGCAAACCCTGTTTCGGTTACTTACAATAATATTACTAATCCTGTTTATTCAGCTACAACAACAGTGTCAGGCTGTACTAACATTGCTACATATACTGCAACATGGGTTTCGTCAAGTATTGCTATTGTAAACGGAACGAATTGTATTCCTGCAAATCAAAACGCCACACTGCAGGCAGTTCCTTCAACAACATTACCAACAACGTACACATGGCAGCCGGGAAATCTTAATACGCCACAAATTATTATTTCTCCAACCGTACCTACAACATATACACTTTATTCTTCTACAGGCAATTGTACACTAACAAATACAATAACCATGTATACTGCGCCGCAGTTTACAAATTTACCTACAAGTATTTGTAGCGGACAGCCGCTTTATTATTTGCAAAATTTTTTAGCGCCCGGAACTCCAACAATAGGAACCTTTTCAGGACCAGGCACATCTACTACTAACGTAGGCGGACAAATTTTAACTGCATTAAACGTTCCTGTTTCAACTGCACCAGGGGTGTATACTTATACATATTCTTATTTAACACCGGCCGGATGTTTTGCAACAAATACATTTACGCTTAACATCCTACAAGGGTTTGTGTTATCAGTTAATACACAACAATCTTATTACTGCGCAAATCTTAATTTGGGATTACTGCTTGGCGCACAGGCATTGCCGAGTGCAAATGTAACTTATACATGGCTCCCAATTAGTGTTGTGTCTGCTTCAACTACTGTTTATCCATCTTCAAATACAATTTATACTGTTGTGGCATCAAACGGTAGTTGCACTTTTACAAATGAAATAAGAGTAATTACAAGCAACAGTTGTTGTTCAAGT
This sequence comes from Chitinophaga pinensis, assembly GCA_943369995.1. Classification (GTDB taxonomy): domain Bacteria; phylum Bacteroidota; class Bacteroidia; order B-17B0; family Aurantibacillaceae; genus Aurantibacillus. The sequence goes on from CALRPF020000006.1 coordinate 81,550, forward strand.
CAAAGTTATATAGCAACACCTGTTGTTACTTCTCAAACATTTGTTGGTTTATATGCAATTAATCAGGATATAATAATTCAGGGTTCAGTTACTTTTGCAGGTGAATTTTTAGTTGCACCCGGGGTTAATATTACTGTAGCGCCAGGAGCTACACTTTCGAGCGGGCAATATACACCTGGCGCTGTTGGAAGTGCTTTGCACATGCTTGCGTGTACTGAAATGTGGCAGGGAATAAATGTTCAAAATGGCGGTAAGATTATTTTCAGATATGGCGACCTGATAGAAGATGCTAAGGAAGCAGTTGTTTCAGACGGATGCACAACTACAAATGGTATTGATGTTGAAATGATCGGTGTAGCATTTAATAAAAATGATAAATCTATCATTATAAGAAATTATAACCAGGCAACAAATTCAACGCCTTTTGAAATAAGCAATTGCGTATTTACATGCCGTAATTTTAATTTCCCACTTTATCAGCTTACCGGATGGCCAACAGCACAGGTATTGTATACACCAAGCGGTCCGATGAACACACTTGCCACTCCTTACCTGGTTGGAAGCTATGCTCAGGCCTTTTTAAAAGCACCAATGAGCACAATGCCTTCAATGGCCGGCGTATGGATCGAGAATTCCGGCATTACACTTAATCCAACAGGTAATCCAACTTATTATACAATTCCTGTAAATTTTGAGCATCCTTATACCTCCGGAAATTTATTTGATAAGCTTGTTATTGGTATAGCGGCAAAAAATTCTAATGTAACAAGTTTTAATAATGTTTTTCAAAATACAAGACGTTACAATCTTACACCGACTATCCTAACTGGTGGTTATGGTATTTATGCATGGAATGATAATACAGGATCAAATAAGAATAATAGATTAAATACAGTTAATTCTTTTAGCCCTTCTGTTTTAGTTAATACTTTTTATGATTGTCATTTTGGAATTTTTGGCAGCAACCTTTATGAATTAAATTGTCAGTACCAGGATTTCAGAAGTAAACAAAGCTCTTCTACTCCTTTTAATAATGGTCTTTCAGGACAATTTGGTATTAGTTCAATAGGTAACAGGTTTAAAAGTTATATCATCAGGTATAATAATATTCAAAACATCAGGACCGGTGTAAACTTAAGTATGATCACAGGTCCTTTAAGCTTGCCAAGTATTCCTTCTTCGGGAGTATACATGGGTAAGATCACTATCAGCAACAATTTATTTAGCCCGACAATGGGTACCGTTTCAGCGGTGGGAACCGGATTTATAAATATTGGTGTAACGCTTGATGGTCTTTTAGGAGCGAGCACACCAACAAATACTTTTTACGAGACAGGTGCATCTGCAAAAATAATAGATAATTATTTTAGTCGCGTATTCAGGGCCATACAGGTTAGTGCATTTAGTAATGCTACTTATAACGCTTTTAGTGCAACTAATTTAATTACTATGATCAGCGATCCTGTGGCATCCGGATCTCAATATGGTATTTATCATAGAAGCAATATCAGCGATGTTATAAATACAAATACTATTACCGGAACAGCCGGAACGCTTAGCGATACAAGGGTAGTTGGTATTTATAAATCTACAAGTAGCAACGGCTCTATTCAATGTAATATTCTTAAAAGCTTAAATGTTGCGTTTCAATTTGCAGGAAATAATCAGGGAACGTTTTGGAGATACAATACAATGAATGCTCATAAAGTAGGATTAAAATTAACCAACAATTATTTGATCGGCCCACAAGGTTCGGTAAACTCACCAAGCGATAATCAATGGTTGGGTAGCTGGACGGGAGTAAATGGTACATGGACAGATGGAAGTAATGCGACTTCACTTTCGCCTTTAGTTGTTCGAAATTCTCCGACTGCTTACTATCCGCCAAATAACGGAGGAACTTTACCTTATGGCAGTGCCGGTACAATTATAAACGCCAACAATAATGCGCCCGTTTCACCATGTGTTCCCGTTCCTGCTGGGGGAGGAGGTGGTGGTGGCGGTAACAGAGTTGCCTTATTTAATAATATAGTTAACGATAAAATAGAATATCTTATAAACAAGGATGCGGCGCAGGAAATATATAAAGCTATTGTGTTCAGGGATATTTCTATTGATCCTTCTTTAAAAGATAGCAGCAGCACTTTAGCAGAATTTTATTTCAAGAATTCTTTTGAAACATTAGGATCTTTTAATATGGTTGAAACAAATATTAACCAGGGTAATTTAAATGCAGCCGAGAATATTTTAGCAAGCCCGGGTATAAAAACTGCTATTGAAAATAATCACAAAATATTTTACAGTACTTATATTAATTATTTAAAAAACGGTTCTTTAAATGAGCAGGATAGATCAGTACTTTTTACTTTATCTAATCAGTGCCCGTTTATTGGCGGACCAATTATTTACCAGGCAAGATCATTATATAGTATAGTTGCCGAGAGAGTTGACTTTTATAATGACAATGATTGCAAAGCCAGTGTAGTTAATAGTATGAGTAAGAATGAGTTTAGCGACCGTAAAATTTACGATATCTATCCAAACCCGGCCGCAGGTGAATTTAATATTATCAGCAATGTAAAAAACGAAAAACTAAACGTAAATGTTTACGATGTAAATGGAAAATTAGTTTTGCAAAATAGTGTAACAACAACTAATTATACTTCGGCAGTACCTGTAAACATGCTTAATGGAATTTATTTTGTAAATATTATAAATAGTAATGGCGATAGAATTATAAAGAAATTAATTATCGCTAGAGACTAACTTCTTTTGAAAAGAAAAACCCGCAATCACATTGCGGGTTTTTTTATGCATTTCATTTCCTCGCGATAATTCTTTTTCTGTGTTTGGTTCCCCATTTATGTAATTCGCCAATAAGGGGTTTTAGTGTTTTGCCGTAAGGTGTTAATTCATATTCTACCGTTACGGGTGATGTGTCGTAAACGTGGCGGCTGGCCAGCTCATTTATTTCCAATTCTTTTAATTCTTTAGATAACATTTTTGGCGTAAGGCCGGGAATCTCGCGCTGTATTTGTTTAAAACGTTTTTTACCAAAGGTTAACGATAAAATTATCTGTAGTTTCCATTTGCCGCTTAAAATATCCAGGGCGTCTTTAACAGGTAATAATCTTGCAGTACATTCATGACCTGATAAATGTGTTGGGCATTTTCTTTTGTCGTGTTCAATCAATTCCATGTACAAATATAGGTAAACGTGCTTTCTTTTTTATATTGGTTCCCTAAAGTATACCGCTTTCTTTTAGGAAACCGATACCAAATGTATACTTAATCTCCATAAATTTGCTCTCATAAATCTTAAAAACTAAAAATATGTCAGCAAAAACAAAACGCATCATCTCCATTATTCTTATGGTAATTCCTTCGCTTATGTTAATTATGAGTGGTATTATGAAATTAACGGGAGCAGAACAGGTTGTAACCGGCTTAACAAAAGCAGGTTTAGGTAATCTTATTACATTAATTGGTGTAATTGAATTGGTATCTGTAGCATTATTCCTTTATCCAAAAACATATAAGATCGGGTTCTTATTATTGTGTAGTTATTTAGGTGGTGCCATGTGTATTGAATTAGCAGGCGGACAGCCGCCAATGGCCGCTGTATTTATTGCTCTTATCTGGATCTCGGTATTTCTGCGCGAAAAAAGCATGTTGCTTCCAACTACCGAAAGTAAAGCATAAACAACATTAATGTTGTAAAAAGGTTCCTTACAAATGTGTTTGGAACCTTTTTTATTTAGCTAAATTTTTAATAAAAAATCTGTATTTTGGCCTTGGTGAAATTGCTAAGCGAAATAAAATTTAATTACGCGAAGGTTCAGTTGTATGAACCTAAATTCGTGCGTATAGAAATTTTTTCCGAAACAATTATTGGTTTAAACGAGTCAAAAAGCATGAACGATGCAGTTGGTGTTTTATCTGAAGGAACCGAATGCCTTGTACTTATTGTGGCAGATGAGTTTGCGCAATTTGACAGAGATAGTGGCGATTTTTCATCCAGTGAGGAAGGGCAGCGCTTTACTTTTGCCGATGCGCTTGTAGTTAAGAGTTTATCGCAAAAAATTCTTGCTAACTTTTATCTTAAATTTAATAAACCGGCAAAACCAACCAGGATTTTTACTAACGAAGCAGAAGCAATAGCCTGGTTATTTTCTTTAAAAGAAAATTAAGATGAAAACAATAATTCTTACCCACGGCGCGCTTGGATTTAAAGGCGATCTTGAAAATTTAAAGCTCGCTTTATCAAAAGAAGAGTTTGATGTATATACTTTTTCTTTTTCGGGACATGGCGGACAAAATTTTGAAAATGACTTTAGCATTCCTCAATTTTCTTTAGAGTTAGAGAATTTTATTGAAAAGAATAAATTTGTTCGACCCTCTGTTATTGGTTATAGCATGGGCGGTTATGTAGCATTGAACCTGGCGCTAAAAAATCCTTCGCTTATGAATGAGATTATTACGCTTGGTACAAAATTTAACTGGAGCAAAGAAACGGTAGAGAAAGAAACACGCATGCTTGTACCGGAAACTATTTTAGAAAAAGTGCCTGCTTTTGCAAAAAGTCTCGAAACAAAACATGGCAATAACTGGAAAGAGCTTTTATCACGCACGTCGCAAATGATGCGCAACATCAGCGATAACAATTATTTAAACTCTGAAACTTTAATGGGCATTCAAACTAAAACATTACTTGGCCTGGGCGATACCGATCAAATGGTAACTTTAGAAGAAACGCTTAACGTTTATAAAACACTACCAAACGCTAATATGTATATATTGCCTGCCACCAAACACCCTGTTGAAACGCTTAACATTGCTGTATTTACTGTTATAGTTAAAGAGTTTTTAAAGTCAGCTTGATGCTATTAACCATTTCTTGTTAACTATTCGCTTTTTAAAGACAAAAAATAAATTTGCAAATAACTACAATTAATAGTAATTTTAAACTATAAATTATAGCAATGAGCAAAATATCATCAAACATCCGTTTTTTACGCCAGCTGAAAGGCTTGTCACAAGAGCAACTGGCCGACGATCTTAAAGTTACACGTTCCCGTATTGGCGGCTACGAAGAAGCCCGTAACGAACCGCCCATTGATCTGTTGATCCGTTTGTCGGAATATTTTCACATTGCTATTGATGCCTTAGTAAGAGGCGATCTTAAAAAGACTAATCTTGATGGTTTAATGAAAATAGGCAAGAACAGAATTTTGTTTCCTATTTTATTAGATAGCGATGGAAATGATATGGTAGAATTAATTCCGTTAAAAGCTTCTGCAGGATATACCCGCGGGTATGCCGATCCGGATTACATCGAAAAATTGCCGCAAATGAAATTGCCGTTTTTACCATCGGGTAAACATCGGGCCTTTCCTATTAAAGGCGATAGCATGCCACCTATAAGAGAAGGTTCTTTTGTTATTGCAAAATTTTTAGAGCGTTTTGAAGAAGTAAAAATGGGCCAAACCTATATTATTGTTACAAAAGAAGACGGTTTATCTTACAAACGTATTATGGCCTTTAATAAAAAAGAAGGAGCTTACGAATTGCATTCGGATAATAAATTATATGCGCCGTTTAAAGTAAAAGCCCACGATATTTTAGAGATCTGGGAATATACCTGCTGTATTAATATGAATCAATACCAAAACGATGAGCTTAACTTAGATAGCATTATGAATATGCTTAAAGGTTTAAAAGTAGAGATCTCAGAGATAAAAAAGGATAAAAAATCTTAAAAAGCACATTTCTTAGAGCTAAATTTTAACATAAATAAGGGGTTTAAACCATATTTGTAAGCTCTTATATTTTATATTTGCCTTATAAAAATAAGTTTATGAATAAAAGTCAGCGTTTATTATTGTCACTTTTGGCCATAATTATTATTGCATCTTCCTGTTCGTCTAAATTTTCGGTAAGCAAAAGGCGTTACATGAAAGGGTTTCATGTTAGTGTTGCTAAAAATGCGAAAGCAAAGAAAAGCAAAGTTGAGGCCGATTTCCAAAATGAAGTTGTAACCCAATCTTTAGACAAAATCATAATAGAAGAAAAAACTGCAGCTTTAGCTTTTGTTGATCAAAAAGAAAAAGCGCTTAATGCTAAAACTTCTTTTAATACTCTGCCTAAACAAAAAAAAGTAAGATCTTCTTCAGTTTTTAATTATCGTTATGCATCTCTGGCCAATAAAGCCATAAGTAAAAATAACATTGTAAATACACTAATTGAAAGAAGAGAAAAGCTCAACCACAATTCGGTTAAAGCTAAACAAAAAGTAAAAGCACCTTTCGATTCAATGGGATGGGGCGGCATTGGCCCTGTTTTAGTATATGTTTTTGGAAGCATTCTTGCTACAGTTTTATTGTACGGGTTGCTTTTTTTGTTTATTGCTGCATTTTCCGGCGCAGTAATTCCGGTTTGGTTAATAGGTTTTTTAATTGCAATAGGTGTTTTTATTGTAATTGCAATTATTGTAGTAGTTGTTATTAACGGTGATTAATTAATTTCTATGTATCTGGTAAAAATGAAAGTAGCTATTATTTTATTTTTTTGTTTTCTGTCCTCTTTGGTTTTTTCTCAGGAAATTCGCCGTATATCAAAGGCGAGCGACGATATTGATAAAAAAAGTAAAGAGTACGTTAATGCTATAAAATCAAGTCACAATGCTTTAAATTCTGATATTGCGTATAAAGAAAAAGACTCGCTGTTGTTTATAAAAGAATTAAACGATTTTTTTATAGCATTCGAAAAAAATCTGGTAGAAGAGAATAATACAATAGGTTTTAACGGAAAGAGCCGCAAAATGAATTACGTTTTGTTTATTGGAAACGCGGGCTATATTGATGCTTTTTATTATGATTTTGAAGATGGAAAACTAAAACTGTCTTTTGTAGGCGCATTAAATACCTTTATTGCTAATTACAAATGGCAAAATGTAAAAAAAGCACGAATGGTGCACAAAAGTAGTTATACGTTTAAATAAAAAATACCCGTGATTGGGTAGTAATAAAAATTGTAAGTTACGCTAATTTTAATTTTCTTTGACTTAAATAAAAATAAATAAAATGAAAAAACTGGGTTTTTTGTGTATGTTTTTAATGCTGGGTTGCTTTTTAAAGGCTCAAGATATGATCGTGAAGAAAGACGGTTCAATCATCAAAGCAAAGATACTAGAGGTTAGTGATGAGAGTATTAAATATAAAAAGGCAGACAATCCGGATGGCCCAACCTATACAGCTTTAAAATCAAACCTTACATCTGTTAACTACGCAAATGGCGAAGTTGAGAAGTTTGAAAGCTCTGAAAAAACTGACAAAAAGAGTGAAGATGAAGATGAGGATAGCGAAAAAGAAGAAAAACCTAAATCAAACCCAATATTAGAAGATGCTAATCTTAAAAAAACAGTAGAAGGTATTGCAAAAGATTGCGGCGAACAATTAATTAGAAATTGTGCAAATGGTAAAGTAGATAATTCAACAACCGAAATATTTTGGGACGGAGTTTATAAAGATGCTATCACAGGCGAAATAATAGTTCCAATACGCGCGAGCTGGAAGCCGAAATGGACGGATGGCGCGGGTAAATGGATTAAAGGAAAAGTAATCGTTGGCAGCGCCGGCGAAAAAAAGTGGATCTATCAAAACGATAACGGCCTTGCTTTTTCAAGTTGTGCAAAAGGGTTTAAATTTAAATAATCTCCATTTTTCTATTTTTATCGGCAGTATTTTAATGAGCATTTTTGCCATTGTAATCCATAAATGCAAACGTTCTTGCAATTAACATTCGGGCTTATAAAAACATGGCCAACTGTAATCTTTATAACCCTAAAACTGCATGTAGCAAAGGTTTTAAGAAAAAACAACCAAAGGTAAAATGTTAATTAACTGATCAAAAATACCCTCCATTGGGTAGTGCTTTTCGATAAAAAAAGTTTGCATATATTAATCATTTTCCTGTTCTTTGAATTAAACTTTAACTTAAAAAAACAAGAAAATGAAAAAAGTAATTATCCCAATTGCTGCAGTAGTAGCACTAACACTATCAAGCTGTAACCAACGTTTGATCGATTTTACAGTAATCAGTTCTAAAAACGTAACTATGCGTTTACCTGATGATGCAAAAGGTCCTCGTTCAACAGGAAAAGAAATGAAAATGTGCACAAACCCTCAATTAAAAGGTGCTGTGGATAAAGCAATTGAAAATGCTGGTCCTGGTTACGATGCTTTAATTGATGGTGTTGTATTCGCAAGAAATGAATTCTTCAGACATGGTTGGGTTGTAGAAGGTACACCAATCAAAACTGGTAAATTAAAAGCTTCAAACAACTAATAATATTGTTATTATATTTAAGCCATCCTGTTTTATACAGGATGGCTTTTTTTATGAGTAAATAGCTTTAGAATTAATTTACGGGAAGATTTAATTTCCAGATCTTTATGCTTTTATCCATAGATGCTGAATAAAGCGTATTTGAATTGGCGCCAAACTTTACATCCATTATTGTGAGATCATGCGCCGGAAATTTCTTAGCAATTGTTTTAGTTGTTAGATCCCAGATGATTATTTCTTTACCAAGCCCGCCCGACGCAAGGTATTTGCCATCCTTACTCATATCAAGGCAAACTACTCCATCGCTATGCCCTTTTAAAGTTGTTATTTGTTTGCCGCTTGAAATATCCCAGATCTTTATTGTTTTATCAAGGCTTGCACTGTAAATAAATTTTTCATCGGCCGATAAACAAATATCATATACCCAATCTTCATGTCCTGCAAATTGCTTAATTAAACCTCCGGTGTTTACATCCCACATTTTTATCATATCATCATGACCGCCGCTAATAACTAAGGTTGAGGCTTTATTAAAAATAGCATTATCCACCCAGGTGACTTCTGCGGTTTCTGATTGTTTTTTTAGTGAAGAAGCTTTCCAAACCACTAAGGTTTTATCACGCCAACTTGTAGATACTATATACTCATCGTTTGGCGAGTACGAACACGCTTCAATAAAAGTAGTATGCGCTTTTTTCTTTACGCGTATTTTTTTTGACTTAAGAAGATCAAACTCAATAAAATTCTCAAAAGTTGCAACTAAAAATTTATCTCCTTTTGAATTGAATTTTACTTTTTTTACCGAGTAACCGGCATTAGAAATTATTTTTGTGTTTGAATTATCAGACAAATTCCAGATCCTTAATGTTTCATCTTTACTTCCTGAAATAAGTGTTTTATTATCCGGGGAAATATCAATAGAATTAACTGCGCCCCCATGGCCTAACAAAGTTGCAACCAATGAATCCTGTGCCGGTATAAAAAATGCATTTAAAAGAAAAGCTAATATTAAATATTTTTTCATTGTTTTAATTCTTTGATAAACGCATTTTTAAATTCGTCGTTAAATTTACGACTCCGCTTATAATTTTGTAAAGGTACAATTTCGTTCAATTGATTTACACCTCCTGTATAAAATAAACGAATAACGTGAATTCCCGCTGTAGCAGCGGTAATATAATTACCAACGTAAACATTTATGCCGGTATAACCAACAGCCAATAATTGTAAAGAAATATTTGTAAGTGCTTTACCCGGTTTGCCCGCGTAAAATAGTCCAGCGCCTGGAATGACCTTTGATAAACGTCTTGCTTTTTTTAAAGATTTTAATTTAGGATAATTTTCTTTTTTATAATTATAAGCAATAATTTTTTTTAAGCTGTCTTTTTTTTCAGGAGCAAGGTTAGCTTGGTTTATGTAATCTGTAAATTTATAACTCGCCTGAAAATAATCGTTCTTTTCGTTAAGTATAAGACCGTATAATAAATTTGAATTAACAGATTGTTTATTTGTAAGCGGTAAGCCAGCGATCTTTAAACAAAATTTTTCTGCGTCATTGTAGTACTTCGACAAATATAAATTTAGCGCGCATTCGTACCAAACGATTGAACGCAAAGAATCGTTTAAAATTGAATTATCCAGCAACCTGAATAAGTTTTTATAAGCTTCAAAATGATCACCATTTGCTTTAAAACAATTAGCGCGTTTTAATACCATATTAAAACGAACCGAATCGTTATTTATAAAAAAGTAACAACGCTCGTATTCAGTAGCTGCTAAAGTATAAGCTTTATTCTCAAATAAACTGTCGGCTTTTTGAATAGAAAAAAGCTGAGCCTTACTGAAAAAACTTACTAACAGGAATTTTAATACTAACCAATATATTATGTTTGTTCTCAAGTTGTTTTTCAATTTTTACCAGTTGCACAGATACTGCGCTTCCCCAAATATTGCCTACGTAAAATAAACCAAAAAGGCCGGTAAAAAAAATAGTTTGCGGATGTTTGATGCCCATTTTTACATAGTTTTCGGCAGCCACAGCGCCAATTAGTCCGCAAGTTAAAAATGAAGCTAAAGCCTGCCCATTATTACCAGTGTAAACTTTACCAAGGCCCGGTACAATTGCAGACAATGTACCTGCAATAAATGGCGACTTGCGTTTTATTTTTTTTTCGATGCCACTGTATTTCTTTAAATTTTCAAGCTCTTCCTTTATTATCGGGTTTAGAAAATTAGGGTAGTTCGAAAGCGAATCGAACATCGTGTAATTTCTGTTTATAAGATAAAGCCCGGCCAGCTCAAATTGTTTTAATTCGTTTAGTGTTGCATTTGTACTCTCTTCAATGGCATTATAATTTACAATTGCAGAATCGATCATATTATTTTCGGCGTCAATATTTCCGGCAAGATAATGCGCCTTATAATAAAAAAATACGTTATCAGAAACTGCTAAAAGATGTTTTCTTGCTTCAGTATACTTTTTCTCATTATAATATTCTATTCCCAAAAAATAGTTAACAGAATCTTTATATAATTGATTAACGCCGTTTCCGGCAAATAATTTTTCTGCTTCCTGCTCGGCTTCAATAAATAATTTATTCTTGGAAAGATGAATTATAAAATTAAAATTGTTGTAATAATTAATGCTATCGTTTGCTGTTTGTGCATTAACATCGGTGATTCTGGCAATAATAAAAAATATCAGTAAACGTATCTTCATTTTTTTTCGCGAAGACGGTAATATACCGGTAGATCGTTTACCTTTCCATTCTCATTAAATAAGACCGGATGAAAATCGATACTTGATAAAATTGTACAACGTGTTAACCTATCGGCCGAGAGCGCAACCCCTTTAGGCATTCCGTACATTTTTATACACTGTTTGCTAAAATTTGAGCAGCTGGGGTCGAAAGCACAACCTGCCATTATTTGTACCGAAATTACTTTTTGATAGAAGAGGAGTGAACCGCCAAAAAGTAAGCTTATAGGATTATATTTTACAAACCAGTTTTTGTCTTTAAAAACATAATTTACTGTTCGTTTTCTTAAATACGTTGAATCTTCGATTTTATTATTAAGTATAATATCAAGGTCGCTGTCTGCCTGACAAAAGGCAGAAAGACATGAAACTAAAAACAAAATAACAATACTCAGCCTCATTTTGTTTTGTTCATTTTTGCTTTTAAATAGCTAAAGACGATCGGTAAAACAGAAACTAAAATTATACCAAGACACACAAGATCGATATGTTTTCTGATAAACTCTACCTCACCTAATAAATAACCTGCTATTGTTAAGCTTCCAATCCATAAAGCACCACCTAAAATATCAAAACTAAAAAATCTTCTGTAATTCATTTCAGCAACACCCGCAGCGAAAGGAGAAAAGGTGCGTACAATTGGCACAAAACGCGCCATAATAATTGCTTTTGTACCATGTTTTTCAAAAAATAAATGTGTTTTAGTAAGATACTCTGCTTTTACAATTGCTTTGCCTTTTATTTTTAACGTAAAGATCTTTAAACCAATTTTTCTTCCTATCCAATAATTGCAATTATCACCTAAAATCGCTGCAATAAATAAAAGAATTAGCAAGTACGATAAATTTAAATGCCCCGAGCGTGCAAATAAACCGGCAGTAAATAATAACGAATCGCCTGGTAAAAAAGGCATCGCAACCAAGCCTGTTTCAATAAAAATTACAAGAAATAAAACAACATAAATTGTGGTTCCATAATTGGCAAATAACCAATCAAAATCTAAATGTAAAATGTGTTTAAAGAGCTCTACCATAAAATTATTTATTATTTAAAAATGATGAATACATCCATACTAGTTTTTCCTGAGCGCGAATGTAGTCGCTCATTAAAGCATTTGTGCCTTCATCGTCAATTTTGCCGGATAGCTTTAAAAGATCACGTTGAAGACTAATAATTGTTTCAAAAGAAGTTAAAATATCAGCAACAGCTTTTTTTCCATCGCTTACTTCATTACTTTCTTTGATCTTCGAAATTTTTTTATACTCAGAATAATTGTGATTTGGCGAGTGCCCTAATGTTAAGATGCGTTCTGCTACTTCGTCTACCTTTAGTTGAAGGTCTGTATACAATTCTTCAAATTTCAGATGCAGTTCAAAAAATTTTTCGCCTTTTATATTCCAATGGTAACCACGTACGTTTTGATAAAAAATGGAATAATTTGCTAATAACAAACTTAACTTTTCTGCAAGCTGTTTAGATTTTGCAGCGTCTAACCCAATAGAATTTAATGTACTCATTATTCTTTTTTTAAAGTCCAATCTCTTCAATGTAGGCTAAGATTCCACCTTTAAGATTGTAAAGGTTGGTATAGCCTTGCTGATTCTCTAAAGCGCCAATAACTGTTGCGCTGCGTTTACCGCTGCGGCAATGAATTACTACTTTTTTATCTTTTGAGATCTCTGCCGATCTTTCTAAGGCTTCGCCCATTGGAATTAAAATTCCATTTAAATTTGCTTCATCAAATTCGTGTTCTTCGCGCACATCAATTAATTGAAAATCGGCATTCGAATCTTTTAGCTGTTTTAATTCCTGTACTGTTATTTCTTTCATAATAATTTTTATTTTATAAAGTTTGTTTCATTTCTTCGGGTAAAAAAGTAAAAAAGGTATCGCCACGTAATCCTAAACGTAAAGTCTCTAAAGGTATAACATCATCTACGCCAATATTACCAACGTTTACATTGCAGCCAAAAAGTTTTATGAAATAAACCTGCTGACTTTTTTGAGGTGTTTCCCAGATAATATTCTCAATTTTTACTTTGTTTACTATTCTATTGATCAACATTGTGTGAGCGCTTCCGTTCTTATGAAAGATACCGGTAGTGCCGCTCTCTCTTGCCTCTGCAATCACCTTAAAGGCGCCTGCCTGCAATTCGTTTTCCATCATTTTTATCCAGCGGGCGGGATGAATGATTACACCTTCTTCTTTACTTCCAACTTCACTTAATACGGTGTAATTTTTTGCGAGCTTGCTAATGTATTCACATTTTATATCATGTTCCAGCTCAATACTTCCATCACTCACCTCGGCAGAATCCAGTTTAAGGTCATCAATGTATCTCAGGTAATCATCAAATTTATTGCGAACAATAAAGGCTTCAAACAAAGTACCGCCAACATAAACTTTTATGCCTGCATCTTTATAAAGCTTTACTTTTTCTTTTACATTTTTTGACATGATAGAAGTGCCAAAGCCAAGTTTTATAAAATCAATATAGTCGGATGAAGAGCTTAAAAGGTCTTCGGCTTGTCTAAGGCTAATTCCCTTATCCATTACCATTGTTACACCGTTTTTGCGAGGACTAACGGTGCGCTCGGGTAAATGCGAGAGGTTAAAATTGTAGTTTGTTGCCATAGTTATTTTTTAAAATTGGAAATTAAATTCAATATTTCTTTATCGTTTTGTAAAACCGGCGCATATTCAAATATCTCGTTATGTTTTGAATAATCCATTGCCAATGCTTTTTCGAAATAGGCTAACGATTCTTTTCTATTTTCTTTATCTAATAAAATTACACCCATGCGGTAATATAATTCCACCACATCCGGAAAATATTTTATGCCTTCACTTAAAGTTTCAAGCGCATTAGTAATGTATCCATTCTGATGAAGCAGTTTGCTGTAATCCAACCACACATCGTAATCAGGATATTCTAATTCAATTACGCGTTGGTAAGCCATGGCAGCCTCTTCCATAAAACCTAATTTTTCCTGCACTTCTGCAAACACGTACCAATATTCGGCATCGTTAGGATTTATTTCGATTGCCTTTTTTATGTAATGTACACCTTCAGTTAATCGGTTCATGGCGTCTAACACAACGCCTATTCCTAACCAGGCATCTGCATTGGCAGGGTCTAATTTTACACACTTATTGTAATTTACAAGAGCTTCTTCAAAACGGTTTAAATTTTCGTAACACTCTGCAATGTAAAAATAAGTGGTAGGCTCATGTTCTTCATGCTTAAATGTTTCTTTATAAACTGCAATAGCTTCTTCGTATTGCTCTAATTGCGCTAATGAATTTGCTTTATTAAAATAAGCAGAACTAAAATTTTCGTTTATAGCAATAGAGTAGTCGTAAGCTTCAATCGCTTTTTCGAACAAGCCCATACGGCTGTAACCAAGGCCTAAATTAAACCAGGCAAAATAACTGTATGGGTGATTATCAATATAACTTTCGTAAAATGAAATTGCCTCGCTTGATTTGCCTGTAAGATCAAAACACAATGACAGCTCATTTAATGCAACTTCATTTTTTGGATTTAATTTTATGGCTTTCTTTAAATAATAAAGTGCATCATCAGGTTTGTCTTCATTCAAAAATTCAACACCCAATGCAACGTAAACTTCGTCTTTATTTTCAGCAAGAGGAATAGCGTTCTTAAAATTTTCGATGGCTTGTTCGCCTAAGCCCATTTGACTGTAGATATAACCACGAGCCATATACAGATCGAAATTGTTTTGCTCTATTTGCTCAACCTCGTTTAGAATAGTTAAAGCCTCGTGTGTATAGTGCTGACTGGATAAATATTGTGCCTGGCGAATTTTAATGATACTTGAAAAAGGAAAACGCTCCAAACCATAATCAATGGCCTTTTTAGCCATATCATAGTTTAACCATTGCAGATAATAATCTATTATTTCTTCAATGTCATCAGCGTCAAAAAATTGGGTCTGGCCGGTAGCCAGCATATCTTCAAAAAGTTTTAAATTCTCTTCAAATTCATTTTCATTCAACCCGTCTGAATCGTCGTCAAAAGCACTCATACTGTAATACTTATAAACACTAAAATTACAAGAATAATTCTAGAAAAAAGATTGATTATTTCAAAAAAATGTGTATAAATAGTAACGTGTTGATTTTTACCCGTTTTTAAAGCTTAACCTGAATGGTGAAGTAAGCATTTATGGGGTCTGCGGGCATTATTCCCGGTCCCGGATATCCTTCGGCACGGCGCGTAAAATAACTGCTGTTAGCGAGATTATTTACCCCGGCACTAAATCCTAAAAAACGCCAGCTGTAATTGGCAGAAATATCCATAATAGAATAGGCAGGAATAATACCATAAATAGCCGAAGAAGTGGATAAAGAATTATCGGCATCTGAAAATTGTTGAGCGGTGTAAGAGTATTGGTATGTTAAACTAAATTTTTTGTTAGCATAGGTTAAACCCGTTCTAAAAATAACGTCCGGTACGTATTCCACTTTTTTATTATTGTAAGCGTTTTGCTGACTGCTAACATAAATGGCGTTTATGTAAGACATATTTACAAATGTTGAAAGTTTATGTTTTGAATTTTTATTGATGAGCTTTAACCAATCTATCTCGCCAAATGCTTCAACGCCTGTGTTTTTACTATCACTTATATTGGTTCTATAACGAAGAATATTATATGTTGAAGAATCTACTCTTAAAACAGTGCCTATCCTATTCTCGTAATTTAAATAAAAACCGCTTACATCAAAGTATAGAATATTTTTTACCACGCCCCTAAAACCCCCGTCAGCAGTATATCCGCTTTCATCTTTTAAATTTGGATCTACCTGGAAGTTTGGATTTAGAACGCGCATGTCGTTAAAGTTAATGGAACGATAATTCTGTGAAAAATTTGCGTATAGTTCAACCGACTTGTTTAATTTTAATTGTGTGCCAATTCCTGCCAGCATAAAACTACGGTTATTGCTCCTGTTATCTTGTACCTTCATATCCAGTAAAATATTACCAGCAAGATCTTTGTTTAATAAACGGTAATAGCCTTCCGAGCTTGTAACAATATTTTCAAATCTCACACCGGGGGTTACACTCCATTTTTTTGTGAGCTGAAAAATATTCTCAATAAATAAAGCGTAATTAGAAGAGGGAAATACATACGCCGAATTCTCTAAATTATCGGGGTTTAAAAATTTAAAGTGTGATTTATCTGTTTTGTCTGCATCGCCCTGTTTACGATTAGTATGCCCTTTATAAATGCGCGTGCCAATTAAAAAATGACTATTGTTTTCGCATAATATATAACGCTGTAAAAAACGTAATTCACCACCATAATTATTATAAACATCACTTAATAAATTCCTATAAATTGCTGTATCATCGGTTCTGTCAATCCTCCCTAAATTCCCTAAAGCATCACGACCGGCATTTAATCCAAAAAACATAAAATTAAATCGTCCTCTATCAGAAACTTTATAATCGGCAGTTAGCGAAAATAAATTCCAATTTACTTTAAACCAATTTCGGTAACGGTTTACAATAGTTGGATCTTTTTCAAATTGTTTATCGGTTAAGCCCCCGGGTTGTTGGGCCAGGTAAGAAAGAAAAGTGTATTCGCCTTTAATAAAAAAACGTTCGTTGAATTGATATTTTAAGCTTGCAAAGGCTGTGTGACTGTGCAACTGAGAGCGCTCGCGCCAGCCGCTGTATTGTTTATATTGATAAAATGTATTGTAAGATAATTTTTTTACAGTACCGCCAATTTGATTGAATGAGTTTATAAAACCAAAAGAGCCGCCTGTTTGACGAAATTTTGCGGCCAACTTTTTATCGCCCGGCGCTTCAGCAAACTTGTAATTGATCATGCCGCCAAATTGCGTTCCAAATTGTAAACCTGCTGCGCCACGTAAAATTTCTATACGCTCAATGGCTTCGGTTGGTGGTGTATAATAACTTTCGGGGTAACCCAAAGCATCGGCAGAAATATCGTAACCATTTTGGCGTGTATTAAAATTGGAGATACGATTAGGATTTAAGCCGCGCCCTCCAATGCCAATGGTAGCACCGGAACCATCGTTCTCGAAAATGTTTATGCCTGCAATTTTAGAAAATACCTGGCGACTGTTATTTGCGGCAAGATTGGCATTGAGATCCTGTAAATAAATGGCTTCGGTTTTTTTTCCTGCATAAATAGTTGTGCCTTCAACATTATTTAATCGCGAAATGCCAAAGCTGTTATCTTTTTCGGCAACAATTTCTATTTCATTTAATTCAATATCTTTTTTTGATTTTTTCTTTAGCGAATCATTTCTTAACGAATCGCTTTGTGAAAAAACAAAACCGGTTAAAAATAAAAATATGTAGATTAGTACTGTACGCATAAAAGATCAATATTTTTTTACCCAGTCTTTATTTTTTAAAAATGAATTGCTTTGAACACTAAGATCAACCTGCGAATCAATAAATTCGCGCGAGCCGCTACCGTTAAGCGTTACATAACTTTGCGCGCGAATGATAGGATCTTTAAAACCCTGTTTTATATATTCTGCTTTCAAAAATTTCGCATAATCTATCATCATGTCAGGCTGTGTTGCCATCATTTTTTCCTGCATGTAAGTTAAATACTTTTTATTATCTATTTCAATTTCACCGTTAGTTACTCTATCGTGCACATAAAAAAAAGCAGTGCCGGCTTTTTCCATAAGCATCACACGCCATGAAAAGCGGTATCCTTGCTCGGTCCAATATAAATTGCCCGGATACAAAATATAGCGAAAAGGAAGTATTAATTGAATTACGAAATGAAGTGCTAAAAGAAAAGTTACGGGTTTAATGAAAGAATTTTTTGGTAAGAATGTTATTTGATTGTCGATCAAAGAACGTTTAAATACTTTTTTGAGAGTTTGAATTATTTTCATGTGAAAATTTTCGGTAAAGAAAATAGTAGTAAGACATATCATAATGTAAGGGAACATACCGATATTAAAAAATAGTGAAGTGGCTAAATGAAATATGATCACAAAAAAGTAAGCGGGTTTTACAAATCTTGGAATAAACAAAAAGAAAGGAATGAGCAAGTCGTAAATGCATCCAAACCAACTGAAAAGGTAAGCCACCCATTCTTTGGTTAAAAACGAACCTATTAAAGGCATTTCGCTGTGCGCCGGAAGCCATATTTTTAAAGGCTGCGCATGAAGCAGCCAATCGGAATTAATTTTTGCAAGTCCCGCAAAAAAATAGACAATAAAAACCTGAAATTTTATAATGAGCGAAAAATAATTTGGGGCATAAGTAGCCGATATTTTTTTATTGAGGGATGAATCGAGCGAAAAATAACGGTTAGCAGGTAAAAAGATAATTAAAAAAGCGGCAATGCTTATAAAATAATAGTGATTAAGATAATTTGTTTTATCAATGAGTTCAACATAAGTAAATACAAGGAAGAAAAAAATTGCAGAGAGTCTGTATAAAAATCCTAATGCAATAAACAAAGCCGCGATAGCAAGTGCAATAAATAAAACATACATTCCTGTTTCGCCAAGCGGTTTTACCCATTCAAAACCAAAGTATGGAAAGAAAATTTTTGGTTTAATGTACATAGTATACACCCAACCCTTTGCTATAAACCGTAAAACCGAGACAAGCATTAAAAAACCAAAGGCCATTCTAAAAACGGCCAGGGGTGCAAGATGTACAGGTTTTAAAAAATATGATCTGATCTGGTTAATCACCGTCTCCGTCCTGGTAAGTAATTACAATGCCTAAAGCTGAAGGTGTGTCTGTTTTTAATAATACTAACAATTTTACCATTTCCAAATAAGCTGCATCTACGGTTGATGTTGTATTATTTACAGATGCAGATAGAGGTTCTGCAACTAAATTTAATTTTGATTTTGCAGCGGCGAGTTGATTTTTAATGGCAATATTTAAGGATTCCGAACCATGTTGCGCTTTAATACTCTCTAACAGATCGTCCAGACCCTTGCCGTCTATACCTTCAGCAGATCGGCCAAGATAAACATCTTCAATATTTGCTAAACACTCTTTAGCAAGTTTAACTGAAATGTTGTTCGCGTAATAGGCTTCGCATTTTTCCGGAAGTGTAACGCCTAAAGATTTTTTTCCTAATGGGATTCCAATCTTGGCGTTCTTTAAAAGATCAATTTCAAAATTCAATTGATTTACCATTAAGCCTAATGAGCTTCCAATTTGTGAACCTGTTGAGTTAATAAAAGTACCCCGGTAACTAGTGTTCCATGTATTTACAATTGAATTTGTTTTTGTTTGCATTTCATTTAAGCAAGCTGTTACGTAAGCAATGCGGTTGGCCGCTTTTGCGTCTGTGTCAAATAAAGCAATGAGTGATGCATCTGTTTCGTTTTTTCCAAATATTAAGTAATCCAATGCCGGAAATCCCTTGGCATCGAGGTTACTAACGGTGACTAAATTATAGGATCCCGAATTGATATTTGAATTTACGGTAAGTGTATTTGTTGGATAAGTATTAAAATTAGAACGAACGATCTCCGATTCGGAAGGGCCGAATTCGAAAGTAGAAACGCGTTGAAATTTTGAAGCGGCTGAAATGTATTTTTGACGAAGAACTAAAAGGTTTGCCGAATTTTTAGTTTGAATAAATGTATTGAAAGAAATAACTAAAGAATCTAACGAAGATTTGAAAGATTGAAAATTTGGAATGATCACATTATCTGCATAATTACCAAGCATGGCAGATCTGTCAAACGCGGTTTCTTCCTCTTCTTTTTTATCATTTTCTTTCTTTTTGCAAGCAATAAAAATCAGAGTTAATAAACTAACGCTTAAGATAAATGTACGGCTTCTTAATTTCATTATTAACTTGGTAGATTACAAAGTTGCGATTTATAGGGCTTTGTATCAATACCTCAAAAATGGTATTTGTGTATGTAAGTTTGTTGATTTTCAGATATTTAACAAATGCATAAGAATAAAAAAAGCGCAGGTTAACCCGCGCTTTAATTTCAGAACTGTATATAAATATTATGGAATTAATGAAGCGTTTAAGCCAAACACTGATTCTAATTTTGCGATTGCAAGATCAATATTCGACGTTTGTAAATTATACAGGTTAGTTCCAAAATAGCCTAACAATGTTGCAATGTCTGTATTAGAAATTGTTTTATTGGGGTTGTATTGAAATGCTAATACAAAACCATAACCTTCGGATAAGTTGTGATGTAAAGTTGCCTGATCTGATAAATTATTTTTTGCTCCTTTTAAATAACTAATACATTTTGCCCCGGCAACTTTTTCCCAATTGGCAATTAACGTATTACGGGCTTCATCGCGACCGGTATTATCGCCATTAACGATAGCGGCACGACCTTTTAAAAATGCATTCATTATTAACGAGTTTGAACCAATTGCAACGTTAACCGAATTACAGTAACTCCCCCAGTATTTTAGTCCGGTTAAATTTGTTGGAAAATCAGTTGGTACACCAAAGTAACCAAATGCTTCATCCCAGGCTCTTTCTTGCGCTGTAGAGCCGTTAACAAGCGTTAATGTAGTATTATCAAGTGCGTTAATTCCTGCTAAAAGCGTAGTGGCCTGATAATAAAATGCTGCGCCCATTATACCTTTTTCGGCAAATTCTTTATACTCAAAACCATTCGCATCCACTAAAATAGCTCTTGCGGGAGAAATTAATTTACCTCTTACACCGTTTGAAGCTGTTGAAGTTGTTGGATTTGCAGCCGAAGTGACACTTGCGGGTTGCGCATCGTCAAAATTTAAATTTTGTAAAGTTGGAAAATTAAGCGCAGTGCTTGTTTTCGCCATTAAACTAATGCCACTTGTATTTAATGTAGACAATGTAAACTGGTTGTTTGCATTAGCGTACATATCTTTTAATTTTTGCGCGCTTATGGTTGGTTGCGTTGCAGCGGTGGTGGTGTGAGTAGATCTTAAATAAGTAGTTAATTCACCTAACATGGCAATGCAATTTGTAGCAGTTGTAATACCCGCAGCAGTATTTGTATAATTGTAAGTTGTTGGTATCGTATACGAAGGGGTGGGTGTTGGTGTTGCCGGTGTTTCGGGCTCCGGATCATTTGATTTCTTTTTACAGCTACTAAATGATGCAAGCACAACTAAAGCAAGTGCCGGTAAATAAATATGGTTTTTCATAGATTGAATTTAATTCTAAACAAAAGTCTTATTTAGACACTGTTTACACAATACCTAAAATGAGGTATTTTTTGTGGGGGAATAAAAAAACCTCTTTAAACGAATAAAGAGGTTTTATTAAATTAAAAATAAATTAAGATTAAGCCAGCACAGCTCGTGAAATTACAATACGTTGTACTTCGCTCGTTCCTTCATAGATTTGGGTAATTTTTGCATCACGCATTAAACGCTCAACATGGTATTCTTTTACATAACCATAACCACCATGCACCTGAACCGCCTCTGTGGTAACCCACATAGCCGTTTCACTTGCAAATACTTTTGCCATTGCACTTTCTTTGTCTAAAGGTAAGTGTTGATCTTTTAACCATGCACTTCTATAAATCAATAAACGCGACGCCTCAATTTTTGTAGCCATATCTGCTAATTTAAATTGAATAGCCTGGTGATTGCAAATTTCTTTGCCAAAAGCTTTGCGCTCTTTTGAATAAGCTAATGCTAATTCATAAGCACCACTTGCAATACCTAAAGCTTGCGAAGCAATACCAATACGTCCGCCACTTAATGTTTTCATCGCGAATTTAAAACCAAAACCATCTTCACCAATACGGTTTGCTTTTGGAACTTTTACATTATCAAACATTAAAGAGTGTGTATCGCTTGCGCGGATACCCATTTTATTTTCTTTTGGTCCAACTGTAAATCCGGGCATACCTTTTTCTACAATTAAAGCATTAATACCACGGTGTCCGGCTTCCACGTTGGTTTGCGCAATTACTAAATATGTAGATGCACTGTTGCCATTGGTGATCCAGTTCTTAGTACCATTCAATAAATAATGATCCCCCATATCTATTGCCGTTGTTCTTTGCGAAGTAGCATCGCTACCTGCTTCCGGCTCCGATAAACAGAAAGCGCCAATTTTTTCACCTTTAGCCAAAGGCACTAAATATTTTTGCTTTTGTTCTTCATTACCAAATGTTTCAAGGCCCCAGCAAACTAAAGAGTTGTTTACACTCATTACCACGCTGCATGACGCATCTATTTTAGAAATTTCTTCCATCGCTAAAACATAAGAAATTGCATCCATACCGCCGCCGCCGTATTTTGGATCAACCATCATGCCCATAAATCCAAGCTCACCCATTTTTTTAACTTGCTCAGTAGGAAATTTTTGAAGCTCATCACGCTCAATCACTCCTGGTTTTAATTCAGTTTGTGCAAACTCACGCGCCGCTTTCTGGATCATTAAGTGCTCTTCAGATAACTCAAAATGCATTATATTTATGTTTTAAGGTTTATACTATTTTTTGTAACCTTGCAAATATATATGATTTCGCCTATCAAAGCAACAAAACTTGCGTAAAGAAAATTCACATAAAATGACCATTTTAGGCCTAATGAGCGGCACCTCGCTGGATGGGCTCGACCTTGCCATTTGTGAATTTGAGGTTACAGGAAATAAATACCGTTATAAGATACTTAAAGCGCAAACCGTTACTTATACCAAATTGTGCGCCAGTACTTTAAAAAACGCACACAATTTAAAAGCCCTTCAATACGCCTCAGTAAACGCTTCTTATGGTAAATTAATAGGTGAAGAAATAAATCGTTTTTTAAAGAAAAGCACCAAAAAACCCAAGGCAATTGCCTCTCACGGACATACTGTTTTTCATAAACCCGAATTGGGATTTAGTACACAAATTGGCTGCGGTGCTACCATTGCGGCTGTAACAAAATTAACAACTGTTTGTGATTTTAGGAGTTTAGACGTTGCCAATGGGGGACAGGGAGCACCTTTAGTGCCCATTGGTGATAAATTATTATTTGGGCATTACAATGCCTGTTTAAATATTGGTGGAATTGCAAATATTTCTTTTGATAAAAAAGGAAAACGTATTGCTTATGATATTTGTGAAGCCAATATGCTCTTGAATTTTCTTGCTGAAAAAGCTGGAAAAGCTTTTGATAAAGATGGAAAGATAGCCAGATCAGGGAAAGTAAATGCAAAGCTTTTAAAAGAGTTAAATGCTTTAGAGTTTTATTCTAAGATGGGAGCAAAATCTCTTGGCAGAGAATGGTTTGCCGAAAACATTTTGAAACGTATTGAAAAGAGCAGGGTAGAACTAAATAATTTGTTGGCAACAGCTACCGAGCATGTGGCGCAGATGATAGCTAACGATTTGAATAAACATAAAATTAAAAATGTTTTAGTGACTGGCGGTGGCGCTTTTAATAACTATTTAATTGAACTGATAAGTGAAAAAACAAATTGCGAAATTATTATTCCCGACGCGCAAACGGTAAACTTTAAAGAAGCTTTGATCTTTGCTTTTTTAGGTTATTTACGCTTGAATGAAAAAATAAATACTTTGAGTTCGGTTACAGGAGCTAAGAGTGATAGTATTGGAGGGGCGGTTTATTTAGCAGTTGGCAGTCGTTAAATGGTAGTCTTTAGTCTTGTGTCTTGAATCTTTTACCCCTTAAAGCTTCAGCCCCACAAACGGATCCCAATACAATTTTTTAAAATCAACAACCTTATCGTCCTTCACTTTAATTTTTTCTTTCTCTAATAACTCCTGCATTTGGTAAGGTGTTTCAAAATGATGTTTGCCAGTGAGCATTCCATTTCTGTTTACAACACGGTGTGCAGGCACTTTTGGTTTTACGCGGTGTGCGCCATTCATGGCATAACCAACCACGCGGGAAGATGATTTTGCGCCAAGGTAAGCCGCAATAGCACCGTAGCTGGTAACACGACCTTTTGGTATCAAGCGTGCCACCTGGTAAACCATATTAAAAAAATCTTTGTCGGCCATAATAGATCTTACATCTCAATTCTTAAATCTTACTTCGTTATATTCTAATTCCTATTAAACACACATCATCAATCTGTTCCAGATCACCGCGCCATTCTAAATGCGATTTTTCTAGTATTTGTTTTAAAGAATTCAAATCTGCGGTACAATTTTTTACCAATAATTCTTCTAAACGTTTGTACATAAATTTTTTTCCTTGCCTGTATAAATTACCTTTTATGCGCGCTGTTGGTCCGCCAAACTGATCGGCATAACCGTCGGTGAACATCACGATCATATCATTCTTCTTTAATTCTATTTCGGTATTTTTAAAAATATGTTTGCGCATGTCAACATCTGCGCTAATGGGTTGTTTATCTGCTTTTATAACTTGCAATACATTATCCCGTATTAAATAAATGCTATTGTTAGCGCCGCTATAATTTAATTTTAACTTTTTTCTGTCAATTTCAACAAGGCTCATATCCATTCCATCTTTTATTTGCTGGGTTGGATCTTCTTTTTTGAAAAATTTCGGAAGCTCAATATTCAAATAATTTAAAATGTCTGAAGGGTTTATATGCTGATCCTTCTCATCTATTTTGTTTAGCAGGGAGTAAGCCACCAAACTCATAAACGCGCCTGGAACGCCGTGACCTGTGCAATCGCAGCAGGCAATTAAAAATGAATCGTCGGCTTTTTTACTTGCCCAATAAAAATCACCGCTTACAATATCTTTTGGTTTGTATAGAACGAAATGTTCGCCAATTTTTTGGTTGAGTTCATTTTCGGTTGGTAAAATACCTTCCTGTATTCTTTTAGAATAATAAATACTGTCTAAGATCTCTTTTTTCTGATGAGTGATCTCAGATTTTTGCTCTTCTAATAAGTGATTTGCTTTACGTTTATCTCTGAATAATTTATAAAAGAAAAATATGCCGCCAATTAATAATAATGAGAGAGAACTTACTAAAATTAAAAAGGCTTTATTACGTTTTAGTTGTAGTGATTTATTAGTATTGCTTAATTTTTGAATCTCTAATTCTTTTTCGGTTTTAAAGTTGTTATAATTGTTTTCGAGTTCTTGCGCTTTTTGAATATTGCCGGCGCTTGCAATGCTGTCTTTTAATTCATAATAAATTTCATTCGATAAATAAGCATTTTTATAATCTTGTAAACTATAATAACACTCCATGAAGCCCGAATAATTTTTCATCAATTCATTGATGTCGTTTTTGGGAATAATTAATGCGTTTTTTTTGTAAAAATCGATGGCGGTTCTATAGTCGCCAATAAACCTATAATACTGTCCACTAAAATTATTAAAAGAAACTATATCATTTTCGCCATATCTTAAATGGTAAGCATTAATAGAATCAAGCTGTTCTTTTGCCTTAATTCTATCTTTTAGTAGCATATAAGATTCCAGCTTATTACCAGATATAGCTATTATACGGCTATATAACTTTAGTTTTTTTACTAATTTTTCACTAATATTCAGGTAATACAAAGCTAAATTTGGTTGTCCTAAATTATTATAATCTACTCCCAGGTTATTGGCTGAAGAACAGATTGAATACTCCCTATTTGACTTGACTGCTAAGGCATAATTTTTTTTAAAAAAATAAATAGCTTTTTTACTATTTCCTTGGTCTGAAAAAATAATGCCTAATTTATTATTTACATCCATTTGATATTTTACCAGATTATACTCATCCAGAACCGGTAACGCCAGATACAAATGTTTTATGGCATCATCGTAACGAGACGAGTAGAAATAACAGCCCCCAATTACACAATTTACTTTAGCCGTTAACGAGCGATTCTTTTTTGAAAAAAAATAATCTTTCAATTGGTTAACCCAATTTGTAGATTCATTAAAATCTACGGCTTCCTCATTTCCAATAAATTTTTCAATATAATTTAGTTTGAGTGTATCGTGTAGATTCGAATTTAAAATAATAGCTACACTATCTGTTTGGGCCTTGCCAATAGAGAAAGATAGTGTAAAAAATGCAAACAAGTATTTAACAAAAAACCTAATGCTTAAAACTAATGCTTTTACATTATTTAAACAACAAAAAAGTTATCTTTGCAGTCTTATGGAAAAAAGAGTTAGAGTTAGATTTGCCCCAAGTCCTACAGGTGGCTTGCACATGGGTGGTGTTCGTACCGCTTTGTTTAATTATTTGTTTGCAAAAAAACACGGTGGGGATTTTATTTTACGTATTGAAGATACCGATCAAACACGCTTTGTAAAAGGCGCTGAGGAATATATTGTAGAAGCCCTAAAATGGTGTGGTATTGAGCCAAATGAGGGTGTTGGTTTTGGAGACGGGAAACATGCGCCATACCGTCAGAGCGAACGCAAAGAATTAGGCATTTATAAAAAATATGCCGATAAGTTAATTGCAAGTGGCCACGCTTATTACGCTTTCGATACCGAAGAAGAATTAAATGATATGCGTAAGCGTTTAGAAGCCGCTAAAGTTGTTGCGCCGCAATACAATGCGGTTACACGCCAAAATATGCGTAACTCAACTACTTTGGGTGAAGACGAGGTTAAAAAACTATTGGCAGATGGAACAAAATACGTTGTGCGCTTAAAAGTGCCGCGTAATGAAGAAATTCGTTTTAATGATATTATCCGCGGCTGGGTTACCGTTAATTCTGCGCAAGTGGATGATAAAGTGCTTTTAAAAAGTGATGGTATGCCAACCTATCATCTGGCGCATATTGTTGATGATATTGAAATGGAAATTTCTCATGCAGTGCGTGGAGAAGAGTGGTTGCCAAGCGCGCCGGCGCATATTTTAATTTACCGTTATTTAGGTTTAGAAAATGAGATGCCGAAGCTGGCGCATTTGCCTTTGATCTTAAACCCTGATGGTAATGGAAAGATAAGCAAGCGCGAAGCACGTTTCCCGGTTTTTCCTTTAAGTTGGCAAGATCCGCGTGAAACTTCACCATACATTGGATATAAAGAAAGTGGTTATTATCCAGAAGCTTTTGTAAATATTTTAGCTTTGCTGGGCTGGAATCCCGGAACGAACGAAGAAATTTTTTCTGTTGCCGAGCTAGCTGAATTATTTTCGTTTGAACGTGTAAATAAAAGCGGTGCCAAATTTGACCCCGAAAAAGCAAAATGGTTCAATCAACAATATTTGCGCATGCAATCCGATGCTGATCTCGCAAAAGCCTTTAAACCTCTTTTAAAAGAAAAAGGTTTTGAAAGAGATGAAGCGTTTATGATCGACTTTTGTAAACTGGTAAAAGAAAAAGTACAATTCGTTCATGAATTTTGGGATCATGGTAAATATGTTTTTGAAGCGCCAACTGCTTATGATGAGAAAGTGATTACTAAAAAATGGAATCCGCAAAACAAAGAATTATTTGTAAAAGTGTTGGATACATTTAAAAATATTAGTGACTGGAATGCAATCACACTTCACGATAAGTTTGAAGCTTTGGTAAAAGAAATCGGTAAAATAGATATGCAGTTGTTGCGTGTGTTAACAACTGGCGTAGCAGGCGGACCACAATTGTTTGATATGCTTGCTTTAATTGGCAAAGAAGAAGTTTTGAAACGTTTGGATACGGCTTTAAGTAAATTGTAATTTTTGACCTCATTAAAAAAAGCCTTTGATAATTGTCAAGGGCTTTTTTGTTGTATATCGCTTATGATCTTTTTTTGATCAACAGCTTTTTTACAATAAAAAAAGTTAGCGCAAAGCACAAGCAGATATATAACAGTAATTGAATGTTAGTATTGAAGAATGTAGCGTCAGATCTTTCCATTGTTTTAACGGTAACGGCTGAAGTGTTTTTAAAAACATTGGCACTGGCAGTGTCAATTTTTTCAGGCCAAAAAAAGCTTAATGCGCGATCGTTTGTTGCAAGAATAAAACACTTTTGCATGCTTTTAAGTTTTTAACCATAGTAAAAGTAGCTACAGTTATAAAAATTAAAGCCGGAAGTTTTAATAAGGTGAATTTTGATTTTTAATTGGCGCGCTTTAAAACATAAGTGGAAAACTCAAAGCACTTTAAATGGGTTTACCTGCGCCGAAATAATTTTATTAGCATCGGCGTTTAGCCAATCCTGCAAAATATTCTTATAAATACTTCTAAAATCAACATGGTATTTAAGGTCACCATCATCTAAGTTTGCAAGATCTGGCAATTCATTAATGATCCCTTTTTTCTTTAAATTCTTTCCGAATAAAAACACATTGCCTGCCGTGCCGTGATCGGTGCCCGCGCTCGCGTTCTCTTCAACACGCCTTCCAAATTCGCTAAATGTAAATACACAAGTGTCGTCCCATTTATCGAGTCCTTTTAAGTTAACAATAAACGCAGATACTGCTTTTGCATATTGTTCTAATAAATTATTTTGTTTGTTGAGCTGGCCGGCATGCGTGTCAAAGCCTCCCATGTTTACATAATATACTTTTGTAGAAATGCCGCTAGCAATAAAACCGGCAATATCTTTAAGCTGTTTTCCTAATTCAGTATTTGGATATTCAAACGCATTGCTAACTATTTTATTTTTCTCATAAATATAATCTACGCTTGATGATGTTTCTAAAAGCGTTTTATACAAATAGCCCTGGTTATCTTCATTTAATACATTACCTTTTGCTGCTTCTGCAATGTCATTAAAGTAAGGCACTTTTAATTCTTTATATAATTGGTTGATGTTTTTAATAGCCAGCCCGTTTAATTTTTTGCCTTTCATAGCAAGTGATAAATAATTATCTACTTCAATACCTTCATAAGAATTCGTGCACTCATTATCCAGATAGCGCCCCAACCAACCGGTATGCAAAAACTCGTTACTACTGCTGGCGGTGTGCCAAATGTCCATGCTTCTGAAATGCGACCTGTCGGGATTGGGATAACCCACATTGTTTACAATGGCCATTTCGCCGCTGTCATAAAATTGTTTTAGTAACGACAGTGAATTATTAAAAGCGAGATCTTTTTCAAGTACAATTAATTTGTCTTCTTTTATACCAAGTTGCGGGCGTTTTTTATAATACAGGTCGTTTTTATAAGGCACAATGGTATTTAACCAATCGTTACCACCTGAAAGTTGTATCACCACCAGGTTTTTTTTGCTTACCGCCGGATCTAAATTTCCTAAAGGTTTTAAAAACCCGGGAAGTAAAAAATAGCCGCTTGCTAATGAGCTTCTTTTTATAAAACCTCTTCTATCCATGTTACGCTAAATTATATTCGGGAAGTGAAACAATTTTAAGGATCATTTCTTTTACACTTAAAGACGGATCGCTTTTTATCTTATCAATTATTTTTTGAGAAGGCATTTTTAAAAGATATACTTTAATCAGCTTGTCAAGGTCTAAACCTTTATTCTCCTCCAGTATATTTGTCCAGTTAACAGACGTTTCCATTTTTTTATTTTCGAGAATCTCTTCTTTTTTCTGATCATCCGGATCATCGATCTTATCGGGAATATCT
Organism: Chitinophaga pinensis; assembly: GCA_943369995.1. Classification (GTDB taxonomy): domain Bacteria; phylum Bacteroidota; class Bacteroidia; order B-17B0; family Aurantibacillaceae; genus Aurantibacillus. The sequence goes on from CALRPF020000006.1 coordinate 111,095, forward strand.
ACCTGCCCGTTATTTAATATCAAAGAAGGGAGTTTCATTCTCAAAACAAGGGTTGTGCTATCTATGTAATTTTTGCCACCCGGCCAACCCGCAACGTTTGGCGGATAAAATAATTGCTGACCCAAAACACGTTGTAGATTAAACAGCACATCGTATCTATTATAATTGATTTTAAACTGCCGGGATAAGCCTATTAAAAAATCTATTGGTGATTTAATATTGCAGCCCATATTTTCGGCATCATAAAACCAGGAGCTCGTAAACATCTTTTTAACAAGTGCGCCAGTGTTGTATTGATTTTGGTAATAAAAATCGGCCAGTTGTTTTACACGGTCTTCGTTAATGTTTTCGTTAACGTAATACCTATACATTTTTTTTGTGATAAAATAAGCTGTTTGTTTGTTGCTTATGATCATATTGATCACATCTTCGCCACCAAAATTTCCTTTGCGTGTAAAAATTGTTTTCTCGCCATCATCGTGCTGTTTTTCTTTAAATTCAAAAGTACCATCGTCTTTATTAATGCTCCAGCCTGTAAATGCGCGCGCTACTTCCTGCACATCCTGTTCGGTATAATTGCCGCGTCCCAGGGTAAAAAGCTCCATTAATTCGCGGGCAAAATTTTCATTAGGATGTGCCTTCTTATTTTGCTGGTTGTTTAAATAAATGAGCATAGCGGGGCTTTTGCTTACTTCAACCAAAAGATCTCTAAAACTTCCAAACGCAAATTTGCGATGAATGTTGTTTAATTCCTGCATTAAATAAGGGTGGCGTACGCGGCAGGCAAAATGGTTGTGCCAAAACAGGGTTTGTTTTTCGAGCAGCACGTTTTCTGTATTCAATAATTTTTTTATCCAAGAAATGTTGAGTTGTTGTAATTTATCTTTTATTAATTTTTGATACTCTTTGGCTGTCATACCGTTTTCCATCGCATCTTTTTTTAACAGAATATCTTCTTTGGTAATTTCTGTAAGATACGTTGCGGTTGTAGAGGTAACAATTAAGCTGTTAATAATATCGTTTAAGCTTTTTTGCGAAAGTAATTTTGCTTTCGCGTAAGAAATGTTAAAGCCCAGGCGGCTGTAGATGTGAAATATTTGACCCAATGGAGTTGCCATACGTATAAGACATAAATAAACACTAAAGGTTTAAAAAGGTAAAATTATATTATATTATACTCTCCAAGAAAAATAACTGCAGCGCACAAAATAAAGAATACAAGAATGGTGTTGGTTATTTTTGTCTGCTTAAGTCCGTATAAAAAATCACCAATAAAAAACGCGAGCGGAAAAGCATAGGTTAATATAACGCTTGAACTATTTGCGCCACCCGAAAAGAAGCCAAATGTTGAAAAGAATAAAAACCAGAACAGAATAGTTTTTGTACGCTGCTTTTTTACTGTATTGCCAAAGCCGTAAGCAAAACTTTGAAAGATGGCTATCAATAAAGCAATCACTAAAAAAGTCATTAAAGGCAAATAATATTCACTAAAAGAAGGAGGCTTTAAAAATTGTAAAAATGAGCTTACCGATTTAAACAAATACCATTGCGTAAAATCGCTTAGATAAGCAATGCCTTCACACATAAGAACAGGAGCAATAAAACCAAGAATGGCAACCGCCCAATCGCGCCAATAAAAGGGGCGTAAAATTAAAAGCACAATAAAAAATAATGGAAAACTAATAACACTCGAAATAGTTATATATGCAGAAATGCTTAACCAAAATGCAGCTTCAAATAATTGATTTAATACATTTTCTTGCCGGTAAGTATCTAATAATTTATAAATAGAATAAAGCACAAAAACATTGGTAAATATCTGTGGGGTTATTTGTTGAGGATTAATAGATACAATACTCAGTAACAAGTAAATAAATACCGGAAAATAATTCAGCTTTTCGGTTACTTCCTGTTTAACGGCAATTAAGCTTATTAAGAGAACCCCCAGGCCAATGAATAAAAAATTGAGAAGTAAAATAGCTAAACGGCTTGGTATCTTTTGAGAAAAATAGTTGTAAAAAAGATTGGGGTAATTGTTGAATTCCAGGCTTTTAGGCGCAAAATAGAGAATAATGGCGGAGGCTACAAAAATAACGGACAACAGCACTAAACTACCCCTTATACCCTTATTTAAAAAGCCTGCAAACACAATTTTTTTATTTCTAAATTATTCCTATTTTTGTTCGGTAAACTTACAAATTAAAAAGATATGACAAGCTTAATGGTTACATGGACAGACATTTTTGAAGGAATTGGTAATTTCTCGTATTGGGTATTTAAGGGTATGCGTGTTTTAGGCCATGGACCAAATGTTTTTATCTCTTTATTTGTCGTTGGTATGTTGGCTTATTGGACCATGCGTTTAATAAAATACAAAAATCAGGCAAAACAAAACGGTACTGTTCAGTAACATCTATCTGATAATATATTATGAACAATTTAAAGCCTGCATTATTTTGCGGGCTTTTTTTATTCTGTTAATTAATATTAATCTGTTATTTTTAAAAAGATTAAACTTTTATATTGTATACTTAAACTAAGCGTATGCGTTTATTATTTATTTTTCTTTTCATTTCGGAAATACTCTTTTCGCAAAATTTAATTCTTAAAAACGTAACGGTTATTCCTGTTAATCATGAAGTAGCCATCACCAACTGTAATGTTTATATAAGTGCAGGAAAGATCCAGAAAATAGAAGCCTATGGTACCAAACAAATAATGAAAGGCTATACTGTAATGGATTGTACCGGAAAGTTTTTAGTGCCGGGTTTGGCAGACATGCACGTGCATTTTCCGGGCAAAGACGATCCTATACAAATGCAGGAGTGTTTAAAATTAAATTTAGCAGCCGGTGTAACAACACTAAGAAGCATGAGAGGAAAAGCTTCTGAATTAGCTTTAAGAGATAGTGTTAATCTCGGAAGAAAAATAGCACCAGAAATTTTTGTTTCATATGTTTTTCCAACCAACGATTCTTTACTTACAAAAGATAGTATTGAAAAAGTTGTGCTTTATGCCAAGAATAAAAAGTATGATTTTATAAAATACCTTGGCGGATTAAATGAAACCAATTTTGGCTACATGGCCGAAAGTTGCAAACGAAACGAAATGGTATTAGCAGGCCACGCCTACGGTAAAATGGGTCTTGAAAAAGCGATCGATGCGGATTTTGCATCTGCAGAACATTATCAACCCTTATTATCTTCTTACAAAAGAGATTCGGTAAATTTTAAATCAACTTTAGATAATATGAAAGCAAAAAATGTGGCATTTTGTCCAACATTATCATTTTATCATATTTATTCTTTCGAGTTTCCTGAAAAAGCTTTGATGGAAAGAAACGGCATGAATTATGTTTCAAAAAAAGTAAAAACACAATGGTTAAAAGAATATAACGAGGCAATGGCGTCTACAAAAGAACAACTAAAGGATGATTTTAAGAGCAAGTATCTTGACATGTATCAATCGCAATTCAAAAAATTTAACACCATCTTTAAACTGGCTGCAGATGCAGGTGTGCTTGTGTTGTTAAGTCCGGATGACGGCATTTTTAATGTGCCCGGTTTTGGCATGTATGAAGAAATGAAATTATATAAAGCGGCCGGACTTAGCAATTATCAGATTTTAAAATGTGCTACTTACAATGCAGCTATTTATTTTAAGCAACAAAAAGTATGGGGAAGCGTTGAAGTTGGTAAGAAAGCAAATTTAGTATTGCTAAATGCAAACCCATTAGAGAATATAGAGAACATTAAACAGGTAGAAGGTACTTTGTTAAATGGAAAGTACTATTCTCAGGCTGAATTGCTTAAATGATTAATTTTTGTATCTTAGATACATGAAAAAGATCGCCATTATTGCCGTTTTTATTTTTTTGCTGAATAAAATTTATTCTCAGGATTATCAACCTTTTGATTCTACAACGGTTTGGGGCGCAGAATTTGCTCAAAAGATACAATCCAGCTGTTATACTTTAGAAAACAAAAAATATTTTATTAAAGGCTACGAGCTTAACAATGGCAATAAATGGCTGAAGGTTTTTTATAATCTTGATAAGAAATGGCATCCGGCAAGTGCGGGCTTCTGTTATAGTATTTCGACGGTAGGTACTTTGCCCGCTTATTATAGCAATGTGTTTTTAGGGTATTTATATAACGACAGCATTAATAAACGCGTTTATTTTACTACTACATTAACAGCCAATTACGCTCCGCCGGCCAACAAAGTGCTTTACGATTTTAATAAAGTATTGGGTGATACTATTTACACCAATCCGATTACTAGTTCAAATTATAATGCTAAATTTAAAATACATGGCATTGATTCAATTTTATTTTCGGGTAAATATCACAAGCGGTTTTTAACTACTTCAGCATTTATTTTAAGCCCCGGATATATTTCTTTTACTGAAGGTATTGGCTCGTCAATAGATCCTTTTGATCCCATAAAAGCAAACGGTTTCGAAAACTGGAGTAATTTATTATGCTTTTCAAGCCCGGTTCATTCGATATCTGTTACCAGTCACACAATTTTTACAAATGGGGGATGTGCCAATTTAATAATGAATATCTCTGAAAACAAGGGAGATCGAGTTGGTATCTACCCTAATCCTGCGTCTGACAAATTATCTGTTGTTGCCGAACAATTCGTTTCTGAAAAAACCGATTATGAAATAATTAATTTAGTTGGCCAACTAAAACAAAAAGGAGAATTAAAAGAAAATAATAATGATATCGATCTGCAAACTTTTTCAGATGGTATTTATTTTATTAACTTTTATAAAGAAGGAAGAATTATTTCAAGCAAAAAAATAATTGTCGCGAAAAATTAATCTACAATTTATTAATTACTTCTGCTGCCTGCTCTAAGGTCTCATCCTTTTTAGCAAAGCAAAAGCGTAATATTTTATTATCGTATTTATTTGTGTAAAAAACAGATAATGGAATAGTGGCTAATTTTTTTTCCTTTGTTAAGCGTATTGCAAAATCTGTATCTGCCTCTTCGCTGATGTTCTTGTAACTCATTAACTGAAAGTAAGTACCACTTGTTTTTAAAGGTATAAGCTTTGAATTTTTAGTAAGCTTTAAAAACAGATCGCGTTTACTTTGATAAAAGTGTTTTAAGTTTGAATAATTTTTTGGATCAGATAAAAAATCAGCTAACGCTAACTGAAAAGGATGATTAACGGCAAAGACCAAAAATTGATGAACCTTTCTAAATTCGGCCATTAATTCTTTTGGCGCAGCAACATAGCCGATCTTCCAGCCTGTGGTATGTACCGTTTTTCCGAACGAAGAAACAACCATGGATTGTGCGGCTAAGGTTTTATTTCTCGCCACACTTTGGTGTAATGCCCCGTCAAACACCATGTGTTCATATACTTCGTCACTTAAAACAATCATATTTTTTCCGGCAACTATTTTTTCAAGTTCAAGAAGATCGCTTGCACTTATTACAGCGCCACTGGGGTTGTGAGGCGAATTAATAATGATCATTTTTGTATTTGCTGTTATTTTTGATCTTACATCGGCCCAGTTAATAGAAAAATTAATTGGATCTAATTGTGAGGTAATAGCTTTAGCGCCGTGTAATTCAATTGCTGGAATGTAACAATCGTAAGCGGGTTCAAAAACAATAACTTCGTCACCTGCAGTTATAAATGCAGCAATTGCGGTATAAATGGCTTGTGTGGCACCGGCGGTAACTGTAATTTCAGCGTCGGGATGATAGTTATACGAATAACAATCGCTAATTATTTTTGAGATACATTCTCTTAACTGAATAACACCGGGCATGGGTGCGTATTGGTTAAAACCAGCCAGCATGTTTTTTTGCGCGAGTTCTAATAATTTAGGGTCGCAACCAAAATCGGGAAAGCCTTGTGAAAGGTTAATGGCATTATGTTCTTTAGCAAGGCCACTCATTACGGTAAAAATGGTAGTGCCAACGTTTGGTAATTTACTTTTTATATGCATTGTGTTTGCGAAGGGTTAAATTAGGTTAAAGATAAAATAATGGTTTTAAAAACAACGTTCAATATAAAAACAAAAATCATATGTTACATCATTCAAAATTCTGGGAGCAACATTTTATTCAAAACGCCACGAAACATCGCGTTAATTGGGAGCAGAAGCCACAGTTGAGCGAAGAGCAGAAACAGGCACTTCTTTATTCCATTAAAGCCTGGCAATTGGGCGAGACCAGTGAGGGTAAACATTTATTGGCGGCAGCTACCAATTACGCTCATAAAATAAATGATGTGGATTATGTTGAGCCGGTAAAATTATTTATAAAAGAAGAGCAAAAGCACGGCGCCAATCTTGGGCACTATATTGATATGCTGGGAGAAGAACGCGCGAAAAAAGATTGGGGTGATACAGTTTTTAGGAAGATAAGATACTTTAATAAAAGCATGGAACTATGGACCATTACCGTTATAATTGTTGAAAGTGCGGCGCAGGTATTTTACGAAGCACTTCAAAACGCGAGTGATTGTAAATTATTAAAAGAAATCTGTAATGATATTTTGCTGGATGAGGCGCATCATATAAAATTTCAGAATGAAAGAATGTATGTGATCTTTCAACGGAAGAGTTTTTACAGTAAGGCCATATCGTTATTAGTATATTCTTTTTTATTTTTTGGCACGATTCATGCGGTTTGGTATGCGCATAAAAAGGCCCTGGCTATGGGTGGGGTTACTAAAAAGGAATTTATGCGAAGGATGTATCACAAATTTTTTAAGAGCCTGCAATTTTTGCATGCCAACCACACAGGCAAAGGATCTAAGGGCGAACAACAGACCGCTCCCTGGCAGGAAAAAGTGGCTTTTTAGGGCTATATGAAGCTAAAATTATTGTTTTGATTCAGAAAAAAAGTGTATTTTTGCTACCCCTTTGGGAGATAAAATTTAAGAAGTTAGATCTAAGATTTAAAATCTAATTTCAAAAAATCTTAAATCTTCAATTAAAAGGTCCTGTGGCCGAGTGGCTAGGCTCAGCTCTGCAAAAGCTGCTACAGCGGTTCGAATCCGCTCGGGACCTCCAAACTAAAACCCCATGTTGTTCGAACAACATGGGGTTTTTCGTTACAATGGCTTTCATTATGAGCGTATTGAATCTCTTTTCGGCAAATTAAGCCCTTTTTTTTGTCTGAATCCGCCTGGCTAAAACTATATTGCAATATAAATATCTTAGCCATGCAACCTTTTTCATTTCTTCTCTCTTTTAGTTAAACCTCCTGTTGAAAGAAGAAACAACATATGCCAAGACGAATGCCCCGCTGATAGAAGCGGCGAAGAAAGGTAAGAACGACGCTTTCAAGCAGCTATATGATCTTTATAGCGATGCCATGTTTACTATTTGCCTGCGCATGCTCAACAATAGAGAAGATGCCGAGGATATTTTGCAAGAGAGTTTTATTTCTGCATTTAAAACCTACACCAGTACAGTGGCAAAGCCTCTTTTGGAAGTTGGCTAAAACGTATCGTTATTAACGCTTGCATTGCAGCGCTAAAAAAAAGAAACTATGAGCTTATTCCTTTACTCCTTAATCCAGTGGCAAAGACCTTAACCACTCAATTGCTTTTTCTTTTTCGGTAAATGCACGAAAAGGAAAAGGCTTGCGGCTAAAACTGCTCATAAAATTAGCAGCAAAACTATAAACCGAATTTTTTACCCAGGCGCCCGCGCCTCTAAATAATGGCATATTGTTGAGGTCTTCTAAAAAAAGCTTGCCTTGTTTGGTAACATTAATATTTACACGCACATCCGAAAAAGTAAAGTAGGTTTTGCCCTCGCTTAATTTTTCGGCATAAAATGTAAGTTCTCTAATTTCAGGAAAACCTATTTCAGCGCCGTCTTTAAATACAAAATATACAATTGGCGCTTCATAGGTTATAGTAACATAACTAAGTTCTATTTTGTCTTTAGATAACATTCAAATCAAAGATAATTGATTTTAGCATAATAATTTATAGTTCTAAACATAAAAAAGAGGACCAAAGCCCTCTTTTTTACATCATTCACTCGCGTATTTCATTAAACCTTTAAACTCAAAAATGAAAACTCTCATGTACTTATCAGATCCAGTATACTTCACCAAAAATAGACCAGGGCTCCTGGGCATTTTTACCGGTTAAATTTATATTGGCTTTAATTATTTCAGTTTCTTTTTTAACGATCTTTTTATCCGCTTGCATTGCCGCAGTGCAATTGCGTAAAAGACCTGTGCAGATTTGATTGTTTTGTTTTTCCATCGCTCGAAGTATTTAAGTTTTACAAATCTATTTATCGAAATATATCGATATATTATAAAACAAAGAAAATCAATAAATCGATATATTCATAACTATCGATGTATTATTTGCGTTTTTTAACTTTCGTATTGGTTCAGAAATTTAATGTAGGCCGCCATAACATCCTGGTTTATCTGGTATTTAAGGTTACGACCGTCTTTTTCGGCAATTAACAGATCGGCGTCTATTAACTGTTTAATATGGTGAGATATTGTAGATTGAGCCAAATCAAGATTATCAACAATAGATGTGCATTGGCAGGCGTTTTTTTGTTTTTTGATCATGTCCATCATTTTTAAGCGACAAGGATCGCCTAGCGCTTTTGAGATCTTCTCAACTTTTTTGAGGTCCAGCTTAATAATCATCTTACAAATGTATCGATTTATTTCGATGTATAAATGTTACAAAAACAAAAAAGAAAAAAAATAATAGAAATTTCTTTTTTTGGGCGCCCGGGCGGGCTTTCGCTACTCGCTTTTTTTATTCCATTCCACTGCATAAAAAAGAGCTCAAACAGGCCGCTCAATCCCCGGCGCAGCATCCGTTATGGGTTTCGCGCCAGGGATGCGAAAGGTTTAGTTCTTTTGCCTGCAAAGGCAAAAAACCGGAGCGATAGCGTAGCCTGTAGCAGCCCGACTGGCGCCCAAAAAAAATTCAGCAAAAGATGGAAGCGTTGAAAACAAGAAAAAAGCATAAGGCTTTCTTATAAATTATTTGTAGTTTCATACAATGTCTTTGGTAAAACATTTATCATCTATTATCTCTATTTCTAAAGCATTAGAAAAAGAAATAACTGCTATTTCAAAAAAAATCAGTCTGCAAAAAGGTGAGATTATTATAAATATTGATGAACGCTGCGAGCAATTATTTTTTGTTGAGAAAGGTTTATTGCGCGGTTATTATTTTGATGAGGATAAAGAAATAACCAATTGGTTTTCGCAGGAAGAAGAATTTGCAACTTGTTTTTATTCTTTTATCGCCAGTAAGCCCTCATTTGAGATCATACAGGCACTGGAAGATTGTGAATTGATACAACTAAATTATTCTTCGCTCCAGGCTCTGTACACAAAATTTCCTGAAACTGAGCGAATAGGCAGGATCATTACCGAAAATTATTATATTAAATTAGAAGAGCGTATTCTTAACCTTCAGTTTAAAACGGCTAAAGAACGCTATCAAAAATTAGCTTCTTCTAAACCATCTTTATTACAACGTGCTTCTTTAGGTCAAATAGCTTCTTATTTAGGTGTTACGCAAGAAACGCTGAGTCGTATCAGATCTGAGATCTAAAAATTAGTTAACAAATTTCCTTTTTTGACATTTGTCAAAAAGCTTCACACATCCCCTGTATACTTTTGATGTCATAAATTAAAACTATGACTATGAATCAAATACCATCAAATGCTTTTATTGGCGCCTCTTGGGTAGCCTTATTAGCGGGAGCAGTATCTTATAATATGGGTTTGTGGAATGCAAACATGTTGCTTAACGAAAAGGGTTATTATTTTACGGTATTAATGTACGGACTCTTTGCGGCAGTATCTCTTCAAAAAGCGGTGCGTGACGATCTGGAAGGAATACCGGTTACCGGAATTTATTATGGCATTAGCTGGTTCTCAACTGTACTTGCTATTTTATTACTGGTTATTGGATTATGGAACGCAGATCTCGAACGCAGTGAGAAAGGCTTTTACGGCATGTCGTTTACCCTAAGTTTATTTGCCGCTGTTGCAGTTCAAAAAAATATTCGCGATGGGCAAAAAGCAAAGCGTGAAGCGGAGAAGAACTCCGAAGACGTAAATCTATTTAATGTAAATAAATAAAATTAAGAGCATGCTAAGCAACAATAAAATAAGATATACAATACTTTTCTTTATAACTTTAACGGGTATTGTTTTATTATTTGCAATTGGTCCGATTTGTCAGGATAACCGTTATCACTTGTTTGCAGATGATCGTGAAATGTTAGATGTTCCTAATTTCTGGAATGTGATATCTAATATACCATTTTTAATTATTGGCGCGCTTGGCATGCTTTTTATAAAGCACAAAAATAAAGACAGAAATATAAAAACATGGTTGAACAGTTTTGTGTTTTTTATTGGCATATTTTTTACCGGTATCGGGTCTATGTACTATCATTTACATCCAACAAACCAAACACTTATATGGGATCGTTTGCCAATGACCGTTTCGTTCATGGCCTTTTTCTCTATCGTTATTAGCAAATTTATTTGTGCCCGCTCAGGTGCACGCACCTTAATTCCACTTGTAATAGTAGGATTGATGTCGATTATTTATTGGCAAATGACAGCAAGCAGGGGAGTGGGAGACCTTCGTTTTTACGCGCTTGTACAATTTTTACCGATCATATTAATTCCGGTAATTTTAGTGATCTTTAAATTTAATACCCCTTTAAAAAAATATTTTTGGCTCATACTTTTCACTTACGTGATGGCAAAATTCTTTGAGGCATCTGATCTTTTAATTTTTGATCTTACGCAGTGTATAAGTGGCCATTCTGTTAAACACATAGTTGCAGCTATTGGGCCGGTAATATATTTGAGCGTATTATATAAAAGTAAAACAGAGTCTGTTTTAGTAAAAACGAATTTATTTGCGAAAGGCCATTAAACAATTGCCGGGCTCCGCTTGGGCTGAGAACATTTTAAAAGGCACGGTTGTGCGTATAAAGTGTATTAGAAAAATTGACAATTGATTTTACGGCCAAATAGTTATTCACTGTTGCAGAAGCAATAAAGCAACCTTTCGCTGTTTACGCAACATAATAACGCACTTCAGGCGTTATAGAAACTTAGTCACTAATATAAAAAAATTGCAGGATTTTTATTGTGAGACCGGCTTTAATATTTTCGTATGCTTCAAAACATTTTCCACTTCTTCCAGCTACATTTCAATTTCATGGCCGCTTAGCTTAAGCAGTAATATAGCCTCACTATCAATCCAGACCTCATTATTGAGTTTAGATTTTTTGGTAGGTATAAAAACGAAGATGCATTTATGATGCCAATGATAATGTAGATTAAAAAATGGTAGTATAAATAAAGAACCCCGGAAAGACTAGCTTCCCGGGGTTCTTTAAATGATTGAGTAAAAATTAGCTCAAATGTTTTGATAAGTGTTTACCCATTTCAAACATAGATACTTGACCTTTACCGCTAAAAATTGGTTTTAATTTAGCATCAGCATTGATCATACGTTTGTTTTTTGAATCTTGTAATTTATTGGCTTTAATATAAACCCATAATTTTTTTACAACTTCAGTACGAGGCATTGCTTTGTTGCCTACGATCTCACCTAAAGCAGCGCTTACGTTATAAGGTTTGTTTAAACCTACGCCAGGAGTTCCTGTTCTTTTTTTCTTTACTGCTTTTGCTTTTTTAGGAGCTGCTTTTTTTGCTGCTTTTTTAGGAGCTGCTTTTTTTGCTGCTTTTTTTGGAGCCGCTTTTTTAGCTGCTTTTTTAGGAGCTGCTTTTTTAGCTGCTTTTTTTGCTGGTTTCTTTGCCATTGTTTTTAAGTGTTTTAAGATTATAGAAACAAATCTATATTATTTTCTCATTCCATGCAAATAGCTAATATGTTTTTATGAACAAATTATAGTGTGTTTCAACAATGTGATCTTTCGTTTTACAGAGGAGAAATGCCTTTTATTCGTACTTTAATGCCTTTACAGGATTACAATACGCCGATCTTAAAGCGTGAAATGATACGGTTAATAAAGCTAGCGCTAGGCCTGTAACGCCCGATAATACAAGTACTCCAAAGCCTATATCAATTCTGTAAGCAAAATTTTTTAATCAATTACCCATCATATAAAAGCCACCGGCCACGAAATTAAAGCGGATATAAATACGGGGTTTAAAAATCCCTTCAACATAAGGTTCGCCAAAGAGAAAAACCGGAGCCCTATAACCTTTCTTTTACTAATTTCTTTAGTTTGCTTTTCTGCCACAAGACAGAAAAGCGCAAATAAACCAAGGCTGGCAATAAAAATTGCCAGTACCGAAAAGCAGCCAACCGGCTTGCTTAAATTATTTTTGATTGATAAAGTTTATTTAAAGTGTGGTCCAAAACTAAGTAGTCGAAAGGACATTCGGTAGAAAACTTCCCCCACTTTTTTTCCGTAAGAGCAGTAGTTGCCTTTACATTATTAAGCGGAATGGGTTTAACTATAAACCTTGTTCAAAATAATTTCTTTTTTTATCTGATATATCTAATACAAAGGGGCCAAACATTTCTTTTAACGAAACAAAATTAAAATCCTTAACCACAGCAATTAGCCTTTCATTAACGCCGGGCGTGAAAAATTGTTTTCCAATTACATTTTCTACTGCGCCCCAATTTAAATGTTTACCCGTTGGATCTCCATTACCAAAATATTTTCGTGCTGATTGCTCAATTAAGCGAGGATAAACATTTCGTAATGCTTCACCAAGGGTAAGAGGCTCGCTGATTGAATTTTCTACCAGGCCTTCTTCGGCATCCAATTTTTCACAAATAAGAAATAGCCGCTTGTATTTTGAATGCATGTTGTCGTAATTTAATTCATTTCTTATAAACAACATTATCAATACAAAGCAAACATTGCCAGTGGCCGAATCTGAAATAGTAATGCCGTAATAAAATTTATTCTTTACCAGGTTTCGCCTTGCTACTTTAAGATAATTGCTGATCGTAAATTATTAAACAATTGTTTATTTATAATTACAATAAGCGTTTGCAACAAATTTATTTCGGCTTTGGTTGGGTTATATCGCCCGTTTGGCGGGTTTTTATTTTTAATAACTCAAACCACACATTCAATCATCCAAACGCATGTTTAACATTTTTAGGCACTGTTTTTGATCATCTTTTTGCAGTCTTATAAACTTATAAGATACCGGCGTTATTATGGAAAAAACTATTGGACTAAGAATTAAAGAACTACGAACTCATTACAACATTGGTATTAAAGAATTTGGAATGCGTTGCGATCTTTCGCATGTTGCCGTGTTTCATTTTGAAAATGGAAGAACCACCCGCCCGCACAAAGCTTCCCTACAAAGGATAGCAAATGTTTATGGTACCTCAATAGAGTGGTTATTATACGGTAGCGGCGATATGTTACCAAATGGTAAAAGAGATTTTATGCACGAAACAGATAATTTTGATGCCTTTTGGAAAGATGAAGCTTACAGCGAAATTAAAAGTAAAAACATTTTGCTTGAAAAAGAAGTTGACAGGCTTTGGCAAATGGTAAGTCATTTTACCAGTGGTGATAAACCTAATTTTCAAAAATCATAAAGCAAGTTATACAGACTCTCGTTTTTATTCACTTACAACGAATAAGCCTGTTGACTTAAATTAAAAGAAAAGAGTTTAATATTACAGGAAGCGATTACTGAGAATAGGATGGGAATCTGCATCAGAACTTTCAGATTGGTCTCAGGTAAAATAACTAAACGGTAAGTAAGGTATTATAATTCGTTTTAGATGGTTTAAATATTATTTTTTGAGTAGAAAAATTTCCATTTAGCACTTTTTAGGAATTTTTTTTAAACTCAAAACAATCTTACAAACTTCTTATCGTTAAATTTGTAGCAAACCTGAGAAAATAAGGTTTAACCGGTTTTTAAACAGATCGCTTGAACAAAATAGGTGATTTCACTTATATAAAAAATAGGTAAAATTACCTATATGATGAGAGTTTAAAATAAGGTAAATTTGAAACGTACTAATATTCATAAATCTGTGCTAAATAACTCACATAAAAAAAACGAAATATTAAGCGACAGGCTTAATGGAACCAATGAATTTAATTCGGTTCGAACAGATGTGCAGGAAGATCTTGAACGAATAAATAAAATGTTTGCTTTTGTAAATGTGCTTTGTGATGTTTTCACCAACGATCCCGAAAAAGATATAAATAAATGGGCGGGACCAAAAGTAAACGAGCATACCAGAAAAATAAACAATTCGTTCCTTCTTTAAAAAAATGAGGCTCCTTTTATTTATAGCACCATTAATAGTGTTTTTAGTTTGTTTAGCGAGTTGCGAAAAACCCGAAACTCAAAAACCTGCCGCGCAGGACGAAGTGAATTACGAATCCCTTGTACAGGAAAAAGATTCGCCCCTATTATTTATGGATGTTGAAGCGAAAATTAAGGTAGGTGATACTGAAGGAAATAAAAAAAGCCGCGTAGTTTATGGTACTATAAGTAATACAGCTATGCAAACAAAATTTAAAGATGTTACGCTTGCAATTAAATATTACTCTCGCGAAAATGATCTTATCGAATCGAGCGAAGTTATTGTTTACAAATTTTACGAACCAAATACCCGCACAAAATTTGAAGTTCAGGTAAATGCACCCGATTCAACGCAAACAATTGAAGTAGAAGTAAAAGATGCAAAAGCAGCAGGCAAATAAAATTGAACTAAGATCAAAAACAAATTTTGTTTACTTGACCTTTGCACTTGCCCTTTTTTTAAAAGCAGTTTGGCAGATTATATTTTCAACTATTCAGGAATAATATTTTAATTATTTTTTTTGAAATCAGCCGTAAACTTTGTGTTTACGGCTTTTTATTTTAATAGCCGATTCATTTTAAACTACAAAAAACTACGTTATAATACTTAAATTGATTTTTAAAGTAAAATTAACCCGAGCTTTCTTTAAATATTTTTAAAAAAAATTAAAGAAAATAAATACGCTATAATACTTAGATTTCCCTTTATTAATGAGGATTTTAATGCGTCTAACTATTCAGTTTAATATTATTTTCAACCAAATATAGTTTCTAGAAAAGCAAAAATTACGTCATAACACTTACAAATTCCCCAGTTTTTACAGGCAATTCCACACATTTAGCAAAAATTTTAAAAATCTTACATAGGTATTGGCTGTAATGAAATTGAACATGCTGCCACCTTTTTGAGGTGTAACTTTATATAGAAGATTTGGTATAAACAAACAAGATCACAAACTAACAGAAACTAAAACGTAAGATCATGACAATATATAATTTTGCAAAACTTGGCTTGAAAGAAAAAGCAAATTTGGTAGAGAATAAAGCTGTGTACCTGGACAATTTTATTGATGGCAACAATTTAATAAACACTTATTTTTTTGAAGGTTTTTTTGTTGAATCCATCATTGATCTTAAAGCTGGAATAATAACAGAGATCATTCCATACCAATACGGTTACCGTATGGACAAAAAAAAAGTAGATAATTATTTAAAACAGGCTTGTTAATATTCTTCTTTTTGTAGATTTTCAAAGGAGAAGTCCCGGCGGGACAAGGGATGTTGTAGTAGGCATCCCTTTATTTAAAACTGCAACGATGAGGTGGTGGATTCCCACTTCATCAATTGATAAAAAATAAAATTCCCAGCTATTTTATTATTGTAACAGATCCCGTGTACTCATGCACCTTCTTGTAATTATCGTACACCAGGGCTTTATAAATATATCCACCAATTGTAGTTTCTAAGTTTCCTTTTAGTGTTCCGTCCCAACCCTGAGCAGGATTGGTGGTATGAAATATTTTTTGCCCCCAGCGATCATAAATAGCCAGATCGTAATTTGTAATATCCCAACCCATTCCTTTCGGTAAAAAAATATCATTCAATCCATCACCATTTGGTGTAAACGAATTGGGCGCAAAAAAAGTAAACTCCGGCAACACTTTTATTAATTGCCTAGCAGTATTTGAGCAATCAAATTCATTTGTTACAGTTAACAAAACAGGGTATTCGCCAATGGCATTAAAATTATAAACCGGATCTTTTTCAATAGAGCTTCCTTCACCTCCAAAATTCCATTCCCATTTTAAAATACTGCCTTTTGTAAGATCTTTAAAAGTTATTAAAGAGTTTAGTTCACTTACTTCTGTATTATCTGCTTCAAATTGCGCAATGGGCTGCGGGTAAACGTTTATTGAAATAAAATCGTACTTTGTGCTTGTGCAACCATAACTGTTGGTAACACTGTGTACACCTGCATAGGTTCCCGCCTTTTCAAAACACATATTTACAACTGATAAAGCTGAGTTATTTCCATTATTAAAACTCCAAACATTTTGTATGATCGTTCCCTGCGTTGAGCTTTTATCTTCAAGAGTTACACATAGTGGTGCGCAACCTTCTAATTTTGAATTTATACTCGCTACTATCGGTTTTGGAACTACCATAACGGTATATAATTTTTGTTCGCTTATAGGGCAGTTTCCTGAAATAACAACGTTTACTGAATACACTGTTGTGCTTGCCGGAGAAACCGAAATAGAACTTGTTGTAAAAGATCCGGGCAACCATAAAAAACTTACAGGATCTGTAACGCCTGATAAGTTCACTTGCAACAGTGTATTATCTCCCAAACAATTGGTTAAGGTTTGTGTTGAAAGTCCTGTTGAAATAGCAGGCTGACCCACACTAACGGTAAGGGAACTGACGCAATTCTTAGCATCTGAAATTAAAACAGTATATGTTCCTGCTGATAACGAATTTGCAGTTGCATTAGTACCCCCAAAAGGTAACCAGTTATACGTGTATGGGGCTTGTCCATACATAGCTGAAACTGCAGCGCCGCCATTTGCGCCCCCAAAACAAGCAACGTTTGAAACTGTTGTAACCGAAGAACCTATTACCGAAACCTGTTGTGTGGTTGTTGCTACTGCATTGCATGGCCCGCCGCTTAGCGTTAACGATACGTTATAAATTCCCGGCTCAGTAAAAATATGTGTAGGTGTTGAAAGAGTAGAAGTGTTATTTGCGGAAGAAGGATCTCCAAAATTCCAGCTATAGCTCATGCCTTGTGTACAAGTTGGCGTTGCTACCGAAAAATTGGAGCAGGTATATGTGAAGCTGCTTAAATTATTTCCTGCATCGCCAATTGTAAAATCATCAATAGCAAAACCATCATAAGAGTTACAACTGGTGCCCGAGCCAAAATTAAAACGGAATTTTACATTTGTTTTTCCGGCCAAATTTCCTAAACAATGTTTTGCAATTACCCAGCCTAAGCTTCCACCACCGCCCTGGCAATTACCCGAAGTTATTTTACTATTGCCAGACCAGCCGCCGGTATTAGACCATGCTAAATAATTAATGTTAGAATAGTTGTACCAGTTTTGTGTCATACAATTTGCCGGTTCATTTACGGCGCCCACTAAATTCCAGCTGGCGCCATTATTTAATGTGTATAATAGACTTGCACCATCGTACTGGCGCTCTGTTTCCCAAAAAATTTTGAAACTCACATAAGGCGAAGTAAGAGCGCTAAGATCGTAACACGGACTTTCTATATAAGATTTTTCGCTGCCGTTATAAGTTGTTCCGTTTAGGCCGCCAACTATCCAGCATTTAGAACCGCCACCTGCGCCGTTAATTGTACCTTTTGCAGGTGAGCCCCATGCCCAGTCTGAATTTATTCCCCCGCTTGTCCAGCTGGCAGATGATTCAAAAGTTTCGGTATGCGGAAAAATATTAATGCACTGCGCATTACTTTGTGTCGCAAAAACAAAAGCAAAGAATAAAAGTAGAAGTGTCAATACGCGCATTTCAATTATCAAAAAGTATTGAAGCGGCTTCGGACGAAAAAAAATATTCGCCATCAAGGGTGTTCACTTGCGGCATTAAAGATAAAAAATAAAGAGGTATAATACTGGTTTGTAAGTTATTAAATCGTAAATAATTAATAAAACGCAGGTTTTTTAACAAAAATGCGAAAATTCCCCATTAAAACAAGCCTGCGGAACATTTTCCTCAATAAGAGAGCTTTTCAAGAAAAAAAGTCATAAAACCACACTGGAATAACTTTTGCGAGATAAAAGCAGAACGGAAATTTTTATGGCAAACACTATCCCGGCTTATTTTAAAGTATCAGTTGTAATATTAGGTCTTCTTGGCTTTTTTTTCATTTTATGGATAGGACAAAGTATTCTTATACCACTCACATTTGCAGGAATTATTTCGATACTGCTAAACCCAATGGTTAATTTTTTTATTGGCAAAGGTATTAACCGTATTGTTGCCATTACCATTGCTATTACACTTTTAATAATTGTAGTTACTGGTGTTATGTTATTTATTGGTTCGCAGGCAAGCATGTTCAGCGATTCGTTGCCACAACTAAAAATTAAATTTAACACACTAGTAAATGACGCTTTAAAGTGGGTATCAGAAACATTTAATATTGGTAAATCAAAAGTAAATGCGTGGATAAATGAGCGTAAATCTGAAAGCTTAAATGATGCGGGGGGTATGATAGGAGACACGGTGAGCACAGTTAGCGCCATGCTAATAAACGTGCTATTATTACCGGTTTACATTTTCCTGTTCTTATTTTATAAGCCACTGCTTTTAAAATTTACGGCACAGGTTTTTGCAGACGATAAACATAAAACGGTTGCCGAAGTTTTGTTCAATACAAAAACATTGATCCAAAATTATCTTGTTGGTTTATTAATTGAAATGCTTATTGTTGCTACTATGAATTCTGTTGCTTTACTTATAATAGGTATTGATTACGCAATAATGCTGGGCGTTATAGGCGCTTTGCTTAACCTTATCCCATACATAGGCGGTGTTGTTGCTATTTCGTTACCAATGTTAATGGATTTAATTACCGATACGCCGGGCGATGCCTTTTTAGTACTTGGCGCTTATTTAATTATCCAGTTAATAGATAATAATTTTTTAGTTCCAAAGATCGTAGCCTCGAAAGTAAAAGTAAATGCACTCGTTTCCATTATAGTAGTTTTAATTGGCGGTGCTTTGTGGGGTATTGCGGGCATGTTTCTTTCTATTCCGATTACAGCTATTTTAAAAGTTATTTTTGATAAGATCCCACACCTTAAACCTTTAGGCTTTTTAATTGGCGATACCATGCCACCTATTGGCAAAGCTATTTTTGATTTTAGAGAGATACAGGCAAGGCTTATGCCTAAAAAGAAAATTAAAAAACCTGTACCGGAAGTAAAAAAAGAAGATCCAAAAGTGACCTGATTTGCGCCAGGGATGCGTAGGGGCAGTTCGGGCGAAGCCTTTCTCGCCCAACCGTAGCGAAGCGGAGCCCGTAGCAGCCCGCCCCTGGCGCCCAAGCAATAACTAACACATTTTTTATCGGTATTTTTTATAACTGTCAAAAGAGGTAACAGAGATTTATTAGCATTTAGAATAGGTAAATGTTAAAACTTTAAACCTCAGTTTAGCCTTTTTTAAGGTTTAAGCCCAAAAAGTGTAACTTTTTTTATGGATATTTATTATAGATAGCATCTAAACATAAATACAAATAAAAAACCCACGCAAATGAAACCATCATTACTTGCATTAACCGTATTTATTGGGCTTTCAACATCACAGACTTTTGCCCAGTCTGCCGCCGACTTTAAAACCTACAAAACACAGCCAACAGGTAATTTTGATGCCCGCCATCTATTGCAAACATTGGTAGGTGAGGGCGTGGTATTAAAAAGCTTTTCTATTACCAAAGCTTCTTCAGACGAGGCTTATGGTTTTTTTGAGGATAAAAAATCTACTTTGGGCATGAAAAAGGGTTTAATTATGACTACCGGGGGTATAACCGGCCTTTGTTCGGGAAATACGTCCAGCGGTATGAGCAATTATACGCATGCAAAAATGGAAAGCCGGGGTCTTGCAAAATCAAACGAGAATACAAGCGCTGATCTTGAAAAAATATTAAAAGGACAAAAAACATTTGATGCCTGTGTGATTGAGTTGGATATTGTACCCACAGCAGATACTTTGAGTTTTAATTATGTATTTGGTTCAGAAGAGTATGATGAATATGTAGGTTCGGCTTACAACGATGCGTTTGCTTTTTTTATTACAGGTAAAAATATTACAGGAGAAAAAAATTTAGCGGTAGTGCCGGGTTCAGATATACCGGTGAGTGTAAATTCTATTCACGGTGGCGGTAGCCGCTATTCGCGTATTGTGCCAAGCAATCCAACTTATTTTGTAAGCAACATTGCCGGTAATATTAAAATAGAATATGATGGTATGACAAAACTGATGGAGATCCGTCAGCCGGTTACACCTTACGAAACCTATCATTTAAAAATGTGTATTGCCGATGTAAGCGACGATTCTTTTGACTCTGGCGTTTTTATTGAAGGACAAAGTTTTGTGTCTTACGAAAAAAGTTATAATGTTTTATTTGATAAAAATAGTTCTGAGATCGAAAAAGGATATAAAACATTATTGGATAATTTAGCCAAGCTGTATAAAGATAATACCAAAGGAAAAATTTTAGTAACAGGCCATACAGATAATGAAGGTACTGAAGAATTGAACCAGGCCTTATCCTGCACGCGTGCAACAGACGTTGTAGAGTATTTAAAATCAAAAGGTGTAGACCCTTCGCGCATTGTTATGAATTGCAAAGGCGAAACCATGCCAAGAGTTGCAAACGAAACAGAGCAGGGTAAATTATTGAATCGCCGTGTGGAATTAAAAATAAGCGGCTCGTTTGAAGAATATACCAAGAAGAAGAACCAAACAGCAACCGGCATGGCAACTGATGAATCAAAATTATTAACCAACTACCCCAACCCGTTTGCGGCAACTACAACAATTGATACGTTTATTTTAGATAATGTAAAAGATGCGCAGGTTATTATTTATGATATGACCGGTAGAGTTATGAAAACCATTTATATGTTAGAGCGCGGTAAAACAAGCACAACCTTTGACGGGCAAAATATGGTTAACGGTACTTACCCTGCAACATTAATTGTAGATGGTAAACCTGCGGGAAGTATAAAACTGGTTGTAGCTCATTGATCTCATTCAGCCTCACCCTAAATCCCTCTCCAAAGGAGAGGGACTTTAATAAATAAAAAAAGCCTCTTTTTAAAAAGAGGCTTTTTTATTTATCCAATGTTACTGAATATTTCCTGGATCTCTTTTTGATAAACATTACCAAAGGTGGCAAGGCACCAAACCTTTAAAAGCGTTTTTTCATCGGGCTTAACCCAGTTAATGGACTTTTTTAATTCTTTGCAAAAAAGAGTTTTATCAAAACTTACTTTTTCTAAAATGCTTTTACTAAACTCGAACATATTCTAAGTGCTTTTCAAATTATAATACAAATGTAACGTTGAGGGTACCTGCTTTATGCGCATTTAAGAAATCTTAACAGAAATAAAACGATTTGTTTTCCGAAAGGTATAGCTGTCGCGCTAAGCAGGGCAAAAGTCTTGCAGGCTTTTGAGCGAGCGTGTGTGTTGATTTGAAGAAGTCGAATCGCAACTATAAACAAAATTCATATTTCAAAATCATTTTAATTTACTGGGGCGCCTTAACGGGCGCTTACACACCAGCCGCTCAAATACCCACAGGGCATTTGCCGTGGGCTCCGCTATTGCCTCGGTTTTTTGCCTTAACAGGCAAAAGAACTAAACCCTTTGCATCCCTGGCGCTTTGCCAAAAATCTAACCATCGAAATTTAACAGAACTATTACGCGTAAGCACACATGGTGATCCGGCCTTTTAAAATTTTGCGTTAGGGCAAACAGCCAGTGGCTGTTTGAGCCGGCAGGTGCGAGGGCTTGCGCACAACCTGGCTCAAATGTGTACAACACATTTGCCCTCTCTCGCGAAGCGCTTAAATCGTCGGCTTGAAGCAAATTGATTTTTAGCAAAAGTTTAAGAAGCCTTGAATTTTTTGGTTACTTTTTTGTTCAAGCAAAAAAGTGACGCCTGAATGCACGCGAAGAGTGACAAAAGATAATCAAGGAATTTGTTTGTCGCCCTGACTTTTGCTCAACTTTTTGTCAAGAAAAAGTTGAAGGCAAGGAATTTAACAAGTCTTGATTCCAATAGCTAGCGGGATTGCATACTCAACCGCACAAACCGGCCTAAATATGCACCGCATAAAAAGTGAGAAAGAAGATATTCATAAATAAATCTTGCTTCCTTTTTTTAACGAATAAAATAAAGACAAACCCTTTTGGCACAATTTTTTATACTTATAAAGTATAAAAAATTAAATTATGAAAAATTCAGCAAAAATATTAGGGGCACTATTTTTAGGAATGGCAGTAGGCGCTGCCATTGGTATTTTATTAGCCCCTGCTAAAGGAAGCCAGACACGAAAGAAAATAGCGGATCGTACAAAAGATCTGGCAGACAATTTAAAAGATAAAATTAACTGGCGTAATAATAACGCACAAGATCATCTTGAAGAGTATTATAAAAACATAAGCTCTGCAAAAGGCTATACCAAAGGTTTGGCTTAAATATAAACTAAATAGACTAGTAACATGGAAAAAAAATTGAATGGAAAAACAGTTGCTATTATCGTAGCAAACGGCTTTGAACAATCAGAATTTGAAGTGCCCCGCAAAGCACTTTTAGATGAGGGCGCACAGGTAGATGTGATCTCTTTAAAAGCCGGAAAAGTAAAAGCCTGGAAAGATAAGAACTGGGGCGATGAATTTGAAGTTGACCATACTATTGATGAAGTAGAAAGTGGAAATTATGACGCACTTGTTTTACCCGGCGGGGTAATGAATCCCGATGCTTTACGCACGAATGATAATGTTGTTGATTTTGTTGCCGATTTTTTAGACGAAGGAAAACCAATTGCAGCTATTTGTCATGGACCATGGACATTAATTGAAACACATAATATTGAAGGAAGAAGAATGACCTCTTACCCATCTATTAAAACAGATCTTGTAAATGCGGGTGTAAAATGGGTAGACGAAGAAGTGGTAGTGGATGAAGGTTTGGTAACCAGCCGCAGCCCAAAAGATCTTGCTGCCTTTTGTAAAAAAATGGTAGAAGAAATTGCCGAAGCTGTGCATCATTAAGCCTCACCCTAAATCCCTCTCCAAAAGAGAGGGACTTTAATTCACTAATTAGTATCAAAAAACAATGAAAACAAAACTCATATACACCTCGCTTATGGCAGTATTTCTTTTTGCATTAATAAGTTGTCGTACAAATGGCAATACCGGTAATGGCGCAATGGACACCGGCATAAAAGTAGGTTCAGGTTACTCTGATTCTTTAGATCCTGAAAGAGGAACTTACGATACAACTACTACTCCTGACGATACTAAAAAGCAAAATGCGCAAGGGCATTAGAAAAATAATTCCCCTTTTGGAAAAGGTGCTTAGGGAGATTTTGCAGGCATGAAATTTGAAAATAATAATTTATAATAATTAAAAAACAGAAATTATGGATAGCAACAAATTAAAATTAAAAGGCAACTGGAATGAGTTGAAAGGAAAAATTAAGCAACAGTATGGTGAATTGACTGACGACGATCTTGTTTACGAAGAAGGTAAAGACGATGAGCTTGTTGGCCGCCTTCAAAAAAAGATTGGTAAAACAAAAGACCAGGTTATTGATTGGATCCAAAGTTTGTAAAGCGATTGCAAAATTTCGGAAACAATGATTAAAAAGAAGGGAGTGCTATAAGCGCTCCTTTTTTATTTGAAAAATGTAACGAGCAAACGCGTAGTTTAAAATACTAACCTTCAATAAATTTTTTTTTGGGCGTGCCCGCGAGGTTCGGCTTTCGGAAATCAAGGAAGCCTCACTCGCGGTCGCGCTTTTCGTTTCAATCTTTTTGCTCGTATCCTCACAAAAAGGATTTCCACTACAATCGCTCACGCACAGGCAAACCCAGTATCCTCCTTTTGAGTAGGTGGCGCGTAGCGACGGAGGAGGTTTTGCGTTAACAAAATGAGCGTCATGAAAATATTTTAGCCAGGATTGCAAATCTGCGCTAACGCGAGTTTTTACAATAGAAAAAATTCCTCTATACAACAGGAAGAAACATTAACCAACGCCTTCTTAAACTGGAAAGGTGATCTGGAACAGGTGAATGATGTGTTGGTGGTGGGGATAAGGGCGTGACAAAACTATTCTCCTTGCGGAAGATGGCGTTAAGGGGGGGGTGTTTTTAACAAAATAAGGAGCATAGATGGAATTAATAGCTATCCAGATGGATTGAAAATCTTGTAAAAAAATGTTAGAAGGAATTGCAGAAGGCGTTCATCATCGATCTTTCTTTTCTTAAGCTTTTGAAATCGTACTGAAAGTAAAATACCGCAAGTTTATTAGTTGTATTCAAATTTTTTTTATTTATTGTATATTTAATAAATTTTTTCATCAAAAGTTCAGGATGCAATACAAGGCAAATTTTTTAGTGACATTTCTTTTCGTGATTTTTATTTCTGTTTTTTATTCGCAAAATAAAATGGATAATATAAAGAAAAATATCACTTTTATTTCTGATGCGTTTGGAAAAGCAAAGGAGTATCAAAAAATATCGGATTACTATATTGAACAAGAACAGTATGATTCTGCCATCATTTATTTAAGTAATACACTCAGTTATTGTAATACACAAGCTTCACTAAAAATAAAAGCCAGTAGTAATTGTAATTTAGGGGTTGTTTACAAAGAACTCGGTTTTTTTGATAAATCTTTAAAGCACTATATTGATGCGTTAACTTTTTTTGAAAATCAAAACGATATTAAAAAGATCGCTTCTATTAAAATTAATATTGGTCAGCTCTTTAATACTATGGGTAAGCCTCAAAAGGCTTTGATAATAACACGCGAAGCAATTCAATTTCTTACAAAAAACAATCAGGATACAACAAAAAATGAAACCTTGGCTTTTGCATTTAATAACCTCGGTATTGCGTTTCAAAATACACAGCAGTCGGATTCTGCATTAAATTATTATTTAAGATCATTAGCCATTAAGTTAAAACTAGGTAAAATTTTAAGCGCTTCTTATACATTAAATAATATTGGTACTTTATATATTGATACTGATTTTGATAAGGCTTTGGATTATTTTTTTAAGTCTTTAACTTTAAAAAGAAAATTAAATAACGCAACCGGTTTAGTTAATTGCTTTACTAATATTGGCCAGTTATATGAAAAAAAAGGCGAGCTTGAAAAAAGCCTTAAATATCAAGACAGTGCGATGTATCTTATGTCAAAAATAAATAACCCGGATCTTAAAACAACGATTTTATTTAATTTGTCTTCGGTATATGAAAAAAAGAAAGACCATGCTAGGGCTCTCAAATACTTAACAGAGTATATTCTGCTTAAAGATTCTATAAAAAGTTTAGCGATCGAACAAAAGCTCACTTCTCTACAAATTATTTATGAGACTGAAAAAAAAGAAAGAGAGATTCAGTTGTCAAAAGCAAATATTAATATTCTAGAAAAAGAGATCATTATTAAAAATAACAGAGTGCTTATTCTTTTTTCAATTGCGTTTGGGCTTGTACTTCTTGTTGTGTTGTTAATTATAAGTATTCGTTTTAAACAAAAAAAGTTCAAGCATAAAGAAGCTATACTTTTTAAAGAAAAACAAATAAAAAATATTGAGAATGAAAAACTTAAAAAAGAAGTAGAACATAAAAACCGTGAGTTAAGTTTGTTAACGCTGCATTCTTTGCATAAAAAAGAATTAATGATGCAATTAAAAGATAAACTGGAAACAAATGAACTAAAAAAGAATGAAGATTCTCAAACAAAAAAGCTAAACCATCTTATAGAAAATATTTTGAATTTTGAGGATGATTGGAAGGTATTTAAAGATCACTTTGAGGCTGCCAATGTTAATTTTTTCAAAAACCTGGAAAGCCTGTCTGCCGATCTTACGCAAACCGATCTTCGGCATTGTGCTTATATTAAAATTGGATTAACTACAAAAGAAATAGCTGAGCTTTTAAATATTACCCCTGAAAGCGTTCAAAAATCAAGAGTGCGTCTAAAGAAAAAAATGGGATTAGATCGCGAAATTGACCTCAAGTCCTACATAAAAAATATAAGCTAGTTTTATATCTCTGATTTTCAGCTTCATAAATTATTTCGTGTCATAGGTTTGTCCTAGCCTTTTTTTTGTTTTAGCCTTTTATCAGGCCTAGTTTTGGAGATGTCCAAATGGCTGATAAAATGAAAAATAAAATCGCTTTTTCCCAAAAGGAGATATTATTAACAGGTTTACTTTTTTTTAATTACCTGTTTTTTTTCTCACAACCAAATCAATGGGTATGGAAACATGGCAGTAACACTGTCAATCAACCGGGTATTTATGGTACTTTGGGTATAGCTGCACCACTAAACACACCGGGCGCTAGATATGAATCTGCACAATGGACCGATCTCCAGGGAAATTTTTGGCTTTACGGTGGTGGAACCGGATTTACACGTTACAGCGATCTGTGGAAATACAACCCAACTACAAATATGTGGACCTGGATGCATGGAAGCTCTGCTACTAACCAGCTACCTGTATATGGAACACAAGGAATTGCAGCACCACTTAATACTCCTGGAGGTTGCGGGTTTGGAGCCGCTACCTGGACGGATTTGAACGGAAATCTCTGGCTTTATGGCGGTGATGATGGCGCAAACCCCTACAATAATTTATGGAAATATGATATAACTATTAATCAATGGACATGGATGCACGGTAACGCTATTGCTTTTACACTACCGGTTTATGGTACACAAAATGTTTCTTCACCTTTAAATACACCGGGCTGTAGAGTAGAAACATCTTGTACGTGGACGGATAATTCAGGAAACCTTTGGCTATTTGGTGGTGCATTATCCGGGCCCGGCAGCTGTTACAACGATCTTTGGAAATATACAATTGCAACCAACCAATGGACCTGGATAAAAGGAGCTAACACATTTAATCAACCTGGCACTTATGGTATACAAGGACTTTCGGCACCTGCTAATACACCTGGTGCCCGGTGGTGTTATGCCAGCTGGAAAGATAACAACGGCAACTTGTGGTTATTTGGAGGTGTTGAAGCTGCCAGTATTGTTGGCATGAATTATTTTAATGACCTCTGGAAATTTGATATAACTACAAGTCAATGGACGTGGATGAAGGGAAGTAATTTACCAAATCAAACGGGGGTGTATGGTAACAAATGTATTGGCGCTTTAAATAATACACCGGGTTCAAGAAGAGAAACAAGATCGTGCTGGAAAGATGATTGTGGTAACTTTTGGTTGTTTGGAGGTGAGGATCTGAATGCGGCCGGATATAATGATCTGTGGAAATATGATGTTGTTGCCAATCAATGGATCTGGATAAGCGGAAGCAATTCTCCAAATCAAAATGGTGTTTATGGAACAATTAATATTGCTTCACCAGCAAACATTCCTGGATCAAGAATGGGAGCGGTGAGTTGGAAAAATAATAATGGTTTATGGCTCTTTGGCGGATTAAGCGCTACCGGGGAAAATAATGATCTCTGGAAATATGTACCAGATAGTATTTCTGCATCATTCATTAATTCATCATTAACAGGCTGCGCTCCTTTATCGGTAAGTTTTACAAATACAAGTTTGCAAAATTGTTCTTCTATAAATTCTTATCAATGGAATTTTGGTGATCCAACTTCCGGTAATAATAATACATCTGTATTACTTAACCCTTCACATTTATTTAATTCTCCTGGTATTTATACCGTTAATTTAATTATAACAGATTGTATTGGTTTAAAAGATACTGCAAAAACAATTGTTAATGTTTCTTCGGGAGTTACCTTTAGTATAATAAGCAATGTGGGTTGCGCGGTTCAGGCAAGTGTTGCTATTATAAATAACCCCGGGCCATTTTATACTTTTTTATGGCAACCCGGTGGTATTATAACACCATCAATTACTAATCAACCCCAGGGAAATTATACCGTAACCGTAACAAATACAGTAACAGGTTGTGCGGCTACTCAAACAGTATCAATTATTCCAAACCCAAATTTGCCAAATATAACTATTGTGTCGCCGCCTCCATTAACATGTACAAACACGAGTGTTGTATTACAAGGCAGTTCCACAACACCAAGCGTTAACTATCAATGGATAGCCGGACCACTCAGTCAAAATTATACAGTCAATGCTACAGGTATTTATACTTTGGTTGTAACTGAGCAAAGCACAGGCTGTTCGTCAAACGCAACAGTAACAGTTGTTCAACTTCCTATTTTACATTTGGTGGCAAGCGCATCTAGTATATGTTTTAGCAGCACCGTGTCTTCTGCTACAGCTGTTGCTGCAAATGGTATTGGGCCATATACTTATTTATGGAACGACGCTAATAACCAAAGCACACCAACTGCTACGGCTTTGCCGTTAGGAACCTATGTGGTTATTGTAACAGATCAGGGAACGGGTTGCGTTAAAAGTAAAATAGTAACGGTTAGCCAATTGCCGCAACTAACAGTTACCATTCAAACAACAAACAGTTCGGTTTGCCAGCGGCAAAGCATTACTTTAAACGCGCTTACTAATTCTAATCCACCTTTAACATATAGCTGGAGCAATAATCAAATAACTAATCCTTTGCAAACCGCTATTATCAGCAACACAAATTTTTTTGTAACTGTAACTGATAAAAATGGGTGTTCGGGTTCGGCAAGTATTTTTATTACAGCTTTACCGCAGCCTGATATTAATTTTTCGGCTTCTAAATTGTCGGGCTGCGAGCCTTTGTGCGTAGCCTTTACGGCTACATCACAAACCGGTATATATTATAACTGGAATTTTGGAAGCAATAATGGTTCAAATACAATCAGTCCGACAAAATGTTTTAATGCTGGCAATTATAATGTGTCGTTAACGGTTACGGCAAGCAATGGCTGTTCAACTATTAAAACCATTAATGATTACATTCATGTTTATCCACAACCCATTGCTTCGTTTATTGCTTTTCCAAATCCTGCAACAATGCTTGAACCGTTAGTAAACTTTACCAATACCAGTATTGGTGCAAGTAATTATTATTGGGATTTTGGTTTGCCCGGCCAAGCGATTTATTCTTATCAATTAAATCCTTCATATAATTATAGCAATTCGGGAAGCTACCTGGTAGCTCTTGTAGCAACAAATAATTATGGTTGCGCCGATACCGCATTTAGTTATGTAGAAATAGAAGAAGACCATACTTTATATATCCCAAACGCATTTACGCCAGATGAGAATGGGTTGAATGAAACCTGGGGCCCCCATGGCACAGGCATTAGTAATAAAGATTATGAACTACAGGTATTTAATCGTTGGGGTCAGCAAATATTTTCTTCTAACACTTTTGAAGATAGATGGAATGGAACTTACAAGGGTGTGATCGTAAAAGAAGATGTTTATGCCTATAAATTACAGTTAAAGTTTAATAAAGAAAGTAAAATAAGATTCTTTGCAGGCCATGTTACCGTTTTGAAATGATCGGGATTAGTTTTTGAAAAAAGTTTGCGGAAAAATGGATTGTAAAATATATCTAATCATCCCAACTCCCTCCACCAAGCCATTTTCACGTTGGGGTATTGTGCAAAATCAAAAGAGTTTAAAGATCGGTATTCCAACATGCGGCTGTCAAAATAATTTTGGTCTATGCCTGGGTAATCAATGCCGTCATCTTCTTCTAATAAGTTAAGGTCTTCGCTAATAAGGTGCACCATTAATTCGGCGCTGGCAAGATCGTTCTTGCTAAAATCTTTAAAAAATTTATTTAAGTTCCTGTGTTTTTTATTTACCTCCAGTTTTGCAAGCGCATCTAAAAAACCGGCCTGCGGTATAGGGCCGTAATGGCTGCTTTCTAAAATGTTTGGTGTTAAGATCTTTATGTCGTAATTATTTAAAAAATCATTTATCTCTCTACCAAAACGGCGCATCTCTTGCAATTTCTTTTTAGGTACGTGCCGCAGCAATAATAAATTTAAAATAATACGAAAGGTATTGTCTTTACCCGCCGGCATAATATTTACAGATCGAATGGGCACTTCATATGCCGCCGCTACTTTTAAATATACCTTTAGTAAACCCGAAGTTGCTGTTAAGGTGGTATGATGACAACTTAAATTGGTAACAGGAATATTATTGTCTTTAAAAACATCTATCTGCGCACGTAATTCTTTTTCTAACAGTTGGGGCACTTCTTCAATGGCATCGATATTTAAATTACTGAATGGGCGAAATATTTTATCATAACAAAAAGCATCATCGTTTTGTACCGTTAATGCTTCACCGGAAGAGATGGTGAGGTGACAACCAATTTCTATTTTGTCGCCATACTCATTTATTAATTCTTTTACATTTTTAACCGAATCTTTATAATTGCTAATGCAGGCAACAGAGTTAACTTTGCCGTTTTTTATGGCGTCTTTTACACCCTGATTGATGCTTGGGAACACGCCGTAGTCATCGGCGGTAACGATGAGGTTTTTCATTGCCCTATTTTAATAATTAATATTTTTTTATTTGCACGTTATCAAATTTAAAAGATATAAATGATAAAAACACCTACTGCTGGCAGTAGGTGTTTAGCAAAAAACGCTTGTGTGAAATCCGCAATGACGTTTGTTTATTTCCTTTCCACCTCCGTCGTTTTTCTGCACCCCATTTTGCTATGCAAAACCTCCAGAGGGAGATACTGTGTTTGCTTGCGGGTAAGCACACATTTAAAGAATTACGAAGTTTGCGTTAGGGATAGAGCCATTGTTTGAGCTCTTTTTTAAGAGCCTGAAAAGGCGAATAAAAAAGCGAGTGGCGAAAGCCCGGGCCGTAGGCAACGCCCAAAAAAATCACTTTTTTTCCTATTAATTTTACAAACTCAGGTTAAACTTCAATTTCGCATAAACCTTTCCATTCACTTGAATTTCTAAAAAATGTTCTCCGGCAAAATGTTTGCGGGTAGTAAAATCTTTTATCATTTGTTTTTTAGAAATATGAATACTTTCTTTTGCTTTAAGCTCAATCTCTTTTAATTTAAATACTTTGGCCGAAAGCTCTTTACCTTTTTTTTGGTAATGAATAATATAATCGATAACGAGCTTTTGTGTTTTTGCTTTTTCGGAACGAATGGTGAATTCAAATTGTAAATTAGTGCCGAGTTTTATTTTTGAATTTTTAATTATAAATTTTTCAATTTTTATTTTTACATCTTTCTCAAAATCGAAAAGCGCGAGCGAGTTGGCATCTCCTTTTTTAATAAGGCTGCGGCTGGCGTGTTTTACGATCCAGGCAGTGTGTGGATGTTTTTTATCCCAGCCCTTTAAAACCTGTAACATAAAATTGGTATTATCTTTTGAATGGTCGTTTAAATGGTTGGCAACCGATTTGCGCACATATAGTTCTTCGTCGGCCTTTAAAGTTTCTAAAATAGATTGTGTACTTTTTGGATTTTGTATTACGTGATCTAATTTAAACGACCAGGGTAAACGCGGGCGGCTACCTTCGGAAGCCAAACGGCGCACATGGTGATTTTTATCTTTAGCCCAGGTATTCATTACTTTAATGGTTTTAGCAAAATCGCGTTTTAAAAATTCGCGAATAGCAAATTCTGAAGAGCCAAATTGCGTAAAATGTTTTAAGGCTTCTAAAGAAGTATCTGTATCGTCGTGACCATATTGCCCAACAAAATCGGGAAACACCAAATTGGTATAGCCGCGCGGTGTATTTTGAATTACCTTGCGCATAATGCCAATTGCTTTTTTATAATCTTGCGGTAAATGTATTTTTAAAGTGTGCGATGTTTTACGCATGCGCTCGTTAAGCGAAAGCGGCTCAAAATTTTCTGTTACATCCTTTACAAATTTTTTAGCGTTAAACGTGTTATCGGCTTTTTTAAATTCGGCTGCAAAACGCTCGTAAAATTGTTTGTTAAACATTTCTTTTAGTGGTTCCATAGAAAATAAATTTATGATACGAATATACACAGCCTCACCCTAAATCCCTCTCCAAAGGCGAGGGACTTTGCCAGAACATTTTAACCAGAAGTTTAAAATGGTATTTCCCTTCTCCTTTGGAGAAGGGTTAGGGACGAGGCTTAAGAACCAGTATTTTATTTCGCTGTATTTAAGCCCAAATTTCTTTTTATTTTTATAAACGGCTTTTTTATTTGGAAAATTTTCTTTTCTATTCATTTTATTATTTAATTGAATATCAAACGTTTACAACTCCATTATTCGACAACAAACGTTTACAAACGTTTTTATCCGCATACAATTATTTAATAACCGAATAAAGTTTGGATGTCGCCGCACCTTTGTCCTGTCGATTTGAAGTATTGGTTTTTGAATTGAAATTTTAAATCACAACACATAAAAGCAAAAAATAAATAGTAATAAATAAAAAACAAAAAACATGATGAACATCAAAAATCACGTACAATTAGTAGGCCGCTTAAGCGCAAATCCGGAAGTTAAAATTTTGGACAACGGAAGCAAGCTGGCCCGTTTCGCAGTTGCGATTAACGAGTCTTTCACTAACAAAAAAGGAGAGAAAGTAACCAACACACAGTGGCATGTAATTACTGCGTGGGGCAGTCTTGCCAACATAGCCGAGCGTATTCTTTACAAAGGCACACAGGTTACTATAGATGGTAAATTAGTTAACCGCACTTATGTAGCAAAGGATGGTTCAAAAAGAACAAGTACCGAAATAGTTGCCAACGAATTATTTGTATCGTTTCAAAAAGCAGCATAAATTTTGCGCTAGCAAAATAGAGGTTCGCAATATCAAAAAAAATAAGTAATCAATTAAGTATAATATATAAAAACAAAAAAATCATGAGCACAAACAACAGAGTACAATTAACAGGCAACTTAGGTGGTAACCCAGAAATCAAAATTTTTGATAACGGTAATAAATTAGCGCGGTTTTCTATCGCTACAACAGAAGAATATAGAACTAAAAGTGGCGAAAAAGCAGAAGATACACAATGGCATTATGTTGCTGCCTGGGGCAAGATGGCTGAACAAATTGAAGCAGAGCTTAAAAAAGGAAGCTTTGTAAGTGTGGAAGGTCGTTTAACTACCCGTAATTATGTTGGCAAAGACGGTCAAAAGAAGTATATCACAGAAGTAGTTGCCAGTGAGGTAAGCTTAAAACAAAAAGAAAACTAATAATTGAGATGTGTTAGTTTAGCCCGGATCGTCATGGTTCCGGGCTTTTTTATTTTAAAGCCCCAAACCTAATAGTTAATGGCTTTTTTGCTTTCGGCCATTTTGTTTGCTATATTTAATAGTTCAAATATAAATCTATGGCTATAACCCAACATTATCCTTTCCAAATACATTGCAAACAAATTATTGTTGCTTTTAAAAAAGCAAAAGCAAGCGATGATCCTGCTTTATTTTTACATAAAAGTAAAGTGCGCACGCCCTTGTTTATGGCAGAATCTATTTTGCGTATCTCTAATACCTTTATTTCTGATAAAGAAATTAAAGAATGGTACGATCTAATTAAAAAACTGGAAGATTATTTGGGAGAAATAGATAATTATATTTCGTTGCTTGCCGACTTCTCAAAATTAAAAACCATTAAAAGTCCGCAGTTAGAATACATTTCAAAAAAACTGGATAAGACCATTGACAAGTTCAATAAAAAATTAATCAAGAACGACTTTTTTATTAAAGAGCTGGAAGCAATGCATAAAGACTTTAAAACTAATTTTAATGATAAACGCATTGTTACAAAATTACATGAAGAAATTAGAATTGAATTAAGAGAAGCTGCCGATTTTTTTGCGCGTTTTCCAAAAGCTTTTGATGATATGGAATTGCAGGTGCACGAACTTCGTCGCAAATTAAGATGGATAAGTATTTATGCTGCCGCTTTTGACGGCCTTATTGTTTTAAAAGAAACAAAAGAAAAATATAAGTGGGAGAAAAAATTTATTACGCCGGCTGTAGTTAAAAACCCCTTTAATAAATTACCCGTTAAAAAAGGTTTAACGCATCATATTTCTCTCAATAAAAAGGCATTTTATGCGTTAAGCTATGTTATAGAAGATCTTGGTAAAATAAAAGATAGAGGTTTGGACATTTATAGTCTATCAAAATCTATTCGTAAAACTACCGGCGAAAAAGAAAGTGAAGCGGAAAAATTAGCCTTAAAACAATTAAATGTAAACTACTCAACCGAATCGCTTTTAAAAGACGCTTTTGTTTTACTGACCAGTTATTTTGGTACTTTTAAGATCCACGAAAATTTAGCATAATTGTTCATTAAAGGTCTTTTACTCATTAAAAACTACCTTTCAATAAGTCAAAATTTTTATTTAATATTAATGTTTAGATTAGTAAAAAATTAGGTTTATGCAAAAATACACAGCAGTTATTATAGATGATGAAGAAGACAGCAGAAGCAACACGCGCAGTATGCTGCAAAATTATTGTAGCGAAATTGAAGTGATTGGCGAAGCTGCAAGTGGGCCCGAAGGAAAAACCAAGATACAGGAATTAAAACCGCATGTTGTTTTTTTAGATATTAATATGCCCGGCATGAATGGTTTTCAAATGCTGGAAGGTATTTATAACCGCGATTTTTGCGTGGTGTTTTTAACCGCTTATAGCGAACACGGCATTACTGCTGTTAAAGCAGGTGCTACCGATTATTTATTAAAACCTTTAATGTTAAGCGAGCTGCAAGGCGCCATACGTAAGGTGGTTCAGCATTACGAAAGTAAACCTGCTACAACTGCCGCAAAAACAGATGATAAAAATATTGTATTGATAAGTCACAGTAAAGGATTTACTTTAGTTGATTTTAAAGATATTGTTTGGTTAGAAGCCAGCGATAATTACACTAATTTGTTTTTGAACGGACAAAAGAAAATTGTTGCCAGTAAAACACTAAAAGAGTTTGAAGCCATTTTACCAACAAATGATTTTTTCAGGATTCATCGTTCGGCATTAATAAACGTTAATTTTGTAAAGGAATATAGTAATAACGAAGGCGGGGAAGTGATATTAAGCGACGGAACACACGTGCAGGTTAGTAAGGCCCGCATCCAGGAGTTTTCAGAATTCATTAAAACCAAGTCGGTTTCGCCTAAATAATTCAAAATTATACCTAAAATACTAAGCCCGAAAACGGGCTTTTTGTATTTTTAGTAATTAATAACTAATTTAAGTCCTTCTCCTTTGGGAGGTTCCGATAGCTATCGGGATAGGATGAGGCTTTTGAGCCAAATATTTAAAGTATAAGATTTTTAGTTACATACGCGATTTTTTTATTTGTTTTTACGTTCAGTAAAGCACAAACACCTTCTTTTAATTTTCAAAAATTAGGAAGCGAGGAGGGATTGAACAATTCGAACATTTTTAATATCGAACAACATCAAAATGGTTTAATGTATTTTACTACACAAAACGGTATTTATTTTTATGATGGTTATAAGTTTGATAAATTAAATATAGATAGTTTAAAAAGTAACGCGCTTTTAAACGTATCTCTAAAAAATTCCGCCGAACTTCTTTTATCTATTCGCGACGAAGGCATTTCCAGCTTTAATCTTAAAACAAAAAAATACCAGTTCGATTCAAATTTAAAATATGCCAATGCCGCAGATAATTTTATTATTACAGATAAATACGCGTATTTATTAACTGCGCAAATTCGTATTATAATAATTGATCTTGCTACAGGAAAAAAAATGCCGGATGCATTTAAAAAAAATAAGAAAGATGATATTAACCAGGCATTTTGTGTTTTTAAAACACAGGATAATAAAATTTTAGTTGGGCGTACGGATGGGCTTTACGATGCCACGGACGGAGTTCAAAAACGTTTGGATGTTTTAAAAGGATCAAAAATTAATTCTATCGCCCAATCAAAGGATGGTAAATTAATTATAGGCAGTGCCGGAAAGATCGTTATTATCAATAACAATAAAATTGAACGGGAGATCACACCAAAATACAAGAACAAAGGTGTAACATTTCAGTTAGGGGGAGAAAAAAGCATTAACAAAATAATTGTTGACGATTATGATCGCATTTGGTTTACCTCTTATCCCGATGAAAATTTATATTTATATCAAAACGATATTACCTATGATGTATTTGATATTTTAGGAGTTCCGCCAACGCTTATTAATTGTATTTATAAGGATAAAACGCAAAACATTTGGGTGGGTACTTACAGCGATGGCGTTTATTTTATTCAAAATCCTTTCTTCAATTCCATAAACTTTAATTACAGTGGCAAAATACTAAATGTAAATGAAGTTTTCTTTAAGCAGAATTTATTATTCGCTGCCACAAGCAACGGTTTGTTTGGTTTAAATATTAATAACAATCAAACAAAGGTATTGTCACATCCCGATGAGTTTATTGCAGAGCCAATAAATGGTATCAGCGAAATAAACGGGGTAATTTATTATTACAAACGTAGCCAGTTTGACATGAGCTCTACTTTTTTTACTGATTCAAAAAAAATATATCGTTTTAAACCTATT
Organism: Chitinophaga pinensis; assembly: GCA_943369995.1. GTDB lineage: Bacteria > Bacteroidota > Bacteroidia > B-17B0 > Aurantibacillaceae > Aurantibacillus. The sequence goes on from CALRPF020000006.1 coordinate 147,658, forward strand.
ATTGCAAAACAATTTATTCCCGAAGGAAATAATAAAAGCATTGTTGCCGATTGGCAGGCAAATATTTTACTTTGTAACGCTGATGCTTCAAAAACAATAGATACTTTAATTTCATTCCCCGATTACCGGGTATCAGTAAATGCTTTATTAAAAAGTAACGACTCTTTATTTGTTGCCACCAGCACTGGCTTTTTTGTTTACGATTTTAAAAGTAAAAAATACAATGCAGTTGTTAGCCCTGAATTAAATTACAAGATCAACGATATTGCTTTGATCAACGGCCGACTTTACGCGGCACATGAAGCGGGTATTACCGATGTACGCGCCAAGAAGCTAATTCAGCAGGTTGGTAACTTGCGTTTAAATGGTGTAAAAAAAATAAAAGAGTTTAACGAACAAATTTGGTTAGGAACTTTGGATGGTGTTTTTATATGCGATAAAAACCTTCAGCCAATTAAAATTTTAAATAAATCTACGGGCTTACCTTCTAACTCCATTAATGATATTACATTGAATGAGCAGAACGTGTGTATCTCTACCGCCCGCGGTATTTCTATTGCTACATTAAAAGATATAACTGATTTTGATCCTACCTTAAAACCTGTAGTAATAAATTATATTTATATTGATGGAAAAAATTTAATTACAACAAGTGATACGGTTGCGTTAAGTGCCGATCAAAGCGATATCTCAGTTTATTTTTATAGTCCTTTCTTTAATAAGCCAGGCAAACAATACTATCGTTACAGGCGCGATGAGGGAGATTGGAAAGTGATTGAAAATACTTCTTTTGAATTGGGATCTATTGAGGGTGGAAAGCATAAAATAGAAATTTCTGCTTCAGTGGATAATATAAGCTGGAGCCCCAGTGCAGTTGTTTTAATTAAAAAAGAACAAAAACTAACCGAAACACAATGGATCTATTGGTTGTTTACTATTGGCGGTTTGTTGTTAATTACAGGCATAAGCTTTGTTTGGGTAAAGCGAGTAAAACTAAAAGCAACCAAACGCTTACAGGAAGAACAGCAGGTTAATTTATTAAAACACCAGGCAATGAATGCATTATTGAGTCCGCACTTTATATTTAATTCATTAACCTCTATTCAAAATTACATTAATACCAACAATAGCTTAAAGGCAAGTGAATACCTTGCTAAATTCTCACGTTTAATTCGCATGATCATTGAAAAAGCATCGCAAAGTGATATTACTTTGAATGATGAGATCGCGCGCTTAACTTATTATTTAGAATTAGAAAAAGAACGCTTTAAGAATAAGTTTGATTACGTTATTAATTTGGATGAAGGATTAAACGGCGCGGAAATAAAAATTCCAAATATGATCATTCAACCCCATGTAGAAAATTGTATAATCCACGGCATCTTGCCAAAACATTCGCATGGTACATTAAGGGTAACCTTTAAAAAAGAGAATAAAAATAAATTACTGATTACGATAGAAGATGACGGTATTGGCTTAATAAAAGCCAGAGAACATGCTAAAACCGGGCATAAATCTTTAGGAACAAGCACTATTAAAACGATTTTAGAAATTAACTCAAAACTATCAGGCAAGAGCCAAAAGGTAACGATGATAGATAAATCAGAGTTGGACCCGAAGACTTCAGGAACTATAATAACAATAGAATTGGAACAATAATTATTACAAAACTAATTACATATTTATTTATTTTGTTTGCAGCAAATGTAGTTGCGCAAAAAAATTTGTTGCCAGATACAACCGGTATTTGTGTTGGCGATAGTGCATTTATTGAGATAAAGCAGGGCCTCGATAAAAATGCATCTACCGAATGGCGCGGAAAAAGCATTGGAATTATTTACAATACCAGAAAGATAAAAATAAAAAGTTTGAACGAAAAAATTTATTTAAAAGTAACTTCGGGCAAAAATACATTTTTAGATAGTACGGTTGCAAAAGTGTATTCGAAGCCAAAGTTATTGTTACGCGATACAAGCTTATGTAAAGGCAAGCCCTTATTACTGGATGCAAAAAATCCTGGTTTATTATTTTTTTGGAGCACCGGCGAAACTACGCAACGAATAAAGGTTGAAAATACCGGAAACTATTGGGTAAAGATAACAAACTTAGGTTGCACGGTGGTTGATACAGCAAAGGTGAAATTTTTACAAGGTGGAATTAGTGGTGTGAGCAACGAGGTTTCGTTTTGTTTAAGCGACGAAAATAAAGTGATAAGTGTAAAGCCAAATGCAGGTACAAAGTTATTATGGAGCACTGGTTCAACTTCTCCATCTATTGCTGTTACAAATGATGGTATTTATTGGGTACGTTCTGAAAGTAAAAATTGCGGTGTACAAACCGATAGCATAAAAGTAAAATTAAAAGCGTGTGATTGTGAAATGATTATCCCGAATAGTTTTACACCAAATGAAGATAATCGTAATGATTATTTCTACCCTGTATTGCAATGCGAATATTCGTATTTTAAAATGACCATTTTAGATAAATGGGATAACATTGTGTTTTCTACCAACAGCACCAATGGCAAATGGGATGGAAGGTTTAAAGGAAATCTTTGTCCGGAGGAGACATACATTTATACAATAGAAAGTATCGAAAAAGGATCTGATAAAAAGACGCCCAGAAAAGGGAAGATCACTTTATTTAGGTAAGTTAACTGTTAAAGCCTGCCACTTATAAAAGTGGTAATTCACTTTCTCGTATATTTTTTAATTTTAAGCTATAAAATATATTTATGTATAAATTTTTATTAGTTATTTCTTTTTTAGGTTCGTTAAATATTAGTTCTCAAAGTAATTTGAAAGAAAATTCAACGGCTGCTTCTTATACCTGGTATCCATTTACCGGATCAAGAAACATTCACGGAGTTGTAAATGGTTTTGCAAAACCATTGCAGTATAATCCATCAGTAAATGCGGTTTCTTTTTTACATCAGGCAAGCCCAACTTATTCTGCAATACCTTCTACAACGTTGACGGCAAAAGGTTCAGTTGTTGCTATGATTTCTACTAATTTTGGGTTAAGTTGGGATAGTGCCTGTATTTGGTCTGATTCCAATTTAATATCTCGCAATCCGCAAGGGGCAATTTATAATCCTCCGGGAAATACAAATCTCGCAAACACATATCTTGTTGGTTGTGGTTCGGCGATAGATCCCACTGCTGGAGATAAAGGTAATTGGTATGCCAGTAGAAAATTAGATAGTTTTGATAATTTGGTTAGTTCAACACCAATGTCTGTACAATTTATGCCAAATACGTCACCTTATGGCTCCTTAACAAAACATGATAGATCTGAATCTTCGTTTTCTGCAACAGATGATGGTTTTGTAAGATCAATTAGTGTTCTAGCAAATAATATTAATGTTACAAGCAATATTACATATGGTTTAAGAGGTGCGTTAATTGTAAAAGGAACTTTTAATGCTGGTTCATTTCTTTGGACAGGTGATTCATTAATACCCCCAACAACGTTAAGATCTGACGGAACAAAACAATTTTACCAAACACCTTTGATGGCATGGAATCAAAGTGGTACAATAGGTTATGTAGTTTTTATTGGTTCAAAGGTTAGTGCAACAAATAGCAATGCTGGTTGGCAACCAATCATTTATAAAACAACAAATAGTGGCACATCGTGGGCATTAACCAACGGTATAGATTTTAACGCAGCAACTGTAGCTAATAATTATATAAAAGGACATATGGAAGCAGTTAATACAAATACTGTTTTGAAAATCCCTTATTTTAATTATGCAGAAGGAATAGGATTAACGGTAGATGCTCATGATAATTTACATATAGCAACGACAGTAGCCAGTACCAAAAGTGATCATCAGGATTCGTTAGAGTTTACGAAAGATTTTTTAATGCAGGGTGAATTATATAAATGGCCGCATATCCCGGGTAGACAGATTTATTTGTATGATTTTATTGGTGACGGCAATACAATGGGCTGCGCACTTATTGATTCGATACCAACAGAAGCGCCCGGCTTAATTTTAGGTTCACCGGGATATATCTACAATCCTTGGGACACTGATCCTTTAAATAATAAAAAAGTTACTTCAGGCAGCAGGATACAATTAAGCAGAACAGAAGACGGTGAGTATATTATTTATAGCTGGGCGGAATCTGATACCAATTTTACATTTAATTCTAATAAATGGAACACAATACCCAATTTAAAGGCCCGATGCTTGAACACGTACCCAAAATACAGACTTTCATCAGTTGAAATCCCCTTAACAAAAACCTTCGCCCCAAATACGCTTAATCCAAACGTTGCAAGTCGGGCTATGTTTCATCATGTCTCTTCAATAACCGGTACAATGAGTAACCAAGGCGATATTAACTTGCCAATAACCGTTTCAAATAATCTTTCTTATACCCAGTTTGATCCTGTTACACATTACTTTGCCAATGTAAAAATGAGCTTCCCATTTTTTTTCTCTCCATCCCAATGGTTTGATCCTATTTTATCTGTAAAAAAAGAAAGCCTCAACGAAAAAGAAAGTTATGTAAATGTATTTCCAAATCCGGCGAACGATGTTTTGCAAATTAAAACTGAAGGTATGAATGGATCTGAAAAAATAATTATTTATAATAATATCGGACAAATAGTAAAAAAAGAAGAAATTGTTACCGCATCAAATACTATAGCGTTATATATAAACGATCTTACAGCGGGAATTTATTTTTTAAAAGTACAAGACCCTAAAACCGGTAATTTTATTACTAAGCCGTTTGTAGTTGTAAAATAAAAAGTTCTATTTCTTCACCGATCTTTTCATAATAGCAGATGTAATAAACGCTCCGCTTAAGCCAATAAACATGTATGAAAATAATTTGCCGGTGGTTGCTTTAAATGCAGAAACTTCTGAAGTATGAATTTGTTCTGCAATTATTTTTTGATAATCTTCCGGTTTTATTTTTGGCTGCGCTTTTAAGAAGGTCATAAACTGTTCGCTGTTATAATAATCAATAGCTAAAGCTTTACCGCTGTATTCAAATTCAAAGTAATTATAAATGCTTATAAGCACTGCACCTATTGCAAAAATGGTTAGGCAAATACGTGCAGCTTCACGGCCACCGATAATGCCACTGTAATCTGCATCTCTCACACTTTTAACAGCCATTACATAAAATGGAATGATCAATAGAACGCTTGTAATGCTCGAATAAAAAAATCCGAAAGTAGAAAGTGAATAACCGGCCAGTAATATAAATAATTTAAATGCAATGGCGGCTATACTATAACCGAGGCCAAAATAGAGTGCTTTTTTATTCACAGGTGATGTTGCTTCTTTTAAATTTTGAATTTATTATTTTAAACTAGCCATTCATGCTGGCTAAAAATTCTTCGTTATTTTGTGTGCGGCGTAATCTTTCCAATAAAAACTCCATTGCCTCTTGTGGGTTCATATCACCCAGGTGTTTACGCAATACCCACAAACGTGTTAAGGTTTCTTTATCCATTAAAAGATCATCTCTACGTGTTGAAGATGCTAAAAGATCAATTGCAGGATAGATACGACGGTTAGATAATTTTCTGTCTAACTGTAACTCCATATTACCTGTTCCTTTAAATTCCTCAAAAATAACTTCATCCATTTTAGAACCGGTCTCCGTTAAAGCAGTTGCTAAAATAGTTAATGAGCCACCGTTCTCAATTTTACGCGCGGCACCAAAAAAACGTTTTGGTTTGTGTAACGCATTCGCATCAACACCGCCGGTTAATACTTTTCCGCTGGCTGGCGAAACTGTATTGTATGCACGTGCTAAACGTGTAATACTATCTAATAAAATAACAACATCGTGTCCGCACTCTACCATACGTTTTGCTTTTTCTAAAACAATGTTGGCAATTTTTACGTGCTTTTCTGCAGGCTCATCAAAGGTACTGGATACAACTTCGGCTTTTACGCTACGCGCCATATCAGTTACCTCTTCGGGACGTTCATCAATTAACAGGATAATTAAATAAACTTCAGGATGATTGTAGGCAATTGCATTTGCAACATCTTTTAGTAAAACGGTTTTACCGGTTTTAGGTTGCGCCACAATTAAACCACGTTGTCCTTTGCCAATTGGCGAGAACATATCCATCACACGCATGCTCATATTCTCTTGCGGGTGACCGGTTAGTTTTAATTTTTCGTTAGGGAATAAAGGTGTTAAGTAATCAAAGATCACACGGTCACGCACAAAGCCCGGATCGCGGCCATTTATTTGTTCTACCTTAATTAATGGAAAATATTTTTCGCCTTCTTTTGGTGGACGAACACCACCTTTAACCACATCGCCGGTTTTTAAGCCAAATAATTTTATTTGTGATTGTGAAACGTAAACGTCATCGGGCGAATTTAAATAATCATAATCCGAGCTACGTAAAAAGCCGTAACCATCCGGCATTATCTCTAATACACCTGTAGCAAAAACAATGTTGTCAAAATTGTAATACACTTTTTCGTGTTTTTTTACAGGTTCAATATCAACATGCGGCATACCTGATACGCCGTTTTCTTCAGACTCACTGTTTTCGCCTTCAACGCTTACTTCATCGCTAATTACATCTTCGGTTTTTACTTCAGCTTCAACGGCTTTTTCAACTACCGGTTGTATAATGATCTCTTCCTCGTTAGAAACATTTGTTGTTTCCTGGTGAGTATCTTCAATAATAGGATCAAGCTTTACGATTTTACGTGGTCTTTTTTCTTTCATTTCTTTATTATTGCTTTTAGAAAATTTTGGCGCCAGCTTAGCAGCTAAGGCAGGTTTTTCGGTTTGCGCATCAACAATTTTTAGAATAATGTCGTTTTTTGCTAAACCTTTTGTATCTATTGAGAATGCTTTTGCAATGTCTTTTAATTCCGGTAAAGACTTACCGCTTAATTCAAGTACCTGAAACATAAATAAGGTGAATGATTTTTATAATTTAATTTTTTAATTTTTTGATTGATTGTTGATCGCAAGAAAATGCAACCCTAATAATACAACACAATATTAATGAAAATTGTTTGAAACAAAAAATTAATTAATGATTTTTTGGACGTTTTTTGGCATAAAAATCGCTTGAAAGTAAGATTTATTGCCCTTTTAAGCCTTTAAACCAATTGAGTAAAAGCGTTTTTTGAGCGGGAGTTAAGGCTGCATCCTTATGCATTAGTGTATACGAGCTCATTGGCATTTCATCTTCTTCTACCATTTCAATGCACTCATCTAATTTATGATCTTTTCTTTTTTGTGTATAATTGCCCCACTCCGAGAAGTTAAGATGGTGTGAGCCTTCGTTTATATGATGTTTTATCCACCAGGATACGGGAGCAATATTTGTATACCATGGATAGCTGGCTTGATTGGAATGGCAATCATAACAGGAAACTTTTAAAATAGAGGCAATTTCCGCATCTGGTTTTGTTAATTCAATAATATCAAGATTCGGATCTACTGGTTTTGTAGTTTTATCAATTCTAAAAAATTGAAAAACAATTAACAAAAGCAAAAGAGATAATGCTATCTTTTTTTTGGTAATATATTTAGCCATGATAAAATTTTAAAAATAAAAAAGCCTTCAATGAAGAAGGCTTTAAAGGTACAATTAGTTTTAGTATCGAAAAACTCTTTTAGGTTAAGCTATTAATTTTTGAGGTCAATTAATGTTCTTCGATAAATTTATTTAACTCATCGGTTGTGCTACTAAATGAAAACACATCGCTCACCAGATAATAATTGCCTTTATCTACACAATAATCGTAAGCAAATTTTGCATAGGTTAATTTATCTTCATCCATACTAAATAATTTACAAATCTCTTTTACTTGACTAACAGAAATGCAATTGTTTTTTGTAGCCACTTTTGCAGTACTCATTTTTGTATCTGAAAATGGTTTTGCTTCAACCGATTCTTTCATTTTATCAAAGCTTGCCGGTGTCATAGCTGTTTTGCAGCTTGTTGAACCTACAGATACATTTTGCGATTCGCCAACAGTAGATTGCTGTTGCTGGTTATGATTCTTTGGTGAAGAGCTGGAAGACGAAGAGCTGCTTGTTACTGTTGTTGATGAGCTTGATGTAGTTGTGCCTGAATTCATATCCATCCCGCTGATGTTCATATTCATGCTCATACCATCAACATTAATATTTACTGCTGCGCCATTTGGGTTCGAGGCTGTATTTATCTGAGTTGTTGTAGAAGTAGTCGTATAACTGGCACTGCCGTTATCACTTGTAGCTGTATTATAATTACCTGTGGTATTGTTTTCTGCTGTGTGATAGGCAACCGTTGGAACATTATTAGAAGAGGTTTCGTTTAATGCTACCTGCCCGAAATAACGCAGCTTTAATTGTTTTTTCATATCGCGGGTAATTTTTGCGGTATGTTCAAAGCCCGGCTCTAATGCCATATTTTGCTTTAATTGCGGTAATGCTTTGTCTTCAAATTCAACACGCAGGCTAATGTTTGGTGTTACGCCGGTTATTTTAACATTGCTTTCGGCAACATCATTTTGTTTTATGCCGTTAACAAACGCATAAAATTTATAGCCGTCTTCAGAAAAAACAACAAGGTTAACTTTTTGACTAAAAGTAACAAGGCTTAAAAATAACAAGCCTGATAAAATTGATAAACGTGATTTCATAAAATATAAGTTTTTAGGTTAATTGATTTTTACAAGCATTATGCCAAAAAAATAAATTTACGCGTTAAGGGATGTTAATGCAACGAGAGTACATGCAAATGCAACATTTATACGAACTTCTCTCCCTTATTGACTTTCACGTCGTTAACAAAGTTGCGGATTTGTTGCTCGTCCTGCTTTTTACAGATCATTAAAACACCGTCACTCTCAACTACAATGTAATCTTCAAGGCCCTGCAAAACTACCAGCTTATCTTTGGGTACCTGAACAATACAATTGTTACAATCATAAGTAATAATGTTCTTTCCCACTAAAGCATTGTGTTTTTTATCTTTTGGAATGTGTGTGTATAAACTCCCCCAGGTTCCAAGATCGCTCCATCCAAAAATACTGGCGCGCACGTAAACGTTCTTGGCTTTTTCCATTACGCTATAATCAATTGAGATATTCTTACAAATGTTATAGGCGTTGTTTACAAATTGCTTTTCTTTATCTGTATTATATACATCCCAGCCATCTTTAAATACATTGGCCAATTCAGGATCGTGATTTTCTAATGCTTTAATGATGCTAGCAGTACTCCAGCAAAAAATACCCGAGTTCCATAAAAAGTCACCGCTCTTTAAAAAGAAATCGGCCATATCATGATCCGGTTTTTCGGTAAATGTTTTTACTTTAAAGATGCGTTTATCTTTTTCTTTTACGTCGCTTTCTACATATTGTATGTAGCCATAACCGGTATCAGGACGGGTGGGTTTAATGCCTAGCGTAATTAAACAATCTTCGCTGGCTGCTTTTTCAAAACATGAATTAATTGCTTTAATAAAAGTATCTTCTTTTTTAATTAAGTGATCGCTTGGCGCAACAATTGTTATTGCTTTAGGGTCGCGTTTATGTATTTTATAAGAAGCATATGCCACACAGGGTGCAGTATTTCTACGTGAAGGTTCACATAAAATGTTTTCTTTTGGCAGATCGGGTAATTGCTGGGCTACTAATTCATCGTAAGCACCACTGGTTACGATATAAATGTTTTCTTTTGCACATACTTTAAGCATACGGGTATAAGTATCCTGTAATAAAGTTTTACCTGTGCCTAAAATGTCTAAAAATTGTTTAGGGTGTTGGGTAGTGCTCATAGGCCAAAATCTAGTGCCCACACCTCCGGCCATTATAATTGCGTAATGATGATTCATAGTTAGTTGCAGCACAAAAATATAAAATTATAGTGGTTATTTGGTTAAAAAGTTGTAATAACTATTTTATTCCAATAAATTAACCTATCTTTGCCCCGTCTTAAAAATCCTCCCGCCATTTTTGTTTGGCAATGTACATTAACTGCGGGGTGTTTTTAGCAGTTAATGTATAATTAAAACAATTAAAATGACTTTTCAAGAAATTGGTCTTAACGACGACCTTATAAAAGCTGTTACCGACTTGGGTTTTACTAATCCAACACCCGTACAACAACAAACAATTCCATTACTGGCAAATGAACAAGTAGATCTTGTAGCCTTAGCGCAAACAGGAACAGGTAAAACTGCCGCTTTTGGTTTGCCAATATTAAATGCAATTAATTGCGATAACAAAACGGTTCAGGCATTAGTATTAGCGCCAACACGCGAATTATGTATGCAAATTACAAGTGATATTAAAAATTACGGTAAATATATGCGTGGTTTTGGTGTTACTGCTATTTACGGCGGTGCGCGTATTGACGGGCAAATTAAAGATGTTAAGCGTGGTGTACAGGTTATTGTTGCTACTCCGGGCCGTTTAATTGATATGATCGAGCGTCGTGTAATTAATCTTAATACTGTAAAAATTGTAGTATTAGATGAGGCCGATGAAATGTTGAATATGGGTTTTAAAGATGATTTGGATATTATCTTAAAAGAAACTCCTAAAGAAAAAAATACATGGTTATTTAGTGCAACTATGCCAAGAGAGGTTGAGCGTATTGCTAAAAACTACATGACCAATCCTAAAGAGATAAGTACCGGTAAAAAGAACGAAGGTGCTGATAATTTGGAGCATATTTATTACCAGGTACAAGGCCGCGACCGTTATTTAGCTTTAAAACGTGTTGCAGATTATTACCCGGAGATTTTTGGTATTGTATTTTGCCGTACAAAAGCAGAAACACAGGAAGTTGCCGATTCGTTAATTAAAGATGGCTATAGTGCAGATGCATTACATGGCGATCTTTCTCAAAGTCAGCGTGATTTTGTTATGAAACGTTTCCGTAGCCATACTTTACAAATGTTGGTTGCTACCGATGTAGCTGCCCGCGGTATTGATGTAAGCGATGTAACGCATGTTATTAATTATAATTTACCTGAAGATGTTGAGAATTACACGCACCGTACAGGCCGTACAGCCCGTGCAGGTAAGTCAGGTATTGCTATTGCAATTATTACCTCAAAGGATAACAGCAAGATAAAAGATATTGAACGTATCATAAAAAAGAAATTCGAGAAAAAAGATGTTCCTAACGGTTCGGACGTTTGCGAGAAGCAACTTTTTAATTTAGTTCACAAGCTTCATAATGTAGAAGTAAAAGACGACGAGATCGAAAGCTTTTTGCCTGCTATTTACGAAGAGTTAAAAGATCTAAGTAAAGAAGAATTAATTAAACGCTTCATTAGCGAGGAGTTTAACCGTTTTCACGAATATTATCAAAATGCTCCGGATCTTAACATCCAAAAAGGTGCTGTTGATGGTGCTTTCGGAAACCGTACCACCCGTTTCTTTGTAAACATGGGTCAAATGGATGGCTTTAACACGAACAGCTTAAAAGACTTTTTAGCAGATAGCGTTAAAGTTCATACGCGTATGATCTTTAATATTGATGTAAAAAGTAGTTTCTCTTTCTTTGAAACAGAAAGTAAACTGGTAGATGAATTTTTAGCTATTAATGCTAAAGACCTTGAATTTAATAACCGTAAAATTGCTTTGGAAGTTAGTAACCGCCGTATGAAAGATGGCGATGGTGGCGGCGAAAAGCGTGGTGGTGGTTATAAAGGTGGTGGCGGTGGCTACAAAAGCGGCGGCGGTGGCGGCTACAAAAGTGGTGGCGGTGGCTACAAAAGCGGAGAAAAACGTGAAGGTGGATTTAAGCGCCCAAGAACGTCATCAGGCGGTAACTCAGAAAAATCGTTTAGCCGTGGTGGAGAAAAGAGCTTCGGAGAAAAAAAATCTTACGGTAGCAGAAGCAGCGAAGGTGGCGAAAAGAAAAAAACATTTGGAAAAAGTAAATTCAGAGATTAATTTAGAACTATAACTCTTTAAGAAATGCCGAAAATTTCTAAAAAAGCAACTGTTATGCCCGCATCACCAATTCGTAAATTGGTGCCCTTTGCAGAGGCCGCAAAAAAGAAAGGTGTAAAAATTTATCATTTAAATATCGGTCAGCCCGATATTGAAACACCTCCCTCTTTTTTAAACGCAGTAAAAACTGCAGATTTTAAAGTGTTAGAATATAGCCACAGTGCTGGTAACGAAAGTTATCGTAAAAAACTCTGCGGTTATTATAAAGAGTATAATATAAATATTGATCATAACGAAGTGATCATTACCTGCGGCGGTAGCGAAGCAATTGAAATTGCTATGCTTACCTGTTTTAACCCGGGCGATGAAATAATTATTCCTGAACCATTTTACGCTAACTATAACGGTTTTAGCTGTGCCGCAGATGTGGTGGTTAAACCCGTTAGAAGTTTTATTGATACCGGTTTTGCTTTACCAAAGATCTCTGATTTTGAAAAAGTAATTACACCAAAAACAAAAGGTATTATGATCTGTAATCCAGGCAACCCTACAGGTTACCTGTATACAAAGGCAGAATTAGAAGCTTTGCGTGATCTTGTAAAAAAACACGACCTCTTTTTATTAAGTGATGAGGTGTATCGCGAATTTTGTTACGATGATAAAGAATACATCAGCGTTATGCACTTAGATGGTATCGAAAACAACGTTATTCTTTTAGATTCTATCAGCAAGCGTTACAGCGCTTGTGGCGCGCGTATTGGCGCTATGATCACCAAAAATAAAGAAGTAATGGCAGCGGCCTTAAAATTTGCACAGGCAAGATTAAGTCCGCCAAGCTACGGACAAATAGGAGCAGAAGCTGCTTTAGATACACCAAAAAGTTATTTTGCTGAAGTAAAAAAAGAATACATAGCAAGAAGAGATTTTGTAATTGATTCTTTAAATAAAATTAACGGTGTATTTTGTCCTAAGCCAAGTGGCGCTTTTTATTGTATTGCAAAATTACCAATTGATAATGCCGATAAATTTTGCCAGTGGTTATTAGAAGATTTTAATTTAAACCAGCAAACAGTTATGTTAGCTCCGGCTACAGGTTTTTATTCAACTCCTGGTGCAGGTATTGATGAGGTTCGTATTGCATACGTTTTAAATCTTAACGATCTAAAAAATGCAATGAACTGTTTACAGGAGGCCTTAAAAGTTTATCCCGGTAAAACAAACTAAGCTCAAATGAAAAATTCATTCATTAAAGTGAGTTTACTTATTGCAATTTCTGCAGTTATTTTTTCATGCGGTAGTTCTGATGATGAGATTCCGGTAAAGAAAGTAAATACTGATTCAATATTAAAAGCAAACCAGAACCAAATAAACCTTGCAACGTTTGATTCAAAACCGGGTGTTGTTGGTATTATAGATGTTCCTGAGATGTTAACCATCAGCAAGATGGACTCTGCCCCCATGAAAGATGTTTCTTTTAAGGTTGCAAAAAATTATTCTGTTCTTGAGGGAGAGATGAATGTAGTTGGCGCAACTTTAGATGGTATGCCTGGAATGATCACGTACAATAACGATACAACAAATTTTAAATTCGAGTGTGTTTTACCAATTAAGGAGATCCCAAAAAAACAACCAAAAACATGCAAGATAGTTGTATTGGAAGCTTGCCAAATGTTGATCTATAATTATTTTGGCCCCTATCAGAAAATGTATACTGCTTACGATAAAATAAGAAAATACAACGAAGAAAATGGACTTGTGCAAAACGGACCAATGCGCGAATTTTATCTTACAGACCCTACTCTAGAAGCAAATCCGGCCAAATGGCAAACACGTATCATGGTTCCGGTAACAAAAGCAAAATAATTTAAGCCTTAATTCTTTTTAACCTTATTCTCAATTTATTTTTTTGCAACTTTATTAAAGCAAATAAATTTAATTGCTGATGAAAAATTTTTTAGCAAAGCAAATTCTCAATACCTTATTCTATCCGTTCCTTTTTCTATTTGGTATCTGGATGGTTTTTTTTATAGAGCGGTATAACGATCTCAGTTTTACAAAGTATGGTATTCTTCCACGCACAGCCGAGGGTTTAAAAGGTATCATCACTTCTGTATTTATTCATGGCGATATAGAGCATATTGCTTCTAACTCTATTCCACTTATAGTTTTAGGAATGATGCTTTTCTATTTTTATAAAAAAATTGCAAGGGCAACGTTTTTATGGATCTGGTTAGTGAGCGGTATCTGGTTATGGCTTGGTGGAAGAAACAGTGTTGATCATCCAACCTATCACATTGGTGCCAGTACTTTAATTTATGGTTTGGCAACTTTTTTATTTTTTAGCGGCGTTTTTCGCCGGCATTTACGGTTAATGGTAGTTTCGGCCATGGTGGTTTTTTTGTATGGTAGTATCATGTGGGGGATTTTTCCTTTAAAAACGGAAATTAGCTGGGAAGGACATTTATTTGGTGCTTTAGCAGGTGTTTTGGTTGCTTTTAATTATCGTAAAGAGGGTCCGCAGCGCAGAGTATACCAATGGGAAGATGAAGATGATAATGATGATTCTTATTTAATAGAGCAGGCAGAGATCCTTGAGAAATTAAAAGAAAATCATGAGCAAAAACCCAAAAATGATGTGATTATAAAATTTATTTATAAAGAAAAAGACAAGGATGATAAGGTTTAGACTAAATTATTTTTATGTAAAATAAAAAATCTTATTTTTGAGTAAACAAAAAAAACACTCATGAAAAAATTCCTTTATGTTATTCTTGCCTTAGTAGCTGTTTATTTGGTATTGGCATTATTCGGACCAAAAGAAATAAAAGTTGAACGCAGCATTGCAATTAACAAGCCTGCAACTTTGGTTACTGCAAAACTTGCAGATTTTAAATATTTCCATGATGAGTGGAGTCCTTGGTCGATAAAAGACCCAAACATGAAAACAACCTATAAAGGAAATGCGGGAGAGGTAGGCCATTTTTACACCTGGGAAGGAAATAAAGAAGTGGGCAAAGGTGAAATGGAGATAAAAGCATTTAATGGCGATAGCCTTATACAAAGAATAACCTTTGACGGTATGGGCGATTCTAAAGCTTATTTTATAGTAAAAGATAAAAGCCCGGCAACTGAGGTTACCTGGGGAATGATTTTTGAAATTGGTTTTTTTGGAAGACCAATGATGTTATTTATGAATATGGATAAAATGATCGGTGCAGACTATGAAAAAGGATTAGCAACATTAAAAACAAAATTAGAAGCCATGAAAGCGGAATTGGCCGCCGCTTCAAATCATGAAGTAAAAGAGGTACAATGGGAGGCAAGAACGTTTTACGGCACTAAAAAAACTAAAATGGACGGCACTAAATTAGGCGCTTTTTTTGGAGAGAATTTTCCAAAAATGTGGCTCGAAACAGAAAAGGAGAAAATTCAATCGTGCATGTCGCCTTGCGGACTTTTTTATTCGTGGGATGAAAAAACAATGACTACAGAATGTGCTGCAGCATTTTGTGTTCCGAAAGATAAACAATTAAAAGGCTGGGAAAAATATTCGATACCTGCTTCCAGAGTTTTACATGCGCCGCACTATGGCGCACCTGAAAGAAGCATTGAAGCGCATTACGCAATTGATGCATACATGAAAGAGAAAAAATTAGATTATACGTTTGTAATTGAAGAATATGTTACCGATCCAACACTCGAAAAAGATACCGCAAGATGGTTAACCAATATTTATTACATTTTAAAATAAAAGATGTTTCAACAAAAAAGCCGCTAAATTTTAGCGGCTTTTTTGTTTTTGTAAGGTCGAGCGAAGTCGCGACCAAAAAACTATTCTTTACTGTACTCGAATTAACACTTATTCAAGTTTTTTAAATGCTTTTGATAGCTGATCAATTACATCACTTATCAAAATACTTTCTTTGCTTTTTTTCTTAACACAAAGATCGGCGGCATAACCGTGAATGAATATGCCTATTAATGTCGCTTTTGGCGCACTGTAGCCTCTTGCTAACAATCCTAAAATAATTCCTGTTAAAGCATCACCACTTCCGCCTTTTGCTAATCCTGCATTACCGCTTGAGTTAAAGAATACTGAGCCATCCGGAAATGCTACTGCAGAATGCGCACCTTTTAATAAAAAAATACAATTATGTTTTAGCGATAAATGTTTTAGCGTTTTTATTTTTTCAAAATCGTTATCATGTTTGCCCGTTAAACGTTCAAATTCTTTTGGATGAGGTGTTAGTATTGTTTCCGCGGGTAAAAATTCCATCCAGGTTTTATTTTCTGAGAGAATATTTAAACCATCGGCATCAATAATTAATTTGCCGGTATAATACTGTAGTAATTTTTTTAATACGATCTGAGTTTCTTCTTGCATACCAACGCCAGGGCCAAAACCAATGGCATCGTAATTTTCAGGCTTGTCAATTTCAGAAATGAACTCTTCGTTGCTATCTTCAACCGACATGGCTTCAGGTAAATATTGCAGCAACGCATGTGCTGTACTCTGGTTTGAATGCAGGGTTAATAATCCTGCGCCACTTCTTAAACAAGCTTTAGAACTTATTAAAGCAGCTCCGCTTTTACCCTTACTGCCTGCTAAAAGTAAAGCATGGCCAAAGTCACCTTTGTGTGAGAATTTATTTCTTGGTTTTAAAAACGAAGAAACATCTTGTTTTGTGAGGTAATAAAAATTAGTGAATTGCACATTGATAGCCTGTATGCTTAATCCTATGTCCAGCACTTCAAATTCAGGTACATAATTTTTATTTTCAGCAAATAAAAAAGCAAGCTTTGGGAATTGAAAAGTTAAGGTTAACGACGAATGAATAATAGTTTCATTTCCTTTAGAGCTTTCGTCAGGAAATAATCCACTCGGCATATCAATACTTATAATGCGAATAAAATTAACATTAATAAAGTTTATTGTTTCTTTTAAAAGCCCGTCAACTGCTTTATTTAAACCGGTTCCAAGCAAGGCGTCAATAACAATGTAATTTTTATGCGCAATCTTTTCTTTAAGATCTTCTAAAGAATTTATTTCAAAAACTTTTGCGCCAAATGTTTCTTTGAGTTTATTGTAATTTATTTCTGCATCCACACTAAATTTATCGGTATAGTTAATTACAAAAGCGTTACAATTAAAACCTCTTTCTAATAACAGCCTGGCAATTGCCAACCCATCGCCGCCGTTATTTCCTTTTCCACAAAAAATTAATAAGTCATCTTCAATGTTTATTAATTTCATAATGCGTTTGGCACAAGCCATTGCTGCCCGCTCCATAAGATCAATGGAGTTTATGGGTTCATTAGCAATTGTAAACTCATCAATTTGTTTTATTTGTTCTGCCGAAAAAATTTTCATAAAAAGAATTTTAATTTCTTACGTCATGTCGAGCGGAGTCGAGACATCTTCAAATTTCAGTAATATTATTCAGCCGCAATTACAATCTTTATCACAATTATCTTTTTTCCTGGGCTTAAAATACTTTATTCCTAAAAAAATAATTGCAACTCCAAGAAGTACGTAAACAATGATCTGTTGAACCATTTTATAAAGTTACGCCTATTTTTTGAGTATTGGCAACACTATTCCCGAAGCCGCGTCAGGCTGATGAAATACCTTTATTTCACTCGAAATAAAATCTTTATCATCGCATTTATAAATATCTAAGAACTGTTGAGGATTCCGGTCAAATAACGGAAACCAACTGCTTTGAATTTGTATCATCAGCTTATGCCCTTTTTTAAATGTGTGCGCTACATCCGGTAATTCGAATTTTACGGTTTCAATTTTGTTTGGAGTAAATGCTTCAGGTGTTTCAAAACTGTTCCTGAATTTACCACGCATTATTTCGCCCCGCACCAACATCTGATATCCACCCATCTCTGCTTCCAGTTTTACACCTTTACAGCAATAAGCGTCATCATAATCAAAATCATCCGGAAAAACATCAATTATCTTCACAACAAAATCAGCATCTGTTGTAGACAGGCTTACTTTAAGGTCCGCTATCACAGTTCCGGCTAAGGTTATATCTTCTGTTAAAGCATTAGTTGCAAAAACCAAAACGTCTGTTCTTCTTGCTGCAAAGCGCTGATCATCGGTCATGTATTCTCTCGTGCGTTGTAAATGCACATGTTCTGCATAAGGTACTGGTTTATTAGGATCGCTGATATATTTTGAAGAGGAAGCCGAAGCAGGTTTTTCAAAAGATAATTTTTGATCCTGTTGTAAATAGATAGTTTTATTCTCTATTGTTTTTGGTGGCCAGCTTTCAAACGTTTTCCAGTTGTTTTCGCCACTAAAAAAGATCGTTGCCTCTGCAATTGTTTTATCAGAGCCTTTATTTCTTAAATAGAAATCAAAGAAGGGTTGCTCCAAGGCTGTTTGATAATACTCTGATGTTTTGCTTCCAAAACGAATGTTCCCTAAATAATTGCCGCTACCGCGATGCCAGCCGCCATGCGACCATGGGCCCATCACTATTTTGTTATTTGTAGTTGGTGATTGTTTTTCAATTGCTTTATATAAATTCCAGGCGCCATAACAATCCTCTGCATCAAAGGTTCCACCAACAACCAGCATGGCAGGTTTTACATTTTTACATCCCACTCTTGCATTCCTTGCTTTCCACCAGGCATCCATATTTGGATGGTTCATCAAATCGTTCCAAAAAACAATACTATCGCCCATGTATTTTTTAAAATTCTTTAACGCACCTTGCTTCAAATAAAAACTATAATTATCGTATTCCGGCCATGGAAATCTTTTTTCGTCCTGCGTAGTAGGTTTAGGCCGCGGTTTGCCGAATGAATAATAAAAATTAAAACCATCCATCATGGCAAAAGCGCCGTTATGATGAAAATCGTCGCCTAAAAACCAGTCTGTAACAGGCGCCTGCGGACTAACCGCTTTTAGAGCCGGATGATTGCTTAATGCGGCCATGGTGCTGTAGAAACCGGGATAAGAAATGCCAAAAACGCCTACATTTCCATTGTTGTTTGGGATATTTTTCAGCATCCATTCAATAGCATCGTAAGTATCACTGGCCTCATCAAATTCTTTGCCTTTTTTGTTTTCAATAAAAGGTCGTACATCTACAAAATCTCCTTCGCTCATGTACCTGCCGCGCACATCCTGCATCACAATAATGTAATTTTCTTTTACATAATTTGCCCAATGGGTGGTAAAAAGACGTGCTGAGAACCTATCCTTGCCATATGGAAAACACGAATAGGGTGTGCGGATCATTAAGATCGGATGTTTTTCATTTACGTTTTTTGGTGCATAAACACAGGTAAAAAGCTTTTTGCCATCTCGCATAGGTGCCATATTTTCGGTTTTGGTATAATTGCTATAAACCCAGGCACTATCAATAATCTGACCGTTTATTTGGCAAAAAAGCCCCAAAAACAGTATTAAAAGTATCTTTTTCATGTACTTCAATTATACAATAAATACCTCAAAAACAGGTAATATTTGATTAACAATTTATAGTTAAAAACATTGGTTGCTTAAGACTTTAAAGCCCAATGCTTTCCCTTATTTTTAAAAGATAATGAGCGCCGAAAAAAGAAATAAATTCAGGTCAAGCAACAACGTGGAAACCGACATAGAAGAAATAGAAAAAAATTCTATTGAAGACTATGTTACCCCAAAATTAGTTGAGAAACAGCCTACTGAAAGAAAAAAAAATAAGCCAAAAACAACAGCAAAAGTTGTTGAGGAAGAAACTGTTGTTGAAGACTCAAAACCAGTTAAAGAGGTTAAAAATAAAACTAAAGAAAAAGAAAAAAGTAAAATTGCTTTAGCAGAGCGTTTAGAAAAATTTAAATTATTTTATAATAACGAGCGTACACAAAAGATATTTGGTTTGTTGCTTGTTTTATTTTCTGCTTATTTGGCAATTGCATTTGTATCTTATTTTTTCACCTGGCAGGTTGATCAGGATAAGGTTTTAGGAAGCTCAGAAGAATTTTTTCTACCAGAAACAAAAGTAAAAAACTGGTTAGGAAAAGCAGGCGCTTTGGTCTCACATTTATTTATGTATAAAGGATTTGGAACTGCCTCGTTTATTTTGGTTCCTGTTTTCTTTTTGTATGGCATACAAAAAGTAGTACAAAAAAAATTCATAAACATTGGCTCATTCAATGCAAAATGGTTATTTCTTTTGGTGTGGAGTTCGTTGGTGTTATCTTACTTTTTTTCTGAAACATTATTTTATATGGGTGGTGGCTTTGGTTATTTTATCAATGCGCAGCTTTCAAATTATGTTGGTGGCATTGGTTTAATTGCACTGCTTGCATTTTCGATGTTAACGTTTTTAGTATTGATAATTAATCTATCTTTTAAGTTACCCGCAAAACCTGTAATCGAAGAAGATGAACAAATACAGGCAGAAATAATACAAACAACCGTTGTAGAAAAAGACCTTAACTCATCCTTTAACGAGATAAAAGAACCAAAACTAAGTGCTGAGGAAGAAGCGGAGCTTTTAAATTTTGAAGTACTTCCAAAAAAAGAAGAAGAAAAAGCAATAACAAATGATGCAACGTTTGAAATCGTTACACCAATTGAAGAAATAAAATCAGAACTGGTTGAAGAAAACAAGATCGAAATGACCAACACCATTGATGCTGTTGAAACTGAAGAGAAGAATGGTGAGCCTGAATTTGAAATTGGCAAAACGGTTGAAGAACCGATTGTGCAGGAAGACGAGAACCGCGCTGCTAAATTAGTTGAAGAATTTGGTGAGTATGATCCAACACTGGATCTTGGCTCTTACAAGTTTCCAAGTTTTGAATTATTAAACGATTATGGCAATACAGGCGGCAAAGTAAACCAGGAAGAATTAATTGCCAATAAAAACAGAATTTTAAGTACGTTAAAAAATTACGGAATTGAAATTGATAAAATCACCGCAACGGTTGGGCCAACGGTTACTCTATACGAAATCGTTCCGGCCGCGGGTGTTCGTATCAGTAAAATTAAAAATTTGGAAGATGATATCGCACTTAGCTTAGCAGCTTTGGGTATTCGTATCATTGCGCCAATTCCAGGCAAAGGCACAATTGGTATAGAGGTTCCGAATTTAAATCCGGAAATGGTGCCAATGAAAAATATTCTTGCATCTGAAAAATTCAACAACTCCGCATTTGAATTACCAATTGCTTTAGGTAAAACTATCAGTAATGAAATATTTATTGCAGATCTTGCAAAAATGCCTCACCTTTTAATGGCGGGTGCCACAGGGCAAGGTAAATCGGTTGGGTTAAATGCAGTATTAGTTTCTTTGCTTTATAAAAAACATCCATCGCAGGTAAAATTTGTTTTGGTTGATCCTAAAAAAGTTGAATTAACTTTATTCAATAAAATTGAACGCCACTTTTTAGCAAAATTACCGAACTCCGAAGATGCTATTATTACTGATAATACAAAGGTTATTCATACATTAAACTCGTTATGTATTGAAATGGATAACCGGTACGCATTGTTACAAGATGCGCAGGTTAGAAATATTAAAGAATATAATACCAAGTTCGTTAACCGTAAATTAAATCCAAACGACGGACATAAATTTTTGCCATACATTGTTTTGGTGGTGGATGAGTTTGCGGATCTTATCATGACGGCCGGTAAAGAAGTAGAAACGCCCATTGCCCGCTTGGCGCAGTTGGCAAGGGCTATTGGTATTCACCTAATTATTGCCACGCAACGTCCTTCGGTAAACATTATTACAGGTACTATTAAAGCCAATTTCCCGGCGCGTATAGCGTTTAGAGTAACCAGTAAAATTGATAGCCGCACAATATTAGATTCGGGTGGGGCAGACCAATTAATTGGTCGAGGTGATATGTTATTGAGCACAGGTAACGATCTTATTCGCATACAATGTGCGTTTGTGGATACACCTGAAGTGGAAAAAATTACAGAATTTATTGGTAATCAACGTGCTTATCCAAGTGCTTTCTTATTACCTGAATATGTTGGGGAAGATGGTGAAAGTGGGGTTGGGGATGTTGACCTGAGCGAAAGGGATAAAATGTTTGATGATGCAGCTAAATTAGTGGTTCAGTTTCAGCAGGGAAGTGCATCTTTTCTACAAAGAAAGTTAAAATTAGGTTATAACAGGGCAGGTAGAATAGTGGATCAACTGGAAGCCGCCGGCGTAATAGGAGGCTTTGAAGGCAGCAAGGCGCGTGATGTTTTGATCAAAGACATGGCCCAATTAGAAGAAATTTTACAAAAATTAAAAAATCGTTAGGCTCAATTTAAACCTTTTTTGCATCTTAGATGTCTTATTTGGTATTAAATTTGTACTTATCAGTTATGAAGAAATTATTCAGTTTATTATTTGTTTGCGTTTCAGTTTTATTAAGCGCGCAAGATCAGGACCCTAAAGCAAAAGCTATTTTAGATGACCTTAGTAAAATTACTAAAGCATACAAAACCATTACCGCTGATTACTCCTTTACTATTTTAAACAAAGAAAAAAAACCGGTAGAAAAACAAGCGCACAAAGTACAGGTAAAGGGCAATAAGTTTAAATTGGACATACCCGGAAGTACAATCGTTTGTGATGGTGCAACACTTTGGAATTATAATAAAGATGCCAAAGAGGTAACTATTAAAACGTTTGAATCCAGTAACGATGATCAATTAAATCCAAGTAAAATTTTTACCATGTACGAAAGTGGCTATAAATTTAAATACGATAAAGAAGAAAAAGTTGGTGCAGCTGTTTGCCATGTAATCGATCTTCATCCTTCCGTTAATCCTGAAAAGAAAAAATTTCACACTATTAAACTTTATGTTGATAAAGTGAAAAAACAGGTTGTAAAATTAACAATGCTAATGAAAGACGGTGGGCAAAATGTTTACGAGATAAAAACATTTAAACCTAATTCTGAAATAGCTGACGCTATGTTTGTATTTGATACCAAAGGCTTAAAGCCCGATCAGATCAGCGACGAACGTTAATATTTAAAGGGCTTTTTTAAAAGGCCCTTTTTTATATCCGGTTAGATGTTTTTTAAATAATTCTTGTTCTCACTTTTTTGCTTGAACAAAAAAGTAAGCAAAATCTTATGAGGCCGTTAACCGTAATGCGCTTTGTGTAAGCGTGAGGGATTGCAGCGGAAATCCTTTTGAGTTTTTTCAGCTAAAAAGATTGAAGCTTAAAGCCCGACCGCGAGTAACGCGGGAGTGATTCGCAGGACGCAACTCGCGGACACGTCCGAAAATTTTCAGAATTATTTTTTGAAAGGAGATTAATTACAATTCCCAAACTAATTAATGAGCTGGCGATCTTTAACTGATATTGTTCTATTTCTTTTTTATCGGTATCGAATTTTAATCGTCATCAACTTAAGTTACAAAGCTAAGTGCACAACGAATCTTCACGGAGCGCAATATGGAAATTTTTTGTGCTTTTATGCCTTCTTTATTTTCTTTGTGATTAAGTTTTTTATTTATTATTCTCGTAACTCTCAATTATCGCTCTTACCAGTTTGTGACGAATCACATCTGTATTATCCAATTCGATAATGCTAATACCTTCAACCTTTTTTAAATAACGGATTGCCTGTACCAAACCGCTTGGTTGTTTACTTGGAAGATCTATCTGCGTTACATCTCCGGTTACAATAAACTTTGCGTTGGCGCCCATACGTGTTAAAAACATTTTCATCTGGCTTTCGGTAGTATTTTGCGCTTCATCTAAAATAACAAAGGCATTATCCAATGTGCGACCGCGCATGAATGCCAATGGTGCAATTTGAATGATCCTGTTCTCGATATATTGTGTGAGCTTATCACTTGGTATCATGTCGTTTAAGGCATCGTACAATGGCTGCATGTAAGGATCCAGCTTCTCCTGCAGATCGCCGGGTAAAAAACCTAAATTTTCGCCCGCTTCAACTGCCGGGCGGGTTAAAATAATGCGTTTTACTTCCTTGTTTTTTAAAGCTTTTACGGCTAACGCAACTGCGGTATAAGTTTTACCGGTGCCCGCAGGTCCTATAGCAAATAACATGTCATTTTTTACAATGGCACCCATCATGCGGCGCTGATTCTCGGTCTTTGCTTTTACAACCAGACCATTGTTACCAAATAAAATAATATCGCTGTTGGCAGCATCTTCTTTTGATTCAAGAATATTATCACCGTTCTGTCCTAAAAGCCGCTCTATTACTGTATCCGTTAACACACCACTTTTATGATAATGGTCTACCATTAGGTCTAGTTTTTTTTCAAAACGGGTTATCTCGTTGCTATCGCCAATTATCTTTAACGAGTAACCGCGGGCTATTAACTTTAATTTCGGGAAATGCTTTTTAATAATGTTCAGTTTTACATCATTCACGCCATAAATCTCCACCGGCTCAACGCTATCCAGCGCTATAATCTTTTCATTCATATGTAAATTTCATTGTTTTTTAATTGCCACATTTAATAGCAATGTTATGTTTTTAGTGTTGGCATTTCAGAAACATGGCTATTTCATGCTCTGTCAAACACCCTATTAATAATATTGTTTATAAACTTGTTAATCTCTCTTCAAGTTTAAAAAATTTAGCCCTTCAAATATTAATTACTTTTGAACAAATGAGCATTGTTACTTTAACAACCGACCTGGGTTACCGGGATCCCTATTTAGCCATTGTTAAGGCTAAGCTCTTTTCGCAATTGCCGGATGTAAAAATTATTGATCTGAGCTGCGACATTAAAGACAATAATATTTCTGATGCCGCATTTATTCTAAAAAACGCATTGCCGTATTTTCCGGAGAATGCAATTCATTTAATGGCTGTAAAATTTATTGTGGATAGTGGTAATTCAAACAAACAAAATGCAATTGATAATACACGTTATTTAATTTCCAAATATAAAGGGCAATATATTATTTGTCCCGATAACGGATTATTTTCTTTAATAGATTCAAATTATAACGAACCGGTTTATCAATTGTATTACGATGAAAAAGTAAAACATCATTTTTTTCTGAAAGATATTTTTGTAGATGCTGCTGTTCATATTTCAAAAAAGAATAAAGTAAACGACATAAGTATACCTACCAGTGATTTTTATAAGGCGTTTCAATTTGAAAGTTTTGTAAGCGGAAATATATTAAGAGGTAAAGGAATTTATGTGGACGATTTTGGAAACATAATCACCAATATTACTGAAACGCAATTTAATGATGTTGTGGGTAAACGAAACTTTAGTATTACTTTACCCGGCGCGCGTATTAATAAAATTGTAAATACTTATGATGAGGTAAAACAGGGCCAGCCTTTAGTTTTATTTAACAGCTTTGGTAATTTAGAAGTAGCTGTTAACGGCAAAAGTGCTTTGAATATGTTATGCCCGCGTGATATTGGAAGTAAATTTGATTTTAATTTATTAATTGAGTTTTATGATTAAGCGTATTGTAAAAATGAGCTTTAAGCCGGAAAGTATTGAGGTTTTTAAAACCATTTTTGAAACCAACTGGCAGCGTATAAAAGGATTTGATGGTTGCACACATGTTGAGTTATTGCAGGATGAAAACAATCCATCTGTTTTTTTTACATATAGCTTATGGCAAAGCGAAGAGCATCTAAACAAATACCGCAACTCTGAATTGTTTAATAATGTTTGGGCGGGTACAAAAATACTTTTCAATGCAAAGCCGGAAGCGTGGACGGTGAAACAGTTATTATTTTAAATAACTAACCTCAATAATAGTTTTTATTTCTACAACATAACCCATGCGTTTTATTTGATTTAAAAAAGTTTACCGGCATTTGCCTTGCGTCATATTATAAACAAACTCAAAATAAAAAAACAATAACTACAATTTTAGCATTTGTTGCATTAGCAACTAAATCGTGCAAAAAAAGATCACTCTTGTGAATTTATCAAAAACACACCCGGCGGGCAGAGTTTAAAAGCAACAATGTCGAAAAATGAAACTAAATGAAGCCAGGTTAAATGCAACAACGGTGATAAATTTGAAACTATTCTTGGTCAATCTTATATTAAAGACGGTAGTCTTTAATAAGTAAACAATAGTTAAGCCAAAAAAATCCTCAACACAATAAACAATTTATCGAAAATTGGGTTTATATGTTAGATGGATTGCTAGTGGTGATACTCTGATTTTTTCTTCCTGTTAAGG
Source organism: Chitinophaga pinensis (assembly GCA_943369995.1). GTDB lineage: Bacteria > Bacteroidota > Bacteroidia > B-17B0 > Aurantibacillaceae > Aurantibacillus. The sequence continues at coordinate 173,737 of CALRPF020000006.1, forward strand.
ATCAAAAAATCATCTACCATTTGTGTTGAATTACCAATTACCATAATAGCATGAATAAGGTCTTTCTCTTCACAGTTTAGTTTTATACTCCATTCCTTAATTGCCTCCTTATTGTGAAGGTCGATCTTAGTTTCTTTCATATCTATAGTATTTTTTTGCACGTTACTAAGTTCACACATTTCAAAAAAGGGTGCAATCGGTAATTTTACCTATTTTTTTAATAGGTAATTTTACCTATAAAAGGTAGGTAATTTTACCTATTTTTTTTTGTTAAAAAAGAGCTAAAGTACTTATTACCATTAGTTTGATTTTCACAACGCTTAGCAGATTTACGAAACATATTTAACATTTTTATTATCTTGGAAACGTTAATCATTACTAACTTAAAAAAAACAGATTTATGAGTTTCACAGGAAGAGAAGACCACAGTATTTCTTTGGCAACAGCAGCCGCATGGACGGAAAATTTTCGCCGCACTATTGAACCAACCGACATAAAAGGCCATTTTTTCGGTAAAGATGCCATACAGGCTATTTTAAACCAATCAACTTGTGTTGGTATCAGAATTTATTATGCTTTAGATGAAAATAGCGCTAAGCATTTAATAGTCGTTGGTGTTAGCGCAGATGAACGGGATTTATATAACGGATTATTGGCCGAGAGAAGTATACCTTGCCCACCTTTCTGTGGTGGAGATAATCCATTAAATAGTAATATGTAATTTTCTTTTACTTATTTTTAGAGGCGGCTAACTCAGTCGCCTTTAAATTTAATAAGAATGAACACAAGTTTATTTTTTCGAATATTAACAATTACCTCTGCTGTATTGTCAATTATACCATTTACAATTGCAATTGTTAATATAAAAAGTTTAAAAAAACACTTGAGCATGTTGTTTCTCTTGATGTCGACTAATGTAATTATGGAATTTCTTAACATAGGATTTTCTGAATACGGGTATAGTAATTTATATATCTATCATTATTTTACAGTGATTGAATTTGCATTTATCAGTTTGTTCTATGCTTTATTTTTTAAGAATTATTTTAATCCTATATTAATTTATTCACTTATACCGGTTTTTCTCGTGGTGGCATTTATGGATTATAAATTAAACGGATTAAATTCAATGGATAATTTTTCCACATCTGTTGAATCAATAATTGTTGTATTTTATTCACTTTTCTTTTTTTATTATTTTTTAAAGAATTTAGTTTTTGAAAATCTTTTATCTACAACAGTTTTTTGGCTTAATACAGCAATTTTGTTTTATTTTTCAGGTAATATGATATTGTTCGTATTCAGCAATCATATGGCTCAAACTGATAATAAAAAGTATATTATTCTGTGGGCAGTTATTCATACTTTTTTTAACGTGTTATATAATACTCTATTAAGTTTAGGATTTTGGAAAGCAAGGACCAGATAGACGTTTATACACTAATTATTATGTCGACAATGGGCATATTAGTACTTATACTTTTTTTGGTATTTATAGTTGTACTCTATCAAAAAAGAATGTTAGCTAATAAAGCAGTGTTAATTGATACAGAAAATAAACATCAAAAAAAATTACTCGATGCCTCTCTCGAAATTGCAGAACAGGAGCGTGTAAAAATTGCTACCAATCTGCACGATGATATTGGCATAACACTTAACGTATTAAAATTAAATTTAAGTCGCCTGAAAAAAAACATCGAAAATAAAGAGGTATTTGAAGAGATAGTTGTTGCCAGTTACAAGAACATTGATGATTCTTTAGATACAGTACGCACAATTTATAACGATATTATCCCTCCAACATTAATGAACCTTGGCTTTGTGAAAGGTCTTAAAGAAGTTTGCCGGCAAATAAATTCGGTTGGCGAAACTGAAATTACATTTAACAGCGAAGAAGAAAATATTGAATTTGATAAAAAGATAAAGATTCAATTATATCGTTTAACAAAAGAAATATTAAACAACACCGTTAAACATGCTAAACCAAAAGCCATGGACATGAATATAGAAAAAAAGGAAAACGATCTAGTTATTCTTATCCAACATAATGGCGAAGGAATTACTACCAAACAAATTGAGCAATTTGCCGACAAATCAACAGGGTTGGGTTTAAAAAGTATTTTAACCAGGGCTCAATTAATAAACGCAACTTTGAATTTTACGATCCCAAACAAAAATCAAGCACAAGTACTTATTAAAACGCCTATATAATTATGAATGATCATGCCAAAATAACAGAATTGCCTGCAATAATTAAAGTTGCCGTGGTAGACGATCACAATATTTTCAGATCTGGCGTTGTGGCATTACTGGGCGATTACAAAGATATGGAAGTAGTGCTGCAGGCTTCAAATGGAATAGACCTTTTAAATCAATTGCGCTCTAAACGACACACACCACATGTAATTTTGCTGGATATTGAAATGCCTGAAATGAATGGTATTGAAACAACGCTGCTGTTAAAAAAAGAATTTCCAAAAACCAAGATCATTATTTTAACCATGCACAATGAGGAAGAGTTTATTTTTGATCTCATGAGTAAAGGTGCAAATGGCTTTTTGCCAAAAGATAAAAGTGTAGATGCTGTTATTGATGCCATTTACGCCGTAATGCAAAAAGGCTACTATTATAACGATCAAATAACACAAGCCATCATTAAAGGCAACAGCGGAAATCTTAAAGCGCCACAATTGTTAAGTAAAGCTGCCTTAACGGATAGGGAAATAGAAATTATTAAACTTATTTGCGAGCAAAAAACCAACAAAGAAATTGGCGAAATACTTTTTATAAGTGCCAGAACGGTTGATCATCATAAAAACAATATTTTTACGAAAATAGGAACGAAAACAACTATTGGGATAGTTATGTTTGCTATGCAAACACGACTTATTACCTGAGTTTTTTCTTTAAATTATATATGATTAAATTTTAAGTCCTCCGAAAATTTAACTAAATTTAGAAGAGAAACACAGAGTGGAATAATTTAAAAACTAGCAAAATGAAAAGAAAAGAGCCGCAATACAAATACAAGTATGCTATGTTACTTGATGATAATGAACTTGATAATTTTATCAATCAAAAAATAATTGAAGCCAGCCATTTCGCCGGCAAAATATATGTTAACACTGGCAGTAAAAGTGCGCTTGAGTTTTTAAACAACTTATCCGTGTCAAGTAACGATGCTGTAAATATTTTTCCGGAAATAATTTTTATAGATCTTAATATGCCAATGATGGATGGTTTTCAGTTTATCGAGAACCTTAAAAATAAATTGCCAGAAAAATTAAAAGCATTAAAGCTTGTTATACTAACTTCTTCAGTAAATCCTGAAGACAAGAAAAAAGCAGGCGAAATATCATTGGATATTACTTTTCTAAATAAACCGCTAACACAGGAAATGCTTGATAAGCTTTAATTTATAATAATAAGCACTAAACATTTAGCCGATATCAATGATCAAGTTAAAACAGGTAATAGTTCAATTAAGCAATGATGATTTTGAGGGAATTGCCGATTCCTTTAAAAAAACAAAAGCAGATAACTATCATTTGCTTTTTCAATCATACCGCACGGGTAAATTAAGTGATGCTGAGATCACTGAAAAATTAGGTATTAGCTCTAATTCATTTTATGTTTTAAAATCCAGGCTTTATGATAAGATTCAGGAACATCTTTCGGTAGATGTTTTTGAAACCCAGGAAAGTCTTATAAAACAATTGTTACAGGTACCCGATGTGTGTTTTAATATGCCGCGTGAAACAGCAATTGCATTTTTACACAAACTTGAAAAGGAATTGTTGAAGTTTGATCTTCACAACGATTTGCTCGTAGTTTATAGCGCTTTAAAAAAAATGCACTTACATTCTGAAAAGTATTTTTATTATTCGCAGCTTTTTAATAAACACACAGCCCTGGGCCTTTCTTTAGAAAAAGCAGAAGAGATACTGGGTAATTTTAACCGCATATTTAGCCAATACAGCTTTTCAAGAAGTCAACCACATTTAGATACTTTATATTTTCTTAAGAATGAAATTAACAACCTGTTTACTTTAAATCCGTCTCGCCAAATAGAGATCATAAAATATTTTGTTGAATTGCAATTAGCTATTTTTTGCGAGGAAAATAAAGGTACACAGTTTCCAACAACTGAATTATTGCAAAAGGCCCGAAAGGTCTTTTCAGAGCTTCCTCAAAATTCGCCGCAAAAAAAGTGGGAGTTTGTTTTGGACTATCTTTCTTTCGAATACTATTTATCTACCGAAGAGTATAAATCTGCAGTAAATTTTTATGAAAAGGTAAATGATCATCTTTCTACCTTATTATTATACAATAACATTGGCGTAACTTCTAAATTCCTGTCATCTAAAATTAAATTCTGCATAGAGGTTGGCAGAGAAGGAGATCTAACTACGGATCCTAAGAAAACAGAAATATTCTCCGACTCTGAGGACGGGCATGCTAAAGTGCAGATGGCAATTTATAATGCTATGCTGTATTTTAATCAAAAGAATTTTAAAGAAGCAATCAACTGTCTCAATAATATTTTAAATAATTTTAGCTTCAAAGACTTTTTTCATGAAAGCATTAACGTTAAGCTAACATTGGCGTATTTCTATCTTGTTCAAAAAGATTATGATCTTGTGGAAATTACTTTGAAAAGTATTTCCCGCAAAATTAAATCCGATCAACTTGAAAAGTATTACCATGTTTTGCACCTGATTAAAATATTCGAATTAGAAATGAATAATACGGGAAATGCAAAAGCTTCTTTAAAAAGCAAAGATCTTTTTGTGTTGTTTACGGCTAATAATAAAAAAGCGAATGAGGTACTGCCACACCTGGTGCCTCAATTAAGAAAAAAATATTAATCATTTCTATGTTGCCTCTGCAAGGCTTTCTGTAAAAGGGTTCCCATAGTTTCTCTTATTCTCGCATCTAAGTAATTTCACTTAGAAAAAATTTGATGTTCCATATTTTGGAATCACAAAATACTAACAAATCTTACATATGTGAACTTGCACTTAAAAACAGGTAATTATTTTTTTTAAATAGCTGCAACTTTGTTTAAGAAAATAATCAATAACAAGAAAAAAATAAATCACCATGAAAAAATCAAACCTAAACTTCACAATGTTAGCAGTGTTTGCTATTATGTTATTTGTAAGCAGTTCTTTTGCCTCAATAATTAAAAAAGACTCGTCCATCTGTTTAAAATTAAACGGCATAGTTTTAAAGGCACCTCATAAAGCGGAAAGAGGTTCTTATAAGGTAGAACTTTTATACGAAAACAAAGTTATAGATTCTTGTAAAGTTACGGTTAACAAAGAATTTAAATTTGAACTATATAAGAATAACTGGTATACAGTACGTATCACAAAAGAAGGACATGTGCCTTTATTAATAAGCTTCGACACTAAATTGGATAGCGAAAATGCTTTGATCTATGAATTTTTATTTGAAACAGAAGTATTAGACTCTAAAGCTGTAAATGCTTCAAACGAAATTATGGACTTCCCAATTGGATTAGTAAGATTTGATAAAGCAAACAATCGTTTTTACCCGGTTGAAGATTACACAGCGGGCATAAAACAAAAAATATTTGATCCGTCTAAATCTAAATTCTCAAATACCGAAAATCAAGAGGGTGTTAAAACAATGATGGCAAATCAGGATGATGACGATATGATCGTTAAATAAAGTAAACATTAACGATAAAATTTAAATAAATGAAAGACCTCAATAAGCAAAAAGCTAATATTCTAATAATAGAGGATAGTGAGTTGGATATACTGGTGTTAAAAGTATTGTTAGAAAGGCATTTTAATTTATACATTGTTACTAATGGCAACGATGCCATTAATGCCTCCAGAGAATTTGATTTTGATGTTGTTTTAGCCGACATCAATCTGGGAGACGAAGCGATGGATGGCGTTAGGGCAATGAAGGAGATACGAAGTATAGAGAAGAATGCTATGCTTAAAATATTTGCTGTTACAGCTTATGCCGAAAACAGCGAATATTATCTTGCCGAAGGATTTAACCAGGTGCTAACAAAACCTGTAATTAAAGAGGAGATCTTTGATATTTTAAACCAAACCTACGACGCCCATAAATTTGGCGAGGTTGACTTAAAAAGAAATTACACTTTATGAAATATATTTTTGAGTTGCTTAACGCTTAAATTTTAGGATAAATGTTGTACCAATGCCAACTTTACTTTCGATGTTGATGCTTCCGTTAAGTGCCTCCATTTGAGATTTAATCAGAAATAATCCAAGGCCTTTACCTTCTGCGTGATCGTGAAACCTTTGATACAATCTAAACAAACGTTCTTTATATAATTCAACATCCAGGCCTAAACCGTTATCGCTGAATTTTAAAACGATTTCATCATTTACATTTTCTGATGTAATAAAGATCTTTACTTTACGCACCGGCGATCTGTACTTTATGGCATTAGATATAAGATTAAAAAAGATGCTCTCAAGGTACGCCTTATTAAAATTAAGCATTGGCGCTTTAATAAGATCTGTCTTTATTTCAGTTCCTGTTTCAAGAATCATGGTTTCGTTCTGGGCAATTCCTTTTTCCAACGCAGATAAAATATTAAGGGACTCCTGAGGAATTGAAATGTGATCTTTGATATTTAGCACTTTGGTTAGGTCTTTTATAATGTCATCAAACATGAAGGTTGCTTTTTTTATACCCGCCAGGATCTGTTTTAATGTTTCGTCTTCGATCTTATAATTATCAATAAGCGATGAAAGCCCAAGCAAATTGGCAATTGGCCCTCGTAAATTATGTGATGTAATATAAGAGAACTGCTTAAGATCTTTATTGTTTTGGATCAATTCAGTAATTAACTTCTCTTTTTCTTGTTCTTCTATCTTTTGTCTTGTAATATCTTGTTTTGCGCCTAGCATTCTAACAGCTTTTCCATTATCTCTTATAATAAAAAAGCGATCACGTACATGGGCGTAATTTCCATCGGCTTTTAAAAAACGATATTCAAGTTCGGATTGAATGGCATTTGGATCGCCAATAAGCCCGTTTAGGGTATTAATAATATTTTCTTTTTCGTCAGGGTGTAAACGTGTTTCCCAAAAAAGATCGTCCGAAAATTGATTCGCTAAATTATATCCAAATAAATTTCTGTAACCTTCACCAGCAATATAAGTTCTTTCTATTTCAAAATCATGATCCCAGATTGCATCACTTGTAGCTCTGGCTAAAGACTCATAGCGTTCAAAATTCTGCTTTAATTTTTGATTGTAATTAACGTTTAAAGTAATATCTCTTGAATTTGATATAATGCCTTTTACCGCCGGATCATCCATCATATTGGTGGCAATTGTTTCTAGCCAAATCCAATTATTATTTGCATTTTTAAAACGAAAAGGCGAAATCTGTACTCGCTTTTTTCTTTTTAAAAGATTAAATTGGTTTTGAACGCGCAGTTTATCATCTTCATGTATAAAATCAAAAGCATTTTTTCCGATCAACTCATTTTCATCTACGCCGATGATAGAAGACGCCGAAGGGCTTACAAATTTATAATTACCGCACTCATCCAAAATGCTTATCAGATCTGCGCCATCCTGAACCAGTGCCTTAAAAAGCTGCTCACTTAATTTTAGAGCTTCGTCTGCTTTTAATTTTTCGGTAACATCAATAGCAATAATTAGTTTGGCTTCTTTGCCATTAAATAATATTTTACTGCTTTGAATTTCTACACGCATTGGCGTGCCATTTTTTTTAATGTGTTTAAAAACACCACTATATAAACTAATGCTATGCCTGTTTTTCTCTACTATGCTTTCAAGTGTTTCAATTTCTTCAGCCGGTCTTATGTCCTTAATGGTCATCGAAAGAAATTCTTCATTACTGTATCCGTAATGTTTAATAGCGGCATTGTTAACATTTAAAAATTTGAGAGTATCAGGATCAAACACCCACATGGGTATTGGGCAAACATGAAATAGCGTGCGGTACTTTTTTTCCGATTCTCTTAATTCTAAACTAATTCTTTTACGTTCAATATTGTAAACAATACTTTTGTATACTAAAGATGGGTTTAATTCATCTTTAAAAAGGTAATCGGAGATGCCAAGAGAAAGTGTTTTTACGCTAAATTCTCTATCCTCGTAACCGGTTAATGCAATAATGGGTGTATCGCCGGTTATTTCTAATAAGTCGTTTACTAATTTTTTGCCGCTGGCATCAGGTAGCGTAAGGTCTAAAAAAATAACGTCATAAATTTCGCCAAGGCTTAATAGTTCTTTTGTAGCTTTAAATGTGGCGGTGTTTTTTACAACGGGGTTTACTATCTGGTCGCGTAAATAATCTTCTAATAAAACAAAATCACCGGGATTATCTTCGATAATAAGAATAGAAAACGGTCTGTTACGGGTTGTCATTTGATTCATTTCTATTTCATTAAAGTAAAATAAAATGTACTTCCTTCTCCGTGTTTTGATTCCAGCCAAATCTTTCCGCCATGGCTCTCAATTATCTTTTTGCAAATTGCAAGTCCAAGTCCGGTTCCGGCATACTCAGAGCGGTTATGTAATCGCTGAAATGCGACAAATATTTTTTCAAAAAATTGTTCGTCAACGCCAATGCCATTATCGGAAAATGAAAATTGCCAGTGTGTATCCGTCTCAATTGCATTTATTTGTATTGTGGGATTTTGCCCTGCTTTTTGATATTTTAAACCATTACTGATTAAATTTTGAAATACCTGCAATAGCGAAGATTTATTGGCGGTGAGTGTTGGCATTGGGCCATATTTTATAACCGCATCCTTCTCTTCAATTGTTTTTCGTAAAAGTTGCAGCGATTCCGCAAGCACCAATTCGGTATCCAATATTTCAACCTCTATCGTTTTTTTTCCTGCCAGCGAATACTCCAAAAGATCTAAAATTATTTTACGTAATCTGGCAGCACCATCTATAGCAAAATAAATATATTGTTGTGCTTTATCATCCAGCTGGTCTTTATATTTAAGTTCTAATTGGGTAAGAAAGCTGGTTATCATCCGTAAAGGTTCCTGCAGATCATGCGATGCAATAAATGCAAATTGTTCAAGCTCGGTATTTGTATCTGCTAATTCTTTTGCTCTTGCCCTAAGGTTTTCGTTTAAGTTTTTCAGCAGTAGCTCGGTTTCTTTCCGGTGTGTTATATCCTGGGTTGCGCCTATCATTCTGATTGCTTCGCCGGAACTATTGCGAATAATAAAACCTTTATCAAAAACAAACGCGTAGGTGCCATCGGCTTTCAAAAACCTGTATTCCTGGTTACAGTAAAATTTATCAGCTTGTGAAAGCAGCAGTTCAAGTTTTTTTGTAGCCTTGCCAATATCTTCGGGATGGATCCTTTTTTTCCAAAAATCGTTTTCAGCGGCGTCTTCCGGCTCATATCCAAAAAGTTCCTTTAGGCCATCACCCGTTCTTGTTATTTCACCGTTTTTAAGGTCCCAATCGTAAATAGCATCGTTTGTAGCCTTTGCTACTATATCATATCGTTCTTTGGCAACCCTCACATTCTCTTCAATCAATTTTTTTTCAGTAACGTCGCGTCGGGTAATACAAATGCCAGTAATTATATTATCGTCTTTTACCGGACTTAAAGTAATGTGAAACCACTTACCGCTTCCGCCATCTTTTTCGGGATAATGTGTATCGTATTCTATTGTCTCGGCGCTTAAAACCCTGTTAAGATAATCCGTAAAATAAACCTTTCTTTCTTCTTCAATATAATCTAATAAACTAGCACCGTGTTCAAGTGAGCGTAGTATGTACGGCTGATTTTCGTTTGCTTTTGAATTAAAGGCCTTAATCTTAAAATCTTTATCCAATAACATGAAAGCATCGGTGGAATTATTAAAAATGGCTCTTAGGTTACTTTCCGATTCTTTTAACTTTTCTTCTGCTTCTTTTTTTCTGGTTTCCGAAATTACTTTATCTGTTATATCAGTCGAAGAAACGAACGCGCCCATTATTTTGCCGTTTTCATTTAGCGCAGGTTTGTATTTATTTAAAAAAGTACGCTTAATGTTATCGGGAAAAGGAACTTCAATTTCAGACTGAAACGTTTGGCCATTAAAAACATCCTGGTACATTTTTTTTAAAAGTTCAACACTGTTTGCTTGCGCATAACTGAGTATGTTCTCGCCCTTTAAAAATTCTTTTCCAAAAAAACTAAGATATTGATTTTTAAACTGTTCGTTAAATGTTATTATGGTGTAATTAGCATCAATTAATACAAACGGCTCTTCGGTGTTGTGCACCAATAGTTCAAATTTTTGATGCAAACTTGTCAAGTCTTGATTATTCGGTTTTTGTTTTGGCATTAATTGATTAAGTTGCCTAAAATACAAAATCAATTCTTTTAAAGAGCTTGGGTATTTTACAAAAACCTCAATTTTCTTACATATGAAATAATTAAGCAGGTATTGAAATATACATGGCTTGTACCTAAAAACTAGAAAAGTTTTTCCATGGCAATTTTAAACCAGGATGTATATTTAGTCGGATTTGCGGCAATATCGGCCATTATTTTTTCTGGTCTTAGCCAGGCGTAACTTTCAACCTCGTTAGGATCAATTTTAGGTTTTTGGCTGCATTTTCCAAAATAAACATGGTCAAACTCATGTTCGGTTAAACTGTTATCAAAAACAGTTTTATAAATAAAATTGGTTTTATGTTCTAGTTCAGCCGTAATTCCCATTTCTTCCTTTAATCTGCGGTGGGCTGCCGATAAAGTAGTTTCATTGGGGCGGGGGTGTGAGCAACAGGTATTTGTCCATAAACCTGCACTATGGTATTTAGTTACAGCTCTTTGCTGAAGCAGTAATTCGCCATCTGAATTAAAAATAAAAACCGAAAAAGCACGGTGAAGAACGCCCTTTTCATGCGCTTCTATTTTTTCCATGGTGCCAATGGCATTATCCAATTCATCAACTAAAATTACTTCTTCCTTCATTAGCCCGTTTTATAAGACCGCAATTTAGTAAATTTTGTGTCAGGTAATTTAGCGCCAAAGCCATATTTTTACCCAATTAAAAAATCAAATCAACCATTTATTTAAGTTACTTTACTTTTTGAACAATTAAGTTTAAATTAGTAAAGATTATCAAAAGGATACACTATATACTTGTTGTTTTTTTAATTTCTTCTTTCTTAAGAACAGAAGCACAACAATATTTTTTTAAAAATTATAGTGTAGAAAGCGGTTTGCCATTTGTGCAGGTTTCGTGCATGTTTCAGCAGAAAAACGGTTATTTATGGAGTGGTGGTTACGGTGGTGTATGCCGTTTTGATGGAAAATCTTTTTTAATCTTTAATCCTAAAAAAGGATTGGTAGATCATAATGTAAATGCTATTGCCGAAAATGACAGTGGCAGTGTTTTTGTTGGCACCAATAAAGGCTTTAGCATTATCAAAGATGCCAGGATACTTAATTTTACAAAAGAAAACGGACTCCTAAATCCTTACGTTACAGCTCTGTGTAATGATGATAAAGGCGCTATGTACATTGGCACCCGTAAGGGTTTATATGTTTATAAAGAAGGTATAATTAAAAGCCTTAAAGAATTTGAACTGTTTAAGATTAACTGTATTTATAAGGCCGACTCGGGCTTAATGTGTATTGGCACCGATGCCGGATTAATAAAATACAAGAACAATACGTTTGAATTAATGAGCACTTTAAATGGTTTGCCGTCTAACCAGGTAAATTGCATTACGCAGCAAAAAGAAAGGCTAATTATTGGTACTTCGGTTGGTTTGTGTGTATACGATCTTTCAACAAAAAAAGCAACTAATTATCATATCGAAAATGGTTTGATCGATGAAAATATTACCGGTGTTGTAAATCAAAACGATAAATTTATCTGGATAGGTTCGGGAAATGGTTTGTTAAGATTTGATGGGTCACAATTTTATTATTACAACATTGGCCCCGATAATAATTCAAATGTTGTGCGCTGCCTTGTGCATGCGCGCGAAGATAATATCTGGATAGGCACACACAGCGGATTGTTTCGTTATAAGGATAATTCTTTTTCAACTTTTGACAAAATTAATGGCCCGGGCAATGCTTTTGTTTATCAGATATTCAGGGATAGTCGCGGCGATTTGTGGATGACATCCGATAATAATGGTATTTACAAATATTCGCAAGGGTATTTTAAGCGTTATGGTACCGGCGATGGTTTAACCAGTAATTCTATAAAATCGGGCTTGCAGGACGCGGAAGGAAGGTTAATATTTGGAACTGAAAGTGACCTCACTCAGTTTAAAAACGACAAATTTCAAAGCATTCCTGTTACTCCGGAATTTAAAGGCTCGCGCGAAGTTTTATTTTTAGCCTCTGATAATACATTGTGGACCGGCGGAAGTAATGGTGTTGCGGCCATAACCTGGAAAAAAGATAAACCTGAATCTAAATTTTACCCTATTAATTTTAAAGGCGAGTTTCAGGTGTATGGCATTTGCGAAGGTGACGACCATACAATATATATTGGCACGCAGCATGCTGGTTTATATAAGTTTTCAGGTGGTGTACTGGTTCCGTTAAGCGCAAAATTAGGTTGGGAATTTGAAGATTTTCTGGCGCTCAGATTTACTAACGGCCACCTGTTTGCCGCAACTTTAGATGGTTTATTAATATATGATACAAAAACGAATGATTTAAAGCGTATTACTTTAAATGATGGTTTAAATTCAGAAATGATATACTCTTTAGAATTTGCCGAAAATAAACAAGCTATTTGGATGGGAACAAACCAGGGGATTAATAAATTAAACCTTAAAAAATACTTAGAGAACAAAACCATTGAGATAACATCTTACGGTAAGCAGGAAGGTTTTGCCGGCGTAGAATGTAATGGCAATGGTATTTGGGAAGATGGTGATGGTACGCTTTGGTTTGGCACTGTTAGTGGAATTGTTAGACATGAGCCTTTTAACGTTAAAAAAAATACAGTTCAAAACTCAACTTTGATACAAGGAATAAAGATCTTTAATGAAGATACAGTTCTTAAAAACAACGTTGTACTGCCTTACAATTATAACACAATTACATTTAATTACAGGGGCATTTGTTTAACCAATCCGGATAAGGTACTATATCAAAAAAAATTAGATGGATTGGATAAAGACTGGAGTTTACCATCTGCCGAAGATTACAGCAAGTATGCCAATTTAATGCCGGGTAAGTATACTTTTAAAGTTCGCTCTTGCAACAACGAAGGTATCTGGGATACCAACGAAACCACTTTTTCGTTTACAATTGCAACACCATTTTATTTAACATGGTGGTTTACTTTAATCGTTTTAACTTTTATTGGTGGAAGTGTTTATACCATTTTCAGAATTCGTTTATTATCTATCGCCAAACAACAAAAATTAGAGTTTAACCGTAAGGTGGAAATGAGTAAGATAGAACTAAAGGCTTTACGTTCACAAATGAACCCGCATTTTATTTTTAATTCTCTAAACTCTATTCAGCATTATATCTTTCATACAAAATCTGATGAGGCTATAAAATACTTAAGCAAGTTTGCTCGCCTGGTGCGTATTATCTTAAATAATTCAGATAAACCAACAGTAACAGTTGAAGAAGATCTTGAAGCTCTTAGATTATATCTTGAACTGGAACAAATGCGCTTTGAAGAGAAATTTGATTATGAAGTTATAATTGATGAGACGGTAGATACAGATTATGACATTATGCCACCCATGTTAATGCAGCCTTACGTTGAAAACGCTATTTTACATGGTTTAAATCCCAGCTCTAAAAAAGGAAAATTAATTATACATTTAAGTGCAAAAAATAATTTTTTAATTTGTACTATTACAGATGATGGAATAGGCCGTGAAAAAGCTGCTGATATTAAGCGAACAATGCCCGTTTCAAAACATAGATCTTTAGGAATGAAAATTACCGAGGATAGATTAAAGATTTTAAATGAAATTAATAATTCAAAATTAAGCGTAATAATAACAGATCTTAAAGAAAATAATGAATCAATAGGCACACGGGTACAATTATTTATTCCATTAATAGGTTAAAAATAAGGTTATGATAAAAACAGTAATTATTGAAGATGAACAAAAGAGCCGCGAAATGTTGGCCGGTATCATCCAAAAAAATTGTCCGCAATTAAACGTTGTTGGCCTTGCTAAAAACGTGAACGAAGGTGTTGAAGTTATAAAGAAGGAAAATCCTGAATTGGTTTTTTTGGATATTAGTATGCCCGATGGCAGCGGTTTTGATCTTTTAGAAAAAGTGCAGGGTCATAAATTTGAACTTATTTTTGCAACCGCTAGCGACCAGCATGCTATTCGCGCAATAAAATACAGTGCTTGCGATTACCTTTTAAAACCAATTGATATTGAAGAATTAAAAAATGCCGTAGAAAAGGTTTCGCAAAAGAAAAATGCCAGCCCTAATATGGAGAACCTTAATTTTTTAATTCAACAACTAAAAAAATCTGACGATAGTTTTCAAAAGATCACATTGCCTACAGGTAACGCTTATGAAATTGTAAATATTAAAGATATTATCCGCTGTGAGGCCGATGGCAGTTACACAACCTTCTTTTTAACCGATAAGCGTAAATTAATGATCAGCGCGGGGTTAAAACATTATGAAGAATTGCTGCCCGAAAGTGAATTTATTCGTGTGCATCATCACCATTTAATTAACATGAACCATGTGGTTAGATTCTTAAAAGAAGACGGGGGCTATGCTGTAATGAGCGATGGCACCAAGATAGAGATCTCTCGCCGTAAAAAAGATGCTTTTATGGATAAGCTCAATAAATCCTAAAACAAACCAGTTTTACCACTTATAAAATAAACTTTACCACTTGTTTGAACGGCCAAAAAACTCTTTAAAACCGCTGTATCTTTACTATAAGTTCTTTCAATAGGGTTTTTGTTTAGTTTATAACAAAAAAATTAAGCCACTTTCAGATTTTGGAGATTTTCTGTTAGTGGCTTTTTCTTTTTACACCTTTTAGCACTATTCTAACCTAAAGCGCTAATTTTGAAGCCCTATTTCAGAAAAAAACACTATATTTGCCCGAATTTTAAAACCTTAAAGTTCACCCAATGGCTTCCATTAACAGTATCACAAACAAATTTGTAGCAGAAGGCTTAACATACGATGACGTATTGTTGGTGCCCGATTATTCTGAAATCTTACCGAGAGATGCGAACATTAGTTCTTACTTCACAAAAAATATAAAATTAAATACCCCAATCGTTTCCGCAGCAATGGATACGGTTACTGAATATAAGCTGGCCATTGCTATTGCCCAGGAAGGCGGCATTGGTGTATTGCATAAAAACATGAGCATTGAAGATCAGGCCGCACAAATTCGCAAAGTAAAACGTAGCGAAAGTGGCATGATACAAGATCCTGTTACCTTATTCAACAGTGCCACTATTGGTGATGCCATGAAAATAATGTCGGATAATAAAATTGGCGGTATCCCTGTTATTGATAATTCGGGCAAACTGCTTGGTATTGTTACCAACCGCGATCTTCGTTTCGAAAAAGATTTTAAAAAGCCCGTGATTAACGTAATGACGCCTTTTAAAAATGTGATCACTGCGCAAAAAGGAATTACTTTAAAACAAGCTGAAGAAATTTTACAGGAACATAAAATCGAAAAGCTTCCTATTCTTGATAAAACCAATAAGTTAGTTGGACTAATTACCTATAAAGATATCATCAAAATTAAAGTACGCCCCAACGCTTGTAAAGATGAGCGTGGACGCTTACGTGTTGCTGCCGCCGTTGGCGTTACCGCCGATGCTATGGAGCGCGTTGATGCGCTTGTTGAGGCTGGCGTAGATGCAATTATTATTGACACCGCTCACGGTCATAGCAAAGGTGTAATTGAAAAACTAAAAGAAGTAAAAAAGAAATATAAAAATTTGCAGGTGGTTGTTGGAAACATTGCAACCGGTAAAGCTGCGTTGGCTCTTGTAAAAGCAGGTGCAGATGCTGTTAAGGTTGGTATTGGCCCAGGCTCTATTTGCACTACCCGTGTTATTGCAGGTGTTGGTGTACCACAACTTACAGCTATTTTAGAAGTTGCTATTGCTTTAAAAGGCACTGGAGTTCCTTTAATTGCCGATGGTGGTGTACGTTTTACAGGCGATGTGGTTAAGGCCTTAGCGGCCGGAGCAGGCACAGTAATGATGGGTGGTATGTTTGCCGGCACCGAAGAAAGTCCGGGTGAGACAATTATTTTTGAAGGCCGTAAATTTAAGTCATACCGTGGTATGGGTTCATTAGAAGCTATGCAAAAAGGCAGTAAAGACCGTTATTTTCAGGATGCCGAAGATGATATTAAGAAATTAGTGCCGGAAGGTATTAGCGGGCGTGTGCCTTATAAAGGAAGTCTTGCCGAGATCATGTACCAGATAATTGGTGGTTTACGTGCAGGTATGGGATATTGCGGCGCTAAAGATATTGCCACTTTACAGCAAGCTAAATTTATTCGTATAACAGCAGCAGGTGTAAAAGAAAGTCACCCGCACGACGTAGTGGTAACACGCGAAGCGCCAAATTACAGCAGATAATTTTCATGAAAAGGTTAAGTACTTATTTTTTTATTATTGCAGTAATTTTTTCTATTGCTTTTGTTTCTTGTAAAAAATATCCCGAGGGACCATCTTTTTCTTTACTAACAAAAAAAGAAAGACTTTCTAATTCGTGGAGGATACAGCAATATAAATTTAATGGTGGCGATAGTACTTCCTTTATTAAAAGCCATGTATTTAGCGGATATATTTTAAATATAAATAAAAATGGAGAATATTCTTTTAGTTATAATTTAATTATTGGTTCGCTTGTTTTTCCTTTTGCCGAAGCGGGCACATTGGCATTTAGCGAAGATAAAAAGAAAGTAATATTTACAAAAGAAAGCGGCAATACAACTGCAGCTTCCGGCGCCATCGCTACATGGGAAATATTGAGATTAAAAGAAAAAGAGTTTTGGGCAAAGTATACTCAAAACGATGATGTTACTGAAATACATTTTAATTAGAATAAAAAAATGATTTTACCAATTGTTGTATATGGCGATCCGGTGCTCAGAAAAGTGGGCGTGGATATTGATAAGAATTATGAAGGTCTTGATGAATTAATTAAGAATATGTTTGCAACAATGTACAACGCTAACGGTGTTGGACTTGCCGCACCTCAAATTGGCAAAGCCATACGTTTATTTGTAATTGATACCGGCCCTTTTGCAGAAAGCGATGACGACGAGGATGATGAATTTACACCCGAACAAAAAAAGCAATTACAGGCTTTTAAAAAAGTATTTATCAATGCCCGAATCTTAAGTGAAGAGGGTACAGAGTGGAAATTTAATGAAGGTTGTTTAAGTATTCCAAAAATTCGCGAAGATGTTAATCGTAAACCGAATATTGAAATAGAATATTACGATGAAAAATTTGTTAAGCATAAAGAAAAATATGATGGTGTTATTGCAAGGGTAATCCAGCACGAATACGATCATATTGAAGGAAAATTGTTTACAGATATCATTAGTCCGTTCAAACGTAAAATGATCTCGGGTAAATTAAATGATATCGCTAACGGAAAGATATCTGCTGATTACAAAACCCGCGTTTACAGACCAAAAAAATAAGTTTAAAATGACAAACAGGTTATATAACTATTTATTGCCGGTTTTTATTTTAATTGTTGCTTGTTCATCCGAACAATCAAAGCAAAAAAATACGGTTACATTTAAAAACGATAGCGTGCCTGTCTCAGGCACTGTCGACACAATTATTCCTGCTGCTAAAAACTATTTAACCGATTGTAAAATGCTTTTGGCGGAGGCAAAAAAAATGGACAGTACTTTATTGAAGGAAACGGAAGTAAAGACCGATGTGGCTAATAAAGCCATAAAAGCATTTACCGATTTTGCTTTTTATTGCACAGCCGATACACTTTGCCCTATCTATTTAATTAAAACAGCGCAGGTAGCGCAATCCATTAACAACCCGCGGCAAGCCCAGGTGGCTTTGGAAAAGTGCGTTACGGCTTACCCTAAATCAACGCATCGTGCTGCTGCCATGTTTTTATTAGCACAATTGTATGATGAAGCTGTTTATTTAAATAACGAACAGGAAGCAAAAAAGCTTTATGAAATGGTTATTTACGAATATCCAAAAAGCGATTGGGCAAAAAGTGCAAAAGGCGCGCTAAACTTTGTTGGTAAAACCGATGAGCAGATAATGGAAGAACTGAAGAAAAAAAAGTAGGCAAGATTACAGTCAGCAGTTTGCGCTGAGCAGTTAGAACAAGAAACTAAAAACATGAAACAAGAAACAACAGGACTTCCAAAACAGTTAATTACAATAGGCTTTTTAGGTGCCATTGCCGTAGCGCTTGGTGCGCTTGGTGCTCACGCATTAAAAGGTAAATTGGAAACGGGTTTAATTACCCCCGATCTTTTAAATGGGTTTGATACAGGCGTTAAATATCACATGTATCATACTTTTGCAATGTTAGCAGTAGTGCTTTTAAAATTAAAATACGACAATAAATTTTTAAACTGGGCTTACTATTTATTTTTTTTAGGTATTATTTTGTTTAGCGGCTCTTTATATTTTTTATGTACCCGTAATTTATATGGAGCCGATTGGTTAAAATTCCTTGGGCCTGTTACACCAATTGGCGGTATTTTGTTTGTGGCGGGATGGCTGTGTTTATCCATTTCTGCCATTAAAAGAGCCTAAATAAGCTAAATAGTTTTTATACTTAATAATTATTTGCCATATTTACAATACAAAACCTTAAGTATGAAAAAATCAGTTATTCTTTTAAGCAGCGTTTTATTTTTAACACTTGCATCCTGCAAAACTAAAAAAAGCCAAACTGCTGCTTCAAGTACTTCAACTAGTACAGGCACTCAAACTGCCAACGCAACCAATTCAACAACAAACGAAAACGCAACGGTAACTGATAATAATTGCGCCGCTGAAATTTATTTTGGAAGTCCCGGAAGCGGAATTGATGGCCCTGCCTTAGATAAAACAACGGCTTTACTAGATAGTAAAAAAATAAAGTATACTACAAAAAATCAAGGTCGTGAGGGCGAAAGACGTATTTGTATGCCGTTAACCGAATTAAAGGAGGCCGAAAAAAAGGAACTTCTTGATCAGTTGAAAAAAATTGCAAAAGAAGGTCAATTCGTCTCATTATCAATTAGATAAAATAGG
Organism: Chitinophaga pinensis; assembly: GCA_943369995.1. Taxonomy (GTDB): domain Bacteria; phylum Bacteroidota; class Bacteroidia; order B-17B0; family Aurantibacillaceae; genus Aurantibacillus. Next base: position 192,996 of record CALRPF020000006.1, read on the forward strand.
TTAATAAGCCAATAAATTGTGGAAAAACGGTCTTTTTAAGGCCGTTTTTTTTTTGTACCTTCGCCCCACTAACAAAACACTAATATATAATGAACGAAATTGGTTTAAAAGCAGATGGTGCCTCGGTTGCGCAACTTGGTCTTTCAAATGTTGAAATGGCTTTTTGGAATCTTCATCCAAGTGAATTGGTTGAAGAAACAATATTAAGAGGAGAAGGAGTTTTAACAGATGTGGGTGCATTGGCAATTGATACCGGAGAATTTACCGGCCGTTCACCAAAAGATAAATTTGTTGTTGTTGATGAAAATACAAAAGACAGCGTTTGGTGGGGCGATGTAAATAATCGTTTTGACTCTGCAAAATTTGATATCCTTCATAACCGCATGTTGGCTTATTTAGGAGGAAAAGAAATTTGGATTCGCGATGCTTATGCTTGCGCCGATCCCAAATACCGTATCAATATCCGCTGCGTAAACGAATATCCTTCGCATAATTTATTTGCAAATAATTTATTCTTACGTCCAACTACTGAAGAAATTAAAACCTTTAAACACGAGTGGTTAATTATTAACGCGCCGGGTTTTAAAGCAGATCCAAAAATTGATGGCACGCGTCAGCACAATTTTGCGATCCTTGATTTTACTAAAAAAATTATATTAATTGGTGGAACAGGTTATACAGGTGAGATTAAAAAAGGAATTTTCGCTGTTTTAAATTATGTACTACCACACGAAAAGGGCGTTTTACCAATGCACTGTTCTGCAAATATTGGTAAAGATGGTGATACAGCAATTTTCTTTGGTTTATCTGGTACAGGTAAAACAACTTTAAGTGCCGATCCTAACCGTAAGTTAATTGGTGATGATGAACATGGCTGGAGCGATACTGGTGTGTTTAACTTTGAAGGAGGTTGCTATGCAAAATGCGTAGATCTAACGGCTGAAAAAGAACCGCAAATCTTTAGTGCTATTAAATTTGGGTCGTTATTAGAGAACATTAACTTTTTTGATGGAACAACTACTGTTGATTACGCAAATATTTCAAAAACAGAAAATACGCGCGTAAGTTATCCTTCTAATTATATTGATAATGCAGTTTCACCTGCCGTGGGAGATGTGCCGAAAAATATTTTCTTCTTAACATGCGATGCATTTGGTGTATTGCCTCCAATTTCAAAATTAACACCAGCACAGGCTATGTATCATTTTATTAGTGGTTATACTGCTAAAGTAGCAGGAACTGAAGTAGGTGTTACAGAACCAACATTAACATTCTCTGCTTGTTTTGGTAAAGTGTTTTTGCCGTTACACCCAACAAAATATGCCGAGCTTTTAGGCGAGAAATTAAAAAAGAACAACGTAAACGTTTGGTTATTGAATACCGGCTGGGTAGGTGGTAAATATGGTGTTGGTAGCCGTATTAAATTATCTTACACGCGTTCATTAATAACCGCAGCATTAACAGGCGAATTAGACAAAGTAGAATATGGTACAACACCATACTTTAAATTAAACTTCCCAAAAGCTTGTCCTAATGTTCCATCGGAAATATTAGAACCAAAAAATGCATGGAAAGATAAAGATGCATTTAATCAAACAGCACAAACTTTAGCCTCGTCTTTCGTTAAGAATTTTGAGCAATATGCTTCTGCTGCAAATGCAGAAATTTTAGCTGCTGCTCCAAAAGCAGAAGTAACAGTTTAAAAAATAATATCAATTATCTCAGAATAAAAAACCCTGGTCTATGCCGGGGTTTTTTGTTAAGAAATTAATTTATCTTTGGTGAGTAAAGCGCACTTTAATGCCGAGGCCAAGATTTTCTGAAGAAGAACGAAAAAAGATCTTTGAAAGGATCGATAAAAAGAATGCGCTTGAACAACGCAAAATCCGTCTTTACAATAGGATATATAGAAAGAGTTTCATTTTTATTGGCTCATGGACTGCAAGAATAATATATTTTATACTTTTTATTCTTGTATTCATTTTCAACAAATCTTCCGGTAGTTTTAAGAAAGAAATTTTACTAAGTACGGCAAAGGAAATGTATAAGGTCTCTGGTAGGGGCGGTGTGAAAACATACATAAAATTACATTTAGAAACTGAGTGCGACGATTATTATCATACAGCTAATATTGAAGATTACTCAGTTCCTGATCTTTTTCCAAAAGATACAATTGAAATTGAAAGAAACATTTTCGGTAAGCCCATTTATTTTAGTAGGCCCGGATGGAGAGTGAGTTACTCTTTGGATTTTAACTTTTTTATTTATTATATAATTTTCTTTGTGGTTTTCGTTTCGTTTTTCTTTAATGATGGAACCGATTCCTTTGTTAGTAAGCTTTTATGGATAACCTATTCAACGAGTATAATCGCTATGGCAGTTTATTTTTTTACCTGACTGCAAATTAAGATCAATTTCAAGTTTTTGAAGTGTAAAATAGTTTTTATACCTTTAATTAACATGATTAAAAACATTCAAATACAAAAACCCTGCGCCGAGAATTTCAACGCAATGACCTCTGTTGTCGACGGAAAATTTTGTGATAGCTGCCAAACCAAAGTAATTGATTTTACAAAAATGAGCCTGGATGAAATAGAAATATATTTTAAAAATAATTCTGCTCAAAAAATTTGTGGACGTTATAATGCAAGGCATACAAATACCACAAATATATTTACTGCGTTTATAAATAGAATTGAAAGTGTTGTTTATAAAACAAAATTCCGAAAAGTAGCCGTGTGGACCATCTCTGTTGTTTTCTTTTTACTCAACAGTTATAAATGTATGGGCAAACGCATGGAACCACCAATAGAAAAAATGGAAAAAAATAAAGATCAAAGGGATACCATTATACAACCAAAAAATTGATACCTTTCATTTTTAATCTAAATTTTGTTTTATGACTGATCAATCTTTTCTTAAAAATGTTTTTCATGATAAAAAATTCTCTAAAGAAGAACAGGAGATAATTATTCCAAAATTTAAGCGGGTAGAATTTTCAAGAAACGAATTTCTTTTAGAAGAAGGTAAAGTCGCAAACCGTTATTTTTTTATTGTGAGTGGATTTGTGCGGTCTTACGCAATGGATATTGAAGGAAATGACATAAGCACCAATTTTTATTCGGTGGGAGATATTGTTATCGATTGGCCTTCGTTTTTTTTAAGAACACCTACAAAAGAAAATATACAGGCGTTAACAGATTGCGTTTGCTGGCAGCTTGATTTTGAAACTTTCCAACAGTTATTTCATAGCATAGAAGCTTTTAGAGAAAATGGCCGAACTACTTTGGTAGGAAGTTATTTTGAATTAAAAAGGCATAGTATTTCTATGATCACCGATCAGGCCAAAGACCGCTACAAACGTTTAATGCGCGAAAAACCTCTTATTGTACAACATATTTCTTTAAAGCAAATTGCAACCTACCTTGGTGTTACCGACACATCTTTAAGCCGCATTCGTAAAGAAATTGCCAGCGAATAGGCCTATTTTTCTTTTCTTGCCATATGACAAGAAGTATTATTTTATGTTGCTGTAGATTTGTATCATAATAATCTACTAAACTTAAAAAAAATGGAAAAATTAAAAGACTTTATGTTGCTCTTCAGATTAGAGCCCAATAACAATTATCATCCTACAGAAACGGATTTTGATGCTCAAAAGAAACAATGGGGCCGTTGGATTGGCGGTATCGCTTCACAGGCAAAATTAGTAAGCACAAGCCAACTTGGTTTTACAGGAAAACAATTACACGCAGATCTTTCAATAAAAGAGGGAATAAATATTTCCGACAATAAAATGGTGGGCGGAAACATGATCGTTAAAGCGGAAAGCCTCGATAATGCTATTGAAATGGCAAAGGGATGTCCGATCTTAACTATTGGTGGTACTGTAGAGGTAAGAGATATTATTCCAATGAATTAAAATTATAGTTATGAAAACAATATTCGATAAAAACACTATTAATATACTGATAGATAGGATAAACCTTTTAAGTGCAGAAGACAAAGCGCATTGGGGGAAAATGGATGCTTTTCAAATGCTGAAGCATTGCAATTTAAGTGAGGAAATGTATCTTGGAAAAAAGAAATACGACCGCTTATTCATTGGTAAATTATTCGGTAAGATGGCGCTAAAAGGAATAATGAAAGATTCTGAACCAATGAAAAAAAATCAACCAACACATCCCGATTTTAAAATTAAAGGCACAGGTAACTTTAAAGCCGAAAAAGAAAACTGGATTTCTTTATTAAAAGAATATGACAAATATAACATGCCTGAATTCATACATCCTTTTTTTGGGCGAATGACAAAAGAAGAGGTTGGAAATTACGTGTATAAACATACCGATCACCATTTAAGACAATTTGGCAAATAAATTAAACCGATGATTGAATTATCTTTTATACTTATTACTCTTTTATCAATTGCCCTGCTGTACCTTGCTTCAGGCAATGATAAAAGAGTTTTATATTTTTTTTCTTTCTGGCTTGCCGTAGTCGGCATAATTTCCGCTACGGGCGTTTTTCAAAACGAAAAAGCTTTACCACCCCGTTTGCTGTTTGTTATTATTCCTTCTGCACTTTACGTAATTTATTTTTATAAGAAATTACATTTACAAAAATCAGGTCTCTTTTATTTATTGGCAATTCATACTTTAAGATTACCGGTTGAGATCGTGCTTTACAGGCTGTTTTTAAAAGGTAAAATTCCGGTAATAATGACTTACAAAGGGTGGAATTTTGATATAGTAATTGGTACTACAGCAATACTCTTATTAGTTTATGTTGTTTACACGAAAAAGGAACTGAAAACAACATTTTTGAGAGCATGGAATATTATAGGGATTATTTTTTTAAGCATCATTGTTACAATGGGGATGCTTTCCGCTCCTTCTCCAATTCAACAATTAGCATTTGATCATCCAAATATGGCAGTATTACATTTTCCTTTTATTTTTTTGCCGGCTGTAGTTGTGCCAATAGTTTTGTTATCTCATTTGCTAAGTTTAAAATATCTTAAAAATAAAGATAAGGTGTCGTAAACCGCCCTTTAATTTGTCGGATTAATACCTTGAAAATTTATTTTTATAAATTATCTTTATTCATCAAAATAAACGATCATGAAAGCTGGTAAAACCGCACCAAAAAATGTAGATGAATACATTGAAAGTTTTCCGAAAGAAACTCAAAACTATTTAAAGCAAATGCGCACGGCTATAAAAAAGGCAGCGCCAAAAGCAGAAGAGGGTATAGGTTACAAAATGCCTGCTTATAAATTAAATGGCGTATTGGTATATTTTGCGGGTTACGCTAAACACATTGGTTTTTATGCAACCCCAACCGGGCACGAACAATTTAAAAAAGAGCTTTCGGTGTATAAAGAAGGTAAAGGTTCGGTTCAATTTCCCTTAGATGAGCCTTTACCAATTTCTTTGATCTCTAAAATTGTAAAATTCAGAGTAAAAGAAAATTCAGCAAAAGCGAAAAAATGAGAACTCAGGCGATGGAAAACAGATTAAACAGGTTTTACAGATCTTCGCTGAAAGAATCTGTGTTGATCATTTAAATCAGCGTCGTCAGCTTTCCATCACGTTAGCCTACTTTTCGTCTACCGGCTCCCAAAGCTCTATTTTATTACCCTCAGGATCGTAGGCCCATGCAAATTTGCCGTAAGATTCATTCATTCTGTTCTCATCTAATTTTACACCGGCAGCTTTTAATTGCTCATAAAATTTATCAAGATCACTCACTCTAAAGTTGATCATAAATTGTTGCTCCATACTTCCAAAATATTTTGTGTCGCTTTTAAACGGAGCAAAAACAGTGGGCCCCGCGTCCTGAACCCAGGGTTTAAAATTTTGCACGGCATTAATGCCAAAATATTTTTCGTACCAAAGCGCTAAAGCTTTATCATCTTTTGAGCGAAAAAATATTCCGCCAATACCCGTAACTAATTTTTCCATATTATTATGCTGTTTGAGTTTGTGATTTATCTTTCTTTTTTAAGATTAGTGCGCTTATAAGTGTAACCAAAATACCAATTGGTAAAATTTCCATGTATGTAAGCAATATTACCATTACCGGATTTTTATACATCTCTTTATAACTTGCCATTTCTGCAATTTGTTTATCTAAGTCAGCTCCGCTAACACCATTTGCTTTTGCGTGATTGATCGCATGATCGACATAAAGCTCCATAAAGTTCGGGATAAAAAAATTAAATTCTATTAGCCAGGTAATCACATACATGGTAGATGCGATCAAAGAAATAAAAAGCCCAACTTTAAATGCTTTGCCAAATGTAATAAGACCGTTATTATATTTATCCCTGAAATTTTTAATACCAACAAAAACAAAGGAGAAAGCAACCAGCATAGCAGAATAACCAACCAGCATACTTCCTTCAAAATTTGGATCTTTGCTAAGCATCATCATGCTCACAAACATAAAGGCACTAATAATGATTCCGGCTATGGAACCAAAAACTAAAACATTCTTTTTCATTTCTTAAAAAATTTAAATGATTAATATGTTGGCAAAACTAAGATACAAAAAAGCTTTTTCCTTCATACTTTAGGGTGATTTTAAAGCCATTTTTGAAGTTCACGCTAAAGTATGAGTGCTTTTATGGTATGAGGCTCAGGCGTTTAGCTTTTTCTACTGCCTGGGTCCTTCTTTTAACGTCCAGTTTTTCGAAAAGTTTGGACGAATGTGTTTTTACGGTGTTTAACGACAAAAATAATTTTTCGGCAATTTCGTTATTGCTTAATCCGCCCGACATGAGCTGCAAAACTTCCAGTTCGCGTTTGCTAATACCCAATTTTTCCAGTTCGGTTTCGTTAAAAACAAAATCCGGGTTATTTACATAGACTTCCTTTTCAACAAAAATTTCTTTTTCTACCACCACCGTTTGTATTTTTGGCTTGGATAATTTTAAGGCCAGCCAAATCCCCAGTCCGGTAAAAATAAGTGCAATGCCACCTACATATATTTCAAACGAATGACTAATAACAACAAAGCGGTATTCCATCCATTTTAAAGTAAACAGAATTAGTGCCAATGATGCACCATATATTAAAAGAAGCTTATTTTTTGCGAAAAAAACTGCCGGCATTTATTTAACTATAATACAAAGATAATTTTTAAAATTCAAGCTTAAAATAAATGCCAAAAAAAACAACCGTAAAATAGACCCAGACTAATGAAAACAAAATGTGTACAAGGGTTTCAAAGATTTTACCTTTCCATAATTTTGATGAGTATACAAAAAATTGAAAAATTAAACGTGTACCCCAGAATAAAAGTAAGCCCAGACAAACCTGTTGGCCCAATGCAGTAGTTATAAGATCGTAACTGCAAAACGCGCAAAGTAAACCCATTAATAAAACCACAAAGGCAATAAAAAAAGTATGCACATACATGAGTTGTTGGTTAACAAGACTAATAGCGGGCATTTCTTTTTTCCAGTTAAAATGTTTTGGAAAAATAACATGTACAAATGCTAATGCAATTGATATATATCCTACAATTTTAAGATGTAATTCCATTTTTAGTTAAAATAAAGGTGGAAATAAAAGGTGTTATTTTAAATTCTTTTTCTATCGATAAATTTGAACCTTTAAAAGTTGCTTTCCATTTTTTTAGAGAATGAAAATGAAAGAAACCAAAATTGTACGCAATAAAATTAGCAATATCACGCTGATGCTCCACCACAATTATTTTTCCGGTTGAGGTAAGGGCTTTTTGTAACTGCTTAAAAAATACAATTCTCTCAACGTCGTTCCTTATTTCGTGCGCCGCTAAGATTAAAAACACAACTTCAGTACTGTTTTCCTGTAAAGGAATATTTGTGGTGCTTATAATTGCAGTTCCGGGAAAAGGCGGATAAGCCCTACGGGCACGTTCTATAGATACTTCGGTATGTTTAGTAGTATCATAGAAATCAAAAACCTCTAAAGTTGCATTAGGATATTTTTGTTTTAACAACATGCTTGTCTCGTCAAAACCCGCGTTAATGTTTACCATTTTTTTTGGCGAAATATTTAGCCAATCTAAGCTGTATAAATTCGAAAGATCATAAATATAATGGGATGCACTTAGCGAAACAAAAACAGCTAAAGCACTTAAAATAATAAAAATATTTATCAGTAAATTGAGTGAAGAAGGTAGAAATTGTTTGGCGAAAAATAATCCCGCTAAGGCAACAAAAGCAATAACATAAAACTGCCAGTTAAAACGTACGATGTTGTATACACCCTGAAATGCAGTTCTTTTTAGTCCTTCCATTTTTCTATTTTGCCTTTTTTCCAGTAATATGGAATATTCTCTATTATAAACGCGTTAGCAAGAATGATATTCTTAAAACCTTTTTGCTTTATAAAGCCAACCTCTGCTTTTAAAACTTCTACAGGTCGTGGTGTCCAGTTTTCGCGAACGCCTTCAATTATTAAAACTTCGTTTGTTTTTTCGTTGTAAGTAAACGTAAATGGTAAAGGGCCGGCAAAACGCCTTGCTTCTTTCCAATCGGCAAATGGCGAAGCTGTTGGTAAAGGAATGTACTCTTTTTCCGCATTTACCTCCACATTCAACTTACTTTTATTTGAAATAATAGAAGTAACATCTGCTTTTTTAAAAAGTTTAATATCAGTGGTGGTGTAATTATAATGTGTGAAAATGTTTCCGAAAAAAGACATTTTAGTTTTATTGGTCTCCGACTTTAAAATGTACAACCCTCTTAAGCGTTTGCCGCGCGCATCTGTATACCTTACAAATACACGGTAGCCCGTTAAGAAAAAATCATTCCCCATAAATTTCGGAAATCCCTTCGGACGCAGATCTTTGGTTTGCACCATGGCTACTGCCACAAAAGCCCAGGTATCGTTAAATGTATCCAGCTGCAAGCATTCAGGAATTAAATCTTTTAATTCTTCCTTGGCAACTGCGTATGTTAATACCAACGAACTTTCAAAAAAAGTTTCTACTGCAAAAGGATGGTCTTTTAAAGATAACATACTCTAAATTACTTTTTTTTAATCACAGATTTCATGGTTTTTTCAGATTTATTCTGTCTAAACAATTCCCCTCCAATTACAAATTCATTCACAAAAATAACAGTTGTCAATAGCAACGCTAAATAAAAATTATAATGTCCATATAATAAAAGATCCTGGGCCATTAGCAATTCTATCGTATTCATCGTAAGTATGATTATTATTTGCGAAACGGTGCAAAGGCGTGGTTGCATGCGACTTATCATCCAAATGCACATAAGTACTTCCGATACACCAATTAATTTTATTAAAACAAAAGAGTATTCATCACCCAAAATACGCCCTACAATTTGCTGGTGTCGTGGCACAAAATTTAATAGTTTGCAAAACAAACCGTTTAATAACCATATTAATGCAATGGCATAATTTAATATAAAGTAGATGAGCGGCTTTTTATTTACCATTTATTTGTTTTAAATGATGTAAAAGATGTTCAACATAATCTTCCATTAGCCATGCCAGCGTTTTTATTTCGTTATTAGAGGTTAATAGTACTTTGTAATTTGAGCTTTCTTCTGTTTGAATGGTTATGAGGTGAATCACCTGTTTGTTCAATTCCTTCCAAACATAAAAGATTTCCGAAAATTTTTGTTGCTGGTAGGCGTTGGCAATAACCAAAGCATTTTGCTCGTAACCAATAACAGCATAAGGTTTTTCTTTGAATTGAATTTCGGTAAAGCGCTTTATGTTATTAATGGCAGAATCTACCAAATGCCCAAGTGCTTCTTTACGGCTCCATTTACCTGGCTTACGCTCATTAAGATCTTCCTCTTTAGCAATTGATAAAAGTTTTTCAACTTCGTTGATTGCAAAATTTATATTGGCGATCAATTTTTCTTTTTGCATGTTATCTTTCGCGTGGTTCAATAATTTTAAAAGTATCCAGCACCAGCTTAAATTTTTGCATATCTACCGGCCTATGCTTTTTTTCTTTTTTAGCCGGATAATTTTCAACGCAATAAGTGGTTAAACAATTGTTAGGCCTGCTTGGGCGTTTTTCAAAACCGCCGCCACAATTAGGACAAACATTTTGCAGCACATCACCTACACAATCGGCACAAAAGGTACATTCAAAAGTACAGATCATTGCTTCTGCCGAATCGTTGGGCAATGCTTTATCACAGTGTTCGCAGCTTGGTCTTAATTCTAACATATTATAAATAATTTCTAAGCCATTCTCTGGCTTCGTTTTCGTTTGTAAATAATTTAATAGGATAAGAAACCGATTTTAACGCAATAAATAAATTGGCAATATATTTAGTTAATATTGAATCAACTAATAAGGCCTGCGCTTTAACAAATTTGGCGTTCTCAACTACGGCGTAATCTCTGACTTCTTTACTAGTGTCGTTTCGATTGCTGAGGTCAATTAACTGACAAACCTTATTGCTGCCAATTATACCGCGAATAATAAGATATGTTTCACCCAACGAATCTTTATTGACCAAAACATTTTTTTTGTATTTAGCGTTTAAAATGCCATCATCATCCAGCCAAAGCCAAAACAGTTTACTTTCTTTCAGGTTTTTAGTTGGAAGATCCATATAATTTTATCTTACAAATAAGGTTTTAGCTTTTCAGTTGATTTGCTCTTATTACTAAACTTTTTTAATAAGTAAATTAAATTTAAACATTTACAATACAGCAGACAAATAATATCTTATGTTAAAAAAAGAAAGAGATATTACAATACGTTTATTCGCGTATTTGTTTTTACTATTAAGGTTTTTGGTTTAAATTGCTGTATGAAAAAAATACTAACCCTTATATATGTTATTGGTACGGCAGCCGTGGCAGTTGTTACGAGCATTGCGCAAATACAGCCGGCTTTATTTTTAATAGATCTTATGGCCCCAAACGAAGGGGATAAGTTTAGTATGAAGCTGGTGGTTTTATTAACCTGGCTTATTTTGCTTACGCCTTATATTATTGTAGTAAGTATTTTGTTTTTTATGCGCAGGGCTGCCGATAAAAAAATTGTAATTGCACCAAATCAAACCGGTATCTGGATCTATCGCAAAAGACAATTGCAAAGTGCATTAGTGGGCGTGCCTATTTATATTAATGGAAATAAAATTGGCGTCGTAGATAATGGCAGCGCTAAATTCTTTGAATTGAATAAAGGCAGTTTTAGTATTTATGCAGGAGAAGGAAAAGGCGCATCAGAACAAAAAGAATTAATGATCAATGCAGGAAAACAATTAAAAATGGATCTTGAATTGGTGCCAAAAGGTTTAACAGTACAACACGTTTTAACGGTGAAGTGAAATTTTTAATTTCGGCTTCACTTGAACGAATTCTTATTAAGTGTCAAAAAATCCGCGTTACCATTACTTAAGTTGTTCATTTGAATTTGTGTAGTTGTTTTCTATGTTGCATGCTTTTCATTTGTAAAATCTTCAAATCCGCTGTCGTTTACAAAATCTAAACTTAACTTTAATCGTCCGTTCTCGTTCCTGCCCCTCCAGGTTCAGGTAAATGTTAAGTCGGTAATGGTGTTAGTCGCGCTAACAGTTCCATTCTTATTAATTCAAGCAATTCAAATTTTTTTCCATACAGCGCCAGGAGTTGAGCCATTGTTTGAGCTCTTTTTTTTGTTATGAAAGGAAATAAAAAAAGATAGCAGCCCTTCTTCAGGCTCAGTATAAACTTAGCCCGCCGGGGCGCCCAAATTATAAAAAATAAATTAAGATAGCTTTAAAGTGATAATTTACCTTTTTAAGATAAAACTATATCGCTGCCATCAGCAAATTAATATCCTTAAACGGAAGATTAAATGCTTCGCCTAAAAACTGGTTGGTTAAAATACCATTGTAAATATAAACACCGTTGCGTAAGCCCGGATCTTTGCGTACAACACTGTCAAATCCGCCTTCATCGCCCATGTTTAATATGATTTGAGAGAAAATATTGCTTAGTGCATACGAAGCGGTACGCGCTACACGGCTATTAATATTCGGTACGCAGTAGTGAATTACACCATGTTTTCTAAATACCGGTTTTGTATGATTGGTAACCTGTGAGGTTTCAAACACCCCCCCTTGGTCAATACTCACATCAATAATAACAGAGCCTGTTTTCATTTCGCCCACCATGTTTTCTGTAACCACACAAGGCGTGCGGCCTCGTGTAGCGCGCAATGCACCAATGGCCACATCGGCAGAACGTAAATGTTTTTCTAACACCTTTGGTACAATAACCGATGTAAAAACACGGCTGCCCAATTGATTCTGCAAACGGCGTAAGCGTGAAGTAGAATTATCAAACACTTTCACGGTAGCTCCTAAGCCAATAGCAGCGCGCGCTGCAAATTCGCCAACGGTTCCCGCGCCAATAATAACCACTTCGGTTGGTGAGATGCCGCTAATGCCACCCAAAATAGACCCAACGCCATTGTTAACGTTGCTTAATAATTCTGCGGCAATTAAAATACTGGCACCACCGGCAATTTCGCCCATGGCACGAATTACAGGAAAAATGCCGGCCTCATCAATAATAAGATCAAAAGCAACGCAGTTTAATTTTTTAGAAATTAACTTCTTTAAAAAATCCTGTGGTTGTACGGTTAATTGTAATGCACTAAACAAAGTTTGTTTTGGTTGCATCAATTCAATTTCTTCAAGGGTTGGTGGTGCAATTTTAAAAATTACATCTGCCTTATAAACGTCAGCGGCCGATAGAACAATTTCCGCACCTGCTTCGCTATAATCACTGTCGTCAAAATTTGCAGTTTTACCTGCTCCGCTTTCAATAACAATGCGGTGACCGTTATTTACTAACAAGGCCACAGCATCGGGCACCAAAGCCACGCGGTTTTCCTGAAAAGCAATTTCTTTAGGAATGCCAATATATAGCTTGCCTTTCTTGCGGGCTACTTCCAGCATTTCCTCCTGCGGCGCAAAAGCGCCCTTGGTTAAAGAAAATAAAACGTCTTTTGTCATTACCATAATTTCTTAAAAATTAATTTAATTAGTAAGCGGGCCCGTTGTAACGCGGGGCATTGCAATCGTCAATATTTCTTTTTCGCGGCCTGTACATAATACCAACTTTAAGCTCAAAAGTGCGGTTGCGGTAACGTACCGCATCTTTTTTATGAGAGATAATATCAGGGTTCCAGTGGTATTCGGTAAAGCCATAAAAATTTTTAAATAATGGAAATTCATAACCCAAACCTACATCGCCACTAAAAAATATTTTGGGTAAGTTACCTGCATAAGCGTTGTAAGCAGAAACACTTTGCGAGAACAAATACTCGAGTTTAATGCCCGCTAATAAATACCAGTGCGAAGAAAGCCCGATGGGATTATAAAATTTTAAATAATTGTTCCACTGTATGTAGGTATATTTATTCACCGAGAAACCGCTGGTACGTGTGCCAACAAATGGATCTAATAATTCTTTTTCTTTAGCGCCTTTATGTGTGAATTCGAATTCGGTTTGCCAGCGCACCCGGTCGTAAGGTAAGAGCTCTGCAAAAATACCCGCGCCCCAGCTAAAATATTCGCGTGAGATATGATTGCGCGGATAGTAATAATTATAGGTTGAAGAATTATAATCTAAAGGATCGAGAGTTCTTTTATCCGCGTCACCGTTCTTGTAATAATGACATGAATGATTAACAGCGCCAAAGACGCCAACGCCACGAAAGAATTGTGCATTTGCGTTATACAAACAGATCATTAAAATTAGTATGAGAATTTTCTTCATAGACTTTTTTTGTCTTTTAATCCTTTATCTTTTAATCTTTTTTTAAACGCTAACAGCTTCCGATGTGCTGCTTATTTTTTTAACAAGACCTTGCAAAACTTTACCCGGACCAACTTCAATAAATTGAGTAGCGCCATCGGCCACCATTTGCTGCACACTTTGCGTCCATTTTACAGGGGCGGTTAATTGTGCAACAAGATTTTGTTGTATTTGTTTTGGATCAGATACCGCGTTTGCCGTTACATTTTGGTAAACAGGGCAAATGGGCTTGCTAAAATTTGTTGCAGTAATGGCAGCTTCTAATTCAACACGCGCAGGTTCCATTAATGGTGAATGAAAGGCGCCGCCAACGGGCAATACCAAAGCACGTTTAGCGCCGGCTGCTTTTAGTTTTTCACAGGCAATGTTAATACCTTCAATACTTCCCGAAATAACTAATTGGCCTGGGCAGTTATAATTTGCCGCAACAACAACATGTCCGCTTTTAGTGATCTCTGCGCAAATATCTTCAACTATTTTATCATCTAAATTTAAAATGGCAGCCATGGTGCTTGGGTTTATTTCGCAAGCCTTTTGCATGGCAAGGGCGCGTTTGTAAACCAGTCTGAGCGCATCATCGAAGCTTAAACATTTGTTGGCAACAAGAGCAGAGAATTCTCCTAAAGAGTGGCCGGCAACCATATCCGGTTTAAAAGAAGCTTCGTTAACAGCGGCTAAAATAACCGAGTGTAAAAAAATAGCAGGTTGCGTAATTTTTGTTTGTTTTAATTCTTCATCAGTACCTGTAAACATGGTATCTGTGATCTTAAAACCTAAAATATCGTTGGCTTTTTCAAATAATTCTTTGGCCAAAGGGTTGTTCTCATAAAGATCTTTGCCCATTCCTGAAAATTGTGAGCCTTGTCCGGGAAATATATATGCTTTTTTCATGGTTTTCCTCTTTTGTGCAGAAGCGATCTGGATTTGCTTCAGCAAGTAGTTACAGAATTGTAAATTTAATGCAATAAAGTTACTAAATCAATTAAGGAAATAAGCAATAGTTAACGAGGGATTGTTAGGAAAGTAAAGCTTCACCCTAAATTCCTCTCCATAGGATAAGGACTTCAAAACTACTAGCCCCTTATCCCTTGGAGAAGTCCCGATAGCTATCGGGAGGGGATGAGGCTGTAACCAAAAAAAGCCCGCAACGTTTGACCGTGCGGGCTTTTAAAGAAGGGAAAAACCCTTATTGAAATTATTTAATAGTAGCTACCTTTTTAGCCAATTTTGACTTAAGGTTACCTGCTTTATTTTTGTGGATCACATTCTTTTTAGCCAATTTATCGATCATGCTCGATACCTTTGGTAATAAGTCTTGCGCTACTTTTTTATCGGTAGCTGTACGTAATTTATTAACCGCATTACGGGTAGTTTTTGCGTAATAACGATTTTCTGTACGTTTAGCATCGTTAGAACGAATGCGTTTGATAGAGGATTTATGATTTGCCATTGTTGTTAATTTCTTTGTTAACCCTAAAATTGGGAAGGCAAATATACGTTTTTTTTTGAATATGCAAGTGTTAAAAACAATTTTAGCTATAAAATCTATTAAAGGTTATTTTTGTAATATGAGGGCGGGTTTTCTTTTGAATTTAGTGCTGTTGCTTGGTTTTGCGGGTTTTGGGCAAACCGTGCTAACACCTAAACCGGAAAAGAATCTGGTACCTAACGGCAGTTTTGAGAATTATCGCCGAAAAACCAACAATATTAAACAGGCCGTGCCCTGGCGACCAATTGCCTCCATTGATTATTACCATAATCCTTTAGATAATGACACTACTGTTCAAAAAGGCGCTTATTCGGGTGATAGTTATGCCGGTTTTCGTTTTCAAAAACGCTATAAAGAATTCCTGCAGGTTAAGCTGGCAGAGCCTTTACATAGGGGTACGGTATACGAATTTTCAATGCATGTGCGCCTGGCTTATTGGAGCAACGCGGTTTTGCGTAGTTTTGGCGTATTAATTAACAAAGCGGGCTATAATAAACAGGCCGATGCTGTTAAAGCCAATATTATAGATACGATAGCTAAAAAAGGTGGCCTTTTTAAGGCCCACGAATGGTTTGTTATCAGAGGCATTTACAAAGCTGATGGGGGAGAAAAGTACATTACCATTGGCAATTTTGCGCCAAAAATTAAAAAAGACATGGTGCGAATGAATCTTTTTAAAGTGGGTTATAAAGAAGCGTATTATTTTGTGGATGAAATAAAGCTGGTAAAAAGCAAAGCTTACGAAGAACAGGTAGATATAGAAATTGTTGGCCCAAATCACCGGGATGAAGATTCTACTTTAAATGTAAACAAAGATATTAAAGTAGGGGATAAAGTAAGCTTAAATAATATTTTCTTTACTAATGGTAAATATTATTTACAGCCCGAATCGTACCAGGAATTAAATAAACTGGCGCAGTATTTATTAAAAAATCCAACAGTAGAAATTCAGATCAACGGCCACAGCGATAACAGCGGTTTAAAAAGTAAGAACCAAAAAATGTCGGAATTGCGCGCGCGCGAAGTGTTTGAGTATTTAATTAAAAAAGGTGTGCAAAATAAAATGTACTTTAAAGGTTTTGGTAGCACGCAACCTGTAGCCACTAATGAAACAGACGAAGGTAAAGCAAAGAACCGGCGTGTTGAATTTCAAATCATTAAAAAATAAAATATGGCAGAAGGAAATCTAAAAATCGATGATCCTAAAACAATAAAAGCCTGGACGTTTTATGATTGGGCAAACTCCGTTTTTCCATTGGTTATAACGTCAGCCATATTTCCTAATTTTTACGATGCTGTAACTTCTACTAAAAACGAAGCCGGAGATATTATTAGTCATAGTGTAACTTTTTTTGGAAAGAGTTTTGAGAACCAGAATATTTATTCGTTCGTTTATGCATTTGCTTTAGCCATCGTTGTTTTAATCTCTCCTATCTTAAGTGGTATTGCAGATTACTTAGGAAATAAAAAACGTTTCCTTCAGTTCTTTTGTTATTTAGGAGCTATCTCTTGTATGTGTTTGTTTTTCTTTTCAAAAAATAATTTAGAATTAAGTTTTATTCCCTTTATTACTGCTACCATTGGTTTTTGGGGAAGCCTGGTGTATTATAATTCATATCTGCCCGAAATTGCTTCGGAGGCTAATCAGGATAAAGTAAGCGCACGTGGATTTTCTTTAGGTTATTTTGGAAGTTCATTATTGCTTATTGTTTGTTTAGCGCTTGTTATGACAAAAACATTTCACCATCTTTTACACACAGATCCAAAATCAGCTATTGATGTAAGGATCTCTTTTTTGCTGGTAGGTATTTGGTGGATGGGCTTTGCGCAATATACGTTTAAGCATTTGCCAAAATTAAATCACAAAGCGCATGGTACCGATAAAAATCATTTATTCTCAAAAGGATTTAAAGAATTGCGTTCGGTTGCAAAACAAATAAAACATTTGCCGCAATTAAAAAGGTTTTTAGGAGGTTATTTTTTTTATAATATGGGCGTGCAAACTATTATGGTTGTGGCCGTTTTATTTGCCCGTAACGAAATTACCTGGGAAAGCGAACAGGCAAAAACAACATCGCTCATCGTAAGTATTTTAATTATACAGTTTGTTGGCATTGCGGGTTCATTTCTGTTTTCAAAATTATCCTCAAAGATTGGTAATATTAAGTCATTAATGGTTGCTATTTTTATCTGGATCTTTATTTGCGTGTTCACCTACCTGGTAGCGCGTTTGCCAATTCATTTTTACATTGTTGCATTTTTAGTTGGCTTTGTCATGGGCGGTATTCAGGCTTTATCAAGAAGTACTTACAGTAAATTGTTACCTGATGATACAGATGATAATACCAGTTTCTTTAGTTTTTACGATGTAATGGAAAAACTGGGAATGATACTGGGTACGATAACATTTGGCGTTATCAGCGAAATGGTTGGCGGTATGCGCCCATCCATTTTATCATTGATAGGTTATTTTATTTTAGGCTTCATTATTTTATTAACTATGAAGAAAAACGTGGGTGGGAAAACGGTTTGATAGCCTCACCCTAAATCCCTCTACAAAGGAGAGGGATTTCAGAACATTTAGCTCCCTTCTCCTTTGGAGAAGGGCCGGGGATGAGGCTGATAATTTTTGTTAAGAAAAAAACAATTGCCTGATCTTTGTATTATACAGTTATGCTAAACAAATTCTTTTTATTCTTTATTCTTTGTGGTTCTGCATTGCAGGCGCAATTGCAATTCAACCAACAGGATACCGATTTGGGTGATATTAAAGAAGCTTATGAAATAAAAGGAGATATTTTAGTAAAGAACAGTACAGAGAAAAAAGTTTTTTTAATGAGGGCCGATGCCGACAGAGGCGTAAAAGTTTACAGCTCAAAAAAAACCTTGCTACCCGGCGATACTTGTTTAATAATTATTTCTTTTTTGCCTGAGAGGGATGGTAAGTTTAAAAAGAAAATTAATTTAATAAGCAGCGATAATTTAAAGCCTTACGAACTCACAGTATCGGGTGATCTTGCAAAAATAAAAAACGATGATAAAACAGCTTGTTTTTATTTTGGGAACAGAAAGAATAGTTCTATAAAAGCCATCACTGAACCAATAGTTGTAAATGTTCCAAAAGAAAAAAGAGATAATTCAAATAAGATCCCTGATAATTCTACCACGCCCGGTAAAATAGATACCATCATATGGGAGCCGCCAGTTGTAAAGATCCCAGCAGAAAACCCAAATGAAATTTCTTTATTAGAATACAAGCCCAACAATATTTTATTTTTAATTGATGTGAGCAGCTCTATGAAAGATTCGCTAAAATTACCGTTAATGAAAAACGCTTTGCATACTTTAATCGATGCCGTTCGCGAAGTAGATGTTATTACCTTGGTAACATATGCAGATAGCGTAAAGATTATTAAAGAAGGCGTTAACGGATCCAATAAAAAACAATTGCATAATATTGTAGATGGCTTAAAAGCCAAAGGATTAACCAAAGGAAATAAAGCTATTTTGTTTAGCCAGCAATTGGCACAAAGACATTTTATTAAAGAAGGTAATAATCAAATTATTATGGCAACGGATGGGAAATTTCGCTTTTATAGCGAAGACCAAAATACCTGGACTCAAAAACAAATGGACAAAAAAATTGTTTTGAGTACAGTAGCTTTTGGAAACGACCGCGATGCCATGAAAAATTTAAAAGAGATAGCAGATAAGGGGGAAGGTTCTTTTATTCATATTAAGAAACGTAATGGTAGCGAAGATAAGTTGATAGAAGAGGTTAAAATGAGGAGTAAACGTTAACGTCATTGCGAGGCTTTCACTTGAAAACTAAAGGCCGAGGCAATCACATAAACTGCCTTATTTGAGATCGCTTCGCTATCGCTGGCGGTGAGGATTGCTTTTCTTGTTAAAATTTGTAAATTTTGAAAGGCTAAGACATTGAGATCGTATATAAGATATAAGCAAAGGCTACTCAAAAAAAAACACTATGAAAAAATTAATTTTATCATCCGTTTTAGTTGCTATGTTTGGTTTGGTATCCTGTCAAACCCCAACCGCAACTAATACAACAAAGCAAGAAACAATATCAATTAAAAAACCTATGGATACGAGCTATAAAAAAACCGACGAAGAGTGGAAAAAAATATTAACGCCTGATCAGTATTATGTATTGAGGCAGAAAGGAACCGAGAGCCCCGGAACCGGCGAATATTTGAATCATAAAGAAAAAGGGTTTTATACCTGTGGCGGTTGCGGAACAGAATTATTTTCTAACGAAGAAAAATTCGACAGCCATTGTGGCTGGCCAAGTTTTGACGGTGAATTAGGTGGAGGAGATCGCGTTTTAAAAGTAAAAGATTTTTCGCACGGTATGATCCGTACAGAAATTGTATGTGCAAAATGCGGCGGACATCTTGGGCATTTGTTTGATGACGGACCAACCTCAAGCGGTTTACGTTATTGCGTAAATAGTTTGAGTTTGGGTTTTAAACCGGCAGAGAAGAAATAATTTTAAGGGTAACGTTGAGCTGCCTGTCGAACCGGGTTAACCTATCGTTATACAGGCTCAGTAGGGCATTTCTTTAAAACAGCGGCTGCACCGGTTTATTCTGCAAGATCTTTTCTATCTTTTCCATTACTTCATGTGTAAGTAATGGTAATACTTCTAAAGATGTTATAGTTTCTTGTAATTGCTCAGGTTTACTCGCTCCTAAAATTACTGTACTTACATTTGGGTTTTTTGCACACCAGGCAATTCCTAATTTTGGTAGGGTAGTGCCAATTTCTTTTGCAACAACATCCAGTAATTTTGTTTTTTCAATTTTAGATTGATCGCCTAAGGTTCTTTCTTTTAACCAGTCCATTCCGTCAATATGCAAACGGTTATCTGTTGGCATGCCATTATTATATTTTCCGGTTAATAAACCGCTGGCAAGGGGGCTCCAAATGGTAGTTCCCAAACCAAAGTCACGGAACAGTAATAAATAATCTTTTTCCAGTTTGGTGCGCTCAAACATATTGTATTGAGGTTGTTCCATTGTTGGCCCTATTAAATGATTTTTCTCTGCAAACACAAAAGCGGCCATTAATTCATCATTAGCCCATTCGCTGGTGCCCCAATATAAAATTTTCCCCTGCTGAATTAATGTATTCATTGCCCAAACAGTTTCTTCAATAGGAGCATTTTTATCAGGACGGTGACAAAATAAAAGATCTACATAATCTACCTGCAAACGTTTTAAAGCTGCATGGCACCCTTCAATAATGTGTTTGCGTGATAAACCTGTTTGATTGGGCTTACCATCTTCGTATCCAAAATAAACTTTACTTGAAAGAACGTAAGAACTTCTCGCCCAATTTTTCTTTTTAAGGATGGCCCCCATCACTTCTTCCGATTTACCACGTGCATATATTTCGGCATTATCAAAAAAGTTTACGCCATTATCGTAGGCAATGCTCATCAATTCATCGGCGGTAGTATCGCCAATTTGTTTTCCAAAAGTAACCCAGCTTCCAAAAGAAAGTGTGCTTACTTGTAATCCCGATTTACCTAGTCTTCTGTATTCCATAAAACAATTTTAAAAGCTAAAGGTATTGTAATTTTTATAATAAAAAAAAGGGGAATAAATGAGCTCCCCTTTTTAAATATTAATGTTAAATACTATTTCGATACAACAATTTTTTGTTTGATGTTTTTATTATCCGAGCTCGTAATAAAATAAATGCCGTTCGGCAGATCTGTTACTAAAGCTCTGTAATTATTAGCAGAAGTAATTGAAATTGTTTTAACCAACTGACCTAAATTATTTACAAGTGATAAATTCGTTTCTTTATTTGCGGAGATTGTAAAATCACCTGTGTTAGGATTAGGGTAAACATTTATTGCTTGTGCATAAACTCCATTTAATGAAACTATTCCCGTACATGCAGAAACATTTTGTGTTACAATTGTTGTATTTGAGCAATTGTTTGTTGTTCCGGTAACAGAATAAGAAGTGGTAATTGTTGGCGAAACTATAACCGCACTCGTAGCTCCCGTTGTGCTCCAAGAATAGGAGTTAGCGCCGCTGGCTGTTAACGTTGCACTTTGGCCATTGCAAATTAACGAAGCACTTGATGTTACACTTACGCTTGGAATAGCATTAACTGTAACTGTAATTGCCGCACGGGGCCCTTCGCCACATGTATTTGTAGATGCAGCGTAATAAGTGTAATTGCCCGCTGTAAGAGTTGGAGTAGTATAAGAATTACCAATAAATAATGAAGTAGTAGATGTTGGTGTTGCGTACCAATTTACGGTTGCCGTTGCTGCTACAGATAAGGTTGTTGTATTATTTGCGCATATCGTTTGATTCGCAACTAGAGTTGAATTTGTTGGAGCAGCGGGTGTTGCACAACCCAGCCAAGTAATCTCGCAATAGCCGCCGCCACCTGTAGCAGCGCCGCCACCATTGCCGTTTCCACCACCACCACCTGCGCCAAAATTGCCGCCGTTAGCTGCAGGATTAGTTACATTACAACCACTATCAGTAAATCCTGCTCCTTTGCCGCCATTGCCGCCCGGGGCGCCACCGCCATTACCACCCAATCCGCCAGGTGTCTGGCAAATGCCAGTCCACGCAATGGTGTTACCGCCGTTAGTCCCGTTTGATAAGGGGCCACCGGCACCTGCGCCACCGCCGCCAAAGTAAGTCCAATAACCTCCGCCACCAATACCACCACTGTTGTTAATTGTTCCTCCTGAACCCATACCAGCTGCGCCACCGCCGCCAATACTTGGATTAGAAACAGAAACACCGTTTGCACCACCTGTTGCAGATATTAAACCGCTAACGCTTGATGTACCTGCCGCTTGGCCTGAACCGCCTGCGCCCACTTTTACTGCTAATGTAGCACCGGGTACAACATTGTAAGAGCCTTTGGCATAACCACCACCACCGCCTCCACCACCGCCATTACCGCCACCTGAGCCACCAGCACCAACAACTTCAATTGTGAGTGTAGTAACACTCGGGGGAACTGTAAATGTATAAATGCCGGGTGTAGTATACGTTTGTGGGCTTGTTTGTGCCAAAGCAACAATTGCAGACGAAAGAAGTAATGCAGTAAATATTTTTTTCATGGTTTTTAATTTAATGTTATTTAAATGTAACCATTAAATGGCAAAATGGGTTACATAAAACAAAATCGCAATAGTTAAAACAATAACTAAAACGATTTTTGTTTATAAGAAAATAATTTTAAAAAGATAATCTGATCAATCTTCCTTTGCAACAAATTCAAAGCTTCGTTTAACAATCTCTTGTAAAGCTTCTCCCTGCTCAAGCATATCAGTGTCTTCAATATCATACAACCAAACAATGCGCAGATTTTTTTTTCCGTTTGCGATCTTGCTTAATTTTCTTAAGATCAGTAAGATCATTCGTGTACTTGAAGTATTTACATGTTCCAGTTCAAATGCTATAGAAATTTTAGAGGGGGATTTTATTTTTAGTTCATCCAGCCAGTCGAGCACCGGCTGATAAAACTTACCTATGTTAGCGGGTAATGAACTGCCACTGATCATAAGATCGCCGGTAGTTTTAAAAATAATTTCAGGGGTTTTTTTTGTAGATGCAATTACCAAGTTCTTCATCGAGTTCCGTTTCAAGTGCTTTTCGTATACAAAAATAATACAAAAGGCACTTATTCTTAAACATCTAAAATACAAAAAATAAATGGAAAACCTATTTTATTTTGGCGGTAAAATTGGCGTTTGTTTTTCGGAATGTGTTTTGTTGTCATTTTTATTTTTATCGTTCCGTGCATCAATATCTTCTACAGTTACCCATTTGTCTTTTTTTAATTCAAGCGCATCAAAGCTTCCATCGGGGCCATAATACTGATACATTCCTTCCAACAAACTTCCTTCTTGTTTCGGCGCTAAGTGACTA
>CALRPF020000007.1:0-191906 GCA_943369995.1 Chitinophaga pinensis
GATCTTCATTTGAAAATGCCGATAAAGAAATTATTTTTAAAGTGATGCGCGATACGCGTGCCGAATTAAATGATCTTAAAAAAGTAGTTTACGATCTTGTTACAGCGGCAAGTGGAAAAATAAATAAAGATGATGTGCAGATCATAAACAGAATTTATAATAATGGTGGCGAATTAACGAATGATAATAACGGAATGAGTTTTACACCGGTTATTCAGTCAGGCAATTCAAATCCACACGTTATTGAAGTGGAAGAAACTTTATCGCTACAGGATAAAGAAATTGATATGATAAAAAAAGCATTGCGGAAACACAAAGGCAAACGTAAATATGCTGCCAAAGAATTAGGTATTAGCGAAAGAACACTTTACCGTAAAATTAACGAATACAAAATAGAAGAATAGATTGCGCTACTTTATTACATATTTTTTCTTTCTCGCGATTGCTTTAAGCTCTTGTAAAACCAAAGTTTCTTTAAGTGGGGCAACTATCCCGCCGGAGGCAAAAACAATAAGTGTTGGCTTCTTTACCAACAATACATCTTTAGGTGCACCAAGTTTATCGCAACGTTTTACTGAAAAATTACGCGATGTTGTTTCTCAACAAACCAATTTAACATTGATAAAACAAAGCGGTGATCTGCAATTTGAAGGATATATTTCAGATTACAACGTTTCGCCAATTGCCATCTCAGCCGACCAGGCCAGCCAGAACAGGATGACCATTTCGGTAAGTGTAAAGTATATTAATAAGTTTGAAGAGTCTAAAAATTTTGAACAAACATTTACACGTTTTGTAGATGTGGCCAGCGACAAAAACATATCAAGCGTTGAGCCCGAATTGGTAACCGAAATTTACAGACAGTTAACAGAAGATATTTTTAATAAAGCTTTTAATAATTGGTAAATGCAGGCAGCTGATCTTTTAAAATACATAAAAAATCCAGCTTTGCTTGATAAGCAAAGTACCACCGAGTTGCAAAAACTGGTGAGCGATTTTCCGTATTTTCAAACCGCGCATTTATTATTAAGCATGTCGTCTAAAAAATGGGACGCTTCGGTTTACCAGCAAAGTCTGAAGAAAACAGCTATTGTTGCTACTAATCGTGCACACTTATTTCATCTTATTCATCAATTAGAAAACAATATTGTTGCCGAAGAAGAAAAGAAAATTGTTGTTGAAGAAAAAGTAACCGAAGAAAAAAACACTAAAGAAGATCAAAAGCACGAATTAAATATTTTAAAAGCAACAGAAGTTATTTCTGAAACAAAAAAAGAAGAAGTTGTTGCTAAAAAAACTTTAGAGCCTGAAGAGATCTTAGAAAAAGAAATTGAAAAACAGGTTGTAGAATCTTTTGTAGAAAAAGAAATTTTAAAAACACAGGAAATTCATTACCCCGTAAAACCTGTTGAACAACCTGAGAATTTTAGTGATTGGTTATTATTTTTAAAGAAAAATAACGGGCAACCTTACAAGAACATTGAAGAAAAAGTAAACGAACAAAAGGGAAAAGATCTTGCGGCCAATAATGAAGAAATTAAAAAAGTAATTGCTAAAAAGGAAAAAAATAAAGCCTTAATAGATAAGATCATTGAAACCAATCCGGGGCTTATCAGAAGCAAAGAAGAGCCTAAATTTTATAGTCCCGATACCAAGGCAAAAGAGAGCCTAATTGAGAATGAACACCTTGTAACGGAGACTTTAGCCAAGATTTACGCTTTGCAAGGCAGTGTAAATAAGGCAGTTAGAGCTTATGAAATATTAAGTTTGAAATTTCCACAAAAAAGTGCTTACTTTGCATCCCTGATTCAAAAATTAAAGAATAACCAATAAAAATATAAAACATGATCTTTTCAATTTTAATTATTATAGTGTGTGTATTACTAATACTTGTGGTGTTGGTTCAAAATTCAAAAGGTGGCGGAATTCAAAGTCAATTTGGCGCTGCAACACAAATTATGGGTGTTAAACGTGGTACTGAATTTATTGAAAAAGCAACCTGGGGTTTAGCAATTGTTTTAATTTTATTAAGCATTTTAATGGCTCCAAAAAGCAGTATGACTCAACCTACTGATGACGAAGGAGGTTCTATTGCTAAAAAGAAAGCACAAAGCGCGGTAGCAATACCTCAGCAACAAACTGCACCGGTACAACAAACACCGCCGGTTGAGCAACCAAAGTAATTTTATATCAAATAATATTAAAAGCCATCCAAAACGGGTGGCTTTTTTGTTTTATAAAAGGCTGTGATCTTATCTATAATTAAATTAATACTTATTAAATTAGTGGCTTATTAATTCTATTACAATTATGCAGGTTTTTAAATTTGGCGGCGCATCAGTAAAAGATGCCGATTCTGTAAAAAATGTTGCTTCCATTTTAAAAAAACATGCTACCGAATCTACCATTGTTGTTATTTCAGCAATGGGAAAAACAACCAATAAACTCGAAGAATTAGTTAAAGCCTACTTCTATAAAGAAGGTGATGTGCAAACTATTTTAGATGAGCTGAAAGCTTATCATTTTGGCATTTTAGATCTGTTAATTCCGAATAAGAACACGGCTGTTTATAATGATATAGAAAATGTTTTTGTAGAATTGTTATGGGCGTTGGAAGAAGAGCCTTCTTCAACCTATAATCACCATTACGATCAAATGGTTTCGCAGGGTGAAGTATTAGCAACAAAAATTGTTTCGGGCTACTTAAATGAAAGTGGAATAAAAAATAAATGGGTAGATGCGCGCGGATTTATTCAAACAGATAATTCGTACCGTGAAGGAAAAGTAGATTATGAACTAAGTCAGAAATTAGTACAAACAGATTTGTTACCGATGTTTAATTCATTTAATATAATTGTTACACAAGGCTTTATTGGCGGAACTTCCGAGAATTTCACAACCACACTTGGTCGTGAGGGAAGCGATTATACGGCTGCCCTGCTCGCCTACTTTACCGATGCAAAAAAAGTAGTTATCTGGAAAGATGTACCCGGAGTTTTAAATGCCGATCCAAAATATTTTAAGAATACAAAAAAAATTGATGAATTAACGTATCACGATGCCATTGAGTTAACCTACTTTGGGGCTTCTGTTATACATCCAAAAACAATTAAGCCGCTTCAAAATAAAAACATCCCGTTATTTGTAAAATCGTTTATTAAGCCTGAAGATGCCGGCACCATTATTAAAGAAAGCGATAAACGAAACAACGTACCAAGTTATATTTTTAAAACCAATCAAATTCTTTTATCTATCCAGCCAAAAGATTTTAGTTTTATTGCCGAAGATAATTTAAGCAACATCTTTAATTTATTTTCGAAACATAACGTACATGTAAATATGATGCAGAATTCTGCTATTAGCTTTAGTGTTTGTATGGATGACGATGATCACAAGCTGGAACCTCTGTTAATAGACCTTCAGGAACATTTTAAAGTACTTTATAATAAAAATGTACAGTTAATGACCATTCGCAATTACGATCAGGAAACCATCTCTAAATTAAGCGCAAATAAGATCATTATTATTGAGCAAAGAAGCAGAAATACGCATCAGATGGTAATGAAAGAGGAGTGATATTCAGCCTCATCCTAAATCCTTCTCCAAAGGAGAAGGCCTTTAAAACAAGTTTACAATATTAATCAACAAAAAATCCTTCCCTGGTTGAGAGAAGGATTTTTAATTTTTAGTTTCCATCTCTTTTGCTTAGGGATGGAAGGGTGAGGCTTTACTCCTTAACTACTTTTATGGTTTTTAATACAGAAGTTGAACTGTTTACCTTTAATAAATAAACGCCCGCCGCTAAACCCGCCGTATTTATTTTTAAATTGCCTTCTGTTTCAGAAATATTA
This sequence comes from Chitinophaga pinensis, assembly GCA_943369995.1. Classification (GTDB taxonomy): domain Bacteria; phylum Bacteroidota; class Bacteroidia; order B-17B0; family Aurantibacillaceae; genus Aurantibacillus. The sequence continues at coordinate 3,852 of CALRPF020000007.1, forward strand.
TCAAATGTAGCACTTGTCACTATTTTCCCCTGTAGATCCATTATTTGTAATGATAAAGCCTTAACTCCTGCATTTTTATAATTAAAATTCAATTCATTTTTCACTGGTGACTCAACAAAAAATTCAGATGAATTTGTTACATCTTTAATTCCTGTAGCTAAACAACTTGCCAAGGTAGCTGTATAAGGCAATTTATTATAGCCTGTAATGGTAAGCAATAAATTTTGGCTTGCACTGTATGTTTGTGTTAAAGCAATGTTTGTATTTGCACTTGTAATTAGCGCCGTACCTATAACCTGGTTGTTTTGAGAAATACTTGCATAGGTGCCGGGGCCAAAAGATGATGTTATTGCAAATGACGTTGCATTAGGTAATAAACAAGGATCGTGTGTTGCTGTAATATTTGTTGGATTTAACGAGCGGAACATACAAGACGGGTCGCCAAACATTACCCATGTTTCCATAACTTCTTCGCCGGTGGCAGTTGGATATGAATCCAACATATGCATTTGGCCATTATAAAATAAACCACCCAATGTGTATTTTTTATTTGTTGGGTATTGATCGGATAAAATATCACCTATCTCATCTTGAGTATCCATTGGTTCTGCCCAGGCCATTAAAATAGATGAGCCTACCGATGCAATAGCGCCTGTTGGCCCTGTAGCATTTTTTGCGCGAATAAACACTTCAGATAAGCAGCTACCGCCAATAAAAGTACCGTTATTGCAAGCAACCTGTATTGAAAAGGGATATTTACCATTATTGGTAGCGGCATTAATATTTGAACTGCTGTAATTACTTGTTGCGCATGAATTTTGTGAACCATGGCCGCAATATAAAAATATTGACGCGCCATTATTTACCCCGGATGAAACCATGTTAGAAGATGGGTTACCCGGAGAATCGGTACCACCTGCATGCGTGCTATCGTAAAATTCATAATAATTCGTATAACCATTTGCTAATAATTTATTTCCAATATTACGCATGTGCTGCCAATCAGCTTCACCCTGATCGCCAATACCGTAACCTTCGTTAGATCCAATACCAATGCCTTTTGTATACCAGGTTCCGGCTAAAGGTGTTTTTTCATATTCTAACGTGCGATTAACCATTGTATTTAAATCTGCAACAATACTTGCAGAAAAACGACCCATCATAATTTCAGGATAATGATCGCTTCCACTTAATAAACCATAATAGGTATCACTCCATTTAACTTCAGAGCCTGTACTTCCGGCATTGTAAGAGTTGATCTGCTCGTGATCGCCAACTAATAACACATATAATAAATTTGGATGCGACGTGTAATAATTTTGAATGTATGCTTTAACCGCAGCACCGGTTGTTCCGCTGGTCGCAGATGAAACTAATTCTGTTCTGACACCTTTTTGATTTTTCCAATCTACCAAAGGTTGAATGTTTGTTAGGAAAGCAGGGTGACAAATAACCAACATATCGCCGAACTCAGTCATTGGTGTATACTGAACTTTAGCTGCTGCCTGTATAGCAGGTAAATTTAAAAAACGCTCATTCATTATTCCTTTTTCTTCATTAGAAGTAAATTCAGGAAGTGTGAAATTTACTTTTTGCCCTTTTGCAGAAGTATAAGAGATTTTAAAAATAATTTTGGTAATTACTCTTATTGTATTTGTTACCGGATTTGCCTGAACAGGAAATACGCTTAAAGAAACCCCTTGTTGTTTTCTTAATAAATATGTTGAATTTATGGCAACTGCTGAAGCCGGATAAAAACCATTTTGCTGATAAACAGCGCCAAAAGTATAAGGCACTTCTTCGGGATTGATATTACGCGTTAAGCTTCCTTTTGAAGGTGCAACAGAAATATTATTGATATCTGAAAAATCGCTTGAAATAATTTCCAGTTTTGGAATAGCATTATTTGGTATAGCCAGAGAAACAGATGAACGCAACAACTGTGGGAAGCCCATATTTAAAACCGGCACGCAATCATTCGCATACATTTTTTGATAGATTTTACCATTAATGGTAACAGGCATTTGATTTAATCCTGAAAAAGTATATTCAACAGTAACTGAGTTAGCTTCTGTTTTAATTACTTTAAATCCGTCTTTTGCATTTATCGAAAATGATGCTGCAATTAAAAGTGCTGATAAAAGTTTTTTCATGGTTATATTTTTTAGCTTAATAAAGATAAACTAAAAAATAACAAAAGTCAATAGTAAGGAACAATAGTTAAGAAATAGGGCAATTTAATCTAAAATATTTAGATCACATTTTGTAATAAACAACCTTTTTGGTGTCAAAAAATTCTTCATCAAAAAAATCTTTCAGGTCATAAAACTTTGCATGATCATAAAATTTACCGAATTCTTCTTTCAAGTCACCACCCTTTAAATACAAAATACCATGAGGCATATCGTTAAAATTTTCTCTTAAAAATTTATTCTTTACCCAATTATAAAATGCAGGAAATTCGGTAACAGCGCGACTTACCACAAAATGAAACTTCTTATCAATATCCTCTGCCCTACTGTGAATTCCTGTAACATTGGTAAGACCAAGACCTTTAGCAACTTCATTCACCACTTTTATTTTTTTACCAATACTATCTACCAGTAAAAAATTACTTTCAGGAAACATGATAGCTAATGGAATGCCCGGAAAACCGCCACCTGTGCCAACGTCCATAATTTGCGTGCCAGGCTTGAACTGAATTACTTTTGCAATGCCTAGGGAATGTAAAACGTGGCGCTCGTACAAAAGATCAATGTCTTTTCTTGAGATAACATTTATTTGCTCATTCCAATTTGAATAGAGTTTATACAATTTTTCGAATTGCGAAAGCTGCGTTGGCGTTAAGTTGGCAAAATATTTTGTAATAATGGAAACCAAGCTCTAAATCTTTTCGTTCCTGTTTTTTAATGCGTTAAATAAAAGATCACGCGCTCGGAATAATTGCGCTTTAATAGTACCGATAGGCAAATTTAAACGTTGCGAGATCTCTTCATGACTCATTTCCTGGAAGTAAAACAATTCTATCATCTCCTTATATTTTGGTTTTAAATTATCAACCAAAACACGCACCAACTCTACTTTTTGTTTACGGATAAAATGTTCTTCGGGATCTAATGTTGCAGATTTTATATTACCCGCATGATCGGAACTTTCATCATTACCCGATTTATTATCAATAGAAATAGAATATTTTTGTTTTTTTCTTCTTATAAAATCAATGGCATTATTACTGGCAATTTTAAATAACCAGGTACTAAATGCAAAATCAGGGCTGTAATGTTCTAGTTTTTTAAATGCTCTTCCAAAGGCTTCGATGGTAAGATCTTCAGCATCATCCTTATTGCTGCACATCTTTAACATCATAAAATAAACACTTTCGCGGTAACGCTGCAATAACTCGGCATAGGCTTTTTGATCGCCTTTATCCAAAGCCAAACGCACAAGCCTGTAGTCATAAACGGCTTTGGTGGTAAGATGCTGCTCGTTATTTTCTAGTTCGTCCACTTATTGGGTTTATTAAAGAGTTTTGCTATATGAAAGATAGGATAAATAAATAAAAGAATCAACTCATATATCACGCTTCCGGCTAAAAGATCCTTTTCATTTAACTTTTTGGTGATCTTATTTAAAAATATCCACTGAAAAATCATTTTTAACAACAATATTATTGGTATTAAAAGCAGCGTTTTTAAACTAATTGCTAATGCAATTAACGAAAAGTAAAAGTAATATTGAGAAAAATAAGAGAAAGCCAGCTTAGTTTTGGACGAAGCGGTGTATAATGGCGACGTACTTAAATGCCTTACCTTCTGTAAACGCCATTCGCGGAAAGTTTTCTTGGCTAAAGAATAGGTAATAGCATTTTTATCAATTACCACATTTACATTTTCTTTGGTTGCAGCCTGGTTAACAAAAAGATCGTCATCGCCAGAATTAATATGGTAATGATTCGAAAAGCCTTTTTGTTTGTAAAACAATTCACGTGTGTATGCTAAATTTCTGCCAACACCCATATACGCTTTGCCTTTAATAGCGCCCGATAAATAATTGGTGGCAATCATAAACGTATCAAAGCGAATTAATTTATTTAAAAAACCTTTTTGTTTTTCGTAAGCACCGTAACCTAAAACAATTTCTTTTGGCGCCGCAAAACCCATGGCCATTTCTTTTAACCATTGGTTAGAGGCCGGATAACAATCTGCATCTATAAAAAGCATTTTATTATGTGCGGTAGCTTTTATCCCAACCAGGATGGCAAATTTTTTCCCGTGCTTGTAATAGGCATCTTCTTTAATAGATACTTTTTTTAGATTTGGAAAGATCTTGGCAAATTCGTCAATCACATTTTCGGTATTATCCCAACTGCAATCATTCACAACAATCACTTCAAAGTTTGGATAATCCTGCGTTAATACTTTTGGAAGAAATTCTGTTAAATTCTCATCTTCATTCTTTGCACAAATAACAATTGAGATCGGTTCCAAACTCTCATTGCTTGTAATACGCGTAGTTTTTAATAAACCGGCGGGCAAACAGTTTAAAATATAATTGATAATTATGAGGATAAATCCAAGACCGGCAAAAACAGTCAACAACTCAGGCAAACCCAGTTCTTTAAATTCAGGAAAAAGCATAGCTGCAAAGTTATTCGCCTTGCAAGAGGCAAAATAAGATATCTTTGCATTTATTAAACAAAATAATTAACAATGCAGGCGGCAATAAAAGCGGTAATATTTGACATGGACGGGGTGATTATTGATAGTGAACCTTTGTGGAGAAGAGCCATGGTAAAGGGGTTTAAGCAATTTGGCATGCCTGTTAGCGAAGAAGAATGTGCCTTAACCATGGGGCGTCGGATAAACGAAGTGGTAGATATTTGGGTAAAACACCATTCGGTGACCAAATTTACGAGCGCCGAAATTGAGCTGGCTATTATGGATAATTTAATTGACTTAATTGATACCGAAGGCAAAGCCATTGAAGGTATTTTGGATCTGTTTGAATTTTGTAAGGAGAAAGATCTTAAAATAGGTTTAGCTACTTCATCTTCTGAAAGATTGATGAATACAGTATTACACAAGCTTCACTTAAAGAATGATTTTGATTCGGCTGTTTCGGCAGAGCATTTAAAATATGGAAAGCCACATCCCGAAGTATTTTTGGTATGCGCACAAAATATTGGGGTTTTACCCGAAGAATGTATGGTTATTGAAGATTCTGTAACCGGCGCCATTGCAGCCAAAGCAGCACGTATGCAACTAACCGCAGTGCCCGATCCCGGAACAAAAAACCCCGAAAAATTTGTTATTGCCGACCATACGCTTCCTAATATGGCAGCTGTATTAACATTATTTAAAACGCTCTTCAAGTGAAAAATGACGAGGGACTCAAGGCTTTAGACTTAAAATCCTACATCTTTAGAACTTTCTAAACTTTTAAACTTTACAACTTAATATTATCTTTAAAAATTGAAATTTACTCTTTCTCATACCGATAAAAATTCTAAAGCCCGTGTTGGCGTTTTAGAAACAGATCACGGCCCTATTGAAACGCCAATCTTTATGCCTGTTGGCACAGCCGGAACTGTAAAAGCTGTTCATCAACGCGAATTAAAAGAAGATATTAAAGCGGAAATTATTTTAGGAAATACCTATCACCTTTATTTGCGTCCGGGACTTGATGTTATTGAAGGTGCCGGCGGCTTACATAAATTTAATGGCTGGGATAAGCCTATTTTAACAGATAGTGGCGGTTACCAGATATTTTCATTAGCTAATCAACGTAAATTAACCGAAGAAGGTGCTACTTTTAAAAGCCATATTGATGGTAGTAAACATTTTTTTTCGCCCGAAAGCGTAATGGATATTCAACGTACCATTGGCGCAGATATCATTATGGCTTTTGATGAATGTACGCCCTACCCTTGCGATATTAAATATGCTAAAAATTCTTTAGGCTTAACGCACCGTTGGCTCGATCGCTGCATTACACGTTTTAATGAAACAGAACCAAAATACGGGTACACACAAGCATTATTTCCTATTGTGCAAGGCAGTACCTATAAAGACCTAAGAATTGAATCGGCAGAATTTATTGCATCTAAAAATTGTTTTGGAAATGCTATTGGCGGCCTTAGCGTTGGCGAACCCGCAGAAGAAATGTATGCCATGACGGAAGTAGTGACTAATATTTTACCAAAAGATAAACCCCGTTATTTAATGGGTGTTGGCACACCGGTAAATATTTTAGAATGTATTGCTTTAGGTATTGATATGTTTGATTGTGTGTTACCAACACGTAATGCGCGTCACGGTTTATTATTTACAGAAAAAGGCATTATTAATATTAAGAACGAAAAGTGGAAAGCCGATTATTCTGTTTTAGATGAGAACGGAACTACTTTTGTAGATAAAGTTTATACCAAAGCTTACTTAAGGCATTTAGTGCATTGCGAAGAAATTTTAGCCGCGCAAATTGCAAGCATTCATAATTTAGGTTTTTATTTACGGTTGGTAAAAGAAGCACGTGCGCGTATTATTGACGGTTCTTTTATGGAATGGAAAAATAAAATGGTGATTCAATTAGCACAACGATTATAAATGTTAAAAATCCTGGATAGATATATTTTAAAAAAGTTCTTAAGCACGTTCTTTTTTTCTATTACCCTGATCTTATTAATATTTATAGTATTTGATATCAAAGAAAAGATACAGACCTACACAACAAAAGATATTCCGTTAAGCGAAATCATTTTTGATTATTACATGATGTTCATTCCTTACTACGGCAATTTGTTCAGTCCAATGTTCACCTTTATTGCAGTAATATTTTTTACTTCTAAAATGGCGCACCAAACCGAGTTTGTGGCTATACTTAGCAGCGGTACCAGCTTTAAACGAATAATGCGGCCCTATATTATTGGTGCTTTTATTTTATCGTTTTTTTCGTTGATCTTAAATCATTTTATTTTACCCAGAGCCGTAGAAATAAAAATTGGGTTTGAAGATAAATGGATCAACAATAACTATAATAATGATGAGCACAACATTCATAAAAAAATTGGCCCCAACCGTTTGTTGTATATGGAAAGTTATGACAACAAATTAAAAACCGCTTTTAAAATAAGTGTTGAAGATGTTGTTAAAAACAAACAGACTTATTTTTTAAGTGCCGATAACATGACCTGGGATAGCATTAGCGGGCAATGGAATTTAGTGAATGTGTATGAAAGAAAAATTATTGCGCAGGACAGATTAGACACTTTAAAAACAGGCAAACCCATCTTTAAACAGATAAACAATTTTTACGCCACAAAAAAAATAACACTTGCTTTTACCCCGGTAGATATGAACCGTTACGAAAGTAAAATTGAAACTATGCCTTATTTTGAATTTAAAGAATACATAATTCGCGAAGAATTAAAAGGATCTAACAAGATAGATTTCTTTAAAGTAGAATTATACCGCAGAACTTCGTTTCCGTTTGCCACTTTTATTTTAACCATCATTGGCGTATGCGTATCATCGCGCAAAGTACGTGGTGGTGTGGGCTTACAAATTGCGCTGGGTTTACTATTAAGCTGTATTTACATTATGTTCATGTACATTTTTACAACCATTGCCACAACGGGCTTTGCGCCGCCTTTATTAGCCGTGTGGACGCCCAATATTATCTTCTCATTTGTAGCACTTTATTTTTACAGAACGGCGCAGAAGTAAATCTAAAATAAAATACTTGCAGCCTTTGGAGAGATCTTTTTACAATTTTTAGGAGAAATATTTTTACCTCTTTTATTGGCGAGTTTGTTTCCATAAAAATAGAATTCCTTCCGGAGAAAAGAAAGATTGCTTTTCATCCAAAATTAAAAAACAGCAGTTGATAAAAATAACAAAGCAAAAACAGTTTTCGAGAACTTAGCTCTTTCACTTCAAAAAGAAATAATAAGGTACATCGCCAACCTTAAAACGTAAGAGTCGATTGATAAAAATGTGAAGCAGGCTGTTCAATTTTTTTGGGAAAAGCAAATTTGAATGGGAGGGATAAGCCTTAAACATTATCATTAATATTTTGTATTTTTACTTCTATACATGTTAAAAAATTTTATAGTCTTTTTAGTTTTTGGTACTTTTCAAAGTGACAAAGAAGGGATTGGTTCACATAGCGCTGAAAAAATTAATGACAAATATTTTTGGTCAAACGACTTAACTATCAGATCCCGAAAATTTAAATCAGAATATTTTAATGATACAATTGCCAATGGATATTACTCCAAAAAAGAGGTTGTTACTTTCAAGGATCAAAAAATTTATCAATTACAACAATTCGACGGGAAAAGTTACATCCCTGTTTCAACACTAGTAAACGGGACCGGTTATTTAAGAACTAAAAATGATACCATTACATTTGTTAACGGTTTACTAAATGGTCCATCATTTTTTCATCATCATGCCCCATTAAATAAATTCGGATCAGCGCAGATGTCTGACAAAGAAATACTTCGAAGTGTTATTACATTTCATCAAAACTTCCTGAAGAGCAATTTTGTTTACAAGAATGGGATTTTAGTTTATGAAGCTTATTATAAGAGTTATGACTTTGTTAAGGCAAACAGAGGCAAGGTTCACAACGACTATCCTTACTTAGATAGCTTAAACAAATGTTACTTTTCAACCGGACAGATCCACGCCACTTACTATTGGAAAAAAGGACATAACACCAAATACATTGAATACAATAAGGCAGGAGAAATTATGAATGAATATCCAAAAAGTGGGAAAAATAAATAAGATGCCTTTTTAATCTTAAAGCCGAAATATCCATTGATAAAAATGTGAAATTAGCTATTCAATTTCTTTTGGGAAAAGCGAATTTGATTGGGAGAGACAGACCATAAAATTTAAAAAGATTTTATCTTAAGTATTATTTGGGCGCCTTAACAGGCTGCTGCGGGCTTCGCTATCGCTCCGGCTGGGCGAGAAAAAACTCGCCCGAGCTAAACCCTCCGCATCTCTGGCGGATGTTCGAACTGTCGCGTGAGCGATTGTAGTGGAAATCTTTTTTGTGAGGATACGAACAAAAAAATTGGAGCGTAAAGCGCGACCCTTAGGGGCACGCCCAAAACAAAAATAAATGAATTTAATTTTTTCGGATTTGATTATTTACGTACCTCATACATCTTAAAAGCACCATTGTGGTAAATGCTTTTTAATCTTGTTGTATCGGCATCTGCCAATTGTTTTTTAAGGTCAGATGTTTGCGAATAATGCGTTAGAACATAATCCAGTTTAAGATCTGTTATATCTTTTGCAAAACAACTATCGCTTAACGATGCAAATTTATTATCCGAGTACAAAGCCAGCGCGCGTGATTTATCAACACCTATCATTTTATGCTTAATGTTATTTTCGTTCATAAAATTAAGTAATTGCGCAAACTCTATTGTTACAGGGCCATCAACCGGCTTAAACCCGTTTTCGTGGATCTCTGCATTTGGTTTAATATAGGTGCCCATGTAAATAAAAGCCCCAATAACAACAGCTGTTTTACCTCTTAATTCTAATTTAGAAAGTGTTTGTCCGAAACCAATTATAAAATAATAAGAGAAAACAAATATCAAAGGCAAGATCAACCTATAACCTGCGTCACCAAAAGGATACACAATAACTATACCAACAGATAGCGCGGTGAGAATATTTAAAAAAGAAAAAGTATTACGTTTTAACTCTAAAATAAACCCAAGCAGTAAAAAACTAATGAAGAGTGCAGCAAATAGCAGAGGAATAAAATAATAATCCTCTACCCTGTAATATTTAAAATATTCGCCGAGTGTAGCAACATTGTAAGATAATTGCGAAGCAATACTATCTGCACTGATCCGGCTTCCGCTAAAAGGATAATCGCTGCTTACAGGATATAAAATTTTTATTCCGAAAAAAACAACTAACAATGTAGCAATGTAAATGGCGTATTTTTTAAATTCAGCGAAAAGCGTTTTGTTTCTCAGATCATTTATCAGCCAAAACAACAAAGTGCTTAAAGCTAAAACATAGCCAATGGAACGGATATGAATAGAGAAACCCGTTAAGACAGCAATCAAAATAATTCCTAAAAGCGATCTGTTGTTTAACACTAAAAGAATAACACTATTTAAAAACATCCAAAAGGCAATATCAGAAAGTACTTCTATCTTAAAACCCATTAAAGACGGGTTATAGGCCAATATCATCGTCATAAGAATACTGGCAGTGCGTGAAAAATAATTTCTCAAAAAAATAAAACCAAATACTAAAGTGATGATGAGAAAAACACTTTGTAACAAATTGAGTTTATAATAATCAATTCCGTTTTTTACAAGTGGAGAAATTAGTAATGGATAACCAACCGGGTAATTAACCGGACCAAGCATAACGCGTGGATTGCTGACGTGCCCCGTTTCGCCAACAGGTTTATGATCTGCGATATTTTTTGCCTCAATTAAATACATAGCAAAATCATCGCCCCAATCTTGCGTATGACGGATATTTAAAAAAAGATGCGGCAACAGCAATGCCACAACCAGCAAAAGCTCAGCTATCTTCTTAGGAAATTTCAATACGAAAGAAGTTTCTCAATTGCCGCTTCAACTTTATCAGCATTTGGCAACATGGTTTTTTCTAAAGTTGAATTTAAAGGAATGGCAGGTAAATTTTCTGCTCCAATAACATTAACGGGCGCATCTAAAAACTGAAAACAATTTTCGCTGATACGTGCCGCGATGCTTTGTGCAAAACCATTATGAACAGGCTCTTCGGTTAACACCATTACTTTATTGTGTTTACGTGCACTTTCAAAAATTGCAGTTTCATCAATAGGCGCTAATGTTCTAAGATCAATAATTTCAACCTGGCCATCAAATTTTTTAGCAGCCGCCTTTGCCCAATACACACCCATACCGTAAGTAATAATGCTAATAGACTTTCCGGCTTTTATATTTTCATCCGAAGCATCAATTACCTGGCGCGCTTTTCCGAAGGGAACAACATAATCTTCATCTGGCTCAATTGTTTTGGCATCTTCGGTACCTTTTATTTTGCTCCAGTATAAGCCTTTGTGTTCCAACATCACCACAGGGTTAGGATCATAATAAGCGGCCTTCATTAAACCTTTAAGATCTGCACCAGTGCTTGGATACGCAATTTTAATTCCTTTAATATTTACCAATACACTTTCTACTGAACTTGAGTGATAGGGTCCACCGCTGCCATAAGCGCCAATTGGCACGCGCAGGATCATACTTACCGGCCATTTGCCATTGGTTAAATAACAGCTGCGGCTAACTTCTGTAAATAATTGATTTAAGCCTGGCCATATATAATCGGCAAACTGAACTTCAACAATTGGTTTTAAACCAACAGCGCTCATACCAACTGTTGACCCTACTATAAATGCTTCCTGTATGGGTGTATTAAACACGCGGTGTTCGCCAAATTGTTGCGATAAAGTTGCAGCCTCTCTAAAAACCCCGCCCAGTCGTGCTCCAACATCCTGTCCATATAATAAACACTCGGGGTGTTTACTCATTAATTCTCTTATGGCAAATAAAGCGCTATCCACCATAACCGTAGGCTGTTTGCCTTTTGGTGCGCGCTCGCCTTTTTCTTCGTTAATTGGTGTTGCAGCAAATTCATGTAAGAAAAGATCTTCAGGCCTTGGATCTTCTTCCAGTAAAGCTTTTTGATAATCTGCTTCTACTAAAGCTTTGGCATCGTCTTCTATTTTCTTCAGCTCCGGTGCGTCAACACCTGCTATAATTAATTGATTTCTTAAACGAGGTAACGGATCGCGCTTTGCAGCTTCTTCCAAATCATCCCGGTACCATTCTTTGCGAACGCCACTTGTATGATGATTTAATAAAGGCACTTTTGCGTGAATCAACATCGGCCTTCTTTCAGCACGAATAGTTTCCAGGCATTCTTTTATAGTATTATAGCTTACAATAAAATCAGAGCCATCAATGGTTCTTGTTTCTAATCCTTTAAAACCTTTTGCAAACTCGGTAATATCCTGAGCACGGAATTCTTTTGCATGTGCACTGATATCCCACTCGTTATCCTGTACAAAATATAAAATTGGCAACTGTTTTAAAACCGCCATTTGAAAGGCTTCCGAAACTTCGCCTTCGGTGCAGCTCGCATCTCCTAAAGAACAAACCGAAACCGGATTGTTACCTTTGTAATCGGGGCTCATGCTGTTCTTTTCAATATATTGCATACCCATAGCAATGCCGGTGGCAGGAATGGCCTGCATGCCCGTAGCACTTGATTGATGCGGAATCTTAGGCATATTATCCCTTCTTAAACTTGGATGCGAATAATACGTTCTTCCGCCTGAAAAAGGGTCGTTTCTCTTGGCTAAAAGCTGTAACATCAGTTCAAATGGCTGCATACCGATAGAAAGTAAAATACTGTCATCACGGTAATACGGGCTCACAAAATCCTGTGGCAATAATTGTAAACCCAAAGCCAGTTGAACGGCCTCGTGGCCGCGGCTCGTAGCATGAACGTATTTTGCAGTAATTTCTTTATTTGCCTCATAAAGCTCAGTCATGCTTTTGGCAGTGCACATAAGCGAAAAGGCACGTTTGAGGGTATCTAAGGGTATTTTGGTTTTCACGGTTGTTTTCAACGTAAGATCATCCATTTTAAAACAGGGTTAGAAGCTCTAAAAATAGGGAAAATTAATACTAAAACATAGTTAAAATTAGATGTAAAAGGTAAAATGGCAGATGGAAGATGTATTTTTATATCACAACCCAATATTTTACATTTTCAAGCTTACATTTTTCACATTCTTATTGCGTAATTAACAGGTCTATGTCTAAAATTGACTACCACTTGCCGTTAAAGGCTTGCGGTATTCATGTATTTTTATAGTAATGCGCTTTTCCGGCTTAAAAATAATCTCCGTTTTTTGTATTCTTTTAATAGGATATGGTTGTCGGCATAAAAAAGATTCGGTAAAAACTGTTACCAAAGCAAAAGTAGAAGTAAAAACGGGTTCAGTTGCTCTTAAAGAAAAAATGGGCCTTACCAATAAGGAAATAAAAGACAGTAAATTATATTCTTTTATTAGCGACTGGTATGGTACGCCTTACAAATATGGCGGTTGCGAAAAAACCGGTGTAGATTGTAGCTGCTTTACTATTAATTTATTTGATAAGGTTTATGGTAAAAAAATGCCGCGTACAGCAGGTGAGATCTATAAAGAATGCGAAAAATTAAATATTGATAGTGCACAAGAAGGTGATCTTGTTTTTTTTAAGATTAATAGTAATTCTATAACACACGTTGGTGTTTACCTGCGCGATAAAAAATTTGTACATGCCAGCACAACCCGCGGTGTATTGGTTAACAGCTTATCCGAAACCTATTATTCAAAATATTTTTACTCGGCAGGTAAGCTAAAACATAAATGATAGAAGGACTTTCAATACCCATTCCACAGCGCTTGTTATTGATCAGAGTTACGGTGTGCGTATCACTAATTATTTCAGTATTTCTTACTTTAAATTTATGGGGCGGAGAGCGCCTGTTTCCATATACACCCGCCTTCGAAATCAGATCTATTAAAGCGCCCTACGATTATATTCTTATTAGTTTTTTTGTATTATTCATTCTTGGCTCTTTATTTTTAAAAAAACACCGCCTGCTTATTTTTCTTGCTTTATTACTGGCAACTGTAATGGTAATTTTTGACATGAACCGCCTGCAGCCCTGGTTTTACATTTACTGCGCATTTTTATTTGTATTGATGTTTTATAACGGCCGTATTGACGATGCCAATAAATTCACTTCTTTTTTTATTATACTTCAATTAATCTTTTGCTCCATTTATATCTTTAATGGAATAAGCCAGCTAAACTCTGCATTTATTGAAACTGACTTTCCAGACCTGATCTCGCCCCTGCAAAGTATGATGAGCGAACGGCAGTTCTTATTCATTAAAAAAATAGGTGTATTTACGCCATACGCCCTTATACTTATTGGCGTTGGTTTATTAATAAGAGTGGTAAGGTATTTAGCAATTACTTTTGCTTTAATATTTCATGTATTGCTTATCATTTTTTTATTTCCAACGCATGTTAATCAAAACTATGCCATGTGGTTTTGCAACATCACGTTTATCCCTTTGTTATTTCTACTTTTTTCAGGAAAAACAAAACAACGTTATTACAGCCCTACCCTTTTACTGCAATTTCCGTTATTTTACCTTGTAATAGTTTTGTTTTGGGTAATGCCGTTCTTTAACCCAAATAGCCTTTGGCCGGATAATCTTTCGGCAAATTTTAAAAGCGGTAATACAAATGTTGTTGAAATCAAATTCTCAAAAAACGTTTTAGATCAGCTTCCACCCTATGTTCAGCATTTTTGCAGACCTTTAGATTCTACTTATGTGTTGGACTACAATAGCTGGTGCCGGAACGAATTAAATACAAATTGTTATAGAGAAAATATAACATTTAATAACATTTATTACTATATTCAAACCCGAAGCAAAGCAAGTGTTAATGATTTACAAATGGTACATAAACCAAAGCACAAACTATTGTTTAAACCATAAGGTAACTTTATATTTGTATTAAAATTAAATTTAAATGAATAAGATTATTATTGGAGTTAATGTTGTGTTGATAGCCGCAGTAGGATTTTTATTTTACAAGGTAAACGATTTGAGTAGCTCTGCGCCTGAAAAAACCGAAAGCACTGAAGAAACCAAACAGGATACAAAAGCAATTGAAACAAAAACTGTAAGCACGCCGGTAGGAAATACACCAACAGGCAAAATAGCTTTTGTAAATATTGATGTTTTAAATGATAAAAGCTTAGAAGTAATTGATCTTATTGCAGAATCCAAAAGAAAAAAATCGAGCATTGAAGCAAGTGTAGAGAGTTTAAGCATGCAATATCAAAAAAAGGTGGAGGAGTTTCAGATGTCACAAAAAGCCGGCATTGCTCCACAAAGCGAATTAGAAGCAAAAGCAAGAGAAATACAGGCCATAGAAAAAGAAGCTCAGAACAAACAAATACAAATGGATAATTTGTCTATAGACATTGGTGAAAAAAACGCTTCCTTCCAAAAAAACGTAAAAGACTTTTTAGTAAAATGGAATAATGGTAAGTACGATTATATTTTATCTTACAGTGATGCCGTACCTACCATGTTATTAGGGAATGCCACTTTAGATATTACCGACCAGATCGTTACTCAATTTAATGACGAATACAAAGAACGTAAAGGCAAGAAAAAATAATCTGTTATGAGTAAGTTATACGAAAAAATAAAATCGGTAGAAGAGTTTCATAACATCTTTAAGATTGGCAACGCTGATGAAATGAAATTAATAGATGAAAAAGATTATACCTTACGTTATAACTTAATTAAAGAAGAGAACGAAGAATACCTTGAAGCCTGTAAAAATGGCGACCTTACAGAGATCGCAGATGCTTTAGGAGATCAACTATACATTATTTTTGGAACTATTTTAAAACACGGTCTTCAACATAAGATCGAAGAAGTTTATGATGAGATCCATCGCAGCAATATGAGCAAGCTCGATGAAAAAGGTGAACCTATTTTTAGAGAAGACGGTAAAATCTTAAAATCAAGTTTATACTTTAAACCTGAGATCAAAAAGATCCTTGATAAATAGGAGTTTTGTCATTTCGATGACAGGATAAATCTAATACGCAGGCCCCCCGCTCTTCAGTATAACAAATTAAAACCAAGTGCAGACTTATCAAATCAACGTCATCAGCGTTCTGTCAAACTATTTCGGTTTTTTCTTTTCTTCTATTTGCGCTGCCGTTAAAGACACCACATTAACAGTAAGATTATTTGAGCGCGATTCTTCCACAACAACATCCGTTACGGTGGCATCTGCATATTCTTCGCTTTGAAGTTTTACTTTATAAGTACCTCTGTCTAAAGAAATTCTACCTAACAAACCATCACTTGTTGAAGTAAGATTCAATTTCATGGTATCGTTAATGGTAATTTCAAATTCCCTTCTTTCAATTGGAATTTCTACTCCTTTTACTTTTTGAGCAACATAAATGCGAATGCACTGCGCTTTAGTGGAAAATACGGATACCGCAAAAAATGCGATCAAAAATAGTTGTTTCATGATTTATAGGTTATACTAAATTAATAATAAATTACAAATCACAAGCATTTACAGGATCTTTTTTTGAATTACTAACTAAAATATTTTTTGATCTGGCTAATGAACTGCTCTAAAATATCATGTTTTAAGATCAGCATTAAGGCCACGCCAAATAAGGCGCCCCAAAAATGTGCTTCGTGACTGATATTATCATCATAATCTGTTGTCTTTTTGCGGCGGATCAAATAATAACTCACACCTAATAATAATATCCCAAAGATCCAGCCCTGTAATTTAATTGTAAACAGGGTCATTTTGCTTAAAGGGCTGATCATTATAAAGCTAAACATTATGGAGGATATTGCACCACTTGCTCCTAAAGATGAGTAACTTGGATTATCTTTATTTCGAAAATACTCGGTAAACGATGAAGCGTAAATTCCTCCTGTAAATAAAACCAGGTAATACACTTTTCCCAATTTTGGGCCAAAAAGATCTGGAAATAATCCTTCTTCCAAAGCCAGACCAAAACTATAAAGACCAATACAATTAAACGCCAGGTGAATATAGCTACCATGAATAAATGCATGCGTTAAAAAACGATAGTGCTCTCTGTTACGCTTTATTGAATATGGATGAAACATATATTTATCCATTGCACTCCTGTTCATTAAACAGTAAATAGAAAATCCGATTATTATAGCTAAAAATGTGTAAGTAATCATGTTAAAATGCAATGCCTAAGTTAAACTTTAATCCCATAGTAAATTTATGGGCAAGCTGGTTTTTTAACTATTTGTATAGTCATCATCCCGTTTTAAATATTTATTTATAAGAAAGTGGCCAAGGTATATAAAAGGGATCAAACAAACTGCTATCAATAATTTAAAAGAATAACCCCAGCTTGCGTTATGTATAAATTCATCCGTCGTCCATTTACCTGGTAATACAAAAGCAACATATTGCACTATAAAAGTATCTACAAGCTGGCTAACAACAGTGCTGCCAGTAGCGCGCAGCCATATCATATTTTTACCTGTTCTGTTCCTGAATATCCAAAAAACGTAAACATCCACTAACTGAGAAACAAAAAAAGCAATTAGGCTTCCTACAATTATCCATTGACTTTGTCCGAAAACAACTCTAAACTGTTCGTCATTAACAGGACTAAAGGGAACAGCTTTAATATTTAATGCAATAGAAATTAAAATAAACGTGTACGCAATTAACCCAACAGTTATATACGTAAGTTTGCGAACGCCTTGCTTTCCATAATGCTCATTAATAAGATCGGTTAAAATAAAAACAACCGGCCATAAAATAATACCAATACTTTGTGTAAAAAGGCCAAAGAATTGAATAAGCTTTCCGCCAATTAATTCGGCAACAATAGCATTTGTAATAAAAAATCCGGCAAGGATTATAAATACAAGATCTTTACGTTTATTAAAATCCATATTTTTTAAACGGCTTGCCTGTTAAAAATGTAAAAAATAAAAAGGCAAATTAATGTGCTGAAAATAATATTTAAAAAAGCGTAAACAAACAATCCCTGTTTTAGCATTAAAAAAGTTTCGTAACCAAATGTTGAAAAAGTGCTTAATCCACCGCAAAAACCTGTTAAAATTAACAGTTTTAAAGTAGCAGCGAATCCGTTATCACTAACGTTTAAAACAATTTTGTTGTTAATTATCCACATGGTAAATGCAAATACAACACAAGCAAGCACGTTTGAAACAAAAGTCGCAATTGGCAAAGAGCTAACCATTCTTATTGCGCCTAAACCTATTATGTACCTTAGCACACAACCCACTCCTCCACCAATAAAAACCAGTAAAAAATTCATTTTTAAAAGATCTTATAAACGCCCAAATTTATGCATTTTAACTAAATAATGCCTAAACCCAATTAGATGCCCGTATATTTGATTTAAATCTTTGATTTCGTATATTCGTACGCAACCAAAACCTGTTATGATCCAGATAAATTTAAAAAGTAAGCTAGCCTCTAGTTCTAATTTACTAATTATTACTGATAAATTCGTAAACGCTAACGATTTATCGCTTCCAAAAGATGTAAGTGAGTATATTTTATCAGAACTAAAAAAAGAAGATAAAAAGAGTATTTCTTTAAATCATTTGGGAAGATTTATATCGGTTATTGTTATCGGCTCTAAAACAGATCAAAATATTTTAAAAGAAAAAGTACGTAAACATGCTGCCACTGTTACAGATGCTGTTAACGCTTTAAAAGAAAAAGAAGTTGTTGTTTACAACCAAACAAAATTAACAGCACTTTCTATTGCAGCAGCCGAAGGCCTTGCTTTAGCCAACTATCAATTCAATCGCCATTTAACAAGCGCAAAAAAACCGATAAACAGTTTGCAAAACATAACTCTTGTTGGCACTATAAAACAAACCGACGTAGATAATTTAAATATTGTTATTGATGCAACGTCAAAAGCAAGGGATCTTGTTAACGAACCTGTAAATATTTTAAATGCAACCGATCTTGCCAACGCTTTTAAAGACATGGGTAAAAAAGCCGGCTTTAGTGTAGAAGTTTTAAATAAAACAAAGATCACACAATTAAAAATGGGTGGTCTGTTGGCTGTTAATGCAGGAAGTGTAGACGAACCCACATTTAGCATTATGGAGTATAAACCTAAAAATGCAAAAAATAAAAACCCTTATGTTTTAGTTGGTAAGGGTGTTGTTTATGATACCGGCGGACTAAGCTTAAAACCTACACCAAATAGTATGGATATGATGAAATGCGATATGGCTGGTGCTGCCGCTGTTGGTTGCGCGATGTATGCTATTGCAAAAGCAAAATTAAATATTCATGTAATTGGTCTTGTTCCTGCAACTGATAATCGTCCTGGCTTTAATGCATTTGCGCCGGGCGATATTATTACCATGATGGACGGCACTACCGTTGAAATGTTGAATTCAGATGCTGAAGGACGAATGATCTTAGCCGATGCCTTGCATTATGCCAAACGTTACAAACCTGAATTAACAATAGATCTTGCTACATTAACAGGCGCCGCAGCTGCAGCAATTGGCTCATTTGGTATAGTTGGAATGGGCACTGCAAAACAAAGGCAAAAAGAAAGATTATATACCAGTGGTTTTAATGTACACGAACGCATTGCAGAGTTTCCATTTTGGGATGAATATGATGAGTTAATGAAAAGTGACATTGCCGATCAAAAAAATCTTGGTGGGCCTTATGGTGGTGCTATTACCGCGGGTAAATTTTTAGTGAAGTATACCGATTATCCATATTACCATTTAGATATCGCAGGCCCTGCTTTCCTTACAGGCAAAGACAGCTATCGCGGAAAAGGTGGAACAGGCTACGGTGTAAGATTGTTATTTGATTTTTTTAAAAATTTATAAAATGAAAAAAATCTTTACTTTTATTTTATTTTTTTTAACAGGCAATTTTTTTATTGCACAGGAAGTAAAACAAGGTTTGGTAGTTGTACATGTTGACCCAACGGGGAAAGCAGAGTTCAAACAAAAAATAATGGTGTACCATTTTTTGAATGGACATTATACAGGGCGTACGGAGTTGTTGACTGTTAGTGGAAAAAAAGACGGAAAAGATAATATCCGCACTGATCTTGGCATTAACACATTGTACAATAACCGTTATTTAATTACCGGTATTGGAAATATTATTGATCTTAAGGAGAAAAAAGTTCTATGGGATGGTCGCGCCAACTTAATTCGTTGCAGTAACGACAGCGCTATTTTTTATACAAACGATATTTTTAAAGGAAAATATTATTCGATTTATAATTTTAAAACGAACGTATATGGCGAGGTAAAAAATTTGTTATTCAAACCCAAAGTTGGCCAGGATGTAGAGTTTGATAAAACAACCGCGCCTTTTAAAATAAATTTCTACCCTCAAAATAAAGCAAAAATTTTATTGGTTAGCGATGCAGGTTACGGTCAGTCGGGCACTAAAGAAGGCCGTGTGCCAGATCCACCAATGTATTGGCTTGATAATTCAAATTTTGTTTACAGTAATTTTAATAAAGAAAATACCGAGATATCTTTCTTTAAGGTAAACATCGAATCTAAAAGCAGTTCGTTAATTGGCAAAGTTGCTGTTAAGCCCGATGCGCAAAATGCGCAAATACAAAAAATAAATAATACGCAGGCCCTTTTCTTTTTTGGCAGTAAACAAATTCTAGTAGATGTGTCGGCAAATACTGTAACCGATCTTCAATTCACAAAACCAACTGATGGGTTTAGCTACGAATGTAAAACCAATAGTTATGGCCATTTAGTTAAGCTCAATGATAAAGATGTGGGCAAATATCATTTTCAGCCAAAAAATTTCAAAACAGAAAACAATATTGCTTCGCTTGTAAAGGAATTAGTTGTTGGCCCGGAAAGCTACCAACAAGGTATGGCAGTTTGGAATGCCAATAAACAAGGCTGGGAGAATGTTGACTCTGAAGACGTGTTAACTTTAGTAGGCTGGATTAAAGAATAAACATCTATGGACTATTTTACTACAAAATATACGCCTGAAAACTGTGTCCGTTGCGGAACAGCTTTTACATGTAAACCTTTGGATATTAGCCAGTGCGACTGCATGAAGATTCGCATCTCACCCGAAGAACAAGATTATATTAGCTCAAAAGCTGCTACCTGTGTATGTAACAATTGTCTTAAAGAATTAAAACTGGAATACTACCAGGAATATAAAAACAAACTACTCAACCAAAATGCTTAGATCTAAAATCTTAAAATTGTCTATTGCTCTTTGCATTTTTTCTTTTACAACCATCGCACAAACATATGCTCCCGCTGTTGGCCAACCCGGTACTACAGCAATGCACAAAGACAGCTCCGCATTTGTAAATTGGGCAACAGCTTGTAAAGTAACGCGAGGTTATCAGGATATATCAAATACATCTTTAGGCTATTCCAATGCGGGTGACAGCTCAATGGCTTTAGGCATTGCAATGTCTAATGCCATTGTAAGCCTGGGCGACGGCGGTACCGCTATTTGCACTTTTCAGTATCCTATAAAAAATGACACGGGTCCTGATTTTGCTGTTTTTGAAAATAGTTTTGATGATTTTTTTTTAGAACTCGCCTTAGTTGAAGTAAGCAGCGATGGAATTAATTTTGTGCGTTTTGCTTCGCATTCGTTAACTGATACCTTAATACAAACCGGAAGTTTTGGGTCTACAGATCCCACAAAAATAAATAACCTTGCCGGTAAATATCGCAGCGGCTACGGCACACCATTCGATCTTCAGGAACTGGCGGCTAACCCAAACATAAATGTAAATGCCGTAACCCACATAAAAATAATTGATGTGGTTGGCTCTGTAAATAAAGCCTACGCAAAAAGAGACAGTTACAATAACATGATCAACGATCCGTGGCCCACAGGCTTTGGCAGTGGCGGTTTTGACCTTGATGCCATTGGTGTGATACACCAAAATACGAGTGTTGGTATAAAAGAAAATAATTTTGAAAGTAATTTTTCTGTTTATCCAAATCCCGTAAACAAAGGCGATAAACTTATTTTCACATCTCCGCAAGAAATTAATTCATTGGAGGTTTATAATTTTTCGGGCCAAAAAATACTCACTTCAAATACTGGCTTTTTAAACACTTCAAATCTTGATAAAGACATCTATTTTATTCAGATCCACACCGATAAAGGTTTTGTAAGTAAAAAAGTGTTTATTCAATGATCTGAGATTATTTCATAATTAAATTTATCTTTGATAGGTGTTATTATGAGAAGATATCAAATTATATTTCAATTTATTTTTATTAGTCTTTTAAGCTTTGGGCAACTTAAAGACATTAAAATAATTATTCCAAAAGAAACAGGCTTTAGCTATTACGATTTTGTGCAATTTTTTCCAAACGAAAAATTCTTTGCCGTTTGCGGTAACGCACTCTCAATTATAAATACCGAAACATCAGAAGTAATAGATGAATACGATCTTAGTTATGGCGCAAAAAATTTATCAATTAGTAAAGATGGCACTTCTATTATTCTTACTATAAATAGTGATCTGTATGTTTTTTCGTTTATTAGCCAAAAATTAAACCTTCTAAAAAAAATAACAACGGCTGAATTAATAAAAGGGCTTCCAAACAGTGAATATTATTCCTCGTTACCAATTGGCGGCTGTTTCTTTACAGGAAAGCAAAACGAAATTTATGCCAGCATTGGCTCTTTTACTTTAAAATACGATATTGAAAAAAAGACAGCCATTAGTTCGCACGCCTTTCCCATTGCAGAATATGTGATTCACTCTTGTTTGTTCTCCAAAAAAAATGAAGTACTTCTCGCGAAAACTTCAGGTACCGTTTCTGCTTTGATAAAACAATCATTGGATGATCTTTCAAAAACAAGTGATGTGATCTCTGACGGTTCAACTTTTACTAAAATAAAAGTGCGCGACTCTTTGGCTTTTTGTTTTACTTCTAACAAATATTTTATTTTGGATCTTGAAACCGAAAAAATAGTGCACGAAGTACGCATGCCCAAATACGATAGCTATGGCCTGTATGATAAAAAATTATTGGTAGACATTAATAAACGACCTTCAATCACCAAGCCCGACACTATTAATTTCTCTAAAGATGAATATGTTTATGATATTGACTATCTCGCAAAACCAGGCTTGGCGGTTTACGCCACTTTAAAAGGAATTAAGTTTATTGACCTTAAAACAAAAAAAACAATCCGTCAAAGCAAAGGTATTGCGTTTAGCATTAAACTCTCCCCGGGAGCAAACAGAATGGTTGCCAATAGCTATTCTCCTTACAGAGCCCTGAGAGTATACGATCCGGCAGATCTTAAACTGATCTCCGAACGCCCAAGCATAGGTAACTCTATTTACTCGGCACACATCAGTCCAAATAAACGCTGGCTCTATACAAACGGCTCTTCATCGGGTTTTTTCTGGGATCTTACTAATTTTTCAAAATATGCTGAGTTAAAAGACATTTCAGGAAGTGATTCTGCTTATATCAGTAATGTTTTTTTTCTTAATGATTCCGAAGTTGTTGTTAATTCAGGCAAATCATTTGACAAATTAAATCTTACGATCTACAACATTAACAAGAAAAAATACGGCAAAACTATTAAGAAAAATGTTTACTCCACAACTTCGGGCTTTATGAATGGAGAATTTTATTACGCAGATTACACCAGCCTGCATATTTTAAATTTAAAAACCATGCAGGAAGAAAAGTATGAAGGTCTTTACTCGCTTGCCGCTTCACCGATCTATAAGATCATTAATTTTACAAAAAACCTTGTGTTTGTGCCCGAAAGTGGGAAATATAAGATCATAAACCGTAAAACAAAAAAAGTTGAGTATGAAAGTGCCAATTGGTCGGTTACTGCTAAAGTAGAGATAAGCCCTGACGAAAAAAGCGTTTACACTTCCGGGCAAATAACTAAAAAGAAAAATTTTAATGGCACCGAAATAGATATGTCTACAACCGCGATCGTAAAAATTGATATGCTTAAAAAAGAGATCGTTCGTGATTATGCAGAAACTTTTTATCCATACGATTTTAAAATAAAAAATGATGGTAAGCTAATTGGAATCTGGTATGTGAAATATGCAACAGGTGAAGAATCTGCAAAAGGTTACGAAACCATGTATAGCGAATATGAAACTGAAACAGGAAAAGAAACATATTCAAAAACATTGATAAAAACAAACGAGATTATTTCCTTTCACGCCGCAAGTGATAATGGAAAATACTTTGTATTGAATAATCCATTTGGTGACTTCTTTAAAGTGTTCGATGAAAAAGGAGATTCTATTATTGATCTTAAAGACCTTAAGATCTCGATGCCTAATTGTTTTTTTATAGAAGAGCTCAACCGTCTTATTGTTACAAGCTCTATAAACTCATTGGCAACATTTGTTGATCTTCGCAAAAAAGAAATTATCGGACAATTAGCTAATGCAAAAGATGACAATTTTTTTCTTGTTACTTCCGACCTCCATTATTTAGGATCCAAAGAATTTATAAAAAGTATCCGCTTTAAATATCAGTCAGAGATCTTTAGTTTCGAGCAATTTGACGCATACTTAAACCAACCTCATAAAGTTTTAAGAGCTTTTGGCTGCTCTGATAGTGCCATGATACAGGCTTATGAAACAGCCTATTTAAAACGGATGCGCGTTTTAGGATTTAAGCCAAATGCTAAAATTAACTTTGCTTCCTTACCCACTTTTCAAACCATTAAAATGCAGGAAGAAAAACCGGGTATTGTAAAATTTTCGCTAAGCGCTAACAAAGGGCAAAATAAATTATCAAAACTGGAAGTGTACAATAACGGGACAAAAATATTTACCGAAGATATTCCAGCAGAACAAAGTTCGCGCCTTGATAAAAATATTTCTTTTGAAACTTCTTCCGGCATTAACCGCTTTGAATTTATTTTAAAAGATGATCAGGGATTAGAAAGTCCGCGTTTAACACGTTATTATAATAATACATCCAATACAAAAGCAGATCTTTATTTACTTGTTATTGCTAGCGAGAAGTTTAAGAATGATAAATTCGATCTTGCTTATGCAGTAAAAGATGCAACAGATATGGCCAACAATATGTCTAATTCTAAATCATTCAACAGCATTAAAGTGAAAAAATTATTTAATCAATCTTTTACTGCCGACTCTGTTAAAAGCCTCAATACCTTTTTTGCCAAAGCAGGTGTAAATGATGTAGTGATGGTTTTTTACGCGGGGCATGGTTATTTAGATAACGATATGAGCTATTATTTCCCAACCTATTACACAGATTTTACTGATCCCAAAATAAACTCGGTTGCTTATAAGAGCTTTGAGAATATTTTCAGAGAAATGAAGCCATTAAAAAAACTAATGTTTATTGATGCCTGTTTTAGCGGAGAGGTAGACGAAGAATTACCGCTTGAAACAGAAGATAAAAGCAAAACAAAAAAAGACAGTTCGCGCGCCATACGTTTGGCGGGAACTACATTTGCGCAAAGTACGGCTTTAGAAATGTCGAAAGCGGTTTTTTCTGATCTAAGACAAAATTCGGGAGCAACTATAATTTCTTCTGCCGGTGGTACCGAAGCCGCTTTTGAAGGCGAGAAATGGAACAATGGTTTATTTACACATTGTTTGTTAAACGGTATGAAGAACTATAAAGCCGATCTTAATGCGGATAAAAAAATAACCTTAAGTGAATTACAAAAATTTGTTTCGGAAGAAGTGTATCGTTTATCAGACGGCAAACAATCGCCCACATATCGAATGGAAAACACGGTGTTGGATTATGAGCTTTGGTAACCTATTTTTTAAATTTTTTTAATCTTTCTTTACCAATATAAAAATTGGCATCTATATCCAGATCTGTTTTTTTATAATTTATTTGTTGCCATTTTTCAGTTGGCTGAAGCCAGATTTCTTTATCGCCATCTTTTATTTTTAAGGGCATATTAAATCCTTTCACGCAATTTTTCCAGCGGTAATTAACCTTTCCGCCTTTAAGATGAAACTCTAAAACCGGAACCTGCGTTGTGCGCAAATACTGATCGAATATTTTTTGAAGGTCCTTTTTCAGGAAAGTGATCATCATGTCTTCAACCTGTTTTGTAGTAACTGTTTGGTGCCAGTACGTTTTATTTAAATTTTGTAAAAGCGCTTTCCATAAACTATCGTTATTTACGATCGCACGAATGCTGTGCAACATATTAGCAGCTTTATAATACATATCGCCAGAGCCATCGCGGTTAACATTATAATCGGCAATAATAGGCTCATCGTTTTGAATTTCTTTTCGGGTACCAATTACATACTCTGCTCCTGCTTTTTTTCCGTATAACGATTCGGTAAACAAATTTTCAGAGTATGCGGTAAAACCTTCATGCACCCAGTTATCGGCAACATCTTTAACAGTAATGTTATTACCAAACCATTCGTGCCCCGATTCGTGAATAATAATAAAATCCCATTTCATACCCCAACCTGTATGCGAAAGATCCCGACCCATATAACCATTCACAAAATTATTGCCATAAGCCACAGCACTCTGATGCTCCATTCCTAAAAAAGGTGATTGCACTAATTTGTAACCATCTTCATAAAAAGGGTATTTTCCAAACCAATTCTCAAAACAACGCAGCATCGGTTTCACTTGTGTAAATTGACTTTTTGCTTTTTCTAAATTACCTTCCAATACCCAAAAGTCAAGATCAAGAATCCCTCCTTTTCCATTAAAAGTATCTTTAAAATTTACATACTTCCCGATGTAAGGAATGATGTTATAATTATTAATTGGATTTACAACTGCCCAATTATAAGTTGCAGTTCCATCTTCATTTATTTTTTTTGAACGTAAGCGTCCGTTAGAAACAGAAATAAGATCTTTTGGCGCGGTAATAGATAAAGAAGAACTATCGGGTTCATCGGATTGATGATCTTTACAAGGATACCAAACACTTCCGGCCATCCCCTGGCATGCAATTGCGATCCATGGGTTTTTATTACTGTCTTTTGCCCAAATCACTCCCCCATCCCACGGTGCATTTTTTGCCACATGTGGCTTGCCGTGATAATAAACCGTTATTTCTTTTTTATCATTTATTTTTTGCTCTGCCTTAAACGACACAAATATCATATTCTTACGTCCTGTCCATTCACATTTTTTGCCTTCTTGTATCACACTGTCTACTTTCATGGGTTCAAGAAGATCTACCTGCATGCTTGAAAAATTCTCATGTTCTTTTCCAGGATTATAAGGGTAAGCTGAAATTATCTTATAGCTTATTTTGTTTGAACCTTTTATACTGCTGTCTAAAGCATTAAATGTTGCATGAATATCATAATGTGTAACGTCCCACCATGAACGTTGCCCTGTAACTGAACCTTTTAGGGTATCTGCCAATGTATATTTTGCTGTTTGTGCATTTGCAAAACTCACTAAAAGAATAAATCCTAAAAAAAAACGAAAAATTTTATCTCTTACCATTTACGCTTAAAAATACGTCGATTTTTTAAGAAAACCGCTTCAGCTTATACAATTAAAATGCCTTTTATCATCTATAAAAATAAGGCAAACTTCTATTTCAGTTCTTACACTACATTATTTTATTGAATTTTAAAGTGTTCCTAATACACCGAAAGAGAGCGCTCTTTTATGTACTTATGGGTAGTATATTTTCGTCGCGCTCTTTTTCCTGCTTTTTCCTCCAAAGTTACCCGTCTATAAAAAAAGCATAAACTTCTATTCTATAGCTTAAATTCGATTCTTTTTACGACTTTTAGGCTATGTTATTAAGCAGCAGAAATAAGACCTCCTTTCAGATAACCATTCATGTTCTTATTTGGTTATTATTGCTGCTATTTCCTTATTTTCTTTCGAGTAGCAATACACTTGATCTTGTGAGGCAATTAAAGTTTACCTGGATTCCCATGGTGTTTTACGCGATCATCTTCTACTTAAATTATTTTTTCCTTATTGACGAAGGATTATTCAAACAGAGATTTATTCTCTTTATTGGTATTAATCTTACTTTGATATTGATATTTACATGGGTTCACGTTGAAGTAAAAGAGTATTTAAACTTAATTTATCCGGTAAAAACTATAGATGGCTCAAAGCACATACCTCAACCAACACGCTTATTTGTGTATAAGGACATTATATCGATGTTTATACCAATAATAATTTCTTTTGCTGTTAAAACAACAGAAAAATGGGCGAAGGCCGAAGCAGAAAAAAAAGAAAATGAAAAAGAGATTTTAAAATCCGAATTACAGCATTTAAAATACCAGCTTCAGCCCCATTTCTTTTTTAATTCGTTAAACACCATTTATGCCTTAATTGAACGTTCGCCTTCATTGGCACAACAAACAGTGCACGATCTTTCAAAGCTTATGCGTTATTTGTTATACGATACAGAAACCGGAAAAGCAAAATTAAGCGATGAAATAGAATTTATGAAGCAATACATCAACTTAATGAAGTTAAGAATTTCTGACAAAACTATTGTAAAGGCAAATTTTCCCTCAGTATCGGATACCTACCTTATTACACCGCTTCTTTTTATTTCTCTTATCGAAAACGCATTCAAACATGGTGTTTCTGCAACTCAAAATTCCGAAATAATTTTCGACCTGATCATTGAAGGAAAGAAAATTACCTTTTTTGCCGAGAATAAAAATTTTCCAAAAAACAACAACGATAAAAGCGGTTCGGGAATTGGAATGAAGAATTTGCAAAAACAGTTGAATATCTCCTATCCACGCAAACACACTTTTAAAACAAATATTGAAAATGGTTTGTTTAAAGTTATGCTTGAAGTTTATACAGATTAATAACGGATAAAAATGCGAAAAATAAGCTGCATAATTATTGATGACGAACCATATGCTCTTGATCTGGTAGAAGATTATGTCACTAAAACACCTTTTCTTGAGCTCAAGGGCAAATGCCTCAGTGCGTTTGAGGCTTTGCAAATAATGAATACCGAAAAAATAGATCTTGTTTTTTCGGATATACAAATGCCCGATCTTAATGGAATAGATTTCAGTAAAACACTTTCGGCTAATACAAAAGTTGTTTTTACAACTGCTTTTAAAGAATATGCTTTTGATGGATTTAAAGTAGACGCGATTGATTATCTTTTAAAACCATTTAATTACCAGGAATTCTTAAAATCTGCGACTAAAGCATTGGAACGCATTGCTAAACATGAGGAAAAAAGACCGGGGTTTACAAATGATAATTTTATTTTTGTTAAGTCGGAATACAAACAAGTGAAAATTAACTTAAACGAAGTTTATTATTTTGAAGGATTAAAAGATTATATCAAGATCTGGCTAAGCTCTCAGCCAAAACCAATTTTAACTTTAATGAGCTTAAAAACGCTTGAGCAGGAATTACCTGGAGAAAAATTTATGCGCGTTCACCGTTCTTTCATTATTGCTTTAGATAAAATAGAATCTGTAGAGAGAAGCCAGGTTGTGATAAATAAAGAAAGAATATCCGTTGCAGATCAATACAAAGGTAAATTTCAGGAGTTTATAGAAAACAAATCTTTTAATTGAACACCTTTCGGGCATTTTTAGTTTTTAAATAAAACAAAAATTCAAGTCTTACAAATAAATGCTTCTAAAAATAAAATATTTCGTTTCTTTTTATATTTTTATTTTCACCACTTGTGCAACTGCTCAAACATCTGTATCTGGAAATGTTAGTGATAAGAATGGAGAGGCAATTCCGGGTGTGATCATAAAAATAAGTACGCTTGATTCGTTATTTGTAACCGCTGTTTCAACTGATATTGAAGGAAATTTTAATATTTCATTAGAAACGAAAAAAACATATATTTTAAAATTCAACTATCCTGGTTTTAGTGATGTTTTTAAAACGATCACAACCAGCGAGAAAACTTTATCTCTCGGAAAATTAAACTTAAAAGAAACCGCTAAAAGCCTTGCAGAAGTTGAAGTTAAAACAACACAGATACGTGGCGAACAAAAAGGAGATACAACACAATTTAATGCAGATAGTTTTAAAACCAACCCCGATGCCAACGCAGAAGATCTTATTAAAAAAATGCCCGGAGTTACCTCTGATAACAACGGTGTTAAAGTAAATGGAGAAGCAGTTCAAAAAGTATTGGTAGATGGCAAGCCTTTTTTTGGTGAAGATGCCAATGCCGCATTAAAAAATTTACCTGCAGATATTATTGATAAAGTAGAGATCTTTGATAAAATGAGCGACCAATCTGCCTTTACAGGATTTAACGATGGCAATGAGCAAAAAACAATAAACCTTGTTACAAAAAAAGGAAAGAACGTTGGTGCTTTTGGAAAAGTATATGGAGGTTATGGTAGCGACGAAAGATATAATGGTGGTGCCACCATCAACAACTTTAATAGCAAGCGACGCATCTCTTTGTTGTTACTTTCGAATAATATTAACCAGCAAAATTTTAGCACGGCCGATATAACCGGCGCTATGAGTAATACTGGCAGCAACGGAGGAAGATCTGGCCGTGGAGGTAATTCGGGCGAATCGGCTTTACTAATATCGCCACAAAATGGAAATAGCGCTACACAAGCTGCGGGATTAAATTATAGCGATGCCTGGGGTAAAAAAATAACCGTTTCGGGTAGTTACTTTTTTAATTATACCGATAACAAAAACCATTCTGATATCACGCGTAATTATTTTACCGATAATAACCTTATCTATAAACAACTAAATGATGACCGGGTTATAAATCGAAATCATCGCGCTAATTTTAGGTTTGAATACACTATTGATTCATCTAATAAAATAACACTTTCACCAGTTCTTAGTTTTCAAAACAATGTTTCAAAAAGTAATTTAACGGCAAGCAATAGTGTTTTCGATAACAAATTCTTAAGTAATACAAACACATATTCAAACATTAATAATGTTGGTTACGATTTTTCTAATTTTTTAATGTACCAACACAAGTTTGCAAAAAGAGGAAGAAGCATTTCATTAGGTATTAATACACAATTAACAGAAAAAAATAATGATGGTGCTTATATATCTAAAAACATTTATGACGACACGCTTAGTTCGGTAATTGATCAAACATTTACAACCTATGGCAATAGCAAAAAAATATCGACCAATCTTTCTTATACCGAACCATTAAATAAAAACGCACAATTGCAGATCAACTATAATCCTTCCTACACAGAAGGGTTATCCAATAAGGAGACAAATGATTACGATTCGCTTGCAAGCGATTATCTTAACGTTAATAGTGCCTTATCTAACAAATACACTAATATTTATCAAACACAAAAAGGCGGTTTAAGCTACAAATATCAAAAAGATAAACTCAACTTAAGCTTTGGTGTAGATGCACAACAATCAACCTTAAATGGCTTACAAACTTTTCCTTTAGAATTTAAAGTGAATAGAAACTTTCAAAACATCTTACCAAATGCGAGATTAAATTATAAATTCAGTAAAGCAAAAAATTTAAGAATTAATTATCGCACCTCAACAAATATTCCATCCATTTCTCAATTGCAAAATGTGGCCGATATATCTAACCCATTACTTGTAAAAACGGGCAATCCAGAACTTAACCAAACATTCGAAAATAATTTAAACATTCGTTACGGTGGTTTTAATTCAAAAACAGCACGCAACGCCATGTTGTTTATGAACGGCACTTACACAGATAATTATATTAGTAATGCAACTTACATTCTTGCATCAGATTCGGTTATACAGGGTTACGAAGTGAAAGCGGGAAGTCAATATACAAAACCTATAAATTTAAATGGCTATTATACAGCCCGGGCTTTTTTTGTTTACGGTTTTCCTGTTGCAGCTATTAAAAGTAATTTAAATGTAAATGGAGGCGTAACATATAATCATACGCCATCGCTTATTTACAATAAATTAAATACTTCTGATAATTACGCTTTAAATGGTGGTGCTTACATTGGAAGTAATGTGAGCAAGAATCTTGATTTTTCGATAAGCTATAGTGGAACATATAACATTGTAAAAAACTCGGTACAAAAACAATCTGATAATAATTATATAACCCAGGCAACAACTTTTAAATTGAACTGGATATTTTTAGATGGCTTTGTTATTAATACGGATGTAGTTTACACTATTTACAGTGGTTTGAGCCAGAGTTATAACCAGGAATACTCTTTATGGAATGCTTATGCTGGTTACAAATTTTTTAAAGACAGATCTTTAGAAGCAAAAGTTTCGGTATTTGACATTTTAAATCAGAACAGAAGTATTGGAAGAACAGTTACCGGCAATTATACTGAAGATTATAACACAACAGTATTGAAACGTTATTTTATGTTCACGCTTACTTATACATTTAAGAAATTTAAAAGTGGCACTCAACCTAAATCGGAATTAGATGAAGATCAAATGAAACATATTCCGGGAATGCCGGACAGACAGCCAAGAAACAATAATGGCGTTGGTAATGGGTTTTAAGCCTCAACCTATATTCTTCTATAAAAAAGAGGGAATTAAATTCGGTTTATCAATGCAATAATTTTACAATTTCCCCAAGATCAAGATCTTTCACGTACTCGTAAAGAATCTGATCATTTTCCTGGATCTCAATACCCACTATTTCGTTTAAATTGCGATTATAAAAAACTTCCACGTAAAAACCATCCAGTAAAAACAGGGTAATATTGCATTCATAATACACTTTTTCAGATACTATCTCAGCGTATTTCCAAAGAAATTCAGTTTTATCTTCAAAACTTAATTTTATGAATTCTTCTCTATCCATTTACATTTCAAAGGTACTCTATAGTATATATTTTTATTGCTATGAATTATAGTATGTGAAATAAAAAAACTCCACCGTTTTTGGTAGAGTTTTTTATTGTTTTATGTTTGTAAAAATTATTTGTTTTTTATCATGCGTTTTGTTTCAATTATCTCACCATCAATCACTAATGTATAAGAATAAATACCATTACTAAGGTCGCTTGCAAAAACATTTAATTGTCCTTTGCCTGCCGTTGTTTTAAGATCTGATGAGTTAATTAATTTACCATCTGCATTATAAAATAAAATTTGTGCTTTTTGTACTCCATCGTTTAAGCTATAGCTTATTGAAGTTTGTTCTGCAAATGGGTTTGGTACATTTTGCTCTAAAATAATAGACGGAGCATCACTTAACTCCACACTACCAATTATTCTTGCGCTTTCTACATTTGCAGAACTATTGGCTTTTACAAGTGCTTTTAATTCTTCAATTTCTTTTTGTTGTTCTTTAACAGCTTCCAATAAAACAGGGATCATTCCCTGGTAATTAACCGCTAAATAACCTTTAGAATCTTCACTTACCAATTGCGGAAAAACCTCTTTAACTTCCTGCGCAATTAAACCTATCTGATCTGCCGAGGTGAAATTTTTCCCTTCAAATTCATCAGTTTTAAAATGATACGTATAGCCATTTAATTTTTTTAATTTATCACTTACTTTTTCAATCCTCACAATATCTTTTTTAAAGCGTTTATCTGAAGTTATCCAAAGCGTACTTGCCAAATAAAGACTTGCTGTAAAATTTACATCGCCCTGAAACCAGCCAGCCCATTTATTATTAGACGCTGTACCTGTATTAATAGCGTAAATAGCGTAACTATTAAATGTTCCTGATCCTGTTGCTTGTGTGTGGACACCAAAACTTGTTCCTACATTATTTGCTGATGTTGCTTTAACGGCATAATTATTTCCGGCTGGATTTGAAACAGTAGTTGAAAAATCTCCACCTACACATAAAGCTGTACTTGAAGTACCCGGTGCAGCAGTACCTTTAACCCCATAATTACTATAAGCACCTGCTGCTTTAAAATCTCCACCTATGTGCGTAATATTACCTGGAATTTGCACTATATCACAACCTGCGCCAACCCCTCTAAAAACAGAACCGGAAGCAGAAGCCACATCACGGTTTAAAAAACTCCCTGCGGCAGTTGTTGCAGAACCAACCGGATTAAACTGTTGCAATACATTAAATTTTGCAGGGAAT
This sequence comes from Chitinophaga pinensis, assembly GCA_943369995.1. Lineage (GTDB taxonomy): Bacteria > Bacteroidota > Bacteroidia > B-17B0 > Aurantibacillaceae > Aurantibacillus. Next base: position 37,567 of record CALRPF020000007.1, read on the forward strand.
GTTGCTGAACATGCATATCCAACGCCTATTGCATTTGTATTTGGTGCACCTTGCCCCGGGAAATAAAAATTGAATCCACCCATTGGCACGCTCCAGTGGCCTGTAAGTGGTCCCGGTAATAAACTACAATAATTTCCAGGTTGCGCCTTAATGTTTAAGCTCAGCAATAATGTTATTGCTAAAACTACGATCTGCTTTGTTTTCATGATCTGTTGTTTTAATTGGTTAATACATTAAATGTATAGTGTCAAAAATTCTTAAACAACAAGAAATAAATGAATGGTGGTTTTTAGAAAACAATTGGTGGTTTTTAATAATACCCGGTATAAAGCTAAAAAAGCCCAGCTTTTCAGATGGGCTTTTATTTTGTGATTTGAATTTAATCTTTAATCAATTTAAATAAACTAAAAGTATTATCCGTAGTAACTATTCTTATAAAATAAGTACCCTGAACATATTGTTTAATATCAATATCATTAAACGCTGCATTTTCTGATTTTGAAACCTGTTTCAATAATCTTCCGGTATAATCAAAAATTTCAACCATAATTACATCCGAACCATTTCCTACATTAAATGATTGTGTTGTAGGATTTGGATATATATATACAGATGATGATGCTGGAGATACGATTTTTCCAATCGGTAGATCAGGTAAATGAGGGCAATTTATTGGAACAGTTATTGTAACTGATTTAACTGCTTTACAACCATTAACGCCGGTTACTGTTACGGTTTTAACACCGGTTGTATTTACAAGCAATGTAGATGTTGTAGCACCTGTATGCCATAAATATGTTCCGCCGCCTGTAGCTGTAAGAACGGTTGTTTGTCCTGGACATATCTGTAAGCTACCGGTAATATTTGCATTAGGCAACGGCAATACGGTAACCGTTACCGACTTACTTCCTTTACAACCAAACAAATTAGTAACCGTTACTGTATACACTCCACCCAGGCTTGTAGTAATAGAGGCAGCTGTAGAACCAGTGTTCCAAAGATAACTACCGCCTAAACCTGCCGATGAAGATGTAAGTGTTGCGGTGCTTCCCGCGCATATACTTGTGTTACCTGTAATAGTAGGAGTTGGAATTGGCCAGGAATACAAAGTTGTTGTAGCTACAGCCGAACAACCGTTTACTGCCCATACAGTAACAGTAATAGCCGTTGTAGGACTTGATACACTCACCGAAACTGTAGAACCGAATGCTCCTGTGCTCCATTGATAACTAATTCCGGTGCCGGCAGTTAATGTTGTAGTAAACGGTCCGCAGGCTGCTGTACCACCCGTTATAGCTGCTGGTGGCGGCTTTTTATGATAAATAGTTATGGTTTTTGTACTACTACAACCACCCTGAACCTGACCTGTTACGGTATATGTAGTGTTAGCTGATGGGCTTACAACTGCCGGATTGGTTGTTGTTGAATAACCTCCCGGTCCCGTCCATGTATAGGTAGTAGCTCCTGAAGCAGTTAATGCGGTAGTGCTGCCAGGGCAAACAGATAATGATGTGGCACTTATTGTTAATGTTGGCACAGTACCAATTACAGTGGTAACCGTTGCAACAGCGGTACAGCCATTTACACCTGTTACGGTTACTGATACTGCTCCTGGTGTATTACTACATATTGCGGTTAAAGTTGATCCCGTGCTCCATGTATAAGTTCCACCTCCGCTTGCTGTTAAAGTTGCACAACCTGAACAAATTACTGGTGCGCCTAAAATAGTTGCGGATGGTTTAGGTTTTACCACTATGGTAATTGTTTCTGTGTCAGGGCAAGGGCCAGCTTTGGTTCCGGTTACTGTATAAGTTGTAGTAACAGTTGGACTTACGACTACAGGATTTGAAGTTGAAGAGAACGATCCCGCTGTCCATGTATAAGATGAGCCGCCGGAAGCTGTGAGTGTGGTAGAGCTGCCTGCACAAATAGTATATAAAACAGCAGAAGCTGTAATGGTAGGTGTTGTGCCGGTTGTTACAGTTACAGTTTTCACAGATGTGCAGCCATTTATACCTGTTACAGTTACAGAATGTACTCCCGTTGGAAGGCATAGTACAGAATTAGTTGAACCAGTACTCCAGCTATATGTGCCTCCACCTGTTACTGTAAATGAATTACAATCGCCTTTACAAATAACAGTATTTCCTGATATTGCCACCGTTGGAGAAGGCAATACAGTTATAGTAATTGTTTCGGTATCTGTACATTTAAACTGGTTAACACCTTGAACTGTGTAAGTGGTAGTAACAGTTGGAGAAACAGGTAAAGGACTTCCTGTTGCAGAAAAAGATGGAGGCGCTGTCCACGTATAATTACCGGCACCCGATGCTGTAAGCGTAGTAGTGCTGCCTGCGCAAATTGTATAACTACTTACTGTTGCAGTAATAGTTGGTGCAGGCAAAACAAAGATCGATATGGTTCTGGTATGTGTGCAACCAAAAGCGTTTACTGTGGTCATTGTGTAATTTGTAGTAACGGTAGGGCATAATACTACAGGATTGGCATTAGACGTAAACGAAGGAGCAGTTGTAGTATAAGATAGGCCACCGCTAAGCGTAACTGTAGAACAACTTCCCAAACAAATATTTGTGCCCGAAGTTGCAGCTGTTAGTGTTGGTGTAGGATTAACAAAGATACTCACTGTTGCAGTACCTGTGCAGCCTCCTGTTACTCCGGTAACAGTATAAACTGTACTAACGGTTGGCGTTGTTACGTATGGATTTAATGCAGACGTACTCGATGGCGAGGCCCATGTGTAACTGGTGGCGCCCGTTGCTGTTAAAGTTTCGCTCTGGCCCGCACATATCGTACTTGAGCTTGGACTAATTGTTAGTGAAGCCGAAGCGCCATTTATTGTAAGCGTATTACTGTATGCAACATTCGGACAAACAACCGTTCCATTTGCAACCCGTCGCACATAAACAGGATAAGCCGTAAATGTACCCGGAGCAACTACTAAATTTGAATTAGTGGCAGCAGATACCGTAAGTGTTGGAACGAAAGTTGGACTGTAAGAATACTCCCAATAATATCCTGTTGAGTTGGGGTTATCACCTGTAATTGTATAAGTAGCACTTGTACAGATGGCGCTCGCCGACGCAATAGCCCCAGGAATAGCAGATGGTTTTATTTTTATTGGAATATTACTTATTGTAAATGTAGAAGTACAACCAAAACGGGTAACAGTTACAAGAGCATAAATAAATCCATTGGCAGTATAGATACCTGTATTATCAAAAGTGTAAGAAAAATTAAGCGTGTTTGTAAACGTTAATGTATTAAGGTAAGTAAAAGTTAATACACTTGGCCCTGTATTTGCAGTTAACGAAGTACTTGGTAAACAACCCGGATTACTAAAGAATGCAAACGAGACACTATTGGTAACGGGTGCTGTTGCTGTTTGTGCTGCCAACTCTTTGTCACATAAAAAATCAAAAGCGTCTCTAAAACCGGTTATACTAAAGGTAGCAAGACTATAGCCACAAATATCCGGACCAGAAGGCGTGTAAACAAAGTTATTATATCTTAGATCAGTAACAGAAAAAACATCGCTTTCTATCCATGTTGGTGTATTACAATAAGGGTCGTCATACTTTGCCAATCGCCTGTATTGTGTACACGGATAGCTTGGAGTAGATAATGTTAGAGCAGCAAGTGTAGCGGTAGATATATTAGACCAGGCTCCTATTTGCCATTGATAGGCGGGATCCGGATCCGTTGGTGCTAACCAGCAAGGACGACCAATAGTTAATGTAGCATTTCCACATCGCTGCTGATATTGATCCGGTGAAATAGTTACACTTCCAATAGGAATTGGAGCTGCTGTAAAATGCCCGCCCGACATAGGATCCGGAGCACAATCATTGATCGTATGCACAAATCCCTGGAAGATGCTTACAGTATTGGTAATACTTTGGCACAATGTGTTGTAAGTGATCTTAAAATATTTATATGGAAATGCATCAGCTGTTTTACAAAGATTCAATACAGGATCATGTTGGCCTGTTAAACTGTTAAACTGAAGGCTATAAGGCGCAGTAACAGGTGATGAATAGGTAATACCATCATTTGATTCCTGCAATTTGATCTCCATTAATGTAGAATATGTATTTCCATTTTGTGTTAATGTGTATGGATTTGGTGGAGGTAAGGTCATCGAAGTACAGCTTTGCCCAACATCTGCCATACAAGAAATATCTTTATTTACAAGCTTCAGATCAATGTCCTTATGCATTGCCGGAAAACATTGTGTAGCAAAATAAGCATATGAATGTAAAATGCCCGGAGTAGTGGCTTCATCAGACCTTGCAAAAAAAGTAATGGTAATAGTAGGCGCAGCGCAAACAAATTCTGAAAAATCAAGATCCATATATTTCCAGGAAGTCATTGCATCAAAAGTTGCAGTACCTATTGTTAAAGGAGCAAACGTAGGTGAGTTTACCGAATTTGTAACCATATCGTTTAATCGAAAATATTGATATGCACTATAGCCCGAATGTGTTAATCCTTTTGTTACAGAAACTGTTGGAGTATAAACACTGCTATAATTGTAATTACACACAAATCCAAAACCTGATTTAGCACCTGCGTTAGATCCGAAAGTAGCATCATATGCAACAGGTGAAACCAAATCTTTTTCTTTCAACCCAAGATAATACACCCTTATTTTAGCATTGGCATTTGTTGGTGTAAACGTATAGGTTACATAATTGGCACTACCAGCAGGTAATACAGTTGTTGGAGTAATTAAACGACCAACGCGCATTACCGTAGCGCCAGGATACGGCAATCCTGCACCAGGAAAATTAGCATCACTTGCTATACTTGTAGTAAAGCTAAAAGGATCGGATGGCGTTGTGCCATTTGGTGCCGCACCTGGAAGTATAGTTAGTGTAGTCGTTGGGTGCGTAAACGTTGGACTGTTGTTTGTTGTATGTGACCAGCCACCTTCATAATCTATTCGTTGCCAGTTACCGGTATTCCAACCTAATGTCATATCCAAATTATTTGGACAATTAACCGGAGGTAATACCTGAATATTTAAGCTCGCTGTTTGCGAACAAAGTGGGTTTGAACCTGCAATAGATGAAATAAGAATAACTCTGTAATTTCCGGTTGCCGTAAATGTGGTTGGAAAATTACTACCTGTTCCTGTTTGAATAACATTGTTATTGCTAAGATCAACAAGAGACCAATTAAACGCATTATAAACAGCGCTGCAAGTAGTTCCTGAAAAAGTATAATTTACAACCGGGCCAATTAATGAATTTAGTAACTGAACAGAATTTACAGAAGTTGTAGTAATAGAATTAATGCTAACCGTGCATGCAGAAGTCGTGCAAAGCGTATTACAAACTGATGAATTTAATAGCGAATTACGTGGCCCAACCTGATCATCTATCATAAAATGCATTCGGTTAATTTGCCCTTGTGTAAATGAATACTGGCAATTCCAATCGCCATAATCCATATAATTATTTGTAAGATCCGGCACATCGCTTGTTAGCATTGTGGCCAAATCGCCTATCGCAGCAACATCGGTAGTACAGGTATTTGTAGCTGTTAAACACCCACCAACTGTAGGGCTTTGACTAAAATCAGGTGGTGTATCACAAACCATATCTCCATCAAACAAACAATTATTGTTGTTGCACGAACAGGCGTAAAATATATTTGTGCAAATACCGAATGTATGAAACATGCCAAGATAGTGTCCCATTTCGTGCGTTAAAACAGTCATGTTATACGTAAGGTCATTTGGCCCACTCGTTGGTGGTAAAAGATATTGTGCTTCAATGTAAATTCCGTCAAAGCCCGAACCGTGAGCCGGTGGCATATAAGCAAAACCTGCAACAGGAGCTGCGATATCTTCTACCACATAAATATTAATATATTTAGTTGGTGGAAATTTTCCGGTGCTTTGTACAACATTACTTAAAGCTGTAATTTGTGATTGATTTGTATTATCAAGCGTTAAAGAAAATGTAGGGTTAGTGTATGTATATGTTGTAATGGCATTCCCAAAATTATCTACTTCGGCCAAACAAAACTGGATATTGGTATTCATACCGGCAATTGTTTTTGAACCAACTGCTGTACCTGCAAACAATTGGTTTAAGATACCTAATGCTGTTTGTATTTGTGCCTTGGTTAAATTAGCGTCTGTAGCGCTGGCAGCAGGGTTTGTTGACGTGGTTAAGCTATTGGTCATCATATGAAAGATAACCGGCAAAGTTGTTTGCGTATAGGTTTGAGTGCTATTGTTACCACCTCCAATTACTTTGTTACCAGTACTTTTTTCTGTAGCCCATTTCTGATAACTGGCATTCATTTCGTCCAATTTTCTCTTATAGCTGGGACTTTGCTCAGTTAATGAAATGTGCAGGTTATCTGTTGCACAATGTCCTTGCGAACTTTGTTTTGGATCTCCGGGTTTTTGCGATCTTCCTTGCGAAAAACCTGTGCCTGTAAAAAACACAAAGCTAATTAACAATACAATTAATTTTTTCATGATTTAAATAATTTATTCGTGCTTACTCTTAAAGGTTTTCAGCAAAATCCTGTAAACTTAATTTTTGGGTGATAGTTTACCGGGCTAAATTACTTTTGTGAAAAGAAAGACGACATCATAAACCAATACATGGCAGATTTTTGGTAATAGATGGTAAGATTTGAAAATAAATGGTTTACAATTGAACCATTGAGAGTTTATTTATTAGCTCATTCTTTTTCCTACGCGACACTTCAACACTAGAGCCATCGGACATTACAACGTAACCCCCATCACCCTTAATGTATTTAGACACATGGGCCAGATTGATCAGACATGAATTATGAACCCTCAAAAAATTAAAATCGGATAAAAGCTCCTCATATTCTTTAAGTATACGCGAAACGGTTATTTTAGTATTATTGGTTAAAGCGATATGCGTATAACTCTCATCTGCGCTACATTTTATTATTTCATTAATTGAAACCATTTGCAAACCATCAAAAGTCGGAAGCGCTATTTTGGCATTATTACCTTTTATCTTAAGGTTTGATAATAGCACTTCAAAATCAGGAAGAGCTCTTGCAGAAGTAGTGCGGCTAAACTCTATCTTATTTACAGCGCTTTTTAATTCATCAGAATCAATCGGCTTCAATAGATAATCCATAGCGCTGAATTTTATGGCCTTTATGGCATAATGATCATAGGCTGTAGTAAATATAACTTCAAAAGTAGGATTTTTTATTTTTTCCAGTAATGTAAACCCATTGTGAAAAGGCATTTCAATATCTAAAAAAACAAGATCGGGCATTTCTTTATCTATTGCAAGAATTGCTGAACTAACAGAATCACATAATTCAAGAACGACCACATTTGGACAATAAAGTGTTACCAGGTTTTTGAGAGTAACCCTGCTCTTTTCTTCATCATCAACTATTATAGCCTTTATCATACAGCTAATCTATAAAAAATTAATAAAATGGCAAATTTAATTCTACGCGTGTTCCAATGCCATTTCCATCGTTATCTTCAAGATCAATAACGTTAACCGTTAGCTTGGTATTGTGTTGCTGATTGATCACTTCCAAACGTTCGTGTGTAATAGATAAGCCAACGGATTTATGATAATTGTTGTTCTTTTCTTTAATTATCTCTTGCGATCTTTTTCTGCCAATACCATTATCTTCAATCACACAAAAAAGTACATTTTCATATCTGCTTATCTCTATTTTTATTTTTCCTTTCGAATCTTTGTGCATCAGGCCGTGCCATATTGCATTTTCAACATAAGGTTGTATAAGCATGGATGGGATTTGAACACCTTCAACATCAACATTTTTATTTATATCGATAGAATATTCGAATTTATTCTCAAACCTTAACCATTCCAGATCAAGATATAAATTTAAAGCTTCTAATTCTTTGCTTAAAGGAATGGCCAATGGTTTAGAATTATCAACCACATAACGTATCAATTTGGCAAATTTGGATAAATATTTTTGTGAAGAAACAGGGTCATTATTCGTAATAAAATACTGTACAGAATTTATTGCATTAAATACAAAGTGCGGATTCATTTGTGCACGCAAAGCTTTTAATTCGGCATTGGATAATTTAGTTTGCTGAATTGCTTTTAAACGTTCTTTTTGTTTTATAATACTTAACCTGTGTTTAAACAAAAAGCCAACCAATAAACCAAATACTATTAATGCAAAAGAAATAAATATCCAACTTTTCCACCAGGGCTGTAAAATTCTGATGGTAATTGTAGCAGGTAAAATACTCCAATAACCATCGTTATTTTTTGCAGAAACAACAAAGCGGTAAATACCCGGTGGAATGGTATGATAACTAACCGTGGTATAATTTGTATATACCCAGTTGGAATCAATACCAAGCATTTTATACTTATATTCTACATGCCCGGCATCTTTATAAGAAATGCCAAGGTAGTTGATGGTTAAACGATTCTTATCATATTCAAGCTTCGCCAGATCCTCTTTCTTACACAAACTATCATTTACAAAAGTTTGCAAAATAAATATAGGTGGTGGATATTTGTTTGGCTTAATATTACTTACGTCAAAAACAGAAATACCACTATTATGCGCAAGCCATAATTTATTATTGTGTTTTATGATAGAAGTTACTTCATTCGTTAATAACCCGTTTTTAGCATAAAAATTATCGATGCTATAATTATCCGTTCCGTTTATTGTTATTCGTGTAAGACCTTTATTTGTGCCCACCCAAACTATATTCGAATCAATAAACAAACTCCTGCACATATTACCGGCAATACCTTTCTCTTCCGTAAACTGCTTTATTTTATTTCCACTTTTAACCAACACCCCTCCGCCTCTTGTAGCTATCCAAATACTTTTATCAATTGCCTCCTTAACGTCCGATGCTCTAAAAGAAAAAAGCGGATTATCGTCACCCAAATATTTTAGCGTTTTATTTTTATAGGTGTAAACGCCATCAACGCAGCTTAACCATATCGTATTTTCACTATCTTCAAAAAAATTATCGGTCCTGGATTTTAAAATCATCGAATCGGCTTTTTTAAAAGGTTTGTTTATATCGTAAGTGGATAACTCACCATAACTCAGCCCCAAAATATTTCCGCTATTACTTTTAATGAATTTTTTATAAGCCAGATTTATAAATTCAGGCACAATGGTAAGATTGTTGTTTTTTAAATAATAAACCGTACGCATGGAAGTAACAAGCGTTTTATCATTAAGATCAAGAATACTTGTAAGTCTGCCTGCCTGAGCATAGGTATTTGTTTTAGGGTCGTTGGAGATCGTGCAGACAGTATCTTCGTATAATAAACTTGCTGAACCATCTAAATGCCCAATTACTACATTTTTATTATGAAGACCTATGCATGTAATTTTACTTTCCGGTAAACCATTTTGTGAAGTGTAATAGGCGAAATTTCTGTGCGAAATATAAAACAAACCCTGCCCCTCGGTTGAAAGCCATAAGCCATCCTCTTTATCGAGACAAGACGACGTAATGATCTTATTGTCTAATTGTTTAATGGTACGTTTTATTGAAAGATCATTCGAAAAAAAAGCAACTCCTGCATAAGTGCCCACTATAAAAGATCCATCTTTGTCTTCCAGAAGATTTATGATTACCGACTTTTCTTTTGTTTTTTTTAAAACATTTTTTGAATTGAATTTTACGAGATGCTCGTTAATAGAAGCAAGATATGTTCGATCAGAAAGCCGGATAATATAAAATCGTAAATAGCCTCTCTTTGGATTTCCTATGTTTTCGTCCCTAAGAATACCAGGGTCAATGCTAAAAATCTTTTTTAAGTTTTTAGTGTAAGCAGTTATCATGCACACCTTAGGATTATTTCCTCCATAAATTAATCCATTTTTCTCAATATGAAAAAAATATTTTCCATCGGGAATCACTATTTTTTTTACATCCCTGGTCTTCCATCCCGGGCTTATTTTAATAATAAAATTATTTGTTGTTCCTAACCATATAGTATCTCTACTGTCTAAATATACCGAAGTAATAAAACAATATTTCATCATTTTTTCTAAAGTATCGCCGCATGGCAAGGCGGTGATTTTATCATTTTTATAAAACGATAATTTACTCGAATAGGGATAAAGCCAGATTCTTTGTTTATTATCTTCGTATGCGCCAAATACAGTATTATCGGGCAAACCGTCTTCTGAACTGAAATTTTTAAATTCGTAGCCGTTAAACCTGCTTAGTCCCATATCACCGCAACACCATATGTAGCCTTTGGAATCCTGCATTAAACGATAAATTTCAGAACTCGCCAGGCCATCTTTTACATTGTAATTTTGTAATTTATCAAACTGGCTGTACAGCAAGCCCGAACAAAATAAAAAAAACGATAAAAAATATTTATATAACAAGTTCATTTTTATAATTCAGATACGCTAAGCTATTATAAAAAAATAAGTTTGCAAACCAACAATTAAAAAAATAAAAAAGGCGCTATCAATTTATTTAGGTACCTTAGGCCTACTTAAAAAATTAAAAACCATGGCAAAAACAAAAATTACAATAAACAATAACGGCTCTGTTCGTTTAGAAGGTGAATTTGAGATCGTAGATAAGAACGGAAACGCTTATGATCTTGGTGGAAGAGAGATCGTTTCTTTATGCCGCTGCGGACTTTCAAAAAATAAACCTTTTTGCGATGGATCACACAACGGACATTTTGAACACGAAGCTATCGCCTTTGCTTTACCTCCTAAAAAATAGAACTTACTAATAAGGCTTTCTTTTATTATATTATAATTCTATTATTTATATGAAAAAACTATTCGTCTTCATTGCCTGCTTTTTTATTGTTTCGTGCGGAAACAAAGAAGCAACTAACGAAACAACTAATACTACAGATCAAAATGCACATTTTGATACTTACAAAGAAAATTTTGTAGAAGCCCTCTGGAAATTATACCCGGGCTGGGCCTCAGGCATTGGTTATCACAAATACGATAGCATTTTAACGATTCCAAATCAGCAGAACAGGGATAAATTATTGGGCTTTGCAAAAGCTAATTTAGATTCTTTAAAGAGCTTTGATATAACTAAATTATCAGATAATAATAAAACCGATTATTATATGATGGAGAATTCGTTTAAAGAAACCGATTGGTCGCTCAATACATTTAAATCCTATGAATGGAATCCTGCAGCATACAATGTTTGTGGCGAATTTGCAGAAATGCTCGCAAACAATTACGATTCGTTAGATACCCGTCTTGAAAATTTTTATTTAAAGATGGCGCGCATTCCCGCTTACTACGATGCCGCAAAACAAAACATTAAAAACCCAACTGCCGAGCATACGCAATTAGCGATCGACCAAAATATTGGTGGCGCTTCTGTTTTTACTACCGATCTTAATGAGGCATTAACAAGATCAAAATTAAGTGATGAGAAAAAAGTAGAACTAAAAGCGCGTGCTACCGAAGCCATAAAAGCTATTACTGATTATGCCAGTTGGTTAAAACAATTAGATGATAAACAAGCGCGTAGTTTTAGAATTGGCGCCGATTTATTTAAAAAGAAATTTGAGTTTGAGATCGTGTCGGGCTACACGGCAGATAAGATCTATGAAAAAGCCTTGCAACATAAAAAAGACTTGCATGCTAAAATGTTAGCCATTACAAAAGAGCTTTGGCCAAAATATTTGAAAGATAAAAAAATGCCCCAAGACAATATGCTTGCTATTCGCGAAATGATAGATGTATTATCTGCAAAACACGTTAAACCCGATTCGTTTCAATTAGCAATAGAAAAACAAATTCCTGAGCTGGTAGAATTTATAAAGAAAAAAGATCTTATTACCCTTGACCCTACAAAACCTTTGGTAGTGCGTAAAGAGCCGGCTTATATGGCAGGCACTGCGGGCGCTTCAATTTCTTCTCCCGGTCCATATGATAAAAATGGAAATACGTATTATAATGTTGGCAGTTTAGCAGGTTGGGATAAGGCGCGCGCTGAAAGTTATTTGCGTGAATACAATCATTATATTTTGCAGATCTTAAATATACACGAAGCTATACCAGGGCATTATACGCAATTGGTTTATTCTAACCAATCGCCAAGTATTATTAAATCTATTTTTGGTAATGGTGCTATGGTTGAAGGCTGGGCCGTGTATACAGAATTGATGATGCTGGAAAACGGTTATGGAGCTGCAGAAGGTGCAACAACTGCTACACCCGAAATGTGGCTGATGTATTACAAATGGAATTTACGCAGTACCTGCAATACAATTTTAGATTACAGTGTTCATACTAAAAATTTAAGTAAGGAAGAAGCGTTGAGTTTTTTAATGAACGAGGCCTTTCAACAAAAAGCAGAAGCGGAAGGGAAATGGAAACGTGCATCGCTTAGTCAGGTGCAGCTTTGCTCTTATTTTACAGGTTATAGCGAGATCTATGATCTGCGCGAAGAGCTTAAGAAAAAACAAGGAGATAAATTTAATTTAAAAGCCTTTCACGAAAAATTCCTGAGTTACGGCAGTGCACCTGTGAAGCTGATAAGAGAGTTAATGCTGAAGGAGAGCTAGCCGTCATTGCGAGCGATAGCGAAGCAATCTAACACACAGAAAAAAAAAAAAAAAACATTTACCATTCAACATCTACTTCTTTTGAAAGATCATACCAATTTGGATTAATTGAAAAAATAAGATCTTCTTTCTTTTTACGACTGCCTCCTTTTATCTGTTTTTCTCTTGCTATCGCATCTTCAATTTTAAGAAACACTTCATAGTAAACCAATTTATTAAGGCCATATTTGCTTGTAAAGCTCTTTTTATATGTACCATTTCTATGTTGATATAATCTGATTTTAATATTTGAAGTGACACCGGTACAAAGTACTGTGTTGTTTTGATTTGTTAAAATGTATATCGCTCCTCCAATAATCATAATTAATCTGTGTGTTAGATTGCTTCGTCGTTCCTCCTCGCAATGACGAAAACGCCAAATACATTATAAAAATAAATGATATAGATTGACAGTAGTGCTATACATTATAGCATTATTAAAAAATATTAATCTATGGTCTAATTGCAAACCGTCATTGCGAGCAATAGCGAAGCAATCTCAAACATAGAGAAGGAACTTAATGTCAGATCGCTTCTTCAACATTCTACCACACATAATCCTCATTCTCTCTTCAACCAACCGGTAATACTCATTCTTTGCTTATTTGTAACTAATACCTGGTGTAACAACTCACTGCTTTTAAAAAAAATGGTTTTGCCTTGTGTTGGTGAGATCGTTTGATCGCCTGTAGAATGATGTACCAACAACTGACCGCCATCTGCTTCTTTCCAATCTGCATTCAAGTAACTGATCATAGAATATTGCCGGTCGTTATTATCCTTAAACTGATCTAAATGTTTTTTGTAATAACTGCCTGCTTCATACATGGAATAATGAAACTCGTAACCGCTTATACCGGCGTAACAGCTTTTGTTAAGGTATTTTATAAAATCCTCAATACGTTCAAAAAAATCATTTTCGTGTTGATTCTCATGTTTTTTATCTAACCAGTAAATACAATCGCTTCTTGTTTCGGTATTATGCGTCAACTTTTTAGCATTGCCTGTGCCAGCTGCCAGCAAAAAATTTTGCGTATGTAATGAAAGTAAATTTTGTTTCAGGTGTTCTGCAAGATCATCACTTATAAAATTTTCGGAGATCCCGATCTTGTTATCAATAAATCCGGCAATTAATAATTCAAAGTCTTTTTCCACAGGCTAAAAAGCCTGAAAAGACAGACATAAACTAAAGGTAGTTTAATTATTGAATTTAATGTTTAAAGCGCTTTTTTAATCTTAACAAACCTTCCGCCCTGTACTGCGTAATCAAAATTATCCATCGATATTTTTTTTCCTTCTACCAGTTTACTAAGATCGGTGATATCCTCCTCTATCGTGTGTATGCTTCCTTTAGTATGCCTTGCCAGATCCAAATACTCTGTATTAATAGCAACTCCTGACGATAAGCCGCAAACAACAACATGCACAGGGATTTTTATTTGACTTATCAACATATAGTCTCTCATTGGTGCCCAGTTATCAACGATCATAATAATTTCTTTAAGATCGGGATTCTTTTTAATTGCAAACAATGCAGCTTCAATATTATTTTCCTGTACATCACCGCCATAACCGTTGCGTGAACAACGAAAGGCTGTTTCTAAGACCGTATCTTTTATATTGCTTTTGCAATAATAAATTCCACCGGTTTTTCCTGTTCGTTTGGTATCGTCTTCTTTTGCATCACCATCATTAAAGAAAACAAACTCGCTAAAGTCTTTTGTTGCAAACGTAAGACGATACCATAAAAATACCTGTCCAATATAGGGTGACATGCTGCCCGTATAATCAGTAACCACGGTCATATCCTTCCATTTATTTCTTTCAAAAATCTTTAATACTGTAGAGTCTTTTACGGCTACTTTATTAGCAAGAATGTCTTTTAAATATGCTAGTTCACGTTTGGCACTTTCTGCCGTTGGTGCAGCCTTGTAAGTTATTACAAAACCGTGAAACATATTACTGGCCGCATATTCGCTTTTACAATGTGTTTGCGAGATAATACGCCATTCGGTCATTGTGTTATTAAAAATACTCGGACAAACAAGATGTAAATATTCGATTCGCCTACGGTTAAGAATGGAAAAGTCTTCATCTATCGGGTATTTTGTATACACAAGATCGACACTTTTTATAACAGCATTCTTTAATTGCTCCGCAAGCTTTACATCTTCCAATTCAAATTTACCATAAGGTGTTTTAAGGTAAAGTGTTTTAAATTCAGGGATTGTTTCTTCAGTATGAATATATTTATCAACCGAAATAGTATCGAGCTTGATAGAAATACGTGAATTGATGGCAGTTTGAGCCTTTACAGTAATATTGAGAATTAACAAGAGAACAACTGCTTTTAGAAAATAGAGTTTTTTCATAGCCTTGATTTTAAGATGTAACGTTTGAGACAAACAAATGTTACAGCACTGGATAAAATAAATTTTAAAAAAAGTTAAAAAGCTATTTTCCTAAAATCTCATCCAGCTCTTTTAAATAAACAGGATCTTCATTAATACCATTGTGCCCGAGGCCCTGCAAGGTAATAAATTTATCGCCAGGCTTACATAAGGCTTTTAATTGAACTGATGAGTTATAATAGATCACCGCATCTTTATCGCCATGAAAAATAGTAACCGGCATTTTGCACTCGCCAATGTATTTATTGGTTTGGAATTTATACTTTAAAATAAAAGTTGGTATACCCCGATATTCATGCTTCATCATATCAACTAAACTAAAATAAGGCGCTTGTAATATTAGTTGTTTTGGCAGGTTTGTCGCTGCCAGTTTTGCTGCCGGGCCTGTGCCAATTGAATAACCAACAACAATGATCTTACTTTCAGCATAACGTAATTTTAAAGTATCATAAACGGTTTGAATATCTTTAAATACCTGCTCCTCTCCTCCATCAATATCGCCATCGCTTTTTCCGAAGCCACGGTAATCGAGCATAAAAATATCGTATTTTCTGCTATTATAATGTTTGGCAATATTACCCCAGCCTTTTAAAGAACCGCTATTACCATGAAGATAAAAAACTAGACCTTTTGAACTATCGGCTTTAAATAGTAAACCATTTAATGCGATCTTATCGTCTGTTTTAATATTCAACTCTTCGAATTGACGCTCAAATTCAAACTTAAAATTTTTAGCGAGCTTTTGCGGATGAAAAATTAAATTTTCCTGGAAAAAGAAAAGAAAAACACAAACAGCAATGTATAATATTGCTACAACTTTTAATGTGTTTATGAGGAATTTTTTCATGCTTTTTACCTCGTTATTTTTTTCTTTTTTGCAATAAGCAATATTATAAATACAACAACACCTAAACCGATGGCGCCAGGCCCGGTAATCGTTCCTCCACCAATATTTTTATAACCTCTGGCTGTAAGATGCATACCCGAAGGGTTACCACTTACAGTATTGGTGAAGGTCATATAAATACCAATAAGAATAATTACAACACTTAATATCATGGGAATAAAATAATGCTTTTTGAACTGCGTATATTTTATTTTTCTTCGGTTAGAAGTTCCCATAATTAAATAGTTCTAAATAAAAGACATTATTGTTTCCATTTATAGCCGCAATCTGCGCATAAATGTTCTTTTACACCAAAAGATAAAAAAGAGCCTTTTCTTTTGTAAACATCAGACGATTCGCATTCAGGGCAATAAGTCAACACCTTTTCAAAATCTTTTGATAAATTTTCCGGTACAATTTCTGAATCCTTTTTTTCTTGCTGTACTTTCTCTAAAACAACTTTTGCTCTTTCAAGATCGTGTTCACCCACTTGTACATCTATTCCTCCAACAGCGTTTGATAAAAAATTCTGAGTCGAAACAAGATGTTCGTTCTTTAAAAAAACTTTAATGCCTTCGGCTTCCAGTTTTGCAACCAAAATATATGCTTCGGTAGCATAGGTGTATGTTGTTAGGGTTACAAATTCTTCCGCCATGTTTATCTCTTTGCGCGATCTTCCATTTTAAGATCATTATCAAATGGGCTTTTGGCAAAAGGATGAATTAATTGTTTTACATAACCTTTGGGATAATTACCTTCGTGAACGCCTGTACCCTCTGGCCATACATCGCCCGGTAAATAATACGTACCAAACATCCTATCTATAAATGGAAAAATAGTTGCAAAATTTTTACCATAATATTTTGGATCTTCGCAATGATGCCAGTGATGGTATTGCGGTGTTGCAAAAATATATTTTAAAAACCCGAAATTGATTCTTGTATTGGCATGTATTAATACTGCGTGAACAGCCATAAAAAGAATGTAGATATTAAATACAAGTGGCGAAAAACCAAAAACGTATAAAGGCAAAAATGCGGCGCAACGTGTTACACAAATATCTACAAAATGCGTTCTGCTACCGGCAAGCCAATCCATATTTTTTGTGGAGTGATGGATCGAATGAAAACGCCATAAATAAACATGCGAATGAAAAAAACGATGTGCCCAATACTGACAAAGATCTGTCACAAAAAAAGCAAGAAATAATTCCAATACAAATGGCAAGCCTTGCACCCATGTATGAATTCCGGTAAGACCCATGCCTCCAAATATGGCAACAACCGGAGCATTAATAATGATACCGAAAAACTGTATAAACAAATGACTGATAACAAAATACACAAGATCTGTTCGCCACTCTTCATGAAAGCGAGATTGTTCTTTGTTTTTTGGCCACACCATTTCTATAGGAACAAAAATAATGGCCATTAATAAAAGATCTAAGAGCAACCAATCTAAACCCAAATGCCATTTGCTATAACCAACAGATCTTGCCTCTACGCTAAAGCCACCCATTAGTATAGTGGCTAAAACAATGAAAATGCCAATTAATGCATAAATCTTCTTTTTACTTAATATAAAACTAAGTACTGCAAAAAAGAACGAGGCTATTATAACACTTACAAGTAAAACTTTCATATTTTCGCCTGTATAAATTGCTCTGAATTCGGGAGAAGTTAAGATCTCGGGAAATTTAAAACAAAATACTGCAAGAAAAGATAATAAGGCAAGGAAGATGGATACATAGCCACTTATTTTACCTTCGCCTATTTTTAAACCGGTTGCACTCATTTTTATAAATTAGATTTTAAACAAATATATAATAATTTTGATTTTAAGAGCCTTTAAAAACCCCAAAACTTTATTAGAAATTACTATTTCTTTCTTTTTTTCAAATATCTCTTTAACCCAAAAATAAAAACAAGAATAACTATCATCCACGGCCATTGTTTTATACTCCATAATATAAATGTAATAACAGATTCCCAGCCACTACCAAGACTGTTATTTATCATTTTCCCGAAAGTTTCCTGTTTCTTTTCGGGTTCTGCAAATTCTTTGGGTACAAATAAATATACATCAAGTGTGCTGTACAATACCTGGTCGTCTAAAAATTTCAGTCTGCCTTCATTACTTTCAATTTCTTCCTGCAATACCCGTAAATTTTCTTCTATCTCTAAAATATCGGTTACTTTACCTGCTTTTGAAAGCAACTCATTGTAACGCGTGCGAAATGTTTTTTTACTATTTGTGCGAATCTCTGTATCCGTATATTCTTCAGTAACATCTCGGGTGTTAATAGATTTGTAAGTAATCTCGCCGTTTCCCTTTTCGGCAGCACTTAAAAAGTGCTCAAAATTTTTACTGGGCACCCGAATCTTTAGATTGTACGACGTGCGCTGCTCGTTATTCTGAAACTCTTCCTGCTCATAATAAGCACCAAATTTTTTAAGTACAGAATCCATTCTGCTTTTGGCAATTTCAATAACAGTTACTTCAATAGAAACGTTACCATCTTTAATAATTTTTTTTGTTGTTGATTTAGCAATTGGCTTTCCCTCTTCAACTGCATCATCTTTTATAATTGGAGGCGTAAATTTCACCATTTCCGTCAATGGTGGTGGTGGAGCCATTTCCAAGCACATGGCAGGAACAGCACTGTCAGCCATAATATTTTCAATATTCTCCCGGTTTTCAATTTTTGTTTGGCAGGCAAGCATTAGCAAAGCCACAGCCATGTACAGGCAATTTATTTTCATAAAAATTAATTTTAGTTTAATTTCTTTAACGTAGAAATTGATTAGGCTGTTGCGTTATACTTTTGTTTTTTGATAAGTGGGGTGAAGCAGGAATTAAGTGGTGGCTATTTGCACCACAAATTTATATTCGCTTGAACAAACAATATAAACATAATGACATTCTGAAAATTTTCTTTCTCACTTTTGGCGCGCAAAAGTAAGCAAAACGCTTTTGACCTTTTGAAGGAGATTTTTATTTTGGCGAAGAAGATACAGCCAAAATAAAACCGCTGTCTCGCTAAGCACTTTTCTGTACGCCTAATCAACCAAATGCTCAGCTTAGCTCGCAGCTATCTCTGCAAAAGCTCAAAATTGCAATACCCGTTCAACTAACCGCATAATTAAAATGCGTTACTAATGTCCGCATAAGCACACAAAGTGGGCTGGCCTTTTAAAATTTTGCGTAGGGCAAACTGCCAGTGGCTGTTTGAGCCAGCAAGTGTGTGAGCTTCTTCTTCAAAAGCGTTGGCATGTGCGCAGATCATTTTGGCTGTTCGCGAAGCACTTAAAATCATCGGCTTGATGAAGAAAGATTTTTAGAAGGGCTTTGCGTTAAGAAAATATTTAGTAAATATTTTTAGCAAAGAGCCAGCTCGTGTGTGAGCAAGAAGCCTTGATTTTTTGCTTAGGACATCGCGCCAGCCCGCTCAACGCTTCGCGTTGCCGTTATCAAGAAAAAAGTGAAGCGAAAAAATATATTTTATCCAGCCTCATCCTATCCCGATAGATATCGGGACTTCTCCAAAGGACAAGGACTTTTCGTGAGATCAAAAACTTACAGTATACACATCCATATTATTACGAGGTATATTCAATACCTCGAAACCTCCATCCTGTGGAATGATCTCTTTAAGATCGAATTTTGCACAGCCTTTGCTCAGTCCTTCAAAAATCAAAGTAAAACCTTTAGCATCGTTAATAGTCCACTGTGGTGCAAAAGAAATATTATAAGCTGTAATTAATTTTGCTCGTCTGCCGGTACCGTGCTCAATTAAAAAAGTGCTTGGCCAAATGCGATAAGCATATTCTTCGTTATTGCCAAGAGTACAATGTACAATGGTTTGACGTTCTTCGCTTTCTAAAGTTTGTATCTTCTCTTCAATTATAGTTTCGGTTTCGGGCATGCAGTTCAGTTCTATTTATTGCTTAAAGGTAGAAATGATCTGGTAAGAATGCAAGCGCGCGGCGTGATCAAATACCGGTGTGGTTATCATTAGCTCGTTTACCTGCGTAGCATCTAAAAATTGTTGCATTTTTTCGCGCACTTTTTCCTTTGCTCCCACAAAAGAGTACAGGGTCATTTGTTTTAACGCGGCTTCCTCCAACGGATCAATATTAAATTCAGAAGGCTCAACCGGTGCTTTTAATTTTTCGCGCCGGCCGGTAATAATGCCAAGATAAAGACGTTTAAAGGATGTGGCCAACTTATCGGCTTCTTCATCAGTATCTGCCGCAATGGCACTTACACAGGCTATTACATAAGGCTTTTGTAATTTTTCGGAAGGCCTGAACTCACGGTGGTAAATAGCGAGCGCTGCATGCAACTGCGCCGGTGCAAAATGACTGGCAAAGGCATAAGGCAAACCCAAAGCCGCTGCTACATGTGCGCTATCGGTACTTGAACCTAACACCCAAATAGGAATATCCAATCCTTCACCCGGTATGGCGCGCACTTTTCCGTTCTTATTTGATGCTGAAAAATACTTTTGTAATTCCTGTATGCTTTCAGGAAACATATATGCGGCGTTTTGATCGCGCTTCAATGCCAAAGCCGTTAGTTGGTCGGTACCGGGTGCACGACCCAATCCAAGATCGATACGCCCGGGATAAAATGTTTCGAGCGTGCCAAATTGCTCGGCAACCATTAGGGGCGAATGATTGGGAAGCATAACACCGCCCGAACCAACGCGTATAGTATTTGTTTTAGAAGCTATCTGCCCTATTAAAACAGCCGTTGCAGAGCTGGCCACACCTTCCATATTGTGATGCTCTGCCAGCCAGTACCTTTCGTATTTAAGTTTTTCTGCATGTTGTGCCAGGTTAACGCTATTAGCAAATGTGTGAGCAATAGAACGGCCATCGGCCACCATGGCGAGATCAAGTACAGAAAATTTTATAGCCGAGAGTTGTTTTTTCATAAGTTATATAATCAAAGGTCGCTATTTAAATTATTTTTTAAGAGACAAATAAATAGAATTAGTTTAATTAACATCGTTCTTAAATTAAAAAGAAAAAGGCAGACAAATTCTTTAAAAAAATTTGGGCGTGCCCCTCCGGGTCGGGCTTTCGCCACTCGCTGGGCGAGAAAAACCTCGCCCGAGCTCAAACAATGGCTCTGTCCCTCACGCAAAAAGTAAACATCAAACAAAACATTACCGTAGCTAAAAAATTGAAGCTTTTATTTTCGAAAGACAAAATGACAGAGGAACAAAAAATAACATTAAAATAAGTATGGCCTTTTGAGGCTTTAAGTAGGCTTTAAGCAGGCCTGAGATAGGGAGGAGCTATGGAGGAGCCAGGAACTGACTGGCATGTAAATGAAATTAAAATAATTTAAAATGATATTGAATGAATAAAAACATAATTAAACAGTATAAAATAAAATGTGGATTGGTTTAAAGATGTGATTTATATATAAATTTATATCTTGTACCTGATAAGCAAAAACAGTTCATGCAAACCTTCCCAATAATTATAATAATTGCCATAGGGCTTGCCGGGCTTATACTGTATTATTTATTTTTTAGCAGGCAGGCAGTTGTGGGTAGTGGTATCTCAAACACACAACGAAAAAAATTAAGTGAAATAAAAGATGGTGATATGGTAAGTATAACCGGCGAGGTTGTGTTCCTGGGCCGGGTAATGACCGCGCCGCTCTCCAAACGCAAATGTGTGTACTATCATATAACTGTAAAAGATAATAGCTATAGAAGAGAGATGTTTAGAAACTGGATAGATATTGATGAAGAAAAAGCAAGTGATGTGATTTTATTTGATGGAGAACATTATGCCGTTATAAGTACTAAAAACGTGAAAGCATATATTGTAAAGGACGAACATTTTTATTCGGGTTTTTGGAATTCAACAACACCCGAACTAAAAGAGTACTTAATAAAACACGGCGAAAAACCTACAGGCCTTCTCGGCTTTTCTTTAGACCTCAGCGCCGAGGAAGGTGTATTAGAAGAAGGCGAAAAATTAAAAGTTGCCGGTAAAGCAAAATGGTGCAAATCATCTGATTTTAAATTAAAGATCCCCGCCCAAAAAGTGCTATATATTGAAGCGATTGATGAACGGGGCGTTTATTTAACGGATGATCCGTATGTGGGGTGATAATGTTTTACAATTAGATTTTGGCTTTACAGTAATATCTAACATTGTCGTAAAGCAACGCCTTATTAAAGTCAAAATAATATTTTTGGAAACAAAAGACAACGTAAAAATAACATATAGTATTATTCAAAAACAGGTTGACCTTGTCTTGAATAATAATTAGAGAAACGAGAAATTATATCTTTCCTAAATGGATTTGTAATTACACATTCCACTGTATAGTTTGAAATTTCATCTGTAATTCTAACACTTTTTAGATTTTGGAAATTTATAAAACCTCCATCAAATAGAATAGTCTTAGGCAAAAAATGAAACTTTAAATCCATACTATTGGATTTTAATTTTTTAATCGTATCAGAATTTTTTCCAGTTGCTATAACATCGGAATTCTCAATTGCTACTAAAGTTACAAGTTCAGCTTTTGGATTTAATCGTTTAGCATCTGTTGCTAAATCACAAGCAGGAGTTAATACAACCCAAAAAGTAGAATCATTTTTATTCTTCAAAATGTCGCCAGTAAACAGCTTGTTTTTCACAGGTGGTTTTATATAAAACTCAATGTTATGTACAGGTTCAAGATTATTATCCATACTTATTTCTAGGTATTCAGATATGTGTGCTGAGATATACCTAAGTAATACTTTTTCAACTTCCCAAGACGGAGTATCTTTCTTATGTTTAATAAACTCAGGCAAAACCGAAGAAATATGCTTCCAGAAAATCGTATTAATATTTGTTTCTATCAAACCTTTATTGTTCAATATACTTGTAATTCCAGTTAAATAAATATCGCTGAATTCTGTTAAAATTACGTCATAATCTTGATCGCCCCTACTATAGCATTTAAACAAATGATTTTCTGTTTGCAGTGAAGTATCCAGATCACCAAGATGACCTGAAACAACTCGAACTGGAAAACGCAATTTGTCTTTAATTTCTTTAAGTATTTGATTGCCCAATCCTACAATGTCATTCTGCTCCAATCTTAAATCTACAACAGCACCATCATAGCTATTTGCTCGGAGTTTTTCCAATCCATCCTTAAGATTAGACGCTTCATCAAGGTCGATCTTGACCGCGGCAGTTTTATTAAAAATATCAATAGCATCACGAAGAAGTTTTAATTGAGGTTCTTCATTCTCAACAATAAGTAGTTTTATGCTCATACTTGTTTATTTAATTCAATAATAAAATTTGCACCCGTTTCAGAACTTATTGCCCTTATTTTACTCTTATTCCTCTCTAAAGCCTCTCCAGTGATTGACAGTCCAAGTCCTGTGCCTTCTGATTTTGTTGAATATCCAGGCTCGAAAATATCTTGTGTCTCAATATTTTGTTCATCAATTCCGGTTCCCGTATCTTTATAGTCTAAAATAATCCTATCGTCATCATTAAAGATTTCTACTGTAATACATTTTTGAGAACTATTAGACATCCAATGAACACTATTTTCTATTAAATTAGCAAAAGCTATATAAAAATCGACTTCCCATCCTTTAAATTCACAATCTATATCACCTGTTATAGTAAAAATAATATTTTTTTCCAATAATTCAGACTCAAACAATTTAAATGCTTCATTTATTGGTTTGTAAATTTTAAAATCTTTAGCCGACGATCTTTTACTATTTGCTAAAGGTTCTAGTTTTTTAAATATAGAAATAAAAATCTCGGCTTGATGTTTATTATCATTTAATCTATCTAATATTTTTTCGGAAAGTGAATTTAATTCATCATTATTTAAGGAGTAATTTTCAGTTAATATTTTCAAAAATTCTTTGGTCCACTCAGAAATAAACTTAGGATGTTGTTTTAATGCATTTAAAGGCTTTCGCCCTTCGTGTAATACAATTGTCATTATTTTACCTAAAGTTACTTGACCTTCATATCTGGCAATTATTCTCTTTATTTCTTCTAGTTGAGTTTCTTTAACTTTTGCTTCTTCATCAATAACTAATTTTACTTGAGCACTAACTGAATCTGAAATATTCGATAAAGAAAGGATACCGGAAATTTTATTATTTAAACTGTCAAAACTCGAAACTTCTTGTATCTGTTCGGTAAGAGATTTTTGTTTTTTTCCCCCTTTATTATGTTGTCTTCTAAACTTGTATCTTAGATTCTCTAATATCACTAACGATTGAATTATACACTTTTTTAAACCTTCATAATACTCATCTTCTTTAAATCCTTCTCGAGTAGCTTTTTCTACTAGATGCGATTCGTCTTCTTGCAGAACTGAAACAAACCCTGCAACTTGATTAGAGCTTAAGCGCATTGTTGGATTATTATATCTTCTCTCATTCAATCCTAGCCAATCAACTTTTTTATCACCATAGGGCCTTACTCTAAAACCTTCCCTTATTATGGCAATTCCCGGAAGTTCTTTCAATTGCTTTTTTGCTTCGTCTTCGCTAATCGTTTTCCCATCGGTATGTAAAAGTTCATCCAAATCAAACGCTCTTACATCTATATTTAAATCTCCGCAAAAGGACTCTCCTTCTTCTAATATTATTTCCTTTTCAAGATGGACTGGTAATATATTTGTTAATTGCTTATTTTCAAGCGTCAATATTGCGATAATACCGTCGCGCTTTTCCGCGCATACGCCCAATAATTTTACTACTCCAGATATTCTGTAATGATAATATTCTAGAATTGGAAGAGGTTTAATTTGCTCGGAAAAATCTCTATATTTTTCGCTATTCTCTTTTTTTACGCTTAAAAAAATATTAAAGTCATTATCAATTTCATCTAAAGGAGACAAAAGTCTTTTAAGAGTGCTTGTTAGCTCATCAAGTTCTTTATCAGTCCATACTTTATTTCCTGCAATACTTAAAAAAGTCCCCGGCGAATTTTTAGATTTTAAATAACTCTCAATAAGAATATCAACATCCTCTAAAAACTTCCCATCTTTTAAGAAATCATCCCAATTAATTAATAATTCAGTTGTTATTTGAGTCTCTCGTTCAGTAGTCTTTAAAAATAAATCGCTTCCTAATATTGATGCAGCGTATCTTCCAATTCCCTTCCTACCTTGCAATGGTCGATTCTTGTATGGACTTTTCTTTAAACGTATTTTATCAGAAGTAGAAGGTACCATCCATTTCTCTGTGACGGTCTTAAAACTCATACCATGACCATCATCTTCAATAGTAATATTAGAACTACTCCCGTTAAATTCTAAATTGATATAAACATTTTCAGAATCTGCGTCATAAGAATTTTTAACTAATTCAAGAATTGCAGTATACGAATCCTTTATTATTCCCTTACCTATAGTTAAAATATGATTAGCAGCTGGCTTTATATAATAAAGTCCGGAATTTATTATTTCCTTTTGTTCCATAAAAAACTTTTTAAACATTTAGCAACGTAATTTGCCATTAGTGGAGGGACTGCATTTCCAATTTGCTTAAATGCAGCGGTACGATTAGAATTTTCTTTCACACCTTCAAAATAATAATCATCTGGAAACGATTGCAAACGTGCAGCTTCTCTCACAGTAATTGAGCGGTTTTGATTTATATCTGGATGGATATAGTAATGCCCGTCTTTAGAAATATGAGCAACCACCGTTTGACAATATTCTAAATCCTGAGCAACAACTTTAAAACGATCAATAAAACTACTACGGTTAGCGTGTGTTTTTAATTTATCTGGCAAATCATTATAGTCTAATCTTTGTTGACCATTGTTCCATTTCTTTACGGCTATTTCATATATTTTTTTATCCTGTTCGGTATGAGGACGCGCTACATGCTGTGTTAAAATATCGATACCATTACGGATGAAATTATTTTTTAAATAATCATTAGTTGGTCCGGCGTAATTTTGAAACTTATCTTTACCAACGCCTGCCATAATTACCGGCAGGTCCCGAAAAAGTTCTTCTACCTTATAGCCAGAATTAATCTTGACTTCTTCAAGATCCGGTATGTTAACTTTTAAACGTTTCTTCCAACCAATAATCAAAACACGTCTCCTGTTTTGCAATACGCCAAAGTCGTTTGCGCTAACAGTAAACAATTTAAACATATATCCTTTTTTTGCAAAAAGGTTTTTCATATTCTCTAGATAAATTCCTTTACCTGCAGATTTTAAACCAATTACGTTTTCGAAAACAAACATTTTTGGAGAATACTTTTCAAGGTATTTCGCATATTGAACATACAGGTAATTTCTTGAGTCACCTTTCATGTTATCTTCAGATCTGGCCCTACCTACTAATGAGTATGCCTGACATGGAGGTCCACCAATAATTAAATCAACTTTTCGTTTTCCTAATATTTTTTTTATCGTTTTATGGATCTTCGTATTACTGTCAGTTCCAATTGGTAAATTAATTACTGATTCCATCAATTCATCAGGAATAAAATCATATAATTCTGGTCTGGAAATTTCTCCCCTTAAATACTTTACATACAAATCTTTTTTATCAATGGATTTTAAGTAATGATATGCTATTCGTGTTTTTAAAGTGTAACAAGCGGCTTCATCCATTTCAACGTGTGCGATAGGTTCAAATTCTTCATTAATAAACCCTTCAGATAAACCTCCTGCGCCCGCAAATAAATCGATATAAGTTAATTTACTCATTTTTTGAATTCTTTAAAAAAAGTTCCAAAATCGCTTCCCAATGCTTTTATTATTTTCTCGAGACTTCTTACAGAAATATTCTTTCTTCCATTCTCAACATGATTCATATAAGTACGATCAACTTCTGCTTCCCACGCAAGTTGTTCCTGCGTTAATTTTTTTGTTTGCCGGATTTCTTTAATCCGTGTACCAATTTTTTTCTCTATTGACATAATCAGATGTTTAAAAATGCGAAAACGTGACCTAAAGTACATTTGCTTTTAAGTCACGTTTAAAGTAAATTTTGAATTGTTTCTGTTAGGAAAGTGTTTGTTGAAGGAAACTTAGGGTTTTCCCTATGTTTTGTGGTTTCAATTCACATTCCCATATCTGAATAACTTCCCAGCCCAAATCAGATAAGGCTTGCTGCTTCTTTTGGTCATTGGCGATATTGCCATTAATTTTATTTAACCACCAGTCCCTACGGGTTTTTGGTACTACAAAATACTTACAATCTTTATGGCCGTGCCAAAAACAGCCGTGCACAAAAATGACGGTTTTATACTTTGGCAAAATAATATCCGGCTTACCGGGAAGTTTTTTATCATGCAGACGGTAACGAAATCCTTTTGAAAACAAAAATTTACGAACCAGCATTTCAGGCTTTGTGTTTTTGCCTTTAATCCTGCTCATATTATAACTTCTTATTTCTTTTGAATGTACATCCGCCATTGGTTTAAAAATAACAAATTAAAAGAATAAGAGTTCAATATTATCCAATTACTACAATTCGTAGCCATAATCACTTTGTTTTATAGATACCTTTGTTTTGTAAAGATCGAAGGGAAGAAAAATGGAACTTTTATTTAAAGTGGTGGCCGATAAACCGCCACGGTTGGGTATAAAACACCCGTATGCTTACCAGGCGCTAAAAGATTATGAATCAATTATGATGGTTTGCAGCGGACATACTTTTAGTGCTAAGCTGGAAATGGTAAATACACGCATTAATTTATCTTTAACATCGGAACAAAGCGGTTTTAAAATAACTTACAAGGATCTTGAATTTAAAGCCGTACTTTTGCAGAAGTTAGCACAACAAATAGCCGCAAAAGCTACCATTGATTTTGTGCATGTGTATATGGAAGATAACCAGGCGTTGGTTTGCAAACCTTTTAATAAAAAACAATTTATAACAATAACGCATTTAGAACTAGTTGGTCCGGAATACTTTGCCGGCATAATGTAAGTATGATAGAAGAAACTTTAGTAAACAGCGAGCTGCTTTTAAAATACGGCTTTAAAATAAATGAAATCAAGAGCAAAGACCGCCTCACTATTTTTTATAAAGATAAATTTGAAGTAGTGCTGGTAGATGATGGCTCACTTTTTTATTCTAATCTTGGTTTTGAATATCCGCTAAAAGATCTGGCAGCTTTAAAAAAATTATATAAAGAAGTAAGGCGTGAAGAATTAGTTCCCATGCATTAAATAAAGCAGCTTATATTACTTTGTTGAAGTATAAGTTGGTGTATTTCCTTTTTTTTCTGAAGAATGTTTTGCTTTTTTAATGTGCTGTTTCTTTTTTGTAAAATCGCTTTTTGGCTGCTTATGATCTGACACCTATTTCCCATTCGATCCATCTACAGTAACTGCTGTTTTCAATTTTGGGTTTTTTGGCGTTCTCATAGGATCCTGGTACAATAACGTTTGAAACTGTTTTGGTGTAATATTAGTTGTTGGTGTTACCGGTGTGATTGTAGTACCATTATTAATAAACGGACTTGCCGGAGAAGTAAAACCTGGCGGCGGCGTTAAAGTGTAACTTGTATTTGGCATACCCGTTGGGTTGGTGGCATTGTAAGGTGGGCCGCTTTGGGTTGGCGCCAAAGTACCCGGCGTAACAGCAGGTGGCGGGTACGGACTTGTATTTTGATTTTGCGCCTTGCTTATTTTACAAATACAAATTGCGCCGAATATTAAAAAGATCTTTTTCATGTTATAAGTTTTGCCTATTGTAATTACAATATCCAATTTAATGCCTGCTATTACGAGATCTTTTATGGTGGGAATTCCCCATAAAATCTAAGCAACGGCTGATCAAGTCCTTCTCCTTTGGAGAAGGATTTAGGATGAGGCTGAATGGAATCATTTGCCAAAAAAACGGCACTTTCATAATACTACAAATCGTAGCAATACTTCACTTTAATTTGTAGTAGTTTTGATCTATAATTTAAAAACAAGAAATCATGGATCAACTTAATTTATTCGCAACGGAAGAAAAAAAAGTTTATGAATATTTCTTCCTGGCATCGCCGGACGTTAATATCCGCGCTAAAGTAAAGAACGAAAAACTAAAGCTTCATAACGAGATTGGGCTTAATAAAGAAAACCTTTATTCTGTACCTCACATTTCTTTATTCAAGTTGCAGAATTATAATTCGGAAGACATGATACTTCCTTTAATTAAAAAAGCCCTAACAAATGTAAAGAGCTTTATGGTGGAAATAAAAGACCTGGTTGTGTTTGATCATGGCGAGAAAAAATCCATTGCTCTTGATTTTAAGAATCCTGATCTTTTACAAGAGATCAATAACAGAATATTAAATGAATTTTTATTTAAGCCTAATCCATTCAGACCTCATCTTACAATAGCCCGTTCGGTACCTAATAAAGATTTTAGAAGAATTAAAGATCTAAAGAGCTATTACCTTAACGGTTGTTTTGTTTGCGATAGCATAACTATTTTAAGAAAAGAATTGGGCTCAAAACAGAAATACGAAACGTTTGGCAGGATTTGGCTGAATTGATATATTAACCTGCCTGAGCATGGCCGGATAATTTATTCTGCTTTATAAATAAGTGCTTCAAGCTCTTCCCCTTTTTTGTTCAGGTAAATATCATGGTGATAGTTATCGAGTTTCTTGAGCAGATAAGCTAATTGTATTTTTTCATTTTCAGTTAAATCACCCGGTATAATTTTGCTTACTATGCTCATGTTCTTAAATACTCCAAATAATACCATGCGTCCTTTTTCAGTTAATTGTATTAATTGGCTGCGTTGATCCTGGGGATTATCAAACTGTTCTATCAATTTATTATTTAATAGCCGTTTAATGGTTTCCATGCCCGTGGTTTTTTCCTGAACACTTTTTTGAATTAAATCAATTTTACTAAGCTTATTAAAATTTAAAAGCGTGGCTAAAAAACTAAATTCATCTGTTGTTTTTAATCCTGAATTTTTTAATGCTTTTTTTGTGTATTGCTTTGCATAGCGGTATAAAAAAGTAATGTTTTGCGAAATTGCTGTATCAATGGTAGCAGGCGTTTCATGAATTTGTAATCTTACATCTCTTTCTGCTGATGTTTTATCTCCATTATCCAGATGCTTACTTTCAAAATGCCTTACATCCTGAGTTCCTAAAAAACTAATAAATCCGTTTATATTGAGCTCGCTTTTATCCTCTACCGATTCTGTATAGGAGTTCAACTTTTCTAATACCTCTTTCAATAAACTATAATCCATTTTAGTAATTGGTATATTTTTGTACCAAATTTAAGAATATTAGTCTGATTTAACATATTTTTTAACTTTTATTAAACAAATTTGTACTAGTTTTGTTGCCATAGAAACAAAAACACGTTAAATATTCGAATTATGATTAAAATTTATATAAGTCTGTTTTTAAGTATAATGCTCACTTTTATCGCAAAAAGTCAAAACACAGGCGTTATTCGTGGTAACATAAAAGATAAAAATACACAGGAAACAATTATTGGCGCTACCATTTTAATTGAAGGAACAAGCAATGGTGTTACTTCGGATATTGATGGTAATTATAAATTATCAATTCCTGTAGGAACCTATCGTTTAAAGGCATCGTTTATTGGTTTTACAACAATGATCAAAGAAAATATTGTTGTTACCTCCGGCAATGATCAGATCGTGAACTTTGAAATGGAACCGGTTTCTGCCGACTTAACGGAAGTAGAAGTAACATTTGATAAAGGTAAATCGGCCGTTGCAACAGATATGATAACACCATTATCAGTTCAACAACTCACCACAGAGGAAATTAAAAGTAATCCCGGCGGAAATTACGACGTGTCTAAAGTAGTGCAAACCCTGCCCGGCGTTGGAGGGTCTGCAGGAGGTGCAGCGCGAAACGATATTATTATTCGTGGAGGAGCTCCAAACGAAAATGTGTATTATTTAGATGGTATTGAAATTCCGGTATTAAATCACTTCCAAACGCAGGGCAGCAGCGGTGGCGCCACCGGTATTTTAAATGTTTCTTTTATAGAAGATGTTAAATTAAGTTCAAGTGCATTCGATGCTAAATATGATAATGCGCTTGCTTCTACTTTTATTATTAAACAGCGCGAAGGTAATCCTGAAAAATTATCGGGCAATATTCGTTTGGCGGGAACCGAAGTAGCTGCAACACTAGAGGGGCCCTTAGGAAAAAAAACAAATTTTCTTGCGTCTGCAAGAAGATCTTATCTGCAATATCTGTTCGAATTAATTGATCTACCCATTCGGCCAAATTTTTGGGATTTTCAATATAAAGTAACGCATAAGTTTAATGATAAAACAACCCTTACAGCCATTGGAATTGGCGGTATAGATGAATTTGCGTTTGCTACACCAAAAAATTCAACGCCCGAAAACATTTACATTACCCGCTCATTACCATATATTAATCAATGGAATTACACCAATGGCTTTGCATTAAAACGTTTGATAAATAAAGGCTACATGAATTTTACGCTTAGTCGCAATATGTTTAACAATGCGCTTGATAAATTTGAGGATGAAAGACAAATCGAAGAAAGCCGCACGTTTAAATTGCGTTCGCAGGAAATTGAAAATAAATTCAGATGGGATATTAATAAATACATTGATGGCTGGAAAATAAGTGGTGGCGTTATGGCCCAGTATGTAAAATATAATACCAGGTTATTTAGCCAGGTAACAAATCCTATATCTGATTCGCTTGGAAATGAAATAGCACCGGCAACAAAAATTGTATTTAACAGTGATATTGAATTTTTTAAATATGGTGCTTTTGCAACAGTGGCTAAAAATATTTTAAACGAAAAACTATTGGTATCGTTTGGTTTAAGAACAGATATGAATAGTTTTATAAAAGACGGTAATAATCCGCTTAACACGTTATCGCCCAGGCTATCACTCGCCTATCATGTTAGCAGCAGGTTTGATATAACAGGTTCAATCGGCAGCTACTATAAGATACCCACCTACACCACTTTGGGTTACCGCGATTCGAACAACATACTGGCAAATAAAAACATGAAGTACATCCAGTCTAATCACTATGTATTAGGCACTCAATTTCTGCCAAACCAAAGTTTAAGATTTACAATTGAAGGATTTTACAAACAATACAATAACTATCCGGTATCGGCCGCTAACGGCATTTCATTGGCAAATCAGGGTGGCGATTTTGGATCCATTGGCAGTGAAAAAATAAACAGCAATGGTATTGGAGAATGTTATGGTTTTGAATTTTTTGTACAACAAAAATTAGTCAAAAAAATATTTTATGTTTTTAGTTACACATTTGTAAGAAGCACATTTTCGGGATCAGATAAAAAATTAATTGCCTCATCCTGGGATAACCAACATCTTATTTCTGCTACGCTCGGATATAAATTTAAAAAGAACTGGCAGCTTGGTTTAAAATACAGATTGGCCGGAGGCCTACCATATACGCCCTTTGATTTAAATGCTTCACAACAAAATTATTTGTTATTAGGCACTGGCGTTTTAGATTATACTAAATTAAATTCAAAGCGACTTGATCTTTTTAATCAACTTGATTTGCGAATAGATAAGAAATTTAATTTTAAACGCACGTCATTGGATCTATTTATCGACGTACAAAATGTATTATTATTTCGCCAACAGAGTGCACCAAATTATACATTCAAAAGAAATGCAGATAATACAGGATTTGAAACTACCGATGGTAACACTATAAAAAATGATGGCTCGAATGCTATACCTGTTATTCTTCAAAACAATGATTTGTCGGCAACGCCAACCATTGGTATTATATTTGAGTTTTAAATGAGCTGATCTTATACAGGATTTTTAATTCTTGATAAAAAAGCCCTCAGAAAATAACTGAGGGCTTTTTGCAAACTGTTTTTATACTTATATCATAACCATTAAAAACGTAGAAAGTTTTGATCCTGAACACATTTACATAAACTATAAAAGCATTTCAATGAGCAAACAAATTGGCTACAATTTTTTGAGCACCATAAAAAAATTATAAACTCGTTCGTGCATTATATTATTGTTGTAGCGCAGTTTATTGTTTGTAAAAATAAAAACCGCTCAGTTTGGCCATAAAACCCTAAAATACTTACCTTAGTTTTATGAACGCCACTGTTAATTTTAAAAATTTTTTAAATACCATTGTTTCCATATCAAACGAAGATTTTAAAAATAGCGCATCGCATTTCAAAAAAGTTACTCTAAATAAAGGCGATCTGTTTTTAATGGCTGGCGATGTTTGCAAAAGTGCAGCTTATATTAATAAAGGAATTTTAAGAACGTATTATATCAATGAAAAAGGTGAAGATGTAACCTATTGTTTTTGTATAGAAAACAATCTAACAACTTCTTTCAAAAGTTTTGTTTCACAAACAGCATCTTCCTTATCCATTCAGGCATTAGAACTTACTGAGCTTCTGGTTATAGATTATGCAAACCTACAGCAATTATATGCTGAGTTTACTGTTTGGCAAAATATAGGTCGCATACTTGTTGAGAAGGAATATATGGTAATGGAAAAATATGCCTCAACGCTTAACAACCAAACTGCCAAAGAAAAATACTTACGTTTGCTTAACGAGCAGCCAATAATTATTCAGAAAGCAGAGATACAACACATTGCGTCCTATCTTGGGGTATCAAGAGAAACCATAAGCCGTATCAGAAAACAGTTGACCTGATTTATTTTGTGACATTTGTCACGTAACCTACGCTCATTCCATTCTAATTTTGCGATTAAAACAAAATTATGGAAATCGCTTTTACAATCGCTATCGTATTACTTACTCTTTTTGCTTTACTAGGCTTATATGATGGGCTCTATCTGCACATCTTTAAATACAAGTTATACGCAAATGCCGAAAGTCGTACAGAACATATTATGCATACTATAAGAGGCATTCTATTTCCGGCTATTCTGTATTTTTTATATCTTAAAAACGATTGTAATACGAGCTTTTATATCGGTATGGCTTTAGTTCTTTTAGACATCATCATTTTGGGTATTGATGCTTTTGTAGAGAAGGACAGCAGGGTGTTTATGGGCGGGTTGCCCAGGTGGGAGTACATTGTGCATTTATTTGTTAACGGTTTTCATTTCGCTTCTGTAGCTGTATTTTTAATTATTAAGTTAAATTTTACAAACGGTGAGGTGCAGTTCAGAACAGATTTTTCGTCTGCCAGCAACTATCCGACTTTTATTTGGTTGGTTACAAATTTAATTCCCGGAGCCATTCTTATGGGGCTTATACATATCATGGTTCTATTTCCAAAAACAGCAAAGCCCTGGATAAAGCTGAGAAATAAAATTACCTGTTGTTAAAAAAACAAAGGCTTTAAAAATCAGCAGTTTGAAAAATAATTGTATTTTATTATTGGATAGGAATTAATTTAATCGTAATTTTACGATATAATGAAAAAGGCGGTGGCCATAAAAAATCAACAACACGAGATCCTTTCACGTTATTGTGCCGCCCTTGGAAATCCAAACAGAATTTTATTATTGGAACCGTTAGCATCGGAAGCAAAATGCATAAAGGATGATGTTTTAGAAATACAAGGGCTTTCAAAATTTACGGTTGGCGTGAATTTAAAGTACCTCAAAAAATTCGGTTTAATAAATGGCACTTTTACTTCGCGAAATTTATCCTACTGTATTGATTATAAAAAATTAGAAGAATTTAAGCTCTTATTTGATGATCTATACAAAACGCTTACACTAAATAGAAGTGAAATAAATCCTGAAAATAAAATTTGTACAAATCATAAAGTAAAATTAAAGTAGATGGGAATAACTAAAACAGAAGAATTTACAATTAAAGATAATAAAATTGCAAAGTATGCTAAAGCTCTGGCACATCCTGCCCGTGTTGCGATATTGCAATTACTAATTAAAAAACAGGCTTGTATTTGTGGAGATATTGTCGACGAACTTCCACTTTCACAAAGCACAGTATCTCAACATTTAAAAGAATTAAAAGAAGCAGGTTTAATTAAAGGAGATGTTGAAGGGGTAAAGATCTGCTATTGTATAGATGAGAAAGAATGGGAAACTGCAAAAACGTATTTGCATAATTTATTTTCGGCCTACGATCCCAAAACAAAATGTTGTTGATTGTTAACTAAAAAAATTTATTCAAATTAATCGGTAAATAACGATTCACGTAATACTTATAAACTTAAAAACTAAATATCATGAAACTATCAGAAATTAAAAAACACCTGGCTACTGCCGAAGCTGTAAACTTTAAGCTACCAAACGGAACAATGGTGCCGGAACATTTTCATGTAACAGAAGTTGGTCAGATCACTAAAAACTTTATTGATTGTGGCGGCACAGTGCGTAACGAAAAAGTAACCAATTTTCAGTTGTGGAATGCAAACGATACCGATCACCGTTTAAAACCACAAAAATTATTAAACATTATTTCTTTATCTGAAAAAGTATTGGGTATAGAAGATTCTGACATTGAAGTGGAATACCAATCAGAAACGATTGGCAAATACGATTTGGATTTTAATGGTAAAGACTTTTTATTAATAGCCAAACAAACAGATTGTTTAGCAAAAGATAATTGCGGCATTCCTGAAACTAAACAAAAAGTAAGTTTATCTATGTTGGGCGATCAAAAAAACACCTGTACGCCTGGCGGTAAATGCTGTTAATCACTTCTTATGTATCCCGCAATTAAAACCTATTGCGCTGAGCTAACACATCAGTTCAGCGCCATTTCAAAAGAACGTAAAGAACTGTTAGAAAAAATTTCGCAATACATAGCACAAAAAAAAGTATTAAATCAAAAAGTAAACCTGGTTTATATCTGCACGCATAATTCGCGGCGTAGTCATTTTGGGCAGGTGTGGGCTAAAGTAGCGAGTGACTATTATCATGTAAAAAATGTAAACACATTTTCAGGAGGCACCGAAGCAACCGCCTTTAATATAAACGCTATTAACGCGCTTAAAGGAATTGGCTTTGATATTAAACCTGTTAACGCAGAGAAAAATTCTGTTTATCACGTTTTTTTCGACGATCACGAAAAACCTATTGTGTGTTTCTCTAAAGTTTACGATGATCCAAAAAATCCACAATCTGATTTTGCTGCAATTATGACTTGCAGCGATGCTGAAGAAAATTGTCCTTTTATTCCGGGAGTTGAATTAAGAATTGGCACAACTTACAATGATCCAAAAGTTTTTGATAATACACCGCAACAAGATGAAATGTACAGCCAGCGTTGCAAACAAATTGCACTCGAAACCCTTTATGTATTCTCTTTAGTTAAATAATAGTTATGTCAGCAAACAATTGTGCTCCGGCAGTAGAAAGAAAAAAATTAAGTTTTCTCGATAGGTACTTAACCTTATGGATATTTTTAGCAATGGCAATTGGTATTGCTATTGGTAATTTTTTTCCTTCCTCATCTACATTTATAAATTCATTTTCGAGTGGCACAACAAATATTCCTTTAGCTATTGGTTTAATATTAATGATGTATCCGCCTTTGGCAAAGGTTAGGTACGAAAAAATGGGCGATGTTTTTCGTAATACAAAAGTATTAGGTGCTTCGCTTTTTCTTAATTGGGTAATTGGCCCCGTTTTAATGTTTGCATTAGCAATTCTTTTTCTGCATAACTATCCCGAATACATGGTTGGGCTTATTTTAATTGGCTTGGCGCGTTGTATTGCCATGGTAGTAGTTTGGAACGAATTGGCAGATGGCGACCGCGAGTATGCAGCAGGTTTAATTGCCTTAAACAGTATCTTCCAGGTATTGTTGTATAGCGTGTATGCCTATTTTTTTATAACCATATTACCGCCGTTAATTGGCATGCAGGGCTTACAAATAAATATTACCATTGGCCAGATTGCAAAAAGCGTGGGCATTTATCTTGGCTTGCCTTTTATGGCAGGCATCATTTCACGTTACAGCTTGATTGCGTTAAAAGGTAAAGAATGGTTTGATACAAAATTTATTCCGCTCGTATCTCCAATAACACTTATTGCCTTGTTATTTACTATTGTAGTAATGTTTAGTTTAAAAGGCGAATTAATAGTTCAGATACCTTTTGATGTTTTACGCATTGCAATACCATTAGTAATTTATTTTGCCATCATGTTTTTTATCAGCTTTTTTATTGGTAAAAAAATGGGGGCAGATTATTCTAAAAGCACATCTATCGCTTTTACCGCAGCTGGTAATAATTTTGAGTTGGCCATTGCCGTTGCTATTGGTGTGTTTGGCATTAATAGCGGCCAGGCATTTGTTGGTGTTATTGGGCCTTTGGTAGAAGTACCTGCTTTAATACTATTAGTTAATGCCGCATTTTGGATAAGGAATAAATACTATAAAACAGCAATTTAATATGAAAGCAAAAAAATCATTCTGGGCATCACTAACAGGCGGTCTTACCTCTGCCGCTCCTATTCTATTATCCTGCTGTAAAAGTGGCGCCTGTGTTGGCGTTTGCGCGAGCCCAATAGCATCGCTATTTGGTATATCATCGGCAACACTGGCTAATTCGCCTTTAATAAACGCATTAGAACCTGTTTTAATTGCGATAAGCGCTGTGTCGTTTACAATCTCCTACTATTCGCTATACGTATTACCAAAATTAAATTGTAATACAGCTGATAGTTGTGCGTGCGAACCAACGGCAAAAGAAAAACGTAAAGTAAAAATAAATAAATCGGTTTTTTGGATCGGCTTAATTTTAAGTATTGGGTTTCTCAGTTATTTCGAAATATCAAAATATCAGGCAAACTCTAAGGCAGCAAATAGTCAAACAGAGTGTTCAACAACCGAGTGTGCGCCGGGCTCCTGCTCAGAAGAAACTGCAACAGAAGAAAGCTGTACAACATCCTGCGACTCTACCTCTGCTTGTTGCGTGAAGGAATAGAATTTTTATAAAATTTGCAGCAGAATATTTTTATATAGCATCCATTAAAACGCAAAAAACCCTTCAGCTTTGCTGAAGGGTTTTTCTTTGGTAGCGGGAGATGGATTCGAACCAACGACCTTTGGGTTATGAGCCCAACGAGCTACCCCTGCTCTATCCCGCACTATATCTTTTAATTAAAGTAAATGTGCTTTTATTTCGGGTGCAAATATACGACTAGTTTGCTTGTTAAGCAAATTATTTATCAACATTGTTAAGAGAATGCGGTGTTTAAATGATTAATTTTGCTTCAAATGACAAAAACACATAAATCCGGTTTCGTAAATATTATTGGTTGCCCAAATGTGGGTAAGAGCACACTTATGAATGCCTTGGTAGGAGAGCGTTTAAGCATTATTACCTCAAAAGCACAAACTACCCGCCATCGTATTATGGGTATTGTTAGTGGTGAAGACTACCAAATTGTGTTTAGCGATACGCCCGGCATTATTAAGCCCCTTTACAAATTGCAGGAGAAAATGATGCAGTTTGTGATCACCGCCTTTACGGATGCTGATCTTTTTTTACTGATAACCGATGTTTTTGAAGACATAAAGCTTGAAGAATCTTATTTAGAAAAACTTCAAAGAACCGAGACCCCCATTCTGCTACTCATTAATAAAATTGATATTACCACGCAGGAAAAACTGGAAGAAAAATTATTGTACTGGCGCGATAAATTACCAAAGGCAGAAATAATCGCTATCTCTGCTTTAGAAAAATTTAATATCGATAAGATCATGAGCCGCATTATTGAAAAGCTTCCCGATGGCAACGCCTATTACAGCAAAGAAGAATTTACCGATAAATCAGAACGCTTTTTTGTAAGCGAAATAGTTCGCGAAAAAATATTATTGAATTATAAAAAAGAAATTCCCTACAGTGTTGAAGTGGTTGTAAATTCTTTTAAAGAAGAAGAAAAGATCATAAAAACGCAGGTGGATATTTTAGTAGAGCGCGATAGTCAGAAAGGTATTATTATTGGCGATAAAGGTGCGGCGCTAAAACGTGTAGGCATGGCTGCCAGAAAAGAAATGGAAGCTTTTTTTAAAAAACAGATCTTTTTAGAATTGTTTGTAAAAGTGGATAAAGACTGGCGCAATAACGAAAAACGTTTGAAGAACTTTGGGTACTAGTTTCCTATTATGACCTGGGAGGACTCTTGTATGCGGGGTGCTTCGTACCCAAACATGAAACATTTAATCAAACTTCAAAGTCTTAATTGGTGTTAATTTTGTAATGATCAACGTTGGTAAT
Source organism: Chitinophaga pinensis (assembly GCA_943369995.1). Classification (GTDB taxonomy): domain Bacteria; phylum Bacteroidota; class Bacteroidia; order B-17B0; family Aurantibacillaceae; genus Aurantibacillus. The sequence goes on from CALRPF020000007.1 coordinate 76,695, forward strand.
AACAACATTACAAAACATACAATAAATGTTCCAACATTCAATCCTAAAAAGTATAACCAATTAATATCTACTGCAACGTATTCTACATAATAAATACTGCTGTCTAATTTCACCACCTTAAAATACTGCTGTATCAAACACGCAGCAATACCAAAAATATTTCCCCACAATAAACCCTTACCAACCAATTTTAAGCTGATCATTAAAAAGATCTTGCGCACATTGGCATTGCTCATTCCCAGAGCTTTAACAAGGCCAACCATATTTGTACGCTCTAAGATAAGTATCAATAACGCGGTTATCATATTAATAGTGGCAACAATAACCATTAGTACAATAATAATAATGCCATTAATATCCAGCTTCTCTAGCCAAATAAAAATGTTAGAATAAATTTGTTTAACGCTGCCAATATTATAATCATAACCTAAAAGATCCTGAACGGTTTCAAGGTTTGTTTCCAGCTTTTCAAAATCCTTTATTCTTATTTCGTAATTGCCAACCTGGTTCTCGTTCCAATAATTTAAACGCTGTATCTGTTTCAAATCAACAAACGAAAGACTATTATCAAAATCAGAAAAACTTGTTTTAAATACACCACATATCACAAAACTGCGCGAGCGCTGTTCGTATTTTATAACCATATCTTTTATGGTACTATCATATACCTCATGCTGCGAAATAAAATACACCAGCATTTTTTCGTTTACTTTTAAATTTAATTTTTCGGCAAGGCTTGAACTTATTAAAACATCTTTGCTGGCCTCATCCTTTTTAAATTCAGGCAAACGGCCGTCAACCATGTATTTTTTAATGAAGTCGAAATTATAATCTTTATTAACACCTTTTAAAATAACACCCTCATTCTCCGTTTCAGTTTTTAAAATTCCATTCTTAAATGCCGTGCCCTGCAAATAACTTACAAATGGCAGTTTTTTAATGAGCTCAAACGTATCCTTACTTAAATAAATAGGCTCTGGTTCATTGCTGGCATTGATATTAATATTGCTAACTACTAAGTCGGTTGTTAATCCGGTAATACGGCTAATGATCTCTTTTTTAAAACCAAGCACAATACTCACGGTTAAAAACATAACAGAAACACCCAAAGCAATACCAATAATACCTATTTTTACAATAGGCTTAGAGATGTTACCTTTGTCCTGTTTAGGATCAGAAATCCGATCGGCTATAAATTTTTCAATATTCAAAAATGTACTCTTGTCACAAAAATAACAAATTGATTTGCTTTATCAGTGCTTTAATTTTAGTATCTCAGTTTTTAATAGCGCAAAGCCCACTTTCGGTAAAAGAATACTCCTCGGTTATGCTTGGCGCGCAACAATTTGATAAATATGTGCCGCAGTTAAAAAATAAACGCGTTGGTATTGTTACTAATATTACCGGTGTTATAAATACAACTAGCATTGTTGATACTTTACTAAAATTAAAAGTAAATGTAAAAAAGATCTTTGGCCCCGAACATGGCTTTAGAGGCAATACAGAGGCCGGCGAAAAAGTAACAAGTAATATCGACGCAAAAACGGGGTTACCCATAGTTTCGCTTTATGGTTCTAATAAAAAACCTACCGCAGAACAGTTAAAAAACATTGATGTTTTAATTTATGATATACAGGATATTGGTGTGCGTTTTTACACATATATTTCTACCATGTGTTATGCAATGGAAGCTTGCGCCGAAAATAAAAAAGAATTTATTGTGTTAGACAGGCCAAACCCTAACGGTTTTTATATTGACGGGCCTACAATGAAAAATGAGTTTAAAAGTTTTTTAGGAATTCATAACGTACCTTTGGTTTATGGTATGACCTGTGGCGAATATGCGCGTATGGCCAATGCAGAAGGCTGGTTAAAAAACAAGGTAAAATGTAATTTAACTGTTATTCCATTAAAAAATTACGATAGAAAAGCAACTTATGCTTTGCCGGTAAAACCTTCGCCAAATATTCCAAATTTAGAGGCTATTCTTATGTATCCGGGCCTGGGCTTGTTTGAAGGAACCATTATTAGTCTTGGTCGCGGCACAGATAGTCCGTTCCAGGTTATCGGCCATCCAAATTATAGCGATACAGCTTTTTATTTTATTCCAAAAGCAACCACATTATCAAAAGAACCAAAGTATTTAGCCAAGCGTTGTTATGGTTTAGATCTAAAAAAAGACGATTATCTAAAACAGCATCCACGCAAAATGAATTTAAACTGGATAAAAAAAATGTATGCAGATTTAAATAAACCTGATTTTTTTGACCGGAATTTTAATTTCCATTCCGGTAACTCAGAGCTGCAAGAGCAATTAAAAGCCGGACTTTCGGAAGAAGAAATACGCAAAACATGGCAAAAAGACCTTGATAATTTTAAGATTGTTCGAAAAAAACACCTTTTATACACCGATTTTTAACTAGTTGTGCGTAATATTTTTGGGTTTTCTTGTTTAGAAACCTATTTTTGTAACTCTTATAAAAATAAAGATGGCAAGCTTTGATTTAATTATGCCTAAAATGGGCGAAAGTGTAGCAGAGGCTACAATTATTAAGTGGACTAAAAACGAAGGTGATAAAATTAAAATTGATGAAACGGTTTTAGAAATTGCTACCGATAAAGTAGATAGCGAGATACCATCGCCTTTTGAAGGTACACTTGTAAAACGCTTGTTTAAAGAAGGCGATGTGGTGCAGGTTGGCGCTGTTATTGGTGTTATTAGCAGCGAAGCAAATGCTTCTGTTTCTGAAACACCTAAATCGGCAACGCCTGAAGTAAAAGAAACAAAAAAAGAAGAAACCACGTCTTCATCTTCAAGTGTAAGCTCGCCAAAAACTGTTGCAGACAATAACTACGGCGATTCTACAAAATTCTATTCGCCTCTTGTAAAGAGTATTGCTAAAGAAGAAGGAATTTCACTTTCTGAATTAGATGGCATTAAAGGCACTGGCCAGGATGGCCGTGTTACCAAAGCCGATATTTTGGCGTATTTACCAAACCGCAATAAACAAAGCAGTTCTTCATCTTCAGAAACAAAAACGGAAACTTCTACACCTTCAACAAAAACAACTCCTGTTAATGTTGGCGATAATACCGTTCTGGTGCAACGTCCCGCTGTTTCAGTAGGTGCGGGTGACGAGATAATTGAAATGGATCGCATGCGTAAGATCATTGCCGATAACATGGTAATGAGTAAGCACGTGGCGCCACACGTTACATCGTATGTTGAAGCGGATGTTACAAATTTGGTTTTATGGAGAGATAAAGTAAAAAAAGATTTTGAAAAACGCGAAGGCGAAAAATTAACATTCACCCCCTTATTTATTGAAGCTGTAGCCCGCGCTATTAAAGATTTTCCAATGATCAATGTATCTGTTGATCAAACAGGAACAAAGATCATTAAACGCAAAAATATTAATATTGGTATGGCAGCCGCTTTGCCAACAGGTAATTTAATTGTACCGGTAATTAAAAATGCGGATGAGAAAAATCTTTTGGGCATTACTAAAAGCGTAAATGATCTTGCAAACCGCGCACGTGCAAACAAATTACAACCTGACGAAATTCAGGGAGGTACTTTTACCTTAACGAATGTTGGTGGATTTGGAAACGTAATGGGAACACCAATTATATTACAACCACAGGTTGCTATTTTAGCGGTTGGTACAATTAAAAAGAAACCTGCGGTAATTGAAACTCCGCAGGGTGATATGATCGGTATCCGTCAATTTATGTTCTTATCGTTAAGCTACGATCACCGTGTAGTAGATGGTTCTTTAGGTGGCACCTTCTTAAGAAGAGTAGCTGATTACCTGGAGAACTGGGATCTTGACAGAAAAGTTTAAAGTTTCACCCCCCTCCTTCTACAAACGAGAAGGCGCTTATAATATTAAAAATAAAAAAACCGGTTCGTTACTGAACCGGTTTTTTTAATGTTATCGGGATAGGGTAAGACTATTATTCTTTTACAATTCTCATGGTATGTGTAGTTTTTTCTGTAGTGATCAACTTTAAAAAGTAAACCCCACTTGCAAATTTCTCTAAATTAATTTCTTTTGCGTCTACTTTTTCATTGAAATTGTATTCGCTTTGTAAAATTACTTTTCCTGCGGCATCCGTTACTTCAATTGTTCCGCTTATTGTTTGCCCGGAGGTCATTTTTAAAGTCAGGATGCCATTTGTTGGATTCGGATAAAGAGAGTATCCTGCACTATTTGCGAACTGGTTTAAACCCGTGCAAGTAGAAACATTAACCGTTACATTTGCAAAATTCTTACAGCCGTTAGTACCTGTGCCGGTAACCGTATATATACTCGTACTTGCAGGCGTATAGGTAACAGAACTGCCTGTAAAGTTTCCGGGCATCCATGAGTAGGTTGTTGCGCCCGATGCATTTAATATCACCGTTTGTCCAGTACAAATAATACTGTTATTAGGTGTAGCATTTATTGTTGGTAATGACAATACAGTAACAGTAGCTGTTTTTGATGCAGAACATCCACTTATAGTACCCGTAACTGTGTAAACCGTTGTACCCGTTGGCGCATAGCTTGCGGTTGCAGCATTACCTCCGCCATTGCTCCAATTATAAGTAGTTCCACCGCTTGCTGTAAAAGCAACGGTAGAACCTGAACATATGGATTGTAACGAATTAGATACAACAACATTTGGCAATGCATTAACTGTAACGGTGGCCGTTTTTGAAGCAGAGCAGCCAGCCGTAGTTCCCGTAACTGTGTAAACCGTTGTGCCTGTTGGCGCATAGGTTGCTGTTGCCGCTGTACCTCCTCCATTACTCCAGTTATAAGTGGTTCCACCACTTGCCGTAAATGCAACGGTTGAACCTGAACAGATGGCTTGTACAGAATTGGATACCACTACATTTGGTAAAGCAGTTATTGTAACCGCCTGGTTAGATGTTGAACCCGGTCCGCTGCCGTTTGATGCAACTAATGTAACAGTATAATTTCCTGCATTAGCAAAAGTAATATTTGGATTTTGTGAAGTAGCCGAGGCAATTGTAACACCTGCTGCTGGTAATACGCTCCAACTCCAGCTGGTTGGTGCATTACTTGATTGATCTGCAAACGGAACAAGCGCTCCCGCACATTTTGTTGCCGCACTTACACTAAAATTTGTAACGGGCGTTGGTGGTGTTACCGCACCTACAACATCCACTATCCACACACCTCTTCCATAACTCGCAGCAACTAATTTTGTTGGATTGGCCGGAGATATTTCCATATCTGACAAGGGCATATTCGGTAATCCTGCATTATATAAGGTCCATGTAGCAGTAACATTATCTCTGTAATAAACACCAACATCCATTCCCACATAAATTCTATCGGCTGTTCCGGGTTGATACACGCTACAGTTTGCCGGGATATTAGGAAGGTTTGCAGTAAAGTTGGTCCATGATGTTCCACCGTTGGTGGTCATAAAAACTTTGTTTCCGGCAGAATAACCACTTAAAACTACCCATGCATTATTTGGGTCTGTTGGATCAATAGTAATAAATTCAGGCGAAGCAGAACCCACAGGCACAGTGCCTGTAACGTTTGTCCATGTTGTTCCACCATCTGTTGTTTTACAGATACCCGAATTTTTTAGAACATAAATTACCTGGTTGTTAGATGGCGCAATAGCAAACTCTTTTACCGAACCCGTTATTGGTAAAGCTGTTAATTGAGTCCAGTTTCCTGCAGAGTTAACTGATTTAAATAAATTAGTATAACCACAATATAATGTTGCAGCTACCTGCGGATCTTGTTTCCAGGCTGTTACCCAAGGCGCGGTACCTGTCATACCTGTTGTGCAGGTTGACCAGGAAGTACCACCATTGGTTGATTTGCGCAATGCGCCGTTATAATACTCGCCAAACATATTATTATCATTGGTGCGGTCAATAAAACAATCCATTCCATCACCTCCAAGTGCTGCGTTATAAGTTGTTCCATTCCAAATACTAGTGCCGTTATCCTGATGACCGGTGATCCATTTATTAGGTGTTAAAGAAGACAATCCTATTTTATAGATCTGCGAAATATTAATTGTTCCCGAAATTTCCTGCCATGCAGTGGCCGTTCTTCTGTAAACGGTTCCATCATTAGTATTAAATAAGGTTCCAGCCGCATCATATTCCAGATCGTGATGGTCTGCATGTGTAAAAGGTGCGCCAGAGCCAGTCCAGTGTCCGTAAATTGCCCAGCTTGTCCCACCATTTGTGGTTCTCCAAACATTTACGCCACCTGTTACAACTTCATTTGCGTTTGTAGGTGAAGCGGCAATACAGAGATCATACCAGCCTTGTCCACCCGTATCTGTGCCACCTGTAGCCCATCCTAAAAGATTTGGCGTAGTGGCCATTTGAGTAAAAGCACCTGCGCTGTTGGTAGATTGATAAAACCCCTGAAAACCATTATCTGAGCTTTTAGACGCCAAAACATAAACATAATTTACATTTGCCGGTGTTACTGCAATTGCCATTCTGTTAACGCCTGTTGTAGGAATACCGGCACTTACTGCCGTAAATGTGGCCCCACCATCAGTAGATATTCTAAATGTTGTTCCACCTGCGTAAACAGTTGTTGGTGTACCTGGTTTAAATTCAAGATCAAAGGTACTACCTGTGGCAACCTGCGTCCAGTTAGTACCGCCATTAATTGTTCTGTAAATTCCACCTGATGTAGCAGCTAATACGATTAAAGGATTTGAAGGATTAATGATTAATCTGCGAATAGTGAAATTATTTGTTACTGCATTCGTTAAACCTGTAGCAGCCCAGGTGGCACCACCATTTGTAGATTTTAAAACGCCAATACTTCTTGTATCACCGGCATCACCATCGCCTGTTGCAAGATACATAATGCTTGTATTTGTTGGATCAATAGCAAGATCAGAACAACCAATCACCGCTAAGTTATCTGTATTGGTTGTCCATGATACTCCACCGTTGGTAGATTTCCATAATCCCCCTGCTGGAGCACCAACCCATAAATTATTTGAATTTGTAGGATCAACAGTAATAAAACCCATCCTTCCGGATTTTAAAAACTGACCGCCTGCGGTACCGCTAATAGGACCCATTGGGCCTACGGCTGTCCAGGTAGTAGATGCCAACATACTGTTGCTGGTAAATTTATTACCCGCATTCGGTGCCTGGTAAGTATCTAAAAAATCCTGGAAATTTTTTGCAGTTAATGATAATAACGACAAATTACCTGAAGGATAAACCCTACGTTCAACAAAATTTTCCCAACGCTTAAAAGCTTTATAACCCTTACCTTTTTCGGTATTATCGCGTGTAGCCCAATAGTTATTAAAATCGGCTTGAATCTGATAGAAATTAGCATTGGGATCCTGCATTCTTTCTGTCCAGTCTTGTGAAATTAAATTATTGATTACAAAACTGAATACTAATAAAAACGTAATTTTTTTCATGTTAGGGTTTTAGTTCTTTGAAATTAAAAAATCAAAATTCTAAATCCTAATTTTTTTCATATAAAATCCTGATTGTGAATAAAATCACCTAAAAAATTTAGCCCGATCGTGAAGCACCGGCACATTTTTACAGATAAGAATCCGGACTCGTTCTTTAATTAATTGCGGCAGTAAAATTTTACGTTAGACCCTGTTAAACATGAAATAATTTATGAGCATGGCTTTGTATTGAACAAAGATGTAAAGCCGTCGAAAAAATACTCTTTCTTTTTTGTATCATTATAGTATAAAATTTACTATGAAAGCATTTAAACTAATTAATATAAACGGTACAGATTGTTCTTTTGAAGAAGGAACAATTGCCGAATCGGTAAACATAGATGGCAATCATTTTATTATTAAAACAGATTTTGATCCTTACCAGCTTACGGCTCATCCCGCGCCGCGTTACCAGTTTGTGATCACTTTAAAAGGCAAACTAAAATTTAAAGTTACTAATGGCGATTCGTTTATCATTGAACCCGGAATTATTTTGATTGCTAAAGATACCCTTGGCAGTGGACACAGTTGGGAAATTTTGGATGGTAAAGAATGGCACAGGATCTATATTGTGCCGGATACAGATGCAGATGATTTTTTTATTCCGAAAAAATAAATTTTATTTTTCTTCTGCAAAAGCCAGCTTCATAAATTTCAGCAACTCTTTATTTACATCTTCTTTATACAACATTCTGAAATGATGGTTAACCTGGCTTTGACCGGGCACTTCTCCTACTTTTTGAAAACATAAATTATCGGAGTAGGTTTGTTTAAATGGAAAAACAACGTGAATAAAATTTTTGCCCAATTGTGTTATCCAGGCAATGCGTTTATTGCTATTTGAAATACCGATCATGGTTTTGGTAGTTTCAACTTTGATCTCACCTATCTTTTTAAATTCAGAAATAAAATGATAATATAAAGCCAAAGTATATTCCGACTTAACTTTTAAAAAATCTTCGGGGCTATTTAAAGGTGTTTTTTTTGCAACCATTACAGGCTCTAAATAACAAAAAAACCACGACATCTCTGTGTGGTTTAGGTTGCTCCTTATCCCAGCTTCCTTCGTTTACGGCTTAAATCAAAAAAAAACACCGAAGCGATTTTTAATCTGCTTCGGTGTTGCTCCCCCTCCTGGGCTCGAACCAGGGACCCCGTGATTAACAGTCACGTGCTCTAACCAGCTGAGCTAAGGAGGAATTTCTGGTTATCCTAGTCTTTTGAAATTCGATGTAAACAAAGAATTTTTCTTGATTAGGGTGGCAAATTTACACTAGTTTTATGAAATAAACAATATCTTTACAAAAAAAAATAAAATAAATTAAATGAGCTTATTAGTTGTTGGTACGGTAGCTTTTGATGCTATTGAAACTCCATTCGGGAAAACCGATAAAATTGTTGGCGGAGCCGCTTCATATATTTCATTAGCAGCTTCTTATTTTACCAAAGACATCTCCCTTGTATCGGTTGTAGGTGACGATTTTCCACAAGATTTTTTAAATATCTTAAAAAAAGAAGGTGTGAATTTAGAAGGTCTTCAGATCAAAAAAGGTGAAAAATCTTTTTTCTGGAGCGGTAAATATCATAATGACCTTAATACCCGCGATACTTTAGATACACAATTAAACGTACTTGAAAACTTTGATCCTATTGTGCCTGAATCGGCCAAAGAATGCGACTTTTTAATGTTGGGTAACCTTGTACCTGCAGTACAACGCAGCGTTATCGATCAAATGAAAAAACGTCCGAAATTAATAGTTTTAGATACTATGAATTTTTGGATGGATATTGCGATGGACGAATTAAAGAAAACCATTGCTATGATTGATGTTTTAACCATTAATGATTCAGAAGCACGCCAGCTATCAGGGGAATATTCATTAGTAAAAGCGGCTCAAAAAATATTGGCAATGGGGCCAAAAGTATTAGTAATAAAGAAAGGTGAGCATGGTGCACTACTATTTAACAAAGATGAAGTTTTCTTTGCCCCTGCTCTTCCTTTAGAAGAAGTTTACGATCCAACAGGTGCCGGAGATAGCTTTGCGGGTGGTTTTATTGGCTATTTAGCTAAAACCAAAGACATTAGCTTCGAAAACATGAAACGCGCCATTATTTTTGGTAGCGCCATGGCCAGTTTTACTGTTGAAAAATTTGGTACAGAACGCCTTATTGGCCTTTCTCAAGCCGATGTGGATGAACGAGTTCAGGAATTCGTTGATCTGGTGCAGTTTGACATTGTTTTAGTTTAATTTTTTAACTAAAAAGTACATACTAAACATCCTAATTTAACGTTATAAAAATTAGTGCAAATTAAACGTTTCATATCTGTTTTAGCCCTTGCTTTACTCTTTGTTGCTTGTAGCACAAAAAGAAACACTGTTGTGAGTCGCGCTTACCACAATGTTACTGCGCGTTACAATGGTTATTATTATTCTTGCGAGAATATTGATGAAGGTTATTATAAGATCGAAAAAGCCAATAAAGATAATTTTGATAAGATCCTTCCGGTATATATTTATCCTCCTGGAGATAAGGCGAAAAATACTTTTCCGGAATACGATAAGGCGATCAAAAAATCATCTACCTGTATTCAGCGTCACGCCATAAAAGATAAGAAAGGTAACGAGATACCATCTTCGGGCAAATGGATAGATAACAACTGGATTAATATTGGTGTTTCTCATTTATACAAGCGTGAATTATTTAGTGGCCTGGAAGCTTTTGAATATGTTGCAAGAACATATGCCAAATCAAAAGATAAATACACGGCTATGGCATGGATGATAAAAACAAATAATGAAATTGGATCTGTTAGCAGCTCCGAACAAATTATTTCTTTGCTTAAAAACGAAAAAGATCTTCCGCATAAAGTAAAAAAAGAATTACCTGTACTTGAAGCCGATTATTTTATGCGTCGCGGTTTAAATACCGAAGCGGCAACAAAATTAATGGAAGCTTCGAGAAGTACCGGTTTATTTAGTGGAATGGCTTCGCGCAAAAAAAGAGCACGGTATAGTTTTATTGTAGCACAATTGTTCGAACAACAAAAAAATAATAAGCGCGCTGTTGAGTATTATAAAAAAACAATTAAACTAAAGCCAAGTTACGATCTTGTTTTTTACAGTAAAATTAAAATAGCAAAACTACTTGATGTAAAACGTAATAATTCAGAAGGAACTAAAAAAGACCTTTTGAAAATGGCAAAAGAATTTAAAAATAACGAGTATTACGATGTTATTTACTACACCTTAGGTGAAATAGAAGAAAAAGAAAGAAACGCATCGCAGGCTCTTATTTACTACAAAAAATCGGTGCAAACCAGTGTAAATAATCCAAATCAAAAAGGGCTTTCGTATTTAAAATTAGGTGAGATAAATTTTGATCTTACCAATTATCAGCCGGCTGAAGCATATTACGACAGCGCGGTTGTTACAATTTCAAAAGATCATCCTGAATACGCTTCAATTGTTGCACGTAAAAAAACACTAGAGACTTTGGTTGGTCATATTCGCACTATTAACAAAGAAGACAGTTTGCAACGTTTTGTAAATTTAAGCGAAGCAGAACAAAATAAAATCATTGACAGAATAATTTCTAATCTTGAAAAAGAAGAAGCAAGAATAGAAAAAGAAAAAGAAATGCTGGAGAAAAGCAATACTTTGCCCGGCACAGGTTTAACCGGACAGCCCGGCATAAGCGAAATTGGCGTTCCCGGAGCCGCAGCTTCTTTTTATTTTTACAACCAAAGCACTGTAGCATTTGGTGTTGCCGATTTTACAAAAAAATGGGGTAACAGAAAATTAGAAGATAACTGGCGCCGTTCTAATAAGGCGCTTATTGTTGAGTTAGAAAAAGAAGACACTGCTCAAACAAAAGCTGTATCAGTTAGTGCTAATAAAACACGCGATTTTTATAGAAAGAATTTACCAATAAATGACTCTCTGGTTAAAAAGAGTAATAAAAAGATCATTCATTCTTATTACATGATGGGGTCGATCTATAAGGAAGAATTAAACAATACAAAAAAAGCGGTAGCAACTTTTGAAGAACTTAACAAGCGTTTTCCTCAAAATAAATACTTACTAAATACTTATTATATTTTGTATCGCACTTATTTATCCGAAAAAAATCAACCTAAGGCAGATTTTTATAAAGAAAAGATCTTAAACGAATTTCCTGACAGTGAATTTGCTCTGATCATAAAAAATCCTGAATATGCTACTGAAGCTAATTCTAAAAAAAGCGAAGTAGAAGGTTTTTATACAACTACTTACAAATCTTATCTTGAAAATAATTATACGCAGGCATACGCACAATCAAACGAAGGCCTTTCTAAATTTGGTAAAAATGTATTTGTTCCGAAATTTGAATTTATTAAAGCTTTAAGCGCCGGTAAATTAAAAGGAATAGATTCTCTTGAGTTTTATTTAAAATTATTAGTAGCAAAACATCCTCAATCAGAAGTTACGCCTTTAGCAAATGACATTTTACTTTCTATTAAACGCCAAAAAAACCCTGAGTTGTTTAAAAGTGCTGAACCCGGAAAATTACAGTTAGATACGTTTACAGTTAACCTGGATGCAGAACATTTTATAATTGCAATTGTACCCGATGACCCAAAAATTGCCGATAGCTTTAAAATAAGACTAAACACTTTTAATAATACTTATTACTCTTCAAAAACATTTAACTCAAACAGTAACTTATTTGGCAACAACAAACAATTAATTGTTTTAAAATCGTTTGCCACTGCAAAAGAAGTTGTGAATTATTACGAGAATCTTATAAAAGATCCCGATCTGTTTAAAGAGGAGGTGAAAAAGGAAATGATAGAAATTTATCCTATCTTGGGAACTAATTTACCTGTATTATACAAAAAGAAAAATGTAGAAGCCTACAAGATCTTCTTTAATGATAATTACAAGAATTTAAACGAGAACAAAATAAAATAAGCATTAACTAAAAATTGGATATTATGTTAGGAATGAATTCAAATAAAAATCAAAACCTAGACGCTAGTTCAGTAAATTTAATTGGTAATGGTACTAAAATCACAGGCGATATTCATTCTGCGGGTGATGTAAGGATTGACGGAGTATTAAGTGGTAATATTGTTACTACCGGCAAATTTGTTCTAGGGCCAAACGGTGTTGTAGATGGTAATGTAACCAGCGGCAATGCTGATATAAGCGGCGAAATAAAAGGCAAAGTAAATGTAACTGAAATGCTTTCTTTAAAAGCGAGTGCCAAAGTTAGCGGCGACATAGTTACCGGCAAATTAGCTATTGAGCCCGGCGCAATTTTTACAGGAACCTGTAATATGGGGGCCAAAGTAAAAAACATGCACCAAAATTTAGAATCAAATAATGCCGCCTCTAAAACAGCCTAACCAAATAATTAAATACAGCAATTTAGGAATTCAAATGGCTGTAATTATTGGTTTATCGGCATGGGGAGGCAATAAGCTTGATCTTTATTACAAAAACGAAACTCCTGTTTTTACTATTGTTCTTTCACTTTTAGGTATTGCAGCCGCGTTGTACATTGTTTTAAGAGATGTTATCAAATCCGGCAAATGAAATTAAAAAGCATATCAGCCATTTTAATTTCTGTTGGTGTTTCGTTTATTTACTCATACATTTTAGATTCTCAGTTCCATAAATCATCATTACAATGGTGGCATAGTTTATTGTTCTTTACGTTTTTATCTATAACGTTTACCCTACTTTATTTTATTAAAACAGATGTAAAGACCTTTACAGGAATATTGCTGGCTACAGGCGCTGTTAAGCTGCTACTATCGATGGTAATGGTTTTGATCTATTCTTTCACCCTAAAAGGGGGATTTTTTACCTTCTTTCTTCACTTTATAGGGCATTATGTTTTGTTTACTGTGTTTGAAATAAGATATTTGCTACAACTAATCAAAAACCAATCAAAATGAAAACTAATTTCTTTTTTGCGTTACTATTTATTTCATCTGTTACTGTTGCCCAGGAAAAAACAAACAAAGCCGGCAGCGAAATAAAATTTACTACCGTTAAAAATTTAGAAGGTACTGATGTTCAAAATCAAAATATAACCGGCACATGCTGGTCATTTTCATCTATGTCTTTTTTTGAAAGCGAAATGATACGCATGGGCAAAAGCAAAGATTTTAATTTAAGCGAAATGTTCGTTGCAAGAAAAGCCTACTCTTTAAAAGCCGATAATTTTGTGCGTATGCACGGCAAAACAAATTTTGGTGAAGGTGGTGGTTTTCCGGATGCAATAAATGTATTAAAAGAATACGGCATGGTACCTGAAGAAGTTTATACAGGTAAAAAAGATATTAAAGATCAGCATAATCATAAAATGTTAGAAACCACGCTGATCAATATTTTACGCCCGGCCGCGTTACCCGAAACACAAGAAATTGATTTTAGCTTTTTACACAATTCAGTAAACGCTGTTTGTGATGAATATTTAGGTAAAGTTCCCGAGAAATTTGATTACAAAGGCAAGAACTACACTCCTAAAACATACGCAGAAGCTACAGGTTTAAACCCGAATGATTATGTATTCTTAACCTCATTCAGTCATCATCCATATTACAGCAAATTTGCTTTAGAAGTACCTGATAATTGGAATTGGGAATTAATGTATAATATTCCTTTAAACGAATTACAGGAGACTATGAGCAGTGCTATTAATGCAGGCTATTCGTTTGCCTGGGCTGCGGATGTAAGTGAAAAAGGGTTTTTATTTAAAGATGGTTTGGCTATTGTTCCTGAAAAGTCTTTTGCAGTATTGACGGCCGAAGAAAAACAAAATCTTACTACAAAACCTTCAAAACAATTAACGATTACACAAGAGATTCGCCAAAAAGCTTTTGATAATTATGAAACCCAGGACGATCATGGAATGCATATTTTAGGTATGGTAAAAGATCAAAATAATACACCGTATTATTATGTAAAGAACAGTTGGGGAAAAGATAATAACCAATGCGATGGATACTTTTATGCCAGCGAAAGTTATGTGCTTTACAAAACAACAAGTATTATGTTACACAAAAAAGCAATTCCTGCTGCTATTGCTAAAAAATTAGGAATTACTCAATAAGCTTATCCTTTAAGACCTTAATGCCAAAAAACACTGAGTTTTTTGGCATTATCTTTTTAAACAATCCAATCTACTGACAATCAATCAATTGCAATTAGTTCGGCCATTAGTTAATTAAAAAAATGTTAATTTACCCAACTAAAACATTAGTTTAAAGCGTATATATAAATGAGACTTGCAAAATAATCTAGCACAGTTTTTGTATATAACCTTTAAGATATGACAACCCGACAAATAACCATTCCGATGTTTCCATTAAACATGGTTTTATTACCCGGAGAAACATCTAAACTACATATATATGAAGAGCGTTATAAGCAACTCGTAACGGAGTGTTTAGCTAACGATGCTTCATTTGGTATTCCTTATTTTGAAAAAGGAAAAGTAAAAGATTATGGCTGTGAAGTGAAAATTAAAAGGATCTTAAAAACATTTTCAAATGGCGATCTTGAAATCTTAATTGAAGGAACTAATCTTTTTCATTTAATTGAATATACCGAAATACTTACACCAAAACTATACGGTGCCGGCTTAATTGAACACGTACCTATTAATCAAAAAATAATTTTAAATAATTTACAGGATGCCGTAGTTAATTATTTTGGCTCAGTGCAAAGTAAGTTTGTAGATTATGAAACGGTTTCTAACTTATCGGTGTTTAATATTGCCTCTTCTTTACAATTAACCAATACCGAAAAATATCAGTTGATCTCCCACAGAAATCAACAATTATTTTTATTGAACCAGATAAAATTTATTGTTCACATTATTAATACGGAGCAGCAAATTAAAGACAGGTTCATAGAAAATTAATCTTCTGCTCAATTATTTTTTTGTCAGATTTATTTAATTATTTTTATGGTAGATGCGTTTGTATTTACATAAATTATTTTTACCCGTTATTTTTGTTGTAATTAACATTCTTTCAAAATCGTTTCATTTAACCTCTCAGTCTATTTGTCTTGATGAACCTTTTACAATTTATCATGCACAATTTGATCTTGCTAATCTCATTCACTATTTAGAAAAGTACAACAATCCTCCTCTTTTCGAAATCATACTTCATTTTTGGATCAAGCTCTTTGGAATTGGACCAGAAAGCGTAAGGGTGCTTCCCATGTTATTTAGTGCTATTACTGTTTTTTTTATTTATAAACTGGTAATAGATTTTTTTGATAAACGCTCAGCAATACTGGCTTCTGTAATTTATACGCTATCAACCTTAAACGTTTGGTTTGCGCATGATTGCAGAGTTTATTCGCTTTTTGTTCTTTTAACGGTTGTCTCATTTTATTTATTTTTTAAACTTTTAAAAGAAACTTCTGAATTTAAAACACGCTATATTATCTTTTTTTCTTTTACTAACTTATTATTGATCTATGGGCATTACTTTGGATTTATTGTTTTAGGTATGGAATTTTTAATTGTTTGCTTATTCTTTTTAAGATCAAAAAATGTGATAAAAAAATATGCTATCGTGTCATTTATAAGCCTGGTGGCCTACATTCCACAGTTAATGGTTTTATGGATGCGAACAAAACAACACATAAATAATGGCACCTGGGTTGAACCTCCGAAAGGAGCAGAAAGTCTTTATAATATGCTTTGGTCGTTTTGTAATGAACCTATACCAACGGTAACTTGTATCTTATTTCTTTTAGCCACCACAATCATTTTTTTTATTAGAAAAAAAGAAACTCCGGTTAGTCCTTATACAATGTATATTATTATATGGTTCTTAGTTCCTTTTTTGGGTATGTTTTTAATTTCATATAAAACCCCAATGTATATAGACAGGTATCTTATTTTTGTTAGTCCTGCATTTTATATATTATTGGCATTGAGTATTTCTTATTTATTTAAGGACCGAAAAAAATACATAAGTGCTGCTTGTTTTCTTACTTTGATCTTCTTTTTTAGTGCCGACCTTGATCCAAGTAAGAAAAATGATGTGGATGATGCAGTTAGTTATATTAAATCAAAAAAAGATAAAAAAACCATTGTTATTGGTTGTGGATACAATTTTGAATTAAATTTTACTTATTATTATAACATTGAACATTTTAAATTAAAGGACCAGAATACGGAATATGGCGCACTTGACACTTCTTTAAAATATGAAAATGTATATTTTGTAAACTATCTTAATGATAGATTAATAAGTACTATTAATAATTTTGACAAAATAGTATATCTGGATGCCTCGTCCAACTTTTTGCTACCGAACAATAGAGTAAAAGAAACACTTTACGAAAAATACAAATTTATTGGAAGAACTTTTTTTTACCGAGACTTTAACATTTATGCTTTTTCGGTTAACACAAAAAAAGTCCTGCCTTTGTAATTTTAAACCTGCAATTGTTTAATCTTTCTTTATCAATTCACCCTTTCCATCGCCTTTAAAACTATTTATTTCTGCCGGATTTCCCTTATAATAAATATTACCACTTCGCCAGATATTATACTCTAACTTGCCTCCGTTTGGCGCATTAATAAAACAGTCACCAATACTTATTGTTTCAACAAACACATAGTTATTAATTGTGAAATTTTCGCATTTTAAAATGTTTGTACCATACGTATAAACATATAAGCTATTACATGAACCATTCAGATATATATCACCATTGCCATGTGAACTCGTTCTTACCTGGTTAAAAGTACCGTGTAATATAATATCTCCAGAGTTTTCCGCAAGTAATTGTATCGTATCCTGCGCATATCCTTCACTAAATATTGTTGTACCTACACCATGATTTTCCACCCTAACCAAATAAGGCGATGTTACATTAACCGTAACTTTTCTTTTATAGCCTCGCACAAAATTACATTTGTTATTATTATCAATAGTTAAAATTCCGTCTGCTACTTTTGTTTTAATATTTTTAATCACATTTTTTCCAGCTACAACTTCCACTTTAAACTCAATGCCTTTAGTGATATTAAGATCTATTTTATCATATGTCTTAATAATTGTGAATTGACCAGGCGTACGCGAATCGGTTATCTCGGTACCGTTTGATTTAAAACAATCCAACGCGTTTTCTTTTTTACAGGCGGTAAAAAAAAGAATGATTAATAAATATGTAATACTTTGTTTAATAATTTATTTTATAAAAAATCTATATCCTAAACCATATTCAAAATTATAAGCAATTGCAAAATGTGTGCGTAAACCAAAATGGCCCACCAAGCCGCACCTACTGTAATACCTCACTCCTATCCTGCTAACAATTATACCGTCGGGTTTTGTTTTTTGAAAAACATAATATCCCATTTCTATTGGAAGGCTGATTCTTCCAATATTGTAAGAATATCCTAATCTAGCTGAAACGCGCATTTGATCAAAGCCCTGTGGCTGTTGTTGAAGGGCAGTTTCATAATCGTGTTTATATATCTCGTCATAGAACAGATCTATTCCTGCACTGAATTTATGTGTATTACGCACATTGCGTTGATAGGTAATGGAAGTAACAATAACTTTTAAATCTTCTGTAGCTATTTCCCGCTGATTAAAACCCATGGCCGCAAAAGCAAAAATCTCGTTCTTTGATCTTGTCCTGGCAGAAGAATCTATTTTTAAAATTTCAGGCTTCGGTTTTTTAGAAGGTATTAATACATTTAATCCGGCATTTAAGCTTACTACATTTAAACCAAGATTTGGATTTCTTGATTTACCATTGCTGGCATGAGTAAATGCAATGCCGGGCTCAAAACGTATATTTTTAGTTAACTGTAAATGCCAAAACCATTTAAATTGCACAAACGAATTTATGTGACTGCCAATTGCAATGTTTTTTCTGTTCTCGTTAATATCAAAACGCTTTGTAATATAGGTTGCACCCCAACACAAACGCATAATTACACGTGATGTTTTTTCTTTTGCATTTAATGGAATTTCAATATATGGCGCTGCGGTTAAAGCATATCCTAACTGCGATGGGTTTTTAAAATCAAGGCATTGAAGAGAAACGCCGATATCCGGCTTATTATTTTCTAAATGCCAGAGTTTATTTCCTAAAGTTGGCTTCGAAATATTTACTTCGTAAATAGATGGAAATCCTTTTACCAAATGCCCTATGCTTGTGCGATGAATAAGTATAAAACCCTGGTTAATGGTAGGTTTTATTTGCCAGTCAGGGTTACCGGTAATACCATTTTGCGCTGTTAAAAAACAACTGAGGGATCCTAAAAAAAAGATGAATATGCCCTTAAAACGCACCGTGCTAAAATACTTAAAATAACAGTAAATTAAACAGGTAACACGCAAATTATTTACAAAAAAAGCGGCTAACCAATGGTAAGCCGCTTTTTTAACTAAAATATTATTATTTATTCACTACAATTTTCTTAACTGCAATTGTTTTATTTTCCTGTTTTATATTAATAAAATAAAAACCGTTGGTAAAAGAATTTATATCAAGTTGATACTTTTCATTTACGCTTGCAGCATATTTTTTATCATAAACTATTTGTCCTAAAGTATTTTGAATTTCAATGTTAAAATCCAAATTGCTTAAGGCTTTACTATCAACAGTTACTATATCTTTTGCCGGAGAAGGATAAACATTTATTAAAGCATTAAAAAGATTATTTTCTTTTATTCCGATCGGCCCCATTAACCTGTCGTTTTTTATATTACTTTTTGTTTTAATTTTTTGATCCAAAGTTCCGCTTAATTTTAAAGTAGGATTACAATTAAAACCGTTTGCCTGTACACGCCACCTGGCGGCTGTTTGCCATGAACTATACTGGGGATCGGTTGCAAGACCTGCTGTTGTTGAGGTAACTAATGAATAAGTATTGTTACTAAGATTTATCCTGTAAAGATCATACACTGTAACCGGTGAGGTACTATTCTCAACCGCATAAGAGTTCCAGTTAAAATTTCCGTTTTGTTGATCTTGGATAAAAATAGTTTGATGCCATTTACTTAATACACCGTAATGACCGCAGGTATCACGAATCTGTAATTTATATTTATACGACGTAGTATTAGGGTCACCATTTGCAGGGCCAATACTTCTTGCGGTATCTGTATAACCGCTATATGCACTTTTACTAACCGCGGCTATGCGCTTATAAAAATTATTATATATTTCGCGGTAAACGATAAAACTATCAACATTATCGTATAACGTTTTTTCCCAATAAACAACATTGTTATCACCAAGAGAATCTACAGTAACCATACAGATATTTGGCATCTCAACAAAAGGAATAATAACACTGCCAATAGCAGTATTAGTGCAGCCACCGGTGGTTCCAACAACGGTATAATTAGTGGTGATAGATGTTGAAGCGCTTACAGTAATATTTTGGCTGGTTTGACCTGTGCTCCAAGTATAAGTGGCGGCACCACTGCCGTTAAGCGTCACACTGCCACCGCCACATGTAAGTATAGACGTTGCCGCAACACCCGGTACCGGGTTAATAGTAATGGTTTTTGATATTGATGCGCCGCTGCCAAATTGGTTACTGGCATTCATGGTTATGGTTTTTGTGCCGGCAGAATTAAAAGTTATTGTAGGATTTTGTGCTATCGAACTACCTGGTGCACCGCCCGGCATGATCCAGTTCCACGAATTAGCCATGTTAAATGAATTATCAGTTAATTGTATAGATTGCCCTACACAGCCGCTTGCCGGCAAATTAAAATTAGAGATAGGGATCTTTTGCGATTTTAAATACATATTATCGATCTTAAGATCCGCACCTACATAAGAATTTAATACTGGCCATTTTGAAGATTCAATATACATGATCATTGTATCCGGGGCAATTGCATTTTGAATAGGGTATTTTTTCATTGTATACACCGGTGCCTGTGGTAAAAGTATTTGAGTACCATTTATAAATGCAAAATTCTTTTTAAAGCTAAGTCCTATACGCGCACTATCATTGGGATCTGCGGGTAAATATTTATAAAAAAATATTAAAGTATCCAATGTGCCTGTGTAGGGATATCCTCCAAGTGTTGTCGTTTGTGTAGGGGTTCCTGTCATAGCGCGGCCTGCCGAAGCCTGGCTGTTTCCAAATCCTGCACCAACGGTTTGTAATTCGAGTGCGTAGGTGCCCGAGTAGATATCGGTTGTTTGTTGAAACCCGCCACTTAAATTCCAACCATTTAATTTGTAATCTGAAGCAGTTTGCCATATTTCAAAATTGCCGTTAAAATTGTTGGGCTGAAAAGCTACACCAGTAAAAGCAATACTATCTAACTGAATTGTATTTCCGGGAATACCATTGTTAGCAAATGCATTACTGGAAGCACACGCCACAATAACTGTATCAGGAAATACCGGCAATGCCGGATTAAATGTTTGATTAAATAACGTATAAACCGTATGCGTTGTAGCTATCTTGTATAGATAATTTCCAACCACTGCACCTGCTTTTTTAAAGATGGTTAAAAAAATTGCTGTGTCGTTAGGCATAATATTACTTTTATAAAAAAATTTTATACCTGTTGGTTTTTGTGAATAAGGTATGCCGCCTGTGGGGTTGCTACCCGGACTGCCATTGGCGAAATAAGCAAAGCTAGTATATGTGCTGGCTGTTAACGTTGTAGTTAACCTTATAGCGAATGATCCCTGAATTGCATCGGTTGTTTTAATAGCGTTTACGCCTACCTGAATATTACCACCGTTTTTTAATTCATAGTTAGAAGTTTCAAAAAATTGTGGATTTTGAAAGTTAGATACCTGCCAGCTTTCGAAACCGCCGTTAGGAATGGATTGAGAAAATGTAAGGTAAGCCAAAAACAAGGCTAAAAGGGTTGGTAAAAATCTTTTCATTTTTGTTGTTTTATTGAGATCTAAATTACCTGTTTTTAGCTCAGATATAAACTACCTAACGTGGTAGTAAATGCGGGAAGTTGTTAAACTATTTTGTTCTTAATTGCCATAGAAACTGCTTCTGTCATTGATTCCACGTGCAGTTTCGAATAAATGTTCTTCATATGAAAGCGTACTGTATCATAACTAATACCACATTTATCGGCTATCATCTTATAACTTAAACCTTTTACAAGATGGTTTAAAACTTCTTTCTCGCGGTCGGATAAATTAAAATCGTTTGTAGGATTACTCTGTTGTGAGACCTTAAACATATTTAGCACTTTTGCAGCAATACTTCCGGTGATAGGCGCTCCGCCATTATAGGCTTCAATTATAGCCTGCATGTATTCATTAGGGGTTGATTTTTTTAAAATGTAACCCGATGCGCCGTTGCATATGGCCTGAAAAATAGAATCATCGTCCTCAAATACAGTTTGTATTACTATTTTCATTTCAGGGAATTCAGTTCTTAATAGCTTAACAGCTTCAATACCATTAGTGCCCGGCATTTGAATATCCATTAAAACCACATCCGGCTTAGAGGTAATTATATCTTTAACAATAGAATTAGCATTAGCAAAAGAACCTACTAATTTAAATCCCTCATTAATTGAAAAAAGCGCGATAATACTTTCTCTCAATGATCTGTTATCCTCAACAATTGCAACTTTTATAGTCATATTACAAAATTTAGATTTCGAATCGCTAAAAACAACTACTAAATCAGGTAGTTTTAAATTCAAGTTTTATAGTTGTACCCTTATGTTCCTCCGAATCAATTAATACAATCGCATTAATATCTTTTGCTCTTTGCTTCATATTTCCAATACCATTACCACTGTTCGTTTTACCAGCTTCAATACCTTTACCATCGTCATTAATATGCATACATAATATCTTGTTCTTTCGTGTCAATTCAACTAAAATATTTTTAGCTGCAGAATATTTAACTGCATTATTCAGCGCTTCTTTATATATTAAAAATAAATTTTTACGCTGCTCAACATTAAGGTTTATTTTTTCGATACCCTCTTCGCTTAAAAAAGAAAAAGAAATTTCAGATGAACTGCAAATGCTTTCGCCAAAACGTTTCATTTTTTCTACAACGAGCTTAAAATTATCGTTCTTGGGATTAATACTCCAAACAATATCACTCATGTTCTCAATGGTCTCTCTACTGGTTTCTTCTATCTTCTCTATTACATTGGCCTCCGCAGCCTTTAAAGGGTTTAGTTTAGCCACACCTGCAAACATCTTAATACTGCTTAAAGCAGATCCAATGTCATCATGCAGATCGCTGGCAATCTTATTTCTTAATTGCAAAACTTTGTGTTTTTGTATGTTCCTGTTGCGTTGAAAAATTAAAAAACCAATTAAAATTATTAATACAAGGCTAAGTACCAGCAGGTATTTATTTGTTCTTTCTTGTTTAAGCTTTATTTCATATAATTTTTTTTCGTTAACTGTTTTAATACTATCAGCAATTATTCTTTTTTCATACTCGTATTTAAATTGGCTGCGAAGCGCGCTCTTCTTTGTTGCCAAATTATTAATACTATCATGCATTTTCACATACAACTCCTGCATGGCAAAAGCTTCCTTATAATTGCCTTTCAATTTATATATTCTGGAAAGCAATTCGCTCGCTTCACTTATTTCTTTCGGAAAACCTAAATGTTGTGCCAGATCAAAGGCTCTTTTGCAACTCGTAAATGCTTCTTCAATTTTGTTTTGCTTTAAATAAACCTGACTTATATTGGTTAGCGTGTTGGAAATAAGATCTTTATTATCAATTTCTTCCATAATGGTTAAAGCCTGTTGATAATATTCAAGTGCTTTAGAAAGATCTCCATTGTATTCGTAAACGCTTCCAATATTTAAAAGCGAAAGTGATATACCATGTTTATTATTAAATTCGCAGTTTAGCGAAAGGCATTTTTCATAATATTTTAATGCAACCGAAACTTTTTTTAAACCGTAATAATAAACACCAATTGCATTTGCCACTTCGGCACCACCTTGTTTAAATCCTATTTTTTCGCATATAGATAACGCCTTTTGCCAATACTCAATAGATTTATTTTTTTCGCCTTGCGAGTAATAAATAACACCAATTTTACTAAGAGCTAACGAAGCCCCAAACTCATCTCCAATTTTTTCGCATAAAAAAAGGCTTTTTTCATAGTATTCTAAAGCTTCAACTATATTACCTCTGCTACTTAGCACAGAGCCAATGTTGTTTAAAGAATTCGCTTCACCCGAAATATCTTTGCTTTCGCGGCTCAGATCCAGGCTCATTTTGTAATAATAAATAGCGCTGTCAGCATTTCCGTTTCTCTCGTGAATAGAGCCTATATTATTTATTGATGTAGCCAGGCCAGCTTTATAATTTATTTGCGTGTGAAGGGCCGCGCTTTTTCTATAATAATACAGTGCTTTTTTATTGTCCCCTTCATTCTGCGCAATGGATCCTTCGTTGGTAATTGCATTAGCTAAATACCTTATATATACTTTTTTAAAAACATCATTAGCTGCATTCTTTAGTTTTTTTTCTGCCAACGTTTTTAACTGCTTATTAAATGCAGGCCATTCTTCATCAGGCGCGTTTTCTGCCAAACGAGATAAAAGATCGCATTTTACAGTGTCATTATTTACTTTTTTTAATTCTGCTTTTAAAGAGTCAATATAAGCCACCTGTGCAGGCAAATGACTAGTAAGCGCTATGAAATAAAAAATAACGCCTAATCTAATATTATTAGCAAGCTTAAACATAAAATTAACTATACAAAATAAGCAATTTTATATTTGAAAGGATTAAAATCAATAATTAATAACATTTCTACCCTTTTAATCCTAAAATAGAGTTAAAATAAAATAACAAGCGTGTTTTTAAGCCCTATTTTCTTTTTTTTATTTGTTAAATTTGTGGGAATATGGATGAACGTGCAGCCTCATTTTTGAAGCTTTTAAAGATAATGGATGAGCTCAGGGAACAATGTCCCTGGGATAAAAAGCAAACCATTGAAAGTATAAGACATTTAACTATTGAAGAGACTTATGAGTTAAGTGACGCTATTTTAAAGAACAGCATGTCCGAAATTAAAAAAGAACTCGGCGATATTTTACTACACATTGTATTCTATTCACGTATTGCAAGCGAAACAAAAGCGTTTGATATTAAAGATGTAATAGATGCTTTGTGCGAAAAGTTAATTTTTAGACATCCACATATTTATGGTGATGTAAAAGCGGAAACCGAAGACCAGGTAAAACAAAACTGGGAACAACTGAAACAAAAAGAAAAGGGCGGAAATACTTCCGTATTATCGGGTGTGCCAAACAGCATGCCTGCTTTATTAAAAGCGTATCGCATCCAGGAAAAAGCAAGGGCTGTTGGCTTTGATTGGGAAGATCCGGCTGAAGTTTACAAAAAAGTAAAAGAAGAATTGAATGAGTTTGAAGCAGAAATAAAAAACAAGAATATGCAGGCTGCCGAAAAAGAATTTGGCGACGTTTTGTTTTCTTTAATAAATTATGCGCGTTTTTTAAATATAAATCCCGAAGACGCATTAGAGCAAACCAATAAAAAATTCATAAAACGCTTTGGCTATATGGAGAGTAAAGTGAAAGAGCAAGGTAAACAAATAGCTGATTGCAAATTAGAAGAACTGGACGTTTACTGGAACG
Organism: Chitinophaga pinensis; assembly: GCA_943369995.1. Lineage (GTDB taxonomy): Bacteria > Bacteroidota > Bacteroidia > B-17B0 > Aurantibacillaceae > Aurantibacillus. The sequence continues at coordinate 101,807 of CALRPF020000007.1, forward strand.
AAGCAAAAAAACTGTAATAGAAAAAAAACGAATTTGAAAACATTCCTAAAAAATAATTGGCTTTACTTTTTTCTTTATCTTCTCGTTTTAATTATTGCCGCTTACTATTTATTTCAATTTGACAAAGTTTACATTCACTTAAAAATAAATAAGCTGGTTGGCAATTCCATCGTTGATACCTTTTTTAAATACTTTACGCATTTTGGTGATGGTGTGTTTGCAATTATTCTTTGCGTGCTCATTTTATTATTCAATATCCGCAAAGGCATTTTTGTATTAGGCACGTATATTTTATCAGGCACAACAACCTCCATATTAAAAAATTATTGTTACGATGTTAACCGGCCTCATTTTGTGTTTGGTTATTTTTTATCAGATACCAAAGTTAATTACATTGAAGGTGTAGATATGATGGGCCTTAATAGTTTTCCCAGCGGTCACGCCACTTCCGCCTTTGCAATTTTCACTTCTTTAGCACTTGTAAGCAATAATAAACTTCTTAAAATCGTCTTTTTTGTATTTGCTTTCCTTTCAGCTTTCAGTCGCACTTATCTTTCACAGCATTGGTTGGTGGATATAACAATTGGAAGTTTAATAGGTACTCTTTTTTCTTTGACACTCTATTTTTCTTTTTATCAAAGCAATAAACTTCAAAACTTAAACAAACCGCTTTTTAATTTTAATAAGGCTTGACACTTTATCTTAAGAATAATACAGTAATTATTTTTTTAATTGCACTTATTTCAGCAATTATCTTTATTCCATTTATTGGTAACTGTCCGTTATTTGATTGGGATGAAGTTAATTTTGCCGAGTGCGCCCGCGAAATGTTAGTTTCAGGTAATTATTCGAGGGTGCAATTAAATTTTCGCCCCTTTTGGGAAAAACCTCCGTTCTTTATCTGGCTGCAGGCCTTGAGTATGAATATTTTTGGCGTGAACGAATTTGCGGCCCGCTTTCCAAATGCTATTTGCAGTGTAATTTCCCTGATCATCTTATTTAAGATAGGAACTAAATTTCACTCGCAAAAATTTGGTATTGTTTGGAGTTTATTATATGCTTCCTGCCTGCTTCCGCATCTTTACTTTAAATCGGGGCTTATTGACCCCTGGTTTAATTTATTTATTTTTCTTTCCATTTTTAATTGCCTTCAGTTCATTAACAATCCAAAGGGTAAAAAAGAAATTACCAACGCTTTATTTGCAGGTTTATTTTTAGGCGCGGCAGTATTAACAAAAGGCCCTGCGGCTATTTTAATTGTTGGCATTACACTAACTGCTCATCTTGTATGGACAAAACAATTAAAATTACTTCTTTGTAAACCCTTTTTAATATTTGCCATCACAACACTTTTTGTTTCGGGAAGCTGGTTTTTAGTTGAATGGCTTAAAGGCAATCAATCTGTTATTACCGAGTTTATTGATTACCAGGTGCGTTTATTTAAAACAGAAGACAGCGATCATGGCGGTCCTTTTATGTATCATTTCGTTGTATTATTAATTGGTTGTTTTCCTGCATCACTTATTTTTATTGCATCGTATTTAAATTACACTACACTTACTCCTTACCAAAAACAATTCCGTAAAATTTTTATTTGCTTGTTTTGGACGGTACTTATCATTTTTTCATTTGTACAAACCAAGATAGTACACTACTCTTCACTTTGTTACTTTCCTTTAACGTTTGTTGCAGCAATTGGTATTGTTCAAAATTTTGAACGGCTAAAACTCAACCTCGTTCTAAAAATAATTTATTGGATTGTTGCCTGCGCTTTTACCATTGCGCTTACACTAATTGCTTTTATAAATGAATTAAAACCCTGGCTTTTAAATAGTGGTGTTGTTAAAGATGAATTTGCGCTTCAGAATTTACAGGCAGATGTAAAATGGACGGGCTTCGAATCTTTAATTGCTTTGTTATTTTTAATTGGTGCTATTTTTGTTTTTATTGCTCTTAAAAGACATAAAACAAAACTATTGTATTACGGCCTGGCATTTAATTTGCTGTTCATTTATACCACCATTTCTGTTATCATCCCTAAAGTAGAACTATATTCCCAACATGCGGCAATTGAGTTTTATAAAGCCTGCAGTAAGTATGATTTTTATGTTGAGACCCATGGTTTTAAGAGCTATGCTTACATTTTTTACTCAAAACTAGGCCCCGAAGATTATTCTGACCCCGATCAGGTAAAAGCAATTAATAAAACACTTGATGACATGGAAAAAGACGGCCAGTCTAGGCTTACCAGCTTTTCTCTTGCAAATTTGGTATGGATGGAGAATTCGCCCGTCAAAAAACCTGTGGTTATAGTTGCAAAAATGCAATATGAAGAAGAATTGCTCCAAAAACCAGATTTAAAAAAGCTTTACAGCAAAAACGGTTTCTGTTTTTTTGTGAAAATGCCTGCCAAATAGTCTATTTTATTTACTGGCACAAAATGTGATTTAACTAATTATTAATTAAAGATAAATATAAGCATGAATTTTGGAGATATGGATGAAATGACCTTTAAACAAGGGATTGATGAGGATTCGGATTTTATTCCTTTATTAAGTAGTGAAGATGAAGATACGATGCAGAACGAGAAAATTCCCGAAATTCTGCCAATATTGCCGCTTCGAAACACCGTTTTGTTCCCTGGTGTGGTTATTCCTATTACCGTTGGCCGCGATAAATCCATTCACTTAATAAAAGATTATAATAAAGGCGATAAAACCATTGGCGTTGTTGCCCAAAGAAGTGACAGTGTTGAAGAGCCTACAGAAATAGACCTTTATAGTGTTGGTACTGTTGCGCAAATAATAAAAATGCTGCGTATGCCCGATGGCAACACAACTATTATTATACAAGGAAAAAGAAGATTTAAAATAGATGAGTTCATTCAAACAGAGCCCTATCATAAAGCAAAAGTTTCGGCATTTGACGAAATTAAACCGCCAAAAACCGATAAAGAATTTAACGCTATCATTTCTAATTTAAAAGAAACTTCTGTACAAATTGTAAAGATCTCTCCTAATATTCCTAGTGATGCGAGCTTTGCAATAAATAATATTGATAGCCCTACTTTTTTAGTCAATTTTATTTCATCTAACATGAATGCAACCACCGAAGACAAACAAAAAATGTTAGAGGTTGCTAATCTAAAAGACCGAAGCTTATTGGTACTTGAAAATCTTAATAAAGAATTTCAAATACTCGAGTTGAAAAATCAGATCCAGAATAAAACAAAAATGGATCTTGATAAACAACAACGTGAATATTTTTTAAATGCCCAGATCAAAACCATACAGGAAGAACTAGGTGGTAATAATTTTGAACAGGAAATAAATGGTTATCTTGAAAAAGCAAAATCAAAAAAATGGAGCGCTGAAATAAAAGAGACCTTTGAAAAACAAATTGCCAAGCTGCAACGCATGAATCCAAACGCGGCTGAATATGGCATTCAAACAAATTATATTGAATTATTATTAGAGTTGCCATGGAATGACATGACAACAGATAATTTTGACCTTAAGCACGCGCAAACCATTTTAGATGAAGACCATTTTGGTTTAGAAAAAGTAAAAGACCGCATCATTGAACATTTAGCGGTGTTAAAACTAAAAGGCAATTTAAAATCTCCTATTATTTGTTTATACGGCCCCCCGGGCGTTGGTAAAACATCTTTAGGAAAAAGTATTGCCAAAGCACTAGACCGCAAATATGTGCGTATGAGCCTTGGCGGTTTAAAAGACGAAAGTGAAATTCGCGGACATCGTAAAACTTACATTGGCGCAATGCCCGGAAGGATCTTACAAAACCTAAAAAAAGTACAATCCTCTAATCCTGTTTTTATACTGGATGAAATTGATAAAGTTGGAAGTGATTATCACGGCGATCCATCTTCTGCTTTACTGGAAGTATTGGATCCGGAACAGAACTCCACTTTTTACGATAATTTTTTAGAGCTGGATTATGATCTGAGCAAAGTAATGTTTATTGCAACTTGCAATAACCTGTCCAACATACAACCGGCTTTACGCGACAGGATGGAAATTATTGAAGTGAATGGTTATACGGTAGAAGAAAAATTAGAGATCGCTAAACGTCATTTAATTCCAAAACAAGTTGAAGAAAGTGGTTTAAAAAAAGCGCAGTTAAAAATAAGCGATAAAGTACTTGAGTTCTTAATTGAAACCTACACTGCCGAAAGTGGAGTGCGTAACTTAGAAAAAAAGATCTCAAAAATTGCACGTAATGCGGCGGTACATATTGCGCGCGAAGAAGATATTCCGAAAATAACTGAAGAAAGTGTTGTGAAGATCTTAGGCCCATCGCACATAAAAGATAAATACCAGGGTAACGATATTGCCGGTGTAGTAACAGGCTTAGCGTGGACACAGGTTGGTGGTGATATTTTATTTATTGAAACGAGCTTAAGCAAAGGTAAAGGCGGTAAATTAACCCTAACCGGAAATTTAGGTGATGTAATGAAAGAAAGTGCCACACTTGCTTTAGAGTATTTAAAGGCACACCCCCATTTAATAGATGCTGACGAAGACACTTTTGAAAAACACAATATTCACATTCACGTACCTGAAGGAGGAACCCCAAAAGATGGACCAAGCGCAGGTATTGCCATGCTTACATCTTTAGCAAGCGCGTTCACAAAACGTAAAGTTAAAAAAGCCTTAGCAATGACAGGTGAAATAACTTTACGCGGCAAGGTGTTACCCGTTGGCGGCATAAAAGAAAAAATACTGGCAGCGAAACGCGCGGGAATTAAAGAAATAATCTTATGCGTTGATAATAAAAAAGATGTAGACGATATTAAGGCAGATTATGTAAAAGGCGTTACATTTCAATATGTAACACAGATGGAAGAAGTGTTAAAGTTAGCCTTATTGAAAGAAAAGGTAAAAGAATCGATTTAAGAAAATTAATCTTTAAAAAATAATTGCTCAAGGTGTTTTAGTTCTTGATCATTAAATATTCGTGAACGAATTATAAAGCGATTTCCGCTTGGTATCTCTATTGAAAAACTGGAGCCCCGGCCTTTAACAACATCTAAAGTCAATTGAGTATATTGCCAATATTCGAACTGATCTTTGCTCATCCAGAATTCAATATCATTAATTTGTCCAAGTCTGACATCGCTTGAGCCGATTTTAAAATCGCCTTTTTGAAAACACATGGGCGAAGATCCGTCACAACAACCTCCACTCTGATGAAACATCAATTCACCAAATTCACGTTGCAGTTTCGCTATTAATTCGAGTGCCAAATCGGTTGCCAAAATTCGTTTTACATTTTCCATGGTAGAAAACAGCCGGAATTTCACCGGCTGTTTTATTTTTAATTAAGACTAAAAGAAACCTAATTTTTTCTTGTCGTAAGAGATCAACATATTTTTTGTTTGACGATAATGACTTAACATCATTTTATGCGTCTCTCTTCCAAATCCTGACTTTTTATATCCGCCAAAAGGCGCGTGAGCCGGATAAGCATGATAACTATTTACCCATACTCTGCCCGCCTGAATAGCTCTTGGCACCATATACAATTCGTGTGCGTCTCTTGTCCACACACCGGCACCTAAACCATACAAGGTATCGTTAGCAATGGCTATGGCCTCTTCTGTAGTTTTAAAAGTAGTTACGCAAGCTACGGGACCAAAAATTTCTTCCTGGAATACACGCATTTTATTATTTCCCTTTAAAATGGTGGGCTCTATATAATAACCGCTAACTAGTTCATTAGGTAATTTATTTGCGTTTCCTCCGATCAAAACTTCAGCACCTTCTGCTTTTCCAATTTTAATGTAAGAAAGAATTTTCTCATATTGATCGTTTGACGCCTGAGCACCCATCATTACAGAGCCATCCAAAGGATTACCCGTTTTAATCGCCTTTACGCGGTCAATTACACGTTTTATGAATTTATCGTAAATTTTTTCGTGCACTAAGATACGCGACGGACAAGTACAGATCTCTCCCTGATTCAATGCAAACATAACTGCGCCTTCAATGGCCTTATCAAAAAATTCGTCGTCAGCATCGCCAACAGATTCAAAAAAAATGTTTGGCGACTTCCCACCTAATTCCATCGTTACAGGAATTAAATTTTCTGATGCATATTGCATAATTAAACGGCCAGTAGTTGTTTCGCCGGTAAAAGCAATTTTATTGATACGAGTAGATGTTGCCAAAGGCTTTCCCGCTTCCGGCCCAAAACCAGTAACAACGTTTAATACCCCCGCCGGTAAAATGTCGCCGATCAGTTCCATTAGACACATTATTGATGTTGGTGTTTGCTCTGCCGGCTTTACAATTGCACAGCAACCTGCGGCCAATGCGGGAGCTATTTTCCAGGTAGCCATTAAAAGCGGGAAATTCCATGGAATTATTTGACCAACAACCCCTAATGGTTCGTGTAAATTAATACTAACTGTATATTCATCGTGTTCTGAAATTGATCCTTCCTCTGCGCGAATAACGCCTGCAAAGTATCTGAAATGATCAACCACTAATGGCAGATCGGCTGCACGTGTTTCACGTATTGCTTTGCCGTTGTCTATCGTTTCTACGATTGCCAGATATTCTAAATTATCTTCTATCACCTGCGCAATTTTTAATAAAATATTACTACGATATGTGGCTGATGTTTTACTCCATGTAGCAAATGCTTTATGAGCGGCATCTAATGCCAGTTCAATATCTTCTTTACCTGAGCGGGCTGCTTGCGTAAATACTTTTCCATCAATTGGAGAAATATTATCAAAATACTCGCCATTTAACGGTGCTACAAATTTTCCGCCAATGTAATTATCATACTTAGACTTAAATTTTGGTTTTTTTGCTGAATTTTCCATATTATTTGTGTTTGTTAGTTTAATGCAATTTGGCTAATTAGGATCGGTAAGTGCTGCACTTGAGTCCTAACATATAGCACAAAATTCCCAATCTTGATTAAAGGCCCTAAAACACCTTTCAAATTATTATATTTGAGTAACAAATCATTTGCACCATGTATAAATTAGAACAATTTAATACAACGCATATTTCGAAGTTAAAAACAGAGATTGAGCAAAAAACAACTTTTACTCTTAACAGATGTGAGTTGACTATTTTTGAGACGCATAAAAAAGCAGAGAATATTAAGCTAACTTTTGATGGATTTACCATTACCTCAATGCTGAGAGGTAAAAAAATAATTCATAGTAACGATACAAAAGGATTTAATTATGTGCCGGGGGAAACGCTTATGTTACCTTCAAACGCGGAGATGGTGATTGATTTTCCAGAAGCAAATTATGGCAATCCATCGCAATGCACTGCCTTAGTAATTGATAATAATTATCTGCAAACACAACTTGATTACATTAATGACCTATTTCCAAGGGATAAAGAAGTTGATACCAACTGGAATTTAAATCCAAAACAATTCTTTTTGCAGAATGATGAAAAAATTGCAGCTCTAAGCAGTCGTATTATAAAATTATTTTCCGGTAGTGATCCTATGAAAGATATTCTTGTAGATCTAAAATTGAAGGAATTGGTATTATCGATCATGCGAGCTCAAAATTATTCTTTCACTGACAGAAACGAACTCGATAAAAATTATATTAATGAACGTTTTAAAGCTGTTATTGAATTTATTAAACGCAATGTTACTGCGGATATTAATGCCATAGAGCTAAGCAAAATGGCATATATGAGTAAATCTGTTTTTTACAGAGCTTTTACAAACGAGTTCGGAATTCCACCTAATAAAATGATTCTGAATGAAAAAATAAAGTACGCTAAGACACTTATGAATACTACTAACTATAACATAAGAGAGATCTGCTACGAAACCGGTTTTTCCGACCCTAATTACTTTGCAAGGGTATTTAAAAAAACAGAAGGAATAACGCCAAGTGAATACAAAGTCAGAATTACCTCTGAAAATAACGCTTAAATTATGTTTATTGATTGAATTTTATTTTTACTTTTATAGTGAAATAGGCTAAATCAAAATGCAAGATCTTAATACCGTTTACATCGTTAAAATTTTACTCAATAACTGGAAAAAAATGGCCATTGTTGCTGTTTTTGCAATTGGTATTTCCATTTTTATTACGGCCCCTTTTATTATGACTCCCGATTACCGGTCGGAGTTTACGCTTTACCCAACCAATTTAGTGCCATTTAGCAGGGAGTCTACAACGGAACAATTATTTCAATTTTTAAATAGTGAAGAAATAAAAAATAATGTTGCGAAACGTTTTGATTTATATAAACACTATGAAATTGATATCACAGGCAAAAATGCTTTAAAAGAATTTAATAGTACATATAGCTCAAATGTTCAGGTAAAATTTACAAGGTATCAGTCTGCTGAGGTTTATGTAATAGATCGTTCACCAGAATTTGCGCAACAGCTCGCTTTTGGAATAATAGAAGAAATAAATACGCTTATCCGCAAGCGCAAGAAAGAAAAATACTTAGAGTATGTAGAATTGTACCAAAAACAGTTAGCTGCAAAAAAAACAGAGATCGATTCTATTGAGGGCAGGTTAAAATTTATGCGTTTAACCTATGGCTTATTGGATGTTAAAGCGCAAACAAAAAATGTGACAAAAAACTCCGGTAAAAAAGAATTAAACGCAAGCGATAAAACTTTGCTAAATAATTTAAAGGAATTTGGCGGCGAGTTTACTATTCTTCAAAGTCGCTTTGGTGTTGAACTTGAGAACTACAAGTTCTTAAAACAGGCATATGACAAAAATGTGCTTGAACTCAATAGTAATTTGAGTTACGTAACGGTTGTTTCACCTCCAAATTTTCCGGATAAAAAAAATTCACCTAAAAGAACTTTAACCTTATTATTTATTACTTTTTCGTCATTACTTTTTGCAGCAGTAGCAATAATTTATACTGATAAGAAAGCTGAGTGATCTTTTGTTTCGGGCAAGTTTATCTCAATCACTAAAACATTCCTTCTGCCCATAGCTATCGGAAAGCAAAGGATAAACTGACTCGTTTCGGCTTTTAAACTTTTATTCCTATTACCAAAAGGTTGTCTACCTGCTCCAAATTATTTTTCCAATCTTTAAAAGCCGCTTTGCTATTTTGCTTTTACTGTTGCATTGGCAAATGCAAATTATCGAATAATAATTTTTGAATGTTTGATAGTATGATTTTTTTTCTTTTGACCCGCCAAACTGATCGGCGAAACAATCACTGAAAAATAAAAATAATCACCGGTAGGCTTGCTAAAAATTTAGCAGATCAGTTGAATGTTTTCAATAGCACGAAAGCTGCCCAAAAATAAGGCTTTGGGTACTTTTTCTTTACCTCCAGCTGAGCTATCTTAAATGCGCTTTCGGCATTTTGAGTTGTTGCATAATTTTTATAAAATTCTGTCATTAATTGTTGTGTGGCATCATCATCAACAGGCCACAAACTCATAATAATGTTTTTTGCGCCGGCAATGGTAAAAGAACGTTGTAAACCTGCAACCCCTTCGCTACCCATTTCATCACCCAACCCGGTTTGACAGGCCGATAAAACAACCAGATCGGTATTAGACAAGTTAAGTAAAGATGCCTCGTAAGCTGTAACAATTCCATCATTTTCCGAATCTTTATTTAAGGAATCGGCGGTTGATGGTCCCGCTCCCGCCAGAATAATACCTGAGCGTAATAATGAATTATCATTTATTGCCGAGTTCTCAAAACCTAAAAACAATTTATCATCACTTTCAATACTTTTTAAATAAAAACCATGCGTGGCAATGTGCAACACTTTTGGAGAACTCACTTTTCTTAAATTTTCTTCGCTTGCGTATTCATCTGTGTAACTAAAGGTTTTCCAATTCTTTGCATTTAAACTTCTTGATATTTCTTCCACTTCTGTTTTTGTACCGGGAAGTTTGGCAAGGTTGGTCAATCCAAAACGTTGCGCTACCAGTTGATTGGAAGCGAGTGCCTCTTTTGCTTTTTTTGTTTTGAAATCGTAATCGTAATCAGGATAACCAAACAAGCTTGCTGTAAGATTTGGCATAACCTCTATTTTAGGATTTTTAGATATCGAACTTAAATTCGAGATCTGGTAAAACTCATAACCATCTACCAAATATTTTTTTGTTTCCGGATTGTATAAACTCAGGAAACTTAATTTATGAAATATTCCATCAGAGCTTAAATAAATTCGGTTAGCACCTCTGATTGAATTTTCTAAAGGTTTAATAAACGTAGCATAGCTTAAGCTATCTTTTAACTGATCGTCAATACTTTTAAAATAATGATCGAATTTTTTTCCTTCCAGGTCGTCACCATCTTTATAAACTATAAAATCAGGTTCGGCTAATTTATTTTTAATTACCAAAGCACCATATTTAACAACGCTCTGCGAATCATTTACAGCTTCATTTACTTTAAAGAATTCAATAGCAGCCTCGTTATCCTTTAAATTTAGTTTTAATTCATCAAAAGATTTAGCACCGCTTTTTGCAAAAGATTTTAATTTGGATTTTAACTTCACCTCTAAATCTGATGTTTTTTTAAACAACTCATTATTATCAAATACGGCCTCGGTAGATTTAAAATTATTTAAAAGCTCATTTTTTACAAGCAACCAATCCTGATAGATCCTTTTAAGATCTGGATCATTACTTGCTTCTACTTCTTTTTTAACCTGTGCCGAACGGTTTGCCAATAAAGATTTTAATTGCAGTTGATATCTCAAGGCGCGCTTTAAATGTTCGCCAAAATTTTTTGTTGGCTTGGTTAATTTGTAATTGATAAGGAAAATATTATAGCTTTCAAAAACAGGAGTTATAAATTGCAGGTAAGCCATTTGATCAGCCTCACTCATGGCATTAAAATAATCGTTTAACCGCGCAGAATAAAGATCCAAACATTCAAAATACAAAGGTGTAGCATCTTCAAAACGATTTTGCAAAGCGTACACTTCTGCCAAAGCCAATTGCGCTTCGCCAAATAACTGATGCTTACGGCCAAAATTCCGTTCAATTAAATTTAAGGCTTCTTTTAAGTTGATTTCTGCTTTTTGTAATTGTTGTGTTTTACGATACAATTCATAGGTAGAAATTAAGTAGGCGGAATAACGGTAATGGTTTTTTCCAACACTTTTTTCAATAACACTTAACGCTTTTAATTTACACTCTTCGGCTTTTTTATAATCTTTAAAATATAAATAGCATAAAGATAAGCTGTTTAAACAATTACCATAAGCCTGGTGCTCTTCACCCACAACTTCTTTATAAATATCTTTTGCCTGTAAGTTTCTTTCAAGCGCTTCCTTATAATAACCTGCATCAAAATAAACATTTGCCAAATTAGAAACCGCATTGGCGTAATTCTCTGTTTTTTCACCATAACGTTCTTTGCGAATCTCTATTGCAGTTATTAATAATTCGGACGCCTCGCCAAAACGGCCCAGCATTCTTAAAAGATCGGCCTTATTACTCAGGGTACTGCAATAAGCTTCGGTTTTATCCTGACCTGCTGCTTTGCGAATGTCGAGAGAACTGTTATAACTGTCTTCAGCCAGCTTTAACTCACTTATATTTTTATAACATAAAGCCAAATTATTTTCAATGGTGGCTAAAATATCTCTGTCTTTTATTTTGTATTTATAGTGAAACATTTTTGCGTTCTTCAGATTGCTTATTCCAAGATCATATTCGCCAACTTCCCTGTAAACATCGGCAAGGTTAGATAAGCCAATTATGTAGCCAAGTGTATCGCCTAACTTAAGTGCACTTTTTTCATTAATAATGTTGGAATAAATATCAATTGCGTTTTTATAATCTCCTAAATTTTGAAGCACAATAGCCTTATAATTCAATAAGCTTAAATACCTGAGGGTATTTTCTCCCTCTAGTGTTTTATAATAAAACAATAGTGCATCTACGCTTGGTTTTGCTTTTTCATACTTTTCAAGATCAACCAATAACTTTGTATAATTGTAATACACTTGCGTATACTCTTTGCTATTGGCGCCGTAAATGAGCGACATACCATACATACAGGCTTCGTAAAATTTTTCGGCTTCCACAAGATAATCTTGCCCCTGGTAATAATAAGCAAGGTTTAATTCTGTAATGTAAATTAAAAGCGTGTCTTTTGCTTTTTGCGCGTACTTATAAGAAGCAGCATAACTTTCTCCAGCTTTTTCAATATCATTTTTGTTATAATATTCGCTGGCTATGAGGCTGTACAATTGAGTTGAATTATCAGGAAATTCAGAAAATCGCTTTTGGTGTTTTTTTTCGAAAGTTAAAAGCTCATTTAGTGATGCTCCATCGGGCGAATCAATTTTCTTTAAAAGACCTTCCCAATCCTTTTCATAGGTTTGAGCATTTAAAAAATTAAAAAAGAAAATGAAGGTTATTATTTTAAAATGTAATTTCACATATCAAATTTAACCAAACTTTTATGAAAAAAATATTTTATCTCTCAACCTGCGACACCTGCAAAAGAATTATTGATGAATTAGATCTTAAGAAAAAAGGATTTGAGTTTCAGGATATAAAAACAGAAAAAATAACAGCTGCCCAATTGGATGAAATGAAAAAGAAAACAGGTTCTTATGAAGCCTTATTTAGTAAGATCGCCCGCAAATATAAAGAGCTAAAACTAAACGAAAAAAAATTGACTGAAGAAGAAATGAGAAAATTTATTCTGGATGAGTACACATTTTTAAAACGCCCGGTAATGTTAGTAAAAGACAAGATCTTTGTTGGGAATTCGAAAAGTGTTATTGCACAGGCAAAAGCCGCGCTATAAATAAAAAACCCCGCTTCTTTAAAAAAGCGGGGTTGTATTTTTTTTAAAGGTCTATCCTTCTACTTCATCATTTACATCATCAGCTTTAGCTTTACCAGCCTTTATTTTTTCCTGATGTTTAGTTTGTCTTTCTTTTTTAATTGCTTCGTATTTTGTTTTTTGTTCGGGAGTTAAAAACGCGTTTACCGAAACATCAAAAGCTTCCATGTTTGCTTTTACCTGTTTGTGCAGTTCTTTTCTTTCTTCAGGCGAGGTTGAACCTTTTAATTTTTCGCGAAGTGGTTGATTAGCCATAATACGTTTTTGCGCAGCTACTTCCCAATCTGATTTTTGTTGTGCATTTAATCCTAATTTTTTTTCAGCCCAGCCGGCGCCTTTTTTTGCACGCTCTTCAGGTGTTTGGTTTTGTTTGGCTTCTTTTTTAGTAGCAGTAGTTTTTGTTGCATCCTGTGCGTTGCTTAAACTAGCTAATCCTGTAACTAAAGCAAGCGATAAAATTATTTTTTTCATAAGGTTTATTTTTTGTTTTTGACTTGTCTAAATTATAAAGGTTTAATTGATAAAACTAATTTTATTATTTAATTAACGAAACTTTCATTCTTATGTCTTCTAAAGGCCGGTCGCGTTTATCGGTTTTAGCTGCAGCAATCCTTTCAATTACCTCTATTCCCTCAATAACTTCTCCAAAAACGGTATAAGTTCCATCCAAATGAGGCGTTCCTCCAACAGACGTGTAAGCATCAATTTGTTGCTGACTAAATTTATACTCGGGTGTTTTTATGTGCTCGGTTTGTATAAAAGCCTCTATTTGGGCATTTACAAACGTGGCGCTATCTAAATTATTTTCTGCTTTTAACCGGTCGTACTTTTTCTTTAACGCTTTGCCCTCATCTGTTTTCATAAAAGCCCTTGCACAGTTAGTGTAATGGGTTTTATTTATCCTTTCCTCATACTTTTTAAGTTCTTCCATTGTTCTTTTTTTACCCATTACAATGTAAAATTGTGCGGCACTCGATTCAAATTTCGGGTTTATATCATCACTTTCGCGGGCTGCCGCCAGCCTGCCTTTTTTATGGATAAGCTTCGTGTTAAATTCTGCCGGAACCGTATATCCCATATCGCCATGCCCTAAAGAGTCGCCAGGTTTGGCCTTTTTGCTTAAAAGGTCGCCACCTTGTATCATAAACCCGTTAATAACCCTGTGAAATAAAAGCGAGTCAAAAACTTTCTCCTTAACCAGCTTTAAAAAATTGGCCTTATGTAAAGGCGTTTCTTCAAACAATTTTATTTTCATATTACCATAATTTGTTTCTATGATAACAGTTTCTTTACTCAAAGTTTGAGCATTTACAGTAAGTAAAACGGCATTTAGGCCAAAAATTAGGCTAATTATCTTTTTCATTTAAAATAGTTTGCGTATATTTGTTAAGCTAATATCAATATTATTTATTATGAAACAAATTGCGATCATTCTTGCTGGATTTTTGATATCTACATTCGCTCTTACAAACACATCTTGTCAAAAAAACACTGATTGTGTTGCTACTATCAACTGTGTAGATTCAGTAGGTGTACCTGTTAATAATGCAGCTGTTTTATTATACGCAACCATTAAAACCGCGTCTGGCGGAACTGTTACCGCAGACTTAAAGGCAAACGCAGTTACTGATGCCGGCGGAAGCGTTAAATTTACATTTAAATTGCCCGCAATTTACGATATCAAAGCTACCCTCGCCTCACCCACCAAAACAATTGTAGGTACCGGTATTATTAAATTAGAAGAAGGTAAAGGCTCTGAAAAAACCGTTACTTTAAAATAAATATTTACAAAACTTTCGTTTTCCACTATAAGCTATTCATAACTGAGTAGCTTTTGTTTTTTATTGTAGATTTTAATATGTATCTTGAGTCCGTATAAGTGAACATTTTAAGATTTATAACAAAAATCCTGGTGATATTGCCGGCTGTTTTTCTTTTGTCATGCGGGTCAAATGATAAAGCCGGCGATGAGGAAGGTGTTATTGAATTTGCTACAAATGCAATAGATGAAAAACACCCTTTATTTGGCCTGGCCCCAAGCTCGGCAACTCTGAAGTACAAAAAAGAAAAATTTGCTCTTGAAATGACCTCTATGGGAATGTTTCATACTGCCATTATTGGAGATGTTGACGCAAAGACAATTACCCAAACAGTTAAATTTTTAGACATAAAACAGGCTTGTATTGAAACTGAAAAGGACATTATTGCAGAAAACAAGGATTTTGTTTTAAAAATTGAAGAAACCAACGAAACAAAAGAAATTATAGGGCTTAAAAGCTATAAGATCAAAGTTACAATGGTCAACGATCCGGGCGTTAAGTTTGATGCCTGGTATACAAAAGACCTTGGTATGGAAGACTGCAACAGTCTTAACCCATATTCGCAGATAAAAGGGGTGCTACTGGATTACAGGGTTAAAAAAATGGGTATGGAAATGCGTTTTGTTGCTAAATCCCTTAAAAAGGAATTTGTACCTGAAAAAACCTTTGAAATCCCTTCTCATATGAAACTTGTTGACAAGGCAACGA
The DNA here is from genome assembly GCA_943369995.1 of Chitinophaga pinensis. Taxonomy (GTDB): domain Bacteria; phylum Bacteroidota; class Bacteroidia; order B-17B0; family Aurantibacillaceae; genus Aurantibacillus. Next base: position 117,152 of record CALRPF020000007.1, read on the forward strand.
TGGCTAAAAATTTCACTAATTAAAATCTACTCTCCCTTGCCCCCCATAAAAAGAACAGCTTTTATTTTTAATATTAAATTTATTTTATACATTAGCCGACTATAATTTTGACCACATTTAAGTTTATATCTAAGTATTTTATCGTAGTTGTTGCGTTTGCGTTAGGCGCGTGCAGTTCATGCTCATCCGAAAAATCTGCAGGAAGTGATGAAGGTATTATTGAGTTTGATACAAAAGCAATTGATGAGCAACACCCTTTGTATGGTTTGGCCCCAAGCTCTGCAACTTTAAAATTTAAAAAAGAAAAATTCGCCATCGAAATGAGCACCATGGGTATGTTTAACACAGCCATTATTGGTGATACAAAAGCTAAAACTGTTGCGCAAACAGTTAAGTTCATGGATATTAAGCAAGCTTGTATCGAAAATGAAAAAGATATTATTACAGAAAATCTTGACTTTGCAATAAAAATAGAAGAGACAAAAGAAACAAAAAAAATTATTGGTTTAAAGGCGCATAAAATTAAAGTTACAATGGCAGCCAACCCAACAATTACGTTTGATGCCTGGTATACAAAAGAATTAGGTATGGAAGATTGCAATAGCTTAACGCCTTACTCACAGGTTAAAGGAGTTTTATTAGATTATCGTATTAAAAAAATGGGCTTGGAAATGCATTTTGTTGCCAAGTCAATGAAAAAAGTTGAAATTCCTGATAATACCTTTGAGATCCCTGCTTCTATGAAGATTGTTTCAAAAGAAGAAATGGCTAAGTTTTTTGCCAATCTTCAATAATAATTTCCTTTTATACTTTTACATAAATTTAACACCAAATAATTTTTATCTTGGTACTATATTTGAACGTACTAATGACAAACTTTAAAACAAAAAAAATGAAAAAAATAATCACTTCGGCTGCGTTAATTATTATTTCGGCTATAGGCTTTGCACAAGATAATTACACCGTTAAAATGAATATGAAAATTGAAGGTTTACCTCCTGAATATGCAGGTTTTGGTGAGCAGGAAATGGTGAATTACGTTAAAGGAGAGAAATATAAAAATGAGATCACCAGCATGATGCTTACTTCTATTACTGCCTTTGACGGTCAGAAACTAACTTCTATTACTGAGCAAATGGGTAATAAATCGGGTTACATAGCTACAAAAGAAGAATTGGAAGCTGCAGAAAAAGCGGAAAAACCGGAATCGAAACCGAAAATTGAATACACCACCGAGAAAAAAAATATTGCTGGCTACGAGTGCACAAAAGCAATTTTAACTGCTATGGGCAAAGATAAAAAAGAAAACAAAATGACTGTTTGGGTTACTGAAAAAATAAAATCAGCTCAAACAAAAGGTAAAAAAAGCGCTAGAGGCGGTATGGCAATGGATTTGGGAGACTTAAAAGGCTACCCTTTAGAAATGGAAATGACAGCCAGCCAACAAGGTTTAGACATGAAAATATTAATAACAACAAGTGAAGTTTTAACTACACCAATTGAAGACTCTGTTTTTAATGTTAGCACAGACGGATATACAATGGCAACTTATAAAGAAGTTCAGGAAAAAATGAAAGCCATGAAAGAGGAAAAATAATTTTCTTTTATACTAAAAAAAGCCCTTCATTTCTGAAGGGCTTTTTTTATGCAATTACTTTTTCGGAAAATATTACCTGGTTTTCTTCCAACTCTTTTAAAAGTGGTAAATAAATTTCTTTTTTTGTTGGAATTTGCACACCGCTTAAATTAAACTTTTTGCTAAGAAAATTCTTTACAGTAATTGCTAAGGGCAAGCCCACCGTTAATGCCATCGCCGTATGATGATCATCTTTACCAATAACAACCAAAGATGAATTTAATTTCTGAACACTCTTACCCGGCATTGAATATTCAAACTGATGCTGCATAACGATCATATCTTTATCGTTAGGCTTTAGTTTCCATTTTTCTTCGAGTAGGGCCTGCAACAATTGAGCCGGTGTACCTTGTGTTAAAGGTATTTTTTTATCAGAAAATAATTCAAGGTAATCCATTTGTTTTTCTATTTCAGCATCCCAATCTGTACCCATAAATATTTTTAATCTTTCTTTTAAATTACCCTTTGCCTTTGGCAGGAAAGATGCTACTAAAGAAGTGTAGGTTAATTTATCAGTTTGTGTTATCAATGATGTATCATCCGTTAAACCGAGCTTCACAAAAACATTCCAAGCTTTGCAGTAACCGTATTGACGCAATGTACCGCGTACCATGGTTTTAATGCTTTGTAAACCGTAAACATCAATATAACTAATGCTGTCGCGATTGGCATAGGCATCAAATTTTCCAAATCCATCCATTTCAATAACATCGTTTTGCGTATACAATCGGTTATATGGAATAAATTTTAATTCGCCATCATTTAAATATTGTGCTGTGCCTTGCCCTGCCAAAATTACATTGCGCGGATTCCAACTAAATTTATAACCCCATGGATTATCATTGCTTTCCGGGGCTACCAAGCCACCGCAATATGATTTAAATGAAAGTATCTCGCCTCCCTCATGCTTTATCTCATCAATTAATTTCATGGCACTTGCATGATCAATACCCGGATCGAGTCCACACTCATTCAATAAAATAATATTTTTCTTTTTTGCTTCGGCGTCCAATGCTTTCATTTCAGCACTCACATAACTTGCTGTTGCCATGTGCTTGCCAAACTCTACACAATCTCTTGCCACGTCGCCATGCATAAAAGCAGGCAACATAGAAATTATAAGATCGTGCTCCAGGATAACCAACCTACGTTTTTCTTCGTTCTTAATATCAAAACTAGTAGCTTTACCGTTTGCATGATTGGCTACTTTTTCTTCCGCTAATTTTATGTCCATGTCGGCAACAGTAATTTTCCAATCGTTTGATGCCGAATTTTTTAATAAATAATCTATTAAAGAAACCGTTGAGCGGCCCGCTCCTATTATTAAGATTTTAATCATACAAGAACAAAATTACAATTTTGAGAGATACAATAAGAATTAAAAATCAAACTTTATGTAAAACAAAGGTAAAAAGCCCAATTGGTAATTTTTTATCAAAGGATCGGCATTAATATTTGCCGGATCAGGCGCGTAACTCAAAGCTAAAATATTTTTAGCGCTCAACACATTTACAAGATCCAATGCAATTTCTGTTCCTACTTTTTTGCCATTTATTTTATAAGAGATCTTTAGATCCAAACGGTTATATGGCGCAAATTGTAAGGTATTTACTTTGTCGTCCTGTGCCACAACATCCATTACCGCATTGCTGGCAGCAATATTAACAGGTGAATACCTCTTTCCTCCTCCATAAGTGATCTTACCGCCAAAACTCAAAATATCCTTTTTATTTTTCCCAACGTTAAACTCTATTCCTCCCAAAACATTCATCATGTAATTGCCATTAAAGTCTGTATTTGCTGTTTTACCATTGCTGGCAGTATATTTACTTTCAAACAAGCTTCCACTGAACATGAAAAAATAATTTTTATGAAATAGTTTTTCTACAGTAAATTCTAAACCGTAATTATAACCTGTGCCATTGTTTTCCATTGTATACACCGGAAAGAATCTGTTAAAAGTTGCACCCCTGTTTAACGTTGAAACGCTTGAAGGTACAACGTACACCGGCACGTTCCATAAATACTGGTAATACAATTCGGTTTTAAATTTTAAATATTTTGTTGCAAAATAATCGTAACCAAAAACCAGGTGTTGGCTCTTTGTAAAATCAAGATCTTTATTACTCAATGTTTTATTTGTATTTGCCACCAAAACGCCTGTATTTGGAGCCTTTCCGGGATTAACAATACTATCCGGCACGGCAAAATATAAATAAGTAGATTGCATTTGACTATGTAAACCGTAAGCGAGACTTAAAACCTGGTTAGCTTTGAATTGATAACGTAAACTCGCGCGTGGCTCAACACTATATTTATTATTTAATGTAAGGTACTGTGCAAAAACACCGGTATTTAAGCTAAGCTTCTCATTAAATTTGTGTACATAAGTAAAATAGGACTGTAATAAATAAAAATCTGCCTTTGAGTTTATTCTAGTTTTATAAGGCTTATCATTTATTGCCAATGCCATTGTATCGTACAACGAATTTACTTTTACTTTATCAAAAAAATCAATATCAATTCTATTTGCAAAAAAACCGGTCTTAATACTGTTCTTTGGATTTATTTTACTTTTAATATACCAGGCCAACGTTGTTTTGCCCTCATAAAAATCATAACCCAAAATTTGAGGCAGGGTATCGTTTGGCTTAAAATTATCATCGCGCAATACTAAAAAATGATCCACATCTAAGGTTTGAACGCCATAAGCCAGGCTCGTTTTCATAACTGTTCTGCTATTGAGTGCATAAACATTATTAATTATTCCTACGCCCATTTTTGAATTAAAATATTGGTCTTTGTTTTGGTCTCCATATAACTCCTTTGGCCGGGTAGTTTGTTTACTTAAAATAATTTTAATTGTACTTGCTCCGCCAATACCACTAAATGAAAATACACCTGCTTTTTTTGTTGGAAAATTAAAGCGAAAAGCGCCATCCTGGTATTGCGGTACAGCGCTGGTGCCTAATTTAATATTTAAGAACGATAATAAATTTAAAGTTGAATAACGGTAGTTAAGATAATAGCTACTGCCTTTTTCTTTATTTAAAGGGCCTTCAAGAGATAACTCGGTTCCTAAAATACCAAACTGAAAAGTACGTTCGTGTTTTTCGTTATTGCCATTGCGCATTTTAAGATCGAAAACACCGCCTAATGCATTACCATAATTTGCTGGAAACGCCCCGGTATAAAATTCGCTATTGGATAAATATTTATTGTTAATGATAGCCGTTGGCCCGCCAGCGGAACCAGCCACCGCAAAGTGATTGGGATTAGGGATATCAATATCCTCTAAGCGCCACAATAAACCGGCAGGACTATTTCCTCTTATCACAATATCGTTTCTTGCGTCATTGGTACCTTGCACTCCCGCGAAATTTTGTGCCATGCGCGCCGGATCTTGTCTTGATCCGGCATAGCGCTCGGTCTCTTCAATGCTAAATGATTTCATATTTACTGATTGCATTGTATTAACAACATCTGTATCGTTTGTTGCTTTTACTTCTACCTCAGCCATATTAATTGTACTCTCTTCCAGTTCAATATTTAAAACCACTTCTTTACCCGAAGTAACAATTACATCACTTACCGGTACAGATTTATAACTTGTATGTAAAAATAAAAATGACTGGCGCCCGACCGGCACACCAGTTAATTTGTAAAACCCATCATTGTTTGAAGTAGCAACCAGATTTAACGTAGATGATCTCAGCTGCACAACCGCTCCGGGCAATCCAATTCCGGTTACTTTATCTACAACTTTACCCTTTACGGTTTGCGTGATCTGCGAAAAAGAAAAGACTGATAAAAAAATAAAGCTTAAAAAAAGTAATTTAATTTTCATACGTAAATAATTTTCATCAAATGCACCGTCCATTTTCCGCGGGGCTGTAGTATAATATGTAAATAAAATATTTTTTTTTGCATTTACCGCAAAAAGAAATAAAATTTTACAAAAGAACCATGTTCACTAAACAAAAAATGCCCGCAAAAGCGGGCATTTTAGCTAATAAAACTTTATAGTTTAGTTTGCTTTTATTTTTAATAACTGACCAAAGGTTAGATTATTTGATTTTAGTTTATTTAGTTTTTTAATTTCATCTACATCTACGCCATGTTTTTTGGCAATGCTAAATAACGATTCGCCTTTCTTTACTTTATGCCATGTAAAATCGCTTTTTGAAGCAGATTTATTTTCTGCAAGCTGCTTGGTGTCTTTTTCTTTATTGGCAGCTATATTCTGATTGTTTTCAGGTTTTATATCTAATTCTTTTTGTTTTGCCTGCTCACGAACGTATACAATTATTTTCTTCCCGGGCTTTATACCTTTTTTACCAACGTAATTCCAGTTTTTAAGGTCTGCAACCGTAACGCCGTATTTTCGCGCAATAGAGCTTAATTTTTCTCCTGATCTAACAGTATGCACCTTTTTAACCTCTTCTAAATTCTCTACTACCAATCCTTCTTTTTGTTGGGCGTGAATAGCGGCATAAATATCCTGTTCGTTCGTTAAAAATATTCCTATTTTATTTTTAGGTAAGCACATGGCATTACCCCCTGCGGGAATAATATTTTTACGGTACTGCGGATTAAAATATAAAATCTCTTCTGTTGTAATATCCAGCGCTTGCGAAAGCTGCTCAAAATTCATTTGTTCTTTTACAACAACAGTATCTACTTCAAAATATGTTTTACGGGGCACTGCAGGATAGATATTATGTTCTGCAGCATAACTCATTACATAATTTGCGGCAATAAATGCCGGTACATAACCTTGTGTTTCTGTTGGTAAATATGGTCGAATTTCCCAATATGTTTTTTTACCGCCGCTTCTGCGAATAGCTTTACTAATGGTTCCGGGGCCTGCATTATAAGCTGCAAGCACCATTTGCCAATCGTTAAACATACCGTAAAGCGATTTTAAATACTCCGCGGCGGCAACTGTTGCTTTGTACGGATCGCATCTCTGATCTATATATGACGTTACATTTAGGCCATACATTTTTCCTGTTGGATACATAAATTGCCATAAACCCGTTGCACCTGCTCTGGATTTAGCATAAGGGATCAAAGCACTTTCAATAACAGCTAAGTGTTTTAATTCTAAAGGAATGTTGTAACGATCAAACACTTCTTCAAACATGGGATAATACAATTGCGCAACGCCCATCATACGGCTTACACTTTCGCGTTTGCGAAAAGCATACATATTAATAAAACCCTTTACATGCTCATTGTATACAAGATCAAAAGGAGAGTTGGCATCCAGTTTTGCTAAGCGGGATTGATAAGTATAATCATCGTATTTAGGAATACTGTCTACTCCAAATTTGTATTTATTGTTTTTAGGGAAAACAGGTTTAGAAAAAGCTGTTTCAAACATTTTTTGAGTTGATAAACTATCCAGCATTGCTGCAATCGGATCATCTACCCCATAGGTTTGCGCCTTAACAAAAACACTTGTAAGTAGAATTGCCGAAACACAATATTTTTTTAGTGAAACCATGTTTGTACTGATTAAAAGCTTATTTATAATTATTAAACGGTAAATATTAAAAACGTTACAATTTAAAATTAATATTTTAAAAAAGCAATAAAGCCGGCCCGATTTTAGACCAACACGTATATACAATTATAAATATTATTTAAAATTAATACATGTTAAAGATTTTTTAATTTTTAACTTTGCGCTGTGAGAAACAAAGAAAAAGACGAGATCGCACTGGTTAATATAGACCGCAATCCCTTAGTATTACTAACTTCTATAGCTTTAAGCACAGTGCTTGATTACTTATCGTACACGTTTATCTTAGACCTTAATCCATGGGGATTTGTGCTCATGATACCTGCCACATTCCTCTCTTTTCAAACAATTTGGCTTCTTTTAACACCTTATGCAATGGTTTTCGACAATAAATTAGAGATAAAACGCACACTTTTCAGTAACAAGATGCTTTTTTTTACAGATGTTAAAAAAGTGGGGAATATTAAAAAAGGCAGTCTCTTTATTTCATACAATGATGATGAAATTGATAAGATCAATCTCTTTGGTATCAAAGGCTCACAGGCTGATACCTTAAAAACAGAATTAGAGAAGCATGTTACCATTGTGCTTAATAAACGCGCTTAATTTTTCCTGTATCCTTTTCCTGTATTAGCATTATAATAAACACAACACTGTTTAAAATCATTTATTTGAGCGTATTTACCTGTTTCTATTAAAGTTAATTTCGTATCAACTAAACTATTTTAGCAATGTTAAATTTCATTTTACAAGCAGGCACTTCTGTTGCAACCCTGGCAACCTCAACTGATTCGTCAAACGTAGTAACCGGCATTCAAACTGCGGCAGCTACACCCGAGATTACTGAAACAAAAATTTCTTTAATAGAAATGGTCATGAAAGGTGGTCCTATCATGTATCCAATTGCATTATTACTAATAGTAAGTATTTATATTTTAGTTGAACGTTTACTTGTATTAAATAAAGCGGGAAAGAAAAATGAAAATCTTATTCTTAGCCTAAAAGAAATGATCCATAATGGCAATATTTCTAATGCACGCAGTATGTGTAAAAATTTAAACACCCCCGAAAGCACTATGATAGAGCAAGGCGTATCCCGTATTGGGCAACCGGTTGAAGAGATCCGTGAAGCAATGGATAAATGTGGCGCAAACGAAATCACTAAGCTTGAAAAAAATATGGGTATTTTAAATATCATTGGCCGAATTGCGCCTATGTTTGGTTTTATCGGAACAATTTTAGGGGTTATTACCATCTTCTATAAAATAAACCAGGATAAAACTGTTGAGATCGCCACAATTTCAGAAGGTCTTTATCAAAAAATGGTTTCATCTGCGGGTGGCTTAGTTGTGGGTGTTATTGCTTTTATACTTTATCATTGGTTAAACACGCGCATTGATAAAATAGCGCACAGAATGGAAGAAACGCAGATCAAATTTTTAGATATGCTTAACGAACCAACTAAATAATTAAAAATACAAGATTAAAGATTAAAGATTAAAGATTGAGATGTTTAATGCAACAATTTTTAATTTATAATCTCTAATTTTTAATTCTATAAATATGGCTTTACGCAAAAAACATAGAGAATCAGAAGTAAGTACAGATTCATTAAGTGATATCATGTTCTTCTTAATGCTTTTCTTTTTGATCTTATCTACCATGGTAAGCCCTAATGCTATTAAAGTTGCTTTACCTAATTCGGAAGTAAAAACAACAATAGAAAATAATAAAAAACCAATTCATTTAGCCGTTACAAAAGATAGAAAGTATTATGTAAATAGTTTAGAGGTACCTCTTGCAAATTTAGAATCTGAAATTTCAAAATTATCAACTATTCAATTAGAACCTACTGTAATTATGCATTTGGATAAAGAGCTTTCTATTCAGGATGAAATTGATGTAATGACCATTTGTTACAAACTAAAATGTAAAACAGTTTTAGCAACCGCAGCTACAAATAAATAAAATGCAACTAACCAGATCTGAAGAAAATAAGAACAAAGTTGTTTCGGGAATAATTACCGCAGCGGTATTTGCTTTATTGCTTTTATTTCTCATTTTATTTAAGCTTATCACAACAAATCCGGCTTTTCCGGAAGTTGGCGGTGGTGGCGGACAAGAGATCGCTTTAGGAATGCTTAACGTTGGAAACGACAATGTTGATTTTAATGCCATGGGAGCAGTTACCGATGTTGTTACTGAAAAAGAAACCCCTAAAGAAGAAATCCTTACCGATAAAGAAGGTGAAGTGGTTGATATAGATGAAACAAAACCTGAAATAAAAAATAACACCACTGTAATAACTCCTGTAAAGCCCAAAGACGTAGTTAAAGAAAAAACTGCCGCAGAAAAATTAGCAGAAAAATTTAAAAACAATTCCGGCAAAAACGGCGGTGGCATTGGCGGTAACGATACACCCGGCAAGAATGGAGATCCGGATGGTGATCCAAATAAAAATGGAAATGGTGGCCATGGTAACGGAGATGGCGGTGGCGATGGCGACGGGCATGGCCCGGGAAAAGGTTCTGGCAGCGGCCCGGGAAGTAAATTTAGTATTGATCTTAAGGGAAGGGCCGTTGTAATTAAACCTACATTTCCTAAAGATAATAAAGAAGAGGGAAAAGTAGTTGTAGAGATTACTGTTGACAGCGATGGAAATGTAATTGAAGCTAATCCTAACGGTCGTGGTACTACCACAAGCAGTGCTTTATTAAAAGCAAAAGCAAAACAAGTAGCCTTAAGTACAAAATTTAATATTGAGGGCAAGTTTGAAGAACAACGAGGAACTATGACCATTGTTTTTTCTTTTGATTAATTTAGATAATAGCCATGGAATTAAGCCGAAAAGAAGAATACAGAAATAAGAAGGTCTCTATCGGAGTTACTGCGCTTGCTTTTTTAGTGATGGTAGCTTTTTTGATCTTCAAGAATATTATTACTACCAGCGCCGATTTAATAGGTTCAACAGCAAATGAGATAAGTATTGGAATTTCGAGTGAAAATAATATTGATCCGAATAAAGAACAAAAAAGCATCGCTCCAGTCTCAAATACTAACGAAAAAAGCGCTGATCAAAAAATAATTACAGATGCAAATAGCGAAATAAATATTGAAAGCAGCGCCAGGACAATGGCAAATAAATATAAAAGGATTGCGATAAGTAATATACATCAAACTACTTCTACAGAAAATAGTTTACCTGCATCTGTGAGTGAAACCGGCTCTGAAACTTCTACTACTAAAACATCCGGCGATTCTAAATTAGGGTTCGATTTAGAGAAAAGAAGCCTTATAACTTCTCCATTGTTTGGAAATGATACCAAAGAAGAAGGAAAAGTAATTGTTGAGATTACGGTAGATAAAGATGGAAACGTAATAGAAGCCAATCCTAATGGAAGAGGTACAACTACCAGCAATACAACATTAAAAGCGAAAGCAAAAAAAATTGCAGAAGCAACAAAATTTAGTCCAAACCAAAAGATTGAAGAACAAAGAGGGAGCATTACAATAATTTTTTCATTCAATTAAAATGACCTACCAGCAAACGCTTGATTATCTCTTCGCGCGTTTACCCATGTTTCAAAGAGTTGGAGCAGCAGCCTATAAAGCCAATTTAGATAATACACATAAGATCGTAGAGCTGCTAGGCAAACCTCATCAAAAATTAAAATGCATACACGTTGCCGGCACCAATGGCAAAGGATCCAGCAGCCATATGATCGCTTCGGTTTTACAAGAAGCCGGTTATAAAACAGGCCTGTATACATCGCCACATTTAATTGATTTTAGAGAACGCATAAAAATTAACGGGAAGATGATCCCGAAAAATTATATTGTTGAATTTGTAGAAAACTATAAAGAAGAATTTGAAAAAATTGAACCCAGTTTTTTTGAATGGACCGTTGGATTAGCATTTGATTATTTTGCAAAAGAAGAAGTAGATGTTGCGGTAATTGAAGTTGGTTTGGGAGGAAGATTAGATTCTACAAATGTTATTACCCCAAAAGTTTCGTTGATCACTAACATTAGTTATGATCATATGAATTTATTGGGAGATACGCTGGAAAAGATAGCTGCAGAAAAAGCCGGTATCATAAAAGCCCGTGTACCTGTTGTTGTAAGTCAGTACCAAAGCGAAAGCGGCCCTTTATTTAACGCTGTTGCCAAAGAATTAAAAACATCTGTAAAGTTTGCTGACAAGAATTATAAAGTAGTTGATCACAAATTAAAGGATGGTTATTTAAACGCAAGCATTTTAAATAAAATAACCAATACAACATTCAACTTAGATCTCGACCTAACTGGAACTTACCAATTAAAAAACGTTTTAGGGGTTTTAAATACACTGGATGTTATTGAAAAATCAGGTTTTATTATTGAGCAAAACGATATTAAAAAAGGTTTAAAACAAGTTGTAAAAAATACCGGATTGGAAGGGCGCTGGCAAACGATCAGCGAAAAACCTTTAATGATAGCCGATACCGGGCATAATGAAGATGGTATTAAAAATGTAATTGCTAATTTAAAAACCATAGAATACACTCTATTACATTTTATTTTTGGAACAGTGAACGACAAAGATGTCTCAAAAATTTTAGAGTTATTGCCAAAAGATGCCACATATTATTTTACAAAAGCAAACATTCCACGTGCCTTAGATGCGAACGAATTATTTGAAAGAGCGCAAAAAATAAAACTAAAAGGCAAAACGTTTTCTAATGTAAAAGAAGCGATTGAGGCGGCAAAAAAAGCATACAAAAAAAATGATCTTATTTTAATTGGCGGCAGTACGTTTATTGTTGGCGATGCTTTGGCTGACGGCTAAAAATTTAAGCGAATATATTCTGAAATTCAGCCACGAATTGCAACAATTTCTCAAATTATTGTTTGCTTAAAATCTATATTCTATTCGTGTAATTTTCATATTCATTGCTATTGATCGCTATGAATATTAATTTCACTAAACCTGTTTTGCAAATTTGTAAAAACAATTAGTGTTAATTTGTGTAATTCGTGGCTAAAAAATTAAAGTAATTCTTATAAGTTAAAAAAGCATGTCTACCGGCTCTGCCCCTATTCCCGGCAAATCGTTCAAATATACTTTTCCGTTCTTATAAGTAATTCCTTTAAAAGGATCGTTCAATAATAAGTTTGGCGCGTCAAGATCTACATAATCTGCATACATCATTAATTGTGCCATGGCAGAGGTTGCGCAAGAGCTTTCTGCCATACAGCCTAAAAGTATTTGCAATTTATTTTCCCTGGCGTATTTTACCATTTTTAAAGCTTCGGTTAAACCCGTGCTTTTCATAAGTTTAATATTTATTCCTGAAAAACAATTTTTTATCGTATCAAGATCTTTCAAACGTTTTACACTTTCATCAGCAATTGTTGGTATTGGACTGCGCTCTGTTACCCAAGCCATTTCATCCAACATATTTATTGGCATTGGCTGTTCAATTAAGATCACATTTTTTTCATGCAGCCAAAGCAACATCTCTAAAACCTCCTCTTTATTTTTCCAACCCTGGTTTACATCAACATACAAAGGTTTATTGGTATATTTTCTAATCAAATTAATTAAAGCTTTATCGTCTTTTGTTCCGGCTTTTATTTTTAAAATAGAAAAATCAGCGGCCTCTTTTATTTTTTGCCCGATTATTTCTTCGGCGTCAATTCCAATAGTATAAGAAGTTAAACGCGAATCACTCTTACCAATTCCTGTAAGATCGTAAAAAGGCTTACGTTCAATTTTTCCGGCAAGATCATTTAAGGCAATATCAATAGCTGCTTTTGCTGCATTATTTTCTAAAGAAAGTTCGTCGATAGCTTTAATTATTTCGGTAAAAGAAGATGAAGCATGGTGCACTAAAAAAGGTTTTACCTTTTCAAAAAAAGCAATGGTACCTTCAACCGTCTCGCCCAAATAAAGAGGCAAACAGGCCTCACCATAGCCCATTTTACCCTCGTGCTGTATCCTTATAAAAACCGAAGTTGTTGTTTTTCTGGTATTTGAAGAAACGCCAAAAGGGTGTTTATATTCTAAAACAAAGGTTTTATAGCTTAAAATCATTGGTTTTTATTGGCAATTCATGTAAAAATATACAAAGAATAAAACTTTGCCCAATCTATTTTAATGAAACGTACTTTATAAGTGTATTTTCTGCATTTTTCTGTTATTTTTGTGTCATTATAAATTCTGGCATTATGGCTAAAACGTTGACTGAAAAAAAACTAAAGTTTACCAAAGAAAACTATTTAAACTGGTACGAATCAATGTTATTGATGCGTAAATTTGAAGAGAAGACCGGACAGGTTTATGTACAGCAAAAAATTAAAGGCTTTTGCCATTTGTACATTGGTCAGGAAGCTATAGTAGCGGGCACAGTAAGCGCCACTAAAAAAGGAGATAAACACATTACAGCCTATCGCGATCACGCACACCCTATTGGTTTAGGTTTACACCCAAAATATGTAATGGCCGAAATGTATGCTAAAATTACCGGTTGCAGCAAGGGCAAGGGTGGTAGTATGCACATTTTCAGCAAAGAACATGGTTTTGTTGGTGGCCATGGTATTGTTGGTGGCCAGGTGCCATTAGGCGCAGGTATTGCATTTGCAGAAAAATACAATGGCACCGATAACGTTTGCGTTTGCTCAATGGGCGACGGAGCAGTTCGTCAGGGTGCTTTACACGAAGCCTTTAACATGGCTATGACATGGAAATTACCTGTTGTTTTTATTGTTGAAAATAACCAATACGCCATGGGTACTTCTGTTGAGCGTACCAGCAATGTACATGATCTTTGGAAATTAGGTTTAGCATATGATATGCCAAGTAAACCAGTTGACGGTTTAACTGTTGAGGCCGTTCACGAAGCAATGGAAGAAGCTGTGGCACGTGCACGCAGAGGTGATGGGCCAACATTTTTAGAAATGAAGACCTACCGTTACAAAGGTCACAGTATGAGTGACGCTCAAACCTACCGCACAAAAGAAGAAGTAAAAGAATATCAGGAACAGGATCCGATTTTAAAAGTATTGGCAACATTACAACAAAATAAATGGATAGACGATGCGGGCATTGAAGCCATAGAAGCAAAAGTAAAAGCATTAGTGGATGAATCAGTTCAGTTTGCAGAAGAAAGCCCGTATCCGGAACCGGAAGAACTTTACAAAGACGTTTACTCTGAACCAAACTACCCTTACATTATTGAATAATTATTTTATAATTGAGAAATAAAAAATCTTAGATCATAAATCAAAAATCTTAAATAAATTATGGCTGAAGTAGTAAGAATGCCCAAGTTAAGTGATACCATGACCGATGGTGTAATTGCTAAATGGCATAAAAAAGTTGGCGATAAAGTTAAAAGCGGTGAGCTTTTAGCAGATATCGAAACCGATAAAGCTACAATGGAATTTGAATCTTTTCAGGATGGTGTATTGTTACACATTGGTGTTCAGGAAAAACAAGCTGTGCCCGTAGATAGCATTATTGCTATTTTAGGTAAAGAAGGTGAAGATATTAGCGGGTTATTGAACGGCAGCTCGGGTGGAAAAACTGAGAGCAAGGTAGAAGACAACAAGAAGCAAGACGTTGTGACTGAAACAAAAAAACCGGAAGTTGCTTTACCTTCAACGATACAAGTTGTACGCATGCCAAAATTAAGCGATACTATGACAGATGGTGTTGTTGCAAAATGGCATAAAAAAGTTGGTGATAAAGTTAAGAGCGGAGATCTTTTAGCAGATATTGAAACCGATAAAGCTACAATGGAATTTGAATCTTTTCAGGATGGCGTGTTAATGCACATTGGCGTTGATGCTGGAAAAAGTGTTCCTGTTGACAGCGTTTTAGCAATACTCGGTAAAGGTGATGAAGACATTAAAGCAGTATTAAACTCCGTTAGTCAGCAGTCTTCAGGAGGCAGTAATCAGTCAACGGAAAGCAGCAAGCAGTCGGCGGATAGCAAACAAGAAACCTCAAACACGAAACAAGAAACAACTTCAAATAATACAACTTCTGACGGAGGGAGAATAAAAGCTTCACCATTAGCAAAAGCATTAGCAAAAGAAAAAGGAATTGATCTTAGTAAAGTAAAAGGCACGGCAGATAACGGTCGTATTACAAAAGCAGATGTTGAAAATTATAAAGGCGGCGGAGCAACTGTAGGCAATGGAAAATCATCTACTGTGCAATTAGGTACTGAAAGCTTTAGCGATGAGCCTGTTTCACAAATGCGTAAAACAATTGCGCGTCGTTTATTAGAAAGCACAAATGGCGCACCTTCATTTGTTTTAAATATCGAGGTGGACATGGATAACGCCATTGCGGCGCGTAACGCTATCAATGCCATTCCCGATACAAAAGTATCGTTTAACGATCTTGTTATAAAAGCATGTGCAGCAGCATTACGTAAACATCCAAAAGTAAATACATCCTGGTTAGGTGATAAGATCCGCAGCTACTCTCATATTCACATTGGTGTGGCTGTTGCCGTGGATGATGGTTTATTAGTACCTGTAGTTCGTTTCGCCGATCAAAAATCTTTATCACAAATTTCGACTGAAGTAAAAGATCTTGGTAAACGCGCAAAGGATAAAAAATTACAACCTGCAGATTGGGAAGGAAATACATTCACAGTTTCTAATTTAGGAATGTTTGGTATCGAATCATTTACTTCTATTATTAATTCGCCTGAATCGTGTATACTTTCGGTTGGTGCCATAAGACAAGTACCTGTTGTAAAAAACAATATGGTTGTACCAGGCAACACAATGATGTTAACGCTTGCCTGCGATCACAGAACGGTTGATGGTGCTACAGGCGCAGCATTCTTACAAACATTAAAAGCATTTATTGAAAACCCCGTTACTATTTTAGTTTAATATTTATGGAAGCATTTGTAAGATCAGAAATTAAGAATGGAATAGGAACAATTACTTTTTTTCATCCGCAGAGTAATTCTATGCCGGGTACACAATTACGTAACCTCGCTTCTGAAATTGAAAAACTTGGAAAAGATAACAACGCAAAAGTTATTGTTTTAAAAAGCGAAGGAGATAAAGCATTTTGTGCAGGGGCGAGCTTTGACGAACTAATTTCTATAAAAGACATTGATACAGGTTTAAAATTTTTCTCAGGTTTTGCGGCAGTAATTAACGCTATGCGTAAAGCTCCAAAATTTGTAATAGCACGCGTACAGGGTAAAGCTGTTGGTGGCGGTGTTGGTATTGCTTCCAGCGCTGATTATACTTTTGCAACTGATGCGGCAGCCATAAAACTAAGCGAGCTAGCGGTTGGTATTGGTCCGTTTGTTGTTGGGCCGGCAGTAGAACGTAAAGTAGGTACTTCAGCATTTTGCCAGTTAACTATTAACGCTACTGAATGGCAAACAGCACAATGGGCAAAAGAAAAAGGTTTGTATGCCGAATTATTTTCTTCAGCCGAAGAAATGGATAAAGGTATTGATACACTTGCAAATAAATTAGCTACAAGCAATCCCGAAGCAATGGCCATGCTTAAAAAAGTAATGTGGCAGGGAACTGAAAACTGGGATGAATTATTAATTGAACGCGCGGGTATGAGTGGTACATTAGTGTTATCTGAATTTACAGTTAACGCAATAAATAAATTTAAGGCGAAATAATTAAAAGTTCTTTACTGTATAATCAAACTACAAACGTACTTCACACCTTCCATCATAAACACAACCTTATAAAGTCCGTTGGCTGTATCAGGTCCTAAATTGAAGGTAAACTTTTTATTCTTTAAACTTTCCGAATCTGTTCTTGCATTATAAATTATTTTGCCGGAAGTAGAATAAATAAATACATCCAGTTCGTGATTATTTTCTATACCGCTTACATCTACCGAAAATTCACCTTTATTTGGATTTGGATAAACAACAAACGAAACGTTATCACCCAATGTATTTGAAACAGAAACTATTCTTGAGAACTCAAATGTTTTATTAAGATCAACTTGTTTTAAACGATAATAGCTTGTTCCATTCAAGGTTTCATTATCAGTCGTTGAATAACTGATTTTATAATTACTATTTCCATTAAAAGCTTTCGTCTTTACTTTTTCCAACACATTAAAATTAATTGCATCAACACTTTTCTCAACTTCAAAATACTCGTTATTTACTTCTGCTGCTGTTGACCATGTAATTTCACATTGCTTATTTAAACACTTCACATCGAAACTTAAAAGTTGTATTGGCAATACACCTGTAGTATTTGTAATGATGCCTGAATTAGCAGGACCTGCACCTCCACTGCCGTTAACTGCCGCAGGACAACCAGAGCAACTCGTTCCACCAGACCCCGGCGATGTGCTACTTGTAACATTTGCTGTTGGCTGAGCTGCAGAGTATATAATAACACCTTGTCCACCACCACCACCTGCACCATGAGCTCCTGTGGTTATGCTCGACCCGCCGTTTCCGCCATTTGAAGTAACAGCCAATGGGCAAGTTCCCGAAATACTGTAACTATTTACTTGCATTACAATAGATCCTGCCGCACCACCACCGCCACATCCGTCATTCGTGGCATTAGCTGCTGATGTTCCGTTTGCAGTAATAGATATACCGGCACATGAACTCGTTACAAGTGTTCCGGTTTTAATTAAAATAATACCGCCGCCTGCACCACCGGGAGAACCGTTACCATCATTCTCGTGACCGCCACCGCCGCCGCCGCCCATAAATACACGCGATGGATTAATTGAAGCACTTAGTGAAAGAGCCCCTAAACCTCCCGCTATCGGGCTGCAGCCAGCTCCCGAAGGAGTCCACCCCGAACCACCATTGCCTCCTGCACTATAATTTCCGCCGCCACCGCCGCCGCCATTTACATCGTTACCACCACCACCACCATTTATGATTTTTCCTCTTGCTGCTGCAAATGCTGTGTTTGTAACTCTGTATATTCCTTGACCTTTACCAGCAAATAAATTTCCAAGTACCGTTGTATAAGTAGTAGTGTTACAAGCACTATATGCATTAGGCGTGTTTTTTACACCACCCGAAAAGCCGGCGCCATTTGCGGAAATACTGTGATTTAACGTAAATACATTGGTAACCCATATGGCTGTTACACCGCCAATATTACCGTTCCACGTAAATGTACCAATACTTGCCGAGGATGTATAACTTGCTCCTAAAACCCTGAATGTAATTATTTGCACAGAAGAATTAGTTCCGATATTATACGTATTGGCTAAAGGAGTTGTTAAGGTAATTGAATTTGGTAACGATGCAACTTCTGTATGCGATGCAATTCTTGCTACTTCAAAACGGCCCGCATTTAGCATTGAACCTATATTTCCAAAAGTTACAACATTGGTTGTATTTGTTCCAATCACATCATCCTGCATTTGCATTACAATTATGTAATTATTATCTTCAAAAGAATGAAAAGTTTCATTAACGTTAGTTACGGATAATGATGTGCCCGATATGGCAGTAACTCTAGCGTAAGCGTTCACAGGGTTTTGCGAAAAAGCTCTAATAAAGACTAACAGAATGAATACTACAATATAATTTTTCATTGTAAAAAATTTAATTTTCCAATTACATAAACAAAAATAAAACTATATAATCAACTTATCTTAAAATCAATACATAGGTTTCAAACCTCTTAAGCCCATATCCACAACCGTTTCGCCAATCTCGGGCTGAAACAATCCATCAAAGGTCAATTCTTTCCACTCAAAACTTTTATTGGTTGAAAGTGAAACCGTAATAATTATATCCTGTGTTTCTGACCCTGTAATAGTTAAAGGCGCCGAAGTATTAGGCGCGGCAGACGTTACAAATGTTCCTGTTACCAAACAGCTTCCCGGAGGTATTGGCGAGCTTGGATTTGGATTTACAACTGTTGTTTGTGGCGCTTGGCCCTCTGTTTTAATATCTGTGCTCATGTAATTTGTATAAAAACCCCAGTAACCCTGTAATTTATTTCCTGCGCCGTTTGCGGTTGGCGTCATAACAGCATTGTGCATTTTATATTTTGATACATAAGTATTAAATCCAACAAACGAAGCAATTGTGCCATTAATAATACCGGCAGATGTTGTTTTAATTTTCACATCATAATTTTGATACGCTAAAGATACTCGTAACCATTTATAAGTTCCGGGAGTTACGCTGGCAATGGGCACTGAAAAAAACACATCCCCATCTTTAGCCACAACCGATTCGCAAAAAACAATTGCTTTGCTACCCCCACACTCTGTCTCTGCCGCTCTATATAAAACAGCGCCTTGTCCTACTTGCGTAAGATCGCTCTGGGCCATTTCGATATAGTGCGCACTCATACCATTAAATGTTGGTGATTGCGCTGCATTTGTACCTGGAACCGTTGCAGGCATCGCAAGATTATTCAATCGCACCTGAGTACTATCAAATTTAAATTTAAAAATAAGCTTTGGTCCATTTGCAGTGCTTGTCCAAATAGTATCCGGAAAATCGCAGGTAGGACATGCAACGGTTGGCGTTGGTTCAGGCGCAGGTCCCTCGGTAACAGTATCTTTTTTTTTACACGAAATAAATGTCAATAAAATTAAGGAAGCAAATAATACATTCTTCATTTTAAGTATTTTTGTTTAAGATTAGTAAATATAAAAAAATATGCGTTTAGTTTTACAAAGAGTTAAAAAAGCCCATGTTTCTATTCAAAACACCTTGCACGCCTCTATTGACAAAGGTTTTTTAATACTTGTAGGTATTGAAGATGCGGATACTTTTGAAGACATTGACTGGCTGTGTGCTAAAGTATGTAATATGCGGGTATTTGCAGATAC
This sequence comes from Chitinophaga pinensis, assembly GCA_943369995.1. Lineage (GTDB taxonomy): Bacteria > Bacteroidota > Bacteroidia > B-17B0 > Aurantibacillaceae > Aurantibacillus. Next base: position 137,135 of record CALRPF020000007.1, read on the forward strand.
CGAAGGAAAATTAAACCTTGATATAAAACAGGTAAACGGTGAGATACTTATTGTAAGCCAGTTTACACTACACGCTTCTACAAAAAAAGGAAACAGGCCTTCTTTCATAAAAGCAGCGCGACCCGAAATGGCCGTACCTTTGTATGAAAAATTTATTTCAGAAACAGAAAAGCAATTAGGCAAACCTTGCAAAACAGGCCAGTTTGGTGCAGATATGCAGGTAGAATTAATAAATGATGGACCTGTTACCATAATTTTAGATAGCAAAAACAAAGAATAATTTTTATCTTTATAAACTAATTCGAAAAATAGTGCAACCAAAAATTCTATTAGAAAAAAGTCAGTTTGATGTAAAGATAAAACGTTTATGCCACCAGTTAATTGAAGCGCATAACGATTTTAAAGATACCGTAATTATTGGCTTGCAACCACGCGGCATTTTTCTCGCAAAACGTATTCAAAAAGAACTTCAAAGTATTTTAAAAAATAAAAAAATTAATTGCGGCGCTTTAGATATTACTTTTCACCGCGACGATTTTAGAAAAAAATCTTTGATCCCAAATCCAACAAGTATTGATTTTACTATTGAAGATAAAAATGTTGTTTTAGTAGATGACGTGCTTTTTACGGGCCGTACCATACGTGCAGGCTTAGATGCTATGCTTGCTTTTGGAAGGCCAAAAGATGTTGAGCTATTGGTTTTGGTTGACAGAAGATTGGCAAGACACGTTCCTATTCAGGCAAAATATATTGGCATAACCATCGATTCCATCGAATCTCAAAATGTAAAAGTTGAATGGTTTGAAACTGATGGGAAAGATCGCATTACCCTATTAAATAAATAATATGAGACCTGTTAAAGAAGAATGTCCGGATTATTACTGGTATTACATCGGGCTTACATCACAAAATGATGTTGTAAATGCACTAACCGAAACTAAAAAAAGTACTTTGGATTTTATTAAAAGTATCTCTCCTGACCTTGAAAATTTTGCTTACGCTGAAAAAAAATGGACTATAAAAGAAGTTCTGATACATTGCATTGATACCGAACGTATATTTAGCGCGCGCGCGCTAACATTTGCGCGGGGCGATAAACAAGTGCCAAATTCTTATGATGAGAATCTTTACGGTGCTAACTGTAATGCAGCATCAAGAACATTTACCGATATTATTGAGGAATTTGAAGCTGTAAGACAATCCAACATCTGTTTATTTCGTTCATTTAACCATGAAATATTAAAAAAATCAGGCCAGTCACCTTCTGGCCCGGCAAGTGTAAATTCTGTAGGATTCACTATTTGCGGGCATACCCAGCACCATTTTAATATCATTAAAGAACGTTATTTACAAACAGTGAAAAAATAATTTTCCAGTTAAAAATTAAAAGCTATCTTTAGCTTTTGAAATCCGACATATCGGATCTGTTTCAAAAAAATGAGCCAACTAAGCGTCAATCATCTCCTCGGAATTAAAAATCTTACAAAAAACGACATTGACCTTATTTTAAGTACTGCTCAAAATTTTAAAGAAGTCATTAACCGCCCTATCAAAAAAGTTCCTTCTTTAAGAGATATTACAATAGCCAATTTATTTTTCGAGAATTCTACACGCACACGTTTATCTTTTGAGCTTGCTCAAAAAAGATTAAGTGCAGATACAATCAATTTTTCTGCGTCTAACTCTTCTGTAAAAAAAGGAGAGACTTTAATAGATACTGTAAATAACATCCTTGCCATGAAAGTGGATATGATCGTTATGCGCCATGCAAGCGCAGGTGCAGCGGTATTTCTTTCTAAAAAAGTAAATGCAAAAATCATTAATGCAGGTGATGGTGCTCACGAACATCCAACACAGGCATTGTTAGACGCATTTTCAATACAGGAAAAATTAGGAGACCTTAAAGGCAAAAAAATTGTAATAGTTGGCGACATTCTGCATTCACGTGTAGCGCTTTCAAATATTTTTTGTCTACAAAAACTTGGTGCTATTGTAAAAGTATGCGGCCCTTTAACGTTGATCCCAAAACATATCAGATCTTTGGGTGTTGAAGTAGAGCTCGATCTTAAAAAAGCTTTGGAGTGGTGCGATGTTGCAAACATGTTACGCATTCAGTTAGAGCGCCAGGATATAAAATTTTTCCCTTCGCTTAGAGAATATTCTATGCTTTACGGTTTGGATAAAGAAATGCTTGATAGTGTTTCGAAAAAAATAATTATTATGCATCCTGGGCCAATTAATCGTGGCGTAGAGATTACCAGTGATGTTGCTGATAGCAAACAATCTATTATTTTAGAGCAGGTTGAGAATGGTGTAGCTGTTAGAATGGCGGTTATGTTCTTACTGGCGGGCAGGCAGGGTTAATTTTATTCAAAAAAATTTAACCACATAGTTCTCATATATTTTATCAAATTTATTTTTTCTAGTAGAAAGAGAAACCCATAGATCTTCCTTCGTCTTTGACGAAGGAACTATGTAAACTTTTAACAAACACAGCTATACTTTTCCCTATGTGGTTAATTAAGTTCGGGTCAAAAATTTCCAAACATTAAATTACAGCCTCTAACATCGCTGTTATCATAACGGCCCATCAATTCTAATTTATTATTCTCGTTTATTTTACCAAGATCTTTTGTAGCAATAAATGAGCATGAATTTATATTTGCAAGATCAATAACATTTATACCACCTGTTTTATGATCAGTTCTTATTTTTAACGGGTCATCCACTTCACGAATTAAAAATTTCATCCAGGGCGGCGACACAAATTCTTCATTACCTAAACTATAAGCCTGGCTTAATAATTCTGTCATGCCATATTCGCTGTGAATATTATTTATTTTAAAGCCGTTCTTTAAATACGTGTGTAATTCCGGTTTTAATAATTCTTTGCGCGTGCCTTTCATACCGCCGGTTTCCATCACAATAAAATTTTCATTTAAATGAATTTCTTTATCGCACAAATCCATTAAAGCGTATGAGACGCCAATTAAAATTACTTTTTGTTTTTTTCTTTTTAATTCTTCAATTATACTTGCAAGCTTATCAATATCATGTAAAAAAAAACCGCTTAAAAAATGTTTTGAATCATTAATTAATTTATTGCACATATAAACTAAGGATGAACCCTTACGCTGCAAATAATTTGGCAATAATGCTAAAATACAGTAGTCTGAAGGATTTCCATAAAACAATTCAAAACCTTTTAAAAAGCTTTTTTCGTAAACAGAAATATCAGTTACAAAATGTGTTGAAGGAGTTTGCGAAGTGGTAGAGCTACTCGTAAATTTCACCGTATTTTGGGTTATTTGAGAACTTGTAACCTGGTGTTTTCTAAAAAATTCAATAGGCAAAAAGGGTATTTGTTCAAGCGTATTTACCTCTGGCGGATCGATCTTTAAAAGCTGTATCCATTGCCGGTAAACCGGGTTGTGGGCGGCCTGATAGTTAAAAATACTTAAAGAAAGTTCTAAAAATTCATTTTCAGAGGCAATATTAAATATTCTATTTTCGTTATTGAACAAACCTTTGGTTGAGACGTTATAATTTTGTAAATTTATAGATAGATTTTAGAACATGCGCTTAATTGCAATAATATTTTTGTTTTGTTTATTTTGCTTTAGTTGTGTAAAAAGGCCAAGCAAATCACCCGAGCCTACACTTGACTATCTGGATTTTACCTCTTCTAAAACAAATGGCGTTGATAATGGCCAGCTTATTTTAAGTTACGAGGATGGTGATGGAGATATTTTCAGGGAAGAAAAAGCAGTGGTACCAAACATTATCATTAAATTTTATTATTACAATTCAGGAACTCATCAGTTTACCGGCTTTTTTGATACTAACGTAAATGATACGTTTGCTATTGCCAAGATCATTACGCAGCCGGGAGATGGCTTTAAAGGAAAATCAATTAAAGGTGAAATCTATATTCCAATGACGGAGTTCAGACCTGCAGATTCTATCAAGATATTTAAGTATTCTGTTTTTGCGATAGACGAAGCAGGACATAAATCCAATATTGTTACAACGCCCCAGTTTACTGTCAATTACTAAGTATTTCTGGAAATCGCTTTTTCTTCGTTAGACTGCATTTTTAAATTGCTCATTTACACTTGTAAACTGCGCATTTAAAAATTGTCTGCCTCAAAAAATCTGATTTCTAAAAATGCCTTAAGATTTAAGCACGCTGATGATTTTCTCAGCAATTATTTTACTCATTTTAAAATTGCTCTCATGTGTCCACCCACCAATATGCGGACTCAAAATAACTTTATCAGAGTTGAAGAGATAATTTAAAGGTTTAGGAATTTCTTTATTTTCTATTTGTTCAAACGAAACACTTTCGTACTCTAAAACATCCAAACAAGCGCCTTTAACTTTTCCTCTTTCAAGGGCTGAAACAAGATCTTCAGATCTTAAACATTTGCCTCGCGCAGTATTAATAATGTAAATTTCTTTTTTAAATTTATTAATAAACTCTGTATTCACCATGTACTCCGTTTCTTTTGAAAGCGGCACATGCAAACTAACAACATCACATTCTTCAAATAATCTTTCAAGGGTTGATTCAATAATTACATCGTTTCCAAAACCCGAAATATATTTATCGTACACCAATATCTTACAATCAAAGCCGGTTAATTTTTTTGCGAAGCTGCTACCCATTTGTCCGTAACCAATAACGCCAATGGTTTTATCTTTTAATTCAAAACCGCGATTTTCGGCACGCAACCAAATTCCTTTCCTCACTTCCAGATCTGCTTTTTTTAATTTAGTTGCCAGCATTAGCAGCATAGCGATGGCATGTTCGCCAAGCGCATCTCTATTACCTTCGGGCGCGCTTACACATTTTATTTTTTTCGACGAGGCATATTCAACTTCTATATTTTCCATACCCGCCCCCACTCTGCCGATACATTTTAAATTGGGACAAGCATCTATAATTTGTTTTGTGACTTTAAACTTACTTCGTATAACTAAGGCATCGTAATTTGGCAAAATTGAAATTAATTCTTCGGATTTTTTGTTCCAATAAAGATCACATTCTAAACCTGCATGGGTAAGTGTTTCATTAAGAACAGGATGATTAGAATCAGCTAGTAAAACCTTCATAGTAGATACTAAATTTAATCAAAAATTAAACACAAATTTTCTTACAAAAGTTTAATTGATTGAAAATGAACCGTAATAAACAATTAACAATTCCCTAACAGCGTTGGTGTTGAGAAGTGTCTTTTGGAATTATGAACAAGCCTGATAAGCCAAAAGCATTGATTTTATTGGGCTTACACATGGTAACAATATTTATGCACAAGTTATGAATATTGTTTAAGGTTTTGTAAATTTAAGATGAAGCAATTTTTCGCACATTTGCCTCCCCCTTATTGTAATAAGAAGAGCGTGCAGGAGATGAGAGGATATTACATAGGATGGATAAAACAGCAATTACATTATGAACCAGGACAACCAAAATAAGACCCGCAAACGTATTTTCAATAACCCTTCTACTGGTACGAATGAAGTAGGAAAATTACCGCCCCAAGCAGTAGAATTGGAAGAAGCTGTGCTTGGCGCCATGCTTTTAGAAAGAGAAGCGCTAAGTACCGTAATTGATATTTTAAGCCCGGAAGCTTTTTATAAAGAACAAAATGGCCGTGTATTTGCAGCAATGGTTGCCTTATTTAATCGCTCCGAGCCGGTTGATATTTTAACTGTAACGCAAGAGTTAAAACGTACAAGCGAACTGGAAGTTGTGGGTGGCGCTTATTATGTTTCTGCATTAACCAACCGTATTGCCTCTTCTGCAAACATCGAATTTCACGCGCGTATTGTTGCGCAAAAATATTTACAGCGCGAATTAATTCGTTTAAGTACAGAAACTATTAAAGTTGCTTACGAAGACAGCACCGATGTTTTTGAATTGCTTGACGAAACAACAAAAAACATTTTCGAGATATTGGATTCTAACGTGCGTAAACAACACGATAAAATGAGTACCCTTATTGCAAAAGCCATTACCGAAATTGAAACTGCGGCAAACCAAACAGACGGTTTATCTGGTGTGCCTAGCGGCTTTAGCGCTATGGATAGAATTACCGGCGGCTGGCAAAAATCTGATCTTTTAATTTTAGCAGCAAGGCCCGGTATGGGTAAAACGGCTTTCGTGGTTTCGATGGCAAAAAATGCGGCCGTTGAATTTAACAAGCCTGTTGCTATTTTCTCTTTAGAGATGAGTAGTTTGCAATTAGTAAAACGTTTGATCTCAAGCGAAACTGAAATTGCTCAAGACAAGATTTTAAAAGGAAATTTAGATAATCACGAGTTTATTCAATTAAATGAGCGTATTAAAAAATTAGCAGTAGCGCCATTATTTATTGATGATACTCCCGCTCTTTCTATTTTTGAATTGCGCGCCAAAGCGCGTCGATTAAAAGAGAATCAAAAGGTAGAATTAATTATTATTGACTATTTGCAATTAATGAGTGGTGGCCCGGATGGTAAAGGAAATCGCGAACAAGAGATCAGCCAGATATCACGTGGATTAAAAAGCTTAGCCAAAGAATTAGAAATTCCGATTATAGCACTTTCACAATTAAGTCGCCAGGTTGAGAACAGACCAGGAGGCAGTAAACGTCCTCAATTAAGTGATTTACGTGAATCGGGAGCTATTGAGCAGGATGCGGATATGGTAATGTTCATTTACCGTCCGGAATATTACGGATTAGAAGTAGATGAGAATAACGAGCCTACACGTGGCCGTGCAGAAGTTATTATAGCCAAGAACAGGCATGGTGCTTTAGAAACCGTTAAACTGCGTTTTATTGGCCAATACGCCAAGTTTGCGGATCTCGACTATACCGAAGGTCAGGATATTATTTACAATCAAAATAATCCGGGTCCATTACAACAAAATACTGACTTCTTAAATACAGGAACTAAAACAGTTGCTTCTAAAAACTGGGATAAGGTAGAAGATAATAATAGCGATATTGTAAAGCGAAATGATATTGAAGATTTTAATGAGCCTCCGTTTTAAAAGAGGTTCATTAAATCATTTATCTATTTCTTTTTTATTCTCTTTCTGTTTAATGATATAACCCGGCCTTGCTTTTACTTCTTCGTAAATACGGAAGATATATTCTGCAATAATTCCCAGACTTAATAAGATCAAACCGGAAAAGAAGGAGATCAAAATAATGATACTCACCCAACCTTTTACTTCAAACTTCCAGTAATCAGGATTACCAAATAATTTTATGTACGAATAAAATACAATAAGCACTAAAGCAAAAAGCGAAACGGTGACACCTGTATAACCGATCATTTTTATTGGGAATGAGGATGTGGAAAAAAACCAATCCTTTGCCACTTTTACTTTTTTCTTAAAAGTCCACCTTGATTTAGCCGCTGTGCTTTTTCCTCTTACATAAGGATAATAAGTTGGGTTAAACCCTAATCGCAATAATTCAGTAAATGTTGTTGTATTAATTGGGTGTATACGCTTATTTAAAATATCTATTACTTCTCTATCGATAAGGTAGGTATCAATTCCTTTTGCAGGATATTTAAAATCAGAAATAACGCTTACTATCCGATAAAATAAAACCGCCATTTGTTTGCTCAACCAGGGATCATCACGCTCTGTTCGATAAGAGAATATAATTTTCGATCTGTTTTTTTCCCATTCGCGATACATGCCAACAAGCAGTTCATATGGCTGTTGATCATCATCTGCAATAGGTATTGCGCAATCGCCTGAAACTAAAGTAAAACCGGCAAATAGTGTATAATGTGACGTGTAATTTCTACTTAATTCGTAAGCCTTTACATTATCAAAATCGTTCTCAAGCTGTTCTGCAATTTTAAATGAACCGTCCAAAGACCCATCATCCACAATTACCAATTCGTAAGGGATATTTTCAGCGGTCATTACCTCATGCACTTTATCTCTAACGGTTATTAAGCGTTGGCCCGATTTATAAGATAATAAAATGAGTGATAATTTATTGTTCATTAGAAATTATTTAAAATGCTTTTTTATAGTTTCAGCAACAGTATTTACATGGTCCTTAGTCATTCCCGGCCAGACAGGAAGACTTAAACATTTCTCAGCTAACTCTTCTGCGATCGGGAATTTTCCTTTTTTAAGACCAAGCTCTTGATACGCTTTTTGCATATGCGGAGGAATTGGATAATGAATTAAAGTACCTACTCCATTATCAGATAAATGTTTTTGCAAACCATCTCTATTTTGTGTTTTAATAACATAAAGATGATACACATGTGTTGCGTTCTTATGAACCGCAGGTAAGGTAAGGTCACCAATATTTTTTAAAGCCTCGTTATAGTATTGGGCAATTTCTTTTCTTTGTTTTGTCCACTCGTTAAGATGTTTAAGTTTTACAGAAAGAAAAGCGGCCTGAACTTCATCCAAACGCATATTAAAACCTACTGCTTCGTTATGATATTTTTTTTCTGAACCATAATTTCGTAACATTAATATTTTTTTCGCAAGCCCTTCATCATCCGTTGTAACAGCGCCTGCATCTCCTAAGGCGCCAAGGTTTTTGCCCGGGTAAAAACTTGTTCCATTTACAATACCAAAGCTTCCTGTGATCTTACCGTTAAAAGTTGCGCCGTGCGCCTGCGCATTATCTTCAATTACAAACAGGTTATGTCTTTTTGCAATTGCCATAATAGCATCCATATCACAAGCTTGCCCATACAAATGAACAGGCATGATTGCTTTTGTACGTGATGTGATCGCAGCTTCAATATTTGCAGGATCAATATTATAGGTTTGCGCATTTGGCTCAACAAAAACAGGCGTTGCGCCAACATATGATGCCGCTAAAGCCGTAGCAATGTATGTATTGGAAGGAACGATTATCTCATCCCCTTTTGTAATATTTAATGCTTTAAGAGCGAGATGTAAAGCATCTAAACCATTACTTACGCCAATTGCATATTTGGTATTATTAAAAGCAGCATATTCTTTTTCGAATGTTTCTAATCTTTTACCCATTATAAACCAATTTGCATCATAAACATCTGCAAAAGATTGCATGATCTCAGTGCGGATCAATTTATGCATCGGGTCAAAATTTAAAAAAGGAATTGTGCTCATATTATTTGAAACTCTTAAGTAGAAATGAAATTTTCTTTTTGTATCCGGAATTAAACTGGTCTTTAAAAATACTGAAAATATGAAGATCTTCAAAATTATCACCAATTAAGGTATGCTTCTCTAAATAACCTTCCTGCTTCATGCCCAGGAAAAGCTGGAGCTTGACCATTGCTGTATTTGGTGCGCCAATAATGCCGGTTATTTTTCTAAAATCCATTACATTAAAAACCTGATCGTAACCCAGTAATAAAGCTTCTAAACCATAAGGATTAGAACGTGTTAAATAATAATCACTTAATAATAATCTGCCAACCTCAGCCACTTTATCAAACTCTTCTACATTATAAATGCTGATCATACCAACACTTTCTAACGTTTTTTTATCTTGTATGATATAATTTATTTCTTTATCGCTTCTGCTTTTTATCCAGCTTTCCTGCATAGCAACCGAATACCCTTCAGGGTGCCTTAAAAATCTTCCAGAATGTCCGGAACGCCAGTTAAAAATATCCTGCGCATCTGTTATTTCCACCTTGCGTAAACTAACATGATCGCCTATGATAGTGTGCTGAAATTTGATTGACATCTTAGTAATTTTGAGTCATTTTATTTTAACAAAAATAACAATATAATGGAAGAAAATTTAACTTTTTGGACTAATTTAATTTAAATAAGTATATTTGTATATACAAAAAAATTTATTGAAACTATTATGAGAGTTAATAAGAAAGTACTAGATAATGATGCTCAGGAATATTATTTAAATACAAATACTGAAGATAAATTTGTTAAAGAAAAATTCATAGAATATGCTCACCAGGAATATTGTATGAAATGGCTTGCAGGTTTTCTTGATCATAATACCAATGTTTTAGCAATGGGTTATGGTGATGGTATACAGGCAAAGATCCTGTATGATGGCTGTAAAAAACTTACAATAGTAGAAGGTTCAGAACTTTTAACTGAAAGAGCAAGCGCAAACTTAAAAGGAACTACTTGCATTCATGCTTTATTTGAAGAGTTTGAACCTACCGAAAAATTCGATCTCGTGATAGCAACATTTGTCTTTGAGCATGTTGATGATCCGGTTGAATTACTAGTTAAAATGAAAAGCTGGATAACTGATAATGGAAAGATCATTATTGTTGTTCCAAATAAAGAATCGATACACAGAAAACTTGCTGTTTTAATGGGCTTTCAGCCTGAATTAGACACCTTAAGCGAGCGCGACATTAACGTTGGACATCAACGTGTATATTCATTCGATACATTAGAAAAGGATGTTACCGATGCTGGCTTTAAAGTTGATATGAAATATGGATTCACGCTTAAGAGCTTACCTAACTCTATGATGCTTAATTTTCCTGAAACACTGATCAAAGCACTAAATGATATTACACCGGAGTTACCAATGCATCTCCTTGCAAATATTGCAGTTGTGATAAAGAAATAATTTAGTGTATTGTAAATTAAAAAAGATTTTTCGGGATCTTTTTTTAATTATAGATTTTAAATTTATTTGCTATTAATTCGGTTCTTTTTAAACCTGTCCGATTCAAAAGTTGTATCTACCAATTCAATTTTTACCGGCACTTTAAACGATTCTAATTTTGTACGGCAATAGGTCTTTACTTTTTTTATTACTTCCGCTTTTGTTTCGGTACCAGTATATTTTATTTTAGCGCAAACAATTTTACCCGTTAATGCATTACTCTCAGCATATACCATTACGTCTTCAACCTCAGGAATTTCAAGAATAACATTTTCCACTTCCTGCGGGAAAACCTTTTCGCCGCCAACATTTATCAATTCAGATTTTCTTCCTAAGATCTTAAAATACTCACCATTTACCTCAACAGAATCGCCTGTGATGAACCAACCGTCTTCAGTAAAAGGACTAGTTGCATTTAAATAACCCAGCATGGCAGAATCTGATTTTATTTGTAAAATACCATCTACAACTCTTGTTTGATATCCTTCGCCACCTATTTTAACCCACAACGAACCATTCTCTTGCGATTGAGAACGCATAACACCCAATTCAATCAAGCCATAGGTTTGTTGCAATTTAATATCGGGAAATAAACTATTTAAGTGTTTTAAAAGGCTCTCAGGCATCGGTTCTGCACCATAACTAATAACTTTTAAACTTTTAAGTGAGTGTCTTTCATAAGCGCGGCTTAACACCATCATATTTAAAAATGTTGGCGATGTTGGCAATAATTCTACATTGTGTTTTTCAATTAACTCGCACACGTAATCGGGATTACGATTTTCTAAAACCACAACCGTGCCGCCATTTGAAAGAATATGAAACAACGTATTTAATCCGCCCCAATGATCGAACAATAAAAAATTAATTGTTTTTAATGCTTTGCGTTTTACCTCAAACTTTGCCAGTAATTTTGAAAAATCGTGCAATGCACCCTTGGGCTGACCCGAAGAACCCGACGTGAAAAGTACTAAGCCTGGTGCATTTTTTTGTTGAATACTTTTATATAATTCGTTCTTCGCAGAATTGTTGTTTGTTGGGTTTATAACAACGTCATTCTCGTTATTCACCCTTATCAAATAATCTAACTGCGCAATCTCTGCTTTCTTTTTATTTTTATCGCTGTGATGGATATCGAAAGGAACAACGATTGTGTTACGTTCGATCAAAGCAAATAAAATGGCAATTGTTTCAGGAGAAAAATCGCTTTCTAATGCAACAATGCTTCCTGATGGAATATTATTTAGTTTTTTTTGCCAAACAGTAATTCTTTCAAATAAAAAAGCGTACGAAAAAGATTGGTCATGCCAAATCAGCGCAACATCTTGTTTGTACGTTTTAAAATTCTCTAGAAAAACAGATATACTATTTAAGGAGGTCATTTATTGTAAGTTCAATTAACTTGTAATTTACAAGATTACCAACTTCCTCATCGGGAATAGTTACACCAAATTCTTCTTCTAAACCTAAGATAAGATTAAGATGGCGCAAAGAATCCCATGAATCTATATTATCAGAAGATGAATCATCCTTAATAGAATCGGCCGGTATTTCAAATACGGCTGACATTACATTTTTTATTTTTTCGCTGGTGTTGCTCATATAATTTTTTATTCTACTTCAGCAAGGTTGCTTACTACTTTAATATATTCTACTTTTTTACCTTCAAAATTTTTGATGTTCAAAGAGTATTTTTTACTGCCTTCTTTTGCTTCAATTAAATTCAAGCCAACATTTTCATAAAAAGCTTCAACCTGGGCATTTTTTTTTGTTGGAATAAAATCAGCACTCAACGTTTCATAACCTTTTTGAGCAATATTTTCAATAATTGTATTTACATAAACGTACTCTATATTTCTACCAATAATTCTACAGCTCATTAACAAAGAATCAATGATCGCATTTTTTGCATTTTTTTCATCTTCTTTAACGATACAAACGCCTGTTAAGCCGTTGTCGCCAAATTTATCTTTTACAAACATAGCAAACACAAAGCTCCGGTTACCTGACATAAATTGCTCGATTTGATTTTCAGTATAACGATAGGTTGTTAAATTAAACTGGTTTGTTTTCTGTGTTAATTGTGAAATACGCGGAATATAAGAAACATCATCTTTCAGGATCTTTAATTCTATTTCAAGCGATGCTAAATAATCTTCAATAGAAGCAAATGCGTTTTTAGCGTTCTCGCGTTGAAATTGCTGTTTATACATTTCAGTTTTTTTAGCATCGTCGCTATTGAGTGTTAAATTAAAATACTTATAAATGTTATTTAAAATAAGGTTAGGATAATCTGCAATATTTGTTGGTACTTGTATTGCCAATACCTCCGGAACCTGTTCTTTAATTAAATTTATTTCAAAGTTAGAATCGTCAACAAAAACAAGACTGTCTATTCCGATGTTAAGATCTGCGGCAATAGCTCTAAGATTTGAAGCTTTATCCAACCAGTTAATTTTATGAATTACAATATGCTCTTCTTTTAAGATCATATCACTATGATTCTTTAAAACGTCAATTACATCCTGCTCGTTATTTTTACTACAAAGCCCTACAATAACTCCGCGTTTACTTAAAAACACAGCCATTTGCTGTACCGCATGGTAAAACTTGCCATGGTGCGAGGTTGATGACATATCAATGCCTTCCGTACCATCTTCACCAATAACACCTTTCCACAATGTATTATCACAATCAAAAATAATTGCCTTTTTTAATTTACCGGTGTTTTTTAGAATTACGTTTTCTATACCCGGCAAATAATTTTTAAAGAAAGTAAATGTATATGGTGCTTTTGAAGAATTATAAAAACGATAATCTATAGCTTGTTTAATGCCGATTTGATTATAGATCTTGTCAATATTAACAATGGTAACATTTCCGGGCTTTTTTTCTTCAAGATATATGTTTAGCTCTGAAACAAAATTTTCAATTTTTGATCTTGTTGAGTAGGAAGAAACAAAATAGGCTGATGAAAATGAATTAAAAATTACGGAAGGAGTGCTTTTTAAATTATTAAAAATTATATCTATCTCTGAAAACAATTTGTTTTTAAGATCCTGATAAATTGCCTCGTCAAGCTCTTCAAAAAAAGAAGATACATTATCTACAACATTTAACATATCGTAAAAAATAACTACAAGGTCTTTTTCATTAAAGGTAGCGCTGTCCTGAACAATATTATCAAAATTGCCGATCTCAACATCAGGCTCAATTTCGTTTAAACGGCAACTGTACTCTAATATTTCTTTAAACGAATTTACTGTAACATTAGATAAAATACCAATTTGGTATGGTTTGTTTTGTATTTTACCAGCCAGCGCTTTATTTAATTGTAAGATCTCAGTATACTTTAAATTTTCCATTCCTTATATCATTACCTGTCCACCATTTACGCGAATATTTTCGCCTGCAAGAAAATCAGATTTATCAGACGCGAGGAAACTAATTGTTCCGGCCACGTCTGCAGCTAATGCCAATCTTCTTAATGGTGTTTGTGCTGCCGTTAATAATTTTATTTTTTCAGGAATATCTGCAGTTAATTCTGTACTCACTAAACTGGGTGTTACCATATTTACGCGAATTCCTTTTGGTGCCAATTCAAATGCCAGCGATTTTGTTAAACCTATTAAAGCAGATTTTGCAGTGATATAATGCGACCACTCAGCATTTGGTTTTTCTGCAGAAAGACTGCCAATATTAATGATCTTACCATAACCATTGGCGATCATTGAAGGCGTAACTTCTTTTATTATCGTAAACGTAGATTTGATATTTAATTCTATCTGTTGTAAAAAATCATTCCATACAAGATCATTAAATTTGATATTTGGAATAACAGTAGCGGCGCAATTTGCCAGCACATCTATTCTTTCAAATGCACGTACACCTTTTGAAACCATTTCTTTAATATCTGCTTCATTTAAAATATCTGCTTTTACAACAATAGCTTTTTGACCTGTTTTTTCAACCTCAGCTTTAATTTCCCCGGCAAGAGATTTATTTTTATTGTAATGAATGATCACATTAAAACCATCTTTTGCTAACTGAATACAGGTTGCTTTTCCTATGCCGCCGGTACCGCCAACAACAAGTGCGGTTTTTGGCCCGGCATTTCTGCTTTCAATTTTTTCTTCGGTAACTTCCGCTTCAACAACTTTAACCTTAGCTAAACCTTTTGTAACAATTTGGCGATTTTGATTAAAAATTTCGGTTTTAAGTTCAATGATGTTTTCTTTATCATTCTTTTTTACAACTTCGGCAACAACCGTTAACTCATCACCAATTCGTACGGGTAATAAAAACTCAAGGCTTTGAGAAAACCACAAAGCGCCGTCGCCCGGCAATTTTGTACCAATAATAGTTGAGATAAATGAGGCCCCTAACATACCATGCACCACTGGCTTTTTAAAAGGCGTAGTGCTTGCATACTTCTCATCAATATGCAATTTATTATCATCGCCTGTAAGGTCAACAAACTTATCGATATCACTTTTCGTAATAGTGTGCGATAAAGTTTCCTTATCACCAATGTTTATGTCGGTATATTTTTTCATATTAAAATTTCCAAATACTTGCTCCAAAATTAAATCCCGCACCTACCCCTGCAAATAAAACTGTTTGTCCAGGTTTTATCTTACCTTTTTCCATTGCTTCACTTAAAGCAATACCAACACTTGCCGAGCCCGTATTACCAATTTCTTCAACATTAGTAAATGTTTTATCTTCCGGCACTTTTAATTTTGCCATTACATATTGAATGAGGTTTAAATTAGCCTGGTGAAAAATACAAAAATCAATATCCTCAATTTTCATATCCGCCTTTACCAAAAGATCTTTTATAACTTTAGGTAAATTGGTGATCGCCTGTTTCCAGGTTGCAAGGCCATTCATTTCCATATAATCTATTTGCGGATCGAATGTACGATGTGCAAGAGGATAACTTGATCCGCCGCCCCTGAAACGAACCGATTCATAAGTTGAGCTATCAGTAAGAAACTTAGAATTTATAATTCCGGTGTCTTTTACAACTTTGCCTAATAACGCGGCTGCGGCACCATCACTAAAATAAATAGCTGTTTCTTTATCCTGTGGATTTATAAAGCGTGTATGTAATTCTACTCCAATAACCAAAGTGTATTTAAGTGTTTCATCAACACGCATCCTGTCTGATGCCAATGTAAGTGCTGTTACAAAACCCGTACAGTTTGTATTGATATCAACTATCTGCGCATTTTTTGCACCCAAATTAAGTTGGATCTTTGCTGATACCGGGGGGTACATATAATCAGGCGAAAATGTTGCTACAATGATCAGGTCGATATCTTCTACTGCAATATTTTTTGCCGCGATCAATTTTTTAGCGGCGGCAGTTGCCATGCTTGAAGCAGAATCTTCGGGGCGCGCTATATAACGGCGTTTGATCCCGGTTTTTGAAATGATCCATTCGGGAGTTACATCCGTCATTACTTCACATAACTCTTTATTTGTCTGAATTTTTTCAGGCAAATAATGACTGGCTCCTAATATCCCTATCCCGTAATTCATTTATTAACCCTCTAATTTAAGAAATTTATCAATTCTTTATTCCCGCCTTTTATTTTACCCAAAAACTCAGGCTCTCCATGTCCCGGCAAAGCTAAAGTATCAACAGAAAACGTGCCAAAAAGCTCATTTATTGATTCTTTTAATTTAACCAAATTCTCTCCCGGAAAGTTATTAAAGCCAAGGCCCTTTTTGTAAATTATATCTCCTGAGAATAAAAAATCATTATATAAAAAAACACAACTGCCGTTAGAATGTCCCGGAAAATTATAGGAGGTTAATTTAAAATCCTGTATTGTGATTGTTTGGGTTTTATCATTTAAAAGAACATCCGGAAAAGGTGTTTTTATTTTGAGATCTATTTTGGCGATCTTTAAATAAAAATTAGCAGACTGTGAAATTTTAAGATCTGCTTCGTGCAAATAGTATGGGATGTTAAATTTTTCTTTAAAAACAGAAACGCTTCCAATGTGATCAAAATGCCCGTGTGTTGCAAGAATAGCAATTGGGGCTAGATTTAGTTCAGTAAGCTTTGTGTCTATTAAATCTGTATCCAAACCCGGATCTATAATAATACAGGTGTTATCTTTCTCGCTTTGTATAAAATAAGTATTAGAAGGAAAGATCTTGTTTTTTACAATATGGATGCGCCGCCTAGTTAATTCCACCTAAATAAATAGTTTGTGCTGTTATGTATGAGCTTCTGTCTGCCGCAAAAAAATCAATAACGTTTAAAATATCATCGACAGTAGCCATTCTTGGTATTGGCAAATTATTAATGATCTCTTTTATTTTAACCTGAGCCACTGCCGAATGCGAATTAAGCATATCTGTTTCTATGGCTGTTATAGCAAGTGTATTGCAGGTAATGTTCATTGATGATAGTTCTTTTGCCATTACGTTTGCAAGGCTTGAAATGCCAGCTTTAGTGGCAGCGTATATAGCATCACCGATAGGCTCGAGGCTTGAAGCCATTGAACCTACGTTAATTATTCGCCCCTGTTCTTTACCACGCATTAATTTTGAAGCTTCGCGCGATACAAAAAAAACACCCAGTAAATTTACATTCACCATATCCATAGCATTTTTTATTGGCATTATCATTGAGTATTGCGAGGTCATAACAGCTGCATTATTAATTACAATATCAATACGCTTAAACTGTTTGCCAATTTCTTTTCTGAAACAATTTGCAATAGATTCAGGATTGCCAATATCTACAGAAAAATGTTTATAATGTTCGTGCGTAAATTCTGAAACACCACGGCTTAGACCAATAACAGTTGCACCATTTTTAATAAAATGTTTTGTTATTTCAAGTCCAACACCTCTGCTTGCTCCGGTAACCAAAACAACTTTATCTTTGTACATGTTATGTGTTTTGTTTTTCGTTTATGATCTCAAAAATATAATCAACTAAACTGTTTACACTATCAAAAGGGCTTATCTCCCTGGTCATTGCCCTATCATCAGTTAGAGATATATCAAAACCATGCTCATCAGAAAACAACATTTCAAGATCAACGATCACAGATACAAGAGAAAGAGAATCGATACTTGATCCGTTGCCGAAAAGTATGGTATCGCTATTTACAGTAAATTTTTGATTGTCGGGTAATGTATCGTTTAATTGTTCAACCTGGTTTATTACAATTTTTGTAATTTCTTCTTTAGTCATTTGTTTTTATTAGCTTTTTAAAATCTTCGTAATTTCTTATGTAATCCGACTCTGTGTATTCTAAGCTGGCAATGCACATTTGTACAGAGTTATGAGAATACTTCATTGTGCGCCAGCACATTTTTGGAATAAATAAACCCTTATCAGGTGTATCAAGTACAAAATCATGTCGCTCACCGTCAATTGTAATAATGTTTACAATAACCTTTCCTGCTACCGCCACCAATATCTGTTCTAATTCATAATGCGAGTGATTTCCTCTTACAACATCTTCGGGTGTAAAGTAGGTCCAGTATATTCTTTTTGGAACAAATGGAAGATTTTCTTTTTCTGTTAAGGAGATATACCCTAAAGATGATCCTCCGATCTTTGGAAAATTAATTATGAAGGGTTTGCTTTTATCGCTCATCAGATGTTAGTTAAAGTTGTGTATCGAAACAGCTGTAAATCTTCTTGTTTTAGTGATTTCACAAGCTTAAAGATAGCTAAATTATTTATTTTAATTTGTTGTATAATTGGATTTTAGAAGGTTAACATTTTTTTTGTTTAGTAACATGATAGCCAGCATTAACAAAATACCAATTGGAATCAATAATAAGCCCTTATTAAAAACCCGGAGCTTATATACCATCTCAATTTTATGTTCACCTTTTTGCAGATACACCCCTGTCATACCATTGCTAACTGATAAAAGTTTTGAATCAGTTCCGTCTAATTTTAAGTGCCAGCCTTTATCAAATGGAAACGAAAGGTACATAATCCCTGGTTTTTCTGTTTTTATTTCGCCGTTAAATCTCTTATCGGTAAAAGATGAAAGTTTCATTGCCTCGGCGCTTCTTTTTGTGATCTCAGCTTTATAACTTTCAAAAGAAAATTGGCTGTTTAAAACCGTATCGGCCACGTTGTAAATTTTCAATCCTTTAACAGCCGCTGCTTCTTCATCTTTTAAAACGCAGGCCTGTAAACTCACAAAATCTTTTTGATTTAAACTTAATTTATCAAAATCGCTTTGCCTGATGTATTGATCGTAGGTATAACCAAAGGGTAAGCTGTATTTACTTTTTAAGACCAATACGTCGCCAAATTTTGCTACAGAATCGTGTGTGGCACGCCAAACGGGATTGCTATAACCTTTAGCCATAATGTATTTTACATTGTTAAGCGATTGAAGGATTGGTCTGTTTATTAAACCCGGTGCCCAACGACTTTCGTACTCATTTGCTTTGCTGATAACACCATACTCCCGCAAATAATTAATGTAATTATTATTTGCAAATGAGCTGTATGAAGAAGTTCCATAATAATTATGAATTTTATTATCATTTAAGCTTCCATGAATAGCACCCGAAGAATAATAATTCTTGTCGATCCTGTAAAAGCCGGTTTCTTTTGTTTTTATATAATTCACAGCTTCCACAGAATAATCATTGTAAGCTATTTTTTCGGATAACTCACGTGTTTGAATAGCGTCGCGCCGATTGACCGAATAACTTGATAAAAACGCCAGCTCAAAACAAACCAAAGCTATAAGCGCGTACTTTAAAGCTGAATTATCTGCTTTTTTTGTGATCAAGAATAACAAGCCGGCATAAATAACCAACATGGCTTTTACAAAAATTGAAATAGTGCTGTCTATCTGGGTGTTTGTACCTTTAAAATAGTTATAGCTTAATAAGACAATACAAAGCACTACAGTAATTACTAAAGTAATTAGATTTATTTTTCTCGTTTTTAATATTATATCAAGTGCAAAAACAGAGTACATAATAAAAACAAGTGATAAACAGAAAGAAAATATCCGGTAATAATCGCCTGAAAATAACCAGAAGGCATAACGGAAATAAGGGAATAAAGACGGGACCAACCAGATCATTAACCAAATGATGTACCATTTTCTTGCTGTTTTAGAAACCGAAGTGAATATCTGTGGCATTAATACAATACTCAGTATTCCACAGTAAGAAACAGGGGCTTCTAAAAAATTTTGCCAGCCTCTAAAATCACTTCCGCTACCAATATAATCGCTGCTAAATAAGCGTGTTATAAATGTTCCGAACTGAAGTTTATCAATTATGGCAAACATGGGCTTTGACGACAAAATATCAAAATAAGAACTAGTGCCACTCCCACGCGGACTTTCAACCAATTGCAAAGCCGACTCAAACAAAAATGGCGCGCTAATCAACAAACCAACAATACCAAAAGCTGCTAGTTTTAGAAGTAATTGTATAAATGAATTGAGCTTGAATTGGCCCGTTTGCCCTAAGCGGAAAAGGATATAAAATATTAATATTAAACCAACAACATATAAGTTAAATGGCATTGAAATGCCAATTAAAGCAATAGCAATTACAAAAACAATCCACTTATTTTTTTGCAGGAATAATTCAAAACCTAAGAGCGCCAGAGCAAGCGTAAACGCCTCGTAGGTAAAAACGTACCAGCAAGAGCCAATGATCATAAACCCACTAAACGCAAATAGTAAACAGCCAATTGTTGCTGTGAAATTTGAGATTTTTAATGTTTTTAAGAACAAATAAAACACAACGCCAGTTGAAATTATTTTAAGTAATTCAATAAACACATAAATTTTTGGCATGGATGAGGGCCCCGCAAGGTAACCGATCATCATAAATGGATCTCTTAAAAATCCACCAACCACATTTTGCCCCATCCCTTCCTGAAAAGACCAGGTTGGTAATCCATCTTTATTAAAATAGTTGGCAAAATTGTAAAAGAAAGGCCAGGCGCCATTTACGGTATCACTTCCTATATCCTGAAAAAGGTATAATTTTTTTAAAAGAATAAAATCTTTAAATACAAAAAATGCCACCAAAATAAGCAGGCCTAAAGCTAAAAAAACGCCTTTATTCCCTGCTTTTTCAAAAAAATCAATAGAACTTATTGCAGTATTAGAAACGGGTGAAGTTGTAGTTTTTGTTTTATTCATAAGGCATTTAAAATAACCAGTAAATATGCCACATTTTTTTCGATTTTTAATCAAAATTGGCAATAAACTTTATACATTCTCAGCCTTATTTAATATAAAACTAGTTCTAAAATTTGTTGTGAGTTATTCTATTATGAGTTTTTCTACTTTAGTTAAATTATTAACCTCAATTTCAACAAAATATAGACCTTTAGAATACAAATTAAGCTCAATTTCATCCTTTTTTAATGTGCTGCTATTTGCTTCAAATATCTTTTGCCCAATAGTGTTAAAAATTTTCACCTTATAGTTTTCAGAATTAAAACCATTTATCTTCACATTTCCGCTTGATGGATTTGGAAATAACTTGATATTTTCAAGGGCAGAAAGATCTTCTTTTACTTTAGAGGGAGTAAGCAGTGTTACCGATATACCATCAATGTAATAAAAGTTAAATGACTGTGTACAAGAGGCACAAACCGTTGTTTCCGAAGTGTTTGCATCATCAAAAAAATTGCCAATAGCCATATAAGCGTAATTACTATCTGCCTGAAAAGTTCCTGAAATTTGAGTCCACGCTACTGAATTTGTTAACTGTCCTGCGGCAAAGACGTGCGCAAAATTATTAATTGGAAAATTAGTACCCTTTGAAAATTTAACACCAACCTTATTTGATGAATATTTAAAGTCGTCTGCTAAAGAAACATGTAAGCTTACAGAATATATTGCGCCAGCAGATAATGGACTTGTTAACATTACATAAATATTTTCTCTGAAATTTGCACCAATGCTCGGCGCTTTCATAGTCATAGCCATGTAACCATTTCCATCATAAGCAGCCTGGTTTCCATAAGCATTTACCGGAACTCCATAATTTCCGGGATCACAACTATTAAAATAATCCGTATGATGAGGAGCAATATTATTATTAAGTGATTTTTGCCATCCTATTGCGTTTTCGGGAAATTGACCAGACGTAGGGCAAATTGAAAACGTTTCGAAACCTGCGTTTGGAACAAGATTTTGTCCAATTAAAAAGCAAGAGTTAAGCAATAAAATTAAAAAAAGATTTTTCATTCTGTTTTTTTGTAAATATATGAAAACTACCGATTAGCCTGGTACTTTAAATAATCCTCATAATTTCTAATATAATCTTCCTCAAAATAGGTATGAGAAGCAATTACCAAACAAATAGCATCATTCGAAAAATTTAATTCAGAATCCCAAACACCCGGCGGGACATGCAAACCCACTCTTGGGTTGTTAAGATGTACGGTGCTTTTATTAACCCCGTCATCGAGCAAAATATCAAAAGAACCACTAACGGCTATCATAAATTGATGGCAAGCCTTATGCGCATGACCGCCACGAGATTCGCCATCCGGAATATCATAAAGATAAAAAACTCTTTTTAACTCAAACGGGAGCTCAGTGTTTTCTTTTAAGGATGTTATAGCATTATTTGTGTCTTCTACCCGAGGCAAAGTAACCAAAACGCAATCATTTATAGTGGCTTTCATACTTTGCTAAGGGTTTTAAAAACTTCAAAATTACGAATACAACCAGCATTATCTTTCAAGCTCATTAAGTGAAAACCGAGCGAACCGGGAGAATAATTTTCGATATGGCGCCAGGTTAAAGCCGGTAAATAAAGTCCGGTATCAGGTGAGTTTAAAATAAATTTTTTAGCAAAGCCGTTTGGATCAGTAACAATCACATCA
The DNA here is from genome assembly GCA_943369995.1 of Chitinophaga pinensis. GTDB lineage: Bacteria > Bacteroidota > Bacteroidia > B-17B0 > Aurantibacillaceae > Aurantibacillus. The sequence goes on from CALRPF020000007.1 coordinate 159,629, forward strand.
AAACTTCCTTTTAATGCTATGATTACCTCCTGCTGCTGCTCGCCTGCTTCACCAAAGATAACCTGATCTTTAGCATGATTATCAGACCAAAAAACACGCTTTATTTCGAAAGGAATGTGAGTGGGATTCTGAATGAATGTTAGATTACCTCGGGGGTCGGTTATTTTCGGAAAATTGAGGATCTTAACTGACATTAAACTTCTATAAAAATTTAACCAAAGATAGAACTTAAAAATTAATGCTAAAAATTTATTCCTTCTGGTTCTTAATTTATAGATGATGCCAATAATTGATACGTTAATACGATTATATAAGCGTTGGTTAATCTTTCATATTTTTTTATCCCAAACAATTGTATTTTATATATCTTTAAACGTTGAAAAAAATCATTCTAATATTCCTGGTTCTTTATTTTGCGGCTTGTAAAAACGACTCCAACGATACTACACAAAAAGTTGAAGTAAAACAGTCGCAAAATGTAAACACCGAAACTGAAAAATTACTTAAAAATTATTTCAGCAAAGCTATTGGCGATACATTGCTTGTAATTGATAAGGACACGTTGATTACCTACCGTTTTTTTGCTCGCTTAAGAGATAAAGAACATCTTGTTTTTTCTGATAAAGGAAAATTAACCAATCTGGGAGATACCCTTTATAATATCATAAAGCATGCGCGCATGTATGGCTTATATCCAAACGATTATCATTTTAATGAACTTGAAAAATTAAATACTGAATTTTACAACAAAAAAGATGAAACTTATGATATTAGCGCTATTGCAGCCGCAGAAGTATTATTTACCGATGCTTATTTAAAATTTGGCGCACACTTAAATAAAGGACGTTTTAGTACAGATACTATTTTACTGGAGTGGAATCCGAAAAAACTAGATACGAATTGGGTAGAGGTCTTAAAAATGGGATTGCAGTCCGCACAAATGACAAAAGCTTTTGATTCTTTAGAACCAAAGCACGCAGGATATCATTTTTTAAAACAAGCCATTAGAAATTATGTAGCCGAAAATGAGAAGTTAAACTGGGATACCCTTTCTTTAAAAAACATTAAAGACACCATAAAATTTAAAGAAGACCTGAAACAAAAATTAATTAAAACCGGAGATTATAATGATACGTTAAAATTAAACGATAGCTTAAAATTAGCAACTGCCATTAAATCCTATCAAAAAAAATTCAACCTCGAGCCAGATGGAAAGCTTGGAAAATTAACACGCCAAACATTATCACTTTCTAAAGAACAAACCATTCGCCAAATGGAAATGGCCCTCGAGCGCTGGCGTTGGGAACCGGCAAAATATCCGGAAAGATACGCGATCGTAAATATTCCATCTGCCGAAATAAATGTTTATGAATGGGATAAAAAACACAAACAAGATACCCTGGTGCTTTACAGTAAAATTGTTGTGGGCAAACCCGAAACACAAACGCCCACTTTAAAAAGTAAAATTAATTACATACTCGTTTATCCTTATTGGAGTGTGCCCTACACCATTGCCTGGAAAGAGATTTTACCAATGGTAAAACACGACACCAATTACTTACACAAACATAATTTTGAATGCATAAATTCTAAAGGCGAAGTTGTACCGGCGGGTAAATTAAACTGGAAACGTTTTAGTAAAGAATATTTACCGGTAAAATTCCGGCAGCGTATTGGTGATGATAATAGTTTAGGCATTTGTAAATTTAATTTTAATAATAAATATGGCGTTTATCTTCACGACACTAACAGCAAGCGTTATTTTAAAACTTTTTACCGTTATCAAAGCCATGGCTGTATGCGCTTAGAAAAATATGTTGAAATGGCGCGGTTCTTAATTCGCGATGATACCCTGAAATTACCCTACGATACATTAAACGCTTATTTTGCAAGGCCAGAACAGCGGCAAATAAATTTACGAAAGCCTCTGCCTATTTATGTGAGATACTATACAGCAAACGTTGAGATAGCAAAAGATAAAAAAGGTAGACCGAAAAAAAATCCACAAAATGAGGATAAGAAGTTTAACCTGTTCATCGATATTTATAAGAAAGATGAACAGATGATCAAACTTATTTATAAATGATCTGAATCTGAAACGATTAATTCTTTTAAATTCTTTATATCATTTTTAAAACTTAACAAGCGTATCCATTTAAGTTTGTTAGTTACAAAAAAAGCAACTCCAATAGCAATAGCAACCGCCATGTACGCAAGATTTACAGTATACGCAGCGCCATCCATATCGTACTTTTTAATTAAGATTGGTGCGGCTATTAAAGAAATAACAAAACCAAAACTGTTACAGAATAAAATAAGTTTTAGTTTCCCCAAGGCTGAGAAATAATGGCTGATGATGCCAAAAAAACTAACCATTAAAATACCCGGCGAATATAACATCATTAAACGCTTAATACCTAAATAACCATTACCAAGTAGATATAGAAAAAAATCTTCGGGCAATAAAAAAATAATAAGCACAGCAAAAAAACTAAATATTAAGCTTGCTTTACTCAAACTTAATGTCATATCCGAAGATTTTACCGTGTTACCTGTATTTGCAACTCTTGCTAATAAAACTGGAGAGATGCCATTGGCAATAATTAAAACCGACTCTATTAACGAAGAAGCTGACGAATACAAACCAACCTTGGCAGTACTTGGCAGTAAATAATAACTGTAACGGTTACAAAAAATATGCATTAACACAGCTGCCTGGCATAACAAACCATTTATTACAATTGGCTTAAGATCAAACGTTTTTTGAGAAGAACTTTTAAAATCAAAATTTAAAACAATAAGCGTCGAAAAAACAAAAGCAATAACAAATGAAAATAATAAAGGGAAGATATATGCATTAAAAGTAAACTCTTTTAACACTAAAAGTGAAAAACCCAATCCTACTAATAATAACAAGGGTTGTATAAGATTTAAAAAATTATAAACCTTTACTTTTTCCTTTCCTAAAATTAAAACGCAGTTAAACGTATTTATAATTATTAGTAACGAAACTACGTATCCCATCCAACCATAGCCTGGTACATGTTTATCTAAAAATACAACTACAATGTTACTAAGTGAGCAAAAAATAAGAGTATAGATCAAGCCTAAAATGTAAAGTTTTTTAAGATTGAATTTAGGAATAAAATAAACCAAACTATAGCCTGTATAAATTTCGTTTACAATTTGAATGATGGCAATGTTTAAAATAAAAATACTTATTTCACCCCGCGAACTAACACCAAGGTATCTTGAAGATACAATTAGAATAAAAAAATTAATAACAGCAACCAGCCCCTTGGTAAATAAACTGTGCAAAATATTTTTAAACATAAGTGGCTAATTCTATGCTATTAACGTGAAATAAAGTTAAAAATTACCAGACAAATTCTACAATCTGCTTAATATCCGGGTGCAAACTTTTAGCCACAGGGCAAGTATACGCTGCATGTTCGTACATTTTTTTCTCTTTATCTGTAAAATTCTTTTTCGGGAAAGTGATCTTCACATGTACCTCACCAATACGTCTTGGATCAGGATACATAACTTTAACAACTTCGGCGCTTGCCCCGTCAATAGTAGTAAAGCCCTCTTTCATAGCCACAATTCCCATAATAGAGATCATGCAACTTGCCAGTGCTGTTGCCACCAAGTCCGTTGGCGAAAAGGCCTCGCCTTTCCCATGATTATCCTTTGGCGCATCGGTATTTATAAGTGTTCCTGACTGAAGATGGGTAGCCTCTGTCCTTAATTCTCCCACATATTTAACTAAACTTGTTGTCATAACATTTGTTTATACAAAAATAGGATAATACCTCGTAATTCTTTAAATTTGTTATAATGTTTAAAGCCTTTTATATACTTATATTTTGTATCGTTTTAAGCGACCTTTCTTTTGCGCAGGATAAGCCTGCCTTAAGCACCGATGAAGGAACCAATTTAAATGTATTGTATCGTAACGAAGCTTCTGGTAAAATATATGCAAACACAAGAGGTTTGGGTATCTTATACCGTCGCGGCAAACATATTACTGCAAAAAGCCGTTCTTATTGGGAGATAGATATGCAATCGTTAAAACACCCTAAAGAAATAAAAGTTACCGGTACTTCTCAGGATAAAAAAAGATTTGTTTATGGCAAGATCAACCAAATATTTCTTTTGAGAGGTGCTGTTGGTATGCAAAAAGTTTTATTCGCAAAGGCAGATAATAAAGCTGTTGAAGTTAGATATAGTTACTCGATTGGCCCTACTCTGGGATTTGCAAAACCATATTATGTTCAGGTATACAGAGCTCAGCCTAACAATGGCGGTCAGGTAAGCACAGATGTTGTTAAATTTGATGCCGAAAATTTTACCCAAGATAGTGTAGTTGGAAGAGGTTCTTTTTCTGACGGACTTGCAGAAACAAAAATATATCCCGGAGGAACTGCGAAATTTAATTTAAGTTTTGAATATGCTCCTTATACCAATCTTATCCGCGCTATTGAAACGGGTATATCTTTAGATTTTTTTCCAAAAGCTTTGCCAATCATGGCAAGGAATCCTGCAGAGAACCTTATCGTGACTTTTCACGTTGGCTTTGTATTTGGGTCTAAATGGTATTGATAATGGAGCCTACACAAGAAATTCAAAAAATAAAAAAACCTGATTGGTTACGCGTAAAATTACCTACCGGCGAAGAATACGTTAAAGTTCGCGGTATTGTTAGTAAACACAAATTACACACCATCTGCGAAAGCGGAAATTGCCCAAACATGGGCGAATGCTGGGGTGCAGGTACGGCCACATTTATGATACTTGGTAATATCTGTACACGTAGCTGCGGTTTTTGTGCCGTTGCAACAGGTAAACCAAAACCGGCAGACTGGGATGAACCTAAACGTATTGCTAACTCAGTAAAGTTAATGGGTGTTAAACACTGTGTTATTACAAGTGTTGATAGAGATGATCTTAAAGATGGTGGTTCTATTATCTGGGCCGAAACTATAAAAGAAATTCGCTCCATTAGTCCTGAAACAAAATTTGAGTGCTTAATTCCTGACTTTGCAGGCAAGTGGGAAAACTTACAACGTATTATTGACGTACAACCTGATATTGTTTCTCATAATATTGAAACCGTAAGACGTTTAACTGCGCAGGTACGTATACAGGCAAAATACGATCGCAGTATGGAAGTTTTAAAACGACTTGATGAAGCCGGTGTTAAAACAAAAAGTGGTATTATGGTTGGCCTCGGTGAAACTGAAGAAGAAATTTTTGAGACCATTGATGATCTTGCAAATGTAAAATGTGATGTTGTAACCATTGGTCAATACCTACAACCTACTCCAAAACATTTACCAGTTGCCCGTTTTGTACACCCTGATGATTTTAAAAAATATAAAGAATACGCTTTAAATAAAGGATTTAAATTTGTAGAAAGTGGTCCTTTAGTGCGCTCATCATATCACGCTGAAAAGCATATTTTTTAAAATGATACCGATAATAAAACTTTTGTTTATTATTCTTTTCGTTTATTTTTTTCAAAACTGTGCTCCTTCCCGCTTCGTAAAACCTTTAGCAAAAAAACAGCATGCCGCTTCATTCTCCTTTGGCGGACCATTAATAAAATTTGGTGGCGCACCTATTCCAATTCCATTTTCAACACTGGCTTACGGCTATGGTATTAATAATAAAGTTACCGGCTATGGAAGTATTCACACAACCAGTTTACTATTTGGAAATTTACAAAGTGATATTGGCACAACATTTACATTATTCGAAAAAGAAAATAAATTAGGTTTGTCGGCATCACCAGCGCTGCAAATTGCTTATAACATTACAAATAAAACAGGATTTAGGATCTGGCCTTCTGCGGATGTAAATACTTATTTTCATATTAACCAAAAACCTTCTTATTTATATGCTGGCGTAAACGCTTGGTTCGAATTTTCAAAATACAAAGCACACGAACAGCCACAACAAAAACATGCTATTCCAAATTTACATTTGGGTTACATGATCGTAAAACCAAAATGGCAGCATCAATTCGAATTGAGTTATTTGGGCATTGGCATTGCTAATTTACCTGGCGTTGTAGATTATATTGGCATTTCAGGCAAAGGCACCTTAGGTTTTCATTATTCATTAATAAGGAAATTTTAAATGAGATATCTAATTATAATATTTTTTTCTTTTTTGATTTCATCTTGCCTAAAGCTGGATAGCAATTTATATAACAACGACAATAAGATAAAAGAATACAAGCTCGATAATTATACCGGAGAACAGGATTTTGTTTTAGACGCCTCTTATACAATTCCTTCTAACTTTATAACTCTTTTTACTTTGTCTTCGCAGGCGGAAGATGAATCAAACGCAACAACTATTCAGGCACTTTATATTGGCGATGCAACAAAAATAAATACAGATACTGTTATTTTATATTGTCACGGTAATAAATGGCATATGGATTTTTACTGGCAGCGCGCAAAATTATTAGCGCATTTAAACGGCAAAAATAAATACGGCGTTTTAATGATGGATTACAGAGGGTATGGCTTAAGTGAGGGGGATCCAACAGAAAAAGGGATGTACGCCGACGTAGATGCTTGTATGAAATGGTTAAAAGACAGAGGCCTTACAAATGAGCGTTTAATTATTTATGGCTTTAGCTTAGGCTCCGCTTCTGCTACTGAGCTAACCGCAAATCCCAGAACATTAACACCTTCAAAACTTATTTTAGAAGCCCCTTTTGGCAGTGCAGCTATTATGGTACAGGATGCGTCACAATTAAATATGCCTGCAGATTATTTTACAGATCTTAAAATTGATAATGCAGAAGAAATTAAGAAAGTATCACAACCGTTCTTATGGATCCATGGCACCACGGACAATTTTTTAAATTATAAAACGCATGGACAGATTGTTTACAATAATTATAGTGGAATTTATAAGGAAAAACAATTGATAGATGGCGCTGATCATAGCGAGATTCCAACTAAAATGGGCTTTGAAAACTACTTAAATATTTTAGGAAATTTTATTCGAAAGAATTAAATAATCCCAACGTCACTGATCTTTAACCAGCCTTCGTTTCCATTATCCAGCTTAACCAAAAGCCAGTTACCATTATTTTCAACAACACGAATTTTTGTTCCCTCATGTAAGCTGAATTTAGAATTAGCAGAAGCGGTTGGCTCGTTCATGATCTTCACTTCCTTAGAAGTAATAATGGCGAACTTATTCTCCACCTTTGATTTTAATGCTGAATATCCTAAAAAGTAAGTAACAAGAAACCCCAACACTAAAACACAACTAAATAAAAACGAAACTCTTTTTATTATTAGTGTCGATGAGTTTACAAAAACAAAAAATAAGATACACACAACAGCCAAAGAACCTATTGAAAACCAAGCCCAGGCATTAGTAGTAAAGGATGACAATAAGTTTGTTTTAACAGCTGTAATAAAAAAATTCTCTTTCGAGTCTATTTTATCAATTGTTTTTGCCGCCGCAATACCTAAATTTATTCTAACATCTTCATCATTCGGCTCTACTTTACGCGCTAATTCATAATAATAAATTGCTTTTCCTAATTCATTATTTCTGTAATACGAATTACCCAAATTAAAATACAATTGATACGATTTATAGCCATCACTCACTAATTTTTCATAACTCTCAATTGCATCTTTGTATTTTTTTGAGTCATAAGCTTTCTCAGCTTTCTCGATCAGTTCATTACTATAACCTTTTATTGAAAAAGATAAAAGACAAACCAATAAAATAAATATGTAATTGCTTTTTTTCATCTGCTTATACTTTTTTATTTATTTGTTCTTCAAGCCCGGCAATAAGATCAACAGTATCTTTATAAACTTGTTGAAGGTCGCCACTTACGGCTCCCGGCGCATATTTTGCATACTCACTTGTTTCTAACATGGAAACTAATTTGGCAATGCTTTGCTGATCAACCTGTTTTTGGGTTAACACATTCGTGATCTTATCGCGTGAAAGATCGGCTACCGGAATATTTAATTTACTACCGATATAATTATTTAGTGCTGTCAATATCTCAGTATAAAATTCGTCTTTTTTATTTTGTTGCATTAATTTCTCAGCATTCACTAATTGCTTCTTAGCCATTTTACCGGCCTTACGCTCTTTAACCAAAACCATATTGCTGTTATTCTTAATATAATTTCTTCTCAAGAATAAACCGGTTCCTAAAGCAAGAATCGGCAAGAGCAACAGTATAATATGCGTAAAAGAATTAAAGAATTCAGTTTCCGATTTTACCAAAACAAAATCGCCTTTTTTAATGTAACGGATATCGTTCTCGGTTTCTTTAACCTGACTTTGTTGTACATATACCTGGGCACCTTTGCTGTTAGGGTCCGGCGCAAGCACCTTAATATTTATTTCAGGAGCAGGAATAGTGTTGTATTTTTTTGAATCTAAACTAAAGTATGAGAAATCAAGGCCCTCTAATTTAAAATCTCCTTCATTTCTCGGGATAATCAAATAATCAAATGTTTTTGAGTTGCCTGATTCTGTAATTTTAGGATCATACATTTCAAAGCTTTCGGGCAGTTTTAATTTTGGCGCGTCAACTAATTTAATATTTCCTTTACCTGTAATAGTTAATTTTAAATTAAAAGCATCATTAGCTTTTACTTCGTTTTTAGATGCTTGTACTTTGTACGAGTATTCGCCCACAGCACCAAAGTAATTATCAGGTTTACCTGCCTCAGGAATTGCAGTTACATCAATTGTTAAAGCACTGCTTTTTGCGTTTACAGGAATATCTTCATAATTAGACGCACCGAAAAATTGCTCAAAAATATTTTTAGGCTTCGCGTTTGCTGTCTGTTTCCTTACAACAACTTCAGCGCTCATTGGATTTAATGTGATCTTACCGGCTTTATTAGCTGTGGCAAGCGTTCTGAAGATCTCGTAGGTTTGATAAACAACACCGTCTACATTTTCGTTACTAACCTGGCCTTTGCTTATTGGCTCTAACGTTTGGGCGTAAAAACCATCGTAAGCCGGTGTATTTATTTTTTTGAACCCTATAATAGAAAAGCGCGAATATACTTTTTGGGTAATAAGAATTTGTTCGCCATAATAACATTTTGTTTTACTTACGCCTGTTCTTATAAAAACATCACCCCCACTAATTTTGCTTGCATATTTTGGATCTTCTTCATTATTACCAGTAGTTTGATTTGATGAGGCCCCCTTACCAACTTCCATTATAATAGGTTTGGTCTCCAGTTTTTGTCCACCCGCCATAACACTTGCAGGGCCAATAGTTAGTTTGCCTTCTTTTTTCGCAACGAGGCCGTATGAAATAACAATTTGCTGCGTCATCACGCCATTGGTATACTGCACACTATTACTTTGATTTGGCCCGCTTACAATATCAAAATCCTTAAAGCTTGGTTGAACAAGATTTGAAGCACTAACGGTAAGCACAAGCGCGTATTCGAAAGGCACACCAACCTGCACGCGATTAGAGCTAACCTGCGCATAAAAACTTTGTGATTTTGCCGAGAAAGCAAAAAAACAAGACACCAATACAAATAGTATCCATTTAGTTTTTATTTTGTTAATTGTCATTTTTACTGTATTAATTAAAATTACCAATCTTTATCTACAGATGATTTACCCGGATCTTCCTGTTTTTGTTTACGTTTGTCCTGTAACTTCTTTTCCTGGTTCATTAAAGCTTTTAATAATTGTTCTGCCTGATCTTTATTCATTTGGTTTTGTTGCGGAGCAGAATTTTTATTCTTATCCTTTTTATCTTCCTCTTTAGGACTTCCACCTCCACCGCCGCCTTTTTTATCCTTTGGTAAATTTTTTAAAGCATAGGCAAGATTATAACGTGTTTCTTCATCCTTGGGATCGAACTTTAATGCCTTTTTATAAGCATCAACCGCATTTTGATATTCTTTCTTTTGAAGATAACAATTTCCCATATTATGCCATGCCTGATGTAACGTATCTTTATTAGAAATAGAATTTGCAACCTGAGCAAAACTTTGAGCAGCTTCTTCAAATACCAACCCTGCTAAAGAATCGGGGGTTACTTTTTTTCCACCTTGCACAAAATTTTCTTTGCTTGCCTTTATTTGTAAAGCGTTTTTGTACAATGAATTTCCTAAGTTAAAATTGGCCTTTTGATTATTTGGATTTATTTTTAACGCCTCCCTATACCTGTCAGTTGCATCGATGGTTTTGCCGCTGTGGTATAAATTATTACCATCATATATCTTCATGGCATCTTTTTGCGCAAGCAGAAAACCTGTTGCAAAGAACATCGCAAAAACAAAAAGATATTTAAATTTACTTAGCTGCATTGCCGTACAAATTAATTTTTTTAAACCACTCACTTACTCTTTCGCTAATTAAAAATTCTATAAAAAATAATATTAAAGCCAAACCTAAGAACCACTGAAATTGATCTTCGTAATCAGTATACATTTTATTTTCTATTTGCGCTTTATCTAATTCGTTTATTTTATCTAACACTGCACCCAAACCAATATCTGCCTGACTGGCCTGTACAAATACACCATTACCTTTTGAAGCAATTGTTTTTAAAAGATTGGCATTTAATTTTGTAATAACAGTTTGTCCTTCTTTATCTTTTCTATAACCTTTCATTACGCCATTTTCGATGATAGGAATTGGAACACCGTTTTGTGATCCTATTCCAATTGTACTGATCATGATCCCTTTTTTTCCGGCATCTTCAGAGGCTTGTATCGCTTCCGAATCATGATTCTCTCCATCTGTAATTAAAATAATGGCGCGGTTCTTTCCTTCATCTGTACTAAACGACTCTGAAGCTTTTTCAATGGCGTCTGCAATATTCGTTCCTTGCACGGGAACGATGCCCGGACCAATAGATTCTAAAAATAATTTTGCCGCACTATAATCGGTTGTAATTGGCAACTGCACATAGGCTTCGCCGGCAAAAACAACTAAACCTAAGCGATCGCCTTGTAAACCATCTATCATTTTTTCGAGTGCATATTTTGCACGCGTTAAACGATCCGGACTAAGATCTTGTGCCAGCATACTGTTACTAACATCAATACAAACGATAATATCTGCACCTTCGCGTTTTACTTCTGTTAATTTACTGCCGGTTTGAAGATTGCATAGCGCAATTATCAGACTGCTAAAGCCTGTAAGAAATAAAACAACTTTGATGATTCGCTTTCTTTTGCTCGAATATGGAATTAAACCGCTAATTAAATTTGCATCGCCCAAACGTTTTAACTTCTTCTTGCGCGAAATAAAATACACTATTACCAGTATAAGCATTACCGGCACTGCCGCAAAAGCGTAAAAGAAAATAGTATGTTCGAATTTAAACATTTATGGTACTGCTCTGAATAAGGTAAAACGTAATAAAAACTCCAATAATAAAATAACTGCTGCTGCTAATGCTAATGGTAAGAAATGTTCTGCTTTATTAGTAAAACTCTTTTCGCTGATAATTGTTTTTTCCATCTTATCAATTTCTTTGTAAACATCAATCAAACTGGCTTTATCTGTTGCGCGAAAATATTTCCCACCGGTCATGTCAGATATTTCAGTCATCGTTTTTTCGTCAATATCAACATCTACATAATCATACTCATATTCCGTTTCTGTATACCTTGCTACAGGCGTTAATGCTTTACCACGGGTACCTACACCAATACAATACACACGCGCATTCATCGTTTTTGCCAACTCTGCGGCGGTAAGCGGTGGAATTTCGCCCATGTTGCTTACACCATCGCTAATTAAGATAACAACTTTACTTTTAGCTTTACTATCTTTAATACGGCCAACGGCGGTTGCCAAACCTAAACCAATTGCAGTACCATCGGCTACCATGCCCGGGCGAATGGCAGGGATCATATTCTTAAGCACTTTATGATCGGATGTTAATGGGCATTGTGTAAATGCTTCTCCCCCAAAAACTACTAAACCAATTCTATCATTTATACGCGCATCAATAAAATCTATCATTACATCTTTTGCAGCTTCTAAACGGTTTGGTTTAAAATCTTTTGCAAGCATAGATGGAGAAACGTCCATACTTATCACAATATCTATCCCTTCTGTTTTACTGTCTTTCCAGCTGCTACGCGATTGCGGTCTTGCCAATGCGGCAATCAAAAATGCAAATGATATTAAACGTAAAACAAATAAGGAGTGTCTGAATTTTGCTTTACCCGAAGATTTTATTTTATGAAAAAGTGCGAATGAAGAATAATTAAATTCCCCTTCATGTTTTTTTAAGCGCAATATATACCACACGATCATTAAGGGCAATGCGCACATTAACCAAAACCACTGCTTTTCAGCAAACTGTATGTCGTTAAAATAACTTATCACTGGGTTGGCTGATTATTTGTTTGAGGTTCGGGGATTGTTATTTCTTCCTCACGTTTGGTTCCATTCACAAAATCAAAAGCATTTTGCAAAGTAAACCTGTGCTCATCTTCAATTGGTGTCATCTTTGCAAACTTCACAAGATCACTTAAGGTTAAAGTTTGCTCTAATTTTTCTTTGCTTATTTTATCTACAACTTGTGTGCGGAAAGCTTTCATGATCTCATCCGTAGTACTTTCCAAAGCAAATACATTAAAGCGTTCTTCGATATATAAACGAATAGTATCAGAAATAGAAGAGTAATATTCTTTTACCTGACCTTCTTTCCAGATCTGTTCTGCCTTTATTTTTTCTAAAGCAGCGAGCGCTGTAATGTGCGCAGGAATTTTTGGCTTTTCTGGTTCAATAACACTATTTTTTTGTTTACGTGAAAAATACAATGTGATCAATACAATAGCCAAAACAAAAAGAATTACACCGGTTCCCCAATAGATATAATTTAAATACCACTTCCAATTAAACTTCTCATCAAATGGCGGTTTGATGTCTTTTGTTTTAGTTAAACTTGTATCGGTAGGAACGGTATGTACTTCCAGCAAAAGCGTTGGGGTGATGAACGGACGAGTAGTATCATCGTTTACTACAAACTCAAATCCGGGAATGGCAAAGTAACCACTATCGTAAGCACTCACTAAAATTTGCTGATGTTGTTGAAAGATGCTTGGATTATTTTTATCGGGAATGGTTGTATCAATTGGTGTAATAGAAATTACCTCTACTTTACCCGTAATTGTATCACCAATAGTTGGCCATTGAATTTTAAGATCCTTTTGTGAAGCATCATAATTTACATACAAATCTAATTTAACTTGTTCGCCAATACGAATTTTAGAAGAATCTAAAACTGCATTTACGCGAATTTGTCCAAAAGAGAATTTGGCAAAAAATAAAAGGGCAATTAATAATATGTTTTTTAGAAATCTCACGTACAATTTAAAATCTTAACGGTTCTTAAATAAATTCATTAATGGCTTAACATAGTTTTCGTGCGTAAATATCTTTGTAGCGTCGGTTCCACTTCTGTTAAATATATCTTTAAGATCATCTTCAAATTTCAAATAATTAACGGCAAATTGTTTTCTGAATGCTTTATCACTTGTGTCTACCCACATTAATTTACCTGTTTCATTATCACGTAATTTTATTAAACCTACGTTTGGTAATTCTGTTTCCGTTTTATCTACAATGCGTAAAGCCACAAGATCATGCTTTTTGTTAGCTATCTTTAAAGCATCTTTATAATCCGAATCTGCATAAAAATCGCTTATTAAAAAGACAATGCTTTTTTTCTTAATAACATTGGTAAGATATTTTAATGCTAATTCTAAATTTGTTTTTGTATTGGTTGGCTTAAATTCCAGCAATTCTCTTATAATTCTTAATACGTGCGATTTGCCTTTTTTTGGCGGAATGAATTTTTCGATCTTATCACTAAAAAAGATCACACCAATTTTATCATTATTTTGAGAGGCAGAAAATGCAACAACAGCGCATAACTCTGTAATAAGATCTTGTTTGTATTGTTTATTGGTACCAAACAAGCCGCTGGCGCTAACATCCACAACTAATACTACACTTAACTCCCTTTCTTCTTCAAAAACTTTTACATAAGGTGTACTAAATCTTGCTGTAACATTCCAATCAATGGTTCTTACATCATCGCCGGGTGTATATTCGCGAACTTCAGAAAAGGCCATCCCACGACCCTTAAATGCGCTATGATATTCTCCCGAAAAGATTTGATTGCTCAAACCACGGGTTTTAATTTCAATTTTGCGTACTTTTTTTAAAAGCTCTGAGGTTTCCATTTTAATTTAAGATTTGAGATTTTTGATTTAAGATTTTGAAGGGATTATTAAATCTACCTTCTTACTTCTAAAATCTAAGATCTCTAAGGAACTTCAACTGTATTTAAAATTTCAGTAATGATATTTTCTGAAGTAATGTTCTCCGCCTCTGCTTCGTAAGTTAAACCTATACGGTGACGCATAACATCTGTACAAATGGCGCGAACATCTTCAGGAATAACATAACCACGGCGCTTTATAAAAGCATACGCTTTTGCAGCCAATGCTAAATTTATACTTGCACGTGGCGATCCACCATAAGAAATAAGGCCCTCAAATTTTTGCAATTTATAATCTTTAGGAAAACGTGACGCAAACACAATATCTACAATATATCTTTCGATCTTCTCGTCCATGTAAACATCTTTTACTACAGCGCGGGCTTTTACAATTGCATCGGTAGTTAAAACGCTATTTGCTTGTGGCATACCACCTGGCTGAATATTTGAAGTAATAATTTTACGTTCATCTTCTTTTGTTGGGTAACCAATAACCACCTTCAACATAAAACGATCCATTTGCGCTTCAGGCAAAGGATAAGTTCCTTCCTGCTCAACAGGATTTTGTGTTGCTAAAACTAAAAAAGGATTTGGCAATTTAAATGTTTGATCGCCAATGGTAACCTGCTTTTCCTGCATAGCCTCAAGTAGAGCAGACTGCACTTTTGCCGGAGCACGGTTGATCTCATCAGCTAATACGAAATTAGCAAAAATTGGTCCTTTACGAATAGAAAATGCTTCTTGTTTTTGATTATATATCTGCGTGCCTATAACATCGGCAGGTAAAAGATCGGGGGTAAACTGAATACGGCTAAATTGCGCATCAACACATTTGGCCAAAGTATTAATAGCTAAAGTTTTTGCAAGACCAGGAACACCTTCCAATAATATGTGGCCATTGCTCAAAAGGCCAATCAGCAGGCGTTCAACCATACTTTTCTGACCAATAATAACTTTGTCCATTTCAACAGTTAACATGTCTACAAAGGCACTTTCCTGCTGAATCCGTTCGTTAATTTCTTTAATATCTACCATAAATCTATTTTATTAGAATAACTGGTAAAGATAACATTGGTAGGGGTTTACAAAGATTTTGAGGTCGTTAAAATATGTTAACTAAATCTTTAAAAAAATGAAAAATAAGTGGGGAAAAAGAGTGTTATTCTCTAACGCTCTTTTTTAATATTTCCTATTTGCAATGGGTTTTCGGTTATTTCCGAATAAAGCTTCCTGTTTTTAAAAATATCAATAGCGGCGTATAAAGCTTTTTTAAACGATTGCTCGTTAGCTTTATTTTTTCCGGCAATATCATAACCGGTGCCATGATCCGGACTTGTTCTTACCGCATTTAAGCCTGCTGTAAAATTCACACCTTCGTTAAACGCTATCGTTTTAAATGGAATTAATCCTTGGTCGTGATACATCGCTAAAACAGCATCAAATTGTTTATAAGTGCCATTTCCGAAAAATCCATCAGCAGAATATGGACCATACACAAGCCCGTTTAATTTTGTTTTTTCGATAGCAGGAATAATGATCTCCTTATCTTCATTACCAATAGCGCCATTATCACCTGCATGAGGGTTTAAACCTAAAACAGCGATCTTTGGCTTACGGATACCAAAATCTTTTACCAAAGATTCATGCAATTGAACGATCTTATTAGAAATCCCGTCAATACTTAACTTAGAAGCAACATCTTTTAAAGGCACATGACCGGTAAATACTGCAATGCGCAAACCGTTATCAGAACACATAAACATTAAGGGATCGCCACCTAATTTTGCCCCTAGGTATTCGGTATGACCAACAAATTTAAAACTATCGCTTTGAATATTACTTTTATTGATGGGAGCCGTAACAAGTGCGTCAATACTTTTATCCGCAAGCGCCTGCGTTGCTTTTTCCAAAGATATTAAAGCATATTTTCCACCAACATCGGTAGCTTTCCCCATTTCAATATTAACTTCTTCTTCATAGCAAACAAAAACATTTACTTTTTTAGAATTCAACTGAGAAAATTCGCGCATGGGATTAAAACTAAATTCTTCCAGGCCTAAAACTTTTCTATAATACGAAACTGTTTTTTGAGAACTAAATAAAACCGGCGTACAAATATCTGCAATACCAGGCTCCATTAAGGTTTTAAGAACAACTTCCAACCCTATTCCATTTATATCTCCCTGCGAGATCCCAACTATTACTTTATTATCTATCATAAAAATTTATTTTATACCGTATTTTACTTTGTATTTTAAATACAATTCTGTTTGTTTATTTATAAGGCTAATATTTTTTCCTGCAACATAAGCCAAAATAATATTATTTGTTTTTATATCTAAAATATCTCCATCGCTCACCACTAACGAAGCTAATTTTCCTTCTTCCAAAGTTCCGATTTCTTTTTCTACTCCCAAAATTTTTGCCGCATTTGATGTTATGCTTGCCAATGCCTGTTCTTTCGTTAAGCCATAAGCAACGGCAACACCTGCATTAAAAGGTAAATTTCTGCTTTGCGCAGCTTCCATATCCCCTTCTAACTGAAGACAAAATAAAATACTGTCTTTTTGCAAGAGAAACGGAGTTTTAAAAACCATATCCACATCGTCGTCTGCATTATCAGGAAGATCATTTACACGGTTTAACATTACTGGAATATTATTTTTTTTAAGTACCGCTGTAATTTTATACGACTCTTTTCCACCAACAATTACTGGTTTTTTGATAGTGTATTTTTTTACGAAATTAATAACGCTCAATATATCTTTTGCTTTTTCGGCATGCAGATAAAGGTTTTGAGTGCCGTTAAAAACACCTCGCATGGCCTCAAAACGAATATTTTTTTCTGTTGCATTTGTTGTTAAACAATATGCCTGAGCATCATCAAAAAATTTATTCAGGTAATTAATTTCCGTGATGTAATTTTTGTTAGAAGCAACCGATAACCCTTCTTCTTCTGTAAATTTGCGGGTAATAGCTTTCGGAAAATTAAGATGAATACCGTCGTCTGCCTTTAATACTGCATCTTCCCAGTTCCAGCCATCCAGCGCCATAACAGAAGAAGATCCACTTATTAAACCATCACGTGGTGTTGCCTGAGTGTATAAAATACCATTTGTTTTTACTGTTGGTGTAATAACGTTATCTGTATTATAAGCAATTAAAGTTCTTACGTGTGGATTAATATATCCAACCTCAGAAAAATCACGTGTTGCTCTTACCGCTTCAGCGTCGTGCAAACCTAAAATATTATTTGTGTTGATCAATCCGGGATAGATATGCTTTCCCGCAAGATCAATTACAGTATCGTAAGCGCTTGGATTTAAACGAATACCGGTAACGCTGCTCACCATCTCGAGCTTATTTTTATTGATCACAACTATACTGTTCTCGATAATTTTTCCGTTACCAATATGCGCCGTTGCATTTATCAACGCAACGTGCGTGTATGTTTTTTGAGCAAGAACGTTTAATCCGGCAAACAAAAAAACTATGTATATTAAATTTCTCATTTTTAAATTTTATCTGTGACCTGTTAATTCTTCATCTACGCCTTCAATTGTATTGCAGTGATACAAGCGTTCATGCTTTGACTTTAGCTTTTCAACCTTACCGCCTTTTTGCTTTTCTACTAATAATTTTGCAATTATTCTTGCTCTTTCTGCTTTAACGTAAGCTTGCAATTTAAGATCTTCATCTCTGTCAAAATAAATTTGCCCGTCAATAATTGTTTTGTCGGCTTTAGCATACACGCTCATCGGATTATCTGTCCACAAAACAAGATCTGCCACTTTACCAACTTTAATGCTTCCTACTTTATCATCAATGTGCAACATTTTTGCAGGATTTAAAGTCACTAATTTCAAAGCCTCTACTTCTGTTAAGCTGCCGTACTTAATTGATTTTGCAGCTTCCTGGTTCAAACGGCGTGCCATTTCTGCGTCATCGCTGTTAATACACGTATTTACGCCTACTTTGGTTAAAATCGCTGCATTATAAGGTATTGCTTCCAGCACTTCATTTTTATAAGCCCACCAATCCGAAAATGTAGAAGCATTTACGCCATGAGTTTTCATTTTATCTGCTACTTTATAACCTTCTAAAATATGTGTAAAGGTATTTACTTTAAATCCAAAAATATCTGCCACATGCATTAACATGTTGATCTCGCTTTGCACGTAACTGTGGCATGTAATAAAACGTTTTTTATTCAGGATCTCTGCCAGCGCTTCTAATTCAAGGTCTTTACGAGGAACACTAATTTTATTTTTCTCAATATCTTTTGGAGTTAATTTTGAGAACGATTGCCATTGCAGATCATATTCGCGCGCGCGTGTAAAATAATCTTTA
Source organism: Chitinophaga pinensis (assembly GCA_943369995.1). Classification (GTDB taxonomy): domain Bacteria; phylum Bacteroidota; class Bacteroidia; order B-17B0; family Aurantibacillaceae; genus Aurantibacillus. The sequence goes on from CALRPF020000007.1 coordinate 178,266, forward strand.
TAAACTTGTTCAACTCCCATACGTGATTGCGGAAAACGAATGGAGTTATGGTCGCCCCAGTTACTTTGTTTTACGTTCTCTCCTAAAGCAAATTTTATGAACGCATCTGCTTTTTCATACTTAAGATCTTCGGCAGTTTGTCCCCAGCGTAATTTAATCAACACACTTTGGCCTCCAATAGGATTTGCCGAACCATGCAATAATTGAGCTGTTGTAACACCGCCGGAAAGCTGACGGTAGATATTTATATCCTCAGGATTTAGAACGTCGCCCATTCTTACTTCGGCGCTGCTAGATTGTGTTCCTTCATTTACACCTGCAGTAATAGCAATATGACTGTGTTCATCAATAATACCCGGCGTTAAATGTTTTCCCTGCGCATCAATAATTTTAGCAAAGGCCATTTTTGGGGCATCAATATTTTTTGCAATACGAACAATTTTACCCTCTACAACATAAACATCATGATCAACTAAAACACTATCGCCATTGTTTGTCCAAACAGTTGCATTTTTAATTAAGATGGCAGAATAGCGGTTTTTGAATTTATTCCATTGTTCTTTAAAAATTCCTTTTTCATCCGGCAACGGCTCTCCAAATGCATTGAATGGATAAATTACTTTTCCTAAATTAAGTTCTGTTTTTTTCTCAGCAGGTTTAGGTTTGGTTGTTGTATCAACTTCAGATTCATACATCATTTTAAAATCAAACCAGTCGCCATTCGTTAATTGCGCTTTTCCTTCAAAGTTTTTTGCTACTGCATCATAATTTCCAGTGGCACGAACAGTTTTTGTTGAATCATAAGAAAAACTAAATGAAATTTGATTATTTGTAAAGTGATAGCTTAAATTCTTTTTTGTGGTATCAATTGTGATCTTCGCCTGAGGAGCAAATGGGTCGCCAGAGATCTTAACTTTAAAATTTTTATCGGGTGTATTTAAAACATAATTACCGCGGATATCCAAAGCATTTATGTCTGAGAAGACAGTTGGCTCGCCACCCGACCAGTTTTGCATAATCACTGCATCATTTTCGAAAATTGATTTATTGCTGATAAAAAAATTCGCAAAAAGATCTTTCTTCAAGCTTCCCACTTTATCCTGAACATTAATAAAAGTTGCAGGATTTACGGTCAACGCTTTTAAAGCCATTTTCTCTGAAAGACCATGTTTTACAGCTTTTCTAAGGTTGGTTAAAAACTGACTTCTTTCTTTAAGATCAGATGCTGTTAAACAAAATGTAATTTGATTTTTTTCAAACTCTGCCGGATTTGTTGGAGCCAATTCCCAATGTTTTAATTCTGCCAATGAAACAGCTTCTGCATCAAAAGGATCTTCGACATCATATGCAATTGGAAAATTTAAAGGCACAATATATTTTAACTGCGTGGACTGAATATCATTGATGCGCTGATACTCGTTGCCTCCGGCCTTTATAATATATTTTACGTTAAACTCTTTTCCAACCTTTGCAGCCCGTAAAGCGTTGTACTTATCATTCGCTTCAAAAATCGCGGGCAGATCTTTTATTTTATTTAAAGCGTCTAAAGAGATGTTGTATTCGGTTTTATTTTGGTTTTGCGCATACCATAACGCATCGTAATATGTTTGGCGTAATAAAGCAATACCTCCTGTTAATGAGCTCGGATAATCCTGCGTGGAAGAACCTTTAGAAAAAGAATAAAATCCGGCGGCTTTATCCAAAATAATATTTTCGTTTTCTTTTTTACCTGTTAAGTTCACAAAAACACCACTTCCTCTTACAATTCCATCTCGACGAAACGACAATACAGCGCCGAAACCCGATTTTTTCAACTCTTCGGCTTTTTCTTTATTCACTAAAAAAACTTTATATGCTTCATAATCCGATCTTATTGCCTGGTTCCAGCCATAAGCACCTTTAAAATTGCTTTCCATTTGCGGCGCGCCATTATAATTTCTTCCGCCCACAGGTTTTGCGTCAGGTATACCATAATCAGAATACAGATCAATAAATGAAGGATAAATGAATTTTCCTTTAAGATCATAAACAATAGCATTTTTTGGAATATCTACTTTCTCCGCAGCAGAAATGATCTTTCCATCCTGTATTAAAAGTGTTCCCTTTCTAATTACCGTTTCAAAATCCACATAAATGGTTGCATTTGTGAACGCATAAATACTATGCGTATTGAATGGTGCGCCGTTAGTGGGAAAAGTAGATTGTGCAGAATATTTTAAACTAAAAAAATTTAATATTATCAGTAATAAGCTTAATTGTTTCATTTATCAAGTATTTATTAAATGTTTATGCTTTGCCTTTATATGGCAAACCCTCAAATTTAAACAGATTTACCAAAATTACTAACTCTTATTTGCTTTTTTATTCCGTCTTTATCCTTAATTTTACAACAAAATATCAAAATATGTATAAAGGTTTTTTACATACCCATTATTTAGTTGTTTGCCTGTTTTTATTGCTTTATGTTATAAAAACGGTTTTATTATTAAGCAATAAAAATGATCTGCTAACAATTTTCTCTAAAAAGACAAAGATCTTTGAGATCGTTATAAGTTTTCTTTTTTTATTGACCGGAATTTATTTGATGACACAAATACCTTATGGTGGTAAATTCGATTATTTACTATGGATAAAATTAACAATGATCTTTGCCTCTATACCTATTGCTGTTATTGGCTTTAGAAAGCAAAGAAAAATGTTGGCAGCCTTAAGTTTATTAATGATCACAGGAAGTTTTGGTTTAGGAGAAATCTATCATAAAAAGAAAGGTATCGCTAAAGAGCCGGAAACAAAAACAGATACACATGAAGTTGCCGCAAACGATGGAAAATTCTTTTACGAATCAAATTGCGTATTATGTCACGGCGCTGATGGAAAATTAGGAGCCGCTGGGGCTAAAGATATTAGCTCAACTTTATTGGATCAGGCAGGAATAAAAGAAATAATTGTGCATGGTAAAGGCGCAATGCCAGCTGCACCTGTAAATGATGAACAGGCAACTGCTATTGCAGAATATGTAAATAGCCAGATCAAAGGGCACTAATATCAATGAAAGAAACCGTATCTACCGAAATACCTACACATACCTGCGTTTTAATTGGTGTTATAAATAAACTGCAAGATGATGGCCTTGCTAAAGAATATCTTGAAGAGCTTGCTTTTTTAGCAGAAACCTACGGACTTGAAACAAAAAAAACATTCACCCAAAAGCTTGAAAAGCCTGATAAAGCAACCTTTATTGGAAAAGGAAAAGTATCGGAAATTAAAAGTTTTGTTATTGAAAATAAGATCGATGTTGTAATATTTGACGACGAGCTTTCTCCTTCTCAACAACGAAATTTAGAAAAAGAATTCGGTAAAAAAATATTAGACCGCACCACTTTAATTCTTGAAATATTTGAACAACGCGCGCAAACAGCACATGCAAAAACACAGGTACAATTGGCGCAATACCAATACATGTTACCGCGTTTAACAGGCATGTGGACTCACTTAGAGAGGCAACGTGGTGGCACTGGAACCCGCGGTGGTGCCGGTGAAAAAGAAATTGAGACAGATAGACGGATTGTTCGTGATAAAATTGCTTTACTAAAAGAAAGATTAAAAGAGATAGATAAGCAAATGGCCACGCAGCGCAAAAATCGTGGTGAATTAATTCGTGTTGCTTTGGTTGGTTATACAAACGTTGGTAAAAGTACCATTATGAATATGCTCAGCAAAAGCACTGTTTTTGCAGAGAATAAATTGTTTGCCACGCTTGATACAACCGTTAGAAAAGTAACCATTGATAATGTTTTTTTTCTCTTAAGCGATACAGTAGGATTTATCAGGAAGCTGCCAACCGAATTGGTAGAAAGCTTTAAATCTACCCTTGACGAAGTGCGCGAGGCAGATGTATTAATTCATGTAGTTGACATTTCTCACAAAAATTTTGAAGAACATTTAAATGTAGTTAAACAAACTTTGCAAGATATTGGGGCGGGAGACAAGCCCGTTATTTTAGTATTCAATAAAATTGACGCCTTTACCTATACTAAAAAAGACGATGACGATCTTACTCCTACTACCCGCGAGAATTTATCTTTAGAAGATATAAAAAACACCTGGATGAAAAGCCTTAACAATAAGGTTTTGTTTATCAGTGCGCAGGAAAAAGAAAATATTGATGAGTTCAAAAAAACAGTTTATGATCTTGTTAAAGAATTGCATGTTAAACGTTATCCCTATCACAATTTATTATACTAATGCAAGTTGAATTTATAAATGCTTCCGTTGAAGATCTCCCAAAGATCGTTTCCACTTATAACTCAACGGTAGCTTCACGCCTTGTTACCGCAGATCTTGAGCCGGTTAGTGTTGAGAGCAAATTAGCCTGGTTCAATGCGCATTCTTCTGATAAAAGACCTTTATGGCTGGTAACGTTGGATGGTAAATATGCAGGCTGGTTGAGCTTTAATTCTTTTTATGGTCGTCCTGCTTATGATGGCACTGTTGAAGTAAGCATTTATTTAGAAGAAAGTGCAAGAGGAATGGGCCTTGGAAAGATCTGTTTACAAAAAGCAATTGAAGTTTCTCCATCTTTAAACATTCACTCACTTTTAGGTTTTATTTTTGGACATAACAAACCCAGCTTAAAATTATTTTACCAGTTCGAATTCGAAAAATGGGCGCACTTACCCGAAGTTGCCAATATGGACGGTACCATGTGCGACCTTATTATCCTTGGAAAAAAGGTAGGTTAAAATCTTTGGCTTATTATTGTTATTTAAGTAAATTGCAGCTAATAAATCATGTCTTTTTTCTCAGAAATAACTAACGAGTTTGCTTCGCAACAGTCTCAGTTTTGGAATTATACCAAAGACAGCTTAAAACATCCTGCCTTAAAAAACGTGTATTATGCCGTTTTTTTAGCTTATTTACTTTGCTTTTTTTTAGAAGTTGTATTGCCAAAACAACGCAAGCATGGTGTTATGTCTCGTAAATATTTTTGGCAAGACACCTTTTATGTTTTATTTAACGATATAATTATAAATGTTTTAGGTTTTTTTGCCCTGTGCGCCGTTACCGAATTTATTCTTTATAAATTTCTTCTTCTGTTTAACATACACAGTATAAAAATCGCCGATATTACACGCCTTAACCCTGCAATTCAGATCCTGATCATGTTTATTTTACAGGATTTTTGCGAATATGTTGCGCATATTATTTTACACAGGTCAAATTTCTTTTGGGAATTTCATAAAGTACATCACGCGCAGGAAGAGCTTGGAGCTGCCTCTACACGACATTTTCACTGGGTAGAAATGGTTGTATTTAAGCCGCTTATATTTATTCCTTTTGCATTGATCGGTTACTCTGCTGTTGATTATTTTTTATTCCAGATAACTGTGCAAAATGTTTGGGGCTTTTTTACACACATGAACATAAAAGTAAAATGGGGCTGGTTAAACTATATCATTAATACACCTGAAACCCATGCATGGCATCATGCTAAAAATATTAATAAAAAATACGGCGTTAATTATGCCTCGATATTAAATATTTGGGACCTGATGTTTGGTCACTTTTACCTGCCAAAAGATAAACAACCAGTTTTAGGTGTTGAAGGTGGCAAAGAGGTTCCAAACACGTTTGTTGGCCAGTTTTTATACCCATTTAAAAAGAATTTTAGCAAGAAAAAATAATTTATTTCTTCATTCTTAGTGCGTTTACCTCTCATGTTTTTTTGATTCAATAATTTTATTTTCAATAAATATTGATCTGATAGGAAAATACTAAAAAGTTTTAGTTTTAGATTTTATTTTAGAGGATTGATTTATTGAGTGAGCGATTACTTTCGTTGAGTAAGGTTATTTCATTTATTTTTAAAAAAGATTAGATTTAGAGTAAAATCTCCGGTCTATGAAAAAAAATCTACCTTTTGCCGTTGCAATAATTTTATCTTTTTTTTATTCTAATTTTTTCTCGCAAACGCCAGCATGTCCTAATGGATTGGTTTTTATGCATACAAGCCCTATTACTGCTTATAATCCGGCTTTACCGCTTAGCGCGTCTAATCCAAGTAATACTTCTATCCCAATAGGTGGCACAGGTTTATCTTACGGCCCAAACTTAAATGCAGCTTTTCCAAGCCCAACATTTTATACAACAATTGGCGGTTTTATGGCCTGGTGGAATGGCACAGCTTGGGTAACAACTACACACACCATGCCCTTTGTAAACCTTGGCGGCGGGGGCGGCGTTATATACGGACTAAATGGTAGCACCGGACAAATTTATGTATATAACGGTACGGGGAATGCCACACCTTTAACAACAATTACAAATTTTAATGGTGGTGGCCCTTATGACTTAGTGGTAGATAACTGCGGAAATTTTTATGTACTGATAACAACAACACCACAATCAATGGCTATGTATGGCCCAAATGGTGCGCTTCAATGTACTTATAACATGACCGGTATGCCAAGCATAAGTGCTGGGGGGGGATTTTCTATAGTTAACGGACAAGTAATTGTGAGTAACACTGGCGGCATTTATACCGGTAACATTAGTGGGACAACGATTTCTTTTACTAATACAAGCACCAACGGTTACGGCGCAGGCGATTTTGCAAATTGTCCTTTACCTTGCGGTCCGTTAAATGCTACAGCTGCTAATACAAGCACAAGCACTCCTTTAGGATGTAACTCCGGAACCGCGAATGTTATTGCAACAACTACCGCAGCGCCTGTTACCTACAATTGGGCTGGACCCGGTATTGTAAGTGGTGGAACTTCTTCAGTCGCAGTTGTAAATGCTCCGGGTGTTTATACTGTTACAGTTGTTCAATCAGGCTGCCCATCACAAACGGTTACTGCGGTTACAACAGTAGTTGGCACCAGTACTTTTGTGGCAAACATTGCAGCCTCGGGTAGTATTACTTGTACCAATTCAACTATACAACTTACTGCTAATCCTTCACCTCCCAACCATACCTATCTTTGGACAGGACCTGGCATTGTTGGCGCAAATAACACTCAGGTAATAAATGTAAATCAACCCGGTGTTTATACAACTACAGTTACAAATACTATTAGTGGGTGTAAAGGCATAGCCACTATTAATATTACTTCCAATTTAACACCTCCAACTTTAATTGTTGGTCCACCAACATCATCTATATGTTCGGGTAATTCAGCAAATATTTCAATTTCGGGGGCAAACTCTTATGTATGGAGTCCTGCAACCGGCCTCAACACAACTACCGGTGCAAATGTAATAGCTAACCCTGCTGTAACTACAACTTATAACATTGTTGGAACTGTAGGAACCTGCACCAGCAGCGCTACGGCGGTGGTGGTTATTAATCCCCAACCTGCAATATCCGCAAACATTACCGATGCCAATTGCGGTAACTCCAATGGCTCGATCGTTATAAATAATATTTCACCTCCGGGGCAAACTGTAGTTAGCTTTTCATTGAATGGAACGGCTATTCCTTCACAAACTGTTACTGGTTTAGCGGCAGGAAGCTATACGTTAGGAGTAACCAATAATTTTGGTTGTAAAACATTTATTACAGTTACAATTAATAATACTCCTGGTATCACAGCGCTGGCTTCAACTTTTATCAACCCCACTTGTGGCAATTCAAACGGATCGATAACACTTGGTGCTGTAACCGGTGGAAGCGCGCCCTATCAATACAGCATAAACGGGGGACCTTTTACAAGCTCTCCTCCTTTAGCCAACCTGCCCGCAGGAACTTATACTATTACCGTAAAGGATGTAAACAATTGTATTTTTACAAAAACTGTTACACTAACCAGTACTACAGGACCAACAAATATTACATTTACAACTTCGCCAACAGCATGCATTGGTAATACAGGTGTATTGGGAATAACCGGCGTTACAGGTGGTAGTCCGGCATACAGTTTTAGCGTGAATGGTATTGGAACAGGTTCGGTTACTAACAATCTTGCAGCCGGACCAAAAACGATTACGGTTTCAGATTTTAATGGCTGTACTTTTAGTATTACTGCAAACATAAATACTGTTGCAGGGCCAACATCTGCTACAATTGCCGTTACACCTGCAGCTTGCGGTAATGCAAATGGAAGTGCCACTGTTACCGGTGTTACCGGAGGATTGCCAACCTATCAATACTCTTTTAACGGCGGTCCTTTTGTTGGTAGTACAATACAAAGCGGTATGCTTGCAGGTCCAAAAAACGTTGTTATCAAAGATGCTAATTCCTGCACGCTTACAGTTAATTTTATTATCGGTAATACGGGTTCACCAAGCTCTGCTATTGCAACATTAAGCAATGTAAGTTGCTTTAATGGCAACAATGGCAGCTTTAGTGTTTCTACCAGTGGTGGTACACCGGGTTATAGCTACACATTAACGCCGGGAAATATTACAAATGGCTTTGGAAATTTTACAGGATTGACTGCGCAAAACTACACTGTAAATGTACAGGATGCTTTAGGTTGTGTTACAACAGTTACAACAAGTATTGGTCAACCTGCTGCATTAACTCTTGGTGTTTCGTCGCTACCACCTTCATGTAATAGTGGTAACAATGGCACCATTACGGTTATAGCCGGTGGAGGGACAAGCCCATATCTTTATAATATCAATGCAGGACCAAACCAGGTAAGTACTGTTTTTACAACAAATATATCTGCCGGCGCGTATAATTTAACTGTGATTGATAATAATGGATGTAGTTTAAGTCAAACTATTGCTGTTACACAACCCCTGCCAATTACACTAACGCTTAGCAGTGTGCCGGCAAACTGTTCAACTGCAAATGGATCTGCAAGCGTTAATGCAAGTGGCGGAACCCCAATATATACATACACTTGGCTTCCAACAGGTGGCAACGGGCCACAAACAACAGGTGTATTAGCCGGAAGTTATACTGTAACCGTTAAGGACACAAAAGGCTGTATTCAAACAGGTATTGTAAGTGTTACCGCAACTCCGGGAGGAACTGCGGTAATTACAAATACAACAAATGTTTCCTGTTTTAATTCTGCTAACGGAAGTTTAACTGCGAATATGATCGGTAATGTTACTGCCCCATTAACCTATTCGTGGAGTAATGGTTCAACTCTGCAAACTGCAAGCGGTTTGGTTCCGGGAAATTACACGGTAACTGTGTCTGATTTTTATGGTTGCAAATCTACTACGGTTGGTACAATAACACAACCCGGAAATATTGTTCTTATTTCTGGCGCTTCTAACGCTGCCTGCTTTAATTCCGCTACAGGAACTGCAACTACCACAGTAAGTAGTGGCGGAACTCCGGGATTTTCTTATTTATGGTCGCCGGGTGGAGCAACCACAAGTATTGTTTCGGGATTATTTGCCGGAACATATACCTGCCAGGTTACTGATGCCAATGGATGTATAAAAACAAGCACAGTTAGCATCACACAACCTAGCTCTGTAACGATAAATACTAATACACTAACCGCCACATGTAACCAGGCTAATGGCGTTGCATCAGCAACAGCAACAGGAGGTACAGCACCTTATACATACACATGGAGTACCAATTTTGTTGGTCAGACATTATCAAATGTTGCAGCAGGAACCTACACTGTACAGGTAAAAGATGCAAATGGTTGTATATATGTTTTAGCAGCAACGGTTCCTAACGCTTCCGGTCCTGCCATTTCAGTTACTAGTTTTACCAACCCAAATTGTTTTGGCGGAAATAATGGTATGGCTACAACCACAATAAATCCGGGCAATCCGGGTCCGGGATTCCCGATCTATAGTTGGAGCAATGGACAGAACACCGGAACTGCGACAAATTTAATGAATGGGGTTTATACCGTTACATTAACCGACGCTACAGGCTGTATTGCATCTGCAAGTGTTACTATTACGCAACCCGCTTCGTTAACCATAAATGTTACCGGTACTAATCCTAAGTGTTTTAATGCAAGCAATGGTACTGCTAATGCCGGTGTATTAGGAGGAACGCCTGGTTATACATATGCATGGCTTCCGGCACCAGGCGCGGGTGGAAACTCCTCTACGCCTAGTGGTATGGGACCAGGTAATTACAATGTTACAGTTACAGATAGCAAAGGATGTATCATCCAGGGAACTTTAGCGCTTGCTAATCCTCCGCAGATGTTATCAAGTGTAAGCCAAACACAGGTAAGCTGTTTTAATGCCTGCAATGGGCTTGCGGTTGGATCTGTTTCTAATGCTATCGGCGCCGTGTCATACTACTGGACTGGCGGACCTGTTCCTTTAACTACTCAAACTGTAAGTAACCTTTGTGCAGGAACATTTAGTATGCTGGCCACCGATCAAAATTCCTGTACTGCAACAACCATATTTAATATTACACAACCTCCGGCATTAACAGTAAGTATTAGTGCAATTGGTACTCCGAGCTGTAACGGCTATAGTAATGGCTTTGCTACGGCCTCGCCTGGCGGTGGTACACCTGGCTATATTTATAACTGGAGCAATACACAAACAGCTGCAACAGCAAATAATCTTGTTGCCGGCAGTTATACTATCACTGTAACCGATTCCAAATCCTGTACTGCGTCGGCCGTTGCCAATGTTACACAACCTACAGGGCTTTCAATTATAGTTACGCATACGAATATTTCGTGTTTTGGTTTAAATAACGGCATTGGTAATGTTAATTATTCTGGTGGTACAGGTATCCCAACAATTTTATGGCAACCTAGTTTAGCAAATACACAGTATGTAAACACACTTGCTCCTGGAAATCATACTGTAATGTTAACCGATGCAAATAATTGCACCGTTCAATCTACTTTCTCACTTACTCAACCTTCACAGTTAGTTGCAAATATTACTACGGTTGTACCTACCAATTGTGGCCAATCAAACGGCAGCACTTCAGTTTCTGCAAGTGGCGGTGCGGGTGGTTATAGTTATCAATGGTCATCAAATCCAAGTTTTACATTCTCATCTATAAATAATGTATTAGCCGGGGCTTATACGGTTACAGTTATGGATGCCAATGGCTGCGCAACATCTGCGGCAACCGTTATTCCAAACATTGCCGCTCCGGTAATTGTCGTTACAAATACGGTTGCGGTTTCTTGTTTCGGAATGGCGAATGGCGGTGCTACTATTAGCGCAACAGGCGGTGCAGGTGGTAATAATTATTTATGGAGTTACCTTGCTCAAACCACACAGAACGTAAATAATCTACCATCGGGATTACATAGCATAACCGTTACTGATGCCGCAGGTTGTATTGGCGGTGCTGTTGTTAATATCACTCAGCCTACTCAGTTAGTAACTGCAATCGGTTCTGTTACGAACGTAGCTTGTAGTGGCCAATTTAATGGGGCAGCGCAAATGCTTACCAATGGTGGAACACCAAATTATTCGTATCAATGGTTACCAAGTGCTCAAACTAATTCTATACTTACCGGAGTTGGCACAGGTGTTTATAGTTGCACCGTAACAGATGCGAATGGTTGTATAAGTTCTAAAACGGTTAATATTTCCCAACCAAATCCTTTAATAATAACTACCAATACAGTTGTTCCAAATAATTGCAATGGCTTTGCTACAGGGCAGATTAACACGAGCATAACAGGCGGCACGCCAACTTATACATTAACCTGGGCACCAGCTCAACCCGCAAATCCGCTGATTACAAATTTAGTTGCTGGTACTTATAGCTTGGTTGTTATAGATACGAAGGGTTGCACAACAAACAGTGTATATACTTTGAGTGACCCTCCCGCTTTGGTAATTCAATCTGCATCAACAACCCAGGCAACCTGCGGTAATTCCAACGGTACTGCAATTGTAAGTATTACAGGGGGCACTCCTACTTATTCTTACAATTGGAATACTTCTACACCTCAGTTAACGGCAAATGCAAATAATCTTCCTCCAGGCAACTGGGTGCTAACAACAACCGATTCAAAAGGCTGCGTGATAACTGCATCTGTAACAATTAATGCCGCGCCATTACCTTCGGTAACTGCTGTTTCAACTAATATTTTATGTTTTGGCCAAGCTAATGGCAGCGCTACTTTAACTGCCAACGGTGTTAATAATTTTTCTTATAACTGGAGTCCAACAGGACTTACTTCTGCTGTAGTTAATGGCTTAGGCGCGGCTGTACATTCTGCAACCATTACTGATGGCAATGGATGTAAAACCTATACAACGGTAATCATTTCAGAACCATCTGTTTTGGCTTTAAACGTTTCACCTCCGCAAATAATCTGTTATGGAACTTCAGCGCAATTATATGGACAAGCATCCGGTGGTACAGTTCCATACTCGTATACCTTAACTAACCTAAGCACCAACACAAGTGTCAATGCTACGACTTCTAATGGAATTAATGCAACTCCAACGCTAAGTTCTACAAGTCAATACACTGTTTCGGTAATTGATGCTAATGGCTGCGCCAACGGACCTCAAACAATTTTAGTGAATGTTAGGCCGCAATTATTTGCTGCGGGGCTTAGCTATACTGTTTGCGATAAAGAAAAAATAGTGTTAACTCCAAATATTACGTCACCCGGAAATGGTGGTCCATATTCCTATGTATGGTCAAACTCAACCATTGGAGCAAGCACAACAGTTACCGCCAATTATGCTAACAATCCAAATACTTACAATGTGATGATCGATGATGGCTGCACTGTGCCCGGTGCAACTGCTACTTTCAGTATTGTTGTAAGACCTTTACCGCAATTTACATTTACACCCTCTGGGGCCCAAGGTTGCGCTCCTTTAGCAGTTACTTTTACCGGCACTTCTACAAGCCCTGATTACGACCCCACAAGTGATCTTTTTTATTGGAATTTTGGGGGAGACAATAATGGTGGCGGACCTGTACCAGGCAATCCTATGAGTATTACTTATCCAAACCCAGGTTCTTATTCTATCCAGGTTCTTGTAACGAATTCTTTTGGTTGCGTAAAAGATTCAACTACCAACAAGATCATTAAAGTTTATCCGTTACCGGTTGCCGGTTTCTTTGCAAACCCTCAAAGTACCGATCTATTGAATCCAACTATAAGTTTTACCAATACATCAGTTGGCGCCCTGTATTATTCTTGGGATTTTGGAGATTATGGCGCGCAAAACAATTCGTCTTCAACAATGAACCCATCGCACAATTACAGCCTGGTTGGCAATTACAAGATCTATCTTGCCGCAACAAATGCTTTTGGCTGTTCTGACACAACAGAAAGCTTCATAGATATAACACCAGCTATGTCGATTTATATTCCTAATGCCTTTACTCCGGATGAAAACGGAAGAAACGATGTGTTTATGCCTTATGGTATTGGTATAAGCGAAGAAAAATATACTATGCAGATATTTGACCGTTGGGGAGAGTTAATTTTCACCTCTACCGAACTAAAAAAAGGATGGGATGGTAAAGCGAAAGGCTCAGACACAGTATCACAAGATGGTGTATATATTTACAAGATTACTGTACTTGATTTTGAAAATAACAAAAAAACTTACGTGGGCCACGTCACACTTTTAAAACAATAAGATAAAAGCCATCTAAATCAGATGGCTTTTTTATTGACTTTTTAAATTCGGCACCATTATAACAAAAATTTCTATTTCCTTAGAGATTTATTAAGTTAAAAAAAACAATAA
>CALRPF020000008.1:0-179961 GCA_943369995.1 Chitinophaga pinensis
TGCATCTGTACTTGTTCCTAATAAAGGATCGGAGTTTAAAACCTGAACAACCGCACCGGGAATGGGGCTTTGGCTTTGCTTATCAATTACAACACCTTTAATGGTTTGGGTAATTGTTTGAGAATAAAAATTTGAAAGAAAAAAAGTAAAAAGTATTAAAAAAATTTTTCGCATTTATTTTTTAATTAATGTTGGCAAATGGCGCACTTTTAAACAGGCATATTGAAAGGGGCAACGACTGGCGCTTATTTCGTTATAGGTCATTTTATATTGTCCGTCCATTTCAATAGTTAAATAATAGTTTGGTTTTACCCATTCTTTTGCTAAACAATCCGGAAAGAAATCAGCGATGGGTGAGTTATCGGGTGTTTTTTTAAAATGTTTCCAGGGTTCATATAAATAATATCTACCGGGAGGATATTTTATAATTACAAGACCACTGTCATTTGTTCTGATGCTATCTACACACACACCACTCTGATAAACATAAAAGCGTTGTTTTGCCAATGGTTTATCAACTTTTGAGTTTTGAATCTCGGCATCTGTTTTGCATTTACCGCTACAATCAGGCAGGCCATATCTGAATTCAATCTCGATCTTAATCCTTTGTGCCTGGCAAAGAAAAGATAGGCATAAACAAAAAGCAAGTAATAATTTATTCATGGTTATGGTGTTGATGATGATACAGGAATAATTTTTCCGTTAAAATAATTATGCCCGGTTAAGGCAAAATTACAAATAAACTCCGCCATTTGATTTGCTTTTAATGGCGCTTTATATCCGGGAAAAGCTTTGCCAAGCATTTCGGTTTGTACAGCACCAATCGCTAAACAATTAACCGAGATGTTTTTTGGTTTTAATTCTTCCGCTAAACATTCCGTTAAACCACTCAATGCCGATTTGCTGCTGGAGTAGGCACTAAGTCCCGGAAATTTAGAGCTGCCCTGGAAGCCCCCCATGCTGCTTATATTTACTACGTGCGTTTTATTTTTTTTATTAAAGTAGGGCAATAAAGATTGGATTAAAGTAAATGGCCCAAATACATTTGTTGTGTAAACAGATTGTAACTCTTTTGCTGTTATTTTTTCAAAAGGTTTATTTACTATTTCGCCGGCATTATTTATTAAAATATCAACTTTTAAGTTTAAAGCTTTTAATGTTTTAAGGATCTTTTTTTGATCAGCGGCATTTGTAATATCTGCCTTTACCGGCAAAATAGAATGTGTATTCTTTTGATTAACAAGTTTTGTGACAGGCTCAATATTGCGCGATACTGCAATTACAAGCGTGTTTGGGTTTTGAGAAAATAATTTTATCATTTCAAAGCCAATTCCTTTGGATGTGCCTGTAACAAGTATGGTCATATTTTGTAAATTTGTATACGAAGATACTTTATAAAGTGCATGAAAAAAAGGATTTTAGGCTTAGTTTTTTTGATATTTATTTGTTTGCGACACACAGCTCAAACAGATAGTGTTTATTATGGAGACCCGACTAAAGATACAATAAGGAAAGCGCGTAAGGAGCGCAACAACGACTGGCTCGATAAAGTAACCTATGGAGGTAATTTTCAGCTAAGTTTTGGTACTTATACAAATATTTACCTTGCCCCCACTATCGGATATACACCTTTTAAAAGGTTTAATTTTGGCGCAGGGTTTATTTACAATTACGTTAGCATAAACTATAGTGGTTATGGTCGTTTTGAACAAACCATTTATGGCGGCACTTCTTATGCCAGGTATTATTTTGGTGAGAGTTTTTTTGGCCAGGCACAATTTGATTATTTATTACAACCAAACGTTTTTAATTACAAAAATCCAAAAGAAAAAGTTTGGGTTGAGTATTTTTTAGTAGGCGGTGGATATAGGCAAATGCTTGGAAAAAGAGCTGCGCTGGTAACATCTATAATGGTAAACCTTACGCCAAACAAATTATCACTTTATCCCAATCCAATATTCCAGGTTGGTTTTGTTGGAGGATTTTAGTTCACCTGCAAATTAACCATATAGGCACATAGTTTTAGAAAAAAAGCAAAGAATAACATAACATAGCATTTTCTTCGGCATGCCGAAGAAACTATGTAAACTCTAAGAAGTAGTTGGCGTTAATACTAAACTATGAAAACCTATGTGGTTAAAAAGCAAAGTAACTAGAATTTCTTTTTACTATTAAAAGGCTTGGTGGCTTTTTCGCTGCTGCTTAAAATGATCTTAACTTTGTTTTCATCGCTTAACAATCTTAAACCTTCTTTAAGATCGTCATCGTTTTTAAGCGAGAATTCAATCCTTCCTTTCTGAAAATAATAACGCGAAGTAATTTCTTCTTCAAGATACCGTTTAATCTGATTCTTATGTTTTACAAGATCATCTTTTTTGTTTGAGGTCATTTTACTTAGCAATACATCAAATTCTGCTTTTATATCTGCGTAATATTTTTCTTCTTCAGCATTCTTTTTAAGATCTTCGAGTTCTATCTCGCTTCTTGTTTTGTATTTGTAATCTTTGTCTTTTAAATAATCAACAAACTCATTGTATTCAGCGTCTGTTAAGTTAAATGCAGCGGGTGTTGGCAATTGCGGATGAGCTAAATAATATTTTGTGGCATAATTAAAAATATGGTTTTTAGAGATCAGAGCAATTAAAACATTACTGAATTTTTCATCTACAGTTTTTACATCTGGCATAATACCGGCGCCGTCGTAAACAATTCTTCCGCCTTTTGTTTTAAAAGCGGTAATTAAACTATCGGGCACTTTTTCTACGCGGCCGTCTTCATCTTTATTTGAATAATCCAAAGCCTGCACGCAACGCCCGCTGGGAATATAATATTTAGCAACTGTAATTTTTATTTGCGCATTGTAAACCAAAGGTTTTGTTTGTTGCACTAAGCCTTTGCCGTAAGTACGTTTGCCAATTATTAAAGCGCGATCAAGATCCTGCAATGCGCCGCTTACAATTTCGGAAGCAGAGGCAGAATTTTCATTTACCAGAACCACTAGTGGAATTTGTGTATCAATAGGATTGTTAACGGCTAAATATGTTTTATCCCAATCGGCAATTTTACCTTTTGTAAAAACAACTTCTTGTCCTTTATCAATAAAAAAGTTAACGATATTTACTGCCTCATGTAGCAAACCTCCAAGATTTTCTCTAAGATCTAATACAATACTTTTGCAACCTTTTCCCTTAAGATCTAATAATGCTTCTTTTACTTCGCCACTGCAATTTTCGGTAAACGAAACTAATTTAATGTAACCTGTTTCGCTGTTTGGCAACATACCAAAGTAGGGTACCGCTTTTGCTTTTATTTCTTCGCGTACCAAATTTAATTCTACCGGCGTTGTTTGCCCAGCTTTAATTAATTTTAATTTTATTGGAGTGCCGGCATTACCTTTTAATAAACCCGAAATATTATCGCTGTGTTTACCTTCTACATTATTACCATTAATACCAATTATCTGATCACCGGCTCTAATGCCCGCTTTAAATGCAGCAAAGCCTTCGTATGGATCGCCAATAATTAATTTCCCGTCAATATCGTTTACCTGTGCGCCAATGCCGCCGTATTGCCCTGTAGTTTGAAATCTGTAATCTTCTATATCATTCTCGGTATAATAAACAGTGTAAGGGTCTAAAGAGCCAAGCATCGCGTCAATACTGGTTTTCATCAATTGTCCCGGTTTTGTTTCATCCACATAAGCCACATTTAATTCGCGGTAAACAGCGTTAAAAACATCCAGGTTCTTACTTATTTCAAAATAATCGGGGGTATAAGCTACGCCAATAATAATGGCGGCGGTTAGAGATAGGGCCGCCACCCATTTTCTTATGGTTTTCTTCACAAACATCATGGTAAAATAACAACCTAAATTAATTAAAATTGCTCAGTTGCGGGGTTTATTATAGGTATTTAGCTATTTTTTTATGCTTTTTTAGTAAAAAAGGGCAAAAAATACCTTATCTTTGGCCTCCGAATTAATCCCGTAAGATTATGACATTTATTTTTTAGTCAGTATTGCTTGAGCCGGATACTGTATTACCCATGGCTCAACACTGAAAAAATTAGATTTCATTTTCTTGCATTAAAACAAAAAGAAAGAGAGAACTATGAAATTATCCATGTTTAAATTTAATCTGCCTAAAGAACTTATAGCAGAGCACCCGGCAAAAAATCGCGAAGACTCAAGATTAATGGTAGTTGAGCGTGCAACCGGAAAAATTACGCACAAAAAATTTAAAGACATTATTAATTATTTTGATGATGGCGATGTTTTAGTATTAAACGATACAAAAGTATTTCCTGCGCGTATGTATGGAAATAAAGAAAAAACCGGCGCTAAGATCGAAGTGTTTTTACTACGTGAATTGAACGCCGAAAGCCGTTTGTGGGACGTATTAGTAGATCCAGCCCGTAAGATCCGTATCGGCAATAAATTATATTTTGGCGAGAATGATAATTTAGTTGCAGAGGTTATTGATAACACAACGTCTCGCGGCCGTACGCTGCGTTTCTTATACGATGGCAGTTACGAAGAATTCAGAAAAGTGTTATATGATCTTGGAGAAACACCATTACCTAAATATATTAAGCGTGCTAATGAGCCTGAAGATACCGAGCGTTACCAAACTGTATTTGCTAAGAATGAAGGCGCAGTTGCCGCGCCAACAGCTGGTTTACACTTTAGCCGCGAATTATTAAAACGATTGGAAATTAAAGGTGTGCAATTTGCCCCATTAACTTTACACGTTGGTTTAGGAACTTTCAGAACTGTTGAGGTGGAAGATCTTACCAAACATAAAATGGAAAGCGAAGAAGCTTTGATATCAAGCGACGCCTGTAAAATTGTAAATAACGCAAAAGCAAAAAAGAAAAAAGTTTGCGCTGTTGGTACAACTGTAATGCGTGGTATTGAATCATCTGTTTCAACAACGGGGGAATTAAATCCTTATGTAGGCTGGACAAACAAATTTATTTTTCCTCCATACGAATTTAGTGTTGCTAATTGTATGATCACTAATTTTCATATGCCTGAAAGTACTTTGTTAATGATGGTGAGCGCGTTTGGCGGTTACGACCTTATTAATAAGGCTTATAAAGAAGCAATAAAAGAAAAATACCGCTTTTATTCTTATGGCGATGCTATGCTGATCCTTTAATAAAAACAATACATCATAAAAAAATCCCTTTACTTTTTGGTAAAGGGATTTTTTGTTTAACAAAATTCAGATCAATTCAATTTCACCGAACTACTTCCTATAACTACACCATCGCAGGTAATTTCAATAGTATAATTGCCTGGTACCAATTCATCTTTACCTTCGCAATAGGTTACACCCGTAATTTCTGTATTGGCATAGTTAAGGGTTTCTTTACCGGCATAATAGCCACTACTCTTATCAAAAACAAACTTATAGGTTTCGTCATAATTCTTTGCCATTTCTTTTCCATCCGGTGTCATTATTCTAATATAAACCGTTTTTTCGCCCGCCTTGGCAATCTTATTCTCTCCTAAACTAAAGGTTACTTTTATTTTCTCTGTTTTTCTTGCTTTAGTGGTTTCAACTTCTTTTTTACCACCTTTTTTAAAGGCCACACCTTTTGCCGAAATATTAAAACAGGTTAAAATACTTCCTTTAACAATAGTGCTTTTTAATTCTTCTTTTTCTTTTATAAGTGTATTTTGTTTTTCCTTTTCTACATCTAATTGTTTTAAAACGGTTTTCTTTTCGGCAACCAGATTTTGATTTAGCGTATTTAAAGAGTCAATGGTTCTTACATAACCCTGCATAATAGCGCGTAAAGTTTCTGCTTCTTTTCTAAGTTTAGAAAGCATATAAGCGTCACCTTTATGTTTTTCGGCTTCTTTAATTAATTCTTCAATCCGGGCTTTTTTCTCATCAATATCTTTTTGCATTGCTGCATCTTTAGCCACTAATCCGTCATAATCTTTTTGTAAAACTAAAAGATCAGATTTTACATTATCGCGTTCAACAATAATAGTTTCTGTAACTATTTTTTGCTCCACAACACGGTTCTTCTCTTTTGAAAGTAACCAAACCGTATAACCATTTGTACCCATTAAAAGCGCAATGATTATCCATAAGATAAGACCCCGTTTTTTCTTTGAATTTTCTTTTTCTTCACTCATAATACAAAAATAATAAACAAAAAAGTGTATTTTAGACTAATTGTATGACACTTATTAACGACTTCCTGTCATTAATTTATCCAAGGCACTGCGAGGCCTGTGTAAACAGCCTTTTTAAGCACGAAACCTTTATTTGCAACTATTGTAAATTAAATTTGCCTAAAAGCAATTACCACAAAAATGCCGAAAATGAGTTAAGTCAAACCTTTGCCGGACGTGTTCCTTTGCAAAACAGTATGTGTTTTTATTTATTTGAAAAGAACGGTAAGGTTCAAAAAATACTGCATGCTATAAAATATCAAAACCAAAAAGAGCTGGCTTTATTTATCGGCGATCTTTATGCAAAAGATCTTGAAAAAGAAGAAGCCATGAATAATTTTGATGTGATAGTGCCCATACCATTGCATATTAAAAAATTAAAAGCACGGGGTTTTAACCAAAGCGAATGGTTTGCAAAAGGTCTTGCCAAAAGATTAAAGAAGCCATTGGATATAGTTTCGTTTGAGCGTGCACAGGAAACCAGCACACAAACCAAAAAGAAAAAATATCAGCGTTGGGAAAATGTGGAAGGGATCTTTAATTTAAAAGATAAAAAGGTTTTTATAAATAAACATGTTTTGTTGGTGGACGATGTAATTACTACAGGTGCTACTATTGAAGCTGCATGGATGGCTTTAAAAGACGTAGATGGTATTAAACTATCAGTAGCCAGTATTGCTTTTGCCGCAAGAAAATAATTAAGATCTAAAGATCTAAAAAGCGTTCTCTATCTTCCTTAGGTAGCAATTCGCAATTTTGTACGCGTCCAAAAATTTTCATTCTGCGCTTTGCAATAAGATCATAAACCCAGTTACGGATAAATGGCGGAACTATCACAAAAACGATCATTAATGGCCAAAGGCCTTTCATGTAAGGAAATAAACGCAGGGCTGCGCAGGATTTAATGTAAGCGGAATGATCGCGGATCAAAATAACGCTGTCTGTTTTTTCATGGATCTCAAAATAAGTTTTTAATTCTTGCCCGATTTTAGAGCGCAGTGGCGCAAAATGCATGGCTTTGTTTTTTTCGCGCTTTAAAAAATACAATAAGCTTCTGTTGCAAAAACCGCACTCGCCATCAAACAATAAAATGGGTTGCTTTTTTAGTATCTCGTTAATGTCCATTATGGCCGTGTAAAAATAAAATAAGGGTCAACGCTTAATTCGTAACGTTTTGGCAGAACCGAATAAGTATCAAGATCAATAAAACTCACAAAGCCATTGCGCCCGTTGCATTGACTTGAATGATGTGGCGCCGGACCGCTGGATTGAACATTACGTGATACAACATACAATAACCGATTGGTTTCGTCGGAGGCAATACCGTGAGGCTGATGCCCTACCTGTATATTAGTAACAGAATAATTAACGGCGTTGATTTTAGAAACTACGCCTACATATCCCGGAAAAGTAGTATTGTCTTCGGTACAGGTTACAAAATAACTGTTTGCTAATGGAGAATAAATAATTTCCTGGGGATACTTGCCAACGTTAATGGTAGTGGTTACAACACCCAGGCCAATGTCATAAACCCTTACTTCATTTGATTTTTGACAAGTAATAAATAATTTGTTTCCGGGGCCAAGCAAAATATCGTGAGGGTCTAACGAAGAGGAATAATTAATTGGTCCGTTCTCAAGCGAGATATTATTTGAAGTTGAAAATGCAGTATCAAATTTTACCATAAAATTTCCGGTTTGTGCTCCAACGTAAATATTTTCGTCAGTACCATCAAGTGCAATAGCGTGTGGAAAATAATTTTGCCCCCCAACAAAGTGCAGTAGTTTTTTATTTACAAGGTCTACGGCTGCAATATGCCCGCTCGATGTCCATGAAACGCAATAAGCACGCTTACTGTCATTAGAAAATACAAATGTATTCCAATCCATTGCATTATCTGTTCCTGTTCCTGCGGCAAGGGGCGATAAAGGAATCTCACCAACATAACTATCATCGCTGCACTTAAATTTTTGCATGATATTATTATTTATAAAAATAACATACCAATATTTTCCATCCGGCGAAACGCGCACCTGGTGTGGCGATTCAACGGCATTTGGTTTATTACCCACTTCAATAAAGCGCATGGGTAATTGTGTTTCGGCATCAAAAACGGTAACTACATCGCAACCCTGGTTAACGGCATATAATTTTTTACGTAAGGGATTATCTGCCCATTTAATATTGCCATTAATATCAGGAGCGCCCGCATCTATCCAGTCTTTTATTTTCTTAACGTTGTTATAAGATAAAGGGGCTTTATTAAGCGGCATGATGGGGGTATTTTGCAATCCTAATTCGGCATAGGTATTAATGTAATAACACAAAGAAGAAAACTTGCTGTTGTAAGGAATAACCGGCGATCCATTGCTGCTTCCCGAAAACATACTTTCCCAGCTTTCGAGATTATAACCACCGGCCGCTGCAGAACTAATGCTGTTATGACAGCCCGACACGGCGCAATTTTTTGAAATAACGATACTGATATCATCAGGATAATTTCCCTTACCGGTGTAACCGATATCTTTTTTACACGAAATAAAAAAAATAATAAAAAAGCAGGATGTATATTTTAATAGTGCCGGCAATTAGTCAATAATAATTTTTTTTGTTGTACTAACGGTTTTGGATTTGTTGCTTAATGTAATTTTTGCAAAATAAATGCCACTATTGATATTATTCAACATAAATGTCTGAGAATTGGATTGGATATTTGAAGATTGAATTTCTTTACCTAAAACATCAAACAGCATCAATGTTCCGTTTTCAAATTCCAAACCATCAATTTTTAACTGTAAATGATCTGTTGCAGGATTAGGAAATAAAGTAACGTTATCATTTATTTTTTCAAGACCATTTTCCTGAATCCCAATATTTAATGCTTTTGATGAAAAGAAACTTAAACCTCCCGAACCATTACCAACAAATAGATCGCGCTTACCATCATTATTTACATCTTCGTAAAACGCCGCAGCTTGTGCGCCTTCATAATAATTATTTACGTCTGCATCAATTAAAGTACAGGTATTAGTTATAACAGCGGGTACATCGTAATAAAAAATCTGTCCATTTACGTTGCCTACTAAAAGTTTTGTAGCCGAATTTTCTTTATAAAAGAAAGGCACGGCATAACCATCAATACCATAAACATTAATATTTCCTTTTACATCTATCCCCCCAAAAAAATTAGTTACCAATGTATAAGCCGGCACAGTTGCGGTGCCAATATTTTTATAATATGCGATTCTACCATTTTTTGCGCCTATCATTAAATCAAGTTTGGTATCGCCATCAATATCAAATAACTGCGGCGCTGCTTCGGCAGAAGTTGTGGTAAACGTAAAAGGATTATTTTGAAAAGTATAATTACCGGTTACACCGGTATGTTTTAACCAATGTACCTGGCCGCTTGATGTGCCAATTAAAATATCTATATCGCCGTCTGCATCAATATCACCAACAGTTGGGATAGCATGACTAAGGCCCTGCACACTTAAATTTGCAAAATCTTTTGTGATCAATGAATAAGATGGCTGTGCAGTTGTGCCAATATTTTTGTATAAGGCTAATTGCGCTTTTAAATTGGTAGGACTATAATAACCATAATTACCTATCAAGAGATCTTTTTTTCCATCAACATCGTAATCGAAAATAACAGGAAAAGAGTTTTGACCAACCTCTATCATTTCGTCCTGCAAAAAGTTATTTTTTACAAACTGGAAATTAACAGTGTTAGTTGCGCTTGTGTTTTTATAATACCACACACTTTTAACGTTTTCGCTACCCGAAACATTTGGTGTTGCAATAAGATCTTTTTTTCCATCGCCATCACAATCTACATGGTAAGCACATGGAAAATTATTCATTTTTATACGTGTTGTATTATTTTTATTTGGAAAGTTAGGATACATGATAGTGGTATCGGTAATAAGCGCACTGCTTACAGAGCCGGTGTTTGAGGCAAACTGAACATGGTTGCAGGAGATGTCGCCCATTACAAGGTCCATTAAATTATCTGAATTGGCATCAATGCACATTAAGCAAGAGCCGGCATGGCGATTATTTTTTAATGAAGGGTCCGCATTAAATGGTAAGGGTCTTGGGCTGCAGGGTTCGTTCATGCTTACCGAACAACTTTGTTCAGTTATTTTTCCCCAACAGCCTGTTTCAAGTTCGTAAATTAAACTATCGCAACCGTAACCTTTTTCCTGGCTCTTGTTTTTGTGATATTCAATATAAAAACCACCCGAGCTAAAAGTAAGAATATCAATATCTCCATCTCCATCAACATCGGCAATGCCTGGCACGCCAATAGAACTGGCATAAATTGGATAAATAGCAGGCGCTGCCTGTGGATTGAAATCGGAATTTAAAACAGCTGTTACTAATGCAAAATTTATACCGGTAGTTGCCGTGCTGATATTTCTATAAATTTTAATTCCACCATTTACCGAACAAAAAATATCTTCTTTGCCATCGCAATTATAATCTAACAGCATAGACCAATCACTGCCTGGCGGAAAAGAGTAGCTAAGATCGGGTGCGGCAACATATTTTGTTTGCCCCGCGGTGCCCACGTTTATAAAACAACGGTAACGGCCCGGCGAAAAAAGCGTTGGTTTATCAAAAGCAACCAGGTCTTTTTTATTATCAAAATTCAGATCTATGTTCGAAAAATTTGAGCAATTAATACCATTTGCCCATGGCATTTTTAAAACATAATTATTTTCAATTACCGAAATAGTATCTCGTGCAATTGAAAGCTGAGCTAAAGAAATTTTAGTGAACAGCGAAACCAGGATTATAAAATAATATTTTAACATATACTTACAAAAATATGCAAAAAAAAGCCTAAAAACGAAAAGGTTGCTGCCAAATAAACATTAAATCAATCCAGATGTAAAAGCAACAAATAACACTGTTTATTTTTTGTAATTTAACAGTTGAAATTATAAGGTGAAGAAGTTGTTTCTCATATTTATTTGCTTTTTTGTAACAAAAGCATCTGCTACACATATTGTAGGCGGAGAAATGATCTATGACGATCTGGGCGGTGGAAAGTATCGTGTTACTTTAAAAATTTACCGTGATTGTAATAGTATGGCGCCCTTTAACGGTATACCACCTTCTACTCCGGCGTACTTGTCGGTTTATGACGCGGCCCAAAACGTGATCGGTTTATTTGATATTGGCACACCAGTTGTAACTCTTGTACCACCCGCAATAAATAATCCCTGCATATTAACACCAAATACTGTTTGTGTAGAACAGGGCGTTTACACCTACACATTAAATTTACCACCAATTACAGGAGGTTATGATATTATTTACCAGGTAAATAATAGAAATGTGACCATATTAAATATTGTAAATCCGGGCTCTATTGGTTCTACCTACTATACGCACATTCCTGGCCCTGAGCAGGCTGTAAGCAATAGTTCGCCAAGGTTTACCAATCTGCCCCCAATTTTTATATGTAACAGCTTAAAATTTACATTCAACCATTCTGCAACCGATCCGGATGGTGATCAGTTGGTATATTCTATTTGTACGCCTTACGAGGGCTTAGACCCATGCTGTGGCGCGTTATTCAATTTGCCATCATCAAGCGGACCAAACTGTATTTCACCACCGGCTTCATGTCCAACCATAAACCCGGCTCCG
The DNA here is from genome assembly GCA_943369995.1 of Chitinophaga pinensis. Lineage (GTDB taxonomy): Bacteria > Bacteroidota > Bacteroidia > B-17B0 > Aurantibacillaceae > Aurantibacillus. Next base: position 11,855 of record CALRPF020000008.1, read on the forward strand.
CCATATGCCCCGGTTATTTTTCAATCTCCTTATACTTCTTCATATCCCATAGCCAGTAATCCTGCGTTCTCAATTAATCCAAACACTGGTGTTTTTAGCGGCACGCCAAATATGAATGGACAATGGGTGTTTAATATTTGCATACAGGAGTTCAGAAATAATGTATTGCTTAATACACATTACAGAGATTTTCAGGTAAACGTTGTAACCTGCAGTGTAACGGTGCAAAGTGTAATAAAAGACCAGTCATCGCAATGTATGGGTAATGCGTTTACGTTTACCAATCAAAGTGTAGGCGGCACAGCCTATAACTGGGATTTTGGAGATCCAACTACGAATGCAGATACATCACACCTTGTAAACCCAAACTATACTTATGCAGATACCGGCGTTTATATTGTAACTCTTATAACTAATCCCGGCAAGCCTTGCGCAGATACTTCTCAAAAACCAATTTATGTTTATCCACCCATGTCCATTGGTCTTCCACCAATTGCGGATCAGTGTTTGAAAGCTAACGCATTTAATTTTAGTGTAACGGGTAGCTACTTGCCGCAAACAACTTTTCAGTGGAATTTCACTCCATCGGCAACGCCCAGCACCTCTACATTAAGTAATCCGGGCACTGTTACTTTCACAAATTCGGGAACCTATATTGTAAAAGTAAAAGCCAAACAATTTGCCTGTCGCGATTCTTTAACAGATACCATTAGAGTAATAGGCCGGCCGGTTGCAAAAATAAATAACGTGCCAACAGCTTTATGTGATCCTTCTACAGTTGCATTTAGCAATGGCAGTAGCAGCGATCTGCCATTAAAATATTTTTGGCAATTTAGTAACGGCGTTACATCTACACTTTTTGAACCCACACAAATATTTACCCCTGTTGGTGTTTATGGTGTAACGCTTACTGTAATTACAACCAGCGTTTGTGCAGATACAAATATGGTTTCAATTACCAACGTAACTGTTAATCCAAAACCCTATGCCGGCTTTACATTTTCACCACAGGTAACCAGTATTTTTGATCCCGAAATAACCATTAACAGCAATGCAAGTTATGATGTATTGTATTGGCAATACTTATTTGGAGATGGAACCGGCTCTTCTTTTCCATTCGAAAAACATATTTACAAGGAATATGGCGATTATTTAATTGAACAAATCGTAACTAATAAATATGGATGTAACGATACGCTTTCGCGGCTTGTGAAGATATTACCCGAATTTAGATTTTGGGCGCCAAATGCTTTTACACCCGATGAAAATTTATTGAATGATCAATTTATGCCAATAGCAATTGGCGTAATAAATTATAATTTCGAGATCTTTGATCGCTGGGGAGAAAAACTTTTTAAAACCAATGATCCTAAACAAGGATGGAATGGCTTTTACCGTGGCCAAAAATGTAAACAAGATGTATTTGCCTGGCGCATTACATTTAAAAATGTAGTTACCGAAAAAGAGGAAGTGCATTATGGGCATGTAAGCCTTCTCAGGAACGAATAGCTGTTTTTTAACATTTGATTAATTTGTTAATTAGAATTAGTAAAGAAAGCACATCAATTTAACTTCTACCTAAGTTAAATGCCGATTATACTTTCACTTATTTTTTGTAATTTAATGCGTGAATTTTAGAGCGTTTTGAAAAAGTTTTTTTTCATACTTATTTGCTTTTTTACCATCAAAGCATCTGCCACACACATTGTGGGAGGAGAGATGATATACGATGATCTTGGATCAGGAAATTACAGAATAACTTTAAAAGTTTACAGGGATTGCTTTACTGGTCTTGCGCCTTTTGATGGGGCCGGTGCAAACGCAGCGGCAGCATACATAACGGTGTACGATGCGGCTCAAAATGTAATAGGCGTTTTTGATATTGGCGCACCTGTAATTTCGCCGGTTCCACCGGCAATAAATAACCCGTGCATTCTAACGCCAAATACGGTTTGCGTTGAACAGGGCTTGTACACTTACACAATAAGCTTACCACCTTTAACGGGGGGTTATTACATTGTTTATCAAAGATGTTGTCGTAACGGAACGATATTAAATATTGTAACCCCGGGTATGGTTGGCTCTACTTACTTTACACATATTCCCGGTCCGGAAGTTGTGCTATCCAATAACTCACCGCGTTTTACAAATCTGCCGCCAATTTTTGTTTGTAATAGTTTAAAATTTAACTTTAATCACGGAGCAACAGATCCTGATGGAGATCAATTAGTGTATTCTATTTGCACGCCTTATCAGGGCCTTGATGGTTGTTGCCCATCTTTAAATAGCCCTGCGCCCGTAGGCAGCAGTAGTAGCTGCATTTCCCCTCCGGCCTTTTGCCCTACGCAAGCGCCGCCGCCGCCTTATGCACCAATACTCTTTTCTTCACCTTATTCATCCAGTTATCCTATAGCCAGTAACCCTGCTTTTTCAATTAATCCAACAACGGGGGTTTTGGTTGGCACACCAAATCTTAATGGGCAATGGGTGTTTGGTATTTGTGTACAGGAGTTTAGAAACAATCAATTGATCAATACGCATTATCGCGATTTTCAGATTAATGTTGTAACCTGCAGTGTTACAGTTTTAAGCGTGATACAGGATCAACCTTCAAAATGCATGGGTAATAGTTTTAATTTTAACAATCAAAGTATTGGCGGTACAGAATTTAATTGGGATTTTGGAGATCCTTCAACGAATGCAGACACTTCGCATCTTGTTAATCCAAACTATACTTATTCAGATACGGGCTCTTTTGTAGTAACGCTCATTGCCAACCCAGGAAAACCATGCGCAGATACTTCGCAAAAAACATTTTATGTTTACCCGCCTTTGGATATTAGCTTTCCTCCAAATCTTAAACAATGTTATAAAGGCAATGCATTTAATTTTAGTGTAACGGGAGTTTATTTACCGCAAACAACTTTTAACTGGAATTTTTCTTCTGCGGCAAACCCGAGCACGTCAACGCTTCAAACCCCTACAAACATTACATACACCAATGCGGGAGTATACTTTGTAAAGCTTGTTGCCAAGCAGCTTTCGTGTATAGATTCTTTTATTGATACTGTTAGAATAGTTGGCAGGCCTATTGCAAAAATAAGTAATTTACCAACCAGCTTATGCAACCCTGCAACCGTTGCCTTTAGTAACGGCAGTAGTTCCGATCTGCCCTTGGCTTATTTTTGGCAATTTAGTAATGGTAACACATCCACGCTTTTTGAACCAACACAAATATTTACACCCGCCGGTATTTATGGCGTAACATTAACAGCAATGACAACAAGTCTTTGCCTCGATTCAGATGTCGTCTCTATTACAAATGTAACTGTAAACCCCAAGCCATATGCAGGTTTTACATTCTCGCCACAGGTAACAACTATTTTTGATCCTGAAATAACCATAAACAGCACAGCAAGTTCTGATGTATTGCAGTGGGAGTATTTATTTGGCGATGGCGGCTGGTCTGTTTTTCCGTATGAAAAACATAGGTATGAGGAATATGGAGATTATCTGATCGAACAATTTGTAACAAATAGTTTTGGCTGTAAAGATACAATAGGGCAAACAGTAAGAATATTACCCGAGTTTAGGTTCTGGATACCCAACGCTTTTACACCTGATGAGAATTTGCTGAATGATTATTTTATGCCAATTGCTATTGGTGTAATTAATTACGAGTTTGATATTTTTGACAGATGGGGAGAAAAATTATTCAGTACAAAAAACCCAAAGCAGGGATGGAACGGTTTTTACCGCGGACAAGAGTGTAAACAAGACACCTATGTTTGGAGAATTACATTTAAAAATGTAGTCACTCAAAAAGACGAGGTGCATTACGGGCACGTTACTTTACTTAAGAACCTTTAAGAATCCCTTTTCTGTTAATTAGCCAAACCAATAAGGGTATTAGTAATAAAGCCCCGTAGGTTAAAATCTTATAATGATCGTAATAAGGATTAAAAGTACCAAACAATAATTTTAAGTTAACGGATAAATAGATCAGGATCAACAAGCCGCCAACAGTTAGTCTTGAAATTTTTGAGATGTCACTCTTCTTTAAAAATAAATAAAGTAAAATAATTGCAACCGCAGGCACAGCAAATAAAAACGCGTAATGCTGCTGGTGAGGAAAGATAAGAGGAATCAATAATAACAAATAACTTATTTCAATATACTGATGCCACTCTGATCTGGCTTTAATAAAAGGCTTCCATTTTAAAAAATACAGTGTAAAAGCAACAAGTGCAAGGCGTGTAAATAAAAGAATTTTGCCTAAAGTTGGAATAGCCACATCAGCTATGTTTCTTTTTAATGCCAGTGCGTAAACATCCGGAACATCTTTTACAAATAATGTAGATAAAAGAGTGGAAAGTCCGTGAAAGCTTCTTTCTTCCACATCTAAAACATGATTTTGATTGGAAGGATTAATTAATGAAAGCCACGTTTTGAGCAAAGACATATTATAATCATGCCCAATAAAAACTGATGGAACAAATAAGTAAACGAAATAAAATAACACGGCAAACGCAAACGCTTTTAAATAGCCTCTATAAATTAAGTAAGGCAAAAACACAATGGGCAATAATTTAATGTTTATACCCAATGCCAGTATTGCCGAGCCACTAATGGGTTTGTTGTTTGAAATAAGATACAGCCCGTAAATGCAACACCACAATATTAACAAGGTTATTTGAGAGCTATGCATATTATCTAAAAATAACCGGAGCGAAAAAATAAATACCAAAAAAATAAAAACATTTTTTTGTTTTTCTTTTAATGAATTAACGAGTTGGCTTTTAACCAACATTTGAAATAGCTTAATGTAGATAAGCGTGTTTAAAAGCAACCAGCAAAATTTTACCCAAAAAAAAGGGAGAGAATAAAACGGCTTTAACATAAGCGCGAATAAAACAGAATAAAAGTAATGGTAACCATCTACATATTTATTCTCATAAAAATTCTCGCCAATACTTAAATCGCCGGTGGCTGATAGAAAAATATAAAAATCGCCTTTGCCTTTTGCTTCAATAAAACAAAAAATAATTGCAATTAAAAAAATTGCAAAAAGCCATATTTTATTTTTAAAAAGGGGCATTAATTGTAAAAGGTAAAAATAAACATCTAAATTTAGCTATTAAATTACTAACCCTATTGAAAAAGATAACAGCATACTTTTTTAATGAATATAAGTATGTACAGCATACTGTTTATTTTAAAACTTTGCTGTATTTATTTTTAGCTGTTAAAACTATTTATTGGCTTAGCTATTACTCACTTTTTTTTGGCCACAATACTATTGCTTTTACTAAAACGCAGACCATTGTTGCGATAAAGGAACCAGCCTTTTTATTGTATAACAATGCCGGGAACAATTTTGGCTATGTGTTTATTATTGGAGCTTTAGTATTTCTTACGCTAAGCTATTTTTTTAAAAAGATTCCTTTTATTTTCGAATTCTTTCTTTGGTTTTCGGTTATTAATATTCATAATAAAATCTATCCTACACTCACCGGTGGCGATCTGCTTTTAAATCAACTATTATTTTTTAATTGTTTTCTTGCCAAAGTGTATAAAACAGATTTAAGTACTCAAAATTCGCTCCGCATCTGTTTTCATAATTTTGGAACTCTTGCCATTATCATTCAGGTTTGTTTTGTTTATTTTATTGCTGCAATAGTAAAAATTTATAGTGCGGATTGGCTGAGTGGAATGGCTATTGCAAATCTTGGCCTGGTAGAACATTTTAATTTGTTTTCGGGACCAATCGTTAAAAACGAAATTTTAAATGCTTGTATAAATTATAGTGTGCTTTTTTACCAGTTAACATTTCCATTTGTGGTTTGGTTTAATAAGTTCAAAAAGCCTTTTTTGTTTATTGGTATTATTATGCATTTATACATTGCCTTTATTACCGGCCTTGTAGCTTTTGGCCTCATAATGATCATTGCTTATGCATATTTTTGGCCATTTAAAAAGCAAAATGCTTAATTTTTTATTATCTTTGCCCCATGTTTACAAATGAGCAATTAAAAGACTTGAATGATCGCAGTGCCGCGTTGAGGGGGTTTCTTTGACTATGATAAGAAGAAACACGATCTTGAATTATTAGAGGAAAAAACCCTCGATCCCAATTTCTGGAACGATTCCAAGAAGGCAGAAAAAATCTTAAACGAAGTAAAACAAGTTAAATCCTGGACAAGTGCTTATGATAATTTGCATAAGCAGTTAGAGGATCTTAACACCTTATATGAATTCTTTAAAAGTGGCGATGCTACCGAAGAAGAAACAGAGTCGGAATACAATAAGGTATTTAAAGATCTTGAGGATATTGAATTTAAAAACATGCTTCGTGGCGAAGAAGATGCATTAGGTTGCATCTTGCAAATTAACGCCGGCGCCGGCGGTACTGAAAGTTGTGACTGGGCCAGTATACTATTGCGTATGTATCAGATGTGGGCAGATAAAAATGGCTACAAAGTTACAGAGCTGGATTATAACGCAGGCGACGCTGCCGGAATAAAGTCTGTATCTATTCAAATAGAAGGTGATTTTGCTTACGGTTATTTAAAAGGAGAAAATGGTGTTCACCGTTTGGTGCGTATTAGCCCCTTTGATTCAAACGCCAAACGTCATACCAGTTTTGCCTCCGTTTATGTTTATCCGATTGTAGATGATACTATTGAAATTGAAATTAAACCACAGGATATTGAAATGAGCACTTCGCGAAGTGGCGGTGCCGGTGGACAAAACGTAAACAAGGTTGAAAGTAAAGTGCAGTTGTTGCACAAACCAACTGGTATTGTTGTAGTTTGCCAGGTAGAGCGCTCGCAGCTTGGCAATAGAGAACGTGCTATGCAAATGTTGCGTTCGCAATTATATGAATTAGAAATGCGCAAACGCAACGAAGCAAAAAATGCAGTTGAAGAAGGAAAGATGAAAATAGAGTGGGGCTCGCAAATTCGCAGTTATGTATTACATCCATATAAAATGGTAAATGATCATAGGACAGAATTTAAAGTGACAGATGCTGAAGGTGTTTTAAATGGTAATTTGGATGAATTAATAAAAGTATACTTAATGGCCTTAGGTGGCAAACACTATCAAAAAAATTAATTAACGTGCAACCTGTAAGAGCGAAAAAACATTTAGGACAACATTTTTTAACCGATGAGAACATCGCAAGAAATACAGTAAGCGCTTTATTGGAAAAAGATAAAACTTCTTTTATTGTTGAGGTTGGCCCTGGAACCGGTGTGCTAACACAGTTTCTGATAAATGATGTGGAAAATTTTCTGGCAATGGATGTTGATCAGGAATCGGTTGATTATTTGAAAATTAAATATCCTGAGAAAAAAGATAAAATTATTTTCGCAGATTTTTTGCAAGCAGATCTTCAAAAAGTAGCCGGGCAAAAATTTAATGTGGTAGGAAATTTTCCTTACAACATTTCAAGCCAGATCATGTTTAAGGTGTTGGATAATAAAAATTCTGTTGATTATGTAGTAGGCATGTTTCAGAAAGAAGTAGCCATGCGCCTTGCAGAGAAGCCGGGATCAAAGGTTTACGGTATTTTAAGTGTGTTGCTACAGGCTTTTTACGAAATTGAATATTTATTTACGGTACATGAAAATGTTTTTTCGCCGCCTCCCAAAGTAAAAAGTGCCGTTATTCGTTTAACGAGAAATAATGTTCAGAAACTGGATTGCGATGAAGATTTGTTTAAGAAAGTGGTAAAAACAACTTTTAATCAACGCAGGAAAACCATTCGTAATTCTGTAAGAACTTTGTTTAATAACAACGAATTGCGCCACCCACTTTTAGATAAAAGGCCCGAACAGCTTTCTGTTGCGCAGTTTGTGGAGCTAACACAATTTGTGCAGGATCAAATGCCTAAATAAAAATTAGCCAGTTTTTTTCCAACAACTTCGTAAGAAGCATTTTTCGAAATAAATTCTTTCATTTTTTCGGGATCGAATTTTAATTTTCCATCTAAAAATAAGGCAAGGTTCTTTTCCAGCTCGGCCTCATCTTTTACATCTACTAATTTTCCATGATCGTTATTAATCAGAAAAGGGAGTTGCCCAACTTTGCTGGCGAAAACAGGCAAGCCACTGGCAAGGGCCTCTAACACTACAACAGGCATACCCTCGTAATTACTAAAAAGAATTAAGGCATGCGCCAGTTGCATATAAGCGGCCACTTCGGTTGGCGTTTTTTCTCCAACAAAAGAAACGTTTTTTAATTGTAATTTTTGTGCCTCGTTTTTGTAATAAGAAACAGATTCTGCATTGCCGCCAACAATTAGAAAGTCGAAATCGTAATTTGCTTTTTGTAATTTTTGAATTACGCGCAGAGTTCCGCTAACATTTTTTTCTCGCTCTACTAGCGATGAAACATGCAGCAACAGAGGCTTTTGGCTTTTAGCAAGTTTATTTTCTTTAAACAAACTTGTGTCTACAAGATTATAAAGTAATTCGTAATTGCCTTTTAAGCCATGAGCAAGCATGGCTTGTTTTTGTTTTTCGGAAACATAAAATATTTTAGCGGCTAAGGCAACTGCTTTTTTTGTAGCGTCTTTTACAATACCACTTTTATAATTCGCGTCTTCCGGTAAATAGCCGCTCCAATGTTCAACAATAGTATAAGGAACTTTAAAATGAGCTTTAAATAGTGATAAAGCCAATGCAGCAGGAAAAATGACGTTGAGCTGAATTGCTTTTACAGTGATCTTATCTTTTATTAATTCCTGCAATAATAAATTGTATGCTTTTTTAAAACGAAAATATTTTACAAAAAACGAAAATAGAGGAACGGTACTTTTCGGATATTCCAAAAGCCATTCTTCAAAATTGCCTTGCTTGTTCTTTGTGATTCTAAAATCTTCTGTAGCACTTGTAGAATAAGCATAAACAACAATAACAGGCATTTGATTGCTTAAAGCTAATGCGTGATTTTTTATAAAAATACCGTGATTTTTTTTTTGCGGTGTTGGGTACCAGGAAGCTAAAAAGAGAATTGTCTGCTTATTTTGCGACATTATTTTTACTCAAGATTTATTTTAACCTCTAATAAAAACAGAGAGTATTTTTCGTTGATCACTTCAAAAGAAGGTGCGATCTTGTTACCGCTTTTCATGGCAATAGTAATAAATCCAAGGCCTGCACCACCTTTATCACTTAGTTCGTTATTTTCTAAATGTTCAAGATAGTAAGCTTTTAAAGCTGCAGGATCATCAAAAGAATTGATTTTTTCTATTAAAGGTTTTACAACATCTACTGCGGTATTTGTAATAAGGTTAGCTGAAATTATTTTTACTAATTTATCGGTGTGCGCTAATAAAAAGAAATTATGTTGTGAGCCTTTGTCATCCTTGTGTCCGTGGATCAATTGATTTTGAAGGGATTCAACGCAAATAAAGAAAACTTTTTTAACTACTTGTTTCGGAAAACTTTTTTCAAGGATCTTGCCTTCAATTTCGCTTTCAAGTTTTGAAATGGTTTCGTTATTTAAAACGCCATCATAGGCCAAAATTAATTCGCCGGACTGGGTTACATTTTTTACCTGCTTTGCAAAATGCAGATCAAAAAATTCTGATTCTTTATTTAAAGTTACACTCACTTAATTTATTTGAATAAACCGTTTAGCTCACCGTCAATCATTCTTATTACTTTTCCAAAATCTTCTTTATTCTCACTAAAATTAATGTCGTCCACATCAACAACAAGAATTTTTCCTGATTCGTAAGAAGTACTCCAGGCTTCATAACGCTCGTTCAATCTTTTTAAATAGTCTAAACGAATGCTGTTCTCATAATCTCTACCGCGCTTTTGAATCTGTTTTACTAAAGTTGGCACACTTGCTCTTAAGTAAATAATAAGATCCGGGGCTTTTATCAAGCTTTCCATTAATTTAAATAATGAAAAATAATTATCGTAATCGCGTGAAGTCATTAAGCCCATTGCGTGAAGGTTAGGAGCAAAAATGTAAGCATCTTCATAAATAGTTCTATCCTGAACTACCGAATGTTTGCCTTTTCTAATGTCCAATATCTGATTAAACCTGTTGTTCAAAAAGTACACCTGTAAATTGAAGGACCAACGCTGCATATCTTCGTAAAAGTCATTCAAATAAGGGTTGTCGTCTGCATCTTCATAATGCGCGTGCCATTTGTAATGTTTCGCTAGTAACGATGTTAAAGTTGTTTTCCCTGACCCTATATTCCCTGCAATAGCAATGTGCATACGTTTCCTTAAAATTTCTTAAAATAATAGACTAAATTAGATATTTAATCTACAAAAACAAAAATTTTATTGATAAAATTTAATTTTTAGAAAAAAAAGAAGATTTTGCGCTTATTTACTGGTTTTATCTATTAAAAAATCTTTACAGATCTTCTCAATTGCTTGATTTACAGGCGTAAAGCCATGGGAATAGATTGCTTTTATCTTGCTGTTTGAGAACGCTTGTTTGTTTAAGCCAGCATGTATCACCGGTTTTGTGATTCGGCGCGGTTTTCGAGAAAACATACACATAAATGCTTCCAGTGTACTTGCTAATTCAAGAAGATTCTTGCCTGCATTAATACTGGGTTTTGGGCGGTTTAACTGTGTTTGAATTAAACTTAATATCTCTTTAAAAGAGTAATTTTCTTCAATTAAAATATAACGGTTCGCAAATAAGCGCTTTTCAACCAGTTCTATCATGCAGGCTGCAACATCAGGCGCAGCAATGTATCCGGCCTGCCCATCTGTATAAAATTTATTTCCTTTATAACAAACATTAAATAGTTGTGAGCTGCTCTGATCCCAAAAGCCAGATGATAAAATTACACCCGGGTTTACGATCACTGCATTTAAACCTTCCTCAACGCCTCGCCAAACCTCGCGTTCGCCATTATGTTTACTAATAGCATAATCGCTTTCTTTGCCTGAAGATTTCCAAAAAACACTTTCGTTTAATGGTATAATATAATCTGAATTATTAACTGTTGCAATAGAGCTTACGTGACAAAGTGCAGCAATGTTCTTTTGCAGACAAGCATTTACAACATTTGCAGCGCCGGCTTCATTTATCTGGAAAAGTTTTTTTCGGTCAGCTTTATTAAATGATACAAAGCCCGAACAGTTATATACGTTTGTAATTCCTTCTAAAACTTCTTCAATGGAATATATATCGGTAACATCAATATCTACCCATTTAATTTTTTCGAAAAGCTGTTTGTAGTTTGTATCGTAATAAGAAAATAGTTTTTCTACTTTTTTAAGATCGCTGGTTTTTTGTTTGCCGGCAATAACAGGTTGGTTGTTTTGCAAAAGCTTTAAAACAACGTGTCCTCCTAAAATCCCTGTGGCGCCAATTACTAAATTCAAAATTTATTTGTTTAAGCAAAGGTTATTTTTTGCAAACTAAAAAACAAAACACTTTGCACTATTAATCCTAAAAAAAAGCCCAAATACAATTGCGCCGGTTTGTGTTCGTTTAACACCAAACGGGCACAGCCAACAAGGCCCGCAATTATAATAACCGCAATATAATAAGGCGTCATATCAAACTTAATTAAATACGATACCGCAATTAAAATACCCAGCACGCCTCCAAGGCCAACCATGTGCGCACTGATTTTATATTTTAAATTAATAATGGTTGTCAGCAAAATACAAACCGCACCGCCGATAATAAAAAGCTTAATGCTGTTCCAGATATTGATATCCATCATTAAATAAAATAATCCAAAATAAAACAAGGCCGTAATAAACAATGGAAATGTTCTGTCTTTTTGGTTAGAAAGAGTAAGATTAGGAATGCGTTTTAGTTTTACTAAAATATAAATATTTAAAACCGGGAAAACAAAAGAGAACATAAATACAATAACAGAAATACGCCATTTAGTTTCAAAAGGCGTAAGGTAATCGTACACTGTATTGTGAATTCCGAAAAACAACAAAAGACACATGTAAGTTGCCATTAGCAAAGGATGCATAAGAACAGAAATTACAAGTGCAAAGTTTTTCAAGGGCTTATGATAATAGGTTAGACAATTCGGTTATTTCTTTTCCGGCATCTTTATTTTTGTAAATGATATTGTAAACAGCATTTGTGATTGGCATGTGCACATTATATTTTTTATTTATCTCATACACACACTTCACTGCATAATAACCTTCGGCTATCATATTCATTTCTAATTGCGCACGTTTAACGCCGTACCCTTTGCCAAGCATGGTGCCAAACATGCGGTTACGACTGAATTGTGAGTAGGCTGTTACCAGAAGATCACCAAGATACGCAGAGGCTTTTATGTCTCTGTCAATCGGGTGCACTTCATCTACAAAACGTTTTATTTCCTGAATAGCGTTACTTACCAGCACCGCTAAAAAATTATCACCATAACCAAGGCCGTGGCAAATACCTCCTGCAACTGCAATTACATTTTTTAAAACGGCTGAGTATTCGGTGCCATAAATATCATCACTAACAGATGACTTTAAATAACGACAATTTAATAAATTGCTTAAGGCTGTTGCGTTCTCAATATTTTGAGAAGCAATGGTTAAATAACTTAATTTTTCCATTGCAACTTCTTCTGCATGGCACGGACCAGTTATAACGCCGATGTTTTGAAACGGTACTTTGTAAATGGTATTTAAATATTCACCAACAATTAAATTATGTTCGGGCACAATACCTTTAATGGCAGAAAAAATAATTTTATCCTTCAGATCTTTTTCTTTCAGATCCGCAAACGATGTGTTTAAAAAAGCAGAAGGAATAGCAAGAATTATAAAATCAGAATTTTTAATGCAATCAGAAATTGAATCAAAAAAATTTATTTTAGAAATGTCAAACTCAACTGAGCTTAAATATTTTGGATTATTACGGTGCTCTTTAAAAAGATCAATATCTTCCCTCTTGCGAATGAACCAGTTTATTTTTGAAGTATTATTAAGCAGCAATTTTGCCAGTGCAGTTGCCCAACTTCCGCTACCAATAATTGCTATACGAGGCGCCATATAAGAGCGTTTTTAAATTTTGTTTGAAGTTACACAAAAATAATATCATCATCATTTAAATTTCCAGATCCTGCAAAGCGATTGTAAACCCGGGCCAGAGTGATAACATCTTTTTTACAATATTTAGCTATTTTTTCAAGGTCTTTTTCTTCGTAAAAGGTTTTGGCAACCATACTGCCATCTATTTCATCTTTTGGTGATGGAATGCCTAAAACGTGCGCTAAGAGATTTAACGAACTAAAATTCTTAACATCTCCGAATTTCCAAAGATCCATCGTGTCAATATGTTTTACCTCCCATGGGCGCATGCCCTGAATTTGTAATATTTTTGGAAGCGGTAAATTGTTAATTAAAAACCGGCGGCATAAAAAGGGAAAATCAAATTCTTTACCATTGTGTGCGCATAACAGGTGTGCGTAGGTGTTAAAATGTGTTTTTAATAGTTCAGAGAATTGATTCAGTATTTCAACTTCGTTATCTGATGCAATAACTTTTACACGAAATTTCTTTTGATTGTAGAAACCAAGGCCAATGCAAACTACTTTGGCAAACTCGGCGTAAATGCCGGCTTTGCTATATTGCTGTTCGGGCGAAATTTCTTTATTGTATTGCCATTTTTTATTCCAAAGATCTTTCGAGCTTTCATCAAGATCGTTGTATTTATAAGTTACCGGAACCGTTTCAATATCAATAAAAAGTATTTTTTCTATTTCGCTTGATGCCATATTTTTATTTTTAATCGGTATAATCTTTGGGTGTTATCACAAATGAATAGATAAATTTATCTTCCCTGTCTTTATAATAATATTCAAAACTTGATTTAATACGTTTTAGCTCGTCTAATTCTGCATTTGTTTTAATAGTGTTAATAATTCCAGGCCTTAAGGCCCTATTAAACTGTGAGGTGTCAACTTTTGAAGCAAATAAATTAATAAGGGTGTATTTGTAAACGATGGTATTGCCGTTTTTAATTTCAATGCCATCCATGCGTGTTTCTGCATCTATCATCATGGGGCATTTTTCGTTGAATTGCATTACCACTTTAATAGCTTTATTATCTATTTTTTCGGGAGGTTGGCAAGCCGTAAAAAGAAAACTCAAGATTATTGTTGCAAAGGCCAGCCATTTTTTCATAGACTTTAAAAATATCAATTAATTTAATAGAAACAAAAAAGCCCCGCAAATTTTGCGAGGCTTAATAATTAATAGAGATACTTATTTAATTTCGGCATATTTTTTTGCGATAATGTCTTTTGTTTCGCTTGTCATTTTAAGGTCTTTCTCAAGCGCAGTAACATCCTTGTTTTCTTTTTTAGCAGTTTCTAATTGCGCTTTTAAAGCTTTTTCTTTTCCTTCCCAAACGGTTAAAATATCTCTTATGCCTTTTGCAGCGCTGAATTTCGTAAAGCGGTTAGCGCCTTTGCCAATAGTATTGAGATCGCCAACTGCTGTAATTACAGATACGGCGGAAGTACAACGTTTAGCAGTTTTTGCATACATGCCAAGATAACCCATTAACTCAAAACCATTAAATTGTTTTAAATTATTTTGAAAGAAAACGATCTGTTCGTCACCACCATGGTTTGAATATAATTCTGCAACCGGAAATAAAACATCTTTACCGCCTTCGCTCTCAAAAGCTTTTGCTTTTTCCATCCCTAATTTAGGATCGTTTTTTCCGATCGCTTCTAGCGCTTCGCCGCAAATAGCATATGATTGTTCATTCAAGGCTTTTAAATTTAGTGCTTTTACATCAGCATCGGCAGCAAATTTTTTATTTAAGATCGTTAAAGCTTTAGCGCGGGTTCTTGTGTTTTTATCAGAATTATAAATAGAGGTTAGCGTTGTTTTTACTTCCTGCATTTTATCAGCAGTTGCATCGCCCAGCTTTGCAATGGCATAATTTCGTATAACAAAATACTTGTCGGTTTCTGCGGCTAATTTAAAAAGCGCATACACATTTGCGTCTGCCAATTTTGTATCCAGTTTTTTTAAACTCTCATAACGGTCTTCAAACAAAGGTGCATTTTTGTATTGGAAGATATATTCTTCCTGCGTTTTTTCGTATTCAAGATTGCACAACAATTGTCTTTCTGCGTCAAAGTTTACGAGTTGTGGTTGGCCACTTGTTTTTATATTAAAGCTTTGTTTTGGCTCTGCAACAACAATGTGAGTACGCTCTGCTTTTCCATTTACGTAAACATCTATTTCAAGTGGTAAAACGTATAAAGGATATTTTTTAAAGTTCTGCGTTTGTTCAATTGTAATTTCTAAGTTGTTGGCAGAAGCGTTATATTTTTTTGTGAAGGTGATAGACGGACGGCCACGGTTTAAGAACCACTGATTAAAGAACCAGTTAAGATCTTGGCCGGTTGTTTCCTCAAAAGCCAAACGTAAGTTGTGGATCTCTGCCGATTTAAATTTATTTGTTTCTAAATAATTTTTTAAAGAAGCGTAAAATGCGTTATCGCCAACAACCTTACGCAACATGTGTAGTACTTGCCCGCCTTTATTATAGCTAAAACCATCAAACATGTCTTCACGCTGTTCGTAATTAAAACGAATAAGATTTACTTCTTTATCCGAAGCCATATATCCTTCGCGGCTATTGTAATGGTGGTAATCGGCAGCGTCTCTTCCAAATTTATATTCTTCCCACATGTATTCGCCGTAGGTAGCAAAGCTTTCATTCAATGGTAGGTTACTCCAACTTTCGCAGGTAACTAAATCGCCAAACCATTGGTGAAATAATTCATGTGCAATAATTGAATTTCCTTTTTTTCCGTCTATCGTTTCTCTTGTGGTTTGATACACTGCAAAATCCCCATGCAATGTAGCGCTCGTGTTTTCCATGGCACCGCTTACGTAATCGCGTACGGCAATTTGCGCATATTTTGGCCAAGCATAAGGCACGCCAAGTTTTGTCGAATAAAATTCAATCATTTCTTTAGTATCGCCAAAAATGGCTTTCGCGTGCTTTTCATATTCTTTTTCTACGTAATAACTTACTTCTTTATCTTTCCAGGGCTCATCTACCACTTTTTTAAATTCACCAACAGCCATCATAGCTAGATATGGCGAATGCGCTTCGTCTAATTTCCAATGATCGGTTCTTGTTCCATCGGCGTTCTTTTTTGCATCAACCAGCAAACCGTTAGATAGAGTAGTAAATTTATCTTCAACCGTCATGAAGATTTCCTGGGTCATTTTTTCGTTCGGACTATCAATGGTTGGAAACCAGGCAGAGTTAGATTGTGTCTCGCCCTGTGTCCATATCTGTGGCATTTTATACACATTCTCTCCGGTTGGATTTATAAAATACAAACCCTTGTCGCTGCTAATGGCGTTGCTTCCGCCTTGTTTTAATTCGTTTGGTTTTGAAACATAAACGATCTCAACGTAATATTTTTCTTCGTTACTAAATATTCTTCCAAGATTGATCTTTAAAGAATCATTTTCGTATTTATAACTTGCTGCCGCAACAGCACTTAATTTTTCTTCAACACCGGCATCAATTATTTTATTGCCAACTTTTTTATTTACAGGCAGGAAAAGTATTTCCGAAACCGTTAAACTTTTAATGTCCATGCCGCGGGCATTTAAATAAAGCATATTTGTAGGGTAGAAATAGGGTTTTGCTTTTATCAGAGCTTTACCATTCATGCGGGAATTGGTCCAATCAAAATTAACATCTAAGCGCGTATGAATAATATCTGTTGTGCGCGGATTTGACGCGCGATAATTTTCTTTTTTAGGAACTTCATTAGCAACAACACTTATGGTATCAAGCAGAATAGCGGGTTCATCTATCACAGCGGTTGCAGTAGTTTTTTTTGTATTATGACAGGCCGAAATAAGAACAAAGGCGGCTGTTGCAGAAATTAAAATACGTGAGGTCATTTTTTAATAATTTTGGTGTAAAAATGTAATTAATTTATTGAATACCAAAATATTAAAAGCAATTTGGTGCTAATGGGGAATTTTAAGGATAAGCGACCCAAAAGATTGATTACGAAAGTAATTGATAGGCGCCAAAAGCCGACAAATAGGCCAGTGTTGACATAAACACTAATTGCACAGCCACCCATTTCCAGCTTTTTGTTTCGCGTTTAACAACAGCTATTGTGCTCATGCATTGTAAGGCAAATGCGTAGAATAACAGTAATGACCAGCAAACAGCCGGCGTATATCTTAATGCGCCGGCCTCATCTTTTTCTGTTAGCAGTTTTTGCTTTATGCCTTTGTCCGTATCTTCATCGTTGGCCTGGTAAATCGTGGCCATGGTGCCAACAAAAACTTCGCGCGCAGCAAAAGAAGTTATCAATGCAATACCTATTTTCCAATCATAGCCCATTGGTTTTATTGCGGGCTCAATAAATTGCCCAAATTGCCCAATGTACGATTGCTGTAATTTTTGCGTTTCTAGTTTTTTTAATTCTTCCAAATCTTTTGTAAGCTCATTGTTTTGTAGCGCTGCTTGTCTTATTTCTAATTCTGCAAATTTACTGCTCATGCCATGTGTGCTTAAAAACCACAATACAATTGATATTGCTAAAATTACTTTCCCTGCTTCTTTAATAAATACTTTTACTTTAGAGAACATCATAATGCCAATGTTCTTGGCTTGTGGCCAGCGGTACACAGGTAATTCCATTACATAAAAAGAAGTTTCTTTTGTTTTTAAAATTTTCTTTAAAACAAAAGCGGTAAGCAAAGTAACACCAAATCCTAAAAGGTAAAGTAAAAACAACACAGCACCTTTTGAATTAAAGATGCCCAGGAATTTACTGTTAGGATACATAACCGAAATAAGCAAGGTATAAACCGGTAAACGTGCAGAACAGCTTATTAGGGGTAAAATAAAAACGGTTATCAATCTTTCTTTCGTATTACTAATGGCGCGGGTTGCCATAATAGCGGGCACTGCACAGGCCGTGCCGCTAATTAAGGGAATAACAGATTTGCCGTTTAGTCCAAAGCGTCGCATGATCTTATCCATAATAAAACTGGCGCGGGCCATATAACCACTGTCTTCTAGGAAGCCAATGAACATAAACAAAAAAGCAATTTGCGGAATGAACATAACCACTCCACTTATGCCGGCAATTAATCCGTTTACAACCAGATCGTTCAATTGTCCTTTTGGTAAATGTTCATGAATGATTTCGCCTAAATTTAAAAAGGCGGTTTCAATCCAGTTCATTGGTGTTTCGGAGATAAAGAAAATAAATTGAAACACTAAAAACAGAACCAGTAATAAAATAAAATAGCCATAAATTTTGTGAGTGGTAATGGCATCTATTTTTGAAGTTATCTTTTTAGAAGATAACTGTTCGGGGCTTTGTACACTTTTTGAAATTATGTAATTTATGGTATTAAAGCGATAGATCTTATCTGCATTTTCCAGCTGCATTGTTTCTTTGTTCTTTACAGACGCAAGTGTGGCTATAATAAAGTGTTTGTAGTTATTATATTCTTTAATAAAGCTGGCATTTAGATCATAAAAAAAACTCTCGCTTACTTTAGCGTTTACAATGGCTTCTTTTAATTTTGAAAAACCTTTTTGTCTGCGCGAATCTAGTGGAACAATTTCCGCGCCTAAAGTTTGTTGAAGTTCGGCGGTATTTATTTTTATGTTTTGCGCATCGGCCTCATCTATCATGTTTAGCGCAACAACCGTTTTAAATTTAAGATCAATAAGCTGTGTGGCTAATAATAAATTACGCTTAAGGTTAGAGGCATCAACAACTATAACTACTACATCAATGTTCTCTCTTTCGTCCAACAGGGTTTTGCAGGCAATCTCTTCATCATTTGATTTTGGGAAAAGACTATAAATGCCGGGAAGATCAAGGATAGAAAGATCAATTTTATTTCCCTGGTGTAAAAAGCCTGTAAAG
Organism: Chitinophaga pinensis; assembly: GCA_943369995.1. Lineage (GTDB taxonomy): Bacteria > Bacteroidota > Bacteroidia > B-17B0 > Aurantibacillaceae > Aurantibacillus. Next base: position 30,768 of record CALRPF020000008.1, read on the forward strand.
CCTTCCTGCCTGTCTACGGTAACACCGGCATAATTACCGGTTTTTTGTTTAAGACCGGTTAAACCATTAAAAACACTGGATTTGCCGGCATTTGGATTTCCAAGCAGGGCAACCTTTAAATGATTATTTTGTTTATTATCCGACAAAAATTTAGGCCACCAATTCTATTAATACAGAGGCGGCTTCATCTTTACGAAGGCTTAATTCATAACCCGCAATATGAATGGCCATAGGGCAGCCTAAGGGTGCGGTTTTAGAAAGGCTTACAATTTCGCCCGGCAAGCAACCCATCTCAATTAATTTTGAGCTAAGGGCCTCGTTTGCAAAGGACTTAATTACAGCCGTTTGGCCAATTTTAAGATGATCTAAAGATTCCATAATTGAAGTATAAAATTACTTGTTTTTAGACCTAATTCATATACCTTAAATGTGGTATGAAGAGATGTTTTAAGATTATTTGGATTTCTTTTTAAATGAATAAAGATCCCATCCAAGCCCAATTTTAAATATACTAACTATCTGACCCGTCTTAAAGTAGTTATTTTTATAATAAGGGCTTAAAAAATATTGCGGTAGCCTTATAACATAAAATTGCTTTCCACTATCATAATTTTTAGACGAGCCATCAAAATATTCTTATATCACTTGTTGATGATGTATAACAGCTCCCAAACCAACATTTGTTTTAAAATAAAGCCCTTCAATAAGGTTTAATCTAAAACCAAAACCTAAATAATTATCAAGCGAGGAGAACTCTGTAGTTACATTTTTTACCCCGGAAGAATTATAAGAATAATAATTTTGCGTCAATTTGAACTTCATAAAATTAAAATCGTATTCAAAAAATAAATTAAATCTGTTATCTCTTCCGTTTGGATATACTTGGTGGCCCGCCTGTATTCCATATATTGGGCGATATGGATTATGAGGTAATCCATAAATAAAAGCAGGGCCTAAAAAAGCAACATGCTTTCCTTTGCCAATAACAATTGAAGTAAAAATATTTCCTTTACCAATAGTAGTATTACCCATTGTATAATCCAATCCTATCTGTAGTTTTTTTAAAGAATCCTGTGCTTTTAAATGAAATATACCCGTGGCTAATAATAAACTAAAAATAATTTTCTTCATGTGTGTATAAACTAAGTCTAATAAAAAAGCTGTTTTGTGATAACGCTAAATGTTCATTTTTAGTATAGTGAATTTTGATCGTCTAATTTGAATATCCGGATAATGCGGTTAAATTTGTTTTTAATTAAATGATTAAAACAACTAAATACAAAAATGAAAGAGTTACTTTTTTTGATAAAGGAAAAGGTAAAGTAATTGTATTGCTGCATGGTTATTTAGGCTCGCATAAGATTTGGGAAAAAACCATAAATGAGCTTTCGAGATCATACAGAGTAATCGCTATCGATCTGCCGGGCCATGGCGATACCGAGTGTGTAGGCTATGCGCACAGTATGGATTTGATGGCTAAATGCGTAAGATCGGTGATGGATCATTTGCGTTTAAAAAAATATGTAATTATAGGACATAGCATGGGTGGCTATGTGGCGCTTGCATTTGCCGATCTTTACCCCGATCATTTAAAAGGTTTGTGTTTGTATCATAGCACCGCCTATGCCGATAGTGAAGAAAAGAAAAAAGACCGCCTGCGCGCAATTAATGCGGTAAAAGCCAATCGCGGCATTTATACAAAGGCAACAATAAAAAATTTATTCGCAACAAAAAATTTAAAATATTTAAAAGAAGAAGTTGCTTTTGCAACTGCTATTGCAAAACAAACAAGTAAAAAAGGTATTATTGCTGCATTGCACGGCATGAGAGACCGCCCAAGACGCGATATTATTTTAGGTTTGGTAGAATACCCAATAATGATGGTGATAGGCGAAGAAGATAATATTTTGCCTTACGAACAATTATTAGAACAGGCAGCATTAATTAAAAACAAAACTGTTTTGTATTTAGAACACGATGGGCATTTCGGTTTTTTAGAATCGCCAAGGGAAAGCAATAAAGCGCTGAGGAAATTTTTGCGAAGTTGTTTTTAATATTCTTTTATCCTGTCAAACTTACCATCGCGGGTATAAATCTTTACAGGGCCTTTTGGTTTACCATCAACAAAATTTCCTTCGTTGTATTTGAAACCATTATCAAAATAACTAATGTATTTGCCTTGTTTAACACCTTCTACATAATGCTGTTCGCGTTGTAATTTACCATTTGCATAATAATCTTTGTATACGCCTTGGTATTCGCCATTCTTATAAGTTGCCTCAAGCGCTAAATTTCCGTTTTCGTGCCATCTTTTTTCAGAAAGCAAATCGTCTTGTTCATATTGCTCAAGTGCCTTTTTCGTTCCATCTTCATAAAAATATTCATAGCTGCCCTGCTTTTTTTGATTAAGGTAATTTCCTCTCGACAATAATATGTTCTTTGAGCCGTAAAAGCTTTTTATACTTTTAAAATTATCGCGTTCAATCCACGTTTGCTCAGTAACGTTTCCTCTCTCATCAAATAAATTAGCACTTTTGAATTTATTATCTTCCCATATTTCAATTTTTTGCGGGTTGCCCGTTTCATAAAAACTACTGTAAGTTAGTTTACCTTTAACGTCACGCCGTTGCGATTTTACATTTCCTGATTTGTATTTTACGGTATAATCACCAATAGCACTATCATTTAATAAAATATAATTTTCGTGAGGCCTGCCATTTGCATAGTACGATAAATACTTGCCGGTTCTTTGCCCGTATTTAAGATCACAATCAATATATAATTTAAAAGTTATTGGGTGATAGAGTTTTACGTTACCGGTTCCATTCTTTATTTTGCTATCGGCACGCGCACTCCCATCCGGAAAATTAGATTCTATCATATCCACCAGCATATCGTTTTTGTACACGCAAGAATGGCTTAGTTTACCATTACGATAATAAAATTTTGAAAGGCCATGTAATTTATTTTCCTTATACCAGCATTCTGAATATTTTCCTTTTGTCAGAAAATAGCTACGCACTAAAAACAAGCTATCGTCACCAACTTTTTTTCTTTCAACCATTTCCTGGTCTTTTGAAATTGGAAATTCTTCCCTCAGTTCTTTTAATGAATCGTTAATACGGCTGCCTTTTACAGATTCTTCAATAATTCTTTTAGCCATGTCTTCACAACTGACAAAAAGAAAACAAATAGAAATAAAAAATATTGATCTTAAATAAAACACTATAACCTTTGTTTTACCGCTTCAAACAAAACAATACCCGAAGCCACGGAAACGTTTAGCGACGCTATTTTACCGGCCATAGGTATCTTTACTTCCACATCACTGCGTTTAATGTATTCGTTGCTAATGCCATTCTCTTCGCTGCCAACAATAATAGCGGTTGGTTTTGTAAAATCAGCATTGTAAATTAATGTATCTGTTTTTTCGTGACAAGAAACAACCTGTAAGCCACTTTCTTTTAAATAGTCAAGTGTGTTCTTTAAATTATCTTCGCGGCAAACTTTTATTCTGTGCAACGCGCCGGCACTTGTTTTTATGGCGTCGCCTGTAATTTGCGCTGCCCCGCGGCTGGGGATGATAATAAAATCCACACCCGCGCATTCAGCACCTCGCGCAATGGCGCCAAAATTTCTAACATCTGTTACACGATCCAAAATCAATACCAACGGAGTTTTTCCTTTTTCAAAAACACTGGCTAAAAGCTCTTCGGTATTATAATAATTTATCTCTGTTAAATAAGCTACCACACCCTGATGGTTTTTATCGGTAATGCGTTTTAATTTTTCGGGCGGTACAATTTGAATAGGCACGGCTTGCCCTTTAAGGGCAGTTCGCAATTGATGATATAACTCGTTAGATAAGCCTTTTTGAATGAATATTTTTTCGATGTCTTTTCCCGCTTCTACTGCTTCAATAACAGCGCGGGTGCCAAATATTAAGTTGTCTTCTTCCATTATTGGCAAAGTACTTAAAATTTAACGCATTTAACAAGTCAAATGCACAATAAAGTAAACGAATTGTTTTTGGTAAGTTCTCCTATACTTGTATCTTTGCTTTAAATTTAGAGGATGGACGCAGCACTGCATAAAAAAGTTGAAGAAGCATTAGATTCTATTCGCCCCTATTTAGAGGCAGATGGCGGTAATGTAGAGGTTATAGATATTACAGAAGGTAGCATTCTTAAATTAGAATTAAAAGGCGCTTGCAAAACCTGTAATATGAGCCATATGACCATGAAAGCAGGAATAGAAGAAACCATTAAACGTGCAGTTCCCGAAATAAAAGAAATTATCTCTGTCAATTAATACAATTTATGAAGTTAACACAAAAGCTTTCTCAAAGTAAGAAACCTTTATTTTCTATCGAGATCCTTCCACCCTTAAAAGGAAAAAGTATTCAAAGCATTTACGATGGTATTGATCCATTAATGGAATTTAAACCTGCCTTTGTTGATGTTACTTATCATCGCGAAGAATATATCTATAAAAAACGCGATGGGGGTTATTTAGAAAAAGTAAGTATTCGTAAACGTCCCGGCACCGTTGGTATTTGCGCCGCCATTATGAATAAATATAATGTAGAAGCTGTACCTCATATTATTTGTGGCGGTTTTACAAAAGAAGAAACAGAGAATGCGTTAATAGATCTTCAATTCTTAGGAATTGATAATGTATTAGCCTTAAGAGGCGATAGTATTAAAACAGAAGCCGCTTTTGTGCCTGAACCGAACGGCCATGCCTATGCGCTCGATCTTGTAAAACAAATTACAGAAATGAACAGGGCTCAATATTTAGATGAAGAAATGAAAGATGCTGCGCCAACTGATTTTTGTATTGGTATTGCCGGTTATCCTGAAAAGCATTTTGAGGCACCAAATATTATTAGCGATCTTAAGTATTTAAAAGCAAAAGTTGATGCTGGTGCAGAGTATGTTGTAACGCAAATGTTCTTTGATAATAAAAAGTATTTTGACTTTGTTGCACTTTGTCGCGAAAATGGAATTACTGTTCCAATTATTCCGGGTTTAAAAATATTAAGCACTAAAAAACAAATCACAACGCTTCCTAAAATTTTTCACATCGATATTCCACAACCTTTTTATGAAGAGCTGGAACAATGTAAAGATGATAAAGCCGTTAAGGAAGCAGGTATTAAATGGTGTATTCAGCAAAGTAAAGAGTTAGTGAAAGCAAATGTGCCTTGCTTACATTTTTATACCATGGGCACTTCTGAGGCTACAAAAAAAGTAGCCAAAGAAGTATTTTAAAGCCTCATCCCCCGCCTTCTCCAAAGGAGAAGGAGCCAAACAATTGAAAAACTCCTAAGGAGAGGGACTTTTTTTGAATGATTTTTAAAGATGGATTATAATTTTTATACCGGCGAAGTTCTATTAATTAACAAACCCTATACCTGGAGCAGTTTTCAGGCGGTAAATAAATTAAAGCACGCTATCAAAACACATCCTTCTTTAATTGTAGACGGCGTAAAAGTAAAGCCAAAAATTGGCCACGCCGGCACGCTCGATCCTTTAGCAACAGGTTTATTAATTGTTTGCACTGGCAAAAGAACAAAAACCATAAACGATCTTATGGGAATGGAAAAAGAATACACCGGCACTTTTTTACTAGGCGCAACCACCCCATGTTTCGATCTCGAAAAAGAAGTAGATAAAATTTTTCCTACAGAACATATTACCCTGGAAGCCATACAACAAGCGGCAAAAGATTTTACAGGCATACAACAACAGGTACCACCAATTTTTAGCGCGGTAATGATAAACGGCAAACGCGCCTACGAAATGGCAAGGGCAGGCGAGGAAGTGGAGATGAAATCGCGCGAGATAGAAATTAAAGAATTTGAAATTACAAACGTCAGTATGCCAACCGTTAGTTTTAGAATTGTTTGCAGTAAAGGAACCTACATTCGCAGTATTGCACGCGATTTTGGCCTGGCATTAAGTAGTGGCGCGCACCTTACAAAACTGTGTCGTACACGTATTGGCGATTTTAAATTAGAAGATGCGGTGACTCCGCAGGAATTTGCGGATAAAATGAATGACTATTTTTCACCAGAAAATCATTAATTACTTTTTTTGGGCGTTGCCTTCGGCCCGGGCTTTTCGCTTCAATCTTTTTGCTCGTTCCTCTCAAAAAGGATTTTCGCTACAATCCCTAACGCAGATCGCGAATCCTAATACGCAGATGCGCGTGAGGGATATGAAGGGTTTAGCTCTTTTGCCTGGTAAGGCAAAAAGCCGCAGCGAAGCGGAGCCCGTAATAGCCCGACCCGTAGGGACACGCCCAAATAATTTATAAAAAAATAAAGAAAATAACTTTGAGATTTAGATATTCAAAAAATGAAGAAACTCGTTTAAACGATCCTTCATTCCTGTTTCATAATCGCTATGCGAATACGTAGCTTTAATAACGTAATTGTAACGGTTAAATGTTTGAATAATGCTTGAAAGATCTTCGCGGTTAACTTTTATAGTTACCTCCAACTTCATGCTATCGGGCTGCGAAGAAACGTGCAGGCTTAAAATTTTAGCATCGTTGCCTTCAATAATATTTCCAATTTGTGTAACCGAATAATCGTTTTGATTTAACTCAAGCACAATTACACCTCCCGGATTTTGTACCGAGATCATTGTGCTTAAATTTTGAACAATGCCTTTTAATGTTATGCAGCCTTTGTATTTTTCGTTCTCATCCAACACGGGTATTAACGTCAGGTTTAAACTGGTCATTAATTTTACTAATTCGTAAGTATGCTGGTGAATATGAATTGCCGGGCGCATTAAATGCAATTTACTGGCATCAATTTGTTCTTCAGGATGGTTGTAATCCAAAAGATCAGTTTCAGAAACAAGGCCAACTAATTCGCGATCTTTTACAACAGGCAAATGCGACACTTTAAATTGTTCCATCCAATCCAAAGCAAGCTCAACCGTATCGGTGGTTTTAAGTGGTGGAATTTCGTCTGTTATAAGATCAACAACTAACATATTTCTTTCTCAAATTTATGTAAATTAATTAGCTTTACTGAGCTTTTAGCAAAAAGTAACAAATAATTAAAGACCTCAGAATGACTAAATTAAGCGTAAACATAAACAAAATAGCCACTTTGCGCAATGCGCGGGGAGGCAATATTCCTGATGTAATTAAAGCTGCGCAGCAAATAGAGCGCTTTGGCGCACATGGTATTACAGTGCATCCGCGACCTGATGAAAGGCACATTACTTACAAAGATGTGCGTGAATTAAAACCCATTTTAAAAACAGAATTTAATATTGAAGGCAATCCCAAAGAACAAAAGTTTGTTGATCTTGTTTTAGAAGTAAAGCCTCAACAAGTAACATTGGTGCCCGATACACAAGGTCAGCTAACGAGCGATCACGGTTGGGACACGCTAAAAAATAAAGCGTATTTAAAAGAAATGATTGCTTTGTTTCAAAAAAACAATATCCGTACTTCTATTTTTGTAGATGCCAATTTGGAAATGGTAAAAGGTGCAAAAGAAACCGGGGCAGATAGAATTGAATTATATACCGAAGAATACGCGCGTTTATTTTTTACAGAAAAAGAAAAAGTAATACAGCCATTTACAGCAGCAGCAAAATTAGCCGGCGAATTAGGCCTGGGTGTAAACGCCGGCCACGACCTGAGTTTAGACAATCTTAAATTCTTTAAACAAAATGTTCCAAATTTATTGGAAGTATCTATTGGGCATGCTTTAATTAGCGATGCGTTGTATTTTGGTTTAGAGAATACTGTACAATTATATTTACGACAACTGAAATGAAATTAGCATACAGAGAATTCGGACAAGGACAGCCATTAATTATTATGCATGGTTTGTTTGGCCAGAGCGATAACTGGAACACACTGGCAAAGCAATTTGCAGAAAAAGGCCTGCATGTTTTTACTTTAGATCTTCGTAACCACGGATTATCGCCACACAGCGATGTTTGGAACTATGAAGTAATGGCCGATGATCTTAAAGAATTTATTGATGAACAGCAGTTAAAGGATCCTATTATTTTGGGCCATAGCATGGGCGGTAAAGTAACCATGTTCTTTGAATTAAAATACAAAGGTATTGCAGCAAAAATAATTGTGGCCGATATTTCGCCACGCGCCTATGAGCCTCATCACGATGAGGTGTTGAAGGCATTAAATGCGGTTGATTTTACACAAATAAAAACACGCAAAGAAGCAGAGGTTGTTTTAAATGAGTACTTAAGTGATTTTGGCACCAAACAATTTTTATTGAAGAATATTTATTGGCGCGATACCGAAAATAATATTATGGATTGGCGTTTTAACTTAAAAACCATTACACAAAATTATAACAACATTGGCGTTGCTTTGCCGGCGGGCACTAGCGAGGTTTCAACTTTAGTGGTGCGTGGAGAAAGATCTAATTACATAGCAGAAAGTGATCTGCAGGATTTTGAAAAACATTTTCCAAAATATAAATTAGAAACTGTTTTAGGTTCGGGCCATTGGATACATGCAGAAAAGCCAAAAGAATTTTTTGAAGCCGTGATGTTGTTTATTAGATCTATATAAAACACAAATCTACTTTTTTATTTGGGCGCCTTATCGCGCTTTCTCTTCAAGCCTGCGGTAATTTTGCAAATGTTTGTCGTGCTGCGGTGGCTTCCTCCGGTCGCCTCCTCGCCCTGCAAACAATAAGCAAAATTTCGCGCAGGGCTTTCCGCTTAATCGCGGGCGCGGCTTTGTAAAATGAGCGAGGCTTTGCGAGGGCAACAGTCCGGGCCGGAGGCAAAGCCATTATAAGAATAAAATAATTTTTTACGCGTTAACGATTTTTTACATCCACCGTTTTTTCAGATAACACAAAATCCTTTTTATCTGGCTTTGTAAAAAGATGTTTCCATTTGAGCGTAAAAATATTTTTAAGAATGCTTATGATGGATGAAAAAGAGTAGGGCTTTGGTACATATAAATTGGCGCCTTTGTGATAAGCTTCATTAATATCCTGCTCATTCGTGGAAGTAGTATACATTACAGTTGGTATATCTTTAAGCGCTTCGTCTTCTTTAATTTCTTTTAAACATTCTTTGCCATTTTTACCAGGCATGTTAATATCTAAAAAAATAATATCGGGATTGGGAATTTCAGGATCGTGAAGATTATCCATCAAATCTTGTCCGTTGTTTTTAATGGTTAATTCGGCAGGCACATTCGTATGATCAAGCGCTTCTTTAAATAAGTGCTGGTCATCCTTATCATCATCTGCTAAGGTAATTTTTATGGGATCTTTTTTTTCCTCCTTGTTATGCTCCGAATTCTCCTCTTTTTTCATACAGTCCTAAAGTTAAGGCTAAAAGCAAGGTGAAAATTAATGTGGCTTAAATTTAACAAAGACCCCACTTTTAGTGGCTTTTCCCCAGTTGTGAATTGCTAATATTTGAGCTTACAGCAAATGGAGGTCTTTTAAAAAATCTCCTATCTCTTCGCCTTTGGGTAATAAAAATGCGCTAATGCCGCATTCGCCGGCGCCTTTAACGTGTTGAATGGAATCATCAATAAAAACGGTTTCTTCGGCTTTAAGATCGTTTTGTTTTAATACAAATTCAAATATCTCTTTATTGGGTTTGCGCATGCCCATGCGACAAGAGTAATACACCTCGTCAAAATAGTCTGTAAAATTTTTTACGCCGTGTTTTATATACAGATCGTGCTCAAAAGCCGCTATATGGGGCTCGCAGGTATTACTTAATAAAAAGGTGTTGTAGTTTTGTTTTGTTTTTACCAAAACATCCAGTCGTTTTTCGGGCACATCCAGCAACATAGCATTCCAGGCTCTTAGTAATTCATCGTCGGGGCCCTGGTAACGAATGTGTTTGCGTATCTCGTACAAAAATTCCTGGGTAGAAATAAGGCCTTTATCAAAATTATCAAACCAATCGCTTTGCGAGGCCTGTGTGTATATGGCCTCAAAAGGCATATAGCTAAGCTTATTAAATTCGGCTATGGTTTTATTGGTATCTAAATTAATGATAACACCGCCCAGGTCGAAAATGATATTTTTTATAGGATGCATTATTATTTTGCAAATATGGGGCTTTTATCTATTTTTGCAATCCCTCCTGAGGGAAAATTTTGGTCCTATAGCTCATTCGGTTAGAGCAACTGACTCATAATCAGTAGGTGCTTGGTTCGATTCCAAGTGGGACCACAACAACAACTGATAAACTCCTGTAATACAAAATGTTACAGGAGTTTTTTATTTACGGTTGTCGCTTTAGTTGTCGGTTTAGAACGAACTTTGCTTTCGCTAAGTTTGTTAGTTGCTTGATGGATTCACGAGTGACTGAACGCACTAATATTTCTTATATTTAGAATAATCAAAATCATTATATAATAATTAAGTTTTAGAGTATGAACAGTAATTTGGCTTCAGTTGAATTTTTAAAGAATTGCAAATTTGATTTATTAAATGAGATAGATTTAATAGCAGGCCTTAAAGCTCCAGTTGATATTTTTGAAGGCGCCAAAAATCCTGACTACGGAATTTTGTGTCAAGGCACACGTTCTCGTATTGTTTACCTTATCGAAAACGCAAGTATAATAGACAAATTTCAATCGCTTTTAGATTCCCATACAAAAGCTAACCTCTCTAACATAGATTCTTATAAACTCATTTTAACGAAGCTCGTGTCGATAAATGTGTTTTGTTTAACAATGGTGACAAAAACAGACCCTAAATATTTTGACGCTATTGACTTTCAAGCTAAAGAAGCGGAATATGATGGGCATATTGACAAAGAAGTAATCTATTTCTTTTTGGTTGGTGAAATTGTTTCAGCCTTGATTATTACAACAAAGTACGTTGTTTTACTCAAGGAAGAGAACAATCCTCTTTATAAGCATAAAGAACTCCTTGAGCCTGTACTAAGCTATAGTGGACATCTAATTTCTGCCAAATCTCGTGATATTATTCTTAACAGAGGTATAGATGATATGAAAGTAATTGGCGCTTATTGTGTGGATTGGGTGAATCATAGTTGGAATGACGAGGGGCATGATGTTGATGAGATTTTACATTTTGATCAAGATTATGTTTACGATCTTGCAGTCGGAAAAAAGTCCCTTACAAAAAAATTAGGCGCTAAATTATCTTCTGAATTTGAAAAAGAAATCGCAAGAATATTTGATGCTTTTGGATATTATGTTTCAGTGACTCAGGTCGGTAAAAAAAGAACTGATTTAATAATTTCAACACCGAAACCAAATTCATATACTTTCATGGTTGATGCGAAAAGTTGTTCTACTAAGTATTCTTTTCCAACCACAGACGCTAGGGCGATTGAAGAATACATAGCAGATTATTCTAATTTGGGAGACATCTTACCTGATAATAAATTTTTTCTAATAATATCTTCTTTTGGGACAATAAATCTCGAGGCAAAACTTAAAGTGTTTTCAAATAAAGTAGGTATACCAGTCAGGTTTATGTCAATTGAAGTTCTTTTGTATATTGTTGCAAAATCGAATTGGACAATTTATCCTCATGATCTACTCACCGCTATTTTAAATAGTAACTCCATTCTAGATAAGGAATGGGCAACCAATTTAATTGATAATATAAAGGTAAAAAAAGCGGCCTTTTCCAAATACCTCGATTCACTCCAGCCAAAAAAAATACCTGCAAAGTATTTAAGCAAAAATTAAATCTTCAATGAACTCTTTTCTTAATTGATTGCTGTTAAACGTTTGAGCTAATTTTTCATTGCTAATAATTTTCAATAAGCAATTCCCAACAGCTAACAGCATCTCTGGTAGAAATTAAATTTAATGATAATTTATTCCTTGTCGGCATCAACTCTTAATAATAGATTAAGCAATTTTGCATCTGGTAAATAGTTTGTTAATTTGGTATTTTCATCATTTTCCCAATCATTTACTTTAGGATTGTGTTTCCAATCTTCACACTCAAAGGCTAGTATTCTGTTAGTTTTGGGCGCGCTGCCCTTAGGCAAATTAAAACCAAATCTGTCAAAAATCCTTATTCCTTTCATACTTGCAATTGTGTTGTATAATGCTTTTGTATAAATAGAACGGGTTGCTGTTTTTTTATTTTTTTTGTCTCGTGGGTCAGGTTCTGTAAATATTTTAGTCCCATACTTAATAATCTCAATTAGACTATGCTCCCTGTCGTCAATTGCTTTAATATTTTGTCCCCAAATTTCAGCGTGCTTCAACGTTGTCCTTGTCAACCATTCTTTAACTATCACTTCTGCCATTTCTTTGTTTTGAACGATTAAATGAAGGTGGGGATTGTACCTACTGATTTTTGGGTTAAAGTTGCATTCTAATGACTTTATACCAACTAATTTAGTGTCTTTACCCCTTTGACTCCTTTTACAATATTTACGCTCGATTCTTTTAAAAGCACGCATTTCGGCCATCATAAATTTTCTAAGATCTTTTGCGCGAACCGATCTTATAGTTAAAGTTACAAAATGAGGTTCAGTCCAGGTTTCGAGGATTGGCAAATACTTTCTTATCATTTCAGCTTTTCTATTACCACTGCAAACGAGACAAAATCTATTCTTACAATAATTACCATAAAGTCTACCACCAACACTTGTAATTTCGCTTCGACAATAATAGGTATTCCAGAACGCTTTGAGCAATTGAGAATTTCTTTTTTTTTCTGCGATGCTGGCAAGGCTTATCATTAAAGTTTGAGTAATCATTTTTTTTCTGCATTGACTCTTCAAAGTGCGTTCATCAGTCATTTCCGTTCCTTTTCCTAACAACTCACGCTGAGGTTTTTTAATAACGGTTTTAATTTGGGTTGTCGCACTTTGTGCAAATTTATCTAGCATGGTCCTTCAAAAAACTTAAAAGGAGATATTAACCCCTGTTATATTTTATACTTTGAACTTTGCTTAAGGAATTTTCGACCTCAGCTTTTTTGTATCTAACTCTCGTACCGATCCGGTATGAAATGATGATACCTTGCTTGCTCCATTCATTGAGAGTGGGCAAACTAATACCTAAAAGTTTGGCGGTTTGTTGTCTGGTAATAAATTCCGTTTCAGCTTTTGGAATACTGAGGCAAAGTTTATCAATTTCAAATTTTACTGCCTGAGAAATGGCAGTTTTTAGATCCTCTAGAGGAATTTGGGTAAGAATAATATTATTCATTTAAGCATTTTTGGTTGCTCAAATTTGTAACAATTCTTACTTGCATTTCTTGCTGCAAATTAAAAGCAAGAAAGATGCAAAAGGCGCTTATCGAAATTTAGATAAGTGTTTTTATTCTATTTATATTAATTATAAGTTGCTCTTTAGCGTGGTCAGTGCTTTTCTTTACGTTACTAGAAAGACTTTGACGAGTGCCTATGTCTCCAAATTCGTCTTTTACCATTCTATGCAACTCGACAATGTTATATACCGTTGGATTGATGGAAATAAGCTTGAGTTTAAAAAGGGCGTTTAGCATAGATGCAAATTCTAATGGCTTACTTTTGTAATATTCACTCTTTAGTTGAGGTAAAATTTTGACTCCTTTTTCACTAAGAAGATTCACAAATTTCATTTTGGACTCTATTATTTTCACGACTGGTTTGCTTTCTCTACTTTTAAATAAATCTTCGTTTGAGAAATATTTAGGAGTTTCTAATACTATGAGCCACGCCCTATAATGACGACCGTATTTATAACCCATATCAAAAAAAGCTTGCTCATTAAAATAGGCGGTTTGATCAAAGTCTTTTACGTTCTTGTAACTTACTGGAAAGCCGGTTTTATTTCCTCTTACGGCAATCATAATAGATTCTTTTATCGTTTCAGGAGTATTTATATAAGGCTCAAATTTAGCTTCAAATCCTTCTAAAAAACCCTTAGCGTATTGATCAAAGACAATTGAAAATTCCTCGATTAGATGAGGTGAGTCTTTTAAAGTAATGTGACGCAAAGTATTAATCGCAAACTCCAAAACCGGAAATCCCGTCGCAGTTTTGGTAGAGTAGTAAATAAATTCATTTTGTGTTCTGAAATACTGCCTAATATTCAAAGGAATATCCCCTCTATTGAAATTCAACATGTATTTTTTGTTGTCGAATGAAAGTATTTCGTTCATGCTATTAGGGCTGATTTTTCTTGTCTTCGAATTAGTGTTATTCTGATTTAATTATTTTCGTATAATAGGAAGTTGCAGTTGTAAATTCAATTTTTATAAAGTAAGCGCCCTTTGCAAATCCTGAAAGTGAAATGTCATTTTTCAGATCACTCTTTGTTTCATCGTAAACAATTTGCCCTAAAGTATTATAAATTATTATTTGCGCGGGCTCATTTAATTCAATTGAAAAATTACCATTGTTTGGGTTGGGATAGATTTTAATATTTTGTTCAATAACTTTACTATTTATACCAGTACATAGACTTACACTCTGTGTAAAAACAGAAATGTTCGTACAGCCATTTGCGTCAGTTCCAGTTAAAGTATAATTGGTTGTGATCGACGGTGTAATAATTTCAATAGCATTAGTATTTCCAGAGTTCCAGGTGTATGTAACAGCGCCGCTAGCAGTGAGGGAAACTGATGTATTGGCACAGATCAAAGAATTGCTTGCAATAATATTAACAGCAGGAAGTGAGGCTACATTTACATTACAAATAGTGGCTCCGATGCAACCAAATACATCAGTCCCTGCAACGGAATAAGTTGTTGTTACTGTTGGGCTAACAATTGGTAAGCCACTTGAGAAGGTATAAGTATTTGCCCCGGTTGGATTAATTGTAAAAGAGTTTCCTAAGCACAAAGAACCACTGCTAACTGCAATTATCGGCAAGGCATTAACCGTTATATTAGCAACTGCGTTTGTAGCTGAAACGCAACCAGCAATATTTGTACCTGTGACAGAATAACTTGTATTTGCAGTTGGACTTACAATTGCTGAACCTCCAGAAAAAGTATACGTATTGGCACCAGTAGGATTCATGGTAAATGAAGTTCCCGAACAAATTGAACCGCTATTTACCGTAATTGTTGGCAATGGTAAAGCGTTAACCGTTACATGTGAAATTGCTGCGGTAGATGAAACACAACCCGCGGTGCTTGTTCCTGTAACAGAATAACTGGTATTTGCGGTTGGACTTACTATTGCTGAACCTCCTGAAAAAGAATATGTATTTGCTCCGTTTGGAATCATTGTAAATGAATTTCCCAAACAAATTGAACCACTGTTTACTGTAATTGTTGGGTTTGGACTTAAGGTTACACTTAATGTTTGCATGGAACTTATACCACAAGTGTTTGATGCTGTTACACCAAAAATACCACTTGAGCTGATAGTTAAACTAGTGGAATTTATAGAACCCGAACCAGACCAGCCAGATGGCAAACTCCATGAATAACTTGTTGCTCCGGGCACTAAGGCTATGCTGTAAGAATTTGCAACTCCTATGCACGCCGTTGTAGCACCATTAATAGCGGTGGGTAAATTTGGTTGAGTACATGGCAGCATTTTATGAACAAAAACATCAAAAGGTCCAAAAGAAGTTAAATTGAATACACCTGGCCCTGGTTCAAAATCGGTGGGGCCAACAAAAGAACCAACGATATCTACATTACCTGCTGCATCGATGGCAATGGAATTGGCAGTCTCACTGCTGGGACCGCTTAAAGATTTTGCCCAAACAAAGTTTCCGCTAGAATCTAATTTTAAAATAAAAACATCAATGGAACCAGCTGGCGTAGTTAAATTAAATATGCCTGGACCCAGGTCAAAATCAACTGTTCCAGTAAAATGGCCTGTGGTGTATACATTACCTGATGCATCAAGGGCGATTGATTTGCCGATATCATTTGCTGTTTGACCTATCGCTTTTGCCCAAACAAAATTGCCAGCTGCATCTAATTTGGAAATGAAAATATCGTCAAGGCCCGCTGAAGTTAAATTAAAGACACCTATACCTGGATCAAAATCAGCTGTTCCTTCAAAGATTCCAACGGTATATATATTGCCAGAAGCGTCAACGCTAATCCCATTACCGTTTTCCATGCCGCTTCCACCCATTGTTTTCGCCCACACAAAATTACCATTAGCATCCAATTTGGAAATAAAAACATCACGACTGCCGAACAAAGAAGTAATATTAAATATTCCAATTCCAGGATCAAAGTCAACTGTTCCTGCAAAGTAACCTGTGGTATACAAGTTGCCGGAAGCATCAATTTTCATGGATAGCCCAAATTCTGTTGACGATCCACCCATTGTTTTTGCCCACACAAAATTACCCGCAGCATCTAATTTGGAAATGAAAATATCATAAAGGCCCGCCGAAGTTAAATTAAAGACACCTATACCTGGATCAAAATCAGATGTACCCGTAAAGCCACCAGTGGTATATACATTTCCTGAAGCATCAAGTATAACTGATGTTCCAGTATTGCCATTTGCTGCACCACCCATTCGTTTTGCCCATAAAAAATTTCCGGAAGCGTCTAATTTGGAAATGAAAATATCGGCATAACCAGGGCCACCTGTTGAAGTTAAGTTGAACACCCCAATTCCAGGGTCAAAGTCAACTGTTCCAGAAAAAAAACCTGTCGTATAAACACTTCCAAAAGCATCTACCGTTGCGGAATATCCAATGTCCATATTTGCCCCACCAATTTGTTTTGCCCATAATAAATTACCAACCCCATCCAATTTGGTAATGAAAACATCACTATTGCCCGCTGATGTTAAATTAAATATCGCTATGCCTGGATCAAAATCGGCGGTTCCGGTAAAATCTCCTGTGACATACGTATTTCCGGAAGCATCAAGTGCGATGGCCTGACCGTGATCGCTACTTGTTCCACCTAATTGTCCGGCACATAGCAAATTTTGTGCAAAAGTAAAGGAAGGAAGACTAATTATAAACCAAATAGTAATTCTTAATAATAGATTTTTCGCTTTCATTTTTTATAATCAGTCTAACAGTGCGGCTAATTGAAATATGAAATTAGTGAATTTTTTGTCACGATTAATCATGCCTTTTTCAGTTTGATTTTTTTCTTCCAATGTAATTGAAGAATCTTAGCGCTTTCGTTTGGAGTTATCTTAATATAAGTCAAAAAAGCTTTTTCTGTCTTATGCCCGGTTATTTGCATAATATTAAAAGCCGGAACGTTATCGAGGTATAAATTTGTCGCAAAACTTCTTCTGGCTGTATGCGTTGTAATTAGATCAAACTTCTTATTATTAGTGGTTACTTTTAACCCTCCTTTTGTTATAGTAGTTGAAATGGTGCTATTAAAACTATTAACTTTTTTTGCTACCTCTTTTAAATATTGGTTCATCTTTTGATTTGAGACTGCTGGAGGTAGGCTGTTTGGATATTGTTTGCCGTACTTTTTCATTATTTTAAGTACAGTAGAGTGAATTGGAATGACAACTTTATGAGCAGTTTTCTGTGTCTCTATCTCGATAAACCCATCTCTAATATTCTTTTTTTCAATCCGCGAAAAGTCAGAAAAACGTAAGCCTGTCCAACAACCCACAATAAATAAGTCTCTTACTTTTTCTAGTCTTAGATTATTGCTGAGGTCTAACTCCATCAATTCATTTATTTCGTTTTCATTTAGATAAATACTTTCGGATTTTTCCGTGAGTGCTTTAAATCTTTTACTCTTATATGCCAGATTAGTATTTAAGCCAGATTCTGTAGCAGAGTTGAGAAATGTCTTAAGGGACTTTATATGTTTCCCAACCGTATTATGAGAGAAGTTATGTTCTTTAGTTAAATGCGCTGTAAAATCGTGGTAGAAGTCCAAATCGAAAGAATCGAAATCAATTCGTTTACGAGAGACTTTTTGAAATTCTTTTAATAATTCCAAACATCTTTTATAAACTCGAATAGTAACCTTTGAAACTGGTTTTCCGGTCTTATCGTTATTTCTGGTTTCAGAGTCTTTTATAAATTTTTCTACAAACTCCATAAGAGTCAACTTTCCCACTACCTCAGCATTTTTACTGAATTTCTTGTCTAATAAACTCTTTAGATCGTTAGGTGTTGGCAATAATTGTAGGTTATCGTTTTGGTACTTTCTAAAAACATCCTTCACGCCGTTTTCCAGTAAATCCAACTTTGCATTAAATTCGGGGTATTGCCGAAATTGTTTAGTTTGTTTTGCTCTTTGGAAGTTACTTTTTGCCTTATCAGCTTCCCAAAACTTCGGATTGATGCTTTCTCCAGTCGGGTAAACTAACCTTTTATTATTCCAGCGGATTACAAGATTAATAGGAGTATTGCTTTTTGAGTTAGGCTCTCTAAGGTTAAAGTTAATTTTTGCCATTGTTGAGGTTTAATTCAGCAAATGTAAGGGTTAAATCAATTGGTTGTCGGCTTGGTTGTCGCTTTTATTTAATTTTACTTTATTCCTCTTAATTTGATTTACCCTGAAAATATTGTATTAACTGGTATTTACAAAAGGAAAAAGGAAGGAGCCGAAAAAATAAAATCAAAAGGTTCGAGTGCAAGTGGGACCACAAAAAAGCCCCCTTTCTTAAATGAAATGGGGCTTTTGATTGCTGATTTCGCGCACTTAGTTTTTTGAATTTAAGTTCTTTTCAATATACTTTTCACTAGGCAACAAAGCCATTTGTATGCGTTTGGCGTAATAAATACTATCTAAAATTTCTTTCTGTTTTTCTTCCACCAAAAGTTTTTGTGTCAAAATAATTGCGTTTGCCTTTTGTTTTTGTTTGTAGCCGCGTAAAATAAATAACGCCAGCACCAATACCAAACCAAAACCTGCAATAAAATAATTACGCTCGTTTTCTTTTTGTTTTAATTCTGCCTTAGCAATGGAATCTTTTTTATCCTGCTCTGCTTTTGTTTCTAATTCTTTTTTCTCGTATTCATACTGCATTTGTTTTTTAACCGTAGCATTTTGAGTTTCCTGATTATTGATACTATCACGCATTTTAATTTCTAACTCATACATTTCAAAGGCTTCTTTGTATTTGTTTTGTTTTTGGAAGATCTTTTTAAGAGCAAACGCTGCTCTATTTATACTTTCGGGGTAGCCTAACTCTTTAGAAATTTTCAAACTTCTATTAGCATTTTCAAAAGCTTCTTTCAACTTGCCTTGATCTACATAACAGAGACCAATATTTGTTAAAAATAATGCCATTGATGCTTTATCCTTGGTCTCTTCACAAATTTTTAAACCGCGCAGCTGATAATCTAAGCCCTTTGAAAAGTCGCCCTGTTTAGTATAAATTGTTCCGAGGTTGTTATAAGATTCAGGTATTGCCTGCTTATCTCCTAACTCCTCTTTCATTTTTAAACTTTTTTTATGACACTCTAATGCCTTGGATAAATTTCCTTGCCTTTCATACATTACTCCTAAATTGTTTAAAGAATAAGCTACTCCATTTAAATCTTCAATCTCTAATTTATTTTTTAAACTTCTATTCTCATATTCTAAAGCCTTTTGCTGATTACCTTGAACAAAATAAATAGCAGCAAGATTACTTAAAGTGCTTCCTATGCCTTTTTTATCACCAATTTCTTCCCTCATCTTTAAAGCCTTGTGCCAACATTCAAGTACCTTAGGAATATCACCAAGCTTATAATAAGTTGCGCCGATGTTGTTAAAAGAAGTAGCCATTCCTTTTTTATCACCAAGACCGGCATCAATTTTGAAACTCTTGCCATAATAATCTAATGCCAAAGAGATATCGGACTTAGCATCATAGATAAGACCCATGGTATTTAAAGCCGACGATTTTTGTTTTAGATAAAAGATACGATCAACTTGATTTGGATCTGAAAGATTCGATTCGGCTATATTTAACCTTTGCGATGCGAGTTTAATTTTTAGATCGTTATCGTTTTCCAGTTTACACAAAATCTTTAGTGTTAAACATCTTGTACTATCATGCTTTGCATTTTTAAGAGCGAGTTTTAAGGAGTCGGTGTTTTGTGCAAAAGAAACAAAAGATAATATAAAAAAGACACAAGGCAAAATATGTTTATTTAATTGCTTTAAACTCTTATCAATGTATTTTTCACTAGGCAATAAAGCAGTTTGAATACGTTTGGCGTAATAAATACTATCTAAAATTTCTTTTTGTTTGGCATCTACCAATTGTTTTTGTGCTATAATAATGGCATTATCTTTTTGTTTTTGCCTAAAACTTCTTAAAATAAATATTACCAATACCAAAACCAATGCAAAGCCAATAATAAAATAATTGCGCTCTTGTTCTTTTTGTTTTAAGGCTTTTTTTGCAATGGCATCTTTTTTATCCTGTTCGGCTTTTAATTCAATTTCTTTTTTGTCGTAATCGTATTGCAGGCGTTTTTTAAGCGCGGCTTTTTGCGCGTCCTGGTTATTAATGCTATCACCCATCTTTACTTCCAATGCATACATTTCAAAAGCTTCTTTAAAATTGTTTTGCTTTCGAAACACCAGCTTTAAGGTTCGTGAGGAGTTTTTAATTGCTCTTATATTGCCCGTTGTTTGCGCCATATCAAAGCCTTTTTTTGCAGTTTTGTAAGCATCTGCTAGTTTACCTTCCGATAAATAAACTTTTGCAAGATTATCATAGGTGTTAGCCAAACCTTTTACATCCTTTATTACTTCATAATAATTTAAGCTTTTTATAAAATACGCTTTCGCATTTTTATAGTCATTTAGTTGGCGGTAAACATTACCGATGTTGTTGAGCACTCTTGCGCAAACATTTTTATCATGCATTTTTTCGCCAAGCAAAAGACTTTTGTTATAATATTCCAAAGCAGTTTTTAAATTAGTTTGCTCATCATATATCATCCCAATATAATTTAAAGCCATCCCAATTCCGTTTTGGTTTTTAATGTCAGTATATAAGCTTAAACTTTTAGTATAATAATTTGTAGCGGTAGTTAAGTCCTTTAATTTTTTATAAATGTTGCCAATATTTATAAACGTTACGGCCATGCCCTCTTTATCTTTTAGCTTTTCCAGTGTGGATAAACCGCGATGATAATAATCCAACGCTTTTGCTAAATTACCCTGGCTATCGTAAACGCTGCCAATATTTATGAGGGTATTGGCTATACTTTGTTTGTCACTTGTTTTTTCGTGCAATTTTAACGAGCTCTCAAAATAAGCAAGGCCCTCGAGTGTATTGCCTCTAATATTTAGTACATAACCTTTGTTGCCCATAGATGAAGCCAGGTTGCGCATAAAAAAAGTGTCTGTTCGGGTTTCAAGTTTATTAGTATGTTTTTCGCAAATTTTAATTAACTCTTCGTTATAAACACACCACTGATCTTCGCCGGGAGATAAATATTCTGACAGTGTATTTAAGAGCCTAACGCGCACAGTATCCTGTTGTGCATTTTTAAGAGCAACTTTTAGTTCATCAACAGTTTGGGCATAGTTTACACTATACAATAGAACAGATGCTAGGATAAAAATGTATTTTACCGGGCTTTTCAAAATAATAAATGTAGCTAAAGCTAATAAATTATTTTGAAGAAATGCGGCAATAATTATGGCGTTGTAGCGCTTGGTTCAGCCTCCTTTTTCTTTCCTCCAAAATAAAAATTAAGGCCTAAATTCATTGAGGATAATGGAAAAATAGAATAAGAATATAAGTTAAAACTGCTACTCTCATTGTATTTAATGCCACCCGAAAAATTTGCAGTTTTATAATTTGTAAAACCCACGCTGCCTAAAAATAACTCTAAAGCAATGTGTTTATTTAAAAAATATCCAATACCAGCGCTTAAAAAGCCTGAAATTCCAGAAGTTTTACTTTGACTCAAAGAGTTGCCTCCAATAGACATGTAGTGGTTTTTGTTTTCACTAATATTGTAATTAAAGTTCAGCTGCCCAATTCCAACAAACTTAGTTTTGCCTATCATTTTATAATAACGTGCAAATACACCGGCATTCATTTGATTAGAGTATTGATCATTAAAAGAGATATCGCCAATATAATTTACGTTTTCAAAATGTGAGTTATTTCCATTTACAGACGCTGCTAAACCAAGCAAAATTCTATCGGTGATAAAAATACCATAGCGCAGGCCAATTCCTCCTCCTGTTGATTTTCCTCTTACGGTAGATTTTGTACCACTTGAATCAAAAGCCTTATCAGTAATTTTGGAGAATTGAACTTGAAAACCGATCGTTTGCGTGCCTTTGGTAATTTGCGCGTTTGCAAAAACACCAATACATATTAAGCTGGTGATTAAGATTAGATTTTTCATGATTTCGATTTTTAGGTTTTAATATTTCATAAACCTAGAAATAGGAAATACCAAAATCTAAAACAATAGAAATCTGATCGTAATTTATCTACCTAAATGGAATTAATAGCCTCAGGATTTTCTGATCACGCTCTTGCAATATTTAGGGCAAATAAAAATATTTATTAATATTTAATTTTTATTTGGGCGCCCGGGCGGGCTTTCGCTACTCGCTTTTTTTATTGCCTTTCAGGACAATAAAAAAGAGCTCAGACAAGCGCTCAATCCCTGGCGCACACTAAGTCTGCTTCATTCATTATTTGTCGTTTAAATAAAAGGAATCTTCAAAACTAAGTGTAGATTTTTGTGAATGTTAGCGCCAGGGATGCGCAGGGTTTAGTTCTTTTGCCTGCTAAGGCAAAAAACCGAGGCGATAGCCGAGCCCGAAGCAGCCCGTTAAGGCGCCCAAAATATTTTTTTTAATTAATGACAACATTAGCTAATAAAAAAACCTCTTCAAATTTGAAGAGGCTTTTTATTTTTATTTAAACAAAAATTTAAAATTCGAATTTATATCCAACACCCTTTACGGTTTTAAAATAATCGTCGCCAATTTTTTCGCGCAGTTTACGAATGTGCACATCAATAGTTCTGTCGCCAACAACTACTTCGTCGCCCCAAACAGTATCTAAAATAAACTCGCGTGTAAATACTTTACCGGGTTTGCTGCTTAATAAAGAAAATAATTTAAATTCTTTTTTTGGCAATGCAATTTCCTCTTCGCCTTTATAAACTACGTGTTTTTCTTTATCAATACGAATATTTCCAAACTCAATTACCGATTCAGAAATAGTATTTGCCTGTAATCTGCGCAGTAATGCTTTTACACGACTAATAAAAACACGGGGCTTAATTGGTTTTGTGATGTAATCATCAGCGCCTACTTCAAAACCTGCAATTTGTGTATAATCTTCGCTGCGGGCAGTTAAAAAAGCTATTAATACATCCTGTAAATTTTTTTGTTCGCGTAATTCCCTGCAGGTTTCAATGCCATCCATATCGGGCATCATTACGTCTAATACTATTAAGTGTGGAATTTCTTTTTTTGCGATCTCAACGGCGTCTTTACCATTGTTGGCGGTGAGTATGGTATAGCCCTCTTTTTTTAAATTGTAACCTAAAAACTCTACAATATCCGGCTCGTCATCAACCAACAGTATTTTAAAATTAGAATTGCTCATATTTTGCGTTTGTGTCCGGGTTAAAATTACTACAATGGCTATTCCCCAAAGTTAACTAATTATTAAATTATAAACTAAAAACAACAATTAAATTAAACTTTTGGTAACATCAACTTTAAGTAGCCGTAATTTAAAAAGGCTTTTTTTGTGCCGTATATTATAACACACACCATGCAAAAATTATTTCTTTCTGTCTTTTTATTATTTACGATTTCTATATCTATTGGCCAAACCGGAAAAATATCGGGTACTATTTTAGATTCTAAAACGGGTGAGACCCTGCCCGGTGCTACCGCTTTGATTGAAGGCACGGGTAAAGGCGCCAGCGCCGATTTTGACGGTAAATTTATAATAACGGGTGTGCCGGTTGGTAAAGTAACCGTGGTGGTAAGTTATATTTCTTATACAACAAAAAAAATTGCAGGTGTTGAGGTGAAAGCAAACGATGTAACAGATCTGAATGTTTTGTTAGATGCTTCTTCATCACAAGATCTTACCGAGGTGGAAGTAGTGGTAACATTAAATAAAGAAAATAATACAGCACTTATTCTTCAACAAAAAAACAATGCCAGCGTAAGTGATGGTATTTCATCTGAAACCATTCGCAAAACGCCGGATAGAAATACCAGCGATGTAATTAAACGTATTAGCGGCGCCACTATTCAGGATAATAAATTTGCCATCATTCGCGGGATGAGCGATCGTTACAATGCGGCTTATATAAATGGTGCGCCATTGCCAAGTTCAGAGAGCGATAAGAAAGCATTTTCATTCGATATTTTTCCGGCAAATCTTTTAGATAACATTGTAATTTTAAAAACAGCTACACCCGATATGCCGGGGGAGTTTGCCGGTGGGGTTATACAAATAAACACTAAAAGTATCCCCGAAAAAAATGCTTATAGCGTTTCATTTTCTGCGGGCTACAATACACAAACAACATTTAAGGATTTTAAAACCTACAAAGGGGGTAAATACGATTGGTTAGGTATTGATGATGGGGCAAGGGGTGAACCAAAAGGTATCCCGGAGACACAATTCTTTTCGGTAGATAAGATCGAACAAATAGAATATGCTAAAAAAGTAAATTATGACTGGAGTTTGCAAACTAAAAAAGCAAATCCAAATTTTAACGCACAGGCGTCTGTAGCAAATGTTGGTAAGGTATTTAAAAAAGATGCGGGCAGTGTTTTTGCTTTAACGTATCAGAATGTAAACAACACTTTTTTTACAACCCGCCGTGAGTTTGAGGAGCAGGGATCTAATTATGATGTTGTAAAGACACGCGATTATATTGATACAACGTTTTCAAACGCTGTTTTGGCAAGCGCACTTTGGAATTTGTCGTATAAATTTAGCAGCAACCACCAAATAGGGTTCAAAAATTTATATAGTATTAACTCAGAAGACAGGGTAATTACCAGAAAAGGATCCCAGGATATTAATACACAAACATGGGAGCGTTCCAGCGTAAGATGGTTCGTTCAAAATCAAATTTACTCTACACAGTTAAATGGTGATCATTATTTTGAACCAGCGAAGATTAAATTTAAGTGGGTGGCAGGTTACAGCGATATTAAACGCGAAACCCCCAACTTAAGAAGAATGACCTATGTAAAAAATTCTGAGTTTGAAGATGATACAATAAAGTATAACGCTGTTATTGCTACAACGGGCACGGCTGCTCAGAATGCAGGCACCATGTTATTTAACACAACCAAAGAAAACATGAAGAGCGCAAGGTATGACGTTAGCAGGGCCTTTAAAATTGGAGATAAAACAAAACACGAGATACAAATTGGCGGTAATCATATTTTTCGCGACAGGATCTTTTATGCGAGATTGTTAGGCTATACGATGTATCGCAAAAATTCATCTTTGATAGAGAACACAGATCTTAAATACCTGGATGAGAGTATTATTTTTTCACCCGAGAATATTGGAATTATTGATGGTCCCGGACCAAAAGATGGCGGCTTTAAATTATCCGAGGCCACTACCGAAAAAGATAATTACGCAGCTTCATCAATGCTGCACGCAGGATATTTAATGCTCGATTCACGCTTTTTTGATAAACTAAGATTTATTTACGGCGCCCGCGTAGAATCGTATAATCAAAAATTAACTGCTACTTTATTTGGAGAAGAAAAAATTGCAGATACTACGGTGGTAGATATTTTACCCTCAGTTAATGCGGTATATAGCCTAACAGAAAAAATAAATATAAGGGCATCTTTTTACCAAACAGTATCGCGCCCTGAGTTTAGGGAGCTAGCAGCATTTAACTTTTTAGATTTTAATACAACATTTAACATTAGCGGTAATCCGGGTTTAACGAGAGCGAAAATAGATAATTATGATTTGCGTTTTGAATATTTTCCTGGTGCAGGACAAATAATTTCTGTATCCGGTTTCTATAAAAAAATCACCAATGCAGTTGAACAAGCCGTTGATGCAGCTTCGCAAATACGAAGCCTCACCTTTGTAAATGTGCCGCTTGTTGAAAATGTTGGTGTTGAATTAGAGTACCGTTTTAAATTAAGCACTTTGTTTAATACCGATTCTTCTAAATTCCTATCAAATACAACCATCTTTAGCAATTTCGCTTACATACAGTCAAAAGTAGATGTAAGTAAAATACTTGAAGCAGAAGAACGTCCTTTACAGGGGCAATCTCCTTATATTGTTAACGCCGGAATACAATATCTTGATAATGATAAAGGTTGGGGAGCGAGTATTTCATATAACGTTATTGGAAGAAGAATAGTGATTGTGGGTTCAAAAGGCGAACCAAGCTATTGGGAAAATCCACGTCATGTGATCGATCTTCAGTTGGCAAAAACATTTAAAGAACGGTTTGAGGTTAAATTTAATATCAGAGATCTTTTAGCCCAAAACCAAATTTGGTATCAGGATATTAATAAAAACGGGAAACTGGATAAGAATTCCGAAGCGGAAAGTAAAAACCTAACGCACTCAAACAGTTTTGATAACATAATGGCAAACACAACTCTTTCGCCAACATTTTCACTAGCATTTTTATTCAGGTTCTAGCCGATCTTAAATTTTATCGCAACCCAATGTTAAGGCTATGTAAATCATAGCCTTTTTTGTTAACCTTAAATTAATGTAATTGTAAGTCTTTGATAAAATAGAATTAACGTCATAAATAAACTATCGCTCTAAATTTGTGGCATAAATAAGAACTTAATTAATCAACTAATAAAACAAAAAAATGAAAAAAATTTATTTATCAGCTGCAGCATTGTTAGCCTGCACATTAATGAATGCACAGACGTTTTGGACTCCTGTTAATTACAGAGGTGCTTTTCCTATAACAGACAATACACCGGCAACAAACTGGACTTCAAGCTGGGCAAACTTTGATCCGGAAAATACAAATTACGCTGCCACTACAAGTACAATTAGCGGAGATATTACAGCTAACCAAACTTTAAGTGGTGTAGTTTATTTAGATGGATTTGTTCATGTAAAAAACAACGCGGTATTAACCATTCAAGCGGGCACAATAATCCGCGGAAGACCTGTAGATGCGTCAAACACTCCCGGCACTTTGATTATTACACGTGGTGCAAAAATTATAGCACAAGGTACTGCTGCTAACCCTATTGTATTTACATCTAACGAAACTGTTGCTAATGGCCGTAATCCTGGCGATTGGGGTGGCTTAGTAATTTGTGGTAACGGTGTTATTAATACCGGTGGTATTTCGCAAAACCCTAACGTTAGTAAAATTGAGGGCTTTGTTACTAATTCACCAGATAGATATTACGGTGGAAATAATGATGCTGACAATTCAGGTATCCTTTCTTATGTTAGAATTGAATTTGCAGGTGTTGCATTAGATCCTTTAACGCAAAACTCTGAGATCAATGGCTTAACATTAGGCGGTGTTGGTTCAGGAACTCAAATTGATCACGTACAGATTTCTTTTTGTGGTGACGATTCTTTTGAGTGGTTTGGCGGAACTGTTGATGCAAAATATTTAATCGCTTACCGTGGTACTGATGATGATTTTGATTGTGATTTTGGATACAGAGGCCGTGTACAATTTGGTTTAGGCGTAAAAGATCCTAATATTTCTGATATTGCTTTAGCTAATGGCGAATCTAACGGTTTTGAGGTTGACAACAATGGTACTGCGCCATATTTGGTTTTACCTTTAACAAAACCTATCTTCTCTAATATGACAATGGTTGGTGCTAAACGTGATGGTACAGGTACAATTCCAGGTGGCGATAAACACGAAGCAGCCATGCACATTCGTCGTAACACTGCTATCCGCATCTTCAATTCTTTATTTTTAGGATTTGAAAAAGGATGGAGATTACAACAAGCTGTAACAAAAGATAATTTTGATGCACCTGCAACTGCAGATTCAGTTGGTGTTGTTGCTAACACTAACATTACTCCAGATATCGCAGCTACTTATATTACAGATGGTACTACAATTCCTCAAACATGGTACCATGCATACAGCACTACCAATTCAAACGACACGGTTACAACTGTAACGCAAATTAATTTTGTAAACGGTTTCCCAGCTTCTTTAGCTACAACGCCGGATTTCCGCTTGCAAGCAAGCTCAACAATTGCTAATGGCGCTTCTTTCTCTCACCCCTTATTTAGCGGTCAGGTTACAGGTATCAAAAACACTACAAATTTCTCTGATAAAATTGTAAGTGTTTATCCTAACCCTGCTTCAGATGTTGCTACTTTAGTAATTGATGCTGTTAACGCTTCTTCATTAAATGTAAATATTTTCGATATCAATGGTAAATTAGTTGCAAGCCCGCTTGTTAACCAAACTTTATCAACTGGCGAAAACACTTTTACATTAAACACTGCAAACTTAAATAACGGAGTTTACTTTGTAACATTAAGCTCTAATAACGGTAAAGAAACTGTTAAATTAGTGGTTAGTAAATAGTTTTTAAATAAATAAATTAAAACGCCTGCTATCTTTAGCAGGCGTTTTGCATTTATTATATGACACAAAGAAAAGTAACATCAGCATTAAAAAGAATTGAAGCTGCTTATAGCAAAGGTTTTTATTTAGAAGCGCTGTTAAGCAATTACCATTTAAATATTGATCTGCTAAAGCTTATTTATTCTAAATCCGGACTTACAGGTTCTGCAGAAGATAAAAAAATTAAGGTCCTTATTTCTGAACTGAACGAACAGATTGCCAAGGACGAAAAGTTAAAAATACTCATTGCCAAAAAGAATTTAAAAATTGTAAAAGTATGGGCCTCAAAAATGGACACTTACTTTAAAGCTTTAAAACACAAAAGTCCCGATAATTCAAAAAGTTTGTATGTTGAGAGCCAAAAGATTTTTGCCATACTCAACATCTCGGCACATAAAATATTTGCAAAGGGCAAATAATTTGTGCGCATTGCAACTTCCCCATTACTAAAGGGGCTGCCATCACCGTCAAAATAAATTTCATCTAAACATAATAACAACTGGGCTAAATTAACTTAGCGTTAATTATAAATTTCGGTTGTGGTTATCTGTATTATGGTTCTTTGCAGTTGTATGACCACAGAACTATTTATACACGAAAACCCTTTGCACGAAATCTCAAAAGCTTACCAGGTACTGGAGAAAAAGAACAAAGATCTTATTGATGGGCTTTATTACGCATCCTTCGTACAACAAGGTATGATGCCACAGGAAAGGCATTTTAAAAAGAACGGACATCCTTACTTTGTATTTTATAATCCGCTACAAATTATTGGCGGCGATTTTTTTTGGCTCGGAAAAAAAGAAGGCTGGAGTTATTATGCCGTTGGCGATTGCACCGGGCATGGCGTTGGTGGTGCTATGCTTTCTACATTAGCCATTGGTTTTTTAAATTATCTGGTGTATTCAAAAGAATATTCAGAATTGGGCGAGATTTTAAATGAGGTAGATAAAAAATGGATAGAAACATTTAAGCGGCACGAAGATGATGCCGAATTAAACAACGATTGGATGGAGATCTCTTTAATTGCATTTAATCCCTCAACCCGCGATTTTCAATTTGCAGGAGCCAATTCAAGCATACTAATAACAGCTAAAGATACAGAGCCCCTAACCCTGCATGGCGATAGTTTTCCTATTGGCGGTTGGCAAATTGAAGCCGAAAGAAAATTCACAACGCATTATTGCAAGTTTAAAGAGTCAATAAATGTGTATTTGTATAGCGATGGTTTTCAGGATCAGTTTGGCGGCCAAAACAATAAAAAGTTAGGAAGTAGAAATTTTAAGAATTACCTCTCATCTATTGCTAAATCACCAATGCCACAGCAATTTTCGAATATTGAAGAACAGTTTGGGCAATGGAAGGGCATAAACGAGCAAACCGATGATATTTGTGTTCTGGGCATTGAATTTATTTAATATTAAATTAACTTTTGCTTCTCTTAGGCTTAAACTTAATAACCAAACTTTACGTCTTTGGTTATGAGCACTAACAACTACTCAATAGTATTTTTTGATAATTCGGTTAACCGGATCTTTAAGACCATTGATCTTGTTAAGAACACCTATCCTAATGTATTTATTTGTAACCAGGAGAACGAGTTTTTTGAATTGATAGAGAAAACCGAATGCGATATTATTTTTTTAAATTTAGATATCGCACCAAACGACGCTGTATTAATTACTAAAGAAATTAAACTGCGTAACTTAAATTCAAAACCTTTTATTATCATTTATTCCGATAAGCAGGATGATTTTGCACAAGAAATCGCTTTAAATTCTGGCGCCGATTCTTTTATTAATTTTCATGCCAAGCCAGGTGTTATGATCTTGTTTTTAAAAAATATTTTAAAACGAAGAATAAAATTAAAAACCGGAGCAGGTAAAGAAGTTATTTTGGATGACGAACGTTTTTTAATTTTTAATAAAGGCGAACCAATACAATTACCCCGCAAAGAATTTAAAGTGTTTGAATTATTGTACAATACACCCGATAAATTTTTTACCAAAACCGAAATTGCCGGCCTAATTTGGTTAGACGAGGAAGTGGCAAAAAAACGCACCATCGATGTACACATTTATAACATCCGCCAGTTTTTTGGTAAACGTATTATTCAATCACAAAAAGGTAAAGGCTATCGTATCAATAAAAAAGTGATAGGGTAAGTTTCGTCATTGCGAGTGCTAACGAAGCAATCTCACATTAAAAAGTAAAACCTAATATTTTGAAAGCAATAAATTTTTTGGTTCAATTAAAAGAAGCAAATTATTTGGGCGCCCGGGCGGGCTGCTACAGGCTCGCTATCGCTCGGTTTTTTGCCTTAACAGGCAAAAGAACTAAACCTTTCGCATCCCTGGCGCATAAAATTTGGAGTCATCAAGCCTCACCCTAAATCCCTCTCCAAGGGAGAGGGACATGTTGCAAATCCAACGTAATGATCTTATTTAAAGATCCACATCAACACCGGTTGTTTTGATGCTTTAATTTTTGGATCAATAATTTTCATGCTGTTATTAGAGATCGTTGGGCAGCCCCAACCCTCTGGCGTTCCCGACGGATACACTTCGGTGTCAGAAACAACTTCCCAACTATGAAAAACAATTAAACGCGCTAAAGCATTGCTATTTGTTTTATCCAAACCATGCATTACATATTTTATGTTAATGCCCCAATCGCTATACGCGCGTTCGCCTAATTTAAATTTTCCTAAAGATGAACAATGGCTGCCATCTACATTACTAAATTTTGGTGAGTCTTTTGAATCATCACGGCTCCAGGGATTGGCGCAGCAACCATGGCCCACTAAAAAACTATGCATAACAGAATCGCCTTTTAAATCCCACACAAAAAAACGTTTTATACCAGAGTGTAAGCTCATATCAATTAAAATGCAAAAGTTGGTATTAAATTTTTTTGTTTTACAAAAAGTTAAAGCTTCTTCAGCCTTCGTACGAAGCGTTGTGAGATTTGCCGTAGGTTTAGTTATGGATACCGGTGCTGAATTAATTTCTGAAACCGTTTTAATAGATGAGCCTAAGCTTAATAGTGCTGCGCCGGCAATAACAAGCGAAATAAAAATACCAATAAGCAGTTTCATATACATAAAGATATAAAACGAAAATTATTTTTTATATATTTATATAGCCAACAAAATCTAAAAAATTAAATGCAACACCTAACCAAATGCCCCTGGTGCCGTTCAGAGTTTATGAATATAAGCTCAGCTAACTGCAGCAATTGTGGCGGCACCATAGAGTATCAAAAGAATACAGGCGATGCCGGACCCAAGCCTGCACCCGCGCCACGGGAGCTGCCAAAAAAATTCGTGAAACGCATTAAGTATACCGGTAATGTTATGACCATTATTGGCATGGTGTTTACCATTCCTTTATTTCCAACAATTATTTTCCCCATCATTGGTATTATTATGTGGAAGAAAGGTATTAAAGAAGCCAACGACGAATTAATTCCATTACAAAATGGCGCGGTTGTTATGGGCGAGATCAGCGAAATTATTCACGATACCACTAAAGTAATAAATAATCAATCGCCATACACTGTGCATTTTTTATTTACGGTAGGCGGTAATAAATACAGCGGCAATGTGGGTAATATTTTTACCCGCCTTGAATTATTAAAAAAACCCGGCGAAAAAGTATGGGTTGTGTATATGCCGGAGAATCCGGAACTCAGCAGCCTTTGGCCACCCTTGGTTTAATGTACTTTGCATCCCATACATAAATTTATTTTCGAAAACACTTTGAAAGTAAATTCTTTTTTAATAATTTTAATATAACTTAAAGCCTAACATTAGTTAAAAAACTGGTTTTACATCACTTGGTGCTTTTCGTTAAAAAATCTCTTGTTACTAAATGCTACTTTAATTAGATAAATTTCAAACAAAAATTTTATTTAATCACCCAATTATTTGTCACCCTTTAACCCCAAATATCATGAAAAACGTAAAAACAACATTAGGATTCGGATTAGTAGTAGTAACTGTAAACTTAGTATTATTATCTGTTTCTTGCAGCAAAAGTAGTTCCGGCCCCCAACCAAATGCAGCTAACGCGGCCGTTCAACAAAACAATACATCAACTATGCCATTAGCCGCAGCGCGTGCTACCTCATGTGAAAAAGTATGGGTAGAAAAAACTGAAACCCATGCTGCATCCTGCAATGGCACTTCAGGGCAATGTACAACTTGTCCTCCCAACCTCGTTGCAGATGTGGTTCCTATTATAGAGGCGGGAAACCAGGTTGCAATCCAAAATTATTTTATAAATCATCACGGCCAGTTTATCAACAACATGCCGGCA
Source organism: Chitinophaga pinensis (assembly GCA_943369995.1). Classification (GTDB taxonomy): domain Bacteria; phylum Bacteroidota; class Bacteroidia; order B-17B0; family Aurantibacillaceae; genus Aurantibacillus. The sequence continues at coordinate 63,545 of CALRPF020000008.1, forward strand.
GAGATTTATGTTGATATTGTGGAAGGTAGATTAGATGTCTTTATGTATAACGAAGAAACTGAGGGCAATTCACACTATATTCTATTTAAAGAAAAATCAAACGGCGAAGTGGCTTTTGTTTATGAATATGAGAATTAGAACTTGTTTTTTTTGCGCGAAAGGGCTTTCATAAATTTATGAAAGCCCTCTTCGTGAAATATAGTCTCCTCATTACCTTGTTTGTCCTTTTTTCCAGCTGCTTTGAGCGAGGCAACACTATAAACCTGGATGAAGGTGGAGAAGTGAGCATCACTCTTCCCTACGAACCACTTGCGTATAATGCCGGAGTTATACAAATTAACACCGACAGCTCTCTTCTGTATTTTTATAATACTGCCACATATAAGCAGGTGGATATTTTTTCTTTAAAAGGAGAAAAATTGCATACAGTTCCATTAATCAATATTAAAAAAGAATGGAAATCTGAAATTGAAAAACTCGTGCTTTTATCCTACGACAGCATTCTTGTTTTAAGTAAGAATACAATTTTCCTGCTTAATAGTTCCGGCGAGATACTTGACCGTTCCGTTCTTTTTGATACGCTTATTCTCAATGCAGGTATAGAATTTAGCTCATCTTATTTTAGTAGTTTTCTTGTTAACCGTAATACTCTTTTGTTCCATTGCGATTATTATAACTCAGAGAAAAAAAATTATATCGAAAGCCTTTATAATACAAACAAGGCCCAGCCTTATTTTGCAAAAGTTTCCATACGCCCTGGTACAAAACCTTTTATTAAATATGGTTTGGCTGGATTTTATAATCGTTTTCTCAAACAAAACGCATGCAATGTCGAACTCCCGGGTTATACCGCGGTAAACAACCAGGTTATTGTAAGTTCGTGGTATACGGATAGTATTTATGTGCTCGATACATTATTAAAGATCAATAAGATCATATGTGTTCATTCAAAATACACTTCTCTCAAATCCCCCGCCCAAACCTACCAGTCAATAACCCAGGATTCTGTCAATTTTTATTTTAAAGTAAGCGGATTAATAACTGGTGTTTTTTATGAAGAAGCTAAAAAATTATACTATATAAGAGTTGAGCACGAAATGAATCACAACGCAACCAGGGAAGAAATGAAAGAAAAAAAAACATCCTTAATTGTTTACAATCAACGCTTTGAACTTATGGGTGAAATTTTATTAGATAAAACTATTCTTACGGGCGAGATAATTTCAACTCCGCGTTATCTGCTGATTAAACAAAAAAATTACAAAGTTGGAAATACCTACAAATTCAAAATAATGCATGTTAAAATCAATTAAATATCCTACCTTATTGCTAGTCATTTTTTTTATGACAATGTGTCGTTCAACCCATACCAAGAAAGATATCGCGGCTGATGCTCTTTATGAGATCATTGGAGATTCTTTGACGGAAAATACCACAGCAGTTATTGTAATCAACGAGAATACCTGTGGCCCATGTAATCAAAAATTCTGTGAAACAATTTCAAAATACCAGCATCTCAACAAGTGTAAATACATTTTGAGTACCGATCAAAACAGCATGGACCTTTCTATGTTTGATTTAAGCAGATCGAATATTTACCAGGATCAATCAAAAACATTGTTTCTCAAGAACATTGTTTCTTCTTCTGCTGTTTTTATCTTTGAAAAGGGCGGCCTTGATACAATCATCGATATTAATACGGATGAGTATGACAACAAATTAGCTTTTATTCAGCAAAAAATAAATCGTTAATTAGCAGTGTAAGGCAAAAAGTAACTCCCAAAATTTGTATCAGGAAGAATTTTAATGATATAATTAACGCAAAGCGTTATTGCTTTATCTCTCCGCAATCTCTTTCAACTTCTCAAGCGCTTTGGGCCACATCTCATCCATCATGTCTGCCCATTCGTCTGCAACATCCAGCTCTGCAATAAAGCGGGTAGTGTTATCGTTTATTTTTTCGAAGGTATAATTTTCATAAGCGGGCGCCCATTTTTTTACTTCGTCACTGCTGGTATCTTCTATGCCTTTTACAATTTGGCCATAATGTTTTATAGAAATGTAAGAAGGATGGTTACTTTTTTCTATTTGCGCCAACATGCCGCCAATTTTACCTTCATCGTCTGTTCCTATAAAGCGAATTTTATCGCCCTCCTTCCAGCCTCCTTCGTAATAAGAGCCCGGATTAAAAGCAGCGGCCCATTCCATGTAGGTTTTAGCTTCTGTAACTGCTTGCCACACGTTTTCGCGGTTGGCATGAATGGTAATTTCGTAACGTAATTTTTTCATGGCTTAAAAATTTAATATGAAATTACTAAAAGCAAACAAAAACGCCAATAGTAAATTTTAAAGCGATTTTAAATACAGCAGCAAGTCTTTTTTATCTGTGTTGTTCATTTTCCATATTACACCAATATTGGCTTTATGTCCATCGCTTTTCAGATCATCGTCTAAAAAGCGGTAAAATAAACTATCGTTATAAGGCAGGCCTCTTTTTTTTGAATCACTCAGGTCCGAAAATTTTATACTTACATCCCACATTCTGTCTCCATGTTTTCCATGGCAATTACGGCAGCTAGTTGCAATTTTTATCCTGGAGGCCTTTCTATCTAAAAGCTTTTCACCGCTTAGGTTTTTTCCTGTTTCATAAATTGTTTTTCCATTAGTGCTGTAAGTAATTTTTCTGCAGCTGCAAACAAAAAGTAAAATTATAAACGATACACGTATAGTTTTCATAGTGCTCTAATACCGATAATAGTTAATAGAAATGTAAGTATCGAAAACACCGTGCGAATACTGTGAAAGTTATTCCAGGGGCTTTCAAAGGCAACACGCATGTTTACAATTGCCTCCGGCGAAGCAGTTGTTATGTCAAATACATCCAGTTGTTCATTTAAGGGAATGTTTCCAAAAATGGTAACGCCACATACACCGGGCAAATAAATGATGAGCGCGGCAACTAAAAAATAAAATGCGGTTGTTTGGCCTGCCCGGTAATTGACTAGGGCAGTAAGGGCTAAAAAAAATATGCTACCAAAAAAACTTAAAAAGAAAACAGGGTTTTTAATGGAACGGTTTATTGATTGAAATGCTTTTAAGTAGTCTGCATCCGGCAAATTGCCCAGCCCTTTGTTAACGCTGCATTGGTAGCCGTAAAGCAAGCCGGCTACTAAGCCGGTAAGCAAAACGCATAAGAGGTAAAATAGTGTGAGTGTTTTCATGGCCCAAAATTAGCGAGGGCTTATCACTTCAAATAGAACAAAACCGACAAAAGTATTTTTTAGTGGTTTTTTGTTTTGTAGTTAGAGGGGGTAGTGCCGGTAAACGCTTTAAACACTCTTATAAAATGAGATTGGTCGGCAAAACCATTTTTATAAACCACATCGCTAAGTTTATTAAAATCGTTTTTTTGCAAGTCGGTTAGTGAGGTTTGAAATTGTATTATTTTAGAAAATTGTTTTGGTGTAACACCTACCTGCGCAAGAAAGCGCCGCTCAAACGTACGTTCAGAGATATTTAAAATCTCGCGCAATGTTTTAATAGGCAACATGCCATTGGTTTCAATGATCTTTAAAATGCCCTGGCGTATCTTATGATCTAATTTTTCTTTTTGTAATTGAAACACAGAGTATAAAAGTTCTGAGATAAGGCCAATACGGTCTTTTAGCACTGGTGTTTTTTTTAATGCTAAAATTTCTTTTGCAGCATTAATGTGTTGCAGATCTTTGAGGTCATAACAATCATCGTTTAAAGATCGGGGATCAATGTCAAAAAAACTTTCAATCACAAAGGGATATAGCTGAAAAACAATAAGCTTAAACGCTCCCTCTATTTTTAGTTCAATGGGGTGCAGGGTTTGACCGTATAAAAACAGATCGGGCATTTTTTTATTTTGCGGCAAAACATACAAACCTTTTTTTGTTTCCTGAAACATAATGCCGGGGTAGCCATCTGCATAAAAAGGCAAACTGTGCAATTTAGCCTCATCCTTACTCTCTATAGTAATGATGGTGTTTACGAAAAATGAAACAGAAGCGCCAGGCTTTATGTTTTTGATTTTCATGGAATGCTTTGTGTCTTGAGTAATTTTTTTCTAAAATACGATTTCTTATTTTCTTTTTCTGTCAAAAAGTGAGATAAGAGCCTTAGGTTTTTTAATAAGGATTTGTGTCGTAAATATTTTTTGTTTTTTCAAACAAAACAGGCAATACCTTTACACTATTTTACTTTAATTTTATTTATAGAAAATGTTAAACCAAATACGCTTATAACTGTTTTGTATATTTGTAAGCATGAAACACATTACAAACCTTCAAATTGCCGGTAGTAAAAACAAACCAATTTTACTGGATTGTTTTTATAAAGAAGATGCAACAGCAAAACCAATTATAATATTTTCGCATGGCTTTAAAGGTTTTAAAGATTGGGGCCATTTTAATTATATGGCACAACAATTTGCCGAAGCAGGCTTTGTTTTTATAAAATTTAATTTCTCACACAATGGCACTACGCTTAGCGATCCCCAAAATTTTGGCGACCTCGAAGCTTTTGGCAACAACAATTATATTATTGAGCTCGACGATCTTAAAAAAGTAATAGACTGGGCTTTGACTTGTGATGATCTTAAAAAAGAAAGCGACGCGAACAAATTATATTTATTGGGCCACAGTCGCGGTGGCGGCATTACCATTTTAAAAGCGGGCGAAGATGCCCGCGTAAAAAAAATAGTTACCTGGGCCTCGGTAAGCCAAATGGACAGGAACAAACCACTAACGGTTGAAACCTGGAAACGCGAGGGGGTAGTGTACGCTAAAAATGCCCGCACCAAACAAAATATGCCCTTGTATTACCAGTTTTATGAAAGCATTTTAGCAAATAAAGAACGCCTTAATATTAACCACGCGGTAAAACGTTTACACATTCCTTTTTTAATTGTGCATGGCACTGCCGATACAGCAGTAAAATATGACGATGCCGAAGAGCTTTTGCACAGCGCCAAACAGGGCAGGCTTTTAAAAATTGAAAATGGCGATCATACCTTTGCCGTAAAACATCCTTTTACATTACCGCTTCCCGAAATGGCGAAAGAGGTAATCGAAAAAACAATAGAGTTTTTTGGGAAGTAACACGCCCATTCTAACGGCCTTTTACAAAGTACATAATTTCCTCTACGTCCTTACGAGTTAAATAACCAATAAAAACAGTCATTCGCTGATCAGGATAATCTTTTCTGAGTTTTTTTGCATACACATCTTTGGCTTTTAAAACACTATCGCAATTTAAAGTATAATTTATAAACCATTCTTCTGCGGGTTTGGGTATACGGGTAAAAACATCTTTTAATCCCGGACCTGTTAATGCCTGGTCGGTATGCGACGTATGACAAACTGCACAATTTAGTTTGAACAATTTTTCGCCTTCTCCACTGCCCGCTGAACTTGCGTTACCACAAAGCCATTGCGGCTCTTTTTCTTTTTCAGTTTCCTCTTTGTCGTTAGTATGGATACCGCTTCGGGGGCCGCAGGATAAAAAGCTAAGTAAGAATAAACAAATAATAAAACGCATAGAGTATTTTCTTAGTAAACACTAAGATACGAATCTATTAGTTTTGTTTTATCAGGATTTTAACTCTGACAAATTAATTATGTCCTCACTTTTTCCTTGGTAAAAACCATTCGACTAAGGAAAAGTAAAGAAGAGTTTTAATTAATTCCTGGCGTCACTTTTTTGCTTGATCAAAAAAGTAACCAAAAAAATCAAGGCTACAAATAAATTGCTCGATTTGTAGTTTTAATTTTAAATGGTCGCCCGCAAACTCGCCACTTTAGAAAAACTCTTTGCGAGTGGCTCAAACAGCGCGGGCTCATAGGATTTTAAAATGCAGCAATGCTGCTCAAATACATAAAGCCATTTATGCATTTAAAATCTCTCACGAAAATTAAAACACAAATCTATCGCAATTTTTTTGAGGCCACCTCACTTGGTGTGCTCACGCGGACAGATTTACCTAAGTGACTATGCGGTTAGTAGAACGGGTTATGCATTTTGATCTTTTACAGAGATAGCTGCTGGCTAAGCTAAACGCGTAAGCACACACAGGCTAGTGCGGCTGCAAACGGCGATTTTGTGTGAACCCGAATTTTTCGATTTGGTGAGTTGTGGCTTTAGGCATAATAGCGAAAAATTCAGGTTGGTAAATCGCCTTGATTTCTTTTGTAACTTTTCTTCATCAAGGAAGAAAAGTTAAAACAAAAATAGCATGTAAAAACGGTTATTTTTTTAACAACCCATAATAAACCAAATCTACTAAATCTCCACTGGTAGTTTTATAATCTTTGCGAAGCAAGCCTTCTTTCTCAAAACCAAGTTTTTCGGCGAGGCCGCAGGCTTCGGTGTTGGAGGGTTGTGTGCGTAAAAATAATTTGGTAAAGCCCAGATCATTAAATAAATGATCAATAACAATTTGCATGGCTTGTTTGGAAATGCCTTTGCCTAAATACTCTTTGGCTAAAAAGCAACCAAACTCTGCTTTTGGAATGTTCCAGATTATACTTTTAACATCAATATAACCTACTGCATTTTGGTTGGTAGTATCTATTATTATAAAAGGAAAATATTCTTTTGCATCCCGGCGTTTTATGTTGTTGGCTACAAAATCCTCGGTAGCGGCTAAAGTTTTTGTTTTGCTAACGGTACCTGCAAAACCGCTCTCCAGGCGCGGACGGTTCTCTTCTACCATTTTAAAAAATGCCGCCGCATCGGTTTGCTGCATGGGACGAATGAGGTAGTTATTTAAAAAAGAAACAGACTCCACAAGCCAAAGGTAAGAAATAATTTTTTTTACCTAAAGTTATCCCTCTCTTGAGAAACTGCCCGAAGAGCGGGAGACAAAATGCTGTTAAATTTTTCTTGCGCCGCCATCAAAATTTGTTTATTTCACAACCAGTTTTTTGGTAGAAATAGTTTTGCCCGAACGTATTTTTATTACATACACACCAGCTTCTTCAAGCGCTAACAAAACGTTTGTATCATCAGGGCTTGAATTATAAATAACACGGCCCAACATATCCGAAACAATTATTTCATTAATGGTTAAATGGCTTTTAATAGTAAACTTACCTGTTGTGGGGTTGGGATAAATGCTTACCTGCATTTTATTTTCGTGCTCTTTAATGCCAACGCTTTTAAAATAGTTGGCAATGATAGTATACATAGGATTGTAAATACCAAACCAGGTGGTTTCGGTATTGGTCATGGTAACTAAAGTAAAGCCGTATTTTTTGCTGTAAAACATATCTGTTAAGTTGGTATAATAACCATCGTGCCCCAGCAAGGTATCACCGGCCTGCGGGTTGTGGTGTATGCCAAGGCCATAACCTTTTGTCCAGCTGCTGTAGCTTTGTGGTACAAAGGTGAGCATCTGCGTCATGTGTTGCGCATTTAATAATTGATAATTGCTTAGTGCATACAATAGTTTTGCAAGATCTTGCGGACAGGAAATAATATTGGCACCGCCGTAACCGTAACTGAGCATTGATGTTTTAGGCTGGTTGCTGTAATTGGTTAAACCGGTGTTAAAGGTCCACCACACACCGGCATCCGGCTCGGTATGTGTTTCGCAAACACCAAAGTAAGTATGGGTCATACCTAGGGGGTTCCAGATGCGGTTGCGTAACTCTACCTCAATACCATGCCCGGTAACTGCTTCCACAATTAAAGCAGCCAGTACATAATTGCTGGATGAATATTTAAAATTAGTGCCCGGTGCAAAATCAGGAGTAGGGTTAACGATGTTCTCTAAAATATATTGCGGTGTGTAGGAGTAGTTAAAATTGCTGGTGACATTAGTTGGTGTTACCGCTGTTTCGAGATAATCTTTAATGCCGCTGGTATGATTCAATAACTGGCGAACAGTAATAGATTGATTGAACGCTACATTTAAATTGGGTAAAAAAGTGTGCCAGGTATCATCAAGGTTTAATAAGCCATCCTGCGCTAGCATCAACATAAGCAGTGCAATATTTAATTTGGTGGTGCTGGCCCCATGAAAAACAGTTGAATCTGTTATGGCAACATTTTGATGGTTAACACCGGCCGTGCCGCTCCAGGTTTGGCCGTTTGGCATTATTAAATGCGCCGATACGCCGTGGTTGGCAGGTATTTTACTGTTCAATAAATTTTGCAACTGCGCCGCAAGGCCCGCATCAATTTGCGCTTTGGCAAAAGAAATTAAAAAAATAAAACAAATAAAAAGTAAAGCTTTTTTCATGTATATAATATTTACATTAAAGATAGCCTGAATGCAAAAAAATAAAAAACCCTTTTTATATCTGGTGTGTTTGTAACTATTTCTGGCTGAAAATGTTGCCTATGAACATGGAATAATAGTATGTAATTTGAAACTGAATGTATCACTAAATGCCTACTATTTTTTATAGTACTATGTAAGACCTATTTCTACGCCTTTTGACGCTTCAGGTACGGCTTTCCTACGGCTTTGGTACGGCTTTGCTATGCATTAGGTACGAAGTAAGGTGGAATGAGAAATGCGTTTGTGTGGAATTGAAATAGCCCTAAATACACTCAACTATACTCATTAACGCTTTAGGTATGCTTTAGCTATGCCTTTACTATGGACTAGCTATGCTTTAGCTACCCATGAGCTTGGCGGCAAGGTGCAAGGCGTAAATGAACTTGTTTGAACGTGAATGATACTAAACAGCAATTAATGAAGCTGAAACGCATTGAATTTAATTTGGTTTGTTGAACTAAAGATGGATTGAATTACTTTTGTAAGGGTATTTTGCTATGGACACAGTAGACATTAAAATTATTAACAAGGAAGAAGGCATTACTGAAACTGTGGACGCAGAGCCATTAGCTGACGGCACATTTAAATTAATGGCCAACCCGATAATGTCGTGCCGACTTAATTATGGAACTATTATACGGGCCGAAAAGAATGAAGAGGGTAATTTAGTTATGACGAAAGTTGTACGCGCTTCGAACTTTAATACACGAAAATTTTTTCTCACACCCGGTTTAACATCTTCGGAACTTAGAGACACTATTGGTGCTAAAATACTTGAAGCCGGAGGAGAATGGGAAGTGGTTTTTGGTGGTATTGCTTTTGTTCATTTACCCAAGGCCAGCAAATTTAGCTTAGATGATGCTTTTAAAGAAGCAAAGTATTTCCCAACAGAAATAGTTGATGATTAATACTTATTGGAACTTTTAAAAGTAGCTAATTCTTTTAGTGATATTTTCAGAGCCTTTGCAATGGAGATCATCACATCCAGTGTAACTGTATATTTTGCATTTTCGATACGTTGAACAGTTATTTTAGCGATGTCGGCAATATCTGCGAGATGCTGTTGACTGAGATCCCTTTCTTCGCGCAACTTTCTTAAGTGCATGCCGAATGCTTTTATATCCGCAGGATTCTTCACAAACGTAAATTTCGGCCTTGCAGGAAATGTTTTGGATACATTTGTGTATCCATATCAAAGTAATTATCTTTGGTAACATGAATGCATCCACTAAAAACTCTCCGACTTCAGCAGCCGCTGAGACACAAAAAGAATTTAAGCGTTTTATGAAACTGCATAAACTGAGCTCACTAAAAGCTGTGCGCCAAATACCAACAGCCGAATTACTTAAAATGGAAGGCTTTGGTTATAGACAGTTGATAGAGGTGGTATTAAACCACGGTATGAAGTCCATATGAATTCATAAATTCATAATCCGTACTGTTGCACCTAATAAAAATAGGTAAAATTACCTACTGCCAGCAGTAGGTGTTTGCAATGGAAAAAATGTGTAATTTTCGCTAATACAATTATCTGCAATCTAAACGATTATTCAGAGTAAACGTTATTGTAAAAATAAATTTAAAGTTAATGGGCAAACAAGACCTAAGCGAAAGGGATATTGAAAATATCTATATTACTCCCGCGATAATAAAAGCTGGCTGGGATCTGTCAACTCAAATAAGACAAAATGTAACACTTACACCCGGGCCAGTTATTGTTCGTGGGGAAATGTCTGCAAGAAATAAGAAAAAGAAAAAATTCGCAGACTATGTTCTTTCATATATGCCCGGAACAAGAGTGGCTGTTATTGAATCTAAAGAAAATAGTCTCACTGTTAGCAGTGGCATGCAACAAGCTTTAGGCTACGCTGAAATATTAGGTGTTCCAAGTGCATTTAGTTCAAATGGTGACGCCTTTGCAGAACACAATAAAGTTGCCGAAGAAGGTGAAGATATAGAGACGGAAATCCCTCTCGATAATTTCCCTTCACCTGAAGAATTATGGAAGCGATATAAAAAAATGCACAATATTGCTGACGCTCAAGAAGAGCTTGTGTTAGAACCGTATTATATTGATGGCTCGGGTAAAGAACCAAGATATTATCAAGTTGAAGCAATTAATAGAACTATTGAAGCTGTTGCGCAAGGAAAAAATCGTATTCTTTTAGTGATGGCAACTGGTACAGGTAAAACATATACCACTTTTCAAATCATTTATCGCTTATGGCAATCTAGGCGTGCAAAAAAGATTTTATTTTTGGTAGATAGAAACATTTTAGCTGATCAAACACTTGTTAATGACTTTAAACCTTTTGGTTCGGTCATGACAAAAATTAAAAACCGGAAAATTGATCCTTCCTATGAAATTTATTTGGGTTTATATCAAGCATTAACCGGACCAGCAGAAGAAGATAAAATATTCAAAACCGTTTCGGCAGATTTTTTTGATTTAATTGTAATTGACGAGTGTCATAGAGGAAGTGCGGCAGAAGATTCATCTTGGCGAGAAATATTGAATTACTTTAAAAATGCAATTCAAATCGGTTTAACAGCCACGCCAAAAGAAACAGAATATGTTTCTAACTTAACATATTTTAATGAACCAGTTTATACATACACTTTAAAACAGGGTATTCAAGATGGATTTCTAGCTCCTTATAAAGTTGTAAAAATTGATATAGACAAAGATGTAGATGGTTGGACTCCACCTGAAGGTATGGCTGATGATTTAGGTAATCCAATTGAGAATCGAACATATAATCAAGCTGATATGGATCGAATTTTAATCCTTAATCAGCGTACTAAATTAGTGGCCAAAAGAGTTATGCAATTACTTAATGCAACTAACCCCTATTCAAAGACAATTATTTTTTGTGAGGACATAGATCATGCAGAGCGTATGCGAAAAGCAATCGTAAATGCAGCAGGTAAAATTGCAATTGAAAATCCCAAATACGTAATGCGCATTACGGGTGATAGTGTTGAAGGTAAAGCAGAGTTAGATAACTTTATAGATCCCGAAAGCAAATTTCCAGTAATTGCTACAACTTCTGAATTAATGACCACAGGTGTGGACGCAAAAACCTGCAAGCTGATAGTACTTGACAAGACTATTAGGTCTATGACTATGTTTAAACAAATTATTGGTCGTGGAACTCGAATAGATGAAGAATTCAATAAGTTCTTTTTTACAATTATGGATTTTAAAAAAGCAACTGAACATTTTAAAGACCCTGAATTTGATGGCGAACCGGTTGTAATTTATAATCCCAAACCCGATGACGATCCGGTGCCGCCAGATCCTCCAGGAGAAGATGAAGATTTAGATGGGCCTGAAGTTGATGGTCATAGTTCAAGAAAAATAATTGTGAGTGGTGTAGAAGTTAAAATAAAAAACGAGCGAATTGAATATCTTGGTGAGGATGGTATTTTAATTACAGAGTCATATAAAGACTTTTCAAGCAAAAAAATAAAAGAGGAGTTTGCTTCACTTGACGATTTTTTACAAAACTGGAATGATGCAAATAAGAAACAAGCAATTATTGATTTACTTGAAGAGCATGGTGTAGTTTTAGAAAACTTAGCTGAATTAGTTGGTAAAGATTATGGTGATTTTGATTTGATATGCCATATCGCCTTTGGCCAGCCCCCATTAACAAGACGAGAAAGAGCTAATAACGTAATAAAACGTAATTACTTTACAAAATATAGTGATAAGGCAAAAGCAGTGATTGATGGGTTATTGCAAATGTATGCCGATAAAGGAGTTGAAAGTATTGAAAATGCAAAAGTTTTAAAACTAAAACCATTCTCTGATATTGGTACACCAATGGAAATAATAAATGATGTATTTGAAGGGAAGGAAAAATACGAACAAGCAATCAAAGAATTAGAAAACGAACTATTTAAACAAGACAAAACAGCATGAGCAATGTATCAGGTGTCATAAAGTCCATTCAGGATATAATGCGTAAAGATGTAGGGGTTGATGGAGATGCCCAACGATTGAGCCAATTAGTATGGCTTTTCTTTTTAAAAATTATTGATGATAGAGAAGAGGAATTAGAGTTAACAGAAGATAAATACAAATCGCCTATACCTGAAAAGTTACGATGGCGCAATTGGGCAAAAAACCCTGAAGGGGAAACCGGTGATGAATTACTTAAATTCATAAATAATGAACTCTTCCCAACGTTGCAAAAAAAACTAAAAATAGATGGCGTCAATGGAAAAAGAGCACTAGTCATAAAAAATGTATTTGAAGATGCATACAACTACATGAAGTCAGGTACGCTGTTACGTCAGGTAGTAAATAAGATATGTGAAATTAATTTTAATGCCTCTGGCGACCGCCATACATTTGGTGGTATTTATGAGCAGATATTAAAAGACTTACAAAGTGCCGGAAACGCAGGTGAGTTTTACACACCAAGGGCAGTTACTACTTTTATTGTTGATAGGATAGCGCCCAAATTAGATGAAACTGTTTTGGATCCTGCTTGTGGTACCGGTGGATTTTTAACTAATGTTATAGATTATAAACGTAAGCATTTCGTTAAATCACCTGCTGATGAAGAAACATTAGTGAATTCAATTCATGGCTTTGAAAAGAAAGCATTACCTCATTTGCTTTGCACCACGAATATGATTTTACATGGTATTGATGTACCATTTAATATAAAACACGATAACACATTGAGCCGTCCGCTACGTGATTATACTAATAGCGACAGAGTAAATGTAATTGTTACCAATCCACCATTTGGTGGTATGGAAGAAGATGGAATTGAAAACAACTTTCCTGCAACTTTTAGAACACGAGAAACCGCCAATCTTTTTTTAACTCTAATCATTCATTTACTTAAAAACGATGGGCGTGCTGCCGTTGTATTACCTGACGGCTTTTTGTTTGGTGAAGGAATTCAAACACGCATAAAAGAAAAACTTCTAACAGAGTGTAATCTACATACCATTGTGCGTTTACCTAATGGAGTATTTAATCCATATACTGGTATAAAAACAAATATTTTATTCTTTACAAAAGGCAAACCAACGGAACATGTCTGGTATTACGAGCATCCATATCCAGAGGGTGTAGTAAACTATAATAAAACCAAACCCATGCGTTTTGAGGAGTTTCAAACTGAAATAGATTGGTGGGGCGATGAAAAAAATGGTTTCAAAAAGAGAAAAGAAAATGAACAAGCCTGGAAAGTATCTGCAAAAGATATTATTGAGCGCAATTACAATTTAGATATTAAGAATCCCCATGTTGGCGAACAAATAACACATGATCCGGATGAATTACTCGCTATTTATAATAACGAACAATTAGAAATTTCAAATTTACGTAATCAGTTGAAAGCAATATTAGCAGAAGCCTTAAACAAAAAAGGTAAATAGTATGACAGAAGCGATTGTAAATAGTTTTGATATTTGGACCGATGCGCAAGGTATAAAATCGAAAACCCGAATAAGAAGTGTTGATAATATTAGTTTGAAAGGAATCGCTAGCTTGCGAGAGCTGATTTTGAATTTGGCAGTAAGAGGGAAGTTGATCCCTATTCAACCTAAAGATGAACCCGCAATTTTGCTATTAAAAAAAATAGAGAAAGAAAAGGAAACATTATTAAAAGCCGGCAAAATTAAAAAGCAAACCATATTGCCTAAAATTGGGAAAGATGAAAAGCCGTTTGAATTAAATAATAATTGGGAATGGACGAGACTTCAAAGTTTGGTTACTCTGTTAGGAGACGGACTACATGGTACGCCAGTATATACACCTGGGACAAAGTATTTCTTTATTAATGGTAACAATTTATCAAATGGAAAAATTGAAATAAAGCCTGATACGAAGACTGTTTCTGAGGATGAAATGTTAAAGTATAAAAAGGAACTGAATCTTAGGACGGTGTTAGTTTCAATAAATGGAACCTTAGGTAACGTAGCATTTTATAATGGTGAAGAAATTATGCTAGGCAAGAGTGCCTGCTATTTTAATCTTTCAGAATATGTATTCAAAAATTACATTAAGCTAATAATTGAAAGCCCTTATTTTAGAACATTTGCATTAAAAAAAAGTACAGGTACGACAATAAATAATTTAGGGCTTATGGCAATGAATGAATTTCCGATTCCCCTTCCCCCGCTATCTGAGCAAAAGCGCATCGTTGCTAAAGTTGATGAACTAATGGCATTATGTGATAAGCTTGAAGCGGAACAATTTAAGAACTTAAAAACTCATCAGGTATTAGTAAAAACCTTATTGGATACATTAACTCAAGCGAAAGACTCTGATGAATTACAAGTAGCCTGGGGACGCTTGTCAACACATTTTGATACCCTCTTTTGTACCGATGATAGCATTGACCAACTCAAACAAACTATCCTTCAATTAGCTGTTATGGGTAAATTGGTAAATCAAAATCCTAAGGACGAACCTGCAAGTGAGTTGATTAAAAAAATATCAAAAGCGAAAGAAAAATTAATTGAAGAAGGCAAAATTAAAAAGCAATCTCCGTTGAATAAGATATCCGGAGATGAAAAGTCATTTGAATTGCCAAATGGGTGGGTTTGGTGTAGATTAAATGAAGTAGCAAAACAAATTACTGATGGTGAACATATAACACCGCCAAGAATAGAAAGTGGATTTAAGCTTTTATCTGCTAAGAATGTCCGAGAGGGATTTATTGATTATGAGAATTGCGATTATGTATCACAAGATATTTATGAAAAATGTATAAAAAGATGCAATCCGGAAATTGGTGATTTACTAATTATTTCTGTTGGTGGAACAATTGGTCGAACATCATTAATCACTAAAGATATTCCATTTGTAATTGTTCGTAGCGTAGCTATGATAAAACCTTTATTAATTGAAAGTAAGTATTTGGAATTAGTTATGAATTCACCTCTTTTGCAAAAAATTATAGAAAATAAATCTAGAGGTGGAGCACAACCATGTTTGTATCTTAATGAAATTGTCAAATTTAGCTTTCCCCTTCCACCGCTAGCTGAACAGCCTAGAATTGCCGCTAAAGTAAATGAACTCTTTGCGCTTTGCGAATCTTTAAAAAATAAGGTTAAAAAATCACAAGATTTAAAAGTTTTACTTTCTAAAACCATAGTTGAAAAAGCAGTTCAATGAGTGTATTAGATGTCAAATATGTTTCCCCTAAAGAGGACAGGAAACTTTGGTGTGAAAAGGATAATCATATCTTATACGAGCGCTATTTGGAATTTAATGAATGGTTTGATAGTGATGAAGGGATTAACCAAAGGGCTCAATATGGATTAGAAAATTTATCTCAACCGAGCAAAGCTTTATTTGCTGGTGACTTTGGCGCTTATAACGAAGAATTAACTTCTTTTAGGAACGAACTTAAGCAGGAAATTTTAAGTAAAGAATTTATTGAAGAATTAACTGGTGATGATCACTGGTACATTCGTAATGTAAAGCGCTTTGAACAATTATTGGGGCAGATAATAGAAGGTGAAACAGTGCCTTTTGTTGGAGCCGGAATTTCATCTCAACTTGGCTTTCCTTCTTGGAAGCAGCATCTAATCGATCAGGGAAAAACATCAGGAATTGATACAATTCGCGTAAATGAATTATTGAGCAATGGTCAATATGAAAAGCTGATAGAGGAGATTGAAGTAAAAGGCTTTAGAGATGCTTTCTTGCGTGAAATTAAAGATATTTTCTCCGAAGAATTAGAACCAAATGATACATGTCGGTTAATCACTGATCTTTTTCCTAATAAGGTTATAACAACTAACTATGATCAAACCTTAGAACAAGCGTACAAAACATTTAAGAGTTCTAAAATTCAGATTATAGAAAGTTCCAATATTTTAGAAAACCTTGATTACACAAGAACAACTGTCATAAAATTACATGGGGACATAAATCACCCCCCGAAATGTATTATTAGTAGCAAACAATATGAAGACGCTTATGGTTTGGGGAGCTTAGATCTTTCAAAGCCTATTCCTACTTTATTAAAATCTTATTTTGAAACAAAAAGTTTGTTTTTCTTGGGATGCAGTTTAAACAGAGATCGCACAATGGAAGTGTTTAAAGCAGTTAAAGAAGAAAATCCTGATGAAGTGTTTTCTCATTTTTCATTAGAGGCAATGCCTGAAAACAAAAGGGAATTGGAAGCACGTAATAATTATTTAGCTGGCGTAGGCGTTTCGGCTATTTGGTATCCAAAAGGCCGTTACGAATTTATAGAACAGATACTTCGATTAGCATTAAATGAATTGAGATATCGAGGGTATTAGTTAATCACATAATATGGAATAATGACAAAAATAGTAATTAATATAGAGCATAGTAAAGATGCAAGTGCGCTTAATGAAGACAATATTATTCACCAAAAAGAATTTAAAAAAGCAATATTGTTAATTGATGAAAAATTAGAAAGCATTGATCTATCTAAAAAGAATGAAAATAATAAAGAACAACAACAACTACACGATACAATTACAATACTTGGAACTAGAGGAAGTGGTAAAACTACATTTTTAAAAAGTATACTTAACCATTATGAGCATCACCCAAAAATACAACCAATAGCAATTGTTGATCCAACATTAATTGAAGAAAAAGGACACATTTTCTTAACGTTTGTTTCGGTAATAAAAAAAATTGTTGATGAGCATATCGAATTAGAAAAATGTAGCAATGATGAAGAAAGAGAATGGGAGGAAAAAGTAAATAATCTTGCTTATGGCATACCTACTTTAGATGGAGTTGGAAAAGGTTTAGGAGAATCGAACTGGCAAGATCCAAATTATATACTGGAAAAAGGTCTTCGAAGTGTTGACGCCGCATTTAATCTTTGCAGCACTTTTCACGACTTTATCACGTTTGCTCTACGTATACTGAATAAAAAAGACGCTTTTATCGTTGCTTTTGACGACATCGATGTTGATTTTAGAAAAGGATGGCCAGTACTAGAAATGATCAGAAAATATTTTACGACCAATCGTATAATTGTATTGCTTAGTGGCGATTTAAGACTTTATTCACTCGCAATTAGAAAAGAAAAATGGAAAAATTTCGGTAAGGCATTATTAATTAATGAAGGAAAATATCAGAATAAAAATAATTATTACAATGATATGGTTACCGAGATGGAAGGGCAGTATATGCTCAAGGTTTTGAAACCTGAAAGAAGAATTCATCTTACTCCATTAAGTCAAAAAATAGATTTAAAAATAGAAAGAGGTATCAAAATAGCAGATGAGTATTTAATTAAATACAATGATGATACATCAGAAACTCTAATTTTAAAAGATTATAAAGATATTCTATCACATTTCGGTATTAACAATAGCTATCAAGCAGACTCATATTTGACATTTCTTCTTGGCCTGCCTATTAGAACTCAAATTCAGATATTGGCTGACTATTATAATAACAAAAACAAACCTCAGCAAATAAATATCTTTGACCCTTTTTTAAGTGACTTAATTGAAAAATCTGTTGATACAGCTTTATTATCGAATTCAGAAAAACTTGTAAATGTAGAAATTTTGAAACTATTGCTTAGAGAGAAAGAACTTTCTGATTTATACCAACTACAACCTACAATTACAGATGCGAGCCTCAATGCGACTTTGTTTTCGTTAAGCATATTTTTAAGTTCGAATATTTCAAAACATCCATATTTGATTTTCGATTATTTCATTAAGATTGGGTATGTAAGGAACTTATTGAGCGAAATTCCTTATTCCGATTCTGAAGAAATTACAAATCCTGGTATTACAATTGACCGCTTCTGCAAACATTCCGGTGTTTATCAGGACAAAGTTCTTAGAGACATTTTAGGGAACATGAACGCTTATATCTCTGGAAATATCACCGGTGAAGCATCTAAATTTGGACTAATTACTTTGCAAGGACTAGGGTTAAAGTCTAAGAAAGGCAAAGAGGAAATCGGCACTAGGATAGATAACATTTTTCTTGACAAAAAAGTTTCAAAGGCGAACGAAATATTAGGTTTAATGCCATTGACAATATCGCAGTCAGTAATCGGGAATAGGTCTATTCCAATTTATTCTATTTATACATTATTAGCCTCAATTGGTGAGATTGTAAGAGTGACTGAAACCGGTGACCTTGAGAAAGCTTTAGTTGAATTATCACAGATCAGAACATACCTAGTTCCGGAATTTAAAAAAGGTGTAAATGAAGGTGCTGACTCTGAGGAACCAAATTTCAATGATGTTTTAAAAAATGATAATTCAATTGAAGCGCTTTTGAAAGAAATAAAAACTTGGAGCAATCAATTCGATAACACTTTCAAAATATCACCTCACTTGCTTGGAAAAATTTCTACACGGTTCTATTTCGCTCTCAACTCAATTGAAAAGGCAGAAAAACAAGGAAATTTAGGTGCATTAATGCATAATCGAATTATAGCCTTTATGAATGCAGTTTTATTGGAAGATGCTAGAGAAAATGTAACACACTTCAGTAACTTTAATAATAATAATACTAATCTATCCGATGCTATTTTTATTGCGAATTTAACAGCCGCCTCCTCTGGTAATTTTCGCAAAAATCTACAATTATCCAAATGGATAATTTCTTGCCCATTATTACTTAACTATTTAAAATTGAGTAGCCAATTAAAGGAGAAAATTATTCACTTTACAAGGATTGACGAAAACAATTTTACTGAAGGTAACCAGCTAAATAAGTTATTAGATAAAGTCGTTGTAAATAAATTCAATCTATCATCACGATTGGTAGTGAATAGTTCACTAATAGGCTTTATCAAAGTTGCTGAAAAACTAAGAGATAGAGGAGTTCCATTTTCCCCATTCGAATGGAAAGCAAATGTTAATCCTAAAATGACTGCAAGAGAAAATATTGAGGCTAATAAAATACTATATGCGATTATAGGCGAAAGGTGGGATCAAGGCAAGTTAAGAAGATTTAGAGAGCGACTACATGATGAAAGATTTACATGGTAAACGATTCTATTTTCACATACTTGTTATCTGATACAAAATCACTATCACAATATGATCGTGGTGAATTAGTTTTATTTAAAAAAGTTAAAAGTAATTTGTTTCTTTTATTGAGGAGTCAAGATACTAATCTACCGGATCATTACTATACCTTGCTGCAGGAAAAGGAATTTATAGGAATCTACAATCTTTCTTTATTATTATCAAAAGGAATTGAAAGCCTCGCAATTAATCATCTCAGGCTGGATACAGACAAAGTTCATGTTACAGAAGATAAATTTTCAAGCTGGCAAAAACTTGTAACATATATTCCACCCCTTTTAATACAATCAAAATTTTTAAGAATAAACATTCCAGGTAAACTAGAAGCAGAGGCAGAATTCCAAACTTACTATGACAAGTATCTAAAAAATAATTTTAGATACACAGCTATTTCACATCCTAAAATAGCAGAATTAGAAGACTTTATGAGTCATACAAAAGGTTTACATGACTTGCATATTCACTTAAATGGTTCTGCGGAGACGGATGTCGTATGGCAAGATTTTCTAGAATTTCCTGATAAAGTCTTTGACAACTTAGAAAAAGAGAAACTGAATATTAAAGTCATAGAGCACTTCGAGCAGGAATCCCATTTGGTAGATCCATATAAATTTTATCGACTATTAGTAGTTGCTCAAAAATTACGTCAATTATTTTACACTTTTATTTTTGACTATGAAAATAGTAAGTTAAAAGAAAAAACACCTAGTGAGATAATAGCTTCGGTTACAAGAACCAATATTCATGGAAAAGATAATCAATTATATAAGCATCCATTTAAGAAGCTTCTTAAAATCGATAATGATAATGAGAGTGAACTTCCTATTGAGGCTTTAATGTATACATTGATATTTGATGCGCTTGATAAAAATGTAAGCAAAGTCTTGCCTTCACTGTTTCATTACTATTTATTAATAAAAGGATTGGCTAATCGGCTATTAGTTCAGCAAATTCATCAATATGGCTTCGAGCAATTTCAGAAGCATACAATTAATACATTACGTGATCTTAGCGAACAAACCTACCATGAAAGGTTTTTTCAAATGGATGGAAATGAAGGTAGAAACCTCAGTTTTTTGGAAGGTAGATTTTCTCCAAAAAAAACAGAAGCTGAAAATACAGTGTTAGTTAATTCTATTTTAAAGGGCTGGAACAAATTTAAAAAAAACAAAGCGGATACTTTATCCTTGCCTGAGTTTAAGCTGATAACACATTTTATCAAGAAGCCCGAAAATAATAAAAGTAAGTGGGTTCGACATAGGGAACTTAGAATTGATATTAATGATAGAGCAGATGTTATATCTGGGCTTATAGATAAAAAACCATACAGCAAACTAATTGTTGGCATCGATGCTGCTGCAAATGAACTACATGCTCCACCGGAGGTATTTTCTCCGATTTTTAGGAGAATTCGAAACAAAAAGCATTTTAAAAACTTCACGTACCATGTAGGCGAGGATTTTTTTCACATTATAAGTGGTTTAAGAGCAATATATGAAACCATAAATTATTTAGAATTTGGGGAAGGAGATCGACTGGGGCATGCAACAGCTACGGGTATTTGTTCAAAGCTATGGGTTAAATCCGTTGGTGAATTAATCATAATACACGAAGGAGAATGGCTGGATAATTTAATTTTTGTTAGAATGCTAATTATCTCATACGGCCTGAAAATGGAGGCTACAGTTATAGAAAATATTGATAGCGCTATAATAAGAAGTTTGAACAAAATTTATGACGAAGGATATAGTATAGATGATTATACCGCATCTTGGAAAATGCGAAAGTATTGTCCAATTCTCGCTTTTAGTAGTAATTATAATTCTGCAAGAACAACACCAGTATATAATAATTTTGAATGGAATGAAGTAAAGAGAAATATCCGAAAAGAATCTGTTGCATTTAAACTTTATTTGGCTTATCATTCAAAGAGCATTAGAGAAAAATATAACAAACCAGTTGAAATAAGTTCAGAAGAGATTTTCAACGCAGATTCTATTCAGAAAATACAAATAAAAACTCTTGAATTAGTTGCTAAAAAGAATGTGATTATAGAAACATTGCCTACCAGCAATGTACGTATTAGTTATTATAAAGATCATTCTCAACATCATATATTTAATTGGATCAAATGGAGGGAAGACGAAAAACTAATGCCCTCGATTGTTGTCGGATCTGATGATACGGGAATTTTCGCTACGAATATTTTTAACGAAAACGTCCACATTTATATTCAAGCGTTA
Organism: Chitinophaga pinensis; assembly: GCA_943369995.1. Classification (GTDB taxonomy): domain Bacteria; phylum Bacteroidota; class Bacteroidia; order B-17B0; family Aurantibacillaceae; genus Aurantibacillus. The sequence continues at coordinate 85,127 of CALRPF020000008.1, forward strand.
GCAAAATATGGAGGGGATTCCGTAAAGGCAATAAACTTATTAAAGGAAATACATTCCGATAGTACAACATATAAGTTTGAAAGATAAAACCACCCGCCACGGATTTCCCGAACTCCATTTTGCTTCGCAAAATCTCAGAGAGGAGGATACTGTGTGTGCTTGCGCGGCCAAGTTCTATTTTCAAGAATTCTGCGGTTGGGCAATTTTTTTATCAAGCAAAGTTGACAAAGAAATTAATCTGAATGCAAATACGTCTTAGACCTTTTCCATCTAAAAATGCAATCAATCCAAATGCGCATCAATAGAACTAATTAAACCTTTAGCATCGAGCGTTACATCCAGCGCTCCCGTTTCATGCCCAAAATCACCTGTAAAGTCAACCTGTGCAATGGCTTGATCGTTGTTTATTAGTTTAAGAGATTCGAGTTTAGTAAGGGTATTATAATTAACAAAATATTTCTCAATATAATCGCGTACACCGCTTGTGTTTTTAAATTTCTGCCCTACAGATACATCATCTATCACTGCATCTTGTGAAAATAATGTAAGCGCTGCTTCAACATCAAATTTATTGGTTGCATTTATAAATTGCTCAATTACTTTTTTAACGGATACTTTTTTCATTTTCTATTTTAATAATGTAAATATAGGTTCTTATACGGACTAAATCCCCATGTGCTTACGCGGACTAGTTCAACGTAGCACACAATGTGAGCCGGCCTCAAAGAAATTCCGTTCGATTTGTGTTTTAATTTTCGTGACTGATTTTAAATGCATGAATAAATTACTGTATTTGAGCAGTAACGCTGCATTTTAAAATCCTATGAGCCCGCGCTGTTTGAGCCACTCACAAAAGTTTTTTCTAAAGTGGCGAGTTTGCGGGCGACCAATTAAAATTAAAACTACAAATCAAGGAATTTATTTGCAGCCTTGACTTTTTTGGTTACTTTTTGCGTCAAGACAAAAAGTGACGCCCAATATTTCATCAAGGAAAAAGTGACAGAGAGAATTAGTATAAGGAATATTTTTGGAAAAGCGTTTTGTCCAACGCGCAAGCTGGCCTAAATATGCACAGCATATTTATCCTGCGCCAAAAGTGACAAAAGAAAATAAAATATCTATTTAGAATTTGCATCAAGCATAAAATTGACGCCAAGAGTTTCATCAAGGAAAAAGTGAGGGCAGAAATTATTTCGACTAAGGAAATTAAAGAAGAGAATTTGTATTAAGGAAAAATTGGAGACAGAATATTTGTGAACCTTATTCTGCTGTCGCAAATCCCCCTAACCCCCTTTTTCTAAGGGGGAATAGTGTAATAAAAAAAGCCACTTCGAATTAACGAAGCAGCCTTATTTAAACAATCTCTTAACACCCTGAATTAAAAACAAAAAATAACCACAAATTTTGTTCTTCGTTTCAGGGCTAATTCCAATGGCAATTCCGGAAGCTGAAGATCTGGCCGATCTTCGCTTCGGAATGCAAAAACCTATTCAGCCGGTGCAGCTTCAGCCATTAAGGCTGCTTTAATTTTATCTTCAATCTCTTGTGCAAGATCGGGGTTCTCGTTAAACAATGCTTTTACAGCATCGCGGCCTTGTCCTAATTTTGTGTCTTCATAACTAAACCACGAACCTGCTTTTTTAATAATATTTTTCTCAACTCCAATGTCAATGATCTCGCCCACTTTACTAATGCCTTCTCCAAAAATAATATCAAACTCTGCCATACGAAATGGTGGCGCTAATTTATTTTTTATCACCTTAACACGTGCACGGTTACCCATTACGGTATCGCCATCTTTTAACTGACTAACACGGCGAATATCCAAACGTACCGACGCGTAGAATTTTAAGGCATTACCACCGGTTGTAGTTTCAGGATTACCAAACATGATACCGATTTTTTCACGTAATTGATTAATGAAAATACAGCAGCAACCTGTTTTATTAATAGTGCCGGTTAATTTACGAAGGGCCTGGCTCATTAAACGTGCCTGTAAACCCATTCTGCTATCACCCATTTCACCTTCAATTTCGGCTTTTGGCGTAAGCGCAGCAACGGAGTCTACCACCACCAGATCAACAGCACCGGAGCGTATTAAATTATCGGCAATCTCTAAAGCCTGCTCACCGTTATCGGGTTGCGAGATTAAAAGACTACCTGTATCTACTCCTAATTTTTCTGCATAAAAACGGTCAAAGGCATGTTCTGCATCAATAAAAGCGGCAATGCCACCTGCTTTTTGTACGCTGGCAATAGCATGTATGGCTAATGTTGTTTTACCTGATGATTCTGGTCCGTAAATTTCTACCACACGGCCTTTTGGTAAACCACCAATGCCAAGGGCAATATCCAAACCAAGAGATCCTGTAGAAATAGCCTCAATGGGCTCTATCTTGGTATCACCTAATTTCATAATGGTACCCTTACCATATGTTTTTTCTAATTTGTCTAATGTTAATTGAAGCGCTTTTAATTTTTCGGAATTAACAGTCTTTTTTTCTGATACTTCCATTACGTCTTCTGCATTTTTTTTTGCCATGATATATAGTTTATTTGATTACGCTTTAAATAAAGTTAGGGTATGTTTTTTCTTTTTCCTCAACCTCTTCTGCACTTTTTACCCTAACTTATGCACAAAGGTATGCGCATTTTATAGCAATATCTTGCTACAGATTATAGTATTTTAAAATATAGTTTATTTTTGATTAAACCCACTCACGCAGTGGTTTGCGCCGGGGATTGTAGTGGAAAGCCCGCAGCCGCCATGCACATAGCTACTGCTATGGCGGCGGGGACTTAAAACGCGGCAAAAGCACAATGTGCTTTTGAGCGGGCACGTGCACTGGCTTGTATAAGCCCGCCCCGGGAAGTCCTTCGGCCTGCGCGCAAATAATTATAATTCTTCATTACATAAATACATAATGGTTGGCATGTATATTTCCTTAGCGTAAACTCCGGCAATACATGGGGCAAAATAAATACAACAGCTATAAATATTGTGTTTAGGTTTTAAAAACCTTATCTTTATTAGACTAAAACATATATACATGACAAAATTATTTACCACGATCTTAACATTTGCAGTGTTAACCTCAAGCGCACAAGACCGTTTAAAACGGGTTAGTGTTATCGATATGCAGGCAAAAATTGCCGCAAAAAATAAATCTGCTCTCGAAAAAGAAAAATATACCAGGGCTGTAAATTCTCCGGCAACTGTTGCGGCAAATAAAAGTGCAGCAGCAACGGGTTTTAATTCTTTCTCAAACTCCAGCAATATTTATGGTGTTACTATAAATGCCTTAAAACCTTTACAGTATAATAACGATATTAATGTAGTATCGTTTATACACCGTCGCCCAATAGCTTATGTGGGTGCACCGGTAAACAATACGGGTGTTATTATCTCTATGATTTCTGCCAACGGCGGCACCACATGGGATAGCACCTGTGTATACAGCGATGCCAATAATGTAGGCCGTTACCCGCAAGGGGGTTTATACAACCCGCCGGGCAACACAACTGTAAGTAATGCATACGTAATTGCCTGCGGTCCCGCACTGGATGGTGGCAGCTCATGGGCCGGCAGTTATTTTGCCAGCAAACAATTGGGTACTTATAATAATACGGCCAGCAGCGTGTCTGGCGCTATGCAGTATTTTAGCACTACAGGTCCTTTTGGGCCAAACGTATATTCAAACGATTGGCCGGTGTATGGTTTCTCATCTACCGATGATGGAAAAGTAAGAGCAATGGGTCAGTTATGTCCCGATCCGGATGTGGCGCCTATTGATGCAAGAGGAGCCGTAATACAAAGCGGTACGTTTAACGCAGGTATCTTTAACTGGAAAACAGATTCGATTTTACCACCCGTTATTGCTAAAGGCGATGGCTTTTTACAAATGAACTCAAACGCCTACATGGCCTGGAACGAAGCCGGCACTATTGGTTATGTTGTTTTTATTGGCAGCAGATCTGGTGCAACAGGCGTTAATAAAGGATGGCAGCCAATTGTTTACAAAACAACCAACAGTGGCACATCATGGAGCTTATTAAGCAGTATTGATTTTAATGCCCCTGCGTATGCAACGGTATTAAACAGACTAGATGGTACCAATGCAATTCCATCTTTAAAGATTCCTTTCTTTAATACCTTCGAAGGGTTGGATTGTGCTGTAGATGCAAATAATAAATTACACATTGCTGGGGTTATTGCAACTACTGCAAGTTCTGATAACGATTCGTTAGCATTTACACCGGGTTATGATGTAGAAGAATATACCTGGCCACACACGCCGGGCAAACACCCTTACTTATATGATTTTATGACCGATGGTACAGGTTGGAATTACATTACGGTAGATTCTGTTACCAGCGAGGCACCGGGCGCTACGTCGGGCTTTCCGGGCTTTGCCGAAAACCCTTGGGATGATGACGCAGGTAAAGTTACATCTGATTCACGCATTCAGTTAAGCCGCAGTGCCAACGGACAACAAATTATTTATACCTGGGCAGAATCTGATCCGGCATTTACAAACGGCGCAAAATTCTGGAATACCATCCCAAATGTAAAAGCAAGAATTTATGATGTAGCAACAGGATTACACACAAGCGAAATTAATGTTAGTAAACCTGTTTCCAACCCAAATCCAAATGTAGCCAGCAGGGCCATGTTCCATTTCACGGCTCCTTCGGCAATGACGGTAACACCTATTAGCGGGGGCTTTAGCGCAAAAGTACCTATTACAGTAACTACAAGCAACCCATACATACAAGGTTCGGCAAACACACATTACTTTTTTGCAGATGCTCTTAATTTTACCACAACAGGCATAAACGAAAATGCAAAAGATGCTTTACAATTTTCGCTTTATCCAAATCCGGCAAACGAAAAATGTGTAGTGAGTTTAAATTTAAACGAGAATGCAAATTTAAACATCTCGGTTTTAAATTATTTAGGCCAGCTTGTAAAACAAGTAAACCACAAAGCAAATTTTGGAACAAACGATGTTGAAATAGATCTTGCCAATTTAAAAAGCGGCATTTATTTTGTGAACGTAAAAAATGGAAACGTTACTTCAACTAAAAAGTTGGTTGTAGAATAATACTATTGTCATACTGTCCCGATAACTATCGGGATGTCGAAGGATCTGCCAATTAAAAGCCTGCTAGCGATAGCGGGCTTTTTTGTTTTAAGAAAAGTTTGTATAAAAAACAGTTCAATTATTTTTTGGGCGCCCGGGCGGGCTGCTATGGGCTCGGCTATCGCCTCGGTTTTTTGCCTTAGCAGGCAAAAGAACTAAACCCTCCGCATCCCTGGCGCAAACTTAACTTTATTCGCTTACTGCCTGAGCGATTGCAGTGAAAATCCTTTTTGATAGGTATGAGCAAAAAGATTGAAACGAAAAGCACGCCAGGAGAACAAACAAAATAAAATTAACCACATAGGCACATAGTTTTTATAGAAGAATCTAAATTGCTTAAAGCAAAACATAGCTATTTTCTTTGCTGGCAAAGAAAATTATGTGAACCTTCTCTGCGCTTAGCTCTATCTTTTTCTATGTTTCTATGTGGTTTAAAATTTTACTTTGCAAACTTCGCGCCTTCCAAATTATGGAAAAACCTTCCATTCAATGGAAGAACCCTAAATTCTCATTTCCTGAAACCATTGATAATAAAGACTTTGCCGCTGTGGCACAATATCTGCATTTATATAAACAGATAAAACAAACACACCATGAAAACTTCAACTACCATAAAAATCTTAATCATCACTTTCTTTGTTGTATTAAGCAATGTTTCTTTTGGTCAAGACACAAAAGGTACTGAAGTAAAAAAAGAAACGAAACAAGAAGATGTGGTTCGCAGCAAAAAAGGTCCTCAACCAACAATGACCGTTACATCTGAAAGCAAATCGTATTTAGTTTAAGATTAATGACGAGGTATACAAAGCACGCCAGGAGAACAAACAAAATAAAATTAACCACATAGGCACATAGTTTTTATAGAAGAATCTAAATCGCTTAAAGCAAAACATAGCTATTTTCTTTGCTGGCAAAGAAAATTATGTGAACCTTCTCTGCGGTTGGCTATTTCTTTTTCTATGTTTCTATGTGGTTTAAAATTTCACTTTGCAAATTAAGATTAACCCCAAAGTAAACAAAGCATGCCAAGAGAACAAACAAAATATAATTAACCACATAGGCACATAGTTTTTTATAGAAGAATCTAAATTGCCTAAAGCGCAACATAGCTATTTTCTTTGCATGCAAAGAAAATTATGTGAACCTTCTCTGCGCTTAATTATATCTTTTCTATGTTTCTATGTGGTTTAAAATTTCACTTTGCAAATTAAGATTAATCACAAAGCACACAAAGCGCGTCAAGAGAACAAACAAAATATAATTAACCACATAGGCACATAGTTTTTTATAGAAGAATCTAAATTGCCTACAGCAAAACATAGCTATTTTCTTTGCAAGCAAAGAAAATTATGTGAACCTTCTCTGCGGTTGGCTATTTCTTTTTCTATGTTTCTATGTGGTTTAAAATTTCACTTTGCAAATTAAGGTTAACCCCAAAGTAAACAAAGCATGCCAAGAGAACAAACAAAATAAAATTAACCACATAGGCACATAGTTTTTTATAGAAGAATCTAAATTGCCTAAAGCGCAACATAGCTATTTTCTTTGCAAGCAAAGAAAATTATGTGAACCTTCTCTGCGCTTAGCTCTATCTTTTTCTATGTTTCTATGTGGTTTAAAATTTCACTTTGCAAATTAAGATTAATCACAAAGCACAACCGTCATCGCGAGGAGTTTACGACGAAGCAATCTCAAACACAGAGTTTTGTTTTACTCTATTTACAATTTCTATGTACCAGATCGCTTCGGGTAAAAAACCCTCGCAATAACGGTACGTTTAATACACCACGTAATTAATATCAATTGTATTTGTAACGCAGGGTTTAAGATCGGGCAAGCTTAACGTTAAAAATTCTTTTTCTAAATGCTGTTTAATGTCTTTGTTATTTGTTTTAGCATTTACTTCAATTACTTTTCCTTCGGTATTCACACAAAAGTAAACAGTTATTTTTTCGCTTTTGTTTTTATGTTTTACAGTTTCGGGTGTGCTTAAAGCACTTTGAATTTTTTTAGCCAGTTTGTTTTTATCGGCACCTGTTTCTGCAGCTTTAATAGTGTTTACACTTAAACAAATTGCAAGTAGTAATAAGAGATTTTTCATGGTTTGGGTTTTAATATTTGGGAGTAAGACGGAGGATAAAAGATAAAAGTTACAGTGAAACGAAAATAGTTTGAAAAAATAATTTAATATTTTTAGGGCGTTGCCTCCGGCCCGGGCTGCTACGGGGTTCGCTTCGCTACCGTGCTACACTTCGTTGCGCACCAAGCCCTCCGCATCCCTAACGCAAGTATGCGTTATGCTGCGCCCGGGCTGCTAGGGGCTCGGCTATCGCCTCGGTTGGGCGAGAAAAGCCTCGCCCGAACTAAACCCTCTGCATCCCTGGCGCATACGACCTCAAAAAACTCCAGAATTTGCGTGAGGGATAGAGCCATTGTTTGAGCTCTTTTTTATTGTCCTGAAAGGCAATAAAAAAAGCGAGTGGCGAAAGCCCGACCGCGGGTGAGGCTTCAATGATTTTTTCGCAAGCCGAACCTCGCGGGCACGCCCAAAAAAATTTAAAGAATTGATTGACACTTTTTTATTTCACCGAAAGACAATACCCATTGCCATGCAAATTATTTATTTCAACCGAAGCGTCGCTGGAAAGATATTTGCGCAGCTTTACAATATAAACATCCATACTGCGGGCAGTAAAATAATTATCTTCTGTCCATATTTGTTTTAGGGCTTTTTCGCGAAGCAACACATCGTTCTTATGCTGGCATAATAAATTTAAAAGCGCTGCTTCTTTTGGCGAAAGTTTTACCTCCTGCGTTTTATTTTTTAGCGTACGCAGTTTAGCATTAAAATTAAAAGAACCAATTTGATGCTGAAATTGATGATCGTTTACGCTTTCGGTTTGTAGGTTTAAAATGGCTTTTATCTTTAACAATAATAATTCCGAATCAAAAGGTTTGGTAATATAATCGGCGGCGCCAAGCTGGTAGCCTTTTATCATATCATCGCGCATGCCGCGGGCCGTTAAAAATATAATGGGGGTGTTTTTATTAATGGCTTTTATGTCGCTACCTAAAGTAAAACCATCTTTTTTTGGCATCATAATATCAAAAATGCAAAGATCAAAGGCTGAGGTTTTAAAGGCTTTCAAGCCCTGTTCGCCATCTTCGCACCATTCCACAGCAAAGCCATTCATCTTTAAATAATCTTTTAAGATGGCACCAAAATTTTTCTCGTCTTCAACCAGTAATAGTTTAGTCTGCATACGTTAAAGTTATAATAAATTCAGAGCCTTTATTTTTTTCGCTTTGTAAAGTAATGGTGCCGTTGTGCGCTTCCATAATTGATCGTACATAACTCAGGCCAAGGCCAAAGCCTTTGGTATCGTGTAAATTGCCGCCTTGCACACGGTAAAATTTATCAAATACTTTTTCGTGTAATGAGGGGTCGATGCCAATGCCGTTATCTTTTATTTTTATAAGAACAGTGTTTTGTGTTTTCTCAATAGAAATATTTATTTCACAATTAGTATTCGAATACTTTAATGCATTATCAAGTAAATTACAAATAGCATTTTGTAAATGAAATTTATCTGCCGCTAGTTTAATTTCCGGAAGAGCGGACTCGAAATTAATTTTAGCATTCTTTTCCTGAATTTGTAATCTAAAAGTTTCAATTGCATTTTTAGTTAGTGTAACAACATTTACTGTTTGTTTATTTAATTGCAGTTCGCCTTTATCGAGCATGGCCATTTGCAATACGCGCTCTACATGGCTGTTTAATTTGTTGTTTTCTTCTTTTAAAATGCGGGTATAATTTTTAAATTTTTCGTCATCGGTTTTAACCAGCGGATTATTTATAGAGTCTATTGCCAGCGAAATGGTGGCAATAGGTGTTTTTAATTCATGGGTCATGTTATTTATAAAATCGTTCTTTATCTCATTTATTTTTTTCTGTTTTAAGATCAGGCGAATACTATAATAAAAAGCGCTGAGAATTAATAGCGAGAAGAGTGCCGATAGAATTAAAGTGGTTTGCATGCCCTTTAAAATAAAACTGTTCTTGCCCGGAAACTGCACCAATAAAAAAATATAAGTACTAAATACTTTGTCTGCCGAAAGGTCACTTTTATAAAAGGCATTGTTTTCTGAAAATCCTTTTGATCTTAAAAGTATCTTTTGCACATTTTCGGTCGATTTTTTTAAAGCAAATTCAAAGGGAATGGAAATGCCTTTGGCGGCAAGATCTTTTGTAATAAGGTTCTTTAAAGTATCTGGATGCGTGTTGGTAATGTATGAGGCATCAACGGATTTTATTTCAAGCAGCATTTTATCAAGTAATTTTTCTAATTCATCTTTTTTGCCATTTGTTGCTTGTTTGTTTACGTTAATGCTTGTTTGGCCGGTTTTTATTTGTACGATCGAATCGCTGATAAAGATCTTACCATTGTTGTTAATGATCGTGCGCATGTGTTTATTTTCAGGCCCTCCGTCTGTTTCAATAACATTAGCGTTGCCGGATGAAGAAACAATAACTTTTACCAGGCGATCTATTTTCTTTTTTGGCTTTTCATCCGTTTTTTGAATGGAATGTTTTATGATCTGGATATTTTCTCGTTCCTGTAGTTTTGAACTAAGGTGTGATAAAGATTGATAAACAGTTCTATCAAATTCATCCACCTTTTGATAATAAAAATTGTAGATCCAAAAGCCCTGTAATACTAAAATAAAAACGATGCTCACGCTTAATAGTGCGAAAATGATCTTATAAGGCTTAGAATTCATTGAAACCAAATTTAACCACTATTTAACCGTGCGCATTCAACTTTAACTTTTCTTTAACAGTGTTTAACCGCGCCTTAACCCTGTTGCGCTCTGTTGCGGGGTAATTTTGCTTTATAAATCAATTAAAAACAACAATCATGAAAACAACAATCATTACCGCAGCCTTATTACTAAGCACAGTTTTAGTAACAGCGCAAGAAAAAAAACAGGCAAAAGTGCACATTAAAAAAATTGAGAACATTAACGGCGTAGAAAAAGTTATTGATACGACTTACACTACCGATGACCTTTCTGTTATTAATGCCGGTGGCGAAAACATTGAAGTAATAGAATTAGGCGATGGTAAAAAAGGCATTACTAAAAAGATCATCATTAATGGTAAAGAAGGCGAAGAAACGGATGTAAAGATCTTGCGCAACGTAGACATGAACGACGCCGAAATTGAAAACGTTTTAAAAGAAGCCGGCGTAGATCCAAATTCAAACGGGGTTAAAAAAACGGTGATTGTAAACGAAGATGGCAAAGAAGGTAAACACGAAACAAAGATCGTAATTATAAAACGCGCAAAAATTACTGAAGCAGATGAGGCCGAACTAAAAAAAATAAACCAGGATGCATCAAAAACGGATGGTAAACTAGCAATGGATAATATGAATTTTTATCCCAACCCAAGCAACGGCAAATTTAATTTAAGTTTTAGCCTGGCAGATAAAGGCGATGCCGAAATAACAGTTTTAAATAGCGAGGGTAAAAAAGTGTATTCAGAAAAATTACCAAACTTTACCGGCGCTTACGATAAAGAAATTGATATTAGCAAAAACCCAAAAGGCCTTTATTTTGTGAGAATAGAGCAAGGTAAACATGCACAAGTGAAAAAAGTAGTGCTTGATTAATTTGTAATGCGTATTAAACTTCTGTAAAAGCAGCTTCCGGATATTTGGAGAAAATTCCAATATCTGGAAGTTTTAAAAAAAGCACCTTTCTAAAGTGCTGATAGTGTGGGTTTAAGTTTTTGGCACTCTTTGTGGATACAGTGTATCAAATAAACAATTGAGTTATGGAAACTTTAGCAATACTACAATCAATAACTAAGAGCTCGTTATCAAATAACGCTGTAAAAAAAATACTAGTTCATATATATCATCTTTGTATTCATCTAAAAGATATAACTTTTCATCTCATTTCTTTAAAACCAAAAACTAAATTCATTAGTTTTAATCAGACGTCTAAATTTTTTTTAGATTTTGTGTGTTTATTTTTAAGTTGTACTAATGTTTTTAAAATGAGAAAAGTTCTACTGTTCCTCTTCGTTCTTTCTTTGTCAAGAACCCAATCACAATCAATTGCAAATTATTCGAGTGTAAGAAATACCGGCATCAGCTACTCATCAATTAGTAGTTCGGGTTTGTCGTTTGGCACATGGCGTAACACGGCAACTTTTACACAGGATGATAACCGTTCTGATTTTACAGATATTGGTTTTGATTTCTGGTACAATGGTAACCGTTATACCCAATTTAGTGTTTCCACCAATGGTTTTGTTGATTTTTCTAACTCTACAGATGATGGCGGACCGGTAGCTGATAATTTTGGATTTAATAATGCCGCTTTTACAACCTCAAATGCAGGCAATGCTACACGCCCTGCTATTGCGCCTTTTTATGATGACCTTACGGCACAAGGCGGCACTAATCCGTTAGGTAATAGTATAAAATATTTTATAAGTGGCGCCATGCCTAACAGAACACTTACTATTGAGTGGATAAACATGGCGGTGTACCAAAACACAACGCCAAGTTTAAATTTCCAGGTGCAATTGGTTGAAACAACGGGGCAGGTGTTGATTAATTATGGAACCATGATCACAGGAACAAATGTTTTTTCTTATTCGATGGGATTAAATGCCGACAACATGAATTTACTTCCAACAGCAGCGCAGCTGCAAATGTTGCAAACGGTTAATTCAAATGTATTAAGCAATACAGTGCAAAATAATCTCTCGGCAATGCCAACTGCAAACTCTCAGTATGTTTTTACATCACCTGTTCCGGCTAATCCATCGGGGTCAATTGCCTTTAGCGCTGTTACACAAAGTGGTATGACGTTAAACTGGACAAACTGGGCGGCAAACGAAGTAGCTTATGTTATTTATAATTCAACCGATGGTGTAAATTATAATTTTGTAACGCAAACAGCAGCTAACGCCACATCGGCAGCAATTACGGGGCTTACATCCGGCACAAGCTATTTTTGGAAACTTTATGCAGTAACCGAGGGCTATTTAAGTAACGCGTTAAACGGCACACAGGCAACTCTATCGGGCATAAATAAAATATCCAATCAAACAGGTAATTGGTCTAACGCGGCTATATGGACTCCTAACGGTGTTCCCACCGCAGGCGATAATGTTACTATTTCAGCCGGCCATATCGTATCAATAAATACTGCGGCAGTATGCAACAATTTAACGGTTGGCACAGTAAGTGGCGCAACGCTAAGATATGCTACCAATACTGCGCGTACCTTAACAGTAAATAAAGATATTATTGTAAATACTAATTCTACTTTTGATGTAAACACGGCATCATTAGCATCGCACGTTCTTATCGCAAAAGGTAACATCACCAATAACGGGTCAATTGATTTTGCATCTAATTTAGTTGGAAAATGTAATGTGTTTATAACCAAAACCGGAAACGTTACACTAAGCGGAACCGGGGCAGTAAATAGATACCAATCTATTAATGTTGATCTTGGAGGCACAACTAATAACACATTAGATATTACATCAACAAATTTTACTGCAACCAGCGGTTTCTTAACCTTAAATTCCGGAATCGTAAAATTTTCGACAGTAAATGCTATTAATGTAGTTCCTTTTCTTGCAACAACAACCATTTCGCAATACGCCGGCTTATGGATCAATTCGCCAACAGCCGTAGTTACAACAAGCGCCGGCATAATACTTTCAGGTAAACTAACTGTTAGTAGCGGAACATTAAATATCGGTAATCAAACAAACGAAGATCTTTTATCCAGCGGCGGAAGCCTTGTTTTAAATAATGGGGCTTTAAATATTGCAGGTAAATATTATTCAACCGGTTTAAACGATATTAGTAATTTAAGTATTAGCGGCGGCACACTAACGGTTCCCACTGTTGGTTCGACAAGTACAACAGATGCACCTTTTCAGATTGCAGGTGTAGGTTCTTTTTTTAACATGAGCGGCGGCTTAATTTTAATAAGGGCAGAAGGTGGGGGCGGGCCTGAAAATCTTGGTTTTATTAATACAGGTTCAACATCCGGTGCCGTTACAGGTGGTACCCTGCAAATTGGAAATTCAACGAGTCCTGCAAATCAGATCATAAACATTAATACAACCAGTTCAATTACAAATTTATTGGTAAACAGCGCAAACGTTACTGCCAATTTAGTAACAAACAATTTAAATATTTTAAACGATGTGCTTATTAATTCAGGCAGCTTTGCACCAAACGCATTGCAGGTAACTGTGGGGCACAACTGGCAAAACAATGGTGGCACATGTATACCGGGCACAAGCACTGTAATTTTTAATTCAACCACAGCTCAAAGTATTTTTAAATCGGGCGGCGAAACATTTAATAATTTAACCTTTACAGGTTCGGGTATTAAATCACTGGCATCTCCAATTACAGCAAATGGAAATATAACCGTAAACAGCGGTTCTGTTTTTGATATAAGCGCCTCTAATTTTTCAATTGCATTAAAAGGAAATTTAATTAATAACGGAACATTTAATTCTAATACCGGTTTGATCTTGTTAAATGGTACAGCATTGCAAACGCTGGGTGGCACAAACGGCGTAAGTTTTTATGATCTTACGCTTAATAATAATGCAGGTGCTGGTTTGTCTGGCGCACAAACTTTACGCGGCACTTTAACGTTAAACAACGGCACATTCAGTACAAATTTTAATGCCTTTACAATGATATCTACTGCCAGTGAAACCGCACGTATTGCTCAAATAACCGGTAGCGGCGATATAAATGGTTTTGTTACTATACAACGCTTTACACCGGGTGGCACAACGGGTTGGGCATTGTTAGGAACCCCTGTTTCTACCGGCCTGAGTTTTAGCGACTGGGATGATGATATTCCAATTTCCTGCCCAACTTGTCCGGATGGATTTGCCGCAGGTTTTTACTCTATTTATAGTTACGATGAAACCGCAACCGGATCTTATTCAAATGCCGCGGCATATATTCCTATAAATACTATTAACGATCCTATTACACCAAATAAAGGCTACTGGGTTTATCTTGGTGATGGGCAAACAACAACCAATAATATTACTTTAGATGTAATTGGCCAGGTTAGAAAATTTAATCAAACCATTCCTTTAAATTATTCAAATTATGGTTCTCCGATCGATGATGGCTGGAATTTAATTCACAATCCTTATCCTTCACCAATAAGCTGGACAGCATTAAAAGGCAGCACTTCAAATATTGATAATGCCGTGTATGCTTACAACGCCGATCTTAACGGAGGTTCTGGCGCACACGCAACTTACATAAATGGTATTAGCAGCCCGGCAATAGCGGCTGGTGGTATTGGCGATGTTATACCAATGTGCCAGGCATTTTATGTGCATTCAACCGGCGCTACCGCTTTAAATGGAACAGAAGCGGTAAAGGTTAGCGGCAACCCCACCTTCTTAAAAACATCTTCGGTACAAAACACAAATAGTATTGTGCGTTTAAATATGAATGGACCTTATGGCTTTGCAGATGAAAGTGTTTTATATATTCAGCCCGGTGCCACAACTAATTTTGATGGAAGTTACGATGCCGTTAAAATGGCGGGTCAGGATCCTTACGCACCAACAATGGCAATTGAAGAAGCTAATGTTCAGTTCCAGGTAAACGGTATTTCTCCAATTAACGGAACATACACAACCGCTTTAAAAACGTTAACGGGTTATAATGGCAGTTATACAATTAGTGCATCAGATCTAAATAGTTTTCCTGTGGGCGCTTGCTTTAATTTATATGATAAATTTACATCGGTTTCAACCGACCTCAGTAATTCAGATTATATTTTTGATCTTAGTGATACAACAACTGTAGCTCGATTTATTTTAAGCATCACAATAAATCCCTTAAACATCTCGTCAAATGTTTCTCAACCAACATGTGAGAACATTAATAGTGGCAAGATTATAGCGGTGGGATTGAGCACGGGTCCCTGGAACTATTACTGGAAAGATGCAAACAACACCATTGTACAAACAAGCTTAAATAAAACTACCGCAGATACACTTAGCGGGCTATTGGCAGGGGCTTATAATTTAAATATTAATACGGTTGGTTTGTGTGATAACAATCAATCGTCTTATACTATCGATCAAAAAATTCCGGTAAATGCAAATTTTTCCAGTATCGATACTTGTTATTTAAATCAAAACCCTCTTGTGCAATTTAATAATCTTACATCAAATGCTGATACACACTATTGGAATTTTGGTGATAACGCCGGTGTTTCACCGGTTTTTTCGCCCGGCTATCAATATTCATCAACCGGTATTTACACGGTTAGCTTAATTGCAAATAATGCTACGGGTTGCGCAGATACAGCATTTAAAACAATTGTGGTAACAGATCTTTCATTAGGAATAACACATAATAGTCTTAGCAATTTAGATTTTACGGTTAAGACATTTAACAATAATAATTTTTTAATAGAGAAAGATCTTAAAACCATAAGCGAATTAAATTATTACTTAATGGATGCATCCGGAAAAACAATTATTAAAGCAGATAAGATACAAACTGCAAAATTAAATATCCCTTTAGATCTAAATGCGTTTGGCACAGGGCTGTATTTTTTACATGTAAATGTAAACGGAGAAAACACGGTGTTTAAATTGGCGGCATATAACTAAACGCATAGTTTTAATTTGACTATTAAAGTATTATTGTTTTATAACTTTAACTACACGCGTGGCATTAGCAATTTTTGTATTTACGTAGTAAACTCCCGATGCTTGATCCGAAAGATCTAAGGTTATACTTTGGTTTGATGTTTGCTGAGAAAAAATAATTCTTCCCGTAATATCCATCACAGATATTTCTTTTGTATCTGCGTTAAATGTTTCAATCCATATTAAACCATTGCTTGGGTTTGGATACAGCTTTATTTCGGCAGCTTTATTAGTTAACGCAACTACATCGGTACAGGCGCTAACTAACAGAGCAACACTAGCTGTGTTACTGCAGTTTGTATTTGGGTTTGTGTAGTGATATATTGAAACAAACGTTCCGTTGGAAGCGGGTGTAAATACATTGCCACTTATATTGGGCCCGGAATAATTTCCTCCCACAGGCAATCCCGATAAAATAATTTGATTACCATTAGTACACATTTGATTTTGTGAAGCAGTAAATAAAAGCGACGGCAAAGCGTTAACCGTTATATTTGCTACCGCTGTTGATGGACAACCCGCATCCGAAAATCCGGTAACAGTGTAAGATGAAGTTACAGTGGGGCTAACAACCGGCGTAGTGCAGGAGTAGCTATACGATAACGCTCCGGAAGGATTTAGTGTAAAAGAATTTCCCGCACAAACCGATCCCTGATTTACGGTAATAGTTAATGGCGCCGGCTGCGCTATAGTATAGGTGGCCGAGGTAAAAAGATTAGCGTTATCTTTTACCATTAAAGTATAAACACCGGCAGCTAAGTTAGAAGCCGTGGCTGTATTTCCACCGCAAGGCAACCAGGTGTAGGTATAAGGCGCTGAACCACCACTAACATTGCCCGATAATACGGCAGTAGAAAAACCGTTACAGGAAATGAATGAAGTTTGTGCAATGCTTAAGCCATATAAAAAAGAAATCATAACGCTTCCATTGCCTGCATGAATGCCTGCAAAATTTTGTTGGTTGCTACCGCAGTTAAATGAACCCCCACCACCGGCAGGCCCCGCAGGCGAGGTGTTTAATGTGCCGCCTTGTCCACCCGAATAACCACCACCGCCACCGCATCTGTTTATAGAATTGTGCCAGCCCGAACCGCCGCCGCCAAAACCTCCTGCGCCACCATAGTATAAGCCGTTTGTACCGCTGTTTCCTCCTGTAGCCCCATTTAAAAACGACTTACCGCCTTCGCAGGGGCTTTGTGCGGGGTTAGAGGAGTTTTGCCCGTTAGTTAAATATCCGCCGCCACCAGCCGCATCGCCATTGGTAATGCCGCTGTATCCGCCGTTTCCGTTATCACCATTTCCATTATAGTAAGTTGCGCCCCCCGAATAAGTTGTTAAGCCGCCACCGCCAATAGCTCCGGCAAGGCCACCCCCGCCGCCACCTGCGGCAATTAGTAAAGAGTTAGTAGCCGCAATAACAAAAGAACCGCCACCGCCGCCGCCACCATTGTTTGTTGCAGAACCACCCGTTCCATTTATACCTTGCTGACCCACAATAATTTTTAATACCTGACCTGCGCTTAAATAAAATTGTCCTTCCATTTGTGCACCCAAACCACCATTGCCGCCGCCCTGAGCGCCACTAACTTTTATTTTGTAAGGTCCTGTAGCTGGCACAGTCCAGGTTTGAATACCATTGTTGCTAATTACAGCGCCATTTAAAGTTGTATTTAAATACGCTGTATTAATTTGGCTCTGCGTTGGGCCCAGGTTACCGCTAGCACCGGCGTTGCTAAACGTATAAGTGCTTTGCCCGGAGAAGGTAATTGTAAGAAACAAAATGAGAAAAAGAGCTGTTCTTTTTATTGAATATTTAAATGAACTGTCTGCAGGCTTCATATTGATTCTTAATATTGAATCAAAATTAGGCAAGAGCAGATTCAATAAATGGCAGAGAATCGCAAAAATCTTACATATGTAAAGATGAATTAAAGAAAAAAAGAGGATTGAAAAAGCGCAAACGCAAGCGCTTAACGATGTGTTAAACAGAATATAAGCGTAAACGTTTAATTTTAAATCAGGTTTAAACTATCCCCCGGCTTTTTTTGATTTATAACCTTCTTTTAAAAGCAATAAAATAAGTTTATCACGATGATCGCCCTGGATTAAAATTTCGCGCTCTTTTACCGAACCGCCAACACCACATTTTTGTTTTAATAATTTACCAAGCGCCTCAATGTCTCCGGTTTTACCTGTAAAACCATTAATACGACTTACAAATTTGCCACCACCCAATCGGTCTAAATATATTTTTAATTGTTCTTGTTTTGGAGCAATAGCACTTACTTCTTCCTGATCATCCTCGTTCTTTAAATTAAAATTCGGATTGGTAGAATACACAAAACCATCTTTATTTTTATCTTTTTTGCTCATCGTTTATTTTTTAATACAAATACTGCACTTAGTATTATAAGCAAAATTAAAATATTAAAATATAAAAATGGAAATTTATTTGTCTCTGTTTTAATTCCCATTGCTTCTGTTTCCGTTTCAACAAAATTACTTTCATCAATTTGTTTATTTGCCAGGGCAAGGCTATCAGTTAAGGCATTGGCTTTTTGCAAAGATGAATAGGCCTTTTCAAAATCATTCTGCGATCGGTAATATTCAGACCAGGTTTTAAACGAAGCTATTTTTGCAGATAAATAATTAAATTTTAGAATGATACCGTCTGCAATAATTAAATTTTCAAGCGCGTGTAAACCTTCTTTTTTATTTATATAAGCAGCGGCAATATTCAAATAACTATCGGCCATTTCCATTTCGTTATCCATTAAATTTTTTATTTTAATAGAATTTAAACTGCTGGCAATAGAGGCATCATAATTTTGTTTAAGAATATTTATATACGCTAAATTATTAAAGCAAGAAGCCTGCACTTCATAATCAAATCTTTTTTCGGCATTTTTTAAAGCGCGCAAAAAATAATTCTCTGCAATATTTATAGCTTTTAGTTGTACGCTTAACACACCTAAATTTAAAAGGCAATTATCAATTTGTTTGGCATTGTTTAATTCGTTGTTTATTTCTAATGCTGCTAAATAAGCAACTTCGGCAGATTTGTATCTGGCCAGATCTGAATAAATATTACCTAGATTGGCTTGGCTTAAAGCAATTCCTTTTTTATCGTTAATTGCGGTTCTTAATTTTAGAGCTTTTTTATGGTAAGATAATGCGGTACTGAGGTCGCCCCGGCGATAAAATAAAATGCCCAATAAATTCATGGCTTTTGCAGAGTAAAAAGGTAAGCTGGCTCTTTGCCCGCAACGCTCCGCTTCTTTTGCACAGTTATAACTGTATTGCGCATCAGTGGCACGGTTTAAAAAACCTTCGTCATAAAATAAATTTACCCGATCTGTATCATGAGGTAATTCTGACGCAACAACTTTTAAAGAATCAAAATTCTGCGCCTCAACGTTTAATAAGTTGAGTATAAAAAATATATAAAAAATGTGTTTCACGATAATTCAAATATATACATTTATAGCAAACTCTTAAAATATGATAAAGTACTTAATGTATCAAAAAAACCCGGCCTCTCATTATGTATATATTGATATGTTTATTGATGCAGTTTCGCAGGATACACTTCAGTTGCAGCTTCCGGCCTGGCGCCCCGGCCGTTACGAATTGGGTAATTTTGCCAAAAATGTAAAACGTGTAGATGTTTTTAATGAGAAGAACGAAGCGCTTGCTTATAATAAGCTGAACAAAGATCTTTGGGAAGTAAATACAAAAGGTTGTTCTGCTGTGAAAGTAACTTATAGTTACTATTCTGCCGAATTAAATGCCGGCGCATGTTTTGCTGATACGGCGCAACTGTATATGAACCCTGTTCACTGCTGCATGTACGTTGTTGGCCGAATGCATGAAGAACACCGTGTGGAATTGAATGTTCCTGAAAATTATAAAGTAGTTTGTTCTTTAAGGCAGGAAGTAAATACATTGATCGCTAATAATTTTGACGAACTGGTTGATTCTCCTTTTGTTGCTTCCGAAAAAATTCAGAGTGATCATTACGAAGTAAATGGTGTAAAATTTCACCTTCATTTTATTGGCGAATGCAAACCCGACTTTAAATTAATTAAATATCATTTCTCCGCTTTTACGCAAAAACAAATCGAATTCTGGAGCGATTTTACAACAGATGAATATCACTTTATTTTTCAGGTACTGCCTTTTAAATTTTATCACGGGGTAGAACATGTTAAAAATACTGTTATTGCTATTGGTCCGGGCTATGCGATTAATTCGGGTAAAACCTACGAAGATGTTTTAGGGGTAAGCTGTCACGAATTGTTTCATTCATGGAATATAAAAACTATTCGTCCGGTAGAAATGATGCCCTACGATTATACAAAAGAAAATTATGCAAGAACAGGTTATGTTTACGAAGGCATTACCACTTACTATGGCGATAAAATATTATTAAGCGCTAATGTTTTTACACTCGCGCAATATTTTGAAACTTTGCAGGAACGCTTAACAAAACACTTTCACAATTTTGGCCGTTACAATTTAAGTGTTGCCGATAGCAGCTGGGAAACCTGGTTGGATGGTTATGTGCCGGGGGCACCTTACCGTAAAACAAATATTTATGACGAAGGCAGCTTAATTGCTTTTATGCTGGATGTAAAAATTTTACAGGCCACGCAAAATAAAAAAGCACTGCGCGATGTATGTGTTTTATTATACGAGCGTTTTGGAAAAAAAGGAATTGGTTATACCGAAAACACTATTATTGAATTGGTAAATGAAATAAGCGGACAAGATCTAACGCAATTCTTTAAAACCTTTGTGTATTCGCCACAGGATTTTGAAGCTGAATTAAAACCATGTTTTGATTATCTCGGAATTGACTTTGTGAAACAAGCCAATAATCATGAGTGTGAAAATAAATATGGTTTTAAGGTAATGGATCATGGCCTGAACAGTAAAATTACTTTAGTTGCCCCATACTCACCGGCCTGGAAAGCAGGCTTATTTGCCGGCGATGAAATTCTGGCAATAAACGGTATATTTTTAAGGAATAATTTTAATAACTGGTTGCATTATTTTAGCGATAAGGAGGAAATAATTTTAAGTGTTAATTCTGCCGATCAAATGAAAACGATTTCCCTTCAAAAAGATAAAAAGGGCAATTCTTACTTTTTTACACCGGTTTTAAAAGTTAAAATAGAGGCAGAAAATAGTTCAAAAGTTAATTTTGAAGCATGGAAAGCCTTATAAATGAGACTAAAACAAAAAAATGTTAAAAACTTTTTCAAATTAGGATGCTTTATTTTAAAAGAAGTAATTACTTTCAGTCCTTATTATTAACTAAAAAAACTAAAAAATGGAACAACAAACACAATCAACTTCAGGAACTGAGGCGGCAAAAAGACCGGTATTCTTAACAGTTCTATGTATTTTATCATTTATCGCAGCTGGTTTAGCTATCTTAGGATACATCACTGTTATTACAGTAATGGGCGCAGTAACGGCAGGAGCTTCTGCTTTAGAAGGTATGGCGGCAGATTCAGGTGCAGCAATGACTTATACTGGCCCTAGCGCTGCTATGACTTGGGCATATATCATTGTGGGTTTTGTTACTGTATTAATTTCACTTTATGGTGTTATCCAAATGTGGAAACTTAAGAAAATGGGTTTCTATTTATACGTTGGCGCTAGTGTAGTTTCAATGATAATGGGTATTATTTACAGCGGATTTGGTGTTATGGCTGTGGTTTTCCCTATTTTATTCATCGTTCTTTACGGTTTAAACCTTAAACATTTAAAATAATAGTATTTAAATTTTAAAAAGTCCTTTCTTAGGTTTAAGAAAGGACTTTTTTGTTTTAACACGTTAAGAAAAGACGTACTGTTAAAAACTTTATAAGATCCAAAACTTATATCTGATAAAAAGAGGCTATTTTCACTCATTATTAATTAAAAAAGACTTAAAAAAATGGAACAAAACACAACACCACAACCTGCAGCAAATAATGGAAAAGGCTTAGGTATCGCCGGTATGATCTTAGGAATTTTAGCAATCATTCTTTCATTTGTACCATGCTTTGGCTTTTGGGCAATAATTTTAGCAGTAGTTGGCGTAATACTTTCTGCCATTAGCTTAAGCCAGGCAAAAAAAGCCGGTGCATCAAAAGGTATGGCTATTGCAGGTTTAATTTGCTCAATATTGGCAATTATTATAGGGTCTATTTGGCTTTTTATTATTGCAAAGGCAGTAAACGAAGGCGGTGGATTATTAAAAGAAGCAATGGAGCAATCGGGAGCTATGGATTCTTTAAACAAAGCAATGGAGCAATTAAAAAACATTACCGATACACTTCAACAACACTAATACATGCGTAAAGCGCCGGCCTATGTTATTATAAGTTTGGTGTTTTTTATATTTATAGGAGTAGGCTTTGCTTACTCCTATTTTTTTTATCCTAACGATCATCCGATAGATTGTGCCATTAAAGCGGCAACAGGTAAAGATTGCCCAAGCTGCGGTTTTTCAAGAGCGTTCTCTAACTACACACATTTTCAATTTAAAGAAGGAAAAAATTTCAACACGTTGTCGTGGCCTGTGTTTTTATTTTTCTCTTTCCAGTTTTTTTTAAGAGGAAGCATTGTTTTTTATTTTTTAAAAAGGCAGCGCTTAATTTCTTTGAGGTTTATTATTACAGAACTTATTATTAGCATTTCGTTTTTTTTATTCGCATTTTTACCTCTGTTATTAAAATTTTAGTTCTATGGACAATAATTTCAACGATCAGTTTCAAAACGATTTGGCTCCATTGCCCGAAAGACCACAGTTTTTAAAAGTACTTTGTATACTTTCGTTTGTTACCTGCGGTTTGCTCATCATCATCTATGCTATTGGATCTATTTGTCTTGGCATGAGTGAAGAAACGATTACAGGTGTTTGGGATAAGATAATTGAAACACAACCGCAGCTGGAAAATCTTGATCCTGTAACAACCATTCACGAAATTGGTAAATTGTGTTTGTATAATCTTTTTTTAAATATTATTTCGCTGGCCGGTGTAATTATGATGTGGCGTTTAAATAAAATGGGTTTATTCATTTATGCCGCTGCAGAAATTGCAACTAATTTTTTGGGATTAGATATTGGCGTTGCAGAAGGCGGTAAAGCATATACATCAATGATCATTTGGATAATTATTGATCTTATTTTTGTTGGCATGTATGCTTATAATTTAAAAAATATTCAGAAGCCTGCTATTTAGTTATTTAGATTTTTAAGCAAATCTCCTTCTTGGTCTAAAATGTTGTGATAATCACGATTACTTTGTTAAAAACAGAAATCCTTATTAGCATTTTAGTGTTTTTATTAGCAACTTTACTATAGTATTAACCATTAAAAACATGAGACGATGGAAAATAATATCGAATTTACAAATGACATTAAGCCAATTGGCCGCCCGCAACTTTTATCAGTTACTTGTGTGTTAACCTGGGCATGTTGCGCACTATTATTGATCTCATCTTTATCTGGGCTGATAACCCAATCTCCCGAAAAACAAGAACAACAAATTGAACAGATGCGGCGCATTAGCCCCGAAGCCGCCGATAAATTGGAAGCCGCTATGGCAGATGAAAGTGGCCCAAAAAAGATACTTACTACCTTGCTTAATATCCTGGCAATAGCATTATGCGCTTTTGGTGCTGTGCAAATGTGGAATTTAAAGCAAACAGGTTTTTATTTTTATCTCATAGGTGAAATATTACCATACATAGGCCTATTGATAAGCGGCACAGGCGCAATGTCTGCAGTTGCAGCAATGGCTGGAGGAATGGGCGCCGCCATAATAGGCATTGCTATAACACTTATGGTAATTTTTGACGTGGTATTTATAGTGCTGTATGCTATAAATTTAAAACACATGGTTCCGCCAAGCCAGTTCGACTAAATAATATATGGAATCAAAATATCCCAAGGGATTATTCTTTTTAGTGTTTACCGAATTTTGGGAACGCTTTGGTTACTACTTAATGATCGGGATATTTTTCCTGTACATGACCACCGACGGAAAAGATGGTGGAATGGGTTGGGAGAACGCAACGGCTTCAGATATTTTTGGAACTTTTATTGCATTGGCGTATCTAACACCATTTATGGGCGGGCTTTTAGCCGATCTCAAGTTAGGCTATCGCTTTTCGATCACACTCGGCGGTATTTTAATGGGTATTGGTTATTGTATGCTGGCCATTCCCGAAAAATGGGCCTTCTTTACTTCTTTAGCCGTAATGGTTGTTGGTAACGGTTTTTTTAAACCAAACATTGCAACGCTTTTAGGAAATTTATATAACGACCCGCGGTACCGCGCCAATAAAGATACGGGCTATAATATTTTTTATATGGGTATAAACGTTGGCGCACTCATATGTAATTTTGTTGCCGCTATTATGCGAAATAAAATTGGTTGGCACGGCGCATTTATCACTGCGGGTATTGGTATGTTTTTGGGGGTTATAACTTTTTGGTTGGGAATGAAACATTACAAGCATGTAGATGTGCGCAAAGAGCCTAAGCCGGAAGATAAACCATTTATTATGCAATTTGTAAAAGTGCTTTTAACAGGATTGGCTTTTGCTATTGCAGGTTGGATCTTACCAAACGCTATTGCAGGAAAAGAGAATGAAGTGTTTACTATTATGGGAAGCCAAAGTACCGATGCGTTTTTTATGTTCTGTATTCCGGTAGTATATTTTTATGCATCTATCTTTAAAAAAGCAAATGCGGAAGAGCGCAAACCGTTAGGCACTATGTTCACTATTTTTATAATTGTGATCTTATTTTGGGCCATCTTTAAACAAAATGGTACTGCTTTAACCACTTATGCAGAATATTATACGGATAGAGAAGCGCCACAACAAATTACCGCGGTAACAGAGAGTATGGGCTTTTCGGAACGTTTAGTTGCAAAAAATAAAGAAGTTAATCAGGTTGATGAGCAATTCAGAAAAATAAAAGGTCCTGATGGTAAACCAATGAAATGCATGGATTATCCTTTGTACTTTAAAAATATAGACAATGCTAAAATGCCTGCGCAAGGCCAATCCGTTAACCTCGTTAATACAGAGATCTTTCAATCCATTAACCCTTTCTTTGTGGTTGCACTTACACCTTTGATTATTGCGTTTTTTGCTTTTAAGCGTAAACGAAAAAAAGAACCAACCACAGCTACAAAAATTGCTTATGGATTATTGATCAGCGCGCTTTCTACCTTAGTAATGGTTGGCGCTGTGTATGCAACCGGTAACGGAATGCATAAGGCCAGTGCCTGGTGGTTAATTGGCAGCTACGGAGTTATAACGGTTGGCGAGTTGTTGCTTAGCCCAATGGGCTTGTCAATGGTATCAAAATTAGCACCCTTACGTTTAGCAGCTTTAATGATGGGCGGCTGGCAATTGGCCACTTCTATTGGTAATAAGTTAAGCGGTGTGCTGGCAAAGAATTGGGATAAGTTTGATAACAAAGCAAATTACTTTTGGCTCAACTTCGCATTACTCATGTTCGCGTTTATCATCATGATGCTTTTATTAAAACGCCTTAACAGGGTTTTTCACGAAGGAAAAGAGAATTAATTTGAAATATTTTTAATTAATTCTTATTAGTGTTTAAAATTTCTATGAGAGATTTGCATATTATTGGGCGCCCGGGCGGGCTTTTCGCTCCAATCTTTTTAGCTGAAAAGCTAAAAAGGATTTCCGCTGCAATCCCTGGCGCAGACTTACGAAACTTGCGCAAGGGATGTGAAAGGTTTAGCTCTTTTGTACCTTAGGGCAAAAAGCCGTAGCGCTGCAGGACAGCAAGCCAGTGGCTTGATGGGCCAGCGTTTGCGAGGATAACAGCCCTACCCTTAGGGATGCGACCGAAAAACACATTTGTAAATTTAATTTTCTTTAGAACTGAGATGCTGAATCAAGTTCAGCATGACTGTAGATATCATGTATTTTTTAAGCCCATTCCCAGGCCGTTCTATAAGCACCGTGCTTCTCACAATATTCTAAGAAAGAATTATAAAACTTACTGGCACCAATAGTAGAACTATCACCAATAACAACCAACTTTTTCTTTGCGCGTGTAATGGCAACATTCATTCTTCGCAGATCATTTAAAAAACCAATTTCCTGCTTTTCATTACTACGCACTAAAGAAATATAAACAACATCACGTTCTTCTCCCTGGAAACCATCAATGGTTTTTATACTCAAGGAGTGTAGTTTTGTTTTATCAAATTCAAATTCTGTTACATTATCTTTTAACCATTCACGCTGTTCTTTGTAAGGAGAAATAATACCAATACTTATAGCCGGTAAATTTTCATGCGCGCCATATTCGATTAAAAGCTGCTGTAAATGTTTAAATAACACATTGCCTTCTTTTGGATTAAAATGACTTAAGGTCTCCGTATTTTGAATTTCATCAAAGCCACAACCTGCGGTGTCAATAAATTCGATTGACTTACTCAACATCGAATTTTCATCATTCAATAAAACCTGGGCAGAAACACTTTCGTCGGCAATTAATTCGTTATCGTAAAAATAATTATTGCTAAAGCCCATAATAGCAGTGTTCATACGGTACTGACGCGTTAATAAAGACACCGCTTCTTTATATTTTATACAACGGTCCAATAATGTTTCATCTAAACCGCCTTTTTTTGCTTCCAGGCTTTTTACAACCGGCGGCAATTGAAAATGATCGCCACTTAAAATTAAACGTTTACATTTTAGTAAAGGAATCCATACCATTGGCTCCAACGCCTGCGATGCCTCATCAAAAAACAGAGTATCAAAACGTTTTTTTGCTAAACCACGGTGTGTACTGGTTACAGGAGTGCAACAAATTACGGCAGTGGTTTTAAATAACTCGTCAACAATAAAATCTTCTAACAAGCGCGCTTCTTTTATACAATTTTTTGCTTCTGTATAATAAGCAGTGCGTTGTTGCGCTTCTTCTTTTCCAAAAACACGTTTGTATTTTCCGGCCATACGAAAATATTCTTCGGCATTGCGCCTTAAGTTTTTTATGTCTTTATAATAGGGTGATGAAGAAATTTTTCCGTCAATGCTGCTATTTTGCAATTCATCTGAAATCCTCGCTGGATGGCCCATGCGCAGCACATCAATCCCCAACTCCAATAATTTTTCTGTAATAAGATCAACGGCAGAGTTGGTTGGCGCACAAACCAAAATTTGTTTTTCAGTTTGTAATGTTAAACGAATGGCCTGCACAATACTGGTGGTTTTTCCTGTTCCGGGCGGACCGTGAATAATACCAATATCATTAACGCTCAAAATGTGTCTTACAGCTTTATTTTGCGAGAGGTTTAATTGCGGAATTAAAACATCGTTATTTATTTTTTGGAAAGAAATAGGAAGTGTTCCTTCAATCATTTCACGTAACTCTTCAATGCGGTTATTTCTGGAGCCAATAACAACATCTAAAGCGTTTTGCATTTCGTTATAACTGTTATCGTCAAATTGAATATTCAGGCCAAGTTTGCCATCATAAGCCCAGTCAGGCAGCTCGTCAGAATGAATAATTAATTTTAAAGAATTTTTTGAAACAGATTTTATTGTTCCGGTAATTTCATTTGTTTCATCATTAACATTACTAAACAAACTCACGTTTTTTCCGGAACTAAACTGATGAGGCTTGTCAATTTGCGTTGTGCGTTCAATTTCTAAATGTAAAAGATCACCAGAGCCTAATTCTTCGCTATTGATTTTTATTGGATACCATGTAACGCCATTCTTCTTTCTTTGATCTAAAGTAACACGTAAAAATTGTTCTTTGTATAAACGATAATCTTCTTCGCGCTCTACCGTTAATAATTTTTTTAAGCCTTTTAAACGTTCAATGGCTGAAGTTGTGGCCATTATTGTGAGGTTTTACTTTTTAATTCAGCGCGTAACTGGCCGCTTGTTTTCTTAGAACCATCGTGACTCCAGCCCGGAGGGCCAAACACGTACATAAATTTTGCTTTTAAAGAAGATTTCTTTTTTAGGTCGGTAACAATGTTTTTCCATTCATGAAACACCATTTTAATTGGATTATATGTATTAATATTTTCCGTTAAACCATATTTTACAGGATCACTTTCTTCTTCCACCTGAAAGGTGCCAAATAATTTATCCCAAAAAACCAGGAGCATACCCATGTTCTTGTCAAGGTAACGCACATTGCTGCCATGATGCACGCGATGATGCGAAGGTGTAATGATGATGTATTCTAAAAAGCCTAATTTATTGATGGTTTGCGTATGGGCTAAAATTCCAAAAATTTGAGTAGCGCTGTAAACAAACATAATGTCAATACCTCTAAAACCACACAATGCTAAAGGAATAAAATAAATAAAACGGTAAAGTGGTTGAAAGACAGAAGAACGGAATCCGACAGTGAAATTAAATTCTTCGCTGCTATGATGCGTTACGTGCACTGCCCAAAAGAAGCGGCAGTAATGATCGATACGGTGAAGCCAGTAATACATAAAATCTTCTGCAATAACTAAAGTTACCCAATATAAAACGATGTGTTCTCCAAAATCAATAAACGCAAATTGAAAAAAATAATTTAGTATCAGTAAACAAAGCCCCCTTATTAAAATATCCAATCCCATGTTTAATGAGGTTAAATAAATATTTGAAAGCAGCCCTTTGGTAGTGTAAAGGCCTTTATTTTTAAAGTAAGAGTAAAAGAATTCAAAGCCAATAACAATGGCGTAAATTGGCACGGAAATTAATACTAATAAGGATTCTCTAAATTCGTTCATCCGGCTGCAAATTTAGTCAGAATCTTTCAAATAATTTACGACTTATACCCAGCCTTTTCTTTTTTTAAGGTTTGTTATGTGGGCCAGATGGTGATTGCAATGCCAGGCATACATGCCGGTACTTTCATGTAACGATAGTTCTTTACCTTTTTCGGGATGGATAAAACTGCGCTCAGAATCTTTATCCTTCATATTTTTTAGTACAGTTACCCAACGTAAATGCACATTTTCAATAATAGATAGCGACGGTTGGACGGGCAATGTTTTCGTATCTGCTAATTCTGCCCATAAAGCTTCAGCATATGGTTTTATAGTTGGTGTATCTTCTGTAAGTGCAAGTTTAAGGCGAATAAATGCGTTCATGTGGCTGTCCGCGCAATGATGTACAACCTGTCTCACTGTCCAGCCATCCGGCCGATAAGGTGTATCTAATTGTTCATCTGTCAGGTTTTCAACCTCCCGTTTTATTTTTTTTGGAAATTGTTCGATAACAGAAGTAGCTTCCCTTAAAATTTCATTTGTGAATACTTCGGGTTTTTGATAATGACCAACGGGATATTTTAATTCTTCCATAATTTCAATAGTGTATTATAAAATTACAGAATATTTTTATTTCTTTCAGAAAGTTTAGCGGATAATAGCAATATGGCCGGTTTTTGTAAACACTTTGCCATTATATAATGTATAAGAGATCAGATAATTGTAGATATCTTCTTTAACTGCGCTTCCTTTAAATGAACCATCCCATGTATCAGTAATCTCTTTCCATTTAAAGATTTCGTTACCCCAACGATCAAAAACCGAACCGCTAAATTGCGTAACGCAAGAGCCCCCTAGTATTTTATATTGTTCATTTAAACCATCATTATTCGGTGTAAATGTATTTGGCATATAAAAATCACCTTTACCGCAACCTGCTTCAACAACATAATAAGTTGTATCCATACACCCCATATCGTTTTTCGCGATCAATGCAGTTAAGTATTTGCCTGGAAATTCATAACTGGCTGTTACCACCTGGTTGGTTGAAGTTTGACCGTTTCCAAGGTCCCAGTTAATTTCCGTTGCGCCAACTGAAGTGTTTGTGAATGTTAGTTCTCCGGGATACTCTACATAATTACTTTCAGGATTAAATGATGCAACCACATCACTCACACTTAATGTAATTACAGAAGTTGTTGAACAGCCACCATTAGATCCCACTATTGTGATAGTTGAGTTTTTTGTAGGGCTAACGGTTAGCGGATTGCCAAAATGATAAACACCATTTACATACCATTCATAGATACTTGCTCCACCAGCTGTATAAGTTAACGCAGTGCCGGGGCATACCAAAAGATCTCCCGGCGAGAAGATGAGAACTGGTTTAGTATTAACAATTACCTGCGTGCTTGCTGTTGCGGGGCATGCGCCGCTACCACTTGTTACAACATAGTTTGTTGTGATGGTTGGACTAACCGTTATTGAATTGCCGTTTAAGTTTCCAGGATTCCATGTGTAACCATTTGAAGCTCCTGAAGCAGATAGAGTTGCCGATTCGCCAATACAAATAGATGCGCTGTTTAGTTGAATCGTTGGTGTTGGAATAACATTAACCGTTGCATTAGCCGTGTAGGTGCAACTTCCGACAATAACCGATAAGCTATAATTTGTTGTAGAAGCCGGAGACACAATAATTGTTTGAGTTGTTCCGCCATTACTCCATGAATAAGAGGTGCCGCTTAAAGTAGTTCCAATTGCTGCAATTTGTCCCTGGCATATAGTTGCATTATTTACCGGCGCAAGCAATCCGTTAATTACAGTTACACTTGCTATTGCCTGCGAACTGCAGGATCCGTTATCACCAACAACAGTATATGTTGCGCCAGTAGTTGGCGTTACGGTTATCGAACTGCTTTGTGCACCAGACGGGAACCATGTGTAGTTTGTTGCACCGCTGGCGCTAAGTGTCGCTGTTCCGCCATTACAAATGCTTGCATTAGCTGTAACAACTGTTGGTGTTGGAGTAATGGTTAAATTATAAACCGAGGCCACCGTGCAGGAACCTGCTCCGGCAATAACTGTATAATTTGTATTGATAGTTGGAGAAACCGAAATAGTTGAGGTATTATTTGATCCGGTAGACCATGAATAAGTTGTAGCGCCGGTTGCTGTAATAGTTGCGTTACCTCCTGTGCACACAGGGTTTGAAGTAACACTTACAACAGGTAAAGAATTTACGATAACATTGGCAACCGCACTGCCCGTACAAGCGCCTTTGCTACCTGTTACGGTATAGGAAGTATTAATAACAGGACTTACAAAAATAGTTTGGGTAACCGCAGCAGTACTCCATAAATAATTTGTTGCAGTACTTGTGGCAATTAATGTGGCTGTTTGTCCGGAGCAAATAGTTGGTGTATTAACGGTAATAGAAAGATTAGAACCAATAACAACAGATGCAGTTGTTATAGCTGTGCAATTGTTTGTTGCGCCAATAACAGTATATGTTGTATTGGCAGCGGGCGCAGCAGTAAAACTTGGACTCACCACATTTGGTCCCGGCAAAGGTTCCCACGTGTACGAAGTCGCACCACTAGCTGTTAAAGTAGCTACCTGGCCCGCACAAATGGTTATACTTGCAACGCTGAGTGTAGGTGTTGGTGTAACAAAAACAGTTGTACTTGCGATTGAAGAACAGCTTCCAATTGTGCCCGTAACAGTGTAAACCGTTGTTAATGTAGGAGAAACAATGTTTGTGGCAGTTGCATTACCATCATTCCATAAATAATTGGTAGCACCCGCTGCAGTTAAAGTAGCCGATTGCCCGGAACAAATGCTGGCTGTATTTGCAGTAACTGTTGGACTTGGATTTACCGTAACCGTTGTTGTATTAGAAACTACACAGCCCCCTGCTAAAGTAGCGGTAATTGTGTAAGGCGTTGTTGCCGTAGGGTTTACTAATGCGTTTTGTGTATTTGCACCTGAACTCCAGGTATATGAATTTGCAATGCCCGCACTTATTGTTGCTGTTTGTCCTGCGCAAATTGTTGGCGCGTTAACACTTATTGTTGCGCTTGTATTTATTGTAATACTTGCGGTTGCAGATGAAGTGCAGGTTCCATTAGCGCCGGTTACTGTATAGCTTGTATTTACGATTGGACTGGCTGTTATTGTTGAAGTTGTTGCCCCGGTGCTCCAGGTATAAGTTGTTGCGCCCAATGCAGAAAGCGTCGCTGTTTGTCCGACACAAATTGAAGCATTAGTTGCTGTAACCGTTGGATTTGAATTAACAGTAACGGTTGATGTGCCAACAACGTTACAACCTCCTGCTGTAATTGCATTTACAGTATAAACGGTTGTTGTTAAAGGATTAACACTAACGGTTTGCGTATTGGCGGCTGTGCTCCAGGTATAAGATGTTGCGGCACCTGCAGTTAATGTTGTAGCTTGTCCAATACAAATTGTTGGCGAGTTAACAACAATAGAACCAATAGCTCCTACCACAATACTGCCGCTTGCAGAAGAAGTGCATGTTCCATTTGCCCCAATTACAGTATATGATGTTGTACTAGCAGGCGATGCGGTTATGCTTGAAGTAGTTGCCCCCGTTGGATTCCAGGTATAATTTGTTGCACCGCTTGAAGAAAGTGTAGCTGTTTGACCAACACAAATTGTTGTGCTTGCAAGAACGAGTGTAGGTGTAGCGTTTACTGTAACAGTAGCAATATTTGTTGCTATACAACCTCCGGGCATTGTTGCATTAATAGTGTATGTGGTGCTGGTTGAAGGATTAACACTAACGGTTTGCGTATTGGCGCCAGTGCTCCAGGTATAAGATGTTGCAGCGCCTGCGTTAACTAATACAGATTGCCCGCTACAGATAGTTGGTGAATTAACTATTATGGGCGCGGCTGCGTTAACAGTAATAGTTCCTGTTGCAGAAGAGGTACAGGTTCCGGAAGTGCCATTTACAAAATAAGTTGTTGTTATGGCCGGAGAGGAAGTAAATGTTGGATTAGTTGATCCGGTTGAGATCCATGTATATGAGCCGGCTCCTGCCGCAGTAATTGTTCCTGTTTGACCTGCACAAATAGTTGTGCTTAAAACGGTAATTGTTGGGTTTGGATTTACCGTAATTGTTGCATTTGCCGAAGAAGTACAGGTGCCATTTGCGCCAACTACCGAAAAGCTGGTTGTAGTTAATGGTGTTGCCGTTAGGGTTGCACTATTTGATCCAGTGCTCCATGTATAATTAGTTGCCCCTGAAACAGACACCGAGCCTGTTTGCCCCGAACAAACTGTTGAATGAATCGCACTTAACGTTGGGGTTGCATTTACCGTTACCATTGCCGTATTTGTAACAACACAACCTCCGGCTACCGTTGCGTTAACTGTATAAATAGTGTTGGTGGCTGGATTAACACTCACGGTTTGCGTATTGGCACCCGTACTCCAGGTATAAGATGTTGCAGCACCCGCGCTTAATAGCGTACTTTGACCATTGCAAATAGTAGCTGAGTTAACACTAATTGAAGAGCTGCTGTTAACTGTTATGGTTGCTGTTGTAGCGGTTGTACAAGTTCCGATAGATCCCGTAACAGTGTAAACCGTTGTTGATAAAGGTGTAGCTGTGATCGTCGCCGCGTTGGATCCTGTGCTCCATGTATAATTGGTAGCACCTGATACAGAGATGGTTCCTGTTTGTCCGGCACACACTGTGGCCGAAACAGGAGTCAATGTTGGACCATTTGTAACCGTTATAACCACCGGATCACGATAAATTCCATCCGGACAAAAACCAGCCCAAACCGTATATGTGCCAGGTGTTGTAAAAACAGTAGTTGTAAAAGGACTACCGGTTCCTAATAATGTTGGGCCTGCTAATGCAGAATACCAGTTAATTGGTCCGGGTGCTCCGGTAAGCGTTGCAGTTAAGGTTGCTGCGTTATTCACACAGATAGTCACATCGGGACTTGCAGTAATTGTTGGCACTACCAAAAGGGTGGAAGTTATAGTACCGGCACCACCTGATGTAGCTCCATTAGCTGGAAACAAATTATCAATCTGGCAATTCTCATTTCCTGATAAATACTGAACTATCCCGTTGGGCCCACCGTTTACTAATGCTGTAATAGCCGAAGCCGTTGTGCCAATGTAGCCGCCGCCGCCGCCGCCGCCTGGGCCATAGGCCATTGCGGTTGTTGCTATAAAACCCGACTTCATTTGCTGGTTGCCGCCACTGCCACCACGCGCTGAAACTGTAATTGAATTTATTAAACCTATTGAATTAATAACAATTGCGCCGCCTCCACCGCCTCCGCCAGCACCATCGCGTCCGTTACAATTATTAAATGGAGCAGCACCTGTTGAATTTGAATTGAAACCATTTTCTCCATTTGATACAATTTGTCCCGCGCCCGAAACCGTGCCGTAACTTATTATATTTATTATTCCACCGCCGTCGCCGCCCGCGCCGCCATAATTATCATTCTGATCACCCGCACCTGCGCCTCCACCGCAAAAAAGCCTGCCCGTATTGTAATTTAATGGTCTGCCACCCATTCCTCCAACAGCCCTCCTGGCGTCTCCTGCCCATGCAGCAACCCCGGGACCGTTAGTAAGCGGACTAATATTTGCATTTGAAAAAGTGTAACCCCCGCGTCCACCACCCGAAGAGCTTGTTGCTGCGAAGCCCGGAGATTCCAGATTCCATGCTGTTATATATCCCGCAACAGAAACATCCGGATTTCCGAAACCTGTATAAAGGGAAGTATCTCCCGCATTAGCGCCGCCTCCACCACCTGCGTTATTACTATTTGCCCCGCCACCGCCATTAGCAACCGCGCCGCGGCAATACTGGCCATTAAAATTGGCAAGATATGTGGCTACATCACCGGCAATACTTTCGCCTTTTCGGGCGCCCTCCTGTGGGTTGTTGTGGCACCATGCACCTGCACCAAAAAAAGCGCCTGTGCTTAACGTGCCCCCTCTAAAACCCAGGCCACTGGCATCAATAATTCCACCGGCATTAATAATTGTGTTGCCATCTACTTCAATCGCAATAACTCCGCCCGTTGTTCCATTCCAGGCCGGGCAGGTAATTGTACCCCCGGCAGCAATTGTTAACGATGTATAACGTGGAACTTTAATTACCTGTACTTTACCTGCAAAAGTGTAATTGTTCTTTAAAGGGCAATCAATTGTAATAACATTTCCCGCAACCGATGAGATCTGCGCGTATTCATTGTTTCCGGCATTATTATAGTTGGTGATCTTTCCAAAAAAAGGATTTAAGGGCTCGGCGCTGTTTGGATTACCAAAAGGATTGATATTACAATTAACATTTGCACCCTGCATTTGAATTATGTAAATAAGATCGCCAATACCATAACCCGCGGCACTTGCAACATTAAGAGTTGTATTACCTGTAAAAGCATTTGCTGTTAAAGAAGTATAAGCGTTAACAACAGTGCTTGCAGCAATATTGCCGGCCCCGTTCTTTCCTTTTTGGGAAAAAGCTACAGTAAATGTAAAAGCCAAAAAAAGTAAAATAATATACTTTTTCATAAGTGTATTTATTGAACTAATATAAGGATTTAGATTTTAGATTTTAACTTTTTTACTTGGCAAAAATGCCGTTTAACTCAATAAATTACCCCTTTTAATAGTAATTTAAGAAATGCAAGTCTTTTAATTGACTTAATGCGCTTAAATTTGAGTTGTATGCTTTTTGACCAGAAAGAATTTGAACATATAATTAACGAACCTGCATTAAAAAAGGGTTTCAAATTATTTACTGCAAATAAGCTTGAATTATTACAAAAAACAGGTAATACTGCTTTTAGTTTTTTAATTCTTACTAAACCTGCGGTTGAAATTTCTTTGCAAATAAAAGCGGGGAAAATTCTTAAGTATAACTGTTCTTGCAAAGACAGAAGCTATTGTGAGCATTTAGCAGCCACAATATTTTACCTGCAAAAAGAAGTTTTTGAGTATATACCAATTTTAAAAAAAGATAAGAGAAAAACCGGAAACAAAAAAAGCGTTTTTGAAAACTGTTTGAACAAGATCAAAGTTGCACTTAAGCCTTTTAACGAAGTTAATAAACCTAAAGCCCAACAAATAAATGAGATCGTTAAAAAGATGGATATTGAAAGGGAAAATGCTGTTTTTTTTAAAGAGGATTTTTATTTTCATCTTGCAATTATTTTAGAGCTGCCTAAAATTCCAAGCTTTAATTATTCTAATAAGGAAAATAAATTGCAGGAACTGGTTAAAAAATCAAGAAAAATAATACGGCAACGTTTGGCCGGGAAGCCTTCTGCCGTTGAGAAAGATGTGATTATAGAAGCCGCTAATTATTCTTTAAGATCGCAGCCAAATTTTAGAACCGGTATTTTTTCATTTTTGATATGTTATGCAACTATTTTTATAAAAGATAAAAAGGATTTCGAATTCTTAAAAAGTCAGTTAAAAAAAAGGAGCCTGAATAAAAACACCCTCGAGCATATCGACAGAAAATTAATTGCGGAATTGCAGCTTTCAATAATGCATTCTAAGCTTTTAAATAAAGTTTATTCTGTAAAAAACTACATTTCAACTATTGAATTACCAATTGCTTTAGCGGAACTTGAATTTGGTAATGGAAAAGATGAAAAAGGATTTAAGATCCTTACTCAAAGCTCAGAGAGTTTGAAGAAAAACACAAATAAATATCTTGATCTTGTTGAAGAGATACTGCGTTTTGCCAAAGAAAGAGAGAATTTAATTGTTGAAAATGATTACCTGGAGAAAAAATTTATTTATGGTTTTTTTATTGAAGAAAACGAATTGAATTGTTTTTTTAAATTAAACGAAACAAGAACCGAACAGGCTGCTAGTCATTTGCTGGAGCGTTTAAAAACCGAATCACTTTTTTACACGTTCGATAAAATCGCAGTTTTATTATTGAAACAAAATAAGATAAACCTTTTACTTGAAGAGATAAAAAAAGAGAAGAATAAATTCAGAACCTTAAACACAATAGCAAATAAAATTTTACCTGATAGCGATTTTATTAGGCTGTATGTTAAACATCTTTCGCAGGCAATTACAGAGGCAAAATTTCCCTATTTTCAGGAACAGGTATTTAATTTGGCGCGAACTTATATCGATACGTTGCCAAACGAACAACGTAATAGTTTACTTAAGTTATTCAAAGAAAAAATGATGTATGAGCAACAATTTGTATTGTACGTCAATAAACTTTACCCGGAACAACTTAGCCACTAATTACACTAATTTCACAAAAAAAGCATAAGAAATTAGCGGCTTGTTTTTTCAAAAAGCAGATCACTCTTCGAGCATAAAAATAGCTTCACCAAATTCGTTAATAGCTTTATTGTTTTTTGCTGCTTTTGCTTTTTCTAAACCAATATTATAATACTCTAAAGCTTCCGGGTTTTTTAATTGCGATTCAAATAATTTGCCGAGTTGGTAATACGCTGCAATATAAGCAGCATCCATCTTTATTACTTTTTTAAACTGAAATTCCGCCTGCGCAACGTCCAATTCCCCAAAGTATTCGGTACCTAGCGCATAATTTAAAAAAAGATCGTCAGGCTCTTTTTCAAGCATGGCCAACAGCATGTCTATTCGATTTAGACGATCCATAAATAAATAATTTTATGCAGAGGTGAATTGTTTTAAGAAACGCACGTCGTTTTCAAAAAATAAACGCAGGTCTTTTACCTGATATTTTAGCATGGTAATTCTTTCAATGCCCATTCCAAAAGCAAAGCCTTTATATTTATTAGGATCAATACCGCAATTGGTAAGCACTTGCGGATCTACCATACCGCAACCCAATATCTCAACCCAACCTGTGTATTTGCAAACATTGCAACCTGCGCCCTTGCATATAGTACAGCTAATGTCCATTTCAGCGCTCGGTTCGGTAAATGGAAAATAACTAGGGCGTAATCTTATTTTCGTTTCTGCTCCAAACATTTCTTTAGAGAAATATAAAAGTGTCTGCTTCAAATCTGCAAACGAAACCTGCTCATCAATATATAAACCTTCTACCTGGTGAAACTGGCAATGCGCGCGGGCGCTGATAGCTTCGTTACGATAAACTCTTCCTGGAGAAATAGTGCGAATTGGAGGTTTTTGATATTCCATTATATGCACCTGCACGCTGGATGTTTGCGTACGCAAAACCATTTCGGGATTTATGTTCACATAAAATGTATCCTGCATATCACGCGCCGGGTGATTCTCGGGTGTATTTAATGCCGAGAAATTATGCCAGTCATCTTCAATTTCTTTTCCATCACTTACAGTAAAACCAATGCGTGAAAAAATATCGATAATCTGATTTTTTACAATTGATAAAGGATGGCGGCTGCCCGTTTGTAAAGTGGGTAATGATGGTAATGTAAGATCAATGCCTTTTTTCTCGCCAGCTTCAGTTTCTGCATCAAACTTTTCTTTTAATGCATTTATTTTATCCTGCGCTTTTGTTTTTAAAAGATTTAATTTTTGACCAACTTCTTTCTTAAGATCAGCAGGTACATTCTTAAAATCATCAAATAAAGCAGTTACTTCTCCTTTTTTACTTAACCACTTAATACGGTATTCTTCAACCTGGTCTTTGGTTTGCGCTCCAAAAGACTCCACTTCCTGTAATAACTTATCTATTTTTTCGAGCATATTTGCTTAATTACTTGATAATCTGTGCAAAAATAAACAAATTTAAAGATTATAAGATGAGGTTTTTGCTACTGATAGGTTTTTTGACAATTAATTGGCTGGTTATAAAGGCGCAATTAATAAGTTACTCCATACACGAAGGCGACACAATTAACGTAATAGATAAAGATACCCTTAAACAAGGCGTTTGGCGTACATATTGGCCGGGAGGCAAATTAAGCAGCGAGGCGGTTTACCGTAATAATAAAAAGCAGGGACTCGAAATTAGCTGGTATCATAGTGGTTGTGTAAAACAGGAAACATATTACAATAATGGACAGTTAGATGGACCAGTAACTTTTTATTCGAAAAATTGCGCAAAAGAGTTTATTGAAAATTACAAGAATGGCGTAAAAGAGGGATTAGAACTTACTTATCATAGCAACGGACGTATAAAAGCAGAAGGTTATTATAAAAAAGGAAACCTGGATGGCGTTTACAAAGTGTATACTAAAACGGGAAAATTTGATTTTGAAAGTCGCAGTACTACCGGCCCTGTAGAATTTGAAGCGGATGTGGAAGATACGTTAAATAACAGCGTTTACCAGATCTTAAAACGAAATCCCAAATGGAAAAAAAATATTATTGTTACTGATCTTACATCCAGCATGTATCCCTATGCAAAACAAATTAATACCTGGCTTAAATTGTTTTTTTTAAAAGACACCTCACAGCAATATTTTGTTTTTTTTAATGACGGAGATAGTAAGCGCGATGCAGATAAAAAGATAGGAGTAACTGGGGGTATTTACGTTTGCCGCGCCAAGACCTGCGAAGACCTTGTAAATACAATGAAACTAACTATTAAAAAAGGAGCGGGGGGCGATTCGCCGGAGAATGTGATTGAAGCCATTTTAACAGGATTAAAAAAAATAAAAAAACCCGATAATGTTATTTTAATTGCAGATAATTGGGCGAAAGTGCGTGATATCGCTTTGCTTTCGCGGATAAAAATACCTGTAAGGGTTATTTTATGCGGCGTTTATGCGGGAATGGAAATTAATACTGATTATTTAAATATTGCTTATAAAACAAAAGGCTCTCTACATACTATTGAGCAGGATATTACAGAGCTGATCAATCAAACCTCCAACAAAAAATTTAATATTAATGGTTTTGATTATATTATAAAGAACGGAAGTATTAGAGCAAATTAGATCTGAATTATTATAAATTAAAAAAACCGTTCAATCCGGATAGCTATCGGGAGAACGGTTTTTTTTAGTAAAATTAAATTAGAATTATTTTAATTCACACTTGCTTTCGTAAGTTGTAGTAACGTTATTGTTAGTTGATGTTTCTAAAGAATTAACACAACCCGTTTGCACTCTTGCAACGCGTTTTGTTTGTTTGCTAACAGTTGTTACATCTTTTGATGTAAAAGAAACGCTGCCACTTGTAGTAGTATAATCACAAGTACAAGTTCTGTCTTTACGGCATGATGTAGTTGCTAATGCAGCAAGTACTAAAGTTGAAAGTATAATTTTTTTCATGATAAATGTTTTCTAAATGGTTTAATTTAATTTACAGTCGCTTGAAGAGTTAGAAGTATTACTGCCAGATGTGCTAACATTAGTGCTTTTATAGCAAAAATCTTTAGCTGTTTTTTTGCTTTCTTCTTTAATTGTAATAGTTTCTGTTGTTGTATTGCCATTAGAGCTAATGTTTGTACAAGTACAGGTTCTGTCTTTTTTGCAAGATGCAAAGCTAATAGCTAATGCAGCAACTGCTAGTAAAGTAATTTTTTTCATTTTGTTTGAGTTTTTATTTTTTATAGCGCAAAATTCGCTAAAAGAAACAATATAGCCTAATAAGAGTTTTAATAAAACAATAAAAAACGTAAAATCGTAGAATAAACTCCCCAAAAAATGATGGCAAAAAAAAAGCCACTCTTAAACAAGAGCAGCTTTTTAAAGAAATTTACTTTATTTTATTTTAAAGTACACTCTGTTTTACTAGTGTAATAAGTAACACCAGTTGGAGCAGACGGAGCAGTTTGAATAGATGAATTTGAATGCTTAGAACAAACATCTTTTTTAGCCTTTTTAACAGTAACTTTAGTAGTTACAGAAATAGACCCAGGCGCATCACTAGAGCTTACACACTCGCAAACTCTTTCTTTTTTGCACGAAGCTAAAGCTAACGAAGCAAAAACAGCAACAATCATTATTTTTTTCATGATTTCGATTTTAATCTCTATTTATATTAAAAATAACGGATTATTTTAAAGTACACTCTGTTTTGTAAGTGTAATAAGTAACACCAGTTGGAGCAGCTGGAGCTGTAGTGATACTAGACATAGAGTTTTCATCACAAATGCTCTTTTTAGCTTTTGTGTAGGTTACTTTTTCTGTAGATGAACTTGAACCAGGTGCATCAGATGAACTAACACATTCGCAAACACGTTCTTTTTTGCATGAAGCAAAGCTAATTGCTAAAGCAGCAACAGCTAATAAAGTAATTTTTTTCATTTTTGAGTTTTTTAAAGTTTAAGCGAAATAACACATTATTAAGCACATGAACAAATTTTTAATAAAAATTAGCATACCCGTTTATGGGTATTTACAAAATTATTAAGAATGAAATGTTTAACTTAAGTATTTGATAGTGAGTGAATTAAAAATTTAACTCCAATAAAACCACATTTTCAACGTGTGCTGTTTGTGGAAACATATCTACCGGCATTACTTTTTTGATAGTATAATGGTTCTCCATCAATGCCAGATCACGCGCCTGTGTGCTTGGGTTACAGCTTACATACACTATTTTTTTTGGCAAAACATTTAAAATTACTTTAATAACATCTTCATGCATGCCGGCCCGGGGCGGATCGGTAATAATAACATCGGGTTTACCATAATTTGATATAAAATTAGCATTTAAAATGTCTTTCATATCTCCCGCAAAAAACTGGGTATTGGTTAAGTTATTGGCTTTTGAATTCTCCACCGCATCTTTAATCGCATCTTCAACATATTCAATACCAATAACTTGTTTAGCTTTTTTTGCCACAAAATTGGCAATTGTGCCTGTTCCGGTATAAAGGTCATAAACTAATTCAGTTCCCGTTAATCCTGCAAGATCGCGGGTAATTTTATACAAGTTGTAAGCTTGCGGCGAATTGGTTTGATAAAATGATTTGGCACTGATCTTAAATTTA
Organism: Chitinophaga pinensis; assembly: GCA_943369995.1. Taxonomy (GTDB): domain Bacteria; phylum Bacteroidota; class Bacteroidia; order B-17B0; family Aurantibacillaceae; genus Aurantibacillus. Next base: position 126,683 of record CALRPF020000008.1, read on the forward strand.
AGACCTTCCATTTCTTCCAAAATATGATCCCGGCCATAATAGGTTTTAATATCCAGGCCAAAGAAAGTATCGTTGCCTTTAGGATTGTGCGTGTATTGCAAAGACGTGATTTGCGGAAAGCGTTCTTTCAAAAAATCCAGCAAAGCAAATACTTCTTTTTCAAGCCATTCAAAAACAGAAACAACCACCATAACTTCACCTATACTTGTTGTTCTTATTAAAAGTGTTCTTAACAAGCCTACTTTATCTCTGATTCCAAAAAAAGTAAGACCATTCTTTAAGGCATATTCTCTTACTGCATTTCTAATAGAATTACTGGGCTCGGGTTGTAAATAGCAATTGTGTATATCTAATATTTTATCAAACAAGCCTGCAATATGATACCCCAAACCATTTTTATTTTCAACTTCTTCTTTTGAAGCAATTTGTTCGTTGGTTAGCCATTTTTTATTTGAGAAACCAAACTCTAATTTGTTCCTGTAATAGTATTCATCGGCATTGCCAAGTATAGGGGTAATTTCGGGAAATGTTAGTTTGCCAATACGTGTAAAAGCATCGTAAACGTATTTTTGTTTAAATTCTAACTGACTCTTATATTGTAAATTTTGCCATTTGCAGCCGCCGCAGGTTCCAAAATGCTCGCATACCGGTGTTGTTCTCAGATCAGAGAGTTTTATTATTTTATGTACTTTACCCTCGGCTAAATTGTTTTTTTTGCGATGCACCATTACATCCACAATATCTCCTGGCACAGCGCCTTCAATAAAAACAACCATACCATCGTGTTTAGCAATGGCTTTACCTTCGGTGCTGGTATCAACAACTTCAAGGCCTTCAAGAACAAAATTCTTTTTAATCTTTGACATAATAAGGCTGTAAAAGTAATGAATTTATAGTCATTGCAGTAAATTGTAAATTATAGCGTAATTTTGCAAAATGGCCCGTTACTTTTTAACGCTTTCTTATAATGGCAGTAGCTTTAATGGCTGGCAAATTCAGGATAATACCCCCAATACGGTGCAACAGGTACTGGAAGAAAAAGTATCGATGATCTTAAAAGAAAAAATTGAGTTCACCGGTTGCGGGCGAACCGATACAGGTGTTAACGCAAAAAATTATGTAGCGCACTTTGAAAGCAATTGCAAAGATCTAATTGAAAATAAAGAACACTGGATCTATAAATTCAATACCGTGTTACCTTTCGAAATTGCCGTTCAGGATATTAAAGCGGTAAGCCTTGGGGCGCACGCCAGATTTGACGCCAGGGCAAGAACCTACTATTATTTTATTCATCAGCAAAAAAATCCGTTTATAAATAATTTTAGTTTATACGTGTATGGCAACATTGATTTTGAGTTGATGAATAAAGCCGCGCAAATGCTTTTAGAATACGAAGATTTTACAAGTTTTAGCAAACTGCATACACAAAACAAAACCAATAATTGTAAAATAACAAAAGCTGTTTGGCAAAAAACAAATGTTGGCCAATGGCGTTTTACAATTACTGCCGATCGTTTTTTGCGCGGCATGGTGCGTGCCGTTGTTGGCACATTGTTATTGGTAGGAAAAAATAAGATATCGTTAAACGATTTTAGAAAAATAATTGAAGCTAAAGATAGAAATGCCGCAGGAGCCAATGTTGCACCAAACGCTTTGTTTTTAGTTGGCATTAAATATCCAAAAGAAATTTTTATTGAGTAAAGAGCAAAAAAATAAAGGATTAAATGTTGGACTTATAAAACGAATTTTAAGTTACACAAAGCCCTATAACAAACTTTTTTATGGCGCTGTTTTTTTTACATTACTACTTGCCGCCATGGCAATTGTTCGTCCGCTGTTAATTAGTCTTGCCTTGAACGAACATGTTACAAAGGCAAAAGATCTGGATGGTTTAAATTTTATTTGTTTGCTCATTTTGGCTTTATTATTTGTTGAAGCATTTATGCAAATAATAAATTTGCGAATCACCAATTTACTTGGGCAAAATATTGTAAAAGACCTTCGCAACCAGGTTTACAAACATATTATTCATTTAAAGAATACTTATTTTGATACAACACCTGTTGGTACTTTAGTTACGCGCGCCATTTCAGATATAGAAAGCTTAAGCGACGTTTTTGCGCAGGGCTTTATTGTTATTGCGGGTGATATTGTAATGCTCTTAATTTTTATATGCGTTATGTTTGCCAAGAACTGGATCTTAACTTTATTGGCTTTAAGTACTATTCCGGTATTATTTGTAGCAACCGCTTTATTTAAACGCGGTGTTAAAAAAACATTTACCATGGTTCGCAACGCTGTCTCTGCATTAAATACGTTTACGCAGGAGCACATTACTGGTATGCGCCTCGTGCAGTTGTTTAATAGGGAAGAACAGGAGTTTGATAAATTTAAAGAGATAAACAAACAACACCGTGTAGCAAATATTAAATCAATTTTTTATTACTCTGTCTTTTTTCCAATTGTAGAAATTCTCTCATCTATTTCAATTGCATTAATTATTTGGTTTGCCGGTGTAAAAGGTAGTTCCTTTAATATTGGGTTAGGCGATATTACTTTTTTTATTATGATGATCAACATGTTGTTTCGTCCTATACGCATGCTTGCCGATCGTTTAAATACCTTGCAAATGGGAATTGTTTCGGCCGAACGTGTTTTTAAAGTTTTGGATACGGACGAAAAAATAAACAATACAGGAACCATAAAATTTGAAGGCGTTAAACAAACTATTGCTTTTAAAAATGTTTGGTTCGCTTATAATGATGAGCATTATGTTTTAAAAGATGTTTCATTTTCTATTAAAGCAGGGCAAACGGTTGCTTTGGTTGGCGCCACCGGTGCAGGAAAGTCAACGATCATTAATTTGCTAAGCCGCTTTTACGAATTAAACAAAGGTGAAATTTTAATTGACGGTATTGATATAAGAAAAATAGATCTTAGTACTTTAAGAAAAAACACGGGCGTTGTTTTACAGGATGTTTATATGTTTAACGATACTCTTTTAAATAACATCACCTTAAATAATCCGGATATAAAATTTGAAGATGTTGTTGCCGCGACAAAAGAAATTGGTTTGTATGAATACATTATGTCATTACCAAACGGGTTCGATTATAAAGTTACTGAACGCGGGCAGGGCTTATCAGCAGGGCAACGCCAGCTGGTTGCTTTCATCCGCGCGTTTGTTTACCAGCCAAGTATTTTTATTTTAGATGAGGCAACTGCAACCATTGATACACAAACCGAACAGCTTATTCAAAAAGCTGCCGAAAAAATTTCGGAAGGAAGAACGTCTATTATTATCGCACATCGTTTATCAACTATTAAGCACGTAGATAAAATTTTTGTATTCGATCACGGAAAAATAATAGAAGAAGGAAGCATCAATGAATTATTAAACACCGAATCCAAATTCAAAAAATTATACGAATTAAATAACACTGTAGAAATCTGAGACCTGGTTTTAAATTTAGCTATTAATTTGTTTATGCTTCTTTTTGGCTGTAACTTCGTTAAATTTTTCGCCATAAATTTTCAATTATGTCTGCAAAATTTGCCTCGTTTCGCAAAAAAATAAGCAATAAACAATTTTAAAATCTAAATCCAAACCAGGTCTATATGCCAACAAAACTTGAAAAATTTGCCGAGTTCGAATCCTTTGATAATTGTATCACACTTTTTTGGGAAAATCTTGATAAAGGGTTTCCGTTAAAAGGAATCTGGCATAACGAACATTTTAAGAATAACAATCCAATTGTGCTGGAGTTAGGCTGTGGCAAAGGCGAGTACACAATCGGTCTGGCTCAAAAACATCCTGAAAAGAATTTTATTGGTGTAGATATAAAAGGCAATCGTATTTGGACGGGGGCCAAGCAAGCCATCGAAAATAATTTAAATAACGTTGCTTTTGTAAGAACAAAAATTGATTTTATTGATTATTGTTTTGGCGAGAATGAAGTGGATGAGATCTGGATCACCTTTCCAGATCCGCAACCGCAAAAACCCCGCGCGCGGCAACGTTTAACTCATTCACAATTTTTTGAACGTTACCGAAAGTTCCTGAAAAAAGATGGGATTGTTCATTTAAAAACAGACAGTACAAGTTTTTATGAATTTACTTTAGAAGTAATTGCAGAGAATAAATTGCCTTTGATCTGGCATACAAATGATCTTTATAAAAATTGTCCGGCAGATAGAGAAGAACTCGTAAATATAAAAACCTATTACGAAGCTATGTTCACGGCTAAAGGGGAGGATATAAAATACATTTGTTTTAAATTAGGGTAAGTTAACCTTGTGCCCTTAAAGCCTTTACTCATCTAAAAATCCTTTTTATTTATCAAAATAAAGTGTAATTTAAACCCTTCGTAAAGCTATCTATGGAAAAGCAGCCTTTGTTGGAAGTAAAGAACCTGGTAACACAGTTTAAAACTGACGATGAATTTATAAAAGCGGTAAATGACATATCGTTTACATTGCATAAAGGCGAAACTATTGGTATTGTTGGCGAGAGTGGTTCGGGTAAGTCGGTTACCTCACTCTCTATCATGCAGCTTATTCCAAACCCTCCGGGAAAAATAACGCAGGGAGAAATAATCTATCATACAAAAGATAACAAAATAGTTGATCTTGTTAAAACAAAGAACGACGAAATGCGCTATTACCGTGGTAATGAGATAGCCATGATCTTTCAGGAACCAATGACCTCGTTAAACCCTGTAATTACTTGCGGTAACCAGGTTATGGAATCACTTTTGCTTCATCAAAAAATAACTAAAGATGAAGCGCGTGAAAAAACAATAAAGTTATTTGAAGAGGTGCAATTGCCGAGTCCGTTACAAATGTTGGATAGGTATCCACATCAACTTTCGGGTGGGCAAAAACAAAGGGTTATGATAGCTATGGCTATGAGCTGTAACCCAAATATTTTAATCGCCGATGAGCCAACAACGGCTCTGGACGTTACGGTTCAAAAAACCATTTTGGAGTTAATGAAAAAACTTCAGTTGGAACATAACATGGGCATTCTGTTTATTACCCATGACCTTGGTGTAATTGCCGAACTGGCAGATACGGTTGCTGTAATGTATAAAGGCAAAATTGTAGAACAGGGCCCAGTACTTGATATTTTTGCTAACCCCCAACACCCTTACACAAAAAGTTTATTAGCTTGTCGCCCCCCACTTGATAAGCGTTTAAAGCGTTTACCTGTTGTAAGTGATTTTATGATGCGTGGTGATGATGGGGATATTATTGAGCTTACAAAAAATGTAAACGATGCCATAAACAGGGTTGTTATTAGTCCGGATGAGCGGAAGCAAAATCACATTGAATTATACCAACGCGATAAAATTTTAGAATTAAAGAATGTAAAAACCTGGTTTCCGGCGCAAAAGACATTATTTGGGAAAGTATTAAGCTATACAAAAGCCGTTGATGATGTTACATTTGATGTTTACGAGGGAGAAACATTGGGCCTTGTTGGCGAGAGCGGGTGCGGTAAAACAACTTTAGGGCGTACTATTTTAAAATTAACTGAGGCCTCGGAAGGACAAATCTTTTATAAGCGCGAAGAATTGTTGCGTATGAAAGAAGCTGATTTCAGGCCGCACCGAAAAGATATGCAAATTATTTTCCAGGATCCTTATTCATCCTTAAATCCGCGTATTACCGTTGGAGATGCAATTATGGAGCCTATGAAAATTCATAATATTTTTCCAACCAGCAAACAACGCAGAGATAAAGTTTATGATCTCTTAAAAAAAGTTGGCCTGGATGAAAAACATTATCACCGTTACCCGCATGAGTTTAGCGGTGGCCAGCGTCAGCGTATTTGTATTGCGCGCGCCCTGGGCTTAAACCCAAAATTTATTATTTGTGATGAAAGCGTAAGTGCGCTAGACGTTAGTGTGCAGGCACAGGTACTAAATTTATTGAACGAATTAAAGGCCGAATTTAAATTCACTTATATTTTTATCAGTCACGATTTAAGTGTGGTTAAATTTATGAGCGATAGAATGATCGTGATGCAAAAAGGTAAGATAGAAGAGATGGGCGATCCGGATGAAATTTATATTAATCCAAAAACTGAATACACACGTAAATTGATTGATTCAATTCCTAAAGGAAATATTGAGAATATAAAAGCTGCTATCGCTTTAAAAGAAAGCGGGCAACCTTTTTCTGATTGGGTAAGCACCGTTACAGACAAAAATTAGCAATGTGGGATTTTTTAAAACAGTTAACTGACCCCAATAGCATTATCGAATATGGGGGTTTATGGTTATTGTTATTTGTGATATTTGCCGAAACCGGCTTACTAGTTGGCTTTTTTTTACCTGGAGATAATTTGATTTTATTGGCCGGAATTTTATGTAAAGCTCGTCCCGATCTTATTCACGTAAATTATTTCGTATTAGTTAGTTTAATGGTGGCTGCGGCTGTTTTAGGCAATGTTTTTGGTTATTGGTTTGGTAAACGGGCCGGTGATAAATTATATTCAAAAAAAGAAAGCTGGTTCTTTAAAAGAAAACATTTAGAAGTTACTAAAACCTATTACGATAAATATGGCGGTAACACCACATTGATTATTGCGCGTTTTTTACCTGTTGTGCGCACCTTTGCGCCTGTAATTGCCGGGGCAATAAAAGTAGATTTTTTTAAATTTATGTTGTTTAATATTGTTGGCGCTGTTGCCTGGATAATAAGCCTGAGTGGCATTGGTTATTTTTTGGTACAGGTGTTTCCGCAGGTAACTGATTATATGGGGTATATTTTTATTGCGCTCATAATCATTACAGCAATTCCGATTCTAAGAATAATTTTCAGGAAAAAGAAAACATAAAATGTTTAGAAGGTAAGCGGTTTGCCTTGATAATAATCCAACACTTTTAATTTAAAAATGTAGTCGTATTTAGCCTGCAGCAAGTTGCTTTCTGCAGCAAATAAACGATTTTTAGCGGTACTAAAATCAAAAGCACTTATTACACCCGCATCAAATTTTTGTTGTGCGTATTTAAAAGATTCGTTGGCAGCCTCTACACTTAATTTAGTGGCCGCATATTTATTTAAAGATGCTTTTGCGCTAACATATGCCTGCGAAATGGTTTTGTAAAGATTTTGTTTCGCAAGGTCCTGCGATAATTTTGCGTTCAAAGTATTTATCTTGGCATTCTTAACCGCCGTATAAGTTTGCAAACCGTTAAATAAAGGAATATTTAGAGTAAAGCCAACAATTTTATTGGCGTTGTTGTTAAACTGATCTGCGAAGGATGTTTTTCGGGTAATTAATTCGGAAGTGGGCGTATATACACTATCGCCACCACTGGTGATACCACTTAACTGGTAACCGGTAAAGTTAACCCCTAACACATCTTTCGCCAGGCCCGAGGTACCTGTTCCTAAACTTGCATTAAAAGTAAGTGTAGGGCTTACTCTGCCTCTGCTGGCGGCTAAATATTTTTCGGCACTCAAAATAGAATATTCACCACGTTTAATACTTGGCTGCGTTTTTAAACCCGATTCGTAGATAAATTGTACATCAGCTAATATGGGATTATCTAAAACTTCTAAATTTGGACGAAGAACAGAAAAAGAAACTATCGAATCCAGATTCATTAGCTGTCTTAAATTTAATAAAGAAAGCGTTAAATTATTTTCTGCGGAAGTAACATTTACTTCTTCGTTTGCTAATTGCGCCTTAATATCGTATTCAATACTTTTAGCAATTGCCCCTGCATTAACTAATTTTTGTGTACGCTCTAATTGTTCTTTTGTAATATCTGCTTGTTTTTGCGAGATCTTTAAAAGCTCTTCGCCAAATATTACAGATATGTAAGCGTTGGCCACATTCAAAGAAAGATCGTTAGCAAGTTGTTTTACATTTTCTTCGCCACTTAAATAATTGTATTGATTTGCTTTAATAGTATTGTATTGACTTAGGCCGCTCCATAAGACAATGCTACTGCTTAAATAAAAATTTTGTGACAGAACCTGTGTATTGGCAAATGTATTCGTAAACCTGTCTATCGTTTGACCGAAATTGTAATTATGCTGCGCGCCCGCGTTTAATGAAGGAAGAATGGCAGCTTTGCTCTGCAAAGTATTGTTTTTATTTATCTCCGAATTTAATGCTGCTTGTTTTAAAGTGATATTATGTTTTAAGGCATAATCAATACACTGCGGCAGATCCCAGGTTTGAGACCTAACTACAAAAGAGATCAGAATAAAAAAAATAAGCGCTAAATGCTTCATGTAAACAATTATAGTATAAAATTAAATAAATTATTGCGGTTAAATCCTTAAAAACCTAAAACTTACACTAGCGGTAAATTTTGATGTTTACAACTGGGAAACGGATTGTGGTTAATCGTTATTTTTTTTAGCTGCCTTGTTATTTAGTGTAATAACAAAAATTAAAAACACCAAACTGGTGCTTACAACCGTAATTAAACTAAAAGTAGGCTGATTGAAAAAGTAAGTCAAAAGAGAAGCGCCAATAGTAATAATACTGAAAGAGTAAATAATAATAACTGTTTTTACATGACTGTAACCACAATCAATAAGCTTATGATGTAAATGGTTTCTATCCGCATTAAATGGTGATTGTCCTTTCAAAGCACGGGTTATAAAAACACGTAAAGTATCCAGCAAAGGATAAATTAAAGCTGCAATTGCAAATACGGGCTTGCTAACATTTACCCAAAAATGATCTAGCTTTTGAATTGGGAATTCGATCATTTTTATTGCTAGTATGCAAACAAACACGCCTATTACAAGCGAGCCAGAATCACCCATAAATATTTTAGCCGGAGAAAAATTAAAAATAAGAAAACCCAATAAAGAACCTGCAAGTGCAAACGATAATGCTGCATACGGAAATTCGTTGGCGTAAATAAACCAAATACCAAAAGCAGTGCTTGTAATAAGACCAACGCCCGCGGCCAATCCATCAACACCATCAATCAAATTAATAGAGTTTACAACTACAACATAAGTAAAAATAGAAATAAATACGCTACCCCAATACGGAATATCATACACACCAAAAATACCATGCAAGCTGGTAATACGAATATCGCCCATTAAAACAAGGATCAATGCAACCACAATGTGTGCAAATAATTTTTTTACAGGCGCAGTGCCAATAATATCATCTTTTACACCAACAAAAAAAAGTATAAGGCTGGTAGCAACAATCAATTTAAATTCTTTAACCGATTCAAATATGGTTTCGTAATAAACCATATCATCAATATTATACCAGAGTGAGTAAGCAAACAAAGTACCGGCATAAATAATAATACCGCCAATAGTAGGGATAGAGCCTTTATGTATCTTGCGGTCTTCGCTGGGCACATCTATCAGCCGCTTTAACACAGCCACTTTTATAAGCGCCGGTGTAGAATAAAGCACAACAATAAATGCTGTTAAAAAAACTAGTATAAGTACTGTCATTTAAAAATCGTAGTATAAATTATAAATACTTGTTCTAATGCCTAAATATATATAATTAGTTTGGTTGTTTAGAGTAGTAAAGTTATTAAAATTTTGCATCCTGTAGGTATAGCCCAAATTTACGTTTAGGTTATATGACGGGTTAATAACATAGCCAATTTTGGCGTTTATGAGTTGGTTATTATAAAAATAATCGCCGTTTTGCAATAGGTTTTGGTTGTTATATTTGAGATTTATAAAAAAGCGTTTCCATTTATAATCGACAATGGCAATAATTTCTTTACCAGAACCTGGGGTATAAGCAAGGTTTTGATTATAATGTGAGTAAGATTGGTTACTATTTGCGCTTAAGGGGCTAACATAACTATTCTCATTTACGTCGTTATATTCTACCTGCAAAAATAAGTTCTTAATTCCAAAAGCATCGTAATAATTTGCGCCCAGCTGAAAGCCAACCGCATCGCCATATTTTTTTGCGCCACTCAGATCATCGGCCATTAGCTGGCCGTAAAAATTTAATTTACTGGTAATTTTAAATTTTACATCAGCACCAACTAAAATATTATTTTTATTGTTCAATCCATATTCAGGTAAATTAGAATAAATCAAAGGATTAAAATACTGCCAACCAATATCCTGTTTGTTTTTATCATCACCCGCATGCCAAATCATTCCTTGAAAAAACCCAAGGTTTAATGATTTGGTGACATTTACGCTCAGGTATTGAAAAGAAGCGGCTTTCTTTTGAAATAATCTTTCTGCATTTGGCGTAGGACGTTTTGAAGCAGAATCTAAATTCATTAAAACCGAATAAATGTTGGTATAATTTACACGGCCTTTAAACCATTGTTGAGTAAAGCGTATATATGGGTAATTAAAAGCGTTATCACTTAAAAGTAAAGAACGGTAACCATTACCAATTTTATGTTTACCATGACCAACCTGGATGTTTAAATTTTTTATTGCTTGCACTGAAAAAAATCCGGAAGAGAAAGCGTAATCATAACCTGTGCCTTTAAATGCTTTCCATCTTCCCTGACCAGGAACTACAGATGTTGTTTTTACTAAATTTGAAATATACGTTGGGAACATGGATTGATTTTCGGCAAACATAGTTTCAAAATAAAACTTATTACCAATGTAACCACTTGCAATAAGGCCCCGGGTATTTGTATTTAAGCGGCGGCCAATTGTATCACTAAGATCTCTTCCTTCTTCAAGATTTAAAATAGGATCGAGACGAAATTTAAAATTTTGGTTTGGTGGTTGTATACGAACAACATGCTTAAAGAAAATGGCATCCAGTGCGGCATCATCTACAATGTATTTAAATAAGCGGTGCGAATCGGGAACGTGCTGGTATTTGGAATTAAAAAAATGAATATAGGGTTTTAGTCCGGAATGAATTGCAAAATCTTTTGCAGCTAAACCTCTTTCAGTAAGCAATGAAAAATTGTAATCGCCAGGTAAGTTGTAGAATTGTGCTTTTGTGTTAACAGGTGCAAGAACCAAGACAAAAAGAAGTAAGACGTTATATGAATGATATAAGAGTTGTTGCATTTGTCTTGTGTCTCTTAAGTCTTGTATCCTGAGTCTATTCAGAACTACCAAACCTTTACGTTTTCTTTTTTCTTAAAGTCTTCGTAAACCTGTTTAATTCCTTCTTCAAGATCTATAGTGTGTTTCCAGCCTAAGCTGTGAAGAAAACTAACATCCATTAATTTTCTTGGAGTGCCATCAGGTTTTGTAAGGTCGTGTTTTATTTCGCCCGTATAGCCAACTATTTTTTGGATCATAAGCGCCAGGTCTTTAATGGTAAGATCGACCCCGGTACCAATGTTAACATGCTGCGAACCGTTATAGTTTTGCATTAAATAAACACAGGCGTCTGCCATATCATCCGAGTGTAAAAATTCACGAAGCGGTGAGCCGGTGCCCCACATTTCTACAAAAGATGCATTGTTTTGTTTTGCTTCATGAAACTTACGGATTAGTGCAGGCAGTACGTGCGAGTTATTTAAATTGTAATTATCATTTGGGCCATATAAATTAGTTGGCATTACCGAAATAAAATTACACTTGTATTGTCTGTTGTAACTCTCGCATAATTTAATGCCAGCAATTTTTGCTATGGCATATGGCTCATTTGTATCTTCAAGATAACCACTTAATAGATATTCTTCCTTTAAAGGCTGAGGCGCTAATTTGGGATAGATACACGAAGAGCCTAAAAATAACAACTTGTTTACTTTATTTACGTAAGCAGAATGTACTACATTATTTTGGATCATTAAATTCTCGTACAAAAAATCGGCACGGTAAGTATTGTTTGCCTGTATGCCTCCAACTTTAGCAGCCGCTAAAAAAACATATTCGGGTTTTTCTTTTTCAAAAAAATCAGCAACTTGTTTTTGATCACGAAGGTCAAGTTCTTCTGAAGTTTTTAAAATAAAGTTAGTAAAACCTTTTTTTTGTAAATTTCTTAATATCGCCGAACCTACCATTCCACGATGGCCGGCAATATATATCTTAGAATTTGAATTCATTTTTAGAGCAGATTTTTTGATCTGAAATTATCAGTAATGATTATTCTTTATAATTTAAAACTTTGTGGCCGCCTTCAATTAAATATTTATCACGTTTAAATAATTCAACATCGGCCAAAACCATCTCTTTACAAAGCTCTGCAACACTATATGTTGGTGTCCAACCCATTTTTGTTTTTGCTTTAGTGGCATCACCAACCAAAAGATCAACCTCGGCCGGGCGATAATATTTAGGGTCTATTTCAACTACCGCTTTACCCGTAGCAATATTAATTCCTTTTTCGTTTTCGGCTTTGCCTTCCCATTTAATTTTAATGCCAACTTCGGCAAAAGCCATATTTATAAATTCGCGCACGGTAATTTTAATACCAGTTGCTAAAACAAAATCGTCCGGTTCATCTTGCTGCAGCATACGCCACATGCCTTCAACATAATCTTTTGCATGGCCCCAATCCCTTTCAGAATCAATATTGCCCATAAATAATTTTTCCTGTAAGCCTAAACTTATTTTTGCAACACCGCGGGTGATTTTACGGGTAACAAAAGTTTCGCCGCGCAACGGACTTTCGTGATTAAATAAAATGCCATTGCAGGCATACATGCCATAGGCTTCGCGGTAATTTTTTGTGATCCAGAAACCATATAATTTTGCAACACCATAAGGGCTGCGCGGATAAAAGGGAGTTGTTTCTTTTTGAGGGATCTCTTGCACCAAGCCATAAAGCTCAGATGTAGAAGCCTGGTAAAAACGCGTTTTCTTTTCTAAACCTAAAATGCGAATAGCTTCAAGAATACGTAAAGTGCCAATGCCGTCAGCGTTGGCTGTATACTCTGGTGTATCAAAACTCACTTTTACATGAGACATGGCAGCTAAGTTATAGATCTCATCTGGCTTTACTTCCTGTACAATTCTGATAAGATTTGTACTATCGGTAAGATCGCCATAATGCAATTTAAAATTCACATGCTTTTCGTGTTGATCCTGGTACAAGTGATCAATTCTATCTGTATTGAATAAAGAGCTACGGCGTTTAACGCCATGCACTTCATATCCTTTGCTTAATAATAACTCTGAAAGATAAGCCCCGTCTTGTCCGGTTACCCCTGTAATAAGTGCTACTTTTGCCATAATTTATAAAGTAACAATATTACGAAAAATTAACGTATAAAACTCACCCAAAAATAGAGGTAAATAAGCCTAATTTTATTTATATTTGAACTTTATTGAATTAATAAACTGCAAACATGAAAACTACTTTCACAAAAAAGAATTACTATATTTTATTAGTAGGGATAGCATTTATTGCCCTTGGTTATTTGTTAATGATTGGTGGGGGTAGTAAAGATCCCAACATTTTTAACCCGGCAATTTTTGATTTTCAACGCATTACTTTAGCGCCTATTTGTTGTTTAATTGGCTTTGTAACCATTGTGGTTGCTATTATGTGGAGGCCAAAACAAGAAGTCGAAGCTGCTAGCTAATGAGCGAGGCCACCGCAGCATCTTTACCTCCAAAAAAGAAAGGTAAATTTAAAAGATTTGCACTTATTATTTCATTGATACTTATCATCATTTGGTTTATTTATTATTTTATATGTGGCATGACTTACAGTGATGGCAGTCGTTCGGGCGTTTTATTTAAAGTGAGCAGAAAAGGATTTCTTTTTAAAACCTACGAGGGAGAATTAAATATTGGTGGTGTTAATCAGGGCGAGGGAACTATTATGCCTTTGACCATTTTTAAATTTTCAACTACCAAAAAACAGATTTACGATTCGCTGGAAATATACCAGGGCCGCCGCGTTGTGGTAAAATACAGGCAGGTAATTAAAAACTTTTTTTGGCAGGGCGAAACGGATTATTTCGTTGACCATGTTTCTTTAGTAAAATAGTTTATGTCATATCTACAAGCTTTTATTATTGCAATTATTGAAGGGATAACTGAGTTTTTGCCGGTTTCTTCTACAGGTCACATGATCCTTGCCGACTCTTTAATGAAAATTGAGAATCCTAATTTTGCCAAAACATTTGAGATCGTTATTCAGCTGGGTGCTATATTAGCCGTATTGGCAATTTATATTAAACGTTTTTTTGTTGGTATAAATATTTATTTAAAACTGCTGATTGCTTTTTTACCAACCGGTATTATTGGCCTTTTAGCTTACAAAACCATTAAGCATTATTTATTCAACCCGATTACTGTAAGCATTTCTTTAATTGTTGGTGGTGTTGTATTAATATTATTAGATAAGTGGAGCGAACGTAAGAAAAGTGAATATAAAAATGTAGAAGATATTAGTTACAGTAACGCTTTAAAAATTGGTTTAATTCAGTGTTTATCAATGGTGCCTGGAGTTTCGCGGGCTGCTGCAACGATTTTTGGCGGCGTGTTTTCAGGTTTTGATAGAAAGCAAGCTGCAGAATTTTCATTTTTGTTAGCTATACCAACTATGTTTGCAGCATCGGGATATGATCTTTTAAAAGAAAAAGATAATATACATTCAGAAGACATTAAGTTGTTGTTGTTTGGTGCTGTTGTAGCTTTTATTGTGGCCATTTTTGCTGTAAAAGGCTTTGTTGCTTTTTTAAATAAATACGGCTTTAAACACTTTGGTATTTACAGGATCGTACTGGGTGTTTTATTTTTGGTCTACGCTTTGTATACAGGTCTTGAGCTTACTGCCTAAGCATAACAAACAACTCTTTGTTAATTAATCTTTTTGTATTTGAATTTTGGCTCGGGATAAAAAAATAAATTCGCTTATAAATTATTTATAGTGAGCGATAACCTGACAAAAAAAAGACTGCGTACTTCGGGAGTAACAGTGATCATTAGTTTATCACTTGTTCTGTTTATGTTAGGGGCTTTAGGATTGCTGGTAATTAATGCTAATAAATTATCAAAACACTTTAAAGAAAATGTTGGATTTCAAATCTATTTAAAGGATACAGCCAGCTCGGCGCAAACAGACGGTCTTTTGCAGGAAATAAGCAATTCTAATTACGCAAAAAGCGTAAATCTTATCAATAAAGAGCAAGCAGCAGAAAAATTAAAAGCAGATCTGGGCGAAGATTTTGTTTCTTTTTTAGGAAGCAATCCGCTTTTAAATTCTTTGGAAGTAAAGCTAAATGCCAATTACGCTAATACAGATACTTTACAAATTATCGAAAAAACCCTTCTGCAAAAAAGCTTTATTAAAGAAGTTGTGTATCAAAAAGACATGATCAATAATTTAAATAAGAACACAAAAGCTATCGCATTTTTTATTTTAATATTTAGTAGCGCGCTTTTAATCGTAGCTATTGCACTCATAAATAACACCATTCGTCTTTCTATTTATTCGCAGCGTTTTTTGATCCGCACTATGTACCTGGTTGGCGCTACCAGATCTTTTATAAGTAAACCCTTTATTTTTAAAGGCATACGGCAGGGGATAATTGCTGGTATTGTTGCAAGCGTTTTATTGGTAGGTTTATTAGCTATCAGTACACGATTTATACCCGATCTTTTGCAATTACAGGATGAGAATTTATTGCTTATTTTATTTTCAGCAATTGTTTTAGTTGGTGTGATTATTTCTGCATTTAGCGCTATGCTTGCGGTGTTGCGCTTTCTTCGCTTAAAAACAAGCGACCTTTATTTTTAAAGAAACTTAACAGCAGAACATCGTTTTATTTGTTAAATTTGTATTTCAAAAATTTAATTAAATGGATACAAATTTCAGAAATACACCCATTGAGAATCTTGAACCTTCTTCAATAAGTGGTCAAAACACAGTTTTACGAGCATCTTTTGCCTGGATGAGCTTGGCAATGGTGCTTACAGCAATTTCTGCATTTATATTTGCAAATGTACCTCAGTTAACTGCGTTATTATTAGAGCCAACTGATTTTGGATTTAAACTAACAACTTTGGCTTACGTTGTTATGTTTGCTCCGCTTGCTTTTGTTTTGGTAATTCGTTTTGGATTAAACAAGCTATCTCTGCCGGCTTTAATAGCAACGTTTATAGGTTATTCTATTGTAACAGGAATAAGCCTAAGCTTTATATTTTTTATATACACTATCGGTTCAATTTACACTGTATTTTTGAGTACTGCTGCGTTATTTGCTATTATGGCAATTGCCGGTTATACAACAAAAACAGATCTTACTAAACTAGGAAGCCTTTTAATGATAGGTTTAGTTGGAATAGTTATAGCATCGCTAATTAATTTATTTATGGGGAATGCTAAAATGGATTATATCATTAGCATTTTAGGCGTTGTTATTTTTACAGGTTTAACCGCTTATGACGTACAAAAAATAAAAAATATTGGCTTGCAAGCCGGTGATTCGGCTGAAGGTCGCAAGTATGGTATTTTAGGAGCATTAACATTATATCTTGATTTTATTAACTTATTTATGTTCTTATTACGTTTATTCGGCGATAGAAAATAAATTAACACTCTGCCAGGAAGCCCGTTTATATTTTAAACGGGCTTTTTTATTGGTTATAGCTGCGCTATAACTACCTTACGCAAAGCCGGGGGTGTGTTATTTGATTTGCATAAAGATGTTAAATGCAAGTAATACCTAGTGAACAGTGCTTTTCAATGAGTTAATAGTCAGAAAAAAAGTGTATTTTTTTGTAATTTTATAGTGTAAAAAACATCTTAAAATGAAACGAATTCTAATCTTAACCTCTTTGTTTATTTGCGCCTTACAATTTTCATCTTTTGCACAATCAGGTAAAAAAGCTGTAACACCGCCAAGCGATGCGGCAAGTGGTTATACTTATGATTTTGATAAAACAAACGATCTAATAATTGAAAGATTATCCAATCCGTCTTCGAGTAACGAAGATGTAAAAGTAATTGTTGAAGAAAAAAGCTTTCCTAAATTAAATAAAGGTGCAAACATAGATGCTGAATACAAAAAGAAAGTAGCTGCGTGGGTTGAAAAAAATCCAAACTTAATTATTTCTGCTTTAAAGAATCGAAAAGATATAGTACATCCATTTTAATATTCTCAAAAATGAAAAAAATAATTACCATATTACTTTTACTCTCTTTTTTTACAAATTATTCTCAGACGCAGGTTGCTATTGGCCCTCAAAGCAGCACGTTCTCGGGTATGACAAGGGGTTACCACTTTACGGCACCAACCGCATTTAATCTTTGCGCACTTTATATTCCACAAGATGCAAGTGTGGGTACCTTACAAAGTATCTGGGTGGTGAGGTTTAATACAGCTGCACCGCCGGCTTTTCCAGGAACAACAACCGCATATACAACTTTATTTACAACTACCGGTGTTGCGGCAAATACAACAGTAAGTTGCAATGTGCCAATTGCAGCCGGAGATATTATTGGTATTTACGGTTCAAGAGCGGCTAACTGTGTAAATAGTTACGATGGTGTTAATTTTGCGGCTACTATTGCAGGTTTTCCTACAACGTTAAGCAGAAGCGGAACGCAAAACTGTATTAACGGTAATGCTGCCCCTGCTTTCCCTATTTGGTCGGAAGTTAACTTTAGTATTGGCCGAATTTTTATGTATTACAACTGTTGTCCAACGCCAACAATTACTACTGCTCCTTCTGCAACAAATATTTGCAGCGCTTCAGGAACAAGTGTAACAATTTTAGGCGGAGGCGCAACTACATATACGTGGATGCCGGGCAATATAAACACATCTTCAATTACCGTTACACCAACTGTTAGTACCACTTATACATTAACCGGTTCGGCCTTAGGTTGTACAGGCTCTAAAACAGTTACAGTAAATGTTAGCGCTACACCAACAATTAATGCAATTACAAATACGGGCCCTGTTTGCCAGGGCGCGGCGGTAAACTTTAATGCTAATGCAACAACTGCGGGTACTGTAACTTACGCCTGGACCGGACCTAACGGCTTTGTATCAAATATGCAAAACCCGGCCATACCAAATTCGCAGCCAATAAATTCGGGAACCTATTCATTAACCGTTACCAATTCTTTTGCCGGAGGGTTACAATGCCAGGCAAGCAATATTACAACACTGGGCGTTGTGCCAACTGGCACTATTACAACAACACCTACTTATACTCAATGTCAGGGTACAAACTTAAATTTAACTGCTAATGCGATACCGGCACCAACATCTTATTCGTGGACTGGGCCAAATGTTTTTAGTTCTACACAACAAAACCCAATTATTAGCAACATTATGCCTGTAAATGCCGGAGCATACAATGTAACTGCGTATTATACCAGTCCGGCCACAACGCTTGTTTGTAGCGCAAGTGCAGTTTCCAATTTACAGGTAGTTGCCACCGCGCCAACAAATGTTAGTGCAAATCCCGCAAGCGTTTGCCAGTATGGAAATACAAGTATAAATGTTACTGCGCCCGGTGCGGCAGCGTTTTCGTGGACAGGTCCAAACAATTTTACTTCAACTTTAGCAAACAATCCAATTAGTAACGTTCAGCCTGCTTCAGCAGGAACTTATTTTGCTACATCAATTTTTGCAATTGGCACTGTAAGCTGCACAACCAACGGATCGGCGCAACTTAACGTTGTAGCGGTAAACCCTGTTATTGTAACGCCAACAGTTGCAACTTGCGAGCCAGGTAATGCGCAGTTATCTGCAAGTTCAGGTGGTGCTATAACTTATTTATGGTCTGGCCCAAATAGCTATACTTCATCGGCAGCTAACCCTGTTCTAACCGCACCGTCGGTTTCAAACTCGGGGATTTATCTTGTAACAACATCTTATATTAATGGCCCATTAACCTGCTACAATTCAAATACAGTGCAGCTAAACGTTTATCCGAAGCTTACCTTTACTTTAGCAGCGTATAAACAAACGTGTTATAATACAAATTTAACTGTTAGTGGTCCTGCAGGGGGTACATCTTACCAATGGACAAGCACCAGCGGTTTTACCTCAAACTCTCAAAACCTTAACATACCAAGCATTCAGCCTAATCAATCAGGCACTTATACTTTAACGGTACATTTAGGCCCGTGTACTACTTCTCAAAAAATACAAATTGATGTATTAACGCCAATAGCTCTAACATTAACGCCGCAAGACAGAACTATTTGCCGTGGTGATAGTGTTCAGTTATTTGCCGGTGCCACGGGCGGTAGCCAGAATTATGCATACGTTTGGAATCCACAGGCATTTTTAGGATCTCCTACTGGCAGCGTACAATATGGTATGCCATTAGGCACTACCGTTTATAATTTATCGGCACACGATATCGCATGCCCTAATTACACTGTTCAACATTCGTTTACAGTTAAAGTTAATCAACCACCTATGCCGGATCTTCAATTAGAAAAAGAGCAAGGTTGCGAACCGTTATGTTTATTTTACAATACAAAAACGCAAAATGAAGCTGCTATTACCACTTACGATTTTGGAGGTTCACAAATAATGCAGATGGATAGTTTCTCTTATTGTTTAACCGAACCGGGAACATATAATTTAAAAATAACTTCTTTAGGTAAAAACGGTTGTAAAGGCGTGTATAAGTACGGGGCACCAATTGTTGTGTGGCCAAAACCGCACTCTGATTTTGGCTGGTCGCCAGAGGTTGTTACTACCAGCAATAATCAGGTTACGTTTGAACCAACTTCTAAATACGGACCAATTACAAGTATTAACTGGATGTTTTCAGGGACAGGTATTGCAGGTTATGATACTTCAAACTTAACGAACCCGCAACGCACTTTTGAGAACACGGGTAAGTATCCAATTATGTTAGTTCAACGTACCGATCTCGGGTGTGTTGATTCGGTTATCAAAATTATTGAAGTGATTGACGAGATGAATTTATTTATTCCAAATTCATTTACTCCAAATGGAGATGGCATGAATGATGTATTTGGCATTAAAGGTTTGGGAATTAAATTAGAGGGTTTTAGTATGGAATTGTTTGATCGTTGGGGCCACTCAATGTATTTTACAAAAGATGTTACTAAAGGCTGGGATGGCACTGTAAAAGGGCAACCGGCACAGGATGGCGTTTACATTTATAAAATTAAAGCCGTAGGGGTAAACGGCGAAGGTAAAAAAGAATACATTGGCCATGTTACATTAATGAAATAAATTCAGCCCTCTCGCTTCCGCATTTCTCCAAAGAAGAGGGAAACCTATTGTTGAAGTCCTTCTCTTTTGGAGAAGGATTTAGGATGAGGCTTAACCCAATAAAAAATCCCGCTGAATTTAAGCGGGATTTTTTTATGAATTTAAATTAAACGAAATGCTTATTGATTTACTAAAAGTTTAAATCCTTTACCGTGAATATTAATGATCTCTACTTTAGAATCGTCTTTTAAATATTTACGAAGCTTGGCAATGTAAACATCCATGCTACGGCCGTTGAAATAATTATCATCCTGCCATATAGATTTTAAAGCAAACGTTCTATCCAATACATCATTTTGGTGTACGCACAATAAACGTAACAACTGACTTTCTTTAGTAGTTAATTTTTGTTCGATACCGTTATGTTGTAAAATTTGCTTTTCGGAATTGAATTGGTATTTGCCAATTTTAAAATTAACCTCTTCGCTTTCAGATGATCGTACTTTATTAGTACGTCTCAGCACTGCGGTTACACGTGCTAACAGTTCTTCCATGCTAAAAGGTTTAGTAATATAATCATCGGCACCCGCGCTAAAACCTTCAATAGTATCTTCTTTCATGCTTTTGGCGGTTAAAAAGATAATAGGGATGTTCTTATCGCTAACTCTGATCTCTTTTGCTAACGTAATACCGTCTTTAACAGGCATCATTACATCCAATAAAAGCAAATCAAAAGAGCCTTTAAAAAATGTATCTGCTCCTTTTTTGCCATCATCGGCTAATTTTGTCTCAAAACCTTTTGCGTCTAAATATTCTTGTAAAAGGGGGCCTAAACTCGGGTCATCCTCCACTAAAAGTATTCTTGTTTTAACAGTTTCCATTTTTTAAATGTTAAATTATTTACTTAAAGGTAAACACTTACCGTGCCATTTTAACATTTTTAACATTAATTATCAAATGGTAAATGCACGTTAAAAGTACTTCCTTTTCCTAACTCACTATCAACAGAAATAGTGCCTTTATGTTTTAAAATTACGGCTAAAACATACGAAAGTCCTAAGCCAAAGCCTTTTACGTTATGAACATTGCCGGTGGGTACCCTATAAAATTTATCAAATATCTTGCGTTGGTTTTCTTTACTAATGCCCAAACCGTTATCCTTTACTTTTATCATAATTCCTTCGGCCGTATTATTTGTAGTGATAAGGATCTCAGGAACACCGTTAGAATATTTAATGGCATTATCTATTAAATTAAAGATGATATTGGTTAAATGCACCCTATCGGCCTGAAGCTTAAATTTTTTAGCATTTAATTGTGTTTGAATTGTACCCTGGCGCTGATCAATTAAAAGCTGTGTATTGTTTATGGCAGAATTAATTATTTCATGCACATCTACTTCGCTTAGTTTTAAAATAAATTCGCCCTTATCTAAAATAGAAGTTTGCAAAATACTTTCTACCAAAACACTTAAGCGTTTATTTTCGTCGCGTATCATTTTAAGATACCGCTGCTGTTTTTCGGGAGTTTGTGCAATGCTGCCATCGCCCAACATTTCGCTAGCTAAAGAAATTGTGCTTATTGGCGTTTTAAATTCATGCGTCATATTACTTATAAAATCATTTTTAATAATAGAAAGCTTTTTCTGTTTAAGATTGTTGGCCATAATGTAATAGAAAGAAAAAATAAGGATAGCTATTACAATTATAGAAGTAATGATAAAAGGCCACATTTGTTTAAATACGTCTTTATTTTGATTTGGAAAACGTACAATTAAATATTCTGGGTCAACAAAGCGATTACTTGGAGAAAGATTTACTTTATAAGCCGGCCCTAACGAATCGGTTGACGCTTCTGCATTTACCAGATTGGCGTGATGCGAACTTCCGGGATGCAGCAGCGTTAAATAATAATTATATTTAAAATGAATATTTTGTTTACTAAGCTCTAAACCTAAAATAGAATCGAGTAAAAGTGTATCCACTTTTTGTTTAAAATCTGTATAATAATTTCGTGTTGAGGTCTCGTCAAAAAAACTGTAACCTTTTAACGGATTAAAAAGATCGTTATTACTTTGTGTGAGACCAATTGATTTTTCTTTAAGCTCCTTTAAAAAGCTAGCCGCTGCCGGATCAAGTTTTAAGGAATCGGCAACAATATCTTTTGTGGCA
Source organism: Chitinophaga pinensis (assembly GCA_943369995.1). Lineage (GTDB taxonomy): Bacteria > Bacteroidota > Bacteroidia > B-17B0 > Aurantibacillaceae > Aurantibacillus. Next base: position 148,917 of record CALRPF020000008.1, read on the forward strand.
AACTCGCTATGCGAATAACCGTTACTATCAATGCTTGATTCTTTAAACAATTTAAAATTTATTTGGTCGCTCATTTGCCCATTAATGGCGGGCATATTAAAAGTTATACCTTGTGTACGTGTTTTTACTTTTTTGTAAGAGCCTTTTGTATCCAGCTTTTCAAGCTTTGCCGCAGTAATGTTTAAAGCTTCGGTAACACGTTGCTCAAAAAGATCTTGCTTTACACCAAAATCATAATTGATCCAATACACTTGTATAAATATCAAGATCAATAACGCAACCGAAAATGAAATAGAAATAATTAATAAGAGACGTTTATTCATTGCAAACCAAAGATAGTTTTTTAAATGCTAAAACATTCTCTAAAAAATGATAAAATCTTTCAAATAAATTTCACTGAAAAAAAATATAATCGTCTTTTATTTGGGCGTTGCCTTCGGCCCGGGCTGCTGCGGGGTGCGCTTCGCTCCCGTGCTCCACTCCGTTTCGCACCAAGCCCTTCACATCCCTAACGCAAAATTGCATGCAAAAATTTCGGAAACTTGCGCCAGGGATATGAAGGGTTTAGTTCTTTTGCCTTTTAAGGCAAAAAACCGTAGCGAAGCGGAGCCCGCAATAGCCCGTTAAGGCGCCCAAAAAAATAAAGAGAAATTGGATTTTTTTACCTGATCGATTTTTTACACCAAACTCTCAACCGGCGTACAAACTCCGCTTTCGCAGATGTAACATTTTAAACGGTCTTTAAAAACATAAGGCTTGTAAATAGATTTGTTTAAAAGCATACGTAAACACTCTTGCACCCCTTCAATAATACTTGGATGCGGGTGCATCATATCGGCTAATTCACGAATACCCTGATTGGTATGTATCAAATATGCAACAGCTTGTATAGCACTGCTGGCATGCTCGCCAACAACACGCATGCCTAAAATGCGCATACCATTGTCGTTCGTTACAATTATTTTAAAAAAGCCTTTTGTTTTGCGCATGGCAATGGCACGGGCGTTAGTTGTATAATCAAGCTTAACAACTTTGTGTGCTATACCTTTAGCCACACACTCTTGCTCATTCATGCCTACAGCCGCAACTTCCGGATTTAAGAACATGATAGAGCTTATGTTTTTATAAGTTAATGGTTTTACAGTTGGGCCAAACATTCTTACAACAGCATGGCGTGCCTCTCGTTCACCAACACTTACCAGGGCCATCTCAGTTGTAACATCGCCGGCAACATAAATATTACTAATGTTTGTTTGTGTATCGTCATCCCAAACACAACCGCGGTCATTTAATTTTACACCAGCTTTTTCAAGACCAATATTTTCGATGTTCGGAATTCTTCCAATAGAAATTAATGCTTTTTCTACCGTATGAATTTCAGTACGGCCACCATAATATTCTAATTCGTATTCAACCTGGCCGTTCTTAATTTCCATTCGTTTTAATGAAGCGCCCTGATGCACCAGAGCGTTATTGGCTTCTAAATTATGTTTAATAACATCGGCAATATCTTCATCTTCAAAAGGTAAAATGCGCGCTGCTTTATCAATAAGCGTTACACGTGTTTTTCCAAATGCAGAAAAAATAGTAGCAAACTCGCAACCAATAACACCGGCGCCTAACACCACCATACTTTTAGGAAAGGCTTTAAAATTTTTTATCCCGTCACTGGTAACAATTATATTTTCATCAACTGTAATGTTGGCAGGCACTCTTGGTCTGCTGCCTGTTGCAATTAAAATATTATCCGCAGTAACGTGTTTAATAGTTCCGTCTTCTTTTGTAATGCGCACCGTGTTTCTGTTTTCTAAAAAGGCAGTACCTTTTTCGTAATAAAAAATATGACGACCCATTTTTTCGAGCAATTTTAAATGCACCATCATTTGTGTTTTACGCTCAAACACCGCTTCATTCACGATATTTGAAATAGCATCAAAATTTACTTCATAATCGGGAACCATTTCTCTTATAGATAAAGATTTCAAAGCCTGTTCCCACAACGTTTTTGAAGTTAAAACACCATCATATAAACCGGCGCCGCCAACACGTTTCTTTTCAATAAGTAAAACTTTTTTACCAAAATCAATGGCACGCATGGCACCCGCATAACCGCTGGGGCCACCACCAATAACGATTAGATCGTAATGATCCATAATGCCGAATTGTTCCATAATAAAAGTTGAAGATACGATTTTTGTAAATACTCTTTCCCTCATATTTTTCGGCGCAAAAACTTAAAAAAGCAACTAAAGCAAAGCAAAAACTCAGTAATATTTAAAAGCGAAGAATTATCTCAACTTTTTTTGCTTACATCTGATTTTCAATTAATTATAAAATATTTATTATTTTTTATTTCCGGTAAAATGCCTATTTTTGCAGCCCTATAAATTATAGAATTATGAATGAAAGTGTTATTTATTTAGTACCCGTTTTAGGTATTGTTGGTTTAATAGTAATGGCAATTAAGTCGGCCTGGGTATCCAAACAGGATGCAGGCGACCAAAATATGAAAGAATTGGCAGGTTATATTGCCGATGGTGCAATGGCTTTTTTAAAGGCAGAATGGAAAGTGTTAAGCATATTTGTTGTGTTTGCAGCTGCTTTGTTAGCTTATTCAGGAACAATTCACGAAGTACATGGTAAGCCCATTCACTCTAGCTGGATAATTTCAATTGCATTTATTATTGGTGCTGTGTTTTCTGCAACTGCAGGTTATATTGGTATGAAAGTAGCAACAAAAGCTAACGTTCGTACTACACAAGCTGCACGTACAAGCTTAAAACAAGCTTTAAAAGTTTCTTTCACCGGTGGAACCGTTATGGGGCTGGGTGTTGCTGGCTTAGCAATTTTGGGATTGGGTGGTTTGTTCATCGCTTTCTTAATGATCTTTGCTGATCTTGGTGGCGATACCGTAAAAACAGCAATTGAAGTTTTAACAGGGTTTTCCTTAGGTGCTGAATCTATTGCTTTATTTGCACGTGTTGGTGGTGGTATTTATACTAAAGCGGCTGACGTTGGTGCGGATTTAGTTGGTAAAGTGGAAGCGGGTATTCCTGAAGATGATGTTCGTAATCCTGCTACTATTGCCGATAACGTAGGTGATAACGTAGGCGACGTTGCCGGAATGGGTGCCGATCTTTTCGGTTCTTATGTTGCAACTATTCTTGCTACAATGGTTTTAGGACAGGAAATTACTGTTACTGATAAATTTGGCGGTATGTCGCCAATCTTATTACCAATGGTAATTTGCGGTTTAGGTATTTTATTTTCTATTGTTGGTACATGGTTCGTTACTATTAAAGATGAAAAATCTAATGTGCAAAATGCATTAAACATGGGTAACTGGGCCTCTATGATCTTAACTGTTATTGCTTCTTACTTTGTAGTGAATTGGATGTTACCGGACACTTTAAATTTACGCGGCTACGAATTCTCTAAACTAAACGTGTTTTTAGCGATCATTGTGGGAACAGTTGTAGGCGCTATAATGAGTATTGTTACTGAGTATTACACAGCAATGGGTAAAAAACCTGTTCTTTCTATCATTCAACAATCATCTACTGGTCACGCTACTAACATCATTGGCGGTTTATCAGTTGGTATGAAATCTACTGTTATACCAATCTTAACATTAGCCGGCGGTATTATGGCTTCTTATTATTTTGCAGGTTTATATGGTGTGGCTATTGCTGCCGCTGGTATGATGGCAACAACAGCTATGCAATTAGCAATTGACGCGTTTGGCCCCATAGCTGATAACGCCGGCGGTATTGCAGAGATGAGCCAGTTGCCTCCCGAAGTGCGTGAGCGTACAGATAATTTAGATGCAGTTGGTAATACAACAGCAGCAACAGGAAAAGGATTCGCAATTGCTTCCGCAGCTTTAACTTCTTTGGCTTTATTTGCAGCCTTCGTAGGTATTGCAGGAATTAGCGCCATTGATATTTACAAAGCGCCTGTGCTGGCAGGTTTATTTGTTGGTGGTATGATTCCATTCATTTTCTCTGCATTATGTATTCAGGCGGTTGGTAAAGCTGCAATGGATATGGTACAGGAGGTTCGTCGCCAGTTCCGTGAAATTCCGGGTATTATGGAATACAAGGCAAAACCTGAATACGAAAAATGTGTTGCTATTTCAACGAAAGCTTCTATTCGCGAAATGATGATGCCGGGTGCAATTGCATTAATTACTCCGGTAATTGTTGGTTTTATTTTCGGGCCAGAAGTATTAGGTGGTTTATTGGCAGGGGTAACGGTTAGCGGTGTGTTAATGGGCATCTTCCAATCTAACGCCGGTGGTGCATGGGATAACGCAAAAAAATCTTTCGAGAAAGGTGTTTTAATTAACGGTGAGATGTTCTACAAAAAATCTGAGCCGCATAAAGCATCAGTAACCGGTGATACAGTTGGTGATCCGTTCAAAGATACATCCGGTCCATCTATGAATATCTTAATTAAATTAATGTCTATCGTTTCATTAGTAATTGCGCCATACATTGCAGTTGTTGGTGTTGAAGGCGGGCATGAAGGAACTGTTGTTAAAGAACAATACAAATTAAACATCAATGGTGTTGAAATGAACTTTACTTCAAAAGCGCAGTTAGATAGCGCTTTAGCTGCAAACGTAAAAGATGTTGCTGAATTAAAAGGAAATTACGCTGTTGATGGCGCACACAGTTCTGTTGTATTTAGCGTGAAACATATTGTTACAAGCACACGCGGTTCAATTAACATTGATAGTGGTTATGTGAACCTTGAAAATGCTAATGGCCCGAAAATTTTCGTGCAGTTAGATATGACAAGCTTAAACACACAAAATTCAATGCGCGATTCGCACTTAAAAGATAAGCCTGAGTTTTTTGATGTTGCTAAATTTAAAAAAGCAAGCTTTGAAGCTTCAAGTATAGAAAAAAATACTGATGAGCCGGGTAAATATGCTTACAACGCTAAAGGTAAATTAACGTTGAAAGGTGTTACAAAAGACGTAGAATTACGCTTTAATTACATCGGCATTTCTGCTCAAGAGTGGGAAGGTAAAAAAGTAGATGTTGCAGGTTTTGAGGGCGAAACAACCATCAACCAAAAAGATTTTGGAATGGATGGTGAAGAAGTTAAAATAGAATTTACTTTAGAAGCAGGACAAAATAAATAATCTTATTTGAGTTATATTTAAAATCCCCGATCAGCAATGATCGGGGATTTTTTTGTTTTAAGCGCTCAAAGAATACTACCAGTTATATAATTATTAGTACAGACTATTACGGTTTAACTTTTTAATAAGCTAATATCATTATCTTTACAATGGTTTTGATACAAAAAATAGTCACATTTTCCCTGATTTTTTTGAGTAGCACTAACATTAGCGCTCAAAAAAATGTTGCAAACGATTCCTTAAAAGGATTTGACAGTACTGCAATAAAACAATTTGTTGTCCAAAATAATTTAAATTCTGTCGAACAAATACTTCTTCTTTCTAAAAAGAAAAGAGAGTTTAAAAACGCAAAATACAATTTAACGCCATTACAAATTAACCAAAGTGCTAAACTTATTAGTTCAAACAATTCTGTAATGGCAGGTAATTTGGATTTTGAAGCGGGTAACTTAAATGGCTGGAATATTGTAACATCTCAAAACGTGAACAGTGTTCCTGTGCAAACCTGTTGCGCTAATTCTACTATTTTAGCAACTGCGCTTAATAGCGGCACTGATCCTAATTTCGGATTTAATTTAGTTTCGCCACTGGGTGGAAATTACATTGCAAGGCTGAATTCAACAATTAACATGGGGTATAGCGTTACAACTATATCAAATACGGTTCCTGTTGCAGCTTCAACTAATTTTTTAAAAATCGCAGGTAAATATGTATTTGAAGGCGCTTTTCATAATTGTAATCAGCAACCTTATGTAAAAATAAAAGTTACAGATCTTTCAGGTACAACAACCCTGTTTAGTAAGTTTATCCAGGCTAATGAAGTTAGTCAGGGAGGCCTATGCTCAGGCATTAATCTTAATAGTCAATTTCTTACAAATAATCCTTATCTTTTTTTTACAAATAATAATTGGGATATTTCATGCATAGATCTTAGTTCTTTGATCGGTTCTAGTGCGATTGTTGAGATAACTGTTGGAGAATGTTCTCAGGGAGGACATGGTGCTTATGCTTATTTTGATCTTTTAAATACTGGCTTTACACCTGTAAATAATACAATTAATATTAATAATACATCTTATTCAATAACATCGCAACCTTTTAATATTGGAATATGTAATTCTAATACAGCTATTGCCGTTGCTCCAACAACAGCATTAAGCTATACATGGTTTGGTAATGGTATAAATGGTTCTACATCACCAAGTGTTCAAATAAATCAGGCCGGTAATTATACTCTTGTTTCTACTATGCCAAATAATTCAGGTTGCGGTAATTCAACTAATAATTCTACTGTTCAATTTACCGTAGGCTCAATTGCCCCAATAACTGCCAATGCAAGTCCAACTTTGATATGTGGAACAAGTCCTGTAAATTTTTCACTTTCAGGCGCAAGTAATTATTCTATAAGCTCTACATATGGGTATAATACAACGATTTCAGGATTTAATATTAATATTGGGATTATACCCCCTGTTACCTGTAGCTATTTTATAACAGGAATAAATCCTTTAGGTTGTTCGGCAACAAAAACCATCAACATACAGGTTAATCCACAACCAACGGTTTCAATTTCTGGAAATAATTTTTGTGTCGGTAACACTGGAACAATTTTAGCTAGTGGTGCAGATAATTATACATGGGTTAACGGCACAACAACTCTTTCAACAACAAACCAGTTGGTGCTTACACCAACAAATTCTGCCTTTTATACAGTTACAGGAACTAATACACTTACAGGTTGTTCCAATTCTTACGGGTTTAATTCACAGGTAAGTTCAAGCACTCTTAGTGCTTATCCAACCGCTGAAATTTGTTTTGGAAATTCAATTGTATTAACCGCTTCGGGCAGTTCAAGCACTTATACTTGGAACCTTGGTACGCTCACTACAACAAATATGGCAGTATCTCTAAGCCCCACGGTAACTACAACATATACATTGTCATCTAACAATTTTTGCGGAAACATCTCAACGCCAATTACATTAACCGTAAATCCCCTACCTAATTTAGTAATTACAGGTCCTAGTTCTGTTTGTCCAAACTCAACTTACACGTGGGTGGCGAGCGGAGCAAACAATTATGTTTATACAGGCATCGCTTTTTCTACTTTCTCTTCACTTATAGCAAATGTAAATTCAAACTCTACTCCTTATATTAATTTAACCGGAACTGATATTCATAACTGTCAATCTACAACAACTTTAAACCTTACAATTCTATCAACTCCGATTTTAACTGTTAACCCTTTTCCACTTAGCGTGTGTTCCGGAAACACATTAACAATAAATGCTCTGGGTGCAAATTCTTATACCTGGAGTACGGGTGATGTTTCCAATAGCATTAGTGTTTCGCCTACTGTAAATACTTGTTATTCATTTACTGCTACTGGAACGAACGGTTGTCTTGCCTCGTGGAATAATTGTGTGAACGTAAACGCTTTAAGCGCAACAATTACGCCATTGGCCAACACATATAGCGTGTGCGATGGTAATTATTTAAATTTAAATCAAACATCTCAGTGTTGTGGGGTTAGCTATTCAATTAATAATCAATATGTGAATAGTTTAAATTTATATACGCCCTTAACAAGTGGTAACTATACGTTAGCCGTTGGAAATGGCTGTGCAATAAACCAGGCAACATTTAATGTAGCTATTATTCCATTGCCAACAGCGTCAATTGCAGCAGTGGATTCTGCCTGCTACCAAAGCCAGGTTACACTCACTTTAAGTGGAGGAACCAGTTACTATTGTTATAACCCTTCTGTGGGATCTTTTACAACAAGTAATTCGGTGTTAACGTTTACGCTTGTGAGTTCGGGTTTTATTTCCGTTCAAGCAATAACTGCTAATGGATGTGCCGGACCATATTTTAATAAATACATTAAAGCAATAATGCCTGCTTTTCCCTATATATCGCCAACAAGTGCAACGGTTTGCGCAGGCTCATCCATTGTACTTACAGCCACTGCTAGCGCTCCTTCTTTTACCTGGAGTAATAATTTTATTGGTAATTCCGTAACGTTAACACCTACCACAAACACAGCAATATTAGTATCATGCACCGGAACGAATGGTTGTGTTGGAACTACTTACAAAAACATTTTTGTAACAGCTTTGCCGGCAATCAATGCAACTGCCAATCCAACGGCAATTTGTGTTGGCGCCAATACTTCACTTAATGTTTCGGGCGCAAACTCTTATACTTGGAGTAATAGTTTTATTGGCAATGTGCAAACCGTTACGCCAACTATTTCAGGTATATATACCGTTGCAGGTACCGCAATCAATAACCCATGTTCAGCTACCACTACCGTTAGTGTGGTTGTTGACCAGTTACCAAATCCTGGGTTTAATCAATCCCAATACTCGCTTTGCTCTTCACAAAGTGCTATTATTACTGTTACTGGCGCGGCATCTTATAATATTGGCCCGGGTCCTGTTTATACTTTTACGCTGTCCAATCCTTCAAACTCTTATACAATGCAAGTTATTGGCTATAGTGCAGCGGGTTGTTCGAAAACAGCAACGGTTGCAATTAATGTGTTTCCAAATCCAGTAGTAGTTGCTCCAAGTGGAACTACCTGTATGGGAAGTCCGGTAACTTTAACAGCAAGTGGTGCAAACACATATACTTGGAGTACTGGATCGCTTACAAATACCACAACAGTAAATCCCATTACTTATACTACTTACAGCGTTATCGGAGCCGATCTTAACGGTTGCGCAAGTTATCAATATGCAAGTGTTTTTGTATATAGCTTACCAACGTTAACGGTTAACGCTACACCCCCTGCAGTATGTTATGGTAATTCAACTTATTTAACCGTCTCTGGCGCAAGTACCTATACCTGGAGTAACGGATCAAATTCTAACGCGTTTTTTAGCACACCAATAGCAAATACTGTTTACACTGTTTCTTCATTTAATAGTCCGTGTGTTGTTTCTAAAACGGTTGCAGTAACTGTAAACTCAAACACCACAACAGCTGCAACTAGCACAGCAGTTTGTTTTGGGAATTCAGTAACTTTATTTGCAAGTGGCGCCTCAACATATTCATGGAGCAATGGATCGAACGCAACTTCAATAAATATAACACCTACTTCAAACATAAGTTATTCTTTAACCGGTACTGATATTAACGGATGTGTAACGGCAACTCCGGCCATAAGCAATGTAACTGTTAACACAATACCTTCTGTAAATGCAGTCACAAACACTGCTCTAATTTGTACAGGGCAATCAGCCACATTAACAGCTAATGGCGCAAATACCTATTCATGGAATACAAACTCTCCAAATACAACCATTGTTGTTTCTCCAACAGTAAATACAACTTACACGGTTACAGGAACGGATGCAAATGGTTGTGAGAATTTTGCAACTGTAACTCAAAGTGTAAGTTTATGCACTGGCAATACAAATTTTACTAATGTCGATGCTTTCCAAATCATTATTTCTCCAAATCCTTCAACTGGTGTTTTTAATGTTAATTTCCCCTCTATTAAACCAAACTCACAAATTGAAGCAAGCAATTCGCTGGGGCAACTGCTTTTCCAACAAAAAGTTATTGCCGAAAATACTGTAATTGATTTAAGTAAATACGCTTCAGGAATTTATTACCTAAAAGTAAAACAAGATGACAAACAAGAAGTGATTAAATTAATTAAAGAGTAAATTTGTAAGCATAATTTTAATTACTCCGATGTATTTTGTTAAAATAAAAATAAATAGCCCTCTCTTTTTTATTTTAATATTTTTCTTTTTTTTAGGTAAAATTTATTCTCAAAGTATTACACGAAAAGACTCTTTGTACATTGAAGACTTGTGCAAAAAAGCTAAAGATTCTATTTTTGAAAATCCAAGTGCCGCTTTAGAGTTAACAGATAAAATTATTGATTTCTCAAAAAATAACAACTACAGCATTGGTTTAATAAGAGGATATAATGTTTTGGGGTCCATTTATCAGCGGAAAGCAGAATATCAAAAAGCATTAAGCTATTTTAATTTAGCTATAGATATTGCGCGGAAGAAAAAACATACAAAAGACCTTAGTATGGTTTTGTATAACTTATCCGGCTTATATTCAAACATATCTAATTATGAAAAGTCGTTTTCTGCATCATTGGAGGCGTTAAATCTTAAGCTATTAATACACGATAGCGAAGGAGTAGCGAGGTGCTACAGGCAAATATCTGAGAATTTTTTTACGAAAGGTGATTTGAATAAAGCAATAATTTATTCAAACAAAGCAGTTTTGATGCAACGCGCTTTAGGAAAACCAAAAAGCCTCCTAAAAACACTTTCTAGCAGAGCGGTTATATTAATTGAGCAAAAAAAGATAAAAAACGCACTAGCAGATTTGATAGAAGCCAAACACATCTCTGATAGTATTCAAGACGAGTCTAATTTAAGCGCTTTGTATCTTCATTTAGGCTTGTGTTATGACAATTTGCAAAAAAAAGATTCTGCAATAATTTATTATGATAAATCGCTTCGGGAATCAAATAGTACTAACAATAATCTTCTTAAAACCGTATGTTATAATAATTTGGGTGAGTTGTATTTAAAAGAAAAAAAGTTTGATTTAGCTGAGAAGAATCTATTGCTGGGATTAGAGGTAGCAAAAATGATTCATAGCAATCTGGATATTAAATTTATTGAAGGTAATTTGTCTCAACTGTATTTTAGCAAAGGCGAGTATAAAAAAGCATTCGATCATAAAGAAAATTTTGAAGCGTATTCGGATTCTGTTTTAAACGAACAAAAAATGAAAACGATTGAAGAGCTTTCTTTAAAGTTTGAAACCAAAGAAATTGCCAAAGAAAACGAATTATTGCAAGCCGAAGTTAAATTAGAAGAATTAAAAGTCACCAGAAGAAATATACTTATTTATTCAGTTCTAATTGTTGTACTACTTTCTTCAATTATATTGTTCCTGTTCATAAGAAAAAGGCAGGTAAAAAGTAACAACAAAAATAATGAACTCAAGCAAAAGCTGCTGCTCAGTCAAATGAATCCCCATTTTATTTTTAACTCGGTTGATAATATTCAGAGTTTAATTCACAACAATCAAAACAAAGAAGCAATCAATTATTTAACCAAATTTTCTAAACTCACACGTCAAATACTTGAAAATTCTACTGAAAACTATATCACACTAGAGGAAGAACTAATCATGTTGGATAATTATTTGAGTATACAACAGTTGTTATACAATAATAGTTTTGAATTTACAATTTATGTTGAGCCGGTAATTGAAGCCGGTAATTTGTTAATTCCACCCATGCTGTCTCAACCTTTTGTCGAAAATGCAATAAAACATGGTTTAAAAAATAAAACAGTTGGCGGTTTAATTAATGTGCGCTTTTTTATGCAAGACAATTTGCTTTTTTTTGAAGTGAAGGACAATGGTTTGGGCCTGGAAAATAAAAATGAGCAAACACAGCATAAATCTGTTGCAACGCAAATTGTATCTGAAAGACTAAATAGTCAAAAAACAAAGAAGCAGATAGAAATTCTTGTTGAAAACATTTATGAAAATAAAAGTGTAGCTGGGGTTAGAACATTATTTGAAATACCCTACATTTATGACAATTAACGCTGATTATGCTACGAGCTGTAATAATTGATGATATTGATGCAATAAGGAATAAAAACATTGCGCTTATTAAAGAACATTGTCCAAATGTTTCAATAATGGCCGAGGCAAATGATGTGAAAAGTGGTGCTGAGATCATAAAAAAATTTATTCCCGATTTGGTTTTTTTAGATATTGAGATGACGGATGGAACCGGGTTTGATTTATTGCAACAATTAAAACCAATTACATTCAAAGTTATTTTTATTACAGGTTTTCAAGATTTTGCTATTAAAGCTTTTCGTTTTAGCGCAATTGACTATTTGCTAAAACCAATTGATCCAACAGATTTAATTGAAGCGGTTAAAAAAGCAGAAGAAACGATTAATAAAGAGGCTTTGGAATTGAAATTTGGAACATTATTTGCAAATATCGAACGGCCAAAGGATCTTCGAAAAATGGTTTTAAAAACAGCAGATAAATTATTTTCGGTAAACATACAAGATATTGTACATTGCGAATCAGAAAAAAATTACACTACGTTTTATTTTATTAATGCGCCCAAACTAGTTGTATCAACAACCTTAAAGGAATATGAAACGTTATTGGTGCCCTTGGGTTTTTTTAGAGCGCATCAATCGCATTTAATTAATATGCTTTATTTTGACCATTTTGTAAAAACCGATGGCGGAACAATTATCATGAAAAATAAAGCCATTATTCCTTTGGCAACAAGAAAGAAAGAAGAATTTTTAGCTATCTTGAATAGTATATAAAAACGAATTTTCTTTTGAAACTCACGAATTTTCGGCAACTTTCTTCGAATGTTCATCTATTAGTTTTCCTAATTGACTTGGCAGTATTTTTGGCTTTAAATTCAAAACAAAGCTATGAAAAAGTTAGTATTACCAATTATCCTATTTATTTCTTTATTTTTCTGCAGCCAATTTTTTGGTCAATTAAATATAAACACTTTTGCGGGGCCTTTAGGTGGGAGAGGGCATGTTGATGGTGTAGGAACAGATGCTAACTTTTTTTATCCAGACGCAATATGTACTGATTTAGTTGGAAACATTTACGTTGCTGACGACGGAAGGAGCACTGTAAGAAAAATTACGCCAACTGGAGTAGTTACAACAGTTGCAGGAACACCTGGTGTACATAGTTTTGCAAATGGAACAGGAGCTTCGGCTCTTTTTAACTATCCAAAAGGTATTTGTTTCGCGCCTTCAGGAAATATTTACGTGGCTGATACTTACAATCACAGAATTAGAGAAGTTACGCCTGCTGGTGTAGTAACTACATTTGCCGGGTCAGGAGTAATTGGTTCCTTAAATGGAACGGGGCCAGCGGCAACTTTTAATTACCCAATGGGAATGTGTGCCGATCCTTCAGGAAATTTATATGTAATCGAACCTACCAGTACAAGAATTAGAAAAATTACACCTGCTGGTGTAGTAACTACTTTTGCTATATATTCTAATTTTACCAACGCTCGTTCCATTTGTTCAGATGCTGCTGGGAATATTTATGTAGCAGATTTAAATAACAATAAAATTTTAAAACATACACCTGCTGGGTTACAATCGGTATTCGCTGGTTCTGGAACAGCTGCTTTCGCTAATGGAACAGGAATTGCAGCAAGTTTTTATGCTCCTTATGGTGTTTGTTCGGATGCGGCAAATAATATTTATGTAACCGATAGAGGAAATTATAGAGTTAGAAAAATTACCCCTACCGCTGTTGTAACAACTATAGCTGGCTCGGGTAGTCATGGTGTGGCATTGGGCGTTGGCACTATTGCCAGTTTTAATCCTTTAGCAGGAATTTGTGTAGATGGTTCTGGAAATGTATTTGTTAGTTCAGCAGCGAGCATAAGAAAAATAAATTCAAGTAATATTGTTAGTATTCTTGCTGGCGGTGGCGGTGATGGTGCGCAAAATTTTATAGGAACAGATGCAAGTTTTACTTCTCCAAGAGGGTTATGTTCAGATGCCTCTGGTAATATATATGTTGCAGATTACAGTAATAATAGAATTAGAAAAATCACACCGGCCTCTGCGGTGTCAACAATCGCTGGCAACGGAAGCTCCGGTTCAACAGATGGTTTATCAAGCATTGCTGAGTTTAATGGGCCATCAGGAGTTTGTATGGACGCAGCCGGAAATATTTATGTGGCAGATTCCTATAACAATAAAATTAGGAAAATTACTCCAGCGGGTGTTGTATCAACCTACGCAGGAACAGGTTTACAAGGATCAATAGACGGATTGGCTGCAAGCAGTAGTTTTTATAATCCATATGCAATATGTATTGACACTTCAGGTAATATTTATGTGGCTGATAGATTTAATAATAAAATTAGAAAAATTACTTCAACTGGAATTGTTTCAACGCTGGCAGGGTCTGGAGCGGCAGGTGCTGCAAATGGAACGGGGACATTAAGCACTTTTAGTTATCCAAGCGGCATTTGTTTAGATGCTTTGGGAAATATTTACGTAGCCGATGCAAGCAATCATCTCATTAGAAAAATAACCGCTACTGGTATTGTATCTACATTGGCTGGATCTGGTGTAGCAGGATTAACAGATGGTGTAGGAATTGGTAGTAGTTTTAATGAACCTACGGATATTTGCATAAGTGCATCTGGAAACTTATATGTGGCAGACACGTACAGTCAAAGAATAAGAAAAATTGCTACTGGAGGTATAGTGAGTACTATCGCTGGAACTTCGTATGGATCGCTGGATGGAAGTAATGTAGTTGCACAATTTGCCTATCCCTACGGTATTTGTATAGATCCATCGGGAAATATTTATGTTACTGAAAACAATACAAGTAGAGTTCGTAAAATAGCGGTTGCATGTATTACACCAACAATTACAGCTAGCGTTACTAATTCTGTTATTTGTATGGGTAATTCGATAACTTTCAATGGGAGTGGGGCTAATATATATGCTTGGACTGGAGGCGTTAATGATAATGTTGCGTTTACACCTACTGTGTCAGGAACACAAACATATACAGTAACTGGAAGCCAAACAGGTTCTTGCACTTTGTCAAACACAGCAACTATAATTATCACCGTTAACTCAAACCCAACGCTTACTGTTAATAATGGTGCTATCTGCAGCGGTAATAGTTTTACAATTGCTCCTTCAGGTGCAAATACCTACACTTATTCAAGTGGTGTTAATATTGTAAACCCTATCACAAATACTTCGTATTCAGTTATAGGTTCAAGCGCTCAGGGCTGCACAAATTCCGCGATTAGTTCTGTTACAGTAAATGCAAACCCAACGATAACGGTTAATAGTGGTTCAATCTGCTCAGGTAATTCATTTACAATTAGCCCTAGTGGCGCAAATACGTATTCGTATTCAGCTGGAAGTAATGTTGTGAGTCCATTGTCCAATCAAACATATACTGTAGTTGGAACAAGTGCCAATAGTTGCACAAACGCAACCGTTAGTAATGTTATCGTAAATGCTTTGCCTAGTATAAACATCACATCAAACAACACATTAATCTGCGTTGGGCAATTGGCAAACTTAACAGCCGCAGGTGCTATAACTTATACTTGGAATACAACGGCTACAAGCAGTGTGATAACAATATCACCTACCTCTACCACAGTTTATACAGTTACAGGAACGGCAGCAAACAGTTGTTTTAATTCCGCAACAATAACACAAAGCGTAAGCACTTGCACCGAAGTAGAAGCTTTAGAGGGAAAGTCGAATTTGTCGGTTATCGCTTATCCAAATCCCGGCAATGGTTTAATCAATTTAGAGTTGAATCAAGCGGCAGAGATTACTATCGTAAGTTTAATGGGAGAAAAAATTTATAGTGCTAAACATGAATACGGAAAACAAATGATTGATTTACGTTCATTTTCAAATGGTATTTACATCATCACACTAAATAATGGATTTAAGTCTCAGGCTGTTAAAATTGTAAAAAACTAAAAATTAATTTTTAACGAATATTTCTCACATCGGCGCGAGCTTTCGTTTATTCCCATCAATTGTTCATTTGCTTTTTATAAATGGCATGGCGGGAGTAATTTCGAGTAAAATAAACAAGTATGAGCTTTATAACAAAATTAAACAGAGTAGTAGAAGAATTAAAATCTAATTCAAACATTTTAGTAGCGCACTATCAAGTGTTGCCGCCAGATATCGAAGCGATAAGCAGAGTAGAAGAAAAACTAGGGTACAAACTAGACAGTTCAATTACCGATTTTTACAAAGAATGCGGTGGCGTTCAGTTACTATGGTTACACGAGAATAACGATAATTTTGAAAGACTGCCAAGCCAACTACCATTAGAGGGTAAGTTAGATCAATGGTATATTAAAGGGGAGCATCTGAGTTTTTTTCCAGAAGGTTCAATTTGGATTCCATCAATTGAAACTGTTTTTACAACAGATTGGACTGATTTGATTTTTGCGGAAAAAGATGAGTTTGATTCGGAACTTACCAAAGACTATGATGGTTTTAAAATTCAAGTAGTGGATTGGTTTTCTGGGTTTAATGATGTGGCATTTTTAATAAACGGCACATCAAATCCTCCTTTAGTGTTAGGAGATGATAATGGAGCCACTTATTCTGAGTCGCATGTAATAGATTTTAAATTGTATTTAGAATTATTGCTAAAATCAAAAGGAAGTATGGATATCAGAGTTGACTTTTTAAATAAAAACAACAATGATAAACTAGAGGGTGTGATAACACTAAAAGATATAGAAAATTTAGAAACTCAGATTTAATTTTTTATTCCATATAAAATGATATTTGTGAGGTTGTTTGATTCGCTTTTAGCAAAAAATTTATCGCATAAAATAGCGTTATATACTTCTTTTAAATAAATGAAACAAAATATTATTATCATCTTAATCGCCTTAGCAACAGCCCTAAACGCTCAAGACTTCAAAAATGCTGTAGGTAATACAATTGGAAGTGTAAAATCTGACGGAAAGATTCTAAATCAAATGGGAAATACCATAGGTTTTTTTAAAGAAGATGGCAGAGTGCAAAATGCGATGGCTAATACTATAGGATTTATAAGCGACGATGGAAGGATACAGAATACGATGACTAATACCATTGGTTTTTTAAAAAGTGATGGCAGAGTACAAAATGAAATGAGTAAAACTATTGGATTTATAAAAGAGGACGGCAGAGTTCAAGGTGCCATGGGTAATAATATAGGAAGCTGTACAAACGTAAATCGTACTTATGCAGCCTGTTACTTTTTCTTTTTTGATTTTAAATACGAATGATATATTAAAAACGCCGGCGCTAATTTGTAATTATAGTTATGAGGCCACCTTTTAATAAAAACCGAAATTGCCGAAAAAGCATTTATTTGCGTGACGCTTTTTTTAATTTCTAATTTTCATTTTCCGTAAAGCTAAAATCACTTATTGCCTTTTAGCCTCATAAAAGTTTTAGCTTTCCTTTATTAAAAAATTCTAAAAACGAATTTTCAGTCAACCTCGGCGAATGTTCATCTGCCTATTTTCAGAAAACTGTTTAGTATACATTTGCGTTATGGTTTAATCGAAATAACATACATCTATAAAAAAATAAAATGAAAAAAACAATTTTAGCAATAAGCTCGTCGGTAATAATTTTTAGCGCTTGTTCAAAAGAGCACTTAAATAAAAAAATTGACACGATTGGTTCAATAGGAACATATCAAATTGGTGAAACAGAAGAGTACAATATCGATACGCGACAAAAAGAACCTGTACCTGTTTTCATGTCTGTAAAAATAGATTCGGTAATTGATGATATAACACCAAAAAATCCAGACGCTTTAATGCCGGCAGATTACAAAAGCATTAAAGTGTTTTTTACAACAGAAAATAAACAAAAAAAATTATCCGAAACTGATATTTATGTGTTTGACTCAAAAGCAAAAAAAGAATACTTGCCAACCTTAAGGGATAATGAAAGTAAATTTAGCAACTCCGGTGGCTTTTTTATTGTTGATGTTCCAAATATAACTTTAATTGAAGATTTAACAATTGGGCTAGATGACATAACCAACAAAAACAAAACACACGAAGGCTACATTAATCTAAAGCCCAAAACAATTAATAAGTCAGAAAATTTTGTCGTGAAATTAGATTCTTCTATATACAACGAAAGTGTATTGTACGAGGGTGGAAAAACGAAAACAACTATTAAAAGCATAACCTATAATGTAGATGCTAAAGATAAAAACATTGATGCTATGACAAGAATGGTGGACCCCTCAGCATGCTTTGTAAGAGTTGACGTAGAATTTGAGTTGGTAGAAGGCGAAGAGTGCTCTATATATTCATTAAACTACTTATTTACGCAGTATCGCGAGGTGTTTAGCGTAAAAGAGACAAATAGCCTGCCTTCTACAATAGTTGGTAAAGGTACCGTTATTAAAACAGCATATTACTTCTCTTTATGGCCTGGCGAAACTGTAAACTATATTGCAGAGCGCAGTAAAGAGGCAGAAATTATATTCAAGATAAATCTTAACGCAAAATAAATCCAAAAGCATTATGAAAAAAATAACTTTAATAATACTTCTATTTTCATTGTCAAATAGCACCTTTAGTCAATTAGCTGCTATGATTGAAAAAAAGGCAAGTAAATCAGCCTTCAGTAAAGCTTTAAAAGCTATTGAAGAAAAAGATAATCGTTTTTTCCTAAAAACCGGAAACGAAAAATATATTGGTGCATCAGTTGGTGAAGAGGAATTTTTAATGGAGGATAATAACATGTACGCAGATGTTGCGTTGAACGAGGATATTCTAACGTTTGTGATACATCGGTATAATCCTTATAAAAAAGAATTCACCATATGCGAAACGTATCATGGGTCGAATGATCAAAATTTAGAAAACACAAAATTTAGAAAATTAGACGGAGATGTGTACGTAAGATTGGAGGATATTACTAATCTAACTCGCTTGCACGAATACGTTTTGTACAATACAAATAAAGGTTTGTATTTTCATTATAATATTTTCGAAGATCAAAATGGACGGGAAGCCTCTGGCGGCGGATTTTACAAAAAAACAAAAGACGAAAAAACAGCGTCGGAAGACATAAAGAAAGAGGAAAGTAGATTTAAAGAGTACAATCAAATGTATGAACTATCTATCAACGCTTTTGAAGTTAAACAAAAACAATTGGCCGTAAAACAAATATTAGCTAAAGCAGATGAAGGCATTATTTCGCCTTTTCAAAAGCAAAACTTAGGTAAATTGTTATTTGGAAATGCTGTAACGGAACAAAATAAATTTATCGCAACATCCTACAAAACAAAATTTTCAATTGACGAACCAATAAAAGTGGCGGTGTTTTTGGACAAAGGGTTTGGTAAGTATATTGATACAACAGAAAGTATAATTAAAGAAAACTTAGAAGAATTATTAGGCGTAAAGCACAGTAAGTTTAAAATTAAATTAACTGTAAATAATTCGGAAACTAAGACCTTTGAGATTTACATAGAAAATAAGGCGCCCTATAACAAAACAAGCGGTGTTTTTAACCTTGTATTAAAAAATGCTAAAACAGGAAATAATCAATGGTTGCACAGCTTTTTTCCAGATAAAGTAGAAAGTAAAGAATATAAAATTAAAGTAGATTTATTGAGCAACGAAAAAGCTGAAGTCGTTATTGCTACTGGAGAATATATATATACGCCAAAAGTTGGAGCTAAATTGCCTCACGGTTATTCGTGTAGTTTAGCTAAGGATATTGAAAACCCTAAATTAATGAATATGAAACCTAGATTAAAGGAAATAGCGGAATACAGTATTGCAAAGTTTAATAAAAAGGAAAACAGAAATTATACGTTTGTTAATTTATCAATCGTTTCTGACTGGATAACTGAAAAAAAAGAATACGGTTCGGATAATATTTTTATATATGTTGAATTTCTTTGTAAAGATTCAAAAGGCGAGGAGTTTATTTTTACCGATCGATTTATTGGATTAGATAAATCTGATATCGGTTTTTTTGACGCAATATTATACAGCAAATTCAATGTTAATTTATGCGACAAATAATAAACCTATGAGATCTTTAGGCTATTTTATTCTATTTGTAGTATTTATGCTTTCTTGTAAAAAGAAAAATAATCCACCGCAAATTAGTTCTAACTCAACCGCAAGTTATAATAAGAATATTAGTGGCACCTGGGTGCTCTATATGTATCAAATAGAAAATTCAAACATGCTAACCAGTAAATCAGACACGTTAACTTTCAGTTTTGAAAATGAATACAAATACAATAACATTGCTGCAAAATATTATTTAAACAATTTTAATACTTACAATAGTTTTCGTTTGATATTGTACAGTACGTCTTTTGGGAATATAACAGCAATTATTCCCGATAATTTTGAAAGTTCAAAGGAAATAAACGGAGCTTTGTTTTCCCCATATGCTACAACAGTCGCAAATCAAAGCAGTTATCGCTTATGGCTTCGTAAAATCTAAGAACCGATGTTGCGCCTTAAAAAATATTTTCTTTTGGTTTTGCTGGCAGTATTTTTAACTGCTTGCAGAGAAAATGTTTTTTTAAGCAGAAAGTACTTTTATGGCAAATTAAAAAAGCAGCCGGAAATAATACAACATGTACCTTTTGAAGTTAATGAGCCTAAAGTAAAACCAAACCTCAAGTTACCCATTACGTGTTCAGTTTTTGAAGTTAACATAGCTGGTATAAAACAAGCACCAGATATAAGGAATTTTCATAGCAAAAAGAATGGTAATGTTTTTCTTAAAAGCAAAAGGCATGGACTAATACTGCTAAAACAAAAGCAGGTTTTTCCGGTATCGAAAAAGGAATCCAAATTAAAGAAAGCAGATGAGAAACAGGATGGTTTAAAATCGGGACTGATGCTTGTTTTATATTGGATCGCTTTATTTTCGCTAAGTTCCAATTTAATTGCACTTGAAATTACAAGTCTTTTAATAAGTTTGCAAGTAGTTGGAATTGTTATTTTAGCCGCGGTTTTTTTTATACTTCTTAAATACCTCTTTAAATTGTTATATCAAAAAACACGATAATTTAAGATAGCGGGTATTAGTTGAATAAGCTAACAAATTTATTTGCAGCCATTCTTAATTATTTCTTCGTTTACTTTAGCGTATTTTAATGCTTGTGTTTGTTTTAAGTCGGTTCAGGATTTCCGAACATCACTCATGTGGTTTTTTAGTTTTCCTCTAAAGTAAAAAGCCAGTCTGCCAAAATACATTTTTAATAGTAGCTGTAATTGCCGAAATAAAAACCGCGCAATTGAAGTTTATAACACTCTCGGTCAATTAGTTCTGAATAAAAGAATGTTTTCTGAACCATAACGATCCATTTTTCTGAATATGCGGGTAGTTGTATTATCTTAAAATAAAACCGCAAAGTGTAGAAGAAATTATAAAGCTGATAGAAGAACAATCTTTTAGTTTTATTCATCGTTTCAAAAAATCATTCCAATTCGTGTTTTTATTTTGTTTGAGTATCTCTTTTGAGATCACTAAGATCTTAAATTCATATTTTGCGCTTACATTCACAATAAAATTACCGTAAATGCCTATATAAACATGTCCGGGCTCAAAGGACGGCTGAAACGAAAGAATCCTGCGCACCTGATAGTAATTAAAAGGCAGTGCAATATATTTATCTCCTTCTATTAAATACACCATAACCAGGCCTTCTTCTAAAATGTTTTCTGAAATTTCTTCAATAGGAATATCTACAAAACGTTCTGTATAATTTATCGACCGCCAGTTTTTAGCAGATACAATAACCGAGTACTCATGTACATGTTCGCTGCTATCTTTTTTTATAATTGTGGGCTTAGAAACATTTTCATTCCCTTCTTCTTCTGGTTTGCAATAGGTAAAAGCCATTTCTGAAACAAGTAATAGCATGATAAATAGTTTAATGTTTTTCATTTTACACAAAATAAAACGAGCTTTGTATTATACAAATGTACTATTATTTGTTACAATTTGTAGTAATATTTAGTACTTATGAAACATTATTTTTTCTTGCTTGCCTGTAACTTTGACCCATGGCTATACACATAGGAAAAAAAATACGGGAAGAGCTTTATAAGCAAAACATTTCTGTTATTGATTTTGGCAACAGGATAAACAGGAGCCGCAATGTTGTATATGATATTTTTGAGCGCGAAAGCATTGATACCGGTCTTTTACACAAAATCGGTAAAGAACTGAAAGTTGATTTTTTCTCACTATACTCTATTCAAAAAGAATATAGTTACGTTAACACCAAAAGCTACATGGTAAATGAGCCAAATACGCTGTATGGTAAGCTTCAAAGCGAGGAAGTAAAGAACCTACAAAAACAGATTGATATTTTGCAGACCGAAATAAATTATCTTAAAAAGATTAACAGTCTTTTAGAAAATAAGAAGCCCGCCAAAAAATCTGTAAGTAAGGAAACAAAAAAGCCTGCAAAAAAAAGCAGGCCCAAGAAAAAATAAAGAACGCTTATTTACAAGCGTTCTTTAGTAATTCATCCTGCGCTTTATCATATTTTAACGCAACTGCTTGTCTTAGGTCTGAACAAGAACCCGGTAGATCGCTCATGTATTTTTTTAATTTACCTCTAAAGTAAAAAGCTCTTCCACTTTTTGGGTCCAATTCAATTGCCTTATTAAGATCGGCTAAAGCAAGCGCGTCTTTTTCAGTTTGATAATAAGTTACACCTCTTTCTAAAATTGCTAGTTTATAGTCTGGTTTAAGAGCAATAGATTCGTTAAAATCTTCAATTGCGCCGGCGTAGTCTTTCAACTGATATCTACTAATACCACGCTGGTAATAAGTGTCGTGTGATTTTTTTAAAGCCAGGGCCGAGGTACAATCTTCAATCACACCTTTGTCATCACCCTGACCATACTTAATAATTGCGCGATAATAATATGCTAATTCATTATCTTTCTTTTTTGAAATAGACATGTTAAGGTCACTCAAGGCTTCTACATCTTTATCCTGGTAATAATAATTAATGCCACGCCATAAATAATGTTTAGCATCATCCAATTTAAGATCAATAGCTGCATTAAAATCAGGCTCAGCTTCTTTATATTTACCAAGCTCAAATCTTGCTAATGCCCGATTGTAGTACGCTTCGGGTTTGGTTGCATCCAACTCAATAGATTTGTTTCCATCTGATAAAGCTTTTTCGTAGTTTTTTAATTCATAGTAACTAATTGCCCTATTGTAATAAGCAGTTGCATATTTTGGATCGTGATGAATTACTGTGTCGTAATCCTGTATTGATTCTTTATATTTTTTTAAGCTGATATAAATTAAACCACGCCAAAAATAAGTGTCGTAATAAGATTTAATAGATAAAGCCTTATTACAATCTGCAAGGCCACCATCATAATCTTCTAAATAATATTTTACTATGCCTCTGTAATAATAAGCGCTTTCGTACCCCGGATCTGCAGCCACAGCTTTGTCAAGAGAAGCTAAAGCGTCTTTGTAGTTTTTTAATTCTTTTAAAGAAGCCCCTTTAAAAGTTAAAGCTTTTGCGTAATCTGATTTAATAATGATAGCCGAGTCAAAATCAGCAATAGCTATTTTATAATTCAGCAGTTTATAATTGCACAAACCACGGCCATAATAAGCATCGTGTTTTTTTCTGCCGTTAGAAATACTTTTTGTGAAGTTGGTAATACCATCTTTGTAATCTTTCATCTCGTATGCACAAAGGCCACGGTTATACAAAGCATTGTTATCGTTAGGTTTTTTGGTTAAGTACGCAGTGTAATCGTTGTAGGATTCTTTATACTCTCCTTTTTCAAATTTTTCGTAAGCGCTGGTAAATAAAGGGTCGGTCTCATCTTTATCGCGCTGAGAAAACGATAATTGACTGACTAATAAAATTGCTGCTGCAAGAAAGTGTTTTGTAAATTTTTTCATTTTTCAAAAAGTTGAACTATAAAATTAAATAAAAAGATCAAACGCAACTAATAATTTAATTATCGTTCAAAAAAGCGGAATAAGCGTAAATTAATCTTGCCTTTTTCTTTTTTTTAAGCTAAAATTGCATTTCGCAAATGTAAAATGAGAATAATTACATACAATGTTAACGGTATAAGGGCGGCAATGGGTAAAGGACTCGTGCAGTGGATAAAGCAGGCAGATCCGGATGTGCTTTGTATTCAGGAAATAAAGGCTAGCCCCGAGCAGGTGGGTGTTTTCGAGTTTGAAGAAATGGGCTACCATCATTACTGGTATCCGGCACAAAAAAAAGGATACAGCGGCGTGGCTATTTTTACAAAAAAAGAACCTAAAAATATTGCTTACGGCTGCGGTATTAAAGAGTACGATGATGAGGGTCGCGTTTTGAGAGTTGATTTTGATGACGTATCGGTAATGAGCGTTTATCATCCAAGCGGCAGTAGTGGCGATCTTCGACAAGAGTTTAAAATGAAATGGCTTGCCGATTTTAATAACTATATAGCTGAGTTAAAAAAAACAATTCCAAATCTGATCATGTCCGGCGATTTCAACATCTGCCATAAAGCAATTGATATTCATAATCCAAAATCAAACGCAAACACCAGCGGTTTTTTGCCCGAAGAAAGAGAATGGATGGAGCAATTTATTAGCGCAGGATTTATTGATACTTTCAGGCATTTTAACCAGGAGCCGCATCAATATAGTTGGTGGAGCTATAGGGCAGGCTCGAGAGCTAAAAATTTAGGATGGCGAATTGACTACAATATCGCTAGTGCTGCCTTGGCCCCAAGACTTAGAAGGTCAGTGATCCTGGCAGATGCAATGCATAGCGATCATTGCCCTGTTGTACTTGAAATTGATTAAAAAAATAATTTTATATATTTTCCACAAAAAAATTAGCAAAAATCAATCAAAAACCTATATTTGTTGTTCAAAACTTTGTTATTAAATCACTATGAATAAATTATTTCTATTTAGTTCTATCTCCTTATCATTATTGCTGACCTCTTGCGGGGGTGACAAAAAAAACAACAATAGTGATACTTCCGAGGCAAAAGGAGGCGTTTACATGGGTGGAATATTAAGGTTAAATGAAGTTGAAAACATCAAAAGCCTTATGCCTATTGCGATCAACGAGATAAATAGTTTTCACATTGGCTCACAGGTATACGAAGGTTTAGTGATTTATAACCAGGTAGATCTTACTTTAATGCCAGGTATTGCTAAAACCTGGGAGGTAAGCGCAGATCAGACAGAATATACTTTCCACTTACGAACAAACGCTAAATTCCATGATGATCCATGTTTCCCTGAAGGAAAAGGGAGAATGGCAACTGCGGCCGATGTAAAATATTGTTTAGACAGAGTTTGTACGCAAGATCCTAATAACAACCAGTTTGATGTTACTTTGAAAGACCGCGTAGAAGGCGCTAACGAAAATTTTGAAGCCTCTAAAACCGGCAAAGCTACAGGTGTAAAAGGAATTACAGTAGTTAACGACAGTACCTTAAAAGTAAAATTAACTCACCCTGACGGAAGTTTCTTAAACATTCTTGCCATGCCGGGTTGTTATGTCTATGCTAAAGAAGCTGTTACAAAATACGGTAACGAGATGCGTACAAAATGTGTAGGTACAGGTCCTTTCTTTGTAGAAACTGTAAAAGAAGGCGAAGTAATTATCATGAAGAAAAATCAAGGCTATTGGGCCTATGACGAGCATGGTAATAAACTACCATATTTAGATGGCATTAAATGGTCATTTATCCGCGATAAAAAATCTGAGATCCTTGAATTTAAACGCGGGAATTTAGATATGGTTTACCGTATTCCTGTTGAAATGTTTCATGAATTTATGGGTGAGCTAGGAAATGCAAAAACAAATAATCCTGAATTTGAAATTGTTTCTTCTACGGCTTTAAACACAAACTTTTTTGGTTTCAATATACAGGCAAACCCTGTATTTGCTAAAAAAGATGTGCGTTTAGCATTTAACATGGCTATCGATCGCCACAAAATCGCTGATTTTACAATCCAAGGTGAAGGAACTTCCGCTGATTATGGAATGGTGCCTTATACTGAAGCTTTCGAGAAAGAGGGTTACGATTATAAATCTTTAAAAGGATATACCTACGATCCGGCTAAAGCACAAGAATTATTAAAAAGTGCTGGTTATGCAGATGGTAAAGGTTTCCCGGAGATCACGTTAGAAATTAATAGCGGTGGCGGAGATAGAAATATTTTAATTGCCGAGGTAATTCAAAAAATGTTGAAAGAAAATTTAGGCGTTACTGTTAACATCAATACAGTTCCATTTGCAGAACATATTGAGAACATCCAGGCTGGAAAATCAGATTTCTTCCGCTTTGCATGGATCAGCGATTACCCGGATCCTGAATCCTTCTTAACTTTGTTTTACGGTAAACATGTACCTGCTAACCTAGCAGAAAAATCATATATCAATTTTTTCCGTTACAAAAACAACAGATTTGACTCACTGTTTATGGCTGCTCGCGTAGAGCCCGATAAAGCAAAACGTTTTGCTTTGTTATCAAAGGCAGAACAAATTGTGTTAGATGACGCTCCTTTCATGCCAATTTTTTATGACGAGAACTTTAGGTTAGAGCAAAAGAACGTTCGTAATTTGCCTGAAAATCCAATGAATTACATTAACGCAACAACAACTTATTTAATTCCGTTGGATAAGTTAGCTAAAAAATAAAATAATAATCTTTAAAAAAATCCCAGCCAAACGGTTGGGATTTTTTTATTAATATAATTGTACTTAATTTTAATTTGTGCAACAAAAATACATCATAATAGTAGCTGGAGGAACGGGTAGCCGCATGCAGAGTGATATCCCAAAACAATTTATTGAGGTTGGAGGCGAAGCTATTATTGTAAGAACGATCAAAACATTTTTGAATTATGATGCGGCAATTCAAATAATAATCAGTGTGCATAAAGATTTTAAAACCTATTTGGAAGAATTGTGCACCAAAAATAATCTAAATAACATTAGCATAGTTTTAGGTGGAGAAACGCGTTTTCACTCCGTAAAAAACGGATTAGATCTTATTGCAGATCAAACAGCGATCATTGGCATCCATGATGCAGCGAGGCCTTTCGTGTCTCTTCAAACTATTAAGAATTGTTTCGATATCGCAAAAGAAAAAGGAAATGCTACGCCTTGTGTTACAATTACTGAAAGTTTAAGAAGTGTAAAAGCGGAAAAAAACAGGTCTGTAAATAGAAATGACTTTAAGATCATTCAAACACCGCAGTGTTTTTTAGCTTCAAAAATTAAGAAAGCTTTTTTACAGGAATACGATGCGTCGTTTACTGATGATGCTACAGTTTTAGAATCCATTGGTGATAAAATTAACCTGGTAGAAGGTAATATTGAGAACATAAAAATTACAACTAAATTCGATCTGGCCATCGCAAACGCCCTACTAAACAATGAATAGCGACCAAATAACCGAAGCATTAGAGATCACAGCGAAGTTAATGGAACTTCATAATGAAAACCCATTTAAAATAAAATCTATTGCTGCTGCTGCATACCGTTTAGATAAATTAAGATACGATTTTGAAGGAAAAACACAGGAAGAAATTTCTGCAATTGAAGGTATTGGAAAAAGTATTGCCGCTAAAATAAGCGAGCTTTTAACTACGGGTACAACCAAAGAATTAACAGAGTTGTTTGAAAAAACACCGTCAGGTGTTGTTGAAATGCTCGGTATCAAAGGGCTGGGACCAAAGAAAGTGCGCCAACTTTGGTTAGAATTAAATTTAGAAAGCGTTGGTGAATTATTATATGCCTGCAACGAAAACCGTTTAACAACCTTAAAAGGCTTTGGTGAAAAAACCCAGGCAGCAATTAAATCAAGTATTGAATTTAAATTATCTAACAATAACAAATTCCATTTTGCCTCTTTAGAAAAACCTGTAAATAATTTAATCGAATTTATTTTAGAACAACAAAGTGAACTTCAAATGGCTGTAATTGGCCAATTAGCAAGGAAATGCGAGATAGTTGATGAAATTGAGATTTTGACAGATGGTAAAATTTCCGCAGATATTTCTTCATTTCAAAAAGCAATTCCACTAAAAATTAGTTTTATTTTATGTGAACCGGCTGAGTTTTTCTATAAATATGTTGAATTATCATCTACTCCCGAGCATCTCGAAAAAATAAATTTTTCAGGGCTGGAAGGGACTGAATTTTTTGATGATGAAGAAATTTATACGGCGTTAAATTTGCAATACATTGAACCTGAATTGCGCGAAGGATTGAATGAAGTTGATCTTGCGTTGAACCACGATATTCCAAAATTAATCGAAATGCAGGATCTGAAAGGCATTCTTCATAATCATACAACGTACAGCGATGGGGTGCATACTTTAGCAGAAATGGCGGGCTATTGCAAAGATCTTGGTTATAAATATTTGGGTATTTGTGACCACTCAAAATCAGCATTTTATGCTAACGGTTTGCAAATTGACAGGGTAATTGAGCAGCAAAACCAGATTGATAAACTAAACTTATCGTTTAACAATTTTGCGATTTTAAAAGGAATTGAAAGCGATATTTTAAACGATGGATCTTTAGATTATCCCGAAGAAATTTTAAAAACTTTTGATTTTATTGTTGCATCTGTTCACTCAAATTTAAAAATGACTGAAGAAAAAGCAACTGACAGATTGATAAAGGCAATTGAAAATCCATATACTTCGATTTTAGGTCATCCTACGGGGCGCTTATTGCTGGCTCGCCCCGGCTATCCCATCAATCATAAAAAAATAATTGATGCATGCGCAGCAAATAAAGTTAGTGTGGAATTAAATGCGCATCCATATCGTTTGGATATTGATTGGAGATGGATCTGGTATTGTCTTGAAAAAAATGTAAAAATTTCAATTAACCCGGACGCCCATCATAGAGAGGGTTTTCACGATATGTATTATGGTGTTTGCGCTGCAAGAAAAGGAATGTTGAGCAAAGAATTTTGTTTAAATGCTTTAGATCTAGAAGAATTAAAAAAAGAATTTAAAAAGTAGAGGCTCTTTTTTTGGGGTTTTGAGGAATGTTTGTTCCTGTATTAAACCTTCTAAACACCCACTGTTTCGTTTTAGATTTTTTCGACAAAAAATCCGTTTTTATTCTACCGAATGAGTGAATTAATCGGTCGATTTTCCAACGATTTAATAATCAATAACTTGTAAATTTATTTTTATAAAATTATTGAGTTTTTTTAGCGAAACATCGCCTAATTATCCGTAAAAAGTTATAGCTTTATGACTGTTAAAAAACCACACTATCAGGGCGTTTCACATAACTTCTTTTAAAAGGGGAATAGTATTGTATTCGATATTATTTTTCTTTTTTTTATTTGCAAACGATGCATTCAGTGTGGTACCTGGATATAATTATTTTAAAAAGCTTACAACACAAGAAGCGCAGATATCCGTCGGTACGACTAATCTTGTAAATTTTCCTGTGTTGGTTCGCATT
The DNA here is from genome assembly GCA_943369995.1 of Chitinophaga pinensis. Taxonomy (GTDB): domain Bacteria; phylum Bacteroidota; class Bacteroidia; order B-17B0; family Aurantibacillaceae; genus Aurantibacillus. The sequence continues at coordinate 178,156 of CALRPF020000008.1, forward strand.
ACAGATAATGATTTGCGACACACTACTAACGGGGGAAAGGTAACAAATATTAATGGTTATGATATCGTATTTACATCTTCTGATGGTACAACACTTACCGACCATCAACTTGAAAAATACGACCCTATCACTGGTGAATTAGTTGCTTGGGTAAAAATTCCTCTTCTTAGCGCCACCGTTGATACAGACTTTTATTTATATTTTGGAAATAGCACTGTGTCCATAGATCCTTCCAGTACCGGAACTTGGGACGCAAATTTTAAAGCTACTTACCATTTAAATGTAAATCAGAATGATGCCACGGCTAATGGCAACAACCTTACTTTAAATGGTACCAATCCCCAAACACCCGCATTGGCGGCCGATGGCAGAGATATTGAAACGGTTGAAAGTATGTCTTGTTCGCCTATCCCTGCAATTCAAACAAACGGAGATGTTACGGTAGAGGCTTGGGTTAATTTTGAGACTGTACAGTTAACTGCAAACGATAATGTTTTTGTTTCTTGCGGTGCATTTGGTGAAGTTGGTGTTCCCGATAATTTGTTTTATTTATTTAATTATAACGGGGCTGGAGCCAATACAAACAAATTACGAATGTTTTGGGAGTATGGCGCTGGCTTAGATGAATCTATAGTTTCTAATGCTACAACTACATTGGTTGCTGGAACTTGGTATCACCTCGCGACGTCGAGAGATATTACCAATGGCGTTGTAAATTTTTATGTAGACGGAATTCAGTTAGGGACCTCCGTCGCATATACCAATGCTCCTTCTGGCGGTACGCTTACAACATTGAGCATTGGCGAATCGCAGGATAATAGCATTCGTGATATTGATGGTGATTTTGATGAGATCAGAATTTCTAACTCCGTTCGTATTCCTGAATGGATACAAGCTACTTTCGAGAGTAATAAAATTGGATCTACATTTGTATCTTATGCAGCTACCGCCTGTGTTCCTCCAGATATTTCAGTTGCAGGTAGTAGCCAAACTATTTGTGCTTCAACATATACGATGTCTGCTAATACCCCAACAACTGGTGTTGGCACATGGTCTTTAGTTTCAGGTGGAGGTACGATCACCAACTCTTTGTCGCCGACAACCGGCATCACAGCTTTGGCGGCGGGTGCAAATGTTTTTGAGTGGACTATAACAAGCGGAACCTGTACTTCAGTTTCAGATCTAACAATCACCGTAAATGGAAACCCGAGTGCTTCAAACGCTGGATCAAACCAAACATTATGTGTTTCCACTGGAAGTACAATATTGAATGGAAATAACCCAGCTGTGGGAACGGGAACCTGGAGCGTTATATCAGGAACAGTAACTATAACAAATCCGAATTTAAACAACACAACGGTTACGGGTTTGACGGTTGGTACACATAGTTTACAATGGGAGATAGGTAACGGCGTTTGTTCAACTACAACAAGTACGATGACGATCACGGTGGATCCAGCTCCGAGCATCGCTAATGCAGGAAGTAACCAAACTGTTTGTATCAGTTCACCAAACGCAACCCTGGCAGCAAATACACCAACCACAGGAACAGGCACCTGGTCTGTTTTAACAGGTGGTGGAGTTGTAACAAGTTCAACCTCTGCCAATACAACGGTTACGGGCCTGACACTTGGCGCAAATATTTTACAATGGACGATTACATCAGCAGGAACCTGTTCGTCAACAACAAGTACGATGACGATCACCGTAGACCCTGCCGCCAGCATCGCTAATGCAGGAGGTAACCAAACTGTTTGTATCAGTTCACCGAACGCAACCCTGGCAGCAAATACACCAACCACAGGA
>CALRPF020000009.1:0-176642 GCA_943369995.1 Chitinophaga pinensis
TTTTAATTATATATAACAATTAAAAATCATGCCACTAAAACCGGAAAAAAATAATGATTATAATGCCTGTAATTCGGGCATTTGTGTAACGCTATCTAAAAGATCAAATAATTCTGCAGAAGAATTAAGCGTTACTAATTTGGTGCGGATTTCTTTAAAGTTTGGAATGCCTCTGAAATAATTTGAATAATGATTGCGCATTTCTAATAAACCTAATTTTTCACCTTTCCATTCAACCGATTTTTGCAAATGTAGTTTACAAACTTCAACACGGTTAACAATAGTTGGTTTTGCCAAATGCTCAGCGGATTTAAAAAAGTGTTTTATCTCGTTAAAGATCCATGGGTAGCCAATAGCAGCACGGCCTATCATAATGCCATCAATGCCATATTTATTTTTATACTCTAATGCTTTTTCAGGACTATCAATATCGCCATTACCAAAAATGGGAATTTTTATGCGCGGATTATTTTTTACAGCCGCTATAGGTTCCCAGTTAGCGTTGCCTTTGTACATTTGCTGGCGCGTACGACCATGAATGGATAACGCTTTGATGCCAACATCTTGTAACCGCTCTGCCACTTCCATAATATTGATGCTTGCATCATCCCAGCCTAAACGGGTTTTAACAGTAACGGGTAAATTGGTGCTTTTTATAACGGCTTTTGTTAAGCGCACCATCAGGTCAACGTCTTTTAAAACGCCGGCACCTGCTCCTTTGCAAACAACCTTTTTTACAGGGCAGCCAAAATTAATATCTACAATATCCGGATTAGCAGCATCAACAATTTTTCCGGAAAGGGCCATGGCTTCTTCATCGCCGCCAAATATTTGTATGCCAATAGGGCGCTCGTAGTCAAAAATATCCAACTTTTTCCGGCTTTTAATGGCATCACGAATCAAGCCTTCGCTGCTAATAAATTCGGTATACATAAGGTCTGCGCCATACTGTTTGCAAACCAAACGAAATGGCGGATCGCTCACATCCTCCATAGGAGCAAGTAAAAGAGGGAAATCAGGAAGCTCGATATTATCGCCGATCTTTATCACGGCGCAAAGATAATGATTTTTAGCTGTATTACTTAACGCCAGGGCTGATAATAAATATCTGCCAAAAGGGGTTCCATGCCTGGTTTTAGAAGGTTTATACGGCCTAAGCTTATATTAACGGAAACTGTTTGGTTGAGGTAATATAGTTTTTTGTAATTTTTAAAATCTTTTGGTACAAATGGCACACTAAAATTTACTTTATAGTTATCGTATTTAAAATTGCTGTTTGTATTAGATGTATTTACTATGCTGCCTTCTGAACTATAAATGTTTATTTCAACAGTTTGATCTTTCCATTTATTATTAAAATAGATCTGCCCATTTACTTTAAACGTTTTTGTATTTTGATTGCTTAGTTGCGGAAAATTTTCTTTTTGTAACTCTGCACGAAAATAAAGCAAGCTGTCCTGTGTTCTGTTTATCCATGTATCAGAAGTGTCGCCGGCAACTTTAAAATCGGAGAAATAAATTTTTAGAAAGAAGTTATTTTTACTCTCATCGTAGAATAAATACGAAGAACCTTTTATGGTTATACACGAATTTGTTTCTGAGCAAGATTCAATTGACGTTCCAGAAGAAACAATATCCTGCGAAAAAACTTTAAAGGAAAAAATAAAGAAAAAAAGTATATAAAGTAATTTCATATACCTCTTATACGCAAAGGCTGTGCCAAGGGTTAGCTTATTACACTTTCTTCCTGTTCATCCCCAAAGCCTTCAACATCCAGTTAGGAAGCGGTTTTTCAGGCGCACGTTTACTTAGATCTAAATACCAGCCCCATTTTTTCATGATCGGTATTTTTTTGGTTTCTACAAATTCTATCAAAGCACCATCGGGATCTTCAATGTATGTAAAATGTCCTGCCGCTTCGCCCATTTCAAAACCCGCGCCGCCATCAACGGTGAATGGATGGCCTGCCGCTTCGCATGCTGTTTTTAAAGCAGGCATATTTTTAATATCAAAACATAAATGTATAAAACCCAGATCACCCCAAAAACGATTTTCGAATATTTTGCGAGGTGTATAATTTTTTGCTTCTACTAATTCGATATAACTATTGCCAAATAATTTTGAGAATGGACCAACACGCGGCTTGCTATGCGTTAAAATAGCGCGTTTAGCAGTTACCGAACCGCCCGGCAACACAGAAAGATCTGTATAACTGTCTTCGTCCTTATACATTACTTTATCGTAACCTAAAACATCCGCATAAAATTTAATTGATCTTTCAATATTGCTTACACCAATTATCATTCCAACAGGTCCGCCGGTTTCTCTTAAGCCTTTTGCGAACCAGGCATCATCTTCAATAATTTCAAATAAATTTCCGAAAGCATCTTCCATAAAAAAATGTTGTTTGCCTATAGGATTTTTAGAGATCTCTCCTAATATTTTTACACCCTTCGATTTTAAAAAATCGTAGGAAGCTTTTACATTCTCGCTTTTCATCTTAGCGCAAAACAGGCCAAGATCTCCTAATTGCGGTTTAAACGCGGCAGCCTGTGGTGTGCGACTGGTGTATTGCCAGATCTCAAAACCGCCGCCACCTTTCATATTAATAGCTAAAATAGCATGGCGTTTGTGCGGTTTACCACCCGTGTATGGCAACATTAAATTGGCCTCGGCCGCCTCCTCAAATACAGGCACATCCATACCAAAATGTCTATTATACCATGTAAAACCCTTAGTAACATTGGCTACGCCAATTCCCACCTGTTGTATGCCCGAAATTATATAACTCATATGTTACAAATATAAGAGTTATAAAAAAATCAAATATGCTATTTAATGATTATTTTTTGGCTAAAGGTTTTATCGGCCTGCTTTGCAGTAACAACATACATTGCGGGTGGCAGATCAGTTTTAATATTTAAGGGATAAAAGGTATCGTTACGTATATTTGTAAATAATTCGGAATGCAATTGTTTGCCGTTTAATCCAATCAATGTTACTACCGCATCACCACTTAACCCCGAAAAGCTAATACCTGTTTTTCCATTAACATCGCTATAAGCTGTTATGCCTCCCTCCCTGTCCAAATTAAAATCTATTGCAACAAGCTGTGAATATTCGGTTACTTTATTTTTACTTGTGTGTCCTAACCTGTAGTATGATATTCCTTTAAAGGGTGCGTAGTCATTTATGAAATATTTTAAGAGACCGCTGCTGTTGCCTGCTCCGGGTAGCGTTAAAACTTCTTCAAAATTTACGCCATCTTTTGTTTTTTCTATGATAAAACGATCATTATCTTTTTCTCCAAAAGTGGTCCAGCTAAGATCTACTTTATCTGCGTTTTTTTTTGCTTCAAAGCTCACCAGCGATATTGGTAATGGGCTTACGTTATAATTTTTTGTGCCAATGGTATAATAACCATCGTCAGCAAAAAGGTAATTCGTAAAAATGATTCGATCGCCAATAATTGTATTGGCAGTTGCAACCTCTGTCCAGTTACCAGTTTGCGCCGGTCTGAAAAGTAGCACGTAATTAGCGGTTGGCCCTAATGCCACAGTTCCAACACCGCCTGCGCTCATATCAAATTCTACATTGGTGTTAATTGTGGTTAAAGTATTTGTAACATCTGCGTACCAAACCCGAAGCCATCGCGCAGGATTTGGCCCCGTAATACCGCTAACATCAACAGTGGTTTGATAATTTGCCAACGAGGCGTGGCCAGCTAATATATAATCCGAATTATCAAGACCAGAATTAGAGCTTATAGTAAGGCCACCCGAAATTGAGGCTGAAAAGGATGGATTACTACCTGTACTTTCTCTGCCAATACCAGCAACTTCGCGGTCGTAATTCCCGTTTGAGGGATTATCGCCAGTATATTTATCGTTTGCAGAAAGTGCGATATTGTATTTTGCTGACAAGTAATTGTCTACAATTATTTTCGGAGCACTGGTGAGCGCCTGGCGATAAATAATTACTTCGGAGATATAGCCACCATACGGTCTTGGGTCTGACGCATCGGTAGTTCCTAAAATTATAGGTGATGCGTTGTTCGGAACAAAACTGCTGGTTTCAGTTGAAGTTATATCGAGCGTTTGATCGTTGTAGGTTTTACTGCGGTTGGCAGCGGTTAAAGTACCGTCATATACCACATCTATTAAATAATTATTATTTACGGTATAGACGGTATTGGTTTGATAACGGTCGTTTGTAGTTTGAATATCCACATGAAATTTGTTGGAAGTATAGTAGAACAACATAAACGATTGGTCAACAGAAACAGTTGTTCTTTTAGAAACGATTACGCGGGCATCGCCAAAATTTTGAGGACGGCTAACCGTAAAGAAAGTGTAACCCGACGTATTATCCAATATTGGCGAATCAAGCCCTATCATTTTATCATTTTGTCCGGCGGTATTTACATTATCAAACTGTATTGCCGGAAAACCATTCATAACATTTGCAACAAAAGAAGGTTGCTGAACCGCCACAGTCTGGGTCATGTTCATGCCGTTACCTGAAGCATCATTCCAAGAAGAAATAGCGGTAGCGTTAACGGTACTTGAAGTTCCGGCATCGGCTTTTAACCAAAAAACGTTGTTTGCACTGGTGCCAACACCTGCGGGCCCGGTTTGTTGAAATAACCTTAAAGGCAGCAAAATTGCCAGTATAAAAACTACTAAAACCTTCATTGGGATAACAAAAATATGTTTATTACTGATTTTTCGAGCAATAATTAGGCCAACAGAGCTTATTTTAAGGTTAATACCTAATCTAAAAGGCTATAATTTTTAGATTTTGTATTTCTACATTCTTAATTACATTTGTGTTCAGCAATTTTTAAATTATAAATTATGTACGGCCAACTAAAAGATCAATTACAAAAAACATTATCAGAAATAGAAAGTAACGGTTTATTTAAGCGCGAACGCGTTATTACTACGCCAATGGACGCCGTAGTAAAGGTAAATGGTAAGGATGTTATTATTTTTTGCGCTAATAATTATTTAGGTCTTTCGTCTCATCCAAAAGTGATAGAAGGTGCTAAAAAGGCATTAGACAGTCATGGTTTTGGCATGAGCTCTGTGCGTTTTATTTGTGGAACGCAAGACATTCACAAAACATTAGAAAAAAAGATAGCCGATTTTTTAGGCACCGAAGATACCATTTTATATGCCGCAGCGTTTGATGCAAATGGTGGTGTGTTTGAACCTCTATTTGATGAGCAGGATGCTATTATAAGTGATGAATTAAATCACGCCAGTATTATAGATGGTGTGCGTTTATGTAAAGCACAACGTTACCGTTACAAAAATTGTGATATGGCTGATCTGGAAGAGCAGTTAAAAGCATCACAGGCGCAACGCAACAGAATTATTGTTACAGATGGCGTATTTAGTATGGATGGATTTGTAGCACCATTGGATAAAATTTGCGACCTGGCAGATAAATACAATGCCTTGGTGATGGTGGACGAGTGTCACGCCAGTGGTTTTATTGGTAAAACTGGCAGAGGAACAATAGAAGCAAAAAATGTAATTGGTCGCGTAGATATTATTACCGGAACTCTGGGAAAAGCCTTAGGCGGTGCTATGGGAGGCTTTACGTCTGGCAGAAAAGAAATTATAGAATTGTTACGTCAACGTTCGCGCCCGTATTTATTCAGTAACTCTTTAGCCCCGAGTATTGTGGGTGCAAGTATTGCGGTATTTGATCTTTTAACTGAAACCACAACATTACGCGATAAATTAGAGTGGAACGTCAATTATTTTAAAAAAGGAATTAAAGCTGCCGGGCTTGAAATTAAGGATGGCGATAGCGCTATTGTGCCTGTAATGTTATACGATGCAAAATTAGCGCAAACCTTTGCAGATAAGTTATTGGCCGAAGGTATTTATGTGATCGGATTTTTCTTTCCGGTTGTGCCGAAAGATAAAGCACGCATACGTGTACAATTGAGTGCTGCGCATGAAAAAGAACATTTGGATAAAGCTATTGCCGCTTTTGCAAAAGTGGGTAAAGAGCTGGGTGTTATCAAATAATTACTGCTTAACTATTTTTCTTGTAAATTCCTGCGTACCTAGTTTTATTTTAATAAAATAAATCCCGGAAGGATATTCTTTTAAAATTATTTCAGTTTTTTCTGTTTCAAAAACAGCGGTAAAGCAAATGGCACCAACAGTGTTATAAATTTCAATACCTGTATTTTTCTCTAGGCCTTCTATTATCAAAGCTTCGCTGACAGGATTTGGATATATGTGAACAGTGGTATTTACAAAATCTTTTTTTATACCTAAGCACATCGCAACCGATTGTGTAAATGTAGCGTAACTGGCATTAGCATCAGGATCATAACAAATAACGCTAAACGTTGTAGTAATTGTTGGTGATATGGTTGCGATATTTGCTAAAGTTACGGGTGTGCTTGATTGAACCGCGGGTTGCCAAAAGCACCAATTATGTATAAAATCATGATGGGCTGTTAAGGTGGTTGATTCTCCTACGCAGATAAGTGAATCACCCGTAATCCATGTTTGCGCTTTTGTATTTAGGGTCGCAGCGATAATGATCAGTATAATTAATTTTATCTTCATAATGTATTACTGTGCCATTTTAATAAAGGTACCAAATTTTAACAAATAATTATTTTAAATGAGAACAAAATTCCGCACAACCTTTGTATCTTTTCGTTAAAACACTCATTATTTAACATTATAAACCAAATTAAAAGCAGGAATAAGATTTGAGGCCTTTATACGATAACTTTTAAATATAAAGACATGTATTCAAACGAAACAAAGTTAGATCCGGTTTCGAGATTTTTATCAGGAAAATTTTCGAAGTTGCTTATCGTAGTTTCAATAGCCGTTATTGCTTATTTAGCGGCTTAAAACTAATCGCTTAAAATAGTTTTATGATAAAGTGTTTGCTTTGATGTTATAAGCTTGAGAATGTATTGACCAGGGATTATTTTCGGGAAAATCAAGTCAATTCCTTTATCTCTAATTTCAAAATTCTTTATTTCGGTTTCAGCGCCGCTAACTGATATAACAAATATTTTTTTTACCGTTGTTTTTTCTTCGAAATCAATACTCAGTTTTTCTTTTGTGGGATTTGGATATACTTTTAACTTAGTGTTGTTCGTATAGCTCTTTATATTATTTGTAAGATTTATTTTAAACGTATCTGCAAAACAATTTAAGCTATCTGAAACTACAATTACTGAATTTGAAAAAGCGGGAACAGTATTTTGTTTTGTTTTTACCGTATTATGCGACCAACTGTAATTACCATTCCATGAAGCCGTTAATGTTATGGTTTGAGGCGAATTTGAATTTACGAAACTAACTTTTTGAATGTTCTTGAGAATAGTAAATTTGTCGTACACTACGCTGTCTTCTCCAATAAAAAATGCATCCATTCTATTAGCATCTACTTCAATAATAGTTGCCATGCCTTTTGCCGCATTCGAATAATACATGGCGTCGTGTGGATATGTTGGCTGTATGCCTGTTACTTTTCCGGACGATCCGCAAACAGCATATATAACGCCTTTGTTATTTATTGTATCTTTTATGTAAGGACAAGAATTTACCGTTCCGTCATAATGTGCAGAGGAACTATCTTTTGTATGAGTTGTTTTATTAAAAGTATTTTCGGTACCGGTGTGCCCTTTCATTAGCCATGATCGTTCAAATACATGACTATGCCCGTTCAAAACCAGGTCAACATGGTTTCTTTCAAACAGTGGCGTTAAATAAGTACGAATGCCAATAAGATCCCCTTCGCCATCAGAAGTATGATTGCCCATTGTATAAGGTGGATGATGAAAATAAACGATTGTCCACATTAAATTATTTTGAGCAAGATCCTGCTTTAGCCACGCATATTGAGGCGAAAGTGTATCGTATACTTTTAAAGATTGTTCTGTACCATAAGAATCTATGCTAACAAAATGAACATTGGCATAGTTGTATGAATAGTAAGACGGCGTGCCGGAAGGCAAACCGCCAAGCTCTCCCGAAGTTGGTAAATTAAAAACGGAATAGTAGGCCACATTTTTAGTTTCTGCTACTATGGGGTTGTTTGCATAATCATGATTGCCAATGCAGGGAAATAGCGCAGTATGGTGCATAATAAAATTATTTTGATAAGGTGCAAAGAATAAGTTTGCGTATTCATTCGCGTAACCGGATTCATAAGCATTATCGCCCAATATTAACCAACAGTTCACATAATTATTTTGCAGGAAATTGGTGATGGCCTCTTTTGTTTTTGTTTGCGTGAGCATGCCTGTGCCGCAATCACCAGTAGCAACAATCCTTATTTTTTTAGTTGTATTTGGGGCAGTAAAAAAATAGAAAGTATCCGTTACAAATGTATTGCCTGAATTTGTTACCGAATAAAAATATTTTGTATCTGGCAACAAGCCGCCAATGAAAACCGAATGCTGTTTTGTTGGAGAAAATAAACCTGCGGTATGATTTAAATTATTTTTTGAAAGACCAAATTTTACAATAGATGTGGACGTAGTATCGGTACGCCAGTTAACACGTATAGATGTTTGGCCTGCCATTTGTAAATATGGCCCATAAACCAATAAAGCGTTTTGTGATTGTAAAACAAGCGAAGATAAAACGGCAATAAATAAGATTAAGCTCTTAAGCATGATTAAAGCTAATTAAAAAATTAATCGCGATCATTAAAACCTGAAATATCGCGACGGTCTTTTTTTGTTGGCCTTCCACTGCCTTTATCGCGTTTAATATTTACAGTGAAGAATACGGAATCTAATTTTTCTTGTTTTGTTTTTGGCGGAGAATGATCGTTATAATGTTTTTGTGCTAATTCAAAATTACCTCGCTTTTCAAGCAATGCGGTTACTTCAATAATTTTTTTCGTATCTCCAATGGTCATCGAATATTTCTCGCCAATTTTTACAATGTGCGATGGTTTAAAATTATCACCTTCTAGTTTTACCTTACCACCTTTGATTGCTTCAGATGCCAATGTGCGCGATTTGTACATACGTATGGCCCATAAATAAGTATCTGCCCTTACTTCCATTAGCGCAAAATAAAAAATTTAGAAACGTAGGATGTTTGGCCATCGTTTAACCGTAAAAAATATACGCCGTTATTTAGTTCAGCAACATTAATTGTAGTAAGATCAAAAGTGCTTGTAAGATCCAATACTTTTAAAGGTTTGCCGTGCTGGTCGTAAATAAAACCGCTAAGCTTTGTATTATTAGTATTGTATATTCTTACGCTAAGGTTATCTGTTATTTTCTCAATCGGACTGGGATAAACACTTATACTCGTATTAAGTATCTCGGGTGTAAATATTTTTTTTACCACAGAATTTTCAATCGGAATTAATTCGATCTTATAATAATTATTTGCATTGAATTGCGGATCGTTGTGTAAATAACTGATGCTTTCATCTCTTGCTGTATCACCACAAACCCCCGGATAATTAAATACATCTGTAAAATTTACAGAATCTTTACTATGCTTAATGATATAACCGCTACACGATGTACCTTTTGTAATTGTAAATTTTACGGCAACACCCTTGCCGGCTAAAAAAACTTTATAATCACTAATGCGCTGTGAAAAGCTTATTAAAGTGGATAAGATAAATATGTAAAAAAATAATTTTCTCATTCTTCGATTATCCAGGCAAAATCATTTTTACCATTGTAATATAAAGTTAATACGTAATTACCTTTTTGCACCCCCAATTTTTTAGTTTCGATCAACAATTGATTGTTACCTTTTTTTACGTTTAGTTCTTTGACTACAATTTTTTCGTAACCCGCCAAAAGCGGTTTTGTTAAAACCGCAGTCAGCTTAAGATCAGAAGAGGCCGTGTAGTTTATTTTTATTTCAGGCGCAAAAACAAGTGTTTTTTCAAAAGTAATTTCTTTTGAATTATTTTTTTGAAGATCGAAGCTAGTGCTTTCGTCGAAAATCGCAAACTCTCTGCTCTCTTTTTTCAAGGGTTTCCAGCCCGCTATAATTTTTTTTCTTTCTGTTGTTAAAGTCAAAGAAGTTTCGGTTTGTATTCTTAAATTTAGTTTAACAGGTGCCGGATTCATTTTGTAATAATTAAATTTTAAAGCACCGTTTTTGCTAATAGCCATCACTACATCTGTTTTGCCGTAAGTAAAATAATTTTGTGTATCATAATACAAAATATACACTATTCCCAACTCATCAATAAATAAGGTTGGCATAAATTGGTCTTTGTGGTTTGGGTGATAGGTAACTAAAATTGGTTCTGTCCAGGTTTTTCCCTTATCATCACTGTAAATTATAAAAATATCTTTGTTGTTAATGCCATTTTTTTCATCGCTCCAGCAAATATAAACCCGGCCTCTAAATTGTCCTTTGGTTGTGTCGCAGGCAAGAGCAGGAATAGAATTAAAATTTGTTTTATTCTTAACGGGTAAAACAGCGCGCTTAACACCGCTTATTTGAAAGTAAAGAGAATCGTTTTCTATACTGGCGCCGCAAAATTCTCCATCATTGTTGCGGCAGATAATAGATTGCCTGCTTACCGGCGTATAGCTCCTAAACCCCAGCCAAACCTGCGAAAAAAGCATGCATTGACTAAAAAAACAAACTATAAAAATGTATTTTTTGCTTGTAGGCATATTAAAACAGGCTTTGTACAAAAGTAATACAAATTACCAGCCGTTTTTTATATTTTAAAGCTTTTTCCCTTATTTAACAAGGCTTTTGTGGCATTTATTTTTTTGAGAAAAGGACTTAATATTTCTTTTTATATGTCCATCAAAACCTTACCTTTAACCATTATTTTTTTATGGAAAAATCTACAATTAATACTTACTTAGATCAGAACAAAGAACGCGTATTGAACGAACTTTTGGAACTGTTAAGAATACCGTCTGTAAGTGCAGACAGCAATTACAAAAATGATGTTATTAAAACTGCCGAGGCCGTTAAGCAACGCCTTATCGAAGCCGGAGCTGATAAAGTGGAGTTATGCCAAACAGACGGTTTTCCGGTTGTTTATGGAGAGAAGATCATTGATCCTAAAAAACCAACTATTGTTGTTTATGGTCATTACGATGTTCAACCAGCAGATCCGCTGGAATTATGGAACTCTCCGCCATTTGAGCCGGTAATTAAAAAAACCGACATCCATCCTGAGGGTGCAATATTTGCCCGTGGTGCTTGCGACGACAAAGGCCAGATGTATATGCACGTAAAGGCTTTTGAGTTAATGATGAAAACAAATACTTTGCCTTGTAATGTAAAATTCATGATCGAAGGTGAAGAGGAAGTTGGTTCGCCAAGTCTTGGCCCCTGGATCATTAAGAACAAAGAAAAATTAAAAGGTGATATTATTTTAATTTCAGATACATCTATTATTGCAAACGATACTCCAAGTATTGATACCGGCTTGCGTGGCCTTGCATATATGGAAGTTGAAGTGGTTGGCCCGAATCGCGATCTGCACAGCGGGGTATATGGCGGCGCAGTTGCTAACCCAATAAATATTTTATGTAAAATGATAGCAAGCTGTCATGATGAAAATAATCACATCACCATTCCTGATTTTTATGCTGATGTAATGTCGTTGAGTACTGAAGAGCGCGCAGAGATGGCAAAAGCACCTTTTGAGCTTAACGATTTTAAAAATGACCTTAGCGTTGGGGATGTTTGGGGCGAGAAAGGATATACAACTATTGAGCGCACCGGTATTCGCCCAACACTTGATGTAAATGGTATTTGGGGTGGTTATACAGGCGAAGGCGCAAAAACGGTTTTACCGTCAAAAGCATTTGCGAAAATAAGTATGCGTTTAGTACCAAATCAAAATTCAGATAAGATCAGCGCGATCTTCCAAAAGTATTTTGAAAGCATAGCTCCAAAATCAGTTAAGGTTACAGTTAAACCACATCATGGCGGCGAGCCTTATTTTTTAAGTTCAAACAATAGTGGATATAAAGCTGCAAGTATGGCAATGCAGGAAACGTATGGTAAAAAGCCGGTGCCAACACGCGGTGGAGGTAGTATTCCAATTGTAGCTTTATTCAGACAAGAATTAGGCTTAGATAGTATCTTATTTGGTTTTGGTTTAGATTCTGACGCATTGCATTCGCCAAATGAGCACTATGGTTTATTTAATTATTATAAAGGCATAGAAACCATTCCTCTATTTTATAAATACTATACACAGCTTTCTGCAAAATAATTTTTAATGAACTTAAGTGATTGGATAGGAACAAGCGGTGTTACTTTGTTGTTAATTGCTTTTGCATTGAACATTTCAAAAAAAATTACACCCGAATCTAAAACATACCTTGGTTTAAATATACTAGGAGCGGCTTTAGCGGGCGTTTCCAGCTATATGATAGATTTTATACCCTTTGTTGTATTAGAAAGCGTTTGGGCCTTAGCAAGTTTATCAGCACTACTTAAAACTTTAAAAAATGAAGCTAATTAAATTTTTAGTACCCCTTATTTTAATTTTTACTTTGATCTTTGTGAGCTGTAAAGATTTTAAGGAAGTGCAATGTACCGGTGTTAAAGGATTTAAGATCAATAAAATTAATGCTCAGGGAATTGATGCCGATATTATTCTTGGTGTAAAAAATCCGAATAAAATGCGTTTCGCTGTTTACAGAAGTGAGTTTGATGTAATGTATAATGGCGTTAATCTTGGTAAAGCAAAGCTTTCTAAAAAAGTAAAAATTGAAGGTAATGCTGAAAAAAATTACAACTTTAATTTAAAAAGTAAGTTTAAAGAAGCCAACCCAATGGACATTATGAAATTAATAAACGGTGGTGGTAAAGGTTTTGTAGAAGTGAGTGGCGATCTTAAAGCCGGAAAATTTTATTTAAAGAAAAAATATCCTGTGAAAGTAAAAGAGAAAGTGGATATGATGAGTAAAGATTAATTCTTGTTTTAAGATTAATTCTGTCTAGAAAAATGATTTTGCTCATCTCGAAATTTCTAAATTATTTTTTTGGCGCCTTAACGGGCTGCTACAGGCTCCGCTTCGCTACGGTTTTTTGCCTTTGCAGGCAAAAGAACTAAACCTTTCGCATCCCTGGCGCTGAATTCCTTATAGGAGCGGCACTCAATTCACAGAAGGATCATTTCCGAAATCTGCAAAAATGCTATAGGTCTCTTTTATTTCCGCAAGCTGCAATCTCCATAGATCTTCAGCCTCGTTGCCAAAAAAACCCGACTCTACATTTTTATTAATTAACCAATGTTTTTTTTGGATCTCATTTTCTAATTGACCATCGGCCCAGCCGCTGTATCCTGCAAAGAAACGCACATCATAAGTTTTTACTTTGCCATGTTCTATCATGTGAAGTAATTCATAAAAGTTTCCGCCAAAATAAATATCATCTTTTATTTTAACTGAGTCGCTTAGGTTATGGCCTAAACGGTGAATATAAAACAATTGATCTTTGGCTACCGGCCCTCCTTCATAAATAGGAAAATTGCCGTTCTTTATTTCGGGCTTTACATCACGCAGTTTAAATTGCGTTTTAAAATTTAAAACAAAACCTAAAGATTCCATCGAATTATGATTGGTCATGTAAACAACCGATCGGTTGAAAAAGCCATCCTGCAACAAAGGGTGCGCTATAAGAATATTGCCTTCCACGAAATAAAGTTAGAAAAATTTATTCTAACATTTCAGGCAATAACAAAAATATTTATTCAATAATTAGCTGGCGCGAAATCCTTTCACCATTGATATTAAAGTCAACTAAATAAATTCCTTTTTCAATCGCTTTAGCTACGTTAATGATGTATTTATGAGGACCGGCATCCAAATTTAGATCTTTATGTTTTTCTATAACCCGGCCAATAATATCGGTAATACTATAATTTATAACTGACTTATCTCTTAAGATAAAATCAAGCGTTGCACTTCCATTGCTTGGGTTTGGGTAAAGCTTAAATGAAATAGAACGAGATAAATTGTTTTCTTTAATACCATTAGGAGTATCAAAATTAATATCATCTAAAAAGAAATTATTTCCGTGTCCAAAAATAGAATCTTCTTTAAAATAAAAGCGAAATTTTACGCTCGCCATATTTAAAAAAGGAGAAAAAGCAGGATGATTAGAAAGAACAAATGTTTTAAATTGAGACGATGTTGGATAAAACGAGGTGCTAGAGGTGCCTCCCGAACCGGCAGAAAGTGTAATATTGTTTGGTTGATAAATATCTACCCATTCTGCACCGCATATGCTAGCCTGAACTTTAAATACATCTGTATTGGATGGTGTATAACGAGCGTAGGCATATTTAAAAGAAAAACTTGCACCTGTATTTGAAAAATCGTAAGCAGGAGTTTCTATAATATTTACGTCACTTGCAGACTCTTGTGATCCGTCAATAAAATAACTATTACTTCCTGAAGCGGCAGCAAGGGAGGTTTGCGCCCAGGGGGCTCCTGCTATATTAATAACATTATAATTAGCAGGCAGTCCAGGTGCTTCAAAACTTTCGCCCTGACCAACAAAAATATTAGTAACTGTATTTAAAACTAAAACCGTTTTTGTTGCCATTGCTGAACCCATGCTATTAGAAACCTTTAGACTTACTGTTTGGGTTCCGGGTCCAGGAAAAATTATGTTTGTACTTGAAGCATTTGGATTTGCTATTGAAGCGCCACCAGTTGCATTCCATGTTCTTGTGGCAACTGTACCGTTGTATGAATAATCATTAAATGTTAAAGTTTGCCCTGTGCATACCGTGTAAATATTTATACTGGGTCCTGCTTCTGCAATAAGCTGGCAGGAAGATGCCGGATTTACTACTCCTGTTGCAATTAAATTGGAGTTACTCCATAAATTATTTCTACCCGCAAGAGTACCGTTAATTATTGCAAGCATGTGCGCAGCTTGCCCTGCAGTAAACATTTTTGGACAACCAGAATAATCCATATAGTTTTGATGATTTTCTGCTACACCCACATTGCAGTTAGCCATTGTTGTGGTTGGACAGCTCTGAAAGCCCATAGTAATAGGTGTATCACTTATGCCATCATCGCCACAAACTATGCTGGGCATTCCATTACCCCAGATATGCGGCAGATCAAACCAATGGCCCACTTCATGTGTAAGGCCTCTTGAATAAAGCTGTGTGCCTGTTCCAAAGCTTCCAACGCCTAAATGTTTCGTTACTATTACATCTTCAGCGGGAACCGTTGATCCTGGTGCGTGTGCATATGCGCCGGCATAAGAAAACCCCGGTATATTCTTTACAACATAAATATTAAGATATTTTGTAGGATTCCAGGTATACATATAATTTAACGATACGATCTCCCAGTTGGTTAATGGCGTATAATGTCTTACTATACCGGTTGTGCAATTACCATTGGTATCTTTTGTCGCTAAACAAAACTGTAAATTAACATCAGCCGAGTGAAAAGGCGGAAGAATAGAGATCGTATCCGGACTTTGGTTTCTAAAATCCCTGTTTAAAATATATAAAGCATCCAGGATCTGCGCATCACTAATATTTTCAGATCCACCAAGATGCAAAATATGAAACACAACCGGAATAGTATATGCAGGCACTGAAGCAGGTTTAGAATAAGCGGCAGAGTGCTCTAACCTTTTTAAATGAGCAGCTTTAATTTCAGGGTTTGCCGTCCATATTTTTTGTGTAAGCTCATCATAGCCACAAGTCTTTAAAGTTTGAGCGGTAGACCCAAAAAAAGAAATAGCCAATAAAAAAAAGAATAAAATTGTTTTCATCGTATTGGTTTCGTATCTCAAATTTAATCTCGTTTGTATCTGCAAAAACGCAAAACATACATCTGGTTATCTCAAACACATATCTGGCAAAAGCCCTATGCAATTTACAAAATTTTAATAAGAAATTTGGTTCTTTCTTAAAAATGTTAACTGTTCTTTTTCGGAAACGATGTATTCGGAAATTCGTTTTCTTTTCAATAAATTATTTACTTCCCCTAAAATTAAATTATTAGGATAATAGTTATCTCTGGCAAAATGCACAAATTTTAGAAGCATAAAACCATCAAACCAATCAAAGAAACGTTTTTGAAATTGTTGTTTGGAGGTAGTATTATTTTTTATTTCTCTTAATTTTTTTTCAAAATCATTTTCTTTTAGAAATTGTTTTATTGCTTCGGAAAACGTATCAAAACCCCCATGCCAGTCATAAAGATCAGATTCAAAGAGTAATTTTAGATCTTCGAATATTTTAAAAGAATATGTTTTAAAAACTTCTTCTTTTTTCTCGATAAAATTTTGTTGCGCACGGCCGGTGCCAAAAGGTACGCGTGTGCTAATACGCGCGCTTGGATAAACAACAGTAACGTTTAATTCTGTTACTTTGCCATAATGAAAAATCTTATTCAAAAAGTAAAAATCCTCTCCGGCTTTGCGTTTGTTCATGCCGCCGGCCTTACAGTAAATGCTTGCTTTGGCGGCCATGCTGCTGCCAATAGTGTGAAAAGCGTAAGGAAATTTACAATACATTAAAGCTTCTTTATAATACCGTAAAAATAATTCGTAATAAATAATACCCTTTTTTAAAGCTTCATCTTTTTCGTTTTCAATATCGTGTTCAAAATGCACACAAATGGTATTATATGTTTCGGGGGCAGACGCATATTTTTCGAGTTCAACCAAATAATTTTTATCTACAGTGCAATCTCCGTCAAAACAAACCAATAAACCATCGTAGTCAATTTCTTTAAATCTCCGAATAGCTTCATCCATACCAATTTTACGCGCCAATCCAACGCCAGCGTGTTTTGGCGGAAGATCGTTTACCATCATAAAACGGAAATGAAGCAGAGCGTGTTTTGAAAATTTTTGCTCTAATTCCTTTTTCTGTTTTTGATGAAAGTTATCGGCTTCCTTATCTTCTATAGAACAGTTTAAAACGATAATAATTTCCGTTACAAAATTAGTTGGTTTACAATCCAATAAAGAATTTAATGTCTTTTCTAGCTCCGGTTCGCAGTAAGAAGGAATAATAACGATTTGTTTGCATGTTTTGTTAATTGTTTCATTAATAAGTTTTGTTGTATTGCTAAACTTATTTAAATAGGTTTGTGTTATAGAATAAAACGCGCTCACCCCACAAAAATAACTTTAATATGACAATCGCTGCTATAGTTGTTACAGATTTAAATAACGGAATAGGAAAAGACAATCAGTTACTTTGTCATTTACCTGCCGATCTTAAGTTTTTTAAAGCTACTACTATGGGTTGCCCAATAATTATGGGGCGTAAGACCTACGAGAGCATTGGCCGCTTGTTACCGGGCCGAAGAAACATTATAATTACCAGAAGTGGCGATTATAAAGTAGATGGAGCAGAGATCTTTCACTCTGTTGAAGGGGCATTAAAGTATTGTACCGAAGATAAAATATTTATTACCGGGGGAGCGGAAATATTTAAGGTATCTATGGGCCTTGTAAATGCTATATATAGAACAGTAATAGATCACGCTTTTGATGCGGATACTTTTTTTCCCGAAATAAGCAAAGAAGAATTCAAATTAGTTTGGGAAGAGCCGCATCGCTCTGACGAGAATAATAAATACGATTTTAGATTTCAGAAGTGGGAAAGAATTAAATAAAGTAAAATGTAAGATGAAAAAGGGATGGTTTGAAACATTTTTCATTTGACCTATTACATTTTCAATTCTAGTCAATTATCAATTTCTCGTTATTGTATTTAAATAAGTTAAGCTCTTTTGCCTTTGCAAATAATAATTCTACCGCGTTAATTCCTTTTTCACCAAGATCAATAGAAAAATCATTTACATAAAGGGCAATGTGTTTTTTCATTACTTCTTCGCTCATTTCCTGCGCGTGCGCTTTTACATAATCCATACTGCTTTCCGGATTGGCAAATGCAAACTCAACACTTTTTTTAATTAAACGATTTACTTTTTGCTGAAGCTCGGTATCCAGATTTCTTTTTATAACAATGCCGCCAAGTGGGATAGGGGCGTGGATCATTGCATCCCAATACTCTCCAAGGTCTACTATTTTTTCAAGACCTTTTTCCTGATAGGTGAACCTATTCTCGTGAATGATCAATCCGGCATCTACTTCACCCGTTAAAACAGCGTTTTCTATCTCGCTAAAAACGTATTCTTTTTTATTGGTGAGTTTTGGAAAAGCAATGGATAATAATAAATTGGCTGTTGTATATTTTCCCGGAATGGCCACTTTCATATTCTCAAGGTCTAATTTAAATTTTGTAGAATGAACCAGCAACGGGCCACAATTAAATCCTAAGGCACTTCCCGATCTCAATAAAATATAATGTTGTAAGGCATAGGCATAAGCATGGTAACTTAGTTTTGTAATATCCAGGTAACCATGCAAGGCTTTTTGGTTAAGGCTTTCAACGTCTTCTAAACGCACTTCAAATTGTAAGCCTTCTGTATCAATTTTGCCGTGAATTAGTGCGTCAAAAATAAAGCAATCATTTGGGCAGGGCGAATATCCGATAGTCAGCTTCATTTGTTTAAGTCTGTAATAAGAGTAACAACAAAATCGTTCAAATTGTTTATGGCCAAAGGCATATTCCATCGGCTTTTATCGCGTTTTTCAACATAATTAGAGACAGCCCTGATTTGGTAATAATTCTCTGATAACCGGGCGCAAGCCCTAAAAAATGCAGCACCTTCCATGCTCTCAACGTCTGCATTAAAATCAGCAGAAATTTTTTTAATACTTTCGTTATTACCATGCACTTTGTTAACAGTAATGCCTTTAACTTTTTTTAGATCATTTAGTTTTGCATTGTCTGTAGTAAAATTACTGTGATAAATATTTGTCCCCCCTAAATTCATATCGGCATATTTAATAAACAGGGTATCATCTTCTGCACCCATTTCACTAAGTGTGTCTTCAATAACGTTTACAACTTCACCAATTTTTATACTATGGTTAAAAGCGCCACAAACGCCCATATTTATAACATGATCAAATAAATTGTGCGAAGATCTGCCCAGGTGATAGGCTGTATTAACCATACCAACACCCGTTATAAGAACAGAAAGGTTAGGCTCTGTGTCAGCCATAAATAATCCTTCTTCATTATGGATTGTAATTTTAAAACGTTCCAGCAAAGGAGCTATTTCAAATTTTGTTGCTGCAACTATTAAAAATTTAGGCATATGTAAAATTAGCAATTAGGTACTAATAACACTAATGTGTTTTGTGTTTTAATCATTTTAAGAACCTTCTTAATTTTTTGGGCGTGCCCCTACGGGTCGGGCTTTCGCCACTCGCTTTTTTTTCACCTTCCAGGTTCAAAAAAGAGCTCAAACAATGGCTCTATCCCTCACGCACTCCGCGTATTATTTTCGTAAATGCGCGTTAGCGATTGCAGTGGAAATCCTTTTTGAGAGGAACGAGCAAAAAGATTGAAACGGAAAGCGCGGGCCGAAGGCAACGCCCAAAAAATTAACCTTGATCTATTATAATAGCTTTCTTGTAATATTATCGTATCGGAAAAATTTATTTTGTAAATTTGCAGCATGGTTTATCTTACCCGTCACGAACACTTTAATGCAGCCCATAAATTGTATAATCCCAATTGGAGCGAAGAAAAAAATACAGAAGTTTTTGGTAAATGTGCCAACGCCAACTGGCACGGACATAACTATGAATTGATCGTTACAATAAAAGGTAAAGTAAATGCAGAAACCGGTTTTTTAATGGACGCTAAACTACTTAGTGCTATTTTGCAGGAACAGGTTTGTGAAAAATTAGATCATCGCAACCTTAATTTAGATGTAGATTTTATGAAAGATGTGCTGGCAAGCACCGAAAATCTGGCTATTGGCATTTGGAACCAAATAATACCACATTTGCCAAAAGGTGTTGATTTACATTGTGTTAAATTATACGAAACACCCCGTATTTGCGTAGAATACTTTGGCGAATAACTTCCTTTTTTAATAATTATTCTTAACTTTATTCTCGGAAACAATTTTGTAAAATTGTATATCAAATTTATAAACTCTTTGTAAGCAAACTTCTTACACACCGTTTGTAAAACTCTAATTAGTATAGCTTAACCACCTATTTCTGATTTAAAAAAAGAATATGGACAATAAAATTGCCGTTTACCGGAAAGAACATTTTAATTCTGCTCACAGGCTGCATAATCCTGCGTTGAGCGATGCAGAAAACGCAGCTATTTTTGGTAAA
Organism: Chitinophaga pinensis; assembly: GCA_943369995.1. Classification (GTDB taxonomy): domain Bacteria; phylum Bacteroidota; class Bacteroidia; order B-17B0; family Aurantibacillaceae; genus Aurantibacillus. The sequence goes on from CALRPF020000009.1 coordinate 20,220, forward strand.
TGCAATTATGCTAATTACCACGGACATAATTATGAACTAATAGTAAAAGTAATTGGCGAAGTAGATCCGAAAACAGGTTATGTAATTGACCTTAAAATTTTAAGCGAGCTTATTAACGAATTAGTGATAGAAAAATTCGACCACAAAAATTTAAATTTAGATACAGTTGAATTCAAAAACTTAAATCCAACGGTGGAAAACATTGCCATAGTCATTTACAATATTCTTCGTGCAAGAATTGAAAAAAAATACGAACTAAAAATTGTGTTATATGAAACAGAAAGAAATTACGTTGAATACCCTGCATAAAAATGATAACATAGTGTTAAGCGAGATGAGCGCTGATGAGATTGGCAACGAACACATGAGCAGCAGCATTGAAACCCCAATGAAAAAAGACGCATTTGTTATGAGCGATGAGGAGAAAATAAAAAAAATAGAATCTCATTTTAAAGAGATCATGGAAACCTTGGGATTAGACCTTAACGATGATAGTTTAAAAGGCACACCAAATCGTGTTGCAAAAATGTATATAAAGGAAATTTTCAGTGGCCTGGATCCCGCCAACAAGCCAGAAGCAAAATTATTTGAGAATAAATATCAATACAATCAAATGCTGGTTGAAAAGGATATTACTTTTTATAGCAATTGTGAGCACCATTTTGTGCCCATTTTTGGCAAGGCGTATGTCGCATATATTTCGAACGGCAAAGTGATTGGCTTATCAAAATTGAACCGTATTGTACAATATTTTGCAAAACGCCCGCAAGTGCAGGAGCGTTTAACGGTGCAAATTGCAAAAGAGTTACAAACTGTTTTAAAAACAGAAGATGTTGCGATTTTAATTGACGCAAAACATTTGTGTGTTTCATCACGAGGCGTACAAGATCATAATTCCGCAACCGTAACTTCTTTTTATGGTGGTAAGTTTGCAAACGAAATTACCAAGCAAGAATTTTTAAAATATCTTGAATTAAAAACTCAGTACTAGTAAAAGTTAAACTTATATGAATTAAAAAGCCGCTTAATTTAAGCGGCTTTTTAATTATTAAAGAATAATTAAATTAATTTTTAATAACTCTGTAAAATGAATTTTTATTGTTGTTTGTTACATTAATAAAATAAACACCATCAGCATTATTCGAAAGATCGATGCTTTCGTTTAATTCGGTTTTATTATTGTAATTTTTTTGATAAACTACTTTTCCCAATACATCTACAACCTTAACTTCGGTTATGCTTTCGCTGCTTAAATTTCCAACGGCAAAATTAAATTGATTGTTGAATGGATTTGGCCAAACTGATAAAGCTACGGGATTGTTTTTTGAGTGTGCGTTTATACCAACATTAATTGAGATAGCAAAATTATTATTGCTTACATCAAAAAATACATTTCCTTTTGATTCAACTTTAATACGGCAGGTATTAATGCTTGAGGTAAGGGTAGGGGTGGTAATTAATTCAGAACCATCATTGGGAGTTGAGCCAACTAAAACACTATAAGTTGTGCCACCATTATAAGAAATTAGAACTCTAACACTGTCGCACGAAACAGGAGCAGCATTAGTTCCGTTAACCGCCCATGTAATTGTTTGCGGTGTATTGATGCCCCAGATGATGCCTGTTGCATCCGGATACGAAACTGTTAAAGGACCAGATGTGCCGTCAACAGTAACTGTATTAATTGCATAACACACACCACCGCCGTTTGCTTTATTATCGCGCGCAGTTAATCTAAAAGTTAAATTTTGTGCTGTGGATGGTAAGTACTCTCCTTTTGTTCCTGTATAATTTCCTGACAATACAACGGCATTACTTGGAAAGCTTCTTGAAGGTGAAGTTGTGGGACTGTATGAACGGAAAAACACTTTATTGCCAGAATTCCAGTTACCTGCAACGCCAAGATCTGTTTCTTCCCAAGAATAAGTTAATGCGTCTCCGTCAGGATCGGTAGCGCTTCCGGTTAAGATAAAGGGGGTTGATTTTGGAACAATATAATTTCCTGAACCGGTTACTACAGGAGGCTGGTTACCTGTAGTGTTTGTAGATGCGCAACTATTACCAGAACTTAAATTTGTAAAATTTACGATCTCATCATAACTGATTGCATGAAAATAAGCTATACTATTTGGCGCAAGATCTTGCGATCCGCAAATGCCAGCATAAGCCATAATTGTAATTCCACTTCCGGGTTCAACAGCTGTAGAAGCATTTCTGTTTCCACCTCCGCAAGAGCCAACGGTTGAATTAAATGTGTGGTTACCTTTAAATTGATGGCCTATTTCGTGAGCTACATAATCAATATCGTATGGATCGCCAACCGGACTGGGGCTTCCTGTTATGCCGCTTGCTTTTTGAGAAGCGCTGCAAACAACACCAAGCCCAGCCAAACCGCCACCACCCGTACTGAAGGTGTGCCCGATGTCAAAATTGACGGTGCCAATTGTATTTGTAATAACGGTTTGACTTTCGCCAATTAATGTACCAGCATTATTGTTTCCTGTAAAAGGATCGGTTGCTGCGTTTGTAAACACAACCAGTGTTTGAGTCGCAACTAATATCAGGCGCACGGCCACTTCTGTTTCGTATACACCCGTAACACGGTTAACACTTGTAACGATCTTTGCCAATGTTTGTGCAACTGTAGGCGTAGTAGAGCCTGTAGCGGCTACAGCATATTCGCCTGTGCAGGCAACTGCTAAACGGTATTTTCTTAATTGCGCGCCAACACAGGTTGCAGGCGGCATACTACTTAGTTTTGCTTCGCTTTCTCCTTTTTTTTTAGGAGAAGCATCTGTAGTTTTATCTGTATTTTCTATCACACCAACTTCGGGTAATACTTGTGAAGGATCTTTCACAAAATCTGCTGTATAATAAGTGATATAATCTTTTACGTTTTGAAGGCAATACGGATCAATAAAAAAATCGCCGTTCACCGAACGAACCATGCCGTGAAAACCAAACTCATTCCAGTCTAATTTTCCGTTTGCATAAACATCATCAATACCTTTTACACTATATGTTTTCATATCAGGATATTGTGCCGCTAAAGCAGGCTCCATAATAGGGCTTTCAACAACACGGAATCTTTGAAAAGTACCATTAGGCACAGGTAAAGTAACAATGCATGTGCTTTCATTGATCTTTACATTATTTTCGTTGGGCGCAGATAATAGCTGTGTTTTAAGGCCGTTTCCATTTAACTGAAAGGCAAGGTATTTTTGTGGAACGATCTGTCTTTTTCCACTTTGTTGGATAGCAGATTCGCTCACAGGCGACCAAAATTTATCATTGTTACTTTGCGCACTTAAGCCAAAAGATAACAACACACTTAATGATAATGCGATTGTAGATTTTTTCATGTTTTAAATTGTATATTCAAATCTAAAACATTAAAACCAAAAAAGCAACCTTAACAGGAAGCTAAAAGCTTAAAAGACAGCCTAAATTAAGTTTAGATTTTTTTAGTGGCGTCTGTCAAGGCCCCACATCATCTTATTGCGAAGCGTTGTAAAAAAATGCTGACCTTCAAGGTTAATAAGGTTGATCCTGAAATCTGCTTTTTTAATAGTTATTTCTGGTCCGGAAGAGATTTGTGCGCTTCGTGAATCCAGCGCAATATTAAAGCTATCGCTTCTTCCGCTTACTTTAAAACTTAACTTTTTATTATTAGAAACTACAATTGGCCTTACTGTTAAATTATGCGGTGCAATTGGTGTAATAATAAAATTATCTGAATCGGGCATCATAATTGGTCCGCCACAACTTAATGAATAAGCAGTTGAACCGGTTGGTGTTGAAACGATAAGGCCATCTGCAAAATAAGAATTTAAAAACACGCCGTCAATGTACGTATCAATGTGGATCATGGCGCTACTATCTTTTTTATGAATGGTAAATTCATTTAGCGCATAATTTACATCACCAAAACAATTAGCGCAGCCATTTATTTCTATCAATTCGCGTTTATCTAACGTAAATTCTTCTTTCAATAATTGTAGTAACGCTTTATTAAGATCGTCTTTATTAACAGAAGCTAAGAAGCCTAAACGACCTGTATTTACGCCTAGCACAGGGATGCCTGAGTTTTTCACAAGCGAAACGGTTTCAAGCATAGTACCATCGCCGCCCAAACAAATTAAATAAAAAGCTTTTGAAATAAGTTGTTCAGAGTTAGAATAGGTATCGAGTTTAATATTAAAATCGTAGTTTTCTTTTAAGAATTTATAATAAGGTTCATGTATGATAAGCTCTACATTTTCTGCTTTAAGAATTGTATAGATCTGTTCAATATAAGTTGAATGATTGTCTTTTGTTGAACGCGCGTAAACTGCAATTGTCATACTACGAAGATAAGAAATAATTTATTGTATTACTTTTATTACTTTTTCTTCCTTTTTTATCATTTTTCCTACCGGAGTGAGAAAATCATTAAGCCCATTTTCTTTTAAAAGAGTAATTACATTTTCAATTTCATTTTCGGAAACTGAAAATAAAAGTCCACCATTGGTTTGTGGATCGGGCAGTAAATTAAATGCTTCCATTACGTTCACATCCGAAGAAATTTCGGTAAGGGTACTATATGCATTCCAGTTTCTAAAAGTAGCATCGGGAATGGTATTTTGTTTTAAGTAAAAATCAATATTATTAATTTTTTGAACGGCAGAATAATTTAGAATGGCCGATAAATTACTACCCTGTGCCATTTCGATTAAATGACCTAACAAACCAAAACCAGTAATATCCGTCATTGCCGTTACTCCGGCAAGCTTAGCTAATTTTTCGCCAATGCTATTTAATTGTGTAAGTTGGGTGATTAAAACTATTCTGTCTTCTTCTTTTAACAACCCGCGTTTTTGCGCTGTAGATAAAACACCAACACCAATAGGCTTTGTAACGAACAAGAGATCGTTTTCCTGAGCTGTATTATTTTTTTTGAGATCTTTTATAGCGATCAATCCATTTACAGAAAGTCCGAACATGGGCTCCAAAGTATCTATGCTGTGACCTCCGGATAGAGCAATGCCTGCCTCAGCACAAACGGTTCGCGCGCCTTCAATTACTTTTTGAGCCAGTACTGTTGGTAATTTTTGAATTGGCCATCCTAATATGGCCAATGCCAGTATTGGTTTCCCGCCCATCGCATACACATCACTTATTGCATTTGCTGCGGCAATGCGACCAAAATCGAAAGCATCATCAACAATAGGCATAAAAAAATCGGTTGTTGAGATTAACGCTGTTCCATTTCCAAGATCGTAAACAGCCGCATCATCATTAGAACTATTGCCAACTAAAATATTTTGTGACGGTTGAACGAATGAACTCTGTAAAATTTCTTTTAAAACCTGCGGCGCTATTTTACAACCACAACCTGCACCATGGGCATATTGTGTTAAAGCAATCGGATCATTTGTTGCTGACATAATGTAATATTTTTTTAGTATTTAATTTTGCATCCGTTGAAGCAAGGTCTATTTGTTTTATCATCTTATCGGCTTCTTCGCGGTTATATGTGCCGCGCAAATAAAGCTTATCATAATACTTTAAAAGTATAGCAAAACAATTTTTAAGATCGTCTTCTAAAAGAAAGTTAACAGCATTTTTTGTTTCAAGGCCACCTAGTTTTTTTTTGATGCGAACTACTGCATTGATAAGTTTTTCTTTACCGTATTTTCCATAACCGTTTACAATGTGTAGCAAACGTTCTTCAAAAGGAATATCAATAAATAGCACAGGTTGCTTGCGCATGCAAGTGTAAAATGAGAAAGGAATATTTACATTTCCCAATCTTTGGCCTTCATCTTCCATCCATATTAACGACGATTGATATTTTTTTAATTCTGAGGCCAATAAGTTCTCGAACATTTCTTGCGAGGGTTGCGGATGAAGATCTAAATTGCCAAAAGCCGAGCCTTTATGCTGCGCAAGGCTTTCAAGATCAATTACTTTTTCGCCGCCTTTTTTTAACTCATCAATTATACCTGTTTTATTGCTGCCCGTATAGCCACCAATAATGTGCATGGTGTAATTCTTGTCGAAGAATTTTATCATGTAACTGCGGTAGGCCTTATAACCACCGTTTAATAAATACACTTTAAATCCATACAAATCTAAAAGCCAGGCAATGGCAGCACTGCGCATGCCGCCGCGCCAGCAATGCACGCCAATTTCTCTTATGTTGTTTTTTTCTGAAGAGATTTTTTCAACGGCTTCAATTATTTTTACGGTTTTTGTGCCAAAAAAATCAAGACCTATTTTTATTGCCTTTTCGCGACTCTCCTGCTTATAAGCAGTGCCTACAACTTTACGTTCTTCGTTGGTAAATAAGGGTAATGACAAAGCGCCCGGAATATGCGCTTGTTCATATTCTCCCGGGCTTCTTACATCAAAAATAATTTTGTTTTGAGTAAGCTCAAGAAATTCTTCAATATTTAACTTGGTTATTGGCATTCAATTATACAAATATGCGCAAAGTATAAATTGCAACCTACAATTTATACCTCTTTTTAGGTATTCCCGCTAAATATTATATGGTATACCTTTGGTTTTTAGTATTGCACTTTTTTTGAAAAAACAAGGACCTATAAAAGTTATTATTGCAGATACCGCCTTTATTATCAGGAAAGGCCTGCGCACACTGGTTGGTGAAAATAAACAGTTTAAATATGTTACCGAGGTTGCGGATGATAAAGCCTTAAAAATTGCTTTATCAAAGCATGAAGCGGATGTTTTAATAGTTGATCATTGTTGCGACGAATGTTTTTCGCTCGAAACTATAAGTAAAATAAAGGATGGAAATCCCGATCTTAACATACTGGTAATTTCTCATGAAAAAACAGCAAATGAGATTAAAAAGATCATAAGTATTGGAATAAAAAACTATTTATTAAAAGATTGTGACGAAGAAGAAATTACCGATGCAATTAAGGCTTGCGCAAAAGGTGAAAAATATTTTTGCGGACAAATAATTGACATCCTTCTTGAAAAAGAAATTTCAACTAATAAACATTGCGCAGCCGGAAGCATTTCAGCAAGAGAAACAGATATTATAAAACTTTTAGTAACAGGCAAACGTCCTAAAGAAATTGCCGCAGAGCTTAGTTTAAGTTATCACACAATTGTTACGCATAAAAGAAATATCTATTCCAAACTGGGAATCAACAATACTATTGAGCTGGCACAGTATGCTTATAAAACCGGCTTAATGAAGTAATTTGTTTAGAGTAATACCAAAATCTTGGTAGCGCCTATACCAAAATCTTATTAAAGTAAATTACCAGCATTTGCGTATTGTGTATGCTTTTGATACTCTTCATCTTTGTAAACGTTATTTATAATCATTCTAAACAAATAAAAATGAAAAAACGGGTACTCTCTATAAGCTTATTTGCTTTATATACAATTACAACACAGGCGCAGGTTATTATTGATACTATTTCTGTTGGTGCAGGTTATGGAAATCAAAAATGGTACAGTTTACAAAATGATGAACAAGCTACTCAAAGTAAAGATAATTGGGATATTGGTTTTGAAATAACTGGTTTTGCCGGAAGTATTTTGGCGAATACACAAAAAGCCAACTTTGCAGTTTATAAAACTCCTTATAGTGCTGCAAATTATAGTACACTTGATACAACAGGCATTAGTACATGGCCAATGTTAAACAACAGCGATCAAACGTGGGATGTTGGCGCGTTTAACCGAGGTGCAAATCCTTCTAACTCAAACGATCTTGGATGGGGTTTATATGATGTAAATACACATATTATCATAGGCGATAGTTGCTATGTAATAAAACTATCATCTACATCTTTCAAAAAATTAAAGTTTGTTAACTTATCCGGCGGGATTTATAATTTCGAATATGCTAACATAGATAATAGTAACTCTCAAGCAGCCACAATAAACAAATCAAATTACACCGGAAAGAATTTTGCTTATTATGATATGACGGCAAATGTTGCGATAGACAGAGAACCTGCTTCATCCAGCTGGGATCTTACCTTTGGCAGATATACTGCATTTATTCCTACACCCTATCCTGTTGTTGGTGTAATGACTAATAAAGGTGTAAAAGTTGCCCAGGCAGATAACGTGGCTTCGCCTGCAACATACAATAACTGGTCGGCACATACATTAAATACAAATATTACTGAAATTGGTCATGATTGGAAATATTTTAATTTAAGTGGCAACGCCTGGTGGTTATCGCAAGACACCATTTATTTTGTAAAAGATAAACCTAATAATATCTGGAAGGTCCGTTTTACAGGATTTGGTGGTTCAACAAACGGAAATTTTATTCTTTCAAAAGAAAAACTTTCAACGGTTGGTGTTGCAGATGTAGAAGGAAATATAATTTCAAAGTTTACAATTTATCCAAATCCTTCAAGTGAAAATAACGCAACACTTTTATTCTCAACCCAAAATGAAACAGCAAAAGTTTTCGTTTCAATTATTGATTTAAACGGTAAGCTTCTTTCATCACAAAATATTTCAACAACCGAAGGATTAAATAAACACACATTAAATACTTCGGATTTAAAAAGTGGAATTTATTTTATACAATTAAATGCCGGAAGCTACAAAACAATACAAAAATTAATTATACAATGAACATACGGTACGGGGATCTTGGAGTGAATTTTATTTGATTTTTTCGTTTCAACGATCTCCGGCCTTTCTAATTTTAAAAAACATGAGAACACTAATTTTAACAGCCGGATTAATTTTAAGCACCGGAATTTTCGCGCAAACAAAAACAGGCGCAAAAACAAAAACTCCTTTATTAACTACAGATAGCAAAAAAGAACAAGATAGAGTCTGTATTAAAAGTATGGCAGGTATTTATAAAGTGTCGTTTGATTTTGCCGAGACCTTTGCTACAGATACAGGATACAAGTATCATCCGCGTTACAGCGAACATGGAATAGAGTATGTTTTTTTAACGGAAGACAGCCCCGATAAAATAGCCTTACAACATTTATTGATTGTAAATGATACTATTATTATAAAACACTGGCGCCAGGATTGGGTATACGAAAATATAAAAGTATATAATTACTATAAAGATAATGAGTGGATCGAAACAACATTAACGGATGCTCAGGCAAAAGGCACATGGACACAAAAGGTTTATCAGGTTGATGACAGCCCACGTTACGAGAGTTTTGGCACATGGGTGCATGTGGATGGAAAACATTTTTGGGAAGGTGTTAACGATTCGCCTTTACCTCGCCGTGAATTTACAAAGCGTAACGATTATAATGTAATGAAACGTCATAGCCGCATGGAATTGTTTAATGATGGTTGGGGTTTGATACAGGATAACGAAAAAATTGTACGTAACAATGGATTAGATAAAGTACTATGCTGGGAAAAAGGAATGGAGCGTTTTACAAAAGGAAATTACAATGCCGGCCCAGCTATTAAATGGTGGGAAAAACAAAAACAATATTGGGCTGATGTGCGCAGTGTATGGGAAGATGTTTACTCAAAAACAGCCGATCTTAAATTAGCAGACAAAATTGAAAAGAAAAAATTATACGAAAATTTGTTTTCATTAGGCGATAAAGTGTGTAAAGGTAATTATACACAAGGTTCAGCAAAACCCGAAATTAAAAAGGTAATTGATCTGTATATTAAAGCATCTTAAACTTGAATTAGCATGGCAGTAAATAATTTTAAAAGATGGGAACGTGAAAAAATAATCGCTTCTGTAAATACTCAGGTAAAAAAAGGTGAACGGCAAATTAAAATGTTAATGCAGGTTTTAGGAGCGAACGAAGATAAAAATATGATGAGGATCTATTCTACATTTATTAAAAAAGATGTGGTTGAAGTAGATAAATAATTACTATGTGCGATTATAAAGTATTATCCCATAACGAAAACGGTTATATTATTTTATGTGACAGCTGCAGTCATTACCAGCTTACCTTTGGAACTAAAGCTATTACAATTGAACCAGAAAATTTTAAAGATTTTTTTGAGCAGGTAACAGCTATTAAAAACAATACAGATTGTAATGGTTTTGAAAAACAAAAAAGGATTTCATTAAACATTTTCAGCAAATTCATTTTGATGGTTTTAACCTATAGTGAATTAATATGCTTATATGAATTATTGGATGAAGCTTTGTTTAACGAACAAATGGAAACAATAATGCAGGATTTAAATTTGATACGGGAGTGAGAAGAATAATTCAGATCTTTATTTTATTTTCTACGTACCATGTATTTGCACAGCAAATACATATTTACTCTGCAAAAGATTCTTTGCGTATTCCATTCGCTTCTTTATTAATTAAAAACAATCAGTTAAGTTATGGCAAAACAAGTACCGATCAGGGTATTATTGAGTTGCAAAAATTTAACGATACTACCATTTATAATTTAACAGTTCAGTGTTTTGGTTTCGAAAAATATAGCCGCCAACTTTCAGGCTCGCAGATAAATAGTTTAAGAAACATCTATTTAAAACCGGGAAACATAGACCTTGATGAGGTTGTAATAACGGCACAATACGAACCAACATTTGCTGAACAATCTGTGCAAAAAATAAAAATAATTGATAAAGAAAAGATTCGGCAAATGGGCGCAGTAAACCTGTGCGATGTTTTATCAAATCAATTAAATGTTCGCCTGCAACAGGATAATATTTTAGGAAGTGCTATGACTTTGCAAGGAATAAGCGGTGAGAACGTAAAATTTTTAATTGATGGTGTGCCTATGATCGGAAGATTAAATGGCAATATTGATTTATCGCAAATAAACATGAATAATGTTGAGCGTATTGAATTTATTGAAGGCCCGCTTTCTGTGCAATATGGTACAAACGCGTTGGCTGGAACGATAAATATTATTACTAAAAAATCTTCACTAAAGAAATTCTCAGCAGGTGTTACTTCTTATTATGAAAGCATTGGCACTTATAATTTTACCGGCGATCTCGGCTTTTCGCATTGCCATCATAATCTGCAAATAGGCGGAGGAAGAAATTATTTTGATGGATGGAATACGAATGACGATCCTTTTTATTTTCCGAAAGAACGAGTTGCAGATAGTTTGCGCTTTAAACAATGGAAGCCAAAAGAACAGCATTTTGTAAGCGCAGCATATCAGTATAGTTTTAGAAAATTAAATTTTGGTTTAAAAAGTGCTTATTTTGATGAGGAAATTGTAAATCGTGGTTACCCGCGCGCACCCTATGCAGAAACGTCTTTCGACGATTATTATTACACTAAACGTTTAGATAACAGCTTATCGCTGACCGGAAAAATCTCAAAAAAATGGAACCTTAATTTTTTATCAGCTTATAATTATTATAATAGAATAAAGAAAACGATATATAAAGATCTAACTACGCTTAATGAAGTACTATCGGCTAATAGTTCCGATCAGGGTACCAGTAGTTTTACCTTATTAATGAGTCGCGCTTCATTTGTACGCTCATCTCCAACGGCAAAATTAAATTACGAATTAGGCTACGATTTTAATTATGAATCTGCCGGTGGCAAACGTATTGATAAGCATTTACAGAATATGGGAGATTATGCTGCTTTCGCGACCGTAGAATATAAGCCCGTTTCAAAGCTTATTATTAAGCCGGGTTTACGTTCCGCATATAATACGGTTTATAAAACGCCTTTTATTCCCTCATTAAATATTAAATGGAATATTCTGGAGAATCACACATTAAGAGCTAGTTATGCAAGAGGATTTAGAGCGCCTTCAATTAAAGAGCTTTATTTTTTCTTTGTGGATATTAATCACAATATTATTGGCAATAATAAATTATTATCTGAAAACTCAAATAATTATTCGCTAACATACAATTATAAACGCGACATAAAAAAATGTAGACTAAAATCTGACGTTGGAGTTTTTTATAATGAGATTTTTAACCTTATCACTTTAGCTCAGGTAAATAGTGTAGAGTATTCTTATGTAAACATTGGTCGTTATAAAACACTCGGCGTACAAATAGCAGCATCACTTAATTTTAATCGATTAATTTTGAAATTGGGATATAATCATACCGGCAGATACAATGCTTTGGCTGAAACAAAAAGTTACACTAAGTTTACTTATAGCCCCGAATTTTTAATGAATCTTAATTATAAGGTCTTAAAAAGTAAAACAACATTTTCTGTTTATTATAAGTATAATGGTAAACTTGCGGGATATGCACTTTTAAATTCTGAGATTTTACAAACGACTGTATCCGAGTACAGTATTATGGATGCCACACTAAGCCAGTTATTTTGGAAAGACAGGATCAACATTGTAATTGGCTGCAAAAATTTATTCGATGTAAAAAGTATTAATTCAAGTGTTTTAGGGGGAGGTGCACACAACTCATCATCATCCAGCGTTTCATTATCTACCGGTAGAAATTATTTTTTAAAACTGGCATTGAACTTTTAAATGAGATATTATTTTCTGATATTAATTGCTGTTTTATTTTTTTCTTGCGAGAAAAAGGAATTACCTGTAAAAAGGCACGATCGCGGAAACATAATTACTATGCAGGTATCCATGGAGTCGAATTATAGAAACCAGATTTGGTATCGTTTAAGCGACAATAAAATTATTTCAACTAATTTAAGAACAGATTGGGATATTGCTTTCGAATGCTCTTCAAACGGATCTCATATTATTTTAAATGGTGCCAATGCCGTTAAAGTTTATAAAACAAATTTCACGCAGCTCAGCCAGGTAACTGATACAGCGGGTATATTAGCAAACGGACAAGCCGATATGCCATCCGGAAATTTAGACAGTACAGCATTTGGTAATTGGCAGTCAAGCAATACAGTTTATATCATTAATCGCGGATATAATGAATCCGGACAATTATTAGGCTTTTATAAAATGAAGATGATGTCTCAAACCAGCAATAATTATAGTTTTGAATTTGGGGATATTTTTGGGTCGCAGACCTTTCAGGGAACTGTAAATAGAAACAATGATTATAATTTTAACGCCTTTTCATTTACAACAAAAACCCAAGTAAATATTGAACCAAAAAAATCTGAGTTCGATCTTTGTTTTACTCAATACACTTATCTTTTTCATGAACCATTACAGTATTATCAAGTTACCGGCGTTTTAAATAATAAATACAATACTCGCATAACTAAAATAAGTAACAAACCGTTTTCTGAAATTACCTTAAACGATACAACCGGAAGTTTTTTTAGCAATAACCGCGATGTTATTGGCTATGATTGGAAAGCCTTTGATTTGAACAATAATTTGTTTACGGTTGATGTAACTAAGAATTATATAATTAATGATAGTAAGGGATTTTATTATAAGCTGCATTTCATTGATTTTTATAATGCTTTGGGCATAAAAGGTTTTCCGAAATTTGAATTTATAAAACTCTGACTTATTTAGGGAATGTTCGTGTTGCAGGTAATGTAATAGTAAATAATGACCCTTTTCTTATTTCGCTTTTTACGGTAATAGTTCCCCCTAATTTTTTCACACCATTTTTTACGATGTATAAACCCAAACCCGGTCCGGTCGAATGAAGATTTCCACGAAAATACATATCAAAGATCTGCTCGTGTACTTCTTTCTCCATGCCAATGCCATTATCCTGTATCTGTAAAAGCGTGCAGTCGTCTAAATGGGTAATTGTAATATTAACAAAAGCATTACGATCATTGGTGTTTCTGTATGAAATAGCATTTTCAATAATGTTATATAAAATAGTATTTAAAATAAATTCATCTGAAAAAAAGCTACGTTTTGTATCTATTGTATGATTAAAAACTACCTCATTAAAACCTTCGGTATATTTAAGGCGGGTTAAAATTTTATTTAACAAAGTTTCAAATTTTATTTCTTTTAAAATGGGTTTGGTGTCTTTTATAGACATTACATTTATCAAAGAAATTAAAACCGTATCAAGTTTGTGTGTGCTTTCTGATATTTTGTGGAGATACTGAGGTAGATTTTCTTTTTCGCCCTCTAGTTCGGCAATATTGGTAAGGCCCATTATGGAGCATAGGGGCCCCCTCAGATCATGTGCGGCTTTATAAATAAAAGTGTTGAGTTCTTTGTGAGTAGCTTCCAGTTCGATATTTGCTTTTCTTTTTTCGGCCTCAATTTTTCGCGTTTTTAAAGCTTGTTGAATAGCTGCAGGTAAACGCATTAAATTGTTTTTTAGTATATAGTCATCAGCCCCTTCTTTAATTGAGCGTATTGCAAATTCTTCTGAAACACTTCCGGTAATTAAAATAAAAGGTATTTCAACTCCGCTTTGATTGTAAATGGATAACGCTTCCAGTGAATCAAATTGAGGCAATGAATGATCGGATAAAATAATATCAGGATTAAAGTTCTTAAGGCCATTAATAAATTCATCTCTTGTTTCAACGATCTTAACAATAAAATTCAAACCGCTTTTTTTTAAAGCATGTTCTATTAAACCGGCATCGGACGGATTGTCTTCAAGGTGTAATATTTTGTATTGTTTATTCACTCTAAGTAATTTATTTTGGAGATTGATTTACCATTAGCCAATACATTCCTAATTCTGCAACTGCTTGCGCAAAGTTTTCAAAAGATACCGGTTTCACCACATAACTATTTACACCGAGTTCATAGCTTTCAATCAGGTCACGATCTTCTCTTGATGACGTCATAATTACTACCGGAATTGATTTTGTTCGAGGGTCCGATTTAATGGTGCGTAACACTTGCAAGCCATCTACTTTCGGCATTTTAAGATCGAGTAAGATCAACCTTGGTTTGTCTTCAATTTTTCTTAAAGCATAATCGCCTTTAGCAAATATAAAATCTAATGCTTCGGCACCATCTTTTAAATGGATGATACTATTACCAAGATTGTGTTTTTTTAAAGAGCGCATAACCAGATTAGCGTCTTCTAAACTATCTTCTACTAAAATGATTTCTATATTATGTATTGTATTTTGCATATTTTTTTAGTTTTTAATTGGTAACGAAAAATAAAATGTAGCACCTTTTTCAGGCTCAGCTTCAGCCCATACTTCGCCCTGGTGTTTTTTTATAATGCGCTGTACAAGGGCTAGCCCAACGCCGGTGCCCTCAAATTCAGAATCACCGTGTAATCTTTGAAAAACACCAAAGAGTTTATTGTAATATTTCATATCAAATCCGGCGCCGTTATCTTTTACATAATAAACCAGCATAGTGTTTTTTTTGAATGAACCTATCTCTATAATTGCTTTTTCTTTTTTGGATGAATATTTAATGGCGTTTGATAAAAGATTAGTTACTACTTGTTTTAACATACCGCTATCACCTTCAGCTTCCTCTAAAGTTTTAGTAATAAACTCTACTGAATTGGTATGGTTTTGGTTTTTAAACTCATTTACAATAATTTTTATTATGTTGTTCATATTTAGAGTAACTTTTTTAAGGCCTTGCTTGCCAATACGAGAAAAAGTAAGAAGGTCATCGATTAATGCCGCCATTTTTACTGCATTTTTTATGATCACCTGGATGGTTTGTTTGCCGGTTTCATCCAGTTGATGACTATGATCTTCTATCAACACTTGTGAATAGCCATTTATAGCTCTTAAAGGTGCACGAAGATCATGCGAAACGGAATAAGAGAAGGAATCGAGTTCTTTATTTGTATATTCCAATTCATCATGCGATAATTTAATTAACTGCATTTGGTTTTCCAGTTCGTCAATTAAAGAATTAAGACCAACAATTATAGCATCCAACTCATCACCTTTATCCGTTATTTTTAGTTTATGCGAAAAATCCATTGTCGTGTATTTCAACAAAGCATTTAGTATGGCGTTTATTCTATCTTCATTTTCTTTTATAAGTAGTGATTTTTTTTCTATTTCATCGGAGGCTTTTTTCATTTCGCTTTCTAAATTAACAGTAGCAGTTACGTCCTCTACCTGGTGAATAATATAGATTACTTCGTCTCGTTCATTCAAAACAGGCGTGTTTTTTGCGTTCCAGAAACGCTCTTCAAATACAATACCATTTTCAGTTGTTATTTGTATATCATATTTTTGAGTCGGCATTGCATTTACCTGCTTACTTTCAATAACCGTATCAAGCGATCTTTTTAAATTACTAACACCATTTGCTTTTACATCAGATGGATTATCCGGAAAGACATCGAACAACCCTTTATTTATAATTTCATAACGCTTTGTCATACTTGTTTGCAGGTAGGCATCGTTAGCATCTATAATTGTGAACTCAGGAGAGTTTGGCTTAAGTAGTAATAAAAGTGAAGGAGCAGTATAGAATACTAACTTATAGTCGATATTTTTATTTGCAGTAATAGTTTGCATAAGTAAAATTTACTTCTATAAAAATTGGTGAAGCCATTTTTTGGCGTCTTTTTCATTCATAAACATTTTAGTGGGATAAGGCTGGGTTTTGATAGTAAAAAATAAATTCGCAATCATTTTTCCAACAGGAGAAGTTGACACCATGGCAATTGCCTTTACTATTTTTGGTAGCTCTTCCGCCGCATAGTTTCTTATTTCACGAGTACTCTCGTTTGAATTGGTAACTTCTATCAGCATACAAATTTTATTGTTACCAATTATTTTTTTGAATTCAGCAAATCGAATTTTGGTATCCTCTAATGTATATTGAGAGCCTTTTTTGGAAATCGAATATAGTATACCGTCTTCATCAAACCAAGTTATAGAAGTACCCCAGTCTTTTATTTGCGTGTTCTCCGGTATTTGAATCATAAAATGGTTAGTGTAATTTTTAATTTTAATTTGTAAGTTAGAAATAAACACAGAAATTATCATATAAAAAATGTGTCCGATATATAAAATAGGTAATTTTACCTATATAGAAGTAGGTAATTTTACCCATTAAAAATTTGTATTATCGCAAGCTATGACATTTTTTACCTACAAAAGTTCTTTTTTAGCATAGCAATTACATAATCACAAATTGCGGAATTTTTAGTAGTAGGTAATTTTACCTATTCAAAAAATGGGTAAAATTACCTATTGACAAGCGTAAAAACATTTTATAATCTTGTTGAATATTAAATCAGCCATAAAAAATATTACAGGAAAACAATTTTGTAGTTCTAAGACAGGACAGGAATTGATAAATGAATTGGAAAAAAGTGTCCAGTCATATTCTTCGTTTTGGTACAAATGGATCAAGCAGGAGGAGTGTACATTAAGCGAAGAAGATCTGTACATTATAGAAGTGCATACTAAAAATAATTTTAAGTTAAATCTTTTCGAATCATTCATGTTTTATAATCAATCAAAACAAATTGAATGTATTGTTTCAAAATTAAAGAATGATCAGAAACATTTTAAAGATTGGATGGTAACAAATTTTTTGTTTAATCTTTTAAAACTAATACGAGTGAGCGAACGAAGCGATTTTTCGTTGTATGCGCCAATTGGCTACTTATCAATTCCGGGTGAAGTAAAAAGTAAACTAAAATCGTTTAAAGTAAAAACTGTTTATGAGATTTTCGAGAAATTTAAAGAAGAAGATCTTAAAAGCAATACGGTGTTTTCTAATATCATAGCCTTTGAAAAAATTTTAAGCGAAAACAATCTGCTTACCTAAAAAAATTATTACTTCTTTGTAATACGTTTTTCGTTCGCAACTCAAGCAGGAGTGGAGCCTTTTGTTCTGTTGAGTTGGTTCTTAGCCTACAAATTCTAAAATTTGAAAATTTTGTGTAATATTAGCGCGAGGTTAACAGCTTTTAATGTGAAATAAATATTACAACAAATTAAGTAGCTAATTTTTTTTCAAAACAAACGCTGTCCCCAACTTCAGCATATTGTCCGTAGTTCTTTATCAACAAGTAGTTATTTTTCTTGTACAAAGCAATTGCTTCTGTTTGTTTTATGCTTGTTTCTAAGATGCATTTTTTGTATCCTAATTGTTTAGCCCAGCTTTCAAGCTCATTCAAAACCAGATAAGCAATTCCTTTGCCTCTTTTTTCTATAGACACAAACATGCGTTTTACTTCCATCGTGTCAACATCATATTCTCTGATTGCGCCACAACCAATGGCATTTCCGTTTTCACATATTACTACTGCATGTTTAATAGTATCAATTTTGTTGAATTGTGCAAAAAACGAATGATCTTCTCCGTCAACAATGGCCATAGCCTTATCGAGTTCTTTAACTAATTTTTGAAAATCTATATCGTCTGAGTTTGTTCTTTTTATGTTATACATTATCTAAATTTATTTTCCGCTAACTATTATTTTTTTTAATAAGATTTTATTTTCACACATTATTTTCAAAAAATAGAGCCCACTATCTAGCTCCGGTAAATCAACTGTTTCATTTTGTTTTGACACTAAAAACGTTAATATTTCTTGTCCGGTAGAATCGTATATCTTTAAAGAGTTATTACTTATACTATTAAATTTCAAATTTAATTTATTTATAACCGGGTTCGGATAGATCATTATTTCAGTTTCAAGTTCCTGGTCATTAATTCCTAAAGTATTTGATACTTCTCTTGTTGGCTGGCTGGTCCAGGGGCAAAATTGCCTCAAGGTGCCGATCCAATATGCAGTGTCAGCGTCGACATCGGTATAAGGACAACCGTCGCACGCTTCCATAGCGTACTCAACAAGATTCCATTGGTCTGGAATAAAGTGCCACAAAAACCAGTGATTTGAGTTGTGGTTATGGCCTCCATTACCATAATCAATGGGCCCGTTTATTAATTTTCTTTGATTCATTGGCCTTGCAATATTTGCTAAAACCGAATCTATTAAGGCCTGGTTCGTAGCGGCAGCAATAAATGTAGTATCGCGCCAGTTTCCGTTCCCGCAATTTGTCGAAAATTCAAAATATCTCATTGTTTGTGATTTGCAAAAGAAGAAACCTGTAAATAGAAAGAAAAAAGGTAGAATTATTTTTTTCATGGTTCGTATTTTAATAAATTTATTTCTTCGAGCGATTTTTGTAAATTTTAAATTCTTCAATGTCGTGATAACTAAAAATTTCAATTTCGGGATGCTCCTTTATTAAATTTCGGATCTTATTTAATGTGCCTAATCTTAATTCGTTATCATCCGCGCGCATTTTAGCCAGCTCATTTACGAGATGATTGCTGTTTGTTAATTCCACTCTCATGTAGTATGCATCGGCTATATAAAAGAGCCATTTGTTATTGTTTTTTAGAGCAACGCCGCAATGCCCTAATGTGTGACCAAAAAGTGGAATCAGAAACATGTCTGTTTCTATATCAGCGATAATTCGTCTGGCTTCAAATCCAAACCAAGTAAAATCATTTTTTTTATATGTCTTTATAATTGGATTGTGGGATAAAGGAGTTTTTAAATATCTGGGATTTTCGGATGTGAAGTTTTCAAACTCTTCAATTCCCAAATGAATTGTTGCTTCGGGAAAATCGGCAAGTCCGCCTACATGATCATTATCTAAATGAGAAATAATACAATCTGTAACTTTTTTAGGGTCCAAGCCTAAACCTTCGATTTGTCTTACAGCGGTTTGACTCTCTTCAAAGCGATAACCTACCATATCAATAAGTTTTTTTCCTATCCTTTCTAATGGTTTTTGTGTATCTAAAAGCCCAACACCTGTATCTACCAGAATGAGCTTATTTTTTTCTTTGATTAAAAGGCAATGCCCGCAAACATTAGCGTTAATCGGCGAAACAATTTTAACACAGTTTAAATGATAGATGCCGGCCATGATTTTTTAATTCACTTTTAGTTTCCAATTAAATAATGTTTCCGTTTCACAAACCTTGATGAAGTTATTTCTTTCAAGTACTTTAGATGAAGCTATATTTATTTTTTCTGTGGACGCAATTACGGATTTTACTTTTGACTGAGTTTGCGCCCAGCCAACAATTCCACTTACAATTTCGGTCATAAATCCTTTGTTTTGAAACTCATGATAAGTTCCGTAACCAATTTCTATTTCCCCTTCTAAATTTGGCTCTCCAACAATGCATAAGTCGCCCACCATTTTATTATCAGTTTTATAAATTGCAGTCCAAAGTGTATAGAATAAATAATTTTTAGTTGTATCTGCTACGGCAGGCAGAATAGTTTGCTCAAGCGCTTCCTTTAGTTCAGGCGAGAGTGTTCTGGAAGTTAGGTTCAAGTTTAGCTCTAACTCTAAAGAATTGTCACACTTAATATATTTCAATAACTGCTGGTGTGTTAGAGGTTTTAGAATAAGGCGTTGAGTTTCTATCATTTTAGCTTGCTAATTTGCGCGCGTCGGTATCTGTAAGTACTGGTCTTATGGGAGTGTATAATATTTTCCCCGATTTTTATAGTGCGGCAGTTTTTGTGTCGATGGTAATTTTTTCAAGAATTGTCCATAGTCTTTCATTCTGTTTTTCCAGCATATCGTTTTTTATTTTAAGTTCGAAATTATTTTCAGTATTAAAAACATTAACCGTATTAATGATTTTATTTTCAAATCTAACTAAGCCGTTGGGTAGCATCGGTTCTTCTCCGTTTGTAAGCCATTTTTCGGTAGTATTAAATGTTTGAATAATTTTTTGCAGCGTGGCCGAATGCAAGGATTTCGTTTTTCCTTTTTCAATGTTGAAAAGAGCAACATCTGAGATGCCACATTTGGCTGAGAAACTCTTAATACTTAGGTCGTATGCTGCCCTCAGTGATTTAATATTTTCACTTATGTTTTTTTGCATGAGAAATTAGTTTAATATTTAATTTAAAATTTTATTCAAAAAATTATAATGTCTATCAATTTTAATTAGACTCCAATAATTGTTCAAAAAATGCTCCGATGTTGTTTTTTCTATCTACAAAATGCAACTCCAACATCCAATGCCTTTTATTGCCATATTTGTCTAACTGAAGTATATCAGTGTGATTGTTCGGGTGAACATCTAAACATAAATCATTCGGATCATCGGGTTGTTCGTGTGGATAGCGACCTACAATATGCCCGGCAATTTCATTTCCAAATTCGTAACCGTAGCGATTTGCAAGAGCCGTAATGTAAGTAAAGTATTGAGCGCCCGTTAAACTGGTTTGTTTAGAATACCAATTTTTTGCTTCGTGCCATGCCATCTCTACATCTTTTTTAATTTTAATTTTTAGAGGATCGTTACCTAGAACATAAGTTCTTCCCAAATCTGCTTCCCATCCATCAAAAACCGGATGAAAATCAAAAAAAAGAATGTCGCCATCTTGAATAACAAGGTTAGCAGGATTTGCTGTATATGGCTGTAATGTATTAATGCCGGCTCTTACAATTTTTTTACCCCAATAATTTTCTACACCAAAATGGTTTTTTGCGAGTTGCGCTATTTCATCACTTAATTGTTTCTCAGTTTTGCCGGGAATTATTAATTTATTTGCTTCTACTTTAATAAATAATTCTTTCGCTTTTTCTTGGGCCAGAATTAATTGATGTTTTACGTTGTTCATGATTTGAAGTACTTTTAATAATAGAACATGAAATTATGGAACTAATTCTTTTATTTCATTTTGTCGCAAGAAATTTGTATTTCTTTTTCAGGATACATCCATACGTTGCCATATTTACCCCCTCCTTCGTATGTTTGATAAACGTAACCTTCAATATAAAAACATTTTTTGTTAGAATCAGTTATGAATATAGAGATTATCTGATCGAAGTATTTGTCTTTGGGAATCCCAAGATCGTTTTTCTCAACAACCCAACCACCTTTTTGTGGTTCAATAACCAGTTTGTTTAATTTTGATCCTTGGTATCTTGCGGCGATCATTCCTTTAATTTGCTGTTCTGTATATCCGCTGCCAATGGCACTGCTTTGCATGTTCCATGATTTTGGCAAATCTGCTTCTTCTCTTGCTTTGTTCTGAAAATTATCTTTTACAAAGTCACTTGCGTTTTGTCCGTTTTTTTGTAAAGTAGCAATATCATCTTCGTTAAATTCAAAATCAAATTCCCCCTCGCATATCGGCCATTCTTCTTTAGGTTTTAATTCTCCGTAACCATTTACTGTTTTTCTATAAAACGTTAACTTAACTTTATATTTATCGGATTTTGGAAAATGCATTGGATCGATAGTATTGTATAACGGAGCACTTGATTTACCCGCACTAAAATCTTCAAGGGGAGAAATAACCGTTGATGCTTTTGAAGGTTCTGGTAAGACATCAAAATTAAAATGAGTTTTACTAAATTCGCTATTAGTGATGTAGCACCAGTTCCATATTGGGTTTGCGCTTCCCATTTCCTCATCATCTTTAAAAATACGCACTTCGTAATGAATAAAATTAGTGTACTTACCATTTTGCTGGGGTATCTTAAAAAAATTTGCAACAGTTTCCGGTAATTCAATTCTGCCGTATATGAAGTTTTTAGAGGTAAACTTAATGCCTTTTTGGTCAATAATACTTTCGTTAGTTATAGGTTTATCCGCGAAGATGAATTTTACGGACGATTGTTTGGTTGTGCTTTCTGTCTGGGCCATATTGTTTGCAGGTTTGTTTAATGTTTGTTCGTTATTTGAATTATTTCTCTTGATATCTGAATCGTTTGTATTCGTTGTTGCTTCGGAATTCGCATCGGGGCTGGTTTGTTTTTTAGTTTCGTTTTTTTTGGTTTTATTATTTTCGGCAGTAATATCGTCAGCGGTTTTGTCTATTTTATTTTCGGCTTTTTCAACTACCTTATCTTCTACTTTCGTTTTTAACCTGTTTTTAATATTGCCTAATTGTGCGTGAGAATTTGTTGTTGCAAGCGCCATTAATGCTATAATAAGTACTTTCTTCATTTCTGTATTTTTTATTTAATTATTTTAATCGTTTTATTATTAAATCCCTGTGATCTTACATTTAAGATATACGCACCCTTTGGTTCAGATGAGAGGTCTATCTTGTAGCTTATATCATTTACTACAGCTTCAAAAACTTTTCTGCCGACTGCATCCCAAATTGTAATTTCCCCAATGCTGTAGTTTGCTGCCAGTATAAAAATTCCGTTAGAAGGATTTGGGTAAACAGATATATCATTTTTTAAATCAAAACAGTTTTCAACTGAGGTAATTTTGAAATATTTAAACGCTCCATTTACATCTGTTTGTTTTAACCTATAGTACATGATTTTAGTAGCAGGAACAATATTATCTGTATACGAATAATATTGTTTAGTTGAAGAATTGCCCGAACTTTCTACCTGAGTTATTTCAATCCAATCGTTACCATCTGTACTTTTTTCAAGAGTGAAGTGATCGTTATTTATTTCAGACGCAGTTATCCAGTTTAGCATTACTAAATTATTTTCACATTTACCAGAAAACGATACAAGCTCAATTGGCAAAACATTTAATGATGTGGTGGATGCAAGGGTGAAAGGGCCGATAAAAGTATTTACCACAGATCCGGAGACAACAGATCCTGCTGCAAATGTTCCCGTGGCTCCTCCGTTTCCATGATTTCTCCACATAGTGCCATCCCATCTTGCTACTCTAAGATCAGATAAATTTCCAACGCCGCAGCTTCGCGTATCCCAGGTTGGTGTAACACTAACATTTGATGTGCCGGTGTTTCGGTTTAAGATCCAATATTCGCAAGTACTAACATTATTTAAAGAAGCTTCTTTTAATGATACATTATAGCTTGGGTTTGGATTTTGGTTAAAATATTCGGCAGTAAAAACATGTGTTATATTTGACGGCGCTGAAATTGAAAGAGGCGCGTAAAAATTTGATTTGCCAATAGGAAATGTAAATGCGGTATTGCCTCGTTTTCTAACTGGTCCGTTTACATAACTTAAAGCATTTGCGCCATTTGCCGTTGATCCGGAATAGAAATAGGCTAACTGAGCCGATGTTGAATAAAGAACACCTTGTGTAAAAACCACTAAGTTGTAAAAATGAAAAGGAACTCCACCCGATATATAAGCATCCCCCGAAGGTTTATTTAATATTACTGTATTTGGCAATCTACTTTGATTAACAACACCGGTGCCTGTAATATTTTGGTTAACCGTACCATTAATAATTAAGGTAGAAGTACCGCCGCTTGTAGCACTTGTGTTAGTGGTTTCGATATCTCCTTTTGAATGGATAATTCCATTGTTTAATCTTACAGGATTTGTTCCGTTTACGGTTAGTTTACCATTTACCGTTAGTGTATTGGTTATATTAAGATCATGTGTTGATGAACCATCAATAACCAGATTGTTTAAAGTGAGATTATTATTAATAATATTTACCGAGTTAAAAGGATAAATGATCATATCATTTAACGTGTGTGTTCCCGAAATTGTAATTGGATTACTTCCATTATCATAAAGGCATACTGTTGAAGTGCCGGGAGATATTGTTCCTGCGGAGTAAGTCCATTTTGGTCCTAACGAATTAATAAGTCCGGCCAACGAAAGTATGCCTGAAGGTTTATTAATTAAAATATTTGGGAATGTTCCCTGACCATCAATTGCACCTGAGCAAGACCATAGTTGATTTCCGGCACCGGTAATGCTAACAGTTCCGGTTCCGGAAGCCGCCCAGGCATTATTCGAATTAATAATATCACCTTTAACATCTAACAAACCTATATTAATATTTACATATTGAGAGCCAGTTACATATAAAGTTCCGTTTACGGTTATGCTCGAATTAATCTGAACATCATTAGAAGAGCTGGCACCATCTAAAGTTAAGTTTCGGTTTAAAGTTAAATTGTTATTTATTGTTGTATTTGCAAAGGACGAACTAATAATGGCATCGTACAAAGTGTGCGTACCTGAAATTATAATGTTAGAACCTCCCGCTTGTTTTGTAAAATTGATGGTTGATGTTCCAGGATTAATGATACCAGAAACATAAGTCCAGTTGGGGCCAATAACAGAAATTATTCCAGATAGTGTTAAGACTCCTGATGGTTTATTTATAATAACGTTTGGTAATTTTCCCTGATTAATGCTTCCTGAATTTGAAAGCAGCTGATTAGTTGTGCCCGAAATTAAAAAAGTTCCATTACCGCTACCTGCAATGCTTGTACTTGTGATCACAAGATCTCCTTTCATGTCAATAGTACCAGTATTAACCTGCATCGCGCCTGAACCATTTATATAGGTAGTGCCAAAAACTGAAATTGTATTTGTTGCGCCAATTTGTAATAGAAGAGAATTACCAGAACTACGGTCAAGGTTTAAATTTCCGGCAACCATTATTGAATTGTTAATGGTTATTGTATTCGAGGCTCCTGAAATAACCAGGTTATTAAATCCAGGCGAACCATTTACAGAAAAACTATTCGTATTAAAACGAGTTGTACCACTATTGTGAATAAAAGAACCTGACGAGAAATTAAAAGTATTATTTATCGCAAGCGTGGATGATGTGCTGGTAAAATTTGTGCCTGAAATTGTAAACGCTCCATTATTAGTTATGCTGGCCGAACCTCCCGAAAAATTGCCGCCACTCCAAACAGAATTACCTGTTATTGTTAGTGCATTTGTATTTTGATAAATTGTACCCGAGTATAATGGCAGAACGCTAAAGCCACTTACAGATACAGCAATGTCTATTGTGCAATTTCCAACCGCTCCTCCGTTTCCATCAAAGATCGCCATAACTCCTGCCGGAGCGCCGGCACCACCAGCACCCCCAGATGTAGCAGACCAATTTGCCGCATTACTCCAAACGCCTCCGGTTGCAGATACCCAATACCTCTGAGCAAAAGTTGTTGTACTAAAGGTAAAGGCTAGTATGAATAAAATAAATAATAAACATCTTTTGTTAAGACAAAACAGTTTATTATTATATGTGTAATTATTTTTCATGTTAACATAAATAGAAGAGCATAGATTTCTGACTATGAAAACAGATCTCTACACCCTTCTTATCATGTAGTTCTAGGATTTAATTAATTTCATCTCAGCAATTCCGAAGTTCCCTTCAACTTTTATTATATAAACGCCATTAGTTAATGAGCTTACATTTATTTCATTAGTAAATTCGTTTATGTTTTGCTCTTGAACTTTTGATCCAATAATATTAAAGATTGAAATATGCAGAGCTTGTTTTTCTTCGCAATCAATTTTAATTAGATCTGTTGCAGGATTAGGATAAATTTTAATACCTTTTGCAATTAAGCTTGAATTGGATTTAATATCAGTAGGCAACAACGCCGAAGTCATTAACCACGCAAAACTAATTGAAGGTGTATATTCCCATCCGTATTTTCTCCAAGGGCTAATTCTGTATGCTGTATTTCCCGCAGACGGCCCATTTGGTCTAACCCAATAATTAACACCAACATTATAGGAATTATATGCATTATTTGCAGCTGTTGTTATTGAGTTATCCGGTGTTCCCATTAAAGCTGCAAAATAGGCAGCCCATGCTGTAGTTACTGCAACATCCAATGAATGTTCAATTTCAGATCCATCACGCACGTCAGTTGTTCCATCATATTTCATCATATAATCGCCATACCATAAAGCCCCCGGATTTTCTGAAGTGTATGTGTGATTTGCATCAAGTTTTAACGCAGCTTTTTCAAACGTGCCAATACGTTTTACAAAATTTGCAACGGTAGTGTTTTCTGAAACAGAGTAAACTCTTATCATCGCTTCTGCAATTAACGCTGTCATCCATGATGAGGCAAGTAAAGTGTTTGCCGTGCCATCACCATGCTGTGAGCCATAATGATATAATCCTCCATCAATTCTATTGGCAGGTATTTGGCCGTTTGCGCCGTTTTGGTGCCATATCAAATCATTCGATTGATTTGTAAGAGCAGTTTTATATGCAGCTCCGCCGGTTACTTCGTAAGCTACAGTATTTGCTAATAGGTGAAATGAGGTAAAACGCTCTGTCCAAAAAGAAGCGGTTGGCGACCACAATGTTGGTGGATCATTTTGTTGATGTGCATTAACCACCCATTTAATAGGGTTTAGCATATCATCATCACTTACTAACCAATATGTATAAGCTAAACATTCGTTGTAACTATACATGGCATCATTTGGGCCGGTAATCGCGTTTGGATTCGGCGCTTTTAATTTAAAAACACCAACTGCATTTGCGGGTGTAGTTGTGTTATCATATAACTTACTTTTATAAAATTGTGAACTTCTTACAGCTTCTCTTAACGCTTTAATATTACCACTTCTCATGTAAAGATTATACATCGCAGTTGATCTATCATATAACCAAGGCTCAAAACCCGTTTTGTAAGGGCACTGATTTGCAACTGTAACTAACGGATCATCCTGGTTAACGGTAGAAAAGAAAAAGTTATGTTGAGCGTGGTCTAACTTTACATATCCGGGATAAGTTGCGGCGTCAACTGTTGTAGGATTTTCTCTTGTTAAAGGAACACCATTATCAAGCGGAAGCATACGCGTTTTTAAAGCACCATCAGATAAATATTGTTTAGGAAAAACCGCATACACATCTGGCTCCTGAATATTGTCAGCCGCTACGAAAGTACCGCTAGTAACCTGGTGCCAGGCTGTTTTAGGGCTTACAAAGCTGGTTACATTGGAAAGCCTATTGCTTACGCCATATTCAACATATATAGTTTCAGAATTTGGATAAACAGATGAAAAAGTATACATGATCTGAATTTTTGCAATTCTTACCGAAGAGCTATCCATGGAAGCATTGATTGTGTGCCTCCAGGGGGTGGCCTGTTTAACAAATGCAGGAATTTCCGGACTTGTAGTAACAGAACCGCTTAGTACCCTTATTTTAGAAACATCATTTGGTGTTACAGATCCTCTTGTAAATGGAATACCAAAGGTTACCAGAGTTGGAACTCCCGCATTAACGTTTTCCATAGGATACAATTTAACTGCAATTATTCCGCTTGGAGATGAGGGGGCGAAAAAAGGCGCTGCGGTTTGCGCTGATAGTTGGGTAAAAGCTACTGTCGCGATTGAAAATACAACAAGCAGAAAATTAATTTTACCTTTTTTTTGATTTTGATCGTTCGTTCGTTTCATAGTTAGTGGGTTTAATGTTGGGTTATTTTTTGTTTGGCTTTAAACTCCTGGCCATTGCATAGAGATTCAAAACATCTTGTTTAGAGTAGGCAAAGTCGGGGCTGGTAAAATCCTGTTCACTATCTGTTCTTAAGTGGTATAAACGACCGTCTATCGAATCTGTGACTAAAAAATTATAGGCTGTTTTATTATAGTTTTCCGTGCTGCTTTTTCTATAAGAAACGTAAAAGAAAGTTGCACTATCGCTATACATTTTTTTTGCATTGTAATATAGATTTGTTGGCGATTCAATCTTTTTTTTCGCTTCAACAAAACTTGTAGTACTGGAAATGATCTCTAATTTTTTATTACTCGATTCCGAAGTTTGAATGACAATATATTCTCTTTCACCTTCGTTATCATTAATCGTAGACGTGTAGATATAAGCCTTTTCGGGAGCGATAATACTTGCATTTAAACCAAATTTTTTTAGTTCATGCTTAATGCATCCGCTAGGTATAACCGGCAATTCAAAAGCCGTTTCTTCCGAATTTATAACGGAATCAACGGAGACTTTGGCTTTTGGCTTTTCACTTTCGTCATTTACCGTTTGGCAGCTTATAGCGCTTGCAAATAACAGTATATAAATTTTTTTAATGCACATTTTTTATAATCGTCTTTAAAAAAGTATAATTTTATTTCAAAATTGTGTAATTATTAATAAGTATTCTACCAGAAAGAAGTTATCGGTTGATTTTGTTTTGTTATCGGCGTTTAAAGGAGTTTTTTTTGGCAGTAGATTTCAAAAACAAGCTTAATTGCCGGTTTTTGTTTACTTTTTATTTAGATTTTCTTATTAATTATATTATAAATAGAAGAAATAATTTGGTTATGTTTACTCCAGTCGGCCGATCTTAAAGTTTGATTTTTTGAGATTGAAAAATCGAAAATTCTTTTATCACCCGAAGTGAGATAAATAGAAAAACTTGGAGAGCTTTGCGGTGAATTTTTTAGGACAATAGGGCTTATCTTTTCTGGATGTTGATTCTTTAATACGTTTAATAAATAATTTAATTGTATTTGACTTACTTCTCTTGAAAAGTGGTTTGTGTCGGGGTCATTACCTTCGTAATGAATA
This sequence comes from Chitinophaga pinensis, assembly GCA_943369995.1. Lineage (GTDB taxonomy): Bacteria > Bacteroidota > Bacteroidia > B-17B0 > Aurantibacillaceae > Aurantibacillus. Next base: position 49,283 of record CALRPF020000009.1, read on the forward strand.
CTATCATTTGCTATTGTAAACTCATCGTAGTAACGATCCATTGAACTCGTGGCCCTGTAAGTAAATTGTAACGAATTATCCCAGGCTTCGGGTAAGTAAATGTGTTTGGAATTAAAGGCTAAAAGAGTACATGACAGTATGCAGGCGATGTTTTTTTTATAATTCATTTAAGGCTCAGGCTTTGTTTTTGCAATAATTAGTATTTGCTCTACTATGGCATTGTAGCGGGAAACGTCTCGTTTTCTGATGTTTTTGCCCCATTTGCTGCCACTGCTAGAGAGATTGAATAGATAACTATCATCGGATTTAAGGTATAAAGTAAAAGAAGCAGCATCGTGTTTTTGATACTTTACGTCTTCAGTTTTTATTTTGTCGGCCTTATTACTTCTTAATGTCAGCAATAAGTTTTCTATTTGCTCTTTTTTTATTTTTACCCTGCTGGTTACCTTTTTTTCACCAAATCCTTTTTCTGTATATAATGTATCATTTTTAAAATTATAAAACTCGTAATATTGCCCGTGTGTAGAATATACAAGTTCTAAAGAAGCATCCCATTCTTTTGGAATAGATGATGTTCTATTAAAAGAAAGCAGTAAAAATATACTACTTAAAATAAAAAGAAACAGAAGTAGTTTCATATCCCCGGTTATTATTGATTTAAGTGTAATGTGCAACAACTTTTTATTCATCACCGGTTTATAATATAAAAGCAAGGGAGTTAATGCCGCTGGCATAATGAGAAAGTGTCTTATCTGTATTATGGGAGTTCCAGACACTTATCCATTCTTTGGCAAATTTATTATGATCAATTGCCTTCATCATTTTTTTGTTTTAATTTTTTAATAGCAGCAACAATCTTCTCAAAGGGTGCTCGATCGGCATCTTTTAAACCCTCGTATGCACTATTAGAAATATTGAAAATATAGTCGTTTTTGTACTTCATTTGAAGCGAAAACGCACCTCCATCATATAAGATGTAGCCGTATTTTTTCAGTTTAATTTTATCTGCACTATTTGTTCTTAAGATTAATAACAAATTGCTCAGATCATTTTGGCTAAGTGCAAGTTTAAAAGCTGTTTCTTTTTGTTGATTTTTCTTTTCCTTAAAATACAGTGTATCAGATGTGATCTTATAGCTGCGATGTTCACCAACCATGCCACTGGATTCGTTATAATCGAGCACTAAATATTTATCCCAGGTACCAGGTATAGTAGTAGTGTAAGAAGAAAAACCATAGAAGAGTAATAACATAACAATAAAAAGAAAGAAAAATACTATTATACTATAAAGCGGTCTCATGTTTAAACGTATATCGACTAAAAAAATATACAATAAAGATCAAGATCAAAAAGGCACTGGCAAACGTATATCGTGAAACCGGCGGCTTTTTTTCTGCAACTGGTTTTGATGTATACTTTTTCGGTAAATCGTACGAGCAACTGACAACATTCAAAGTCAAAGTCGAGGGATGTCTTTTGTTTTGCTCCCAAACAATGGTAACTAAAATAGTTGCCAAATATTTTCGCGCGATAAAACTTGTATCTTTGTAATTGGGTTTTTTAGATTTGAATGCCTGAAGTTTTCAAAAGTCTGCCCAAGGAGAGCTAAATACCTTTGCCAACAAGCAATTAACCGGATAAAATTAAAAATTGGAATGATCAGAGAGAGTTATATTATTTCATTGGTAATTATGCTTTTTTGTTTCCGAAGCAATACGGCTTTTGCTCAGAAACACTTAGCTATAACAATAGACGACCCGACTGTTGAGGAAACGCCAAAATTAAATTGGCAAATGCGAGACAGTTTGATACTAAAAACGCTCGATAAACATAAAATTAAAGTCGCTCTTTTTGTGTGTGGAATGAGAGTTGATAATTTAAGCGGAAGAGTTTTATTGGGTAACTGGGATTCTAGAAATCATATGATTTGTAATCATTCATATTCGCATCTATATTTTAATTCAAAATCTATATCATCTGAGGGTTTTATTAATGACTTTAAAAAAGGAGATACTACTATAAAGGCGTATAGAAATTACACTCAGTTATTTAGATTTCCGTATTTAAAAGAAGGTAATACTGTTGAAAAGAGAGATTCAATGAGAGCAGCCTTGAATAAACTGGGATATAAAAACGGTTATGTTACTATTGACGCCAGCGACTGGTATATTGACGCACTTATAACAAAAAAATTAGAAGAAGATATACATGCTGATTTAACGCCATATAAAGAGTATTATTTAAAACACATATTAGCTAGAGCTAATTATTACGACTCATTAGCGCATTTAGTATTTAAAAGAAAAATTAATCACACACTGCTAATTCACCACTCTCTGTTAAATGCTCTGTTTCTTGACGATTTATTATCTTCATTAGAGGCAAATGGTTGGAAATTAATTGATGCAAAAAAAGCATATGAGGATAAAGTGTTTCTGAAACAGCCCAATATAGAACCTTCTGGAGAAAGTATCGTATGGCAATGCGCAAAGGAGATAGAAGCAATATCAAAAACACTGCGTTATCCGGCCGAAGACGAAGAATATGAAAAACAACCATTAGAAATATATATAAAAGAATATAAAACACGAACAAACAAAAAATAGACTTTACAAAACAACGATGATCCTTGCACATCCCCCATTAAAAACAAAATTCGGGTCAATTAAATCATTTATAAGACTTTTATTTTTTAAGATGCATAGCAAATTCACGATACTTTAGCGGTGATTGTAAAACCACAAACACTATTACAAAAATGGAAGTAAAAATAAGACAAGAAAATAAGGAAGATATCAAAGAGGTGTATGAAATAAATTCTGTTGCTTTCGGACAGGAAGACGAAGCGAAACTTGTTGACCTCCTTCGCGACAGTGATACTTTTGTGCCCGAACTCTCCTTGGTTGCGTTAATTGACGAAAAAATAGTTGGGCACATTTTATTTACTAAAATCAAAATAGTAGACCAAAGGCAAAACGAATTTGGCAGTTTAGCTCTTGCGCCACTGGCAGTTATACCCGAACTTCAAAAAAAAGGTATTGGCGGTAAATTAATCAGGGCAGGACTTGACAAAGCCAAAGAGTTGTATTTCAAATCTGTTATTGTGTTAGGACACAAACACTATTATCCAAAATTTGGGTTTGTGCCAACAAGCAAATGGAATATTAAATCACCGTTTGATGTTTCAACAGAGGCATTTATGGCAATTGAACTTATAGAAGACGGGCTTAAAGATGTATGTGGAACAGTTAAATATCCTAAAGAATTTGATACTTTTTAACAAAGTATAAAAAGCAACGAACCGCAATAAAGATATGACAGAACAACTACCCTCTAACACGGAGCTTTGATTTATTGGGTATAAGAGTGCAAATTTAGAAACATATAAAAACAGAACTCAAAACAATGAAAAATATTAAGTTATTAATTGTGATTTCAATTCTCACTTTTAGTGAAACGCATGCGCAATGGATGAAAATAACCAATATTCCTACTCAGGAGATTGTAGCCGTAACAAACACCAACGACACTTTATTTGCTGCGTCAGGAACAAATTTAATCTATAAGAGTGTTAACTCAGGCTTAACGTGGAGCGAGTTAGCTATTATCGGTCAATCTCTTAATATTTACTCATTAAAAATTATTGATAGTAAAATATACATTGGGACATTGAATAATGGTATATTCGTCAGTGCTGACTTTGGCGTTACATTTACGAATTATAACGCTTCTTTACCAGCGGTGAGTGGTTTTGAAAAATTTAATGGTAATATTTATGCGTCTACGGTTGGGTCTGGTGTTTATAAATATAACCCCAATGAAAATAATTGGTTGCCATTTAACAATCAATTGCCAAGTAATATCTCATACAATGTTGATGCGATTGTAAGCTCATCAGAATTGCTAATTATTGGCGCAGGGGGGAACGGAACATTTTATCATTATGATTTTACAAATAGCCAGTGGGCTTTAGGTTACTATTATGGAAATTTAGTACCTGGGCTAATAATAAATAAAATAATAAATTACTCAGATACACTATTTGCAATAAATAGAAGTAGAATTATCAGAAGTAACAATGGTGGGTTAAATTGGACAGACGATAAAATCGGAAGCCATAACGGTGAATCACGCAATATTTTTTTTGGCAACGATAATATTTATACCATTACAAATTTGATAACAGGTGGCACTTGGATACAAAAAAGAAATAAAAATGCAGTTATTGGCACAAGTTGGAGTATTGACGAAGAATTTTTCCCAACAGGTTACTCATATGATATATTTGAATTTAGAGGAAAGCTATTTTTGGCAAAAGAAGACGGTCTTTATGTGAAAGATTTAGGTCTTACTATTGACAGCCCTATTGCGTATGAAAATAGTGTAATTACTTTTCCCAATCCGTCAAAAGATGGAAATATTAAAATTAAAAGTACTAATAAAATAGACAAGATCATTTTAAGCAATCTGCTTGGACAATCATTGTATTCAATAACAATTATGGGTAATTATTATGAATTGCTTCATAATTTGGATGAGGGCATCTATTTTATAACTGTTATTTTTGAAAATAAAAAAGTACTGTCAAAGAAATTGTTTATAAAATGAAAAATATTTGCTTTTTATTTATCGCTATTTATGTTTCTGCAACCTTCGGACAATCTGTCAACAGAATAAATGGTTCGAAGATTTCTGTTGACAGTTTAGATAGAAAAATAAACTATTTAATGAAGCAGGCAAATGTTTCAGGTTTGGCAATTTCCATTTTTAGTGATAATAACCCTGTTTACAGTAAATCATTTGGTTATTCAAATACCTTAACTAAAAAGCCACTTCGTAACAATTCGATCCTCGTTGCAGCTTCTTTTTCCAAAATGATATTTACATACATTATTCTACAATTGGTCTCCGAAAAAGTACTAGATCTGGACAAGCCACTAGTGAATTATCTCAATAAACCACTGACTGAATACCAATTTACGGAGGAGAACAGAGGATATAAAGATATAGAAAATTATGATAGATGTAAAATGATTACCGCAAGAATGTGCCTTACACACACCACGGGATTTCCTAATTGGCGCTGGTTCGAAGACGACAGCAGGATAAAATTTTTATTTGAGCCTGGCACCCGATACAGATATTCAGGTGAAGGACTATTTCTATTACAATTTGTTATAGAGCAAATATTAGGAAAAGATTATGAAACAATTTCACAAGAGAGAGTATTTAATCCGCTTCAAATGAATCATACCAGCCAGATTTGGAAAGAACAGTTTGATTCGCTTGCTTCGTTTGGTCACAAAGCAAACGGAGAGCCCTATAAACTCAACAAAAAAATTATGCCAAACGCTGCGGGATCTATGATCACCTCGCTAGCAGATTTTACAAATTTTTATGCTGCTCTAATAAAAGGGAAAGGTCTAAAGAAGAATTTGTTTAAGGCAATGACCAAATTGCAGGTAAAAATAAAATCTAAACGACAATTCGGCCCGCTATCAATGGTTGATAGCAAAGATAATGATGCAATTCAACTTGGGTATGGTCTTGGCGTAGGAGTATTGAGTTCTCCATACGGGAAAGCTTTCTTCAAAGAAGGTAACGATGATGGGTGGCAACATTATTCAATTTGTTTTACTGATAAAAAAATTGCAATTGTTATTATGACAAATAGCGACAATGGTGATAGCATATTTAAAGAGCTTTTAGACGTTGCCATTGGCGATAAATTTACGCCTTGGCAATGGGAAAACTATATACCTTATGATCAACAATAATAATAATGTACGGAAAATAATTAGCGTAGTATGGGCAAGAACAGAATAATGATACAATTGCAAAATCACTTTCGAGCGTGAGGAAAGAAAGGAAGAAGGTGAATAACTAACCGCTGACGTCGGGGTGGCAATAGGCCGGCTGAAGCACTTCTGTGAAACGTTTGTGAACGGGCCAACTTCCGCTCTTTTATTGAACTTTGCGCAAAAAAATTCTCTCCTCCGCAATACACAAACTTTAGTAGACATTGTGAAACGAAAAACAAATAATACTGATAATATAAACGAAAAGTGACTAAAGAAGATAATAGAATAATTGACATTTCAATCGTTCATGATCAAATGGTAGAAATACCAAGTGGTAAAATTGAAATGCGCGATGACAGAACAAAACGAAATTGGACTGTTGTGATAAATCCGTTTTTGCTTGGAAAATTTTTAGTAACACAACAATTTTATTTTGCACTAACAAGTGAAGACCCAAGCACAATAAAAGGCAACAGACTTCCAGTAGAGACAATTACTTGGAAAGAGGCTATCATTTTTTGCAATAATTTATCGGTCAAGACAGGGTTAAATTCTTGTTATAGAATTCAAGAAGATAACGAAACAATAATCTTTGACATTAAGGCAGACGGATTTCGGTTGCCAACAGAAGCAGAATGGGAATATGCTTGTAAAGCAGGCGGGAAAGGAATAAGATATGGAGAACTAAATAGCATTGCCTGGTACAAAGAAAACTCGTCAATGACACCGCATATCGTTGGACAAAAAGAACCTAATGCTTGGGGACTCTATGATATGCTTGGCAACGTTTGGGAATGGTGTTCAGACATCTACGACGAAACTGTTTACGGGTCATACAGAATTTTTAGAGGCGGCGGTTGGGCTGACGAAGAAAGAAGTGTAATGGCGACAACCAGAAGGAGAAGTCACCCGTTAAAATTTAAAATTGACGATCTTGGATTTAGAATTGCGAGGAATCGGACGCAAAAAACAACTCCTTGCTAACAGGCGTTTTGCGAAAAATCGGATTCGATGTTTAAATTAAGCTTTGCGCTTCTTATCAATGTAAAGTATATCCAGGCGTAATGAAGCATAATTGATAATCTTTCGTGCGCTGTTAAGGTTTTCAAAGCAGCCAACTAACACTAACTTAAAGCACACAGACGAATCAATTCTTGAAACTTTCGGTTACATAGTACTTTTTAGTTTATTCACTTAGAAATTCTAAGTCGAACTGAGGCTTGAGATCTCGATAGAAATTATCTTCCGACAATCTACCTGAGAACCTGCAAAGAGTTTTTAATGTAGCGCTTTTTTTGCTTTGCTTGCCTTAGTATATATGCGGACTAAAATTTGTTAAAAAGAGATGTTTAATTTCCCGTTAACAAGAATATCTTGGTTGCGAAAAAAGCAAAACGTTTCAACCTGGAGTTATGTATCTGTGCACGTTTACGGTAAAGCAAAAATAATTACCGACCAAGCCGAGTTATTTTCTGTTTTAGAAATGATGATTGATAATTTTGAGAAAGATTATAAAGCTCAATGGGATAAACTTCCTTTGGAGTATAAATCAAAAATGTTAAATGGAATCGTTATTTTTCAAATCAGCGTTGAAGATATGCAAGCAAAGAAGAAATTAAGTCAAAATATAAAAGAAGCCGAGCGGCAAGAAATTATTTCCGCCTTCAAAAAAAATAATAATAATGAAAAGACAATCGCAGAACTGATGAAACAAAATGAGGAATATTTAGAATAATCGGACAAATAAAATTACTTAAAGCCGAGCATAAGCCGAAAAACCAAATAAATTTTTTAAAGAACACACTTTAGGGAATAAACATATACAAATAGAATATCCAAGAAGTTTAATTTTTCCACGCCAACCTTACCGATTACATGCAGCGATTTCTAAGAATTAGAATTTGAATATTTTTTTTAATTCCGACACGAAATATTCTTTTTTTCTACGGGCAACATCAACCGATTTATTATTTGTAAGAATAACCGTTCCGCCTTCACCGCGTCTGTACTCTTTTACATGTTTCATGTTTATTAACCAGGATTTGTGTATTCTGATAAAGCCTGCGTCGGATAAAATTGAATCATATTCCACCAACGGTTTTGTTGAAACCATTTGCTTATTATCAATAAGATATAATATGGTATATGTATTGTTTGCTTCACAACATATAATTTCATCCAACTTTATTACCTGAAATCCTTTACTCGTTGGAATACAAAGATTTTCGATTTTTATTGCTGGCGAAGAAAAATGTTGTTCGATTAAATTTTTGATGTTCGTTTTTTCCCATTTATCCGAACGGTTTTTGATTACTTTGCCAACCGCGTTCACTAATTCGTCTTCATCAATGGGCTTAAGCAGATAATCGATGGCATTAAAGCGCAGAGCTTTTAAAACATGTTCATTGTGAGCAGTTACAAATATCAAGTCAAAATTAATATTTTCAAGTCTTTTTAAAAGAGCGAAACCATCGCCGCCTGGCATGGCTATATCTAAAAAAACAAGGTCGGGATTTTTTTCTTCAATGGCAGTTTGCGCCATGGAAATATTAGAACATTCTTCTAAAATAAGAACGTCAGGACAATACGTTTTTAACAGACTTGAAATCGTCTCTCTGCCCAGTTCTTCATCATCAACTATTATTGCTTTAATCATAAAGTTTATTAATTAAATATTAGTTTTTTTAATTTCGTTATCTGGTTTAAAATAAATTAAATACATAACTGCGCCCATAAATAATTAGAAATACAAACTTAAGTCAAATATAAAAGTTTAGAGACATATGATTCCAAAAAATCTGTAAACGGTCGTTTATTGTCTGTTATCGGTCAATTTGTTAAAATTGCCATTTGTTTATTTAAAGCACCGAAAATATTTGCAAACTGTAGAATAGTTATTTTTTTATAAATAAGATTGAATTTAAATGCAATGCATGATATTTTCTTTATTATATAAGATTGATGTTAAATTTACAGTGATAAAAATTATAACATGAACGCAAAAAGAATTCGATTTATTAAATCAAATAAGAAAATTATTAAACTTCACTTTGATGAAATAACGATTATTAAATCACTGGGAAATTACGTCGAAATATTTACCCTTGGCGAAAGGAAATACGTCTACTATAGATCACTAAAAGATTTAATAAATATTCTTCCTGAAGAGTTTATGAGAATTCACAATTCTTTTATTGTTAACTTGATGAATATAGATGTTTTAGATGAGAATCACGTAATTTTAAAAGGCACTAAAATTGCCGTTGGTAAAACTTATAAGAAATGCCTGGCTAATACAATTGAAAGTTATCTATTGTAAATAAGTTTTAATGTATTATATATAAATATTTGATACTTACATATAAAAAAGTGCACAAAAAAAATGCTTGTGTTTTAATTTGCTAAAACTTAAACATCATTTTTTTATGCAAAAAACTACGAAAAACAAACAACCGTTAAAAAAGAGCTTAACCAAAGAAAAATATCCCTTAACGAAAGATGTTGTAACAATTGATGGTATCATGAAGGCTTCCTATGAGGTCGTATCCGGTGAAGCCGGTAAAAAAAGACAATGGCAAAGAGATCTTTCTTTACATTCTCCAAATGCAGTTTACGCTTTTTCGGTTCATGAAGAGGGTAAGGATAAAGAGGTGATAATGCATATTGAGGATTTTCATAAGGAAACGGATTTTATGGTAATGAAAACAGGTTTTTTTGAAAACGAAATTTACCGTGAAGTTAGAGTTTTCGGTAATATGGCCCATGTATGGAGTACTTACGAAACAAGATTAAAAAAAGATGGACCGGTTGTAAGAACCGGAATTAATAGTGTTCAACTTTATAAGCAGGATAACAGATGGTGGATCTTGTCCTGGATTTTTGATAAAGAAAAAGGCGACACAAAGATCCCTCAAACGTTTAAACCGCAATAATTTTTTAGCTATTTATATACTTTATAAAAAGCTTAATATTTCTTTTTTTAACAGCCGATAACAAAAGGATAAACTCCGTTAGCAAGAAGTAAATAAATCAATAACCATTAATTATTTAGAATTGTACCATTAAAATTTCTGTTTATTCTAAACATACTTTGTATTGCTAATGTAATTGTAGTAGTTAGAGCAGGCAGTATTTAATTGAGCTAATAAATAATAAATGCTTTTATATTGTATGAGAATTATAGTGGGAGTTTATTTTTTAGTATTTTCTTTTTCGGCATTTGCGCAGGAAAATTTTAGGCCAGTTTTTGATAATGATTCTTTAATTGGATTTAACAAAGTGCTTCATAATAAAAATGCAATTCAAGAAAACATGTTTGGCCGTGAGTACAATTCATACACGTATAGGGCAAAACGTAATTTTATAAAAGACAAATATGCTTTGCAATCTGAAAATGCAAATTCATTTAATTTAAAACCATCAAATTCTAATAATCAAATAATGGCGGCTTGCACCAATTTAGATTTTGAGACTGGAAATTTGGGAGGTTGGACCGAGACGAATGGATTAAATTCTAATTCAAATACAATGGCAGGTTGTTGTCCCGCTGCGGGCGGAAATGCTTTATTAATCAGCGGTGGCAATGACCCTTTAACCGGTATTTCGCTAAATTCGCCCCTTGGTGGTAACTGGGTTTGCAGAATTAATAATCAAACAACTGGTGGATATACCGACAGGATTTCTCAAACATTTAATGTTACGCCCGCAAATTCTTTGATACAATTTGCTTATTTAGCTGTGCTTGAAGCTGCCGGACATAATTGTCCTGATCAACCCTACATGAATATTCGGCTGTTGGATTGTAACAATAATATAATCTCTTGCCCCCAGGTTGACATTCAGGCCGGCACAGGATGTGGATCTGTAAATGGTTTCGTCAATGGGGGCTCTTTTTTTTATACTAACGCCTGGCAGGTTAGTGCATTAGATTTAACGCCTTATATAGGTAGTTGTATTACTATTCAGATAACGGCGGGAGCTTGCACTCAAGGCGGACATTGGGGTTACGGCTATATTGATGCTAAATGTTTGCCAATGAATATTACAGTTAACAATACACAGTTTCCAGTTGGTACTAACGCCGCTAATATTGCGGTTTGTGGCAATCTTACCGGAACCGTAACTGCCCCACCCGGCTTAGGACCATATACATGGAATGGACCTCAAGGTAGTGGCGTAACGAATTTAAACAGTCAAACATTTACAACTTCTACAGCAGGAATTTATACGTTAACAATGAATCCTATTGGTTCTTGTGCGCCAATTGTTAGGCTGGTAAACCTGCAAATCGTAACGTCGCCTATTGCCGCATTTAACTTTACAAATACTGTGTGTTCTGGAATCGTTAATTGTGTCAATACATCATCAACTAACTCGGGCCCGGCTATTACAGACATGCAATGGATTTGGAATGACGCAACACCTAATTTAACCGTTAGTCCTGCGTCTCATACGTATACTACTTCAGGCCCAAAACAACTTAAATTGGTGATTACGAATTCGGCTGGTTGTAAAGATAGTATCATGCAAAATGTTGTAATAACACAAAAGCCAACAGCAAATTTTGCAGTCAACTCAGCATGTTCTGGTGCGGCATTTAATTTTACAAATACATCAGCGGCATCTTCTGGTACATTTAATTCTACTTGGGATTTTGGTGATGCGAATGGAAGTACGCTTATAAATCCAACCCATAATTATTTAATTTCGGGTAATTTTTTGGCAACGTTAATTGTTACTAATTCTGATAATTGCATAGATTCAATAAAAAAACCGGTTACAGTTTTTGGACGGGCAATAGTTAATTTTACTCCTAACGGAGTGTGTTTTGGCGCGGCTAGCAATTTTACAAATTTAACAAACACAACCGCGAATTTAAATACAGGTGCAATAGTTAGTAATAATTGGATCTTTGGAGATGGCGGCGCATCTTCATTACAAAGCCCTGTTTACACTTATACTTCACCTTCGAATGCAACTGCAAATACAATTTACACTGTGGGCTTAACTGTAACAACTCAAAACGGATGTAAAGATTCTATCCTAAAGCCATTAACGGTTTACAGTTTACCAACACCAAATTTTACGAGCGACTCTGTTTGTTTTGGAAGTTCAACTAATTTATCAGACATAAGTAATAACAATGGAAACCCGTTTATATTATTTTCCTGGGATTTTAATAATGATAATGTAGCTGATCTGAGTAATAATATAGTTGGAGCAACATATTTATTTCCGGCAACGGGAAATAATAGTGTTACATATACAGTTTTTACCTCACCCAATAACGGAGCTTTAATTTGTAATAATAAAATAACAAAAAATGTTTTCGTTCATGCTACTCCGCAAAGTGTTATTACTTTTACCAATAAGTGTATTAACGCACAACCAAGTTTGATGAGTGGTGTAAACTCTACGGTGGCTGGCGGAACGATAACAAATTATGCCTGGGATTATGGTGATGGAAATTCTAACTTAAATAATTTAGGCGCATCTTCGTCCTATAGTTATAACTCGGCAGGCAATTATTTAATAACGCTAACCGTAACTTCCTCAAACGGATGTAAGAATGTTGACACAAAACTAATCCAAGTTTGGCCCCAACCTAAAGCAAGCGTATCATATAATACAATTTGTATTGGCAAGCCCACCACTTTAAAAGGAATTCCTGCACCATTAAGCCCGGCAATAACAAATTATGAATGGGACTTTAATGGAGTTGCTACATCCATTGAAGCTACCGGAAGTGAAGTCGTAAATACTTTTTCTACAGCCGGAGTTAATTCCGTTAATTTATTTATTAAATCAGATAGAGGCTGTAAAAATAGTGTGTCTGCAAATATTTATGTGAATTATAATCCAAACCCAAATTTTTATGCACCGAAAAGAAGCGGATGTTCTGATCTTTGTATTTCTGTAATGGATGATTCACAGGCTTTACCTGGCCCGGCAAAAAATGCAATATGGCAATGGAACTTTGGAGATAATGTAATTAAGATCTCCAACAATCCAACTGCACAAAATGCTTGCTTTGCAAATCCATCTAATCTTTTTGCGAAAGATTATACTTTAAAATTAATACTAAAAACGGATAGTGGTTGTATTGATTCTATAATTAAAGAAAATTATATTCATGTTTATCCGAGACCGCTTGCAAATTTTGAATGGATTGGTAAGGAAGGAAATATCCTTGAACCATTTATCTCTTTTCAGAATACATCTATTGGTTATAATAATTTTTACTGGTATTATAATGATGGCATTAATATTACCGATTCAGTGAACAAAAATCCTACGCATTACTATAATACCGATATACCAAAAGATTTTAATGTTTTTTTAGCGGTAAAAAATCAGTTTGGTTGTATTGATACCATAAGCAAGTATATTGAAATTGGCCCCGAATACACATTTTATATTCCAAATACTTTTACGCCAAATGCAGATGGACTAAACGAAACTTTTACAGGCACAGGTATAGGAATTAAGGATTTTGCAATGTGGATTTATGATCGGTGGGGAGAAATGATTTATTACACGAATGACATAACAAAAGGATGGGATGCAACAATAAAAGGAAAAAGTGTTAGCGATAAGATAGATGTTTATGCCTATAAAGTAATTGTAAAGGATATTAAAAACAAGCAACACGAATATACCGGGCATGTTACTCTTTTAAAATAGATTAAATGTTAAATTGAGCATGACCTGTTGCCGATTACAAGATAGAATCATAAATATTTTATTAAGTTTTTTTTCGACTCATTCTTTTACCTTGATAATGAGTTAAATGAAAAAAGAATAACGCTTATAAAGTAATCTAATAATTAAGTTTTTCCGTTAACAAGAACGCAGTTAAGCAAAAGTAGTATAATACTTTTCTTTGTTGTAGCAAACAATTATAAATAAATTAAAATGAAAGAAAACATTATTTCTCTAACTAAAAGGTCCCGCAAAAATCTTTTAGTTTTTGTTTTCACGTTACTTGCAGGTTTCTCAGATTGTGGTTTTGTTAGCGCACAAGGCTGGCAGTGGGCTAAAAGTCAGGGAGGCGCATCTTCAGACTATGGTGTTAGGGTTTGTAATGACGCTTCGGGAAACACTTTCGTTGCTGGAGTTTTTTCTAGTCCAACAATGAGTGCTGGTTCACTTACAGTAAGCAGCGCCGGTTTAGAAGATGTGTATATTACGAAGTACGATCCGAACGGAAATGCGCTTTGGATGAAACAGGTAGGGGGTATTGATAACGAAGAAATAGGAGGTATCTGCACTGATGCTAATGGTAATGTATATCTTACGGGTTCGTTTAGCAGCCCGGTTATTGGCGTTGCACCCTTTGTAATTAATAAATCTACCGCGGGCTCTGATCCGGATATTTTTGTAGTTGGATATGATTCCTTTGGCAATGCATTATGGCTTAAAGGATATGGCGATACCGGAAAAGACAGGGGTGCAGATTGTGTATATTCCAATGCGCAATCTGCATTATATGTTGTTGGCTATTACACTAGTCAGTCTTTTGCTTTTTCATCTTACACAATTACAAATACAAGTTCTATTGGAGATGCTGATCTTTATGTTTTAAAATTAGACGCGAGCGCTAATCCATTATGGGCAGTTACAACCGGAGATGAATTTTCACAGGATCTTGCATTACACGTTGGACTAGATGCTTCTAATTCATATCCATATATAAGTGGTATCTTATATGGTAATCCTACTTCAATAATTGGTTCAACAACACTAACAAATAATTACGCCGGTACTAATTATTTTTTAGCAAAATGTTCTGATACCGGAATTTTTCAATGGGCTTTAAATGGAGGTTCATTAACAGGAGAATCAAATCAAGTTGGTTTGGCAGTTGATGCCGCGAATAACTGTTATATATCAGGAGACTATGATGGCGTTTCTATGTCCGTTCCACCATTAACACTTACAAATTCCGGGCAAAAAGATGTTTTTCTTGCTAAGTATGATCCTTCAGGAACATTACTATGGGCAAATCAAATTAGTAACGGTGCTCTGGAAGAGCTTGCGGGAGGATTAGCAGTAGACGCAAATAATAATATTTATATAGGAGGCTCTTATACAGGAACAGTTGTAACTATTGGAACAACATCTTTCACAAACACTGCGCCGGGCTTTAATGATATTTTTGTTGCAAAATATAATTCTTCCGGTAATTTTCAGTGGGCAACAACAGCTATAGGTTCAGATATCGAAAAATTAAATGATATCTCTTCAGATGTAGGCGGAAATATTTACGCCGCGGGAAATTACAATATCGCGGGGCCAACAGCTTTTGGCACAACAACACTAAATAGCGTTGGTATTGATAATATCTTTCTTGCCAAGATCGGATGCCTGACACCTACAATAAGTGGTTTGCAAAATGTATGTGCCGGCACATCAGCAACTTTGTTTGCGAGCGGCGCAACCAATTATACATGGAGTGCAGGCGCAACAACCTCTTCTATAATAATTACACCCACTGCTAATGTAGTATACACTCTTATGGGTGCTACTGGTACTTGCTCAGGAGTGAGTACTAATTTTAATGTAAATGTTTTACCGGCAAGTATAAATGCAGGGCCGAATTTAAATTTACTTTGTAATCAATCACAAATAATTAACGCAACAACCAATCCGCCGGGACCAACAAGTGTAACGTGGACTCCTGCTAGCGGCTTAAGTAATGCTAATATTTTAACTCCTTCAGTAACAGCAACGGCACCATCTACACAGTATACAGTGTTTGCTAACCTAAATAATGGATGTGTAGCCAACGGTGCTGTTACTGTTACACAATATGCTCCTGCACCTGGCATATGTATGGTAACCGTTGATAGTAGTGGTATTAATAATTTAATTTTATGGGATAAAACAGCTTACCCCAACGCAGATACGTTTTACGTTTATAGGGATATAGCAAATAATAATTACCAATTAATTGGCAAAGTATTGTCTGGCGCAAATTTTGGCGAATTTCAGGATACAGTTAGAAGTTTATATTCGGCTAACGGCGATCCTAAAACATCTTCGTGGCGATACAAAATTTCATATATCGATAATTGCGGAAATGTAAGTGCTAAGAGCCTATTTCACAAAACTTTATTTATACAAAACACCAACGGCAATTTTGCATGGAACGACTATGAAATAGAGGGGCAGGCAATTCCTGTGCCAACATTAAATAATTATGTTTTTAGAAGAGATAATAATTCAACAGGGAATTGGCAAAACATACAATCTCTAAGCTCAATCTCTAATGCGTTTACAGACCCAAATTATAGTTCTTTTATTTCAACCGCTAATTGGAGAGTTGAGGCGAATTGGGCTATCCAATGTAACTCCAGTTATTTAAAAGCTAATTCAAGCGCCGCCATTGCAAGGTCAAAATCCAATATAATAAACAACGGAACAATAGGTTTACGTGAAATAAAACTTGAAAATTATATTTCTGTTTATCCAAACCCCGCAAGCAATTTTATAAATGTAGAAATTAAGTTTAGTTCAGATTACGATTTGATAATAGAAAATAATTTAGGTCAGATCGTTTATCAATCTAAATATAATATGGGTAGTAAAAAAATCTTCACAGATAAATTTGCAAAGGGATTTTATAACCTGAGAATTGAAACTCCTAATGGAAGCTCAGTTAAAAAAATAATTATCGAATAAAACAATAAATCAAAATGAAAAGAATAATTCTGCATTCAAAACAAAAATTAAAGAACATACTCTTTGTTGTATTTTTTCTTGTTTTGCCAGCATTTTTTAATGTTAGCAAAATTGTTGCTCAATCCTGGCAATGGGCTAAAGGCTACGGAGGTGTTTCATCAGATAAAGGCCAGAAAATATGTACAGATGCGCAGGGGAACGTTTTTGTGGCCGGTACTTTTTCAAGTTCTATAATTAACTTTGGAAACTTTTCTTTAAACAACGCGGGGTCAGGAGATGTATATGTTGCAAAATTTCATCCAAATGGAACTCCATTATGGGTAAACAGGATAGGGGGCGCAGGTAATGAAAACATAGGGAATATTTGTGCTGATGCTAATGGAAGAGTATATGTTACCGGTGATTATACAAGTAGTTCAATCACAGTGTCTCCTTTAACAATTGGCAAGCCAGGGGGTATAGGCGACCCCGATATTTTTTTGGCATGCTTTGATCCATTAGGAACCCCGGTATGGTTTAAAGAATTTGGATCCACCGGATCTGATTATGGTATTGACTGCGCTTATTCTAACACCGAATCAGCTTTATATCTTATAGGCTGGCATAATAGCCCATCGATTATATTTTCACCACTTACTTTAAATAATTCTAGCTCATCGTCAGATTCGTATGTTGCTAAATTTGACCTCAGCCTCAGCCCATTGGTTACTCCGGTGTATGTTCATCCTATTGTTGGCGGCGCTGGCTATGAATTTCCTCAAAACATTGTACTTGATGAAACGTCGTCGACTTACTATATCAGCGGCAACTTTGTTGGAACGTTAACTTTTCAAACTCCATTGCCCTGGGGGCCAACGCAAATTTCAAGTCCCGGATTGTCTACAAATGTTTTTATTGCCAAATTTCTTAATACTACCAGCGGGGTAACCTGGGCTCGTGCAATTTCATCATTTAGTGCAGATATTAAATGTGGAGATATGATTATTGATGGAGCAAAAGAACTATATATTTCTGGCACTTACAGTAATGGCGCATTAAGTTTTTTTCCGGTTTTTGTGCCGATAACATTGCCTTACTCTGGACAATCAGACGCTTTTATTGCTAAGATGGATGCGGGAGGCTACGATTTGTGGGAAGCAAAAATAGGCAATAGTGCGATGAACGAATTTGCTCCGGGACTTGCTAGCGATGGTAACAATAACGTTTATGTTTGTGGTGCTTATGCAGGCACTACAGTTATTGGATCTACAACAGTTGTGAGTACAGCTTCTCCTTCATTAACAGATGTTTTTACTGCAAAGTATAATTCAACCGGCTTGTTTCAATGGCTTTCGACTGCTCAAGGCGCTGGAAGTGAAGAAGCTTCTGCGGTAACATCGGATGCTTTGGGAAATGTTTACGTAATAGGTAATTATAATATATCAGCACCTATATCATTTGCAACAACTACTTTAAGCAGCTTAGGAAGTAATGATGCTTTTCTTGCAAAAATTGGTTGTTTAACTGCAACAATTTCCGGTTTATCAAATGTGTGTGAGGGTACGTCGGCAACACTAACTGCTAGTGGAGCAACCAACTATACATGGAGTACAGGAGCAACCACACCTTCAATTATAATTACACCTACTGCAAATACCAGCTATTCGGTTTTAGGCGCAATAGGTTCATGCACGGGCACAAGCACAAATTTTAGTGTAACATTTTTACCTGCAAGCGTAAACGCAGGACCGAATTTAAATTTGTTGTGTAACGAAACGCAACTAATAAATGCCACTACCAATCCTCCAAATCCAACAAGTGTAACATGGACACCAACAACCGGATTAAATAATAGTAATATTTTAACACCTTCAGTTATAGCAACAGCATCATCTATACAATACACTTTGTTTGCTAATTTAAGTAATGGTTGTACAGCAAATGATGTTGTTGCTATTTCGCAGTACGCGCTAATGCCAAACATATGTATGGTAACAGTTGATAGTATAGGCGTTAATAATTTAATTCTCTGGGATAAAACAGCGTACCCCGATGCAGATACATTTTATGTTTACAGGGATATAGCAAACAATAATTATCAGTTAATTGGTAAGGTATTATCTACCACAGCTTTTGGCGAATTTCAGGATACCGTAAGAAGTTTATATTCGGCTAATGGCGATCCAAAAGCATCATCATGGAGATATAAAATTTCATATATAGATAGTTGCGGAAATGTAAGCGCCAAGAGCCCTTTTCATAAAACGTTATTTGTACAAAATAACAATGGAAACTTTACATGGAACGATTATCAAATTGAAGGACAACCAATTCCTGTGCCGGCGTTAAATAATTATATCTTTAGAAGAGATAATAACGCTACAGGAAATTGGCAAAACATACAAACTCTGAGTTCTATATCTACAGCCTACACTGATCCCAATTACAATACTTTTGCATCAACAGCAGATTGGCGTGCCGAAACGCAATGGGCGGTGCAGTGTAACTCCAATTATTATAAAAATAATTTAGCAGCAACAGTAAAAAGATCGAAATCTAATTTAAGTAACAATAAATTAATTGGACTGAAGGAAAAGAATCTGGAAAAATATTTTTCTGTTTACCCTAATCCTACAAACGATGTTATTAATCTTAATGTCACTTTTAATGAGAGCTATGATGTATATATTGAAAGTGCCTTAGGGCAGCAAATATATGTTTCTAAAAGCAATATTGGAAGCAAAGTAATAGCCGTAAATAAATTTGAGAAAGGCTTTTATAATCTCAGAATTAAAACAGCAAATGGCAGCATAAATAAAAAAATTATAAAGGAGTAATATTAAAATTTTAAATAAATCAATTAACATGAATTTAAGTAATCAAATAAAAAACGCGGTAATCACCTTTATATTTATAACAAATTTTGTTATTTTTAATAATACAAATTGTAATGCACAATCATGGTTGTGGGCCAAGAGCCATGGCGGTAGCTTATCAGATAAAGCTCGTAAAGTTTGTACGGATGCTTCCGGAAACGTTTATGTTGCCGGAACTTACAGTAGTTCATCAATTAGTTTTGGAGCAATAAACTTAGGCAATTCAGGAAGCGGAGATGTGTATGTGGTAAAATACGATCCAAGTGGAAGTCCGTTATGGGCAAATAAAATTGGAGGCGCCGGTAACGAAGAAGTTGGTGGTATTTGCACAGATGCTAACGGTAAAGTGTATATTTTAGGAAGCTACACAAGTAATTCAATAAGTGTAGCGCCCTTTATGTCAGTATCAAATACAAATTCTTCGAGTAATGTTTTTCTCGAGATTATTGATGCCAGTGGCGCACCCATTATAATTACGTCGTACGCCGGTACAGGATGGGATTATGGCTATTCATGTACTTATTCAAATTCACAGTCAGCACTTTATATTTGTGGCTCTTATGATGGTGCCACCATTGATTTTTTCCCTTTTACTTTAACAAAAACACCTGGTGCCGGAGATATGTTTATTGCGAAATTAAATATTAGCGGACCAAACATAACACCTGCCTGGGCAATTACAACTGGTGCTGCAAATTCTGGAGAGCAGCCACTAGGTATTGTATTAGATAACACAAACTCAAATATTTATGTTAGCGGCAATTTCTTTGGAACGAATTCAACCTTAATTGGTAGCACAACACTTCTATCAAACACAACCGGTAAAAATTCTTTTTTATCGAAGTGGTCGTCTATTACGGGCGCTTTTCAGTGGGCATTAAATTTTGGATCGCCGGTAGCAAGTCCCTCAAGTCCGGATACAGAAAATACCGGTTTAGCTATTGATGCAGCAGATAATTGTTTTTTAACCGGATCTTTTAATTGCCCCGTATTAGGAATTTCGACAACTACAATTTCAAATTCAGGAAGCTTTAGTAGTGATGGATACCTGGCTAGTTTCAATTCGGCAGGCGTATTTCAATGGGTTAAATCCACGGGGGGCTCTGCAAACGAAAAAATAACAGGAGCCACTTGCGTAGGATTTGATGTTTGTGTTAGTGGATCTTTTTCAGGAACCACAGCAGTTATAGGTACTACTACATTAACAA
This sequence comes from Chitinophaga pinensis, assembly GCA_943369995.1. Lineage (GTDB taxonomy): Bacteria > Bacteroidota > Bacteroidia > B-17B0 > Aurantibacillaceae > Aurantibacillus. The sequence continues at coordinate 69,830 of CALRPF020000009.1, forward strand.
ATACTACACCAGCATTTAATAGTACAGATATATTTGTTGGCAAATACGATTCGCAAGGAAATTTTCAATGGGTAACCTTAGCTCCCGGAATTGCAAGTGAAGCTGCAAGTGATATCACTTCTGATGCATTGGGAAATGTTTATGTTGTTGGAAATTATAATGCAGCGGGGGCTACAGCATTTGGAACAACTACATTAAGCAGCCTTGGTTCCGACGACGGCTATGTTGCAAAAATAGGGTGTTTAACAGCTACAATTTCCGGTTTAGCAAATGTATGCGCGGGGAACTCAGCAACACTTACTGCTAGCGGCGCAACAAGTTATACCTGGAGTAATGGCGCAACAACAAATTCAATAATAATTACACCCACAGCAAACGTTACCTATTCGGTTTTAGGCGCTATTGGATCTTGCACTGGCGTCAGCACTAATTTTAGCGTAACATTTTTACCTGCCAACGTAAATGCAGGGCCGAATTTAAATTTATTTTGTAATCAATCTCAGGTAATAAATGCAACAACTAATCCGCCAAATCCAGTGAGTGTGTCGTGGACACCCTCTGTTGGATTAAATAACAGTAGTATATTAACACCTTCTGTAATAGCAACAGCACCCAATACGCAATACACCGTTGTGGTTAGTTTAGTAAATGGATGTATGGCAAGCGGTGCTGTTACTGTTTCACAGTATGCTCCTGCGCCAAATATATGCATGGTAACAGTTGACAGTGTTGGTAGTAATAATCTAATTTTATGGGATAAAACTGCTTATCCGAATGCTGATACGTTTTACGTTTACAGGGATATCGCCAACAATAATTATCAATTAATCGGTAAGGTATTATCCGCTGCAAGTTTTGGTGAGTTCCAGGATACAGTTAGAAGTTTATACTCGGCTAATGGTGATCCAAAAGCATCGTCATGGAGGTATAAAATTGCATATATAGATGGTTGCGGAAATGTAAGCGCAAAAAGCCCTTTTCACAAAACGTTATTTGTGCAAAATAATAACGGAAATTTTACCTGGAATGATTATCAAATAGAAGGCCAACCAATTCCAGTACCGGCATTAAATAATTATGTTTTTAGAAGAGATAATACAGCAAACGGTAACTGGCAAAACATTCAAATGTTAAGTTCAATATCTAATGCTTATACAGATCCTAATTACAGCACCTTCGCAGCCACAGCGGATTGGAGAGCAGAAACAATCTGGAGTATACAATGTAACTCCAGTTACTTTAAAACTAATTCTGCTGCAACAGTTAAACGTTCAAAATCAAATTTAAGCAATAACAAAATGATAGGCATTAAAGAAAACAATTTAGAGAAGTATATTTCGGTTTACCCAAATCCTTCTAATTATTTTATAAACCTTGAAGTAAAATTTGCAGATAGCTACGACCTTGTAATTGAAAACGCACTAGGCCAAACTATCTTACAATTTACAGCTGTTTCGGGTAACAAAGAAATTAAAGTAAGTCATTTTGACAAGGGTATTTATTATTTGAGAATTAAATCAGCAAGCGGCGCGGTAAATAAAAAAATTATTATTGAGTAAGCCCTGATTAATAAAATAGAAAAGGCATGAAAAGTAAAATAGTTGTATTGATAATAGTCTTTTGGATTAGTAAGCTTCACAGCCAGTCATATCAACCAACAATTTCAGGTAAGAATATCTGGACAACTTTTGAGTGCTTTAGTATTGGATCGATTCAGACACACGAAATAAAAAAAGTGGCCATTAAAGGCGATACCGTTATTCAGGGGAACAATTATAAAAAAACATATAGCGATACATCATTTCAGTTTAATTTTGGTATTTCACAATATGTTTGCGCGCTGAGGGAATTAAATAAAAAAGTTTATTTTGTTAAGTCCGGCGATGTTAATGAGTATTTATTGTACGATTATAGCAAGAACGTAAATGACACTGTAGCTATTTACCCATTTTTTCTTGGTTATTCAAATAATCTGGCAGTTAGTAAACTAAAAATTGACTCAATTGATTTTGTTACTATAAATGGTATCGTACGTAAAAGATTTAAATTTAACGCAAACGGTAATTTTCATATCGACGAATATTGGTACGAGGGCATTGGCAGTTCGTTTGGCATCTTAACACCTTTTTTATCTGTTAGCGATAATTCTTTTACTCTACTTTGTAATAGTAAAAGCGATACTGTTGTTTATCACAATTACAATCTTCCAAATTTTTTATGCTCAGCACCTTCGCAAAATTATACTTGCAATTACCCAACGGTAAATTCAGTTAAGAGTAACACAAACGGGAGATTCGAAATTAAAGTTTATCCTAATCCGGCCAAGGACCAAATACATGTTAATGTATCTTTCAACGACAGTTACGAGCTTGCAATTGAAAACGCATTGGGCCAGTGCATTTTAAAATTTACAGGGCTTACAGGCAATAAAGAAGTTAAAGTAAACCATTTTGACAAAGGTATTTATTATTTAAAAATAACAACAGGAAGCGGTGCGGTCAATAAAAAAATAGTTATAGAGTAAATTGCTTTTCGCTAAAGTAGCAAGTTTATAAAAACAGATACGATCGAGGATGTTGAAATTCAGAATGGCAATTTTTTTAATAAAATGTTTGACGATTACGATGACCCAAAACACAATCGAATAATAGTAGATACCGCCAAATACGTTCAACTTAAGTTGGAAGAAACTCCCAAACCAGAGCAAGATACAGAAATTAAAGAGATACCTATACTTTCTGTAACAACAAATGCTTCGGTGTATTTAAAAATTCTTTCAATAAAATATTTAATGAGAAAAAACTCTATAAAATTCTCTATTTTCTTTTTATTGCTGGGCGCAAATGTTTATGGACAAGAAAGCAGCCTGCCAAAAACTAAAGTTACTCTAAGTTATTTTGGCGAAACAATAACTCACCCGGGGCTTAATATCGGGTTTGAATATTATCACTTTCAATCCAAAACACATCAAATGATTCTTGCTACTAATATTGGAGGATACATACATATAAGAAACAATTCCTCTTTTTTTATTCGCGGGCAATGGGGTCAGAGAATTACGTTTAATTGCGGTGTTTTTATTGATGAGTTTATGGGTTTAGGTTATTTGCATCAATTTGTTAACGGTGGACAAAATTATGAAGTACTTCCCAATGGTGCAGTAGTTAAAACTTTAAATACCGGAAGACCTATGATTATGCCCTCTGTTGCCATTGGCACCGGGTACGATTTTTCAAAAAAAACAAAATGTAACGTTGTTTATTTTCTTCGGCCCGAATTGTTTTGGAAAGCGCCATTTAACGGCTATTACTTAACGCATCTCGCACTTAATACCGGGGTCATATTTAAATTAAATAAGAAAAATGCAAAGTAGATATAATTATTTATGTATCATTCTAATTCTACTATTGTTAAATTGTAAAAAGAAGGAATTTCAAACAGAAGGCGATTTTTTTTATTTAAACAATGTTGGAGCTAAAATGCCTGTTTGGGTAAAGGGTAACAAAGCATCCGGAAAATACATTATTATGTTACACGGCGGGCCCGAAGGAGGTTCCTCACAATACTATACAATATTTCCTTCTCATAAAAAAATTGAAGAACATTTTGCAATAGTTTACTGGGACCAGCGGATGTGTGGCATGAGCCAGGGCAATCCCTCGATGACGGATGCCACTCTTGCGCAATTTACAGACGACCTTGATAAACTAGTTACTTTAATCAATTACAAATACAACAATCCTAAACTTTTTTTAATGGGCCATTCCTGGGGTGGAGCGCTTGGAACAAATTATTTGCTGGAACATCAACAAAGGATTTCGGGGTGGATTGAAATTGATGGTGGACATAGCTGGACAAGGGCTAATGAAATTTCAAGAGACTCAATGATGGTTTTTGCTGAGAACAAAATTCGAACAAGCGAGGAAAAAGACTATTGGCAATTTGCTTTAAATTGGTATAACGAACATTCATTTGTTGGAATTAATGACAATGCTCACTATACTTTTGTTGCTAAAGCCAATGGTTACGACTATAATCCTAAAAGCGATTCGCTTCAAATTCCCTTTACCGATTTACTTTTTTATTCTCCAATTTCTACGGCCTATTTTTTTGCGCCCTACAAATTTTCATTTTTAAATGAGGGCTTGGATTTACAAAATAAAATAGATCTAATAAAAACGCCAACGCTTATCTGCTGGGGTAAACACGATAAGGTCTTTCCTATTGCCATTGCTAACGATACATACAATAAAATTGGAACATTGGCTGCGGAAAAATATATTCACATATTCGAATTTTCGGCACATTCGCCAAATTATGAGCAACCTGTTGAGTTCGCTAATGAAATAATAAGATTTGTAGACAAGTACTGAGCAGCTTAGTTTTATAAATACTTATTTAGTTTGTCTTGTAAGCGCCACTTCTCATTTAAAATCAACCACATATATATTTTAACTATAATTATCAAAAAAAATTGATAATTTGGCGTTATCATTAAATCTTAAGGGAGTATCTAAACTTTTTTTATTGAATGGTGTGTATAGTATCCCAATGTTAAGCGAAAGCAATAAATATATAACAAAGTGTGTAGTGTCAAGTATTGATATTAATGCTTCACAGGAACTTGTTTGGAAAAATACAACTAACATAAAATCGAAGTATTTTCCGGAATCACTTTTTTCGAAAATTTTTAATATTCCAAGATCTCTTAAAGCCGAGACGATATCAGAAGGTGAGGGGGGGATAAGGATTGTTTATTTTAATACAGGAAAAAAATTCACGCAAAAAATAACTATATGGAAGCCTTTAGAAGAGTATAGCTTTGATCTATATCCGGAAAAAGGATTTACTATTTTGCATTTTTTTGAAATATCATCTGGTTCGGTGAGACTTACTGGCGGGTCTTACCAATTAATAAAAGTTAATAATTGCATTAGAGTGAAATTAGCCATAAATTACTGCATACAAAAGAGATATATTTTCTTTTTAAATTTCATAGCTAAAGCAATTATCAGAACCTTTCATAAAAACCTATTAGATTCAATTAAAAAAGACTCTGAGAATCCAGTTGCTTCATAATTAAAGTATTGAAAATGCGAATTGAATAATGATAATTATTGAAGATCAAAATGGATAATTACGATGGTGCCCGAGTTATTTGAATCAAAATCGCTTTTGTCTATTACTTCTATTTTATAATTTAGCTTATAGCTCTGATTAAAAAGTGTAATTCTTTCTTTTATATTATCCATACCCACAGATTTAGTATGTTTATTTTTATTTAGCTCGAGTGATTTATTTATTCCAATGCCATTATCTTCTATAACACATCTCGCTCCAAAAACTCCCTTTTCATACTTAATATTTAAAATACGTTCGCTCTCAATTTGTTGTAGTCCATGCCAGATGGCATTTTCAACAATAGGTTGTATTAGCATAGGTACAACATAAATGTCTTCTACGTCTAGAGAAGGATCGCTCCAGAAATTGTAAGTGAAATTTGTAAATCTTGATTTTTCGGAGGCAACGTATAAATTAATGTATTCGATATTTTCTTTTAAAGAAATAAAGGGTTTGCGACTGTGCTCGAGGTTTAACCTTACAAGTTTAGAAAATCCATTTATATATTTTGACGCTTCGGTGTTTTTATTATTTATTATTAGCGCCTTTATACTGTTTAAGCAATTAAAAATAAAATGAGGATTCATTTGTGCGTGCAAGGCTTTAAGTTCAAATTCTTTTAGCTGTAACTGTAGGTTATTTTGCCTTTTAATACGTTTAAAAAAGAAGCGGATAATAGAAAAGAAAATTGCAAATATTATAATGCCTAAAATTGAGATAAACCAGGTTGTTTTCCAGAAAGGCGGATGTATATATATAGTTATCTTCTTTTCTTCAAATTTGTCCTGATTATTTAGCGATTTAACTACAATATTGTGCCACCCTGTTGTTAAATTGTATAGAAATATGGGCTGTGTTTGGCTAATGTTATTCCATTCTCCCTGGTTATCGATCTGGTAAACAAATTTACGCGGATATTTTATTCCAAAATCCAGGATATTAAATTTAATGGTCAAAGTGTTTTCGTTGTAATTTAACCTTGTGGTATCTGTAGGACTATAAATTGTTTTGTTGTTGCCACTATAAATGTAGTCGATAAGAATTTTCTTTTTAGTGGGGTCGTTAGGTATATTTGAAAAGCTTATGAGTTTTTTATCCATGCAAACAAAGCATTCATTAGTTTCGGGATTTAAATAAATTAAACTTGTAAATACACCATCCGGTACTCCTTCATTTTGGTTAAAGGAGATAGACTCTTTCGTGTTTATATTATAATTAATAAGCATATCAGCACGGCCCGACCATAAAATATTATTATTTATTTTAGAAAAACTATTATAGTGTTTTACAGGTGCATTTAACCCCATGTCAATATTTTCTATTTTTTTTGATTTTATGTCATAGCGTATAAATCCATTTACGTCGTGATATACCCATAATCCCCCTTTATTATCCGCGGTTACAAAAGGAAAATAATTTTCATACCCTCCTTTTTTACCAAAATCTGTAATTAAGGTATCAAAACACCGTTTCTTCCTACTCCATCTTTCAATACCCAAGCCATAAAACCAAACGTCACCATACGAATCATAAATTAGCCCCAACGGTTTTTTTAAAAATGGTTTTATTTTTGTGTCGAAGTTGTAATAGACATATGTTCTTTTTTTTACATCATAGCAGATATGCCACATTCTTATTGTACTATGCATCCAGGCATTTCCATCCGCATCTATATCACCCATAGTAAATGGCACCACTCTAATTTCCGGTGGTAGCTTTACTTTTCCCTGATTAAAATTATTTACATTCAGCCAAATTATTCCGTCGGTAGTAGATATCCAAAGAGTATCTTTATAATAACTATTCATATCGTAGGCCAGAGCCCATTTTTCATTTGATGGCATTGGAATTTTTTTAATAATCTGCTTTGTTTTAATATCCAGTATTGTTAAAAAATTTTTATAGCCTATTATGTTTGTGGTAACAAATATTTTATCATTCATTACAAATATTTTATTACTGAGTGTGGCATCTTGTATTGTATCAATTAATGGGTAGGAGTGTATAGGGCTATTCAAATCTTTTTGCTTTAGCAAGCCATTTGACGTACCTACCCAAAGTCGATTTTCTGAATCTCTAAAAACACAAATGCAATCATTTCCAGGTAAAATTTTTGTTTCATTAAATTTAATTTGATAATCGTCTGTGATGTGAAAAACATAAAACCCGCCGCAAAAAGAAGGAATTGCAAATTGTTTATTGCCAATCTCGAAAATATGATTATCTGTATACAATATATCGCTAGAGATTTTTTTTGGTAAAATAATATTACGCAAGATTTTTTTTGCTTTATTATAATAGACTAAACTATCAGATTTGATTTTAAAAAAAACGAACTCATTTGCACTTATTTGTTTCCGGATAACCTGACGAATTGTGAATGCATTTCCGGGCTCCCAATCATCTTCTGCCAGGGTAAAAGGTTTAAAATCATTTTTGTCAAGGTATTTATGGGTATAAGTATCAAGAATTATTAGTTTTTTATATGCATAAACAACGAGTTTGTTTCCGTCAACTAAAAACGCACTTTTTTTCTCCCAGGCATATTGTTCTTCTTGTACTTTTTTAGCATTCAGGAAGTCGTGCCTAAAAATTAATTTACCCTTGCTATTATATTCTTGAATTCCGGTGGAAGTAACTACAAAGTAATTTCCATTTTTTAAACGTATTATTTCGTGTGCTTCGTTTAACAAGGCCGAAATTTCAGTAGTGTCGTTTTCAGTAGTGTCGTTTACTCTTAGCGCCACGCTTTTCATGTTAAACGTATTTATAACATGGCATCCTTGTTGTGTAACAATTCCCAATAAGCTGTCTGTGAGATTTGTAAGTTTGTATATATCATCATTAAATAACTTAATCTGTTTATCATTTCTCGTAAAACTTTCAAAAAGGGCGCCGTCAAATCTGCTTATACCGCCATCTGTTCCAATCCAAATATAACCTCGTTTATCTTGCAGTATAGATGTAATCGTGCTGGCCGGCAGGCCCTCGTTCATTTTGTATAATTGAAATTCTATTTTATTGAAATCGACCTGAGCTGAAAAAAAATGAGGAGCTAATAATAAACAAAATAGAATAAAGGATATTAAAAATGAAGTAGTTTTTTTATTACAAAAAACTTTCCGAAGAAATACAACTATCTCGATAAAATTATTCAACTATACAAATATACATTTAAGAGTTTATATTTCACTTTTCGTCAGGTTAAAACTTACTCCAATTTCTATGGCAAAATACCAAACGCTTTTTGTATAGTTGGGTAATACATTAAGTAATTGCGGTTTAATAAAAATATTGTTTACATATTTCTTCTTATTGCTAAGCGCTTTGCCAAATGTAACTGAGTAGTTAGTTACAAAATAATTGTAGCCCGTGTGAACCCGCTCTATCTCGCCCTCTGAACTTAGCCCATAAACATTTGGAATAAATGTTCTCATGTACCCCGCTCCGATAGCGTAACGTATGTAGTTCCTTTTTGCGTTTTTTCTGGAATAGGTCAATTCGGGTAATATAAAAAGTGCGGTTTGATAATTTTGATGATAAAAGAACCCAATACCTGGACACAAGGAAACGTTTTTTTCAATTACTTTTTCATTTCCATTTTTTTTAATTTTCTTTTTACTCCAATTTTTGCACGAAAAATCAGCGCCAACTTTTAAACCCGGATGCGTTATAGTTTCTCCAAAATACGACACGGATATTGATTTTGGTTTTAAATTTTGAGCCTGACTTACGGACGCGATAAACAAGAATGTTACTATTATGTATTTCATTGGACAAATTCTTTTATAATGTTATAAAATTCATTAGGTTGATCTGTAAATGGGGTGTGGCCTGCGTTGTCAATTATTTTCACCGTTTTTTGAGATGAGCCTATTTGGCCATACACATAAGCTAACTCTTCCGGTGGGCATATATCGTCAAATCTACCGCCTATTAATAATATATTTTTGTTTTGAATTAGTGGCATTTTATTCATTAAGAAATCGCTTTCCTCCTCATTAAGGATAAGAGAAACTACTTTTTTGGTGTAATTAGAATTTAAATATGCCATTACATTGTAATTTGAAGCAAATACTATAGTCATGTAGTCTTTTATCTTAACCGGCTTTTCCGGATAATCTACATATATCAGCTTTTCAACGTAAGTGTTCCATTGTTTCATAAGTTTATAAGGATCGTCTCCCTCCACTTTCTTTATTACGGGGTTAGCGCTCAACCATTGCAGCACTTCAGTCCATTGGGAAATTCTTTTACCGCGTGATATTTCTATATTGGCCGTATTGAATAAAAATTCCCTTCTAAAATTCCAGCGTAAGGTGTCGGCGTCTGAATCTGTTGTTACAGGGGAGTCTATTGAGACGTATTTTGATGGAACTGCGGAATTGCCGTTTTTTATAATGTACCTGTACATTAAATCACCCCCAAAGCTATGGCCCATCATTATAATTTCTGCTCCGTAAGCTTTTTCCAGAAACAAAGCCACTTTAGATAAGTCTTCGATCCAGGTAGTCAATACCAAATCTCCCTGAGAAAAATTACCTTGTTTGTTACCGGTTCCTCTTTGGTCATAGTATGCAACCGCATAGTCAACTTCAAGAGAGTTTTTCCAATTGGGGTAGTCAACCCTGGCAAAATCAAGAGAAGAGTAGCCGGGGCCGCCTTGAATATAAAGTAGTATTTTTTTGCTCGCAGTATTTCCTCTAACTAAAACTGGTATTAAATAGTCGCCATTTTTTACATGGAACATCTCGTTAGTATGCGCGCTGAGTTTAAATTTTTCTTTTTTGCAAGATATAATCATTGCAACTAAGCAAACAATAGTTAAGATTGATTTCAATTTTTGTTTCATTTCTTCATTTTTTTAGTATGACAATTCATCATACACTTACCCCTAGGTATATCGGTTAATTTGTGAATTCGAGCTTTGGGATGAAGAATAAGTCACATACTGGTTTTTTCCAAATTATGATCCTACTAAACGCACAGCTTTTTTTATATACTTCCGGGCGCAAATTTCAACCGCACGGCACTAAGAGCAAATAAACAAAATGAATACAGTACCAGTATCTAAATAATGTAAAGTAGAAATGAATTAATTTATTTTTTAGATTTCATTGCCTTAAGAATTTTTATTTTTTTATTTTTTGTAAAACCCGCATATTCATTTGTTTCACAGCCGTAAAGGGCAATTTTACCGTCTTTATCGTAATGTACTCCCCAGCCATAACGTTTTGTTAATGGTGAGGCTCTTAAACATGGTTGCCCTTTGGAGTAAAATTGCTCTCTCGATTTTTTGTACTCTTGTTTTGTAAGATCGTTTTTGTCTGCAAAAACCTGAAACAGGATATCGTCCGAAGTGTATTTATAGGGATGTTTTTTAATTAGGTCAAATTGAATATTTGCCGCAGTCTTTGCATCATCTTTTATTGGAGGAATTTCTCCTTTTGAGGCCGGACAGTCTTCCGCAGTTTCAATAAATGTGTCGAAGTAATTTGTTGAATGAACTTTCATTTTATAAAAATTAAAATAAATTATTGTTATTTGACATATCAAAAATAAATATAATCACTTACTAATGTATGATATATATGTTATCGGTTATATTTTTTCTGTTAACGGCCATTATTTTGTATTTATCGGAAACACGGTTAGAATTTTATTGCGAAAATTAGTACATCGTCAACTTGTTCTTCATTACCCTGCCAATCTTTAAATTTTTGTATTAGTATCTTTTTCTGATCCAAAGCGCTGAGTTTGTGGATCTCAATAAGTATATCTTCAAGTTGTTTGTATTTAAATTTTTTACCCTTAGGTCCCCCAAACTGATCCGCATAACCATCTGTAAAAGTATAAACTACGTCACCTTCCTGTAATTCAAAAGTGCTTGTTGTAAAAGATTTTTCGCTTCCCTCACTATATTTTCCTACGGGCATTTTGTCAGCTTTTAAAACCAATAAATTATTGTCCCTTAAAACATAAAAAGAATTATTTGCCGCCGCATAACTCATAATATTATTGGAGTAGTTGATATTTAGTAAAATTGCATCCATACCATCTTTACGCTCGGTTTCCGAACCTTCGGGATTTAAAGTTGATACAATACGAGACCTCAACTCATTAAATATTTGCCCCGGATCGGATATTTCTTTTTCTTTCGTTATTTCATTTAAAAAGCCAATACAGAGTAAACTCATAAAAGCCCCTGGCACACCATGACCGGTACAATCTGAAATAACAATTACAAACTGCTTTTGATCATTTATTTTAAGTTCTGTTGCCCAGTAAAAGTCCCCGCTTACAATATCTTTTGGATTGTACAATAGAAAATAATCTTTAGGTTGAATGCAATTATCGGTGGCGTTGAGAATTAAATTTTTATCGAGTAATTTTAAACTGGCCATTAATGCCAGTTGTATCTTTTGCGCATAATTAATACTATCAGTGATCTCTTTATTTTTATGCTCAATTTCTGTTTTTTGAATGGTGATAATTTGGGTTCTATCAACAATTATTTTTTCTAAACGTTTGTTTTGGGCAACTAAACGTTTAGCATTTAATTTTATAATAAAAAAAATCAGGCATAAAGTCACAATAAAATATAGTATATAGGCAGGTAAAGTTCGATACCATGGCGCTAATATTTTAAAATTAAAAACCAGTTCATCAGATTCCTGACCAAAAATATTTTTGGCCTTAAGGTGAAAGGCATAATCACCCTCTTTTAATTTAATGTTTTCATAGTAGGCTTTATTTTTTTCTGTCCATTTATTAAAATCGCTTTCGTAGCCCTCTAAATAGTATTGAAACAATAATTTAGATTCGTCGGAAAAATCGTTTGCGCCAAACTCAAATGCAAATTTATTAGAGCCATATTGGAAGCTTAATGAGTCATTATTTTTTTGCAAATTATGTAATAGTGTGTCTGTATTATGAATTATTAATGACACATAGGATTTTAATTGCGAGTTTAAAAAACCATTCTCTTTGTCTAGAATAAAAACTCCCTCGTCATTCGAAATAAAAACTTTGTTTGAGTCAAAGTACATATGCCTTGAAGCCATGTCGCCGGTTTTACTTAAATTAAAATAGATTTGAGTTGGGGTGCCGTTTTTTTTTATTGAGAAGGCTACATTTTCTTCTTTTCCGATATCGTTTCCTTTTAAATGCGAAAGAGACAAAAATAGGTCATTGCCGGAAAACGCAGCGTTGATGACGCTGTATTTTCCTCTCAAAAGTTTATTGATATATTTTTCGGAAACGAAATTTAATCTTTTGTTAATCGAGTATAAGCCACTATCTGTTCCAATATAAACGTTATTGTTATAATCGAAAAGAAAATTATCTGTTGTAGCTTTGTAAAATTTTTTATTCGGCAAAATAAAGGGTTTGTTTGTTAAAAGATCAGCGTAAAAAATGCCCTCGCTTCTGGTAGAAGCCAACAGTCTTGTTTCGTCTAGAAACGCCATATAAAGTACCGGGGAATTTAATGGCGATTTTATTTCATATAGATATTTTTGGCTTAAGGCACCTATAACTGCAATGCCATTATCAGTTCCGCAAAAAATTAGTTTTGGATGAGCTTCTGTGTATTTTATTGTATTAACGGTGCTTTCTTCATAAAGCAAATTAAAAGTTTTGCCATCAAAAGTATATAAGCCTCTTTCTGTGGCAATGTATAAACGATCTTTTATAACTTCTAAAGCTAAGCACCGTTCCGGAATGGCCTCAATGTAATTGAAAACACTTTTGTGTTCATCATATATCATTAGACCCTTAGATGTGGCAATATATTTATTGTTCTTATATTTAACAAAACTCGTCACCAGCCCTTCTATTTGATTGTATTTATCCCATTTTCTCAATGGAGAATTGATCTCAACTTTTGAAATACCATTGTTGAAAGCAATCCATAGATTATTTTGGTTATCGATAAATAGCCTTCTGCATTCATTATTAATTAAGCCGTTTTTTGTTGAAATTGTTTTAAGTAAATGATAGTTTTTGTCAAATACGAATAAGCCGTTATCAATAGTGCCAATAATAATGTTGCTATTCTTTGCAATCAAACCATCGTAAGGCTCGTATTTTAATAATGTATCTAAATAAGCATTGCCTTCATATTTTGTTAATAAGGATTTTTTAATATCACGGGGGTTAAAATCAAAATGAAAGATACCTTGAGATCTTGTAAATATTAGAAATTCGTTATTGTTTTTATATGGCAGTAAAAAAGCTATTTTAGAATCCGCATCGGCAAGAACCTCTGTTTTTTCTACCATTTCAAAAACGTCGTTTTTTAAAAACATTAATCCTCTGTCAACTTCCCGCACAAAGAGGATATTATTAATAATATGCGCCTTGTGAAAAGAGTTTTTAGGCTTCCAGCTTTTAATTTTGCCTTTGCTATATCTTATTATCCTTTCATTAGAGCAGAAAAAAACATCCTCGTTATTTATTAAAGTGTACCAGACTTTCGTAAAATCTTTTTCTTCTTGTTTTAATAAATGGTTAAGCGATCTGTACAGAGTTTTACCTTTTACATCCCGCTCCAAAAAACCAATTTCATTTTCGCCACCAACGTAGATAACGCCATTATTTCCTTTGGCAAAAGACGTGGGAGTTTTGGATCCATCCGTTAAATGAATACGCAACCAGCTTTTGCCATTGTACTCCAGTATAAAAGAATTATTCGCAAAATAAAGTAGGCCAAAATCATCCTGAATAATATCAAAATTTTGAATTGCTCCTTTATAAATAGTACTCGAATAATTATTAATAAAGTAATTACCCTCATCTTGTGCAAACGAAAAGTTAAGAAGAAAGAGCAAATAAGCGGTGAAAATATTTTTAAATATGTCTTTAGTTTTTTTCAAATTATTTAAAATATTAATGAATAATAAAACACTCATTCAAAATATCAGACGGAAAAATTAGTAATTTATTATTTCATACGATCTATGCTTAAGTGAAAATATCATAAAATAAAATTCAAATATTTTTACGGTTTAAAGATTGAAGGATAAAATTTTTAACCTGTTGTTGCCATAGCCAAACTTTTTGCCGCCACTCTCACCCAATTTGCTACCGTTAACTTATTTGCACTATGCAATATGTATTTTGATTCAGTTATTTGAGATAATATAAATAAAAGTCTAAAAATGAAAGCAAAACAATATCTATTTACTTTTTTAATTTGTTTGATAGCGCATAGTACTATTAATGCGCAAATAGTTGTTAAGCAAAGCCACCCAAGAGTTTTACTTGATTCGACTATTATTCAAAAGCTGCAAAACAGGAAGCTAAATAACACAATAGAGTGGCAACAACTGGTTACGAGAATAAATGCTGTTTCGGGATATAATTCACAATACATTATGAATCATGTATACGGTGGAGAGCAATATGCTTTTATGTACGCACTTTCTTTTTACGCAAGTGGCAATGTGGCGCACCGCGATTCGGCCATCAGTTTATTTAAAGAATATTTTAATAATTATACCAAGGATAGCACAATGTATTATGATTCTGGATACGAGTCAAGAAGTACAATGGTAGAAATCTCAATGCTGTATGATTGGTTGTACAATTACCTTAGCCCAACTTTTAGAAACACGGTGAGGACAAGGTTGGTTTATTGGGGAGATTGGATTTTAACAAAGCCAAATATTTATGGTATTTGGTATGGCCCTTATTATTACGAAGGAAACAACTATACAATGGGGCATTTTGTAGGGATTACCAGCGTTGGTTTTGCTATTCATTCGGAAGATCAGGTTAATGGTAATAAATTTATCTCAAAGGCAGATTCTATAAGACCATTTTTAATGAATTACGCTAATACAAGGTTAAAAAACGGCGACGCTAACGAAGGCTGGGGATACGGCGCTGGCTATGCGGTTAATTATTTTAAAGCCTTAGCAATTTTTAAAACAGCAACAAATAATGTAGTAGATCATTTTATAAATACTACTTACGATGAAGACGCAGTAAAATTTTTACCATTTGCAAGCTTACCAAATTTAACGCATATGCTGCCAGAAGGCGATTGGGCGAGAGAATCAACCGGCGAATTATGGGAGTTTCATAGATTGGCAGCCGATTTGGTTTCAAGTTACTCAAACAATTCACAGGCAAAACAAGTTGCTGTTTTTTGGGCAAACGAAACTGTGCCGTTTAATAAGTTTGCAGTTACCGCATACAGATGGTTTCCTTTTTTATACTCAAATCAGGAAATTAACCCCGTTGATTATAGAACGCTTCCCTTCTATCAAAATAATTATATCTATACCGACACTTCAGGAACTGACCAGTTTATCAGGCGAACCGGTTGGAACAGCAACAGCCAGTGGGTTAGTTATAGAGCTGGTGGAAGATATGGTGACCATGCTCACAACGGCTCAGGACATTTTTCAGTTTACAATAATGGCTGGTTATTAATAGATAAAAATATTTATGCTCCTTCTGGTATTGAAGGTGCAGATTCGATGCACAATTGTATACACGTTCAGAAAATGAACAATTTTGAAATGTATCCATTTCATGACCCAATAGAGCATTCTACAAATGTTAGAAGTGATTTAAATCAAGAATATTCTTATTTATGGTCGAACTCAACACCAATTTACCAGGCACGTACAAATGTGTTTAATTGCGTAGATAAAAATCAACGACAGTTTCTTTACATTCCCGGACTCGAAAAAGTTGCAATTTTTGATATAGTAAAAACAAGTAACAATTATAAAAAATGGTTTGGGTTAAATTATAATGGAGTACCACAATTAAGTAACGATTCTTCTTATAGTTATTATTCAAACGCTCAAAAAACAGCGTATGTGCATACGTGTTATCCGCTTACAAAATCTGCAAGTATATTTGGCAGATCAGTGAGAATAAATAACGCAGTTAATCAACCTAAGGATTATTTTATGCATTTGGTTTCGGTATTACCTAATGCGAGCCAACCTTTGAATGTATTATCTGTTAACAAGGATAACGGAAGAGTTGTAGTGTCGGATTTTTACGGATCTTATCATAAAGAGAATACAATGGATTATTGTATTTTATTCGCGGGCGATGACCCTTCATTTAACCACGATTCCCTGATTTACGAAGTGCCTGCATCCAACCAGGTTTTACGGTCTTATATTGCGGGATTAACACCTTCGGTAAATTTTTATGTATCGTTTTCTTATCCAACTACAGGTATATTAAGAGTTAAAGTTTCTATACAAAATCATGGTAATGCGGTACTTTATACATCTACTTCGGGCGGAGTGTTATCTTTTAATGTTCCTGATTATGTGGGTTTAAATAAGCTTAAAAATGAAAATGCATCTTACCATGTTTACTACAATAATGCGAGTGAAGAGATTTTTATTGAAAATATAGAAGACAGGGGTGCTTTTTCGAGAATTAAAATTTACGACGCTTTAGGAAAACTAGTTTTATCTAATGAAACTAATAGTTTTAAAAAGACTCAGAATATATCTACGCATGAATTAAGTAAAGGGGTTTACATTATAGCAATTTGCAACGACGTAAATTCTGTTTATAAAAAGAAACTTATTATCTATTAAAAAACATGCTAAAGATATTATCAATTAAATGCATAATTATACTCAACGCTCTTTTATTCACTAAAGTTAATACGCAAAATGATTTCAAAGAAGTTTTAAAATTTTCGGTTGATAATAAGCCGGTTATTTTTTATAAAAATGTTTGTAAAGATTCTACTTTAAATATGAAGATCATTTATAAAATCATTCAGTATAATAATTCATCTAAAGGGATTGTTGAAAAAACTTTTTTTGTAAAAGAAGCGCCGAAATGCCTTAAGGCTGAAATTGGAGCTAATTATATTTTATCACAAATTATAGACAAAAAACCCTACACAATTGATTATCCTTTTACCTGGGAAAATAAAAATATTGACCTGAAAGACCTAAAATTCGACTGTCTTGAGATTATAAATAAAAAAGTTGCTCCCATCGAACCATGCTACTAAGAATTTTGATTTTCACTTGTTTATTGAAATAAATGTAAGGCGTGTACGAGGCTAAGGTGACTTCGGTCATTTCAAATATATATAGTATTGACATTATCTGTAAAATGCGTAAAGTATTAGGTTTTATCTTTCTGATTTTTCTTTCTTATAGTATTAAATCGCAGTCTTGCCCGGATGGAATGGTGTATGTTCTAAGTAATCCATTAAAAGCGTTTGACCCTTCCCAACCTTTTTTATTGGGGACAAATCCTTCAACTATAAGCAGCGTTAACACAATGACCGTTGCCATGGGCGGATTGGGCTATGGACCAAATGCAAATTCTGCATCACCGCCTATGGCGTTTTACACCGTATTAATTGGGATGTACCATTGGTGGAACGGTTCAGTTTGGATTACAACAGGCCATTCAACCACTATTGGTAATACAGGTAATTTAGCAGTTGGGCCTGGTTGTATTTATAATTTTAACGTAGGAACAGGTGATGTATATTTATATACTGGATCATCTAACGCAACTCTTTTATTTACTGTGCCAGGTTGGGTTTCCTCTGCGGGTGCAGCTGATATTGCTGTAGATAATTGCTGTAACGTTTATGTAATGAAAACGCTTGCACCGCAATCATTAAGTGTTTATAGCCCCGCTGGTGTGCTCTTGTCAAGCTGTTCAGTTTCTGGAATGCCAAGCACTACAGGTGGCGGTGGATTAGCAATTGTTGGCAATTACATTGTAACAACAAGTTCTTCCGGCGCTGTATATGTGGGAACAATTTCCGGATCAAGCATCACATTTACAAACGTTGCCCCAAATTTTGGAGGAGGGGGTGGCGACCTCGCATCTTGTCCAATAAGTTGTAATGGGTCTTGCAGTACCGTTCTTCCAATTGAGTTTATTTCATTTAACTGCCAAAAATCAGGTAATAAAAACGCTTTGCATTTTGAAACTGCAATAGAACAAAGTATGTCTTTTTTTGAAATAGAAAGATCCCTGGATGCAGTTAATTTTGATGTAATAGGAAAAATTATTGCTAAAAACAGAGCAGATAAGTATGTTTTTATTGACGAAACGGCTATTTCAAATACGCCTTATTATTATAGAATTGCCGCCGTTGAATTAACAGGGCAAAAAAAACGCACCTCAATATGTTATGCTGCGGAAAATGATTTAGATGTTGATGACCTGAATTTCTATCCCAATCCGTGCAATAATGAATTTTATTTTGATCTGAATTTAAAATCCCTGTCGGTATTGAAAATAAATGTAATAGATATGTATGGCCGAATAGTTAAATCTTGCACTAAATTTATAGAGCCAGGCAAGCAAAAAATTACTAGTAGTATAAGCGAATTAAGTAACGGAGCATATTCGATCCATGTATCAATAAATAATCAAATATTTGGTCCGAAGAAGGTATTCAAAATAGAATAATAAATTTTAATAAAATTGAGCAGAGTAATTTTCATAGTACGGTTTTTATTTTCTTTCTAATTCTACGCCTTGCAGCCTCAACGAAATTATAATTAACTAATAAAAACATGGAAAATACGATTAAAGAATTTCCAATTGTGCAAAAGCGATTTTGTCTTCAAATAGATTCGAATGCAACTTTTCCTGAAATATGGGTTGAACTGAATGGAGTTTTAAAAAAACTAGAACAGTTAAATGATCAAAACAAAGAAGAACTTGTTAAGGGAATTAAAAATCAGAAAACTCTTCACATAGCAATTTATTATGAATAACAGATTTTGTAGATGTTTAAATAGTAAAAAACCGTAAAGAATCTTCTTAAAAATCAAGGCCTATATAATAACTTCAAAAATTTTAATCAAACATCACATATGTGTATAATTTTGGCGACTATTGTTTTATGAATGCAATTAAAGTATTATCCGTGGGGTCATTATCCTGTAATATTCTTTCACCTGTGTCTTTAAATCCATGGTTTGAAATTAACCGACTCCATTCCGCGATGGATTTAAACGATTTAAATTCTAAGCTGTTCTTTTCCCAGTTGATATTTAGTCCGAGATTAAACACTGTGTGAACTACAGAAACAAAAACAGCCATTTGTTCTGTTTGCACATCATGATCGCGTAAGATGAATATTCCATTTTTTCTTAATACTCTGTAAATTGATTTGATGTAATTATCTAATAGTTGGGGTGGGCAATGGTGCAGCCCAATATGGCAAGTAACCAGATCAACGCTTTCGTTCGCAATCTCATGTTGAGGGATAGGCTGGTAATTATTCAGATCAAAAAAACGTCCTAATTTTTTTATTTGACCTCGTTCAAAAATATCAGCAATAGAATTATCCGGAGGAATATCGTTTGTAATAAAAATGCTTCCCGACAGTTTAATATGTTTGCGCAATTCACTTATATAGCGACCCGTTGAGCCAATTTCCAAATATCCATTAATTGTTGTTGTTTTTCTAAGTATATGTAGCACCTGCTTTGCCATTTCGTTTTTTTGCTTTTTTAAAGCAGGTAGTGCCATTGTTAGTTCTGAAAGAAATGGTTTTATTTTAGGCAACTCATTCTGAATGCATCTGTAAATTTCACGATCATTTTTTTGCTCTGCACTGGTTAAGGCAATCAAATGGTGAAACTTATCTTCAGGATACAGGTGAAAAATTATCTGTAAAAAGCGATAAAACTTATCACTCCAATTCGGATCTGAAAAAACGAATTTAAATTCTGATGTTGTATTACTCATGTTAATTTTGTTAGGTTGGTAATAGGTATCCCAAAGCGCATTTCTGAATTTATACGTAGGATCAAACTTTTTTTTTAATGTAAGAAGTTTATCTGCATTTGGATAAGCCTTAAGAAATTGTTCTGCGGTGGCATGGATCTGGTATGGCAAATAATATGATCCTTTAAAAGTTATTGCTGCATCAATTAGTTCGCGTGTCCAAACGCCAACTTTGTTTTTCTCCGCGTCACTTATTCCCTGTTTATACCAAATTACAAAAGCAAAAACTTCTTCTCTTGCCCAGGCGAGCAAAGAGCCACAATCGGTTAAAGCGTGTCTTACAGAAACGTTAATAACATTTACATTGTAACGTTTAAATATGTCGACCATGCACTTTGAGAACGAACTAAATTGCTTAACTGGCACAAAATATTCTTGCAGAACATATATGCTTTTTTTTCTTGATTTAGGTTCTAATTCCGCTACATCATAACCTGCTTCATAATTTCTCCAATGTACTTTCGGTTTACTAAGCAATATTGGATCGTAAATATATTGCCGCCTCCACTTGGCAAATTTGTTTTTACTGAAGACGTTTATAAAGTAACGTTTTATGGGATATGACGTAGTTGGAGACATTAAACGTTTTTTTTCTGTGGGGTTCTTTTCAGTCTTCACCCAACTTACTGCACGTATTTGATTATAAGAGGGAGGGTATAGGTCGCCATTATGAAAAACGATATCCTTGTTATCTCTTATAACATCAAAGAAATAGTTTTGATATGTTGTGTTTTTTACTGTTTTGTGAATTCGCTCAACTGTAGCATTTTCGGCTAATTCTAATTGTACTGAGCTAATAACACCGATGGCATTATAACACCCAACACATCCAAAGAATAGATCTTTATTTTCTTTTTTAGAGGCAAATACTAGTTCGCCATTGGCTAAAACTAAACTTATAGATTTGATCGATAAGATCAATGGGCCTAAACCTAAATAACGCCCATGGCAATTTACACTAACAGATCCGCCAACAGTAAAGTTAGCATACGTCTGCATTATTTTTATGCTTAAATTGTATTTATCAATAAACTTTTGAATATCACACCATCGGATACCCGGTTCAACTGTAATGGTTTTGTTTTCTAAAGAAAATGAAATTATTTTATTTAATTTTCGCGTATCAATATGTATACTCTTAGGGCTGCTTATTTGACCACCCATACTAAATCTGGCACCGCTAACTGATATTGGCGTATCTGCGTTTTGGATTATAGTTTGCAATTCGTCAATACTTTCAGGTGTCTCTACTCGCCAAACAATAGCTGGGTTTAATCTTGTAGTGTCATTTATAATTCTTTCACTGGTTTTTAGATGCGGAATCTTTTCCGTCGTTTCATTTTTTAAATAATCTGTAAAATAGTTTGAGCTAAGACCAGATTTATTTTTATGCGTATTGCCTTTTAACCGTAGAAAATATACTAATAACAAAGAGCAAAAAAAAACCAATACTAGGGCAAATGGCCAATACCCATAAAAATTGACATCCTGCAAATTTTTTATCGAAGGTGTAATAAAGGAACTCGATAAAAGCGGATCGGCAATTAAAGATGCATTATAACAAACAATAATAGGATTCATTATGTAAAATATAAATTAGTGAACAAATAAATGAGATGCTATTCAATAAATTAGTCAACTAATTCTTTTATCGTTTGAAATAGTATTTAAATTATTAGCAGTTAATCTTTTAATTTCTAAGCGCTATTTCAAATCCTACTTTATTTAACTATTTAGTAAAGCTTAATCTATTTCTCACATTCTTTTTTTAATCCTGATATTTCCATATTCAAATATTGTTTAGTGAGCCTTACTGTAAGTTTATAGAGTAAGCTTGCAAAAAAACCTTCGTAGCTCATATGCAATTCTGCAAGAGTTTTATTATTTACATTTTTTATTAAATGTTTAGCAGTAATAGTTACACCAAATGTTTTCGTTCGCCAGGTGAAAGAATGGTTTTTATTTATTTCTGTGATTGTCCATATTGCAGGTGTAAGTTTTGGCTGTTCTATGCGAACTTTACCGTTAGTTTCAAATTTACAGTGGTCGATAAAAGAAATTTTCGTAATTGATTTCGTCCATAAATGCCAATTACCCACATCCTCTAAAACGCTAAACACTTTTGAAGTTTCTGCATTTATAATAGCGCTTTCTGTAATTTGATAATTAGATTTCATTGAGCGTTTACCTAATATTTTAATAGAATCTCATTTTTGTTTGGTAAACAAATTGATTTCACTTATTAAAAGAATAATTACTCATGCAAAAATAGTTTACCTACCTGTTTTTGAAAGCTAAAAGCAGTTATCGGCATTTATTAGTATGTAAAAGGTTAAAGCTTAAAAATCAACTCAAAAAAAGCCCCTTTTGTATTAACAAAAGGGGCTTATAAAACATTTCAGCGAAATTAGAATTACCGCACTATTAGTTTTTTTGTATTTGTTGCATTATCAACTTTTACAGTTGTAAAGTATATTCCTGCCGATAAGCCTGAAAGATTAATACTGATGTTATTTTGGCCTACTTTACCTTGAGTTGAAGTAGTTTTAACTATCTGCCCAAGTGCGTTTACCATAACAACGTTAACAGTTGAATTGTCCTTCAGATCAATTGCTAAGGTTGTATTTTCTGAAGAAGGATTTGGGAAAATGACACTGTTGTTTACGCTGTTTATTGAGTTTTCAGCAAATCCTATATTCGTTGTTCCGGTTGCAGTGGCAGTACCAGTAAATGCGTAGGATAGTTTGCCGGTTTGAATCCAGGTAGAATTATTCGTCAATTGCGAAAATGGATTACTATTAGTTACAGTAATTGGTGTATTAATATCAATTGTGTAGGTTGATGCACTTGTGTTTACAAAAACAGAAGCACTGCTTGTTGTAGGAGATATGTAATGCAAGGTGGCACGGTTGACAACATTTGTATTTAACGTTCCGGTTCCAGCACTAACCTTAGATACATTAATTTCTGTAGGCGAAACCTGGTACATGTTTGTACCAGATCCAATTGCCATACAACGTGTTTTAATATTTGGTAACGAATTCCATTTTCTTCCGCCATTTGTAAAATTAGTATCAGATTCTACCCACGAATAGGTTATGTAATTGCCATCCGGTGTACGTGCTAATTGAATTCTGTCTACATTAATTTTAACGCCGCCTGTTCCCGTTGCATCCCACGGATTGTCGTTAAACCCGTCTCCGCTGGGTGTAGGACTTGGATCTTCAGTTGCTATTGAATCTATAACTTTTAACTTCCAGGCAGATGTACCATTGCCAATAAAATCATATAAGTATGGATGATTACCGGGAGTGTGTGCCCAAAAATAATTTTCACCTGGATTAACAGACGTTGTAAACTGACTTACCGAAGTTAACTGATCGTTATCATCGCTGGCCGCACTAGCGCATTGCGCGGCAATGTGTAAATCGTTATTTGCATCTACGGTTATATCGTAGTCAATAAACCACGGAGCTGATATGTTTGTATTTGTGCTTGGCGGTTGCAAATTTGCGAGGTGATCGGTAACAAACGACATTGTTGGCGAATTAAAATCAATAGATGGTAGCGCTGACCAACTCGCGCCGCTATTGGTTGTTTTGTAAATTATTGGTTGATAGCTTTTATTTGAAAGCGTTGAACCTGCTATGGCGCCAATCGAAACCAGGTATCCAACAGTACCGGCTTTATTCCAGGCCATTTGAGGCGCAGATAATAAATGTTTAGTTCCATCGTTTTTTAAAATTGTTGCGGGAATAATTGAATCGTTTGTCCATGTAAATGCACCGGCATTAAATGTTCCTTTAACAATAGAAAACCCTCGCATTGTTGAAAGTCCGGTTTGATCGTTCTGAATTAATGCTAATGATCTAACTGCGCCGTCATCTGTTGAAGTAAAGCCATAACGCGACCAGCCATGTGGGCCTTGGTTTGCAGGGTATGTTGGCAGTGAGAAGGATAGGAACTGCTGCGCTCCCGGTGTAGGATCGAGAGTTGAATTAAACAATGTTGAGCTTGGCGCTGCTAATTTTTTACTGGCATACCAGTTTCCCGAAAAATTAGCGCCTGCAACCGTTGGCCCACAACCCACAACATAAGCATTAGCTATATTTGTATTACCTGGAGCACTGTAAATAGCGCCTTGTGGATATCGCCCCCAATTTGTTGCATCAGACCAAATACAGGTACTATCCCACGTAAGGCCCCAATCCGAAGTTATCTCCGCCACAATTATGCCGCTTTCTGCATTTGCAGGAATTGCCGGAGTGTATTGATAACTTGCACTTTTTCGATGAACAAACGAAATAGCATTTACATTAGGGTTGTACTGTAAAGGTCTTGATTGACTTACAAGCATACCATAAACATTCGCTGAACCGCACAATAAGTTCCAGTTGATGGTAGATGGGGGCATTGTTACAGCTGATTTTTCGGCAGCCAAATTTTCCGGATGGTCGAGATATTCTGAACGTTTTAAATTAGAAGAAATACTTCCACTATTTTCAATAGCAAATTTTGCTGCTATATTTTCAGTCATATTTTTAAAACCTGAAGGCTTCGTTTTAATATGTCCGTTTTGCGATGTGACACTTGTTGCTGCTAATATAGCAGAACAGAGTATTAATTGTTTTTTCATATGATTTATATTTAATTGTTAAAGTCTTCTTTTACACTTTGATTTTATTTTTTTAGTTTAAAAAATACCTGTTTTTTGTTCCTGAAAAAATCTTGTATATGGAAGGCACTTTTAGATGATAGGTTAGTCCAAAACTAAAACATACATCCATAATATTTAATTGCGGTCCCGAGTTACCGACCCGCATTTTGTATTCTCCAACAATACTTATTTTTTTAAAACTATATTCATATCCAACGCCGGCATTTATTCCAAACCAATTAGTTCTCGCTATTGTATTCTTTTTATATTTTTCGTTTAAGTTTAAAAAATCATTTTTTCCGGTAAAATAACCGGAGAATAAATTATAGCTTAAGCCGAATAAGGGATAGAAATAGGCTTTGGTTTTTTTAAAGCGCGCCAATGCTTGTAAATTTATTTCGAGTGTGGATGATTTAATATTGTACCATGTTGGCTCAATGTCTATTCTATTATAATGCGTGTATTCAATTTTACCTCTTAGCAATTTTGCTCCACCATAAGTTAACGAACAATTAAATCCAAGGGCATCGTTATCGTTCTTTACGTTGCGGGTTAATATCAATACGCTTCTGTTTAGTCCGCCTCCAATAGACAAATTAGTTTGATGAGGGTACTGTTTAACAGGTTTTATAATTCTAACCTGGCAAAAAATATTTTGATAAATAAAAACAAAACTCAGTAGAATTATTAATCTACGCGTTGTGCATTTAGTTAGCAGAAGAGTATATTCTAATAAATACATAATGTAATTTTAAAAAAACAGCTCAAACAATTAAAATCACTTTTTGTAACTGGTTTTAATCTTTTTTTATTTTTTTAATCAAACAATGCCGATAACATCTAATAATTACACGAAAAGATAGTTGAACTAACCTTTTACAACTTTTCAGTGATTCTTATTTTTTCTTTAATAATGCGCTTATTCTGAATAAGTGGTAACTAAGCCTGATACAATTATTTTATAGTTATTTTTTTACGAATTTTTTTTATTTGTTCTTAATAATTTCTGGTTAAAAATATTTTGTTAAAAAATGTCATTCGCAGACTCATCTATGCCGATGACAGTATTCTGTTTTAAGGTTTTTAAGCAATGTTAGATCTTAGCTCATTATTAAATAACAGAACTATAAATGAAAAATAAAGTACTCAAAAAAATAAGCACATACTTATCGCTCCTAGCTTTAACCATAAGCACTGGGCCAATAAAAGCTCAAACTGCACTATTAGGAATGACTCAACTTGGTGGCAGTGCATCTAATTTTGGAGCCGCGTTTAATTATAATCTTAATTCAAATACTTATAATGCAAATGCGTTTAATGGCACTACAAACGGAGCACAGCCTAATGGTTCATTTATTAAGGCCAGTAACGGTAATATTTATGGTATGGTTACTTATGATGGAGGTTCATTTAGTCCCGGAGGTAATGGTTACCTTTTGCAATACGATGCTAACAATAATAATATTATTCCCTTATTTAATTTTACAGGAACAAGTGGTGCTTTTCCTGGTGCCCGACCTTATGGGGCTTTACTCGAAGTTAGCCCGGGTGTAGTTTATGGTTTAACGCAACGTGGCGGTGCTAATAACGGCGGAGTAATTTTTTCTTATACACTTAGTACTAATACATATAGTGTTCTTTACAATTTTATTTCTTCAAATGGCTGGAGACCACAAGGAACTTTAATAAAAGCTTCAAACGGGCTTTTTTATGGTATGACTTCTTTTGGCGGAGTTAATAATAATGGCGTTGTATTTTCTTTTGACGCTAATAATGGTGCCTATACCAAGTTAGTTGATTTTACTGGTAGTACCGGAAGTTTTATGGGAGGAGATCCGAAAGGCTCATTAATAGAAGCAAGCGCCGGTTTGCTTTATGGACTAACAAGTATCGGAGGCGCAAATAGTTCGGGCGTGTTGTTTGAATATAATATTGTTACTAATTCTTATGCCGTTAAATATAATTTTACAACCGCTTCGGGAGGAACTTTTCCAAAGGGAAGCCTGTTAAAAGCAAATAACGGGATGTTGTATGGGTTAACAAGTAATGGTGGAATAGGTAACGGAGTATTGTTTGAGTATGATTTGACCGGGCCCGGCACTTACACAGCTAAATTCGACTTTACCGGTGCCAGCGGTTTAAATCCGGGTGGCACCCCGCAAGGTTCTTTGATACAAGGATCAGATGGAAATCTATACGGTATGACGGGTAACGGGGGTAGTTTAAATAGTGGTGTAATATTCGGATACAATTTAAGTTCACCTAACAGTACAGTATTAGTTAACTTTTCGGGTAACTCAGGTAATAGTATTGGATCGAACGCAACCCATGGAAATTTATTGGAATATACTTTATGCCTTGCGCCTTCAATAAACGCTGCTCAAACAAATGTAAGTTGCTTCGGTAATAACAATGGAAGTGCAACAATTACAGCAACTAACAATGCGCCATATACTTATACGTGGATTCCTTCTGGTGGCAATTTATCAATAGCAAGCGGACTTGCTCCTGGAAATTATACCTGCGCTACCACAAATAGTTGTGGTGTAACAATTCAAAATTTCACAATTACAGAGCCCCCTGCATTAATAGTAAATGCAGCAGTCAGCAACCCAACCGTTTGTGCTGGTAACTCAAGCACCTTAACCGCAACGGCTAGTGGTGGTAATGGACCTATTACGTACTCATGGGTTGCGGGGCCAACTACTAGCATCTCTGTAGTAAACCCAAATTCAACAACAATTTATACGGTTGATATTACAGATGCAAATGGCTGCGTTAATTCGGCAATGGTGGCGCAATGGGTTAATAGCTTGCCAAATGTAAACGCAGTTTCTAATTTAAGTTTGATATGTATTGGGCAAACTGCGAGTTTAACAGCAAGTGGAGCCAATACCTACACCTGGAGTACCGCTTCCACTAATACTGTAATAGCTGTTTCACCAGGTATTACAACAACTTATACCATAAGTGGAACCGACGGAAATGGTTGTGAGAACTTTTCAATTATTACACAATCGGTCTCTACATGTACAGATATTTTTATTACCAAACAAAATAAAAATAATTTAATTAATGTTTATCCAAACCCTTTTACTAATGAAGTAACTGTTTCTATAAACCATCAAACAAAAACGAAGCTACAGGTATTTAATTCTTTAGGTTCTTTGGTTTATTCAACAGAATTAAAAGAAAGCGTTTTAGAAATAAATTTAAAAGATCAACCAAACGGAATTTATTTTATTCAAGTAGGTTCTGCAACAAAGAAAATTATTAAAGAATAATATCCTGAATATAAAATCTCCGTTGAAAATAAATAAAACTTAAATTAAAAAAACAGAAAACATGAAAAACAAAGTACTAGAGAGGAGTAAAAAAATAGGCACATGCATATTTTTATTATTATCCTTAAATTTAATTAAAGCACAAAATTCATTATTAGGTATGGCCGGCGCAGGAGGTAATGGGCCTAATAGCGGCGTGGCTTTTAATTATAATCTCACATCCGGATCTTATAACACAGGTTCATTTGATGGCAACACAAACGGGGCAAAGCCACATGGTTCTTTTATCAAGGCAACAAACGGAAATATTTATGGAATGGTAACGTATGATTCTTACGGTTTTTTTGCAACAGGAAACGGATACCTGATAAAATATAATCCAAATAATAATACAATTGTGCCGTTGTTTAATTTTACAGGTAATACCGGTAGTTATCCTGGCAGCCAGCCAAAAGGTTCTTTAACCGAGATAAGCCCTAATTTAGTTTTTGGCTTAACATATTATGGCGGAACAAATGGTCAGGGAGTAATTTTTTCTTATGATCTTAGTACAAATACATATAGTGTTCATTACAATTTTAATATTGGAACTAATGGCTATAGACCGTCAGGTTCATTATTAAAAGCGTCGAACGGGTTGTTATATGGTTTTACAACTATGGGCGGAAGTAACAACAATGATGGTGTTTTATTCTCATTTGATATTGCAACAAACACGTATTCAAAAGTTGTTGAATTTAGCGGCGTTTCCGGAAATTTTATGGGAGCTAACCCAATTGGCTCGCTCGTTGAATCAACCCCTGGTGTATTATACGGCTTAACAGATATTGGTGGTACAAACAATGAAGGCACTTTATTTGAATACGATATCAACGCTAGTGTTTATGCAGTAAAACACCATTTCTCATCATTGGCAAACGGTGGTATTAATCCACAAGGCAGTTTATTAACGGCAAGCAATGGTAAACTTTATGGTTTAACAAGCGGTGGTGGAGCAACCGGCGATGGTACGCTCTTCGAATATAAAACAACAGGGCCCGGCACTTTCACATCAATATTTGATTTTACCGGCACATCTGGCGCAAATCCTGGAAGTTTTCCTCAAGGGTCATTGATACAGGGATCTAATGGGAATTTATTTGGTATGACTTTCTCTGGTGGTACAAACAACGATGGTGTTATTTTTGAATTTGACATAAGTGCGCCAACAAGTACTGTATTAGTTAATTTTTCTGGCGGTAGCGGTAATTACCTTGGTTCACACCCAAGCTTCGGCAATTTATTAGAGTATAGCTCGTGCCTGCCTAACATAAATCTTACAATTGATAATATACTTTGTCACGGCGGCGTTGGCAGCGCTTCGGTAACAGCATCAAACAATGGCCCGTTTACATATACCTGGAGCCCAACCGGCGGTAATTTATCAACAGCAAGCGCTCTTACACCAGGCAATTATACTTGCTCTGTTTCTAACACTTGCGGCACAACAACACAAACCTTTGCAATAATAAATCCACCCGCTTTAAGTTTAACAGCAGTGGCAAGTAATCCTACTATTTGTATTGGTAATTCAAGTATATTAACTGCAACAGCAAGTGGTGGTACTGGTTGGATTAATTACTCATGGGTGTCAGGCCCCATCTCAAATACAGCACTTGTAAGCCCTGTTACTACCACAAATTATACAGTAGATGTTATGGATGCTAACGGATGCACCAAATCGGAAACCGTTACCGTAGCAACAAATAGTTTACCAAACGTAACAGCGGTTTCTAATTTGAGTTTAATTTGTATTGGACAAACGGCAAGTTTAACAGCAAGCGGCGCAAACACGTATACATGGAATACAACTTCCAATAATGCGGTAATAGCCGTTGTGCCAACTATTACAACAAGTTATACTGTTAACGGAACAGGCGCTAATGGCTGTGTTAATTCAGCAATTATCACACAATCGGTTTCTACCTGTACAGGTATCTTATCAAGCAAAGGAAATGAAAGCAATAATTTAAGCGCTTATCCTAATCCATTCAATAATAAAATAACTGTTTTCATTTCAAATAATGGCGAAACTAACTTACAAATATTTAACGCTTTGGGCTCATTGATTTATTCTATCGACACAAAAGAAAACAAATTTGAAATCGATCTGGACAATCAGCCAAAAGGAATTTATTTTGTTCGGGTGGGATCTATGACAAAAAAATTGATTAAAGAATAGAAAAAGGTATTTACACTTTAATATTGAAAAATTTAGTTTAGAAATAGTAAAAATAAAAAAGGCCAGTAGCATTACTGGCCTTTTTTTAAAGAATCTAATAATGAAAAAAAGATATTTTATTTTCTCCATTATTTTTTGTGGCCATGTTTTTTTTGCACAGATAAATAATAATAAAAAAATACTTATTGTTGCTACCAGTGCCGATAACTTAATTTCAAAACCAAACGATCACACCTGGGGCAGTTGGGCGCCCGAAATATCTGATTTTTACGCAACACTTTATAATTCAGGATTTAGAATTAAAGATGTGGATATTGTTAGTCCCAATGGGGGCAACGTTCCATTAGCATACAAAATGCACTATCCTAAAAAATTTAAATTACCCGATGAAGAAAAAAAAGCCTTTGAGGATAAACTAAAAAATTCGTTAACACCTTCACAGATTAACGCAAACGATTATAACGTTATTTACTATTCAGGAGGCTATAGTTGTTTAGTTGATTATCCCAACGCAAAAAGTATTGGTGATATTGCTGCAAAGATCTACGAAAATGGCGGAATAGTAGCTGCCCTTTCTCAAGGCTTGGCAGGATTAATACCTGTTAAATTAAGCAACGACAAATTTTTAGTAGAAAACAAAACTCTTGCCACTAACGCATTTAAGAATAAAACAGATTCTGTTAGCAAACAATTAATACGCGAAGGTGCAATCATCGGCGACTCAAAAATAATAGCTGATGGAAATTTAGTTACCGCTCATGGTGCAATGCCAATTACGCTGGCTAAAAAGGTGCTGAGCTTACTAGGATTTCGGATAGAATGAAAAAAATAGTACACTTCCGTAATTTACAAGGCAATTATATTAACATAGCCACCTCTGTTTTTTTAAATAAAACATTTATAAATACTGAGATTCAAGTGTGGTTCCCCCTCTTTTTTAGTTTGATGAAACAAAAAATCACGGTAAAGAAAGACCAAACAAATGTTGGTAAAATATGAGCGTAATCAAAACTCCTTGAGTGAAAAACCCTCTATTGAAGAGGGTTGAAGGCGGTTAAAGCTGTTGAAAATTTTATTTGTGGCTCCGGCAGGAATCGAACCTGCATCTAAAGTTTAGGAAACTTCTATTCTATCCATTGAACTACGGTGCCTGTGTATTAAAATCAGGATACAAAAATAGCAAAATTGGTGGTTATTTAAAGTAAGAGGATCGTAAAATACCCTAAAAGAGTGTATTTAATGCTTTTATGAATGAAAAATCAAAATTCATAAATAAATCAACCTAAGAAATGCTTAAATAAATACCATTTAATAATTCAATGCTATCATTCACTCAGTAAAATTTAAACATTTCAAATTTATAATTAGTTTAAACAAGGTTTGAAAGTATTGATTTTATTAGTCATTGAAGCGGTATGATATAATTTTTAATTTTATTTTTAAATCTGGCAATGCAATTTTATTTTTTTAGCAAGAAAAAATCATTTACATTTGTGACAGATTAAATAAAACTATAACAATCTAAAGAGGAAAAATAAAAATGTTAGTATTAAATTCACATATCGAATCTTAGCCGAAAAGCAAGTAATATCAATACTTACAGCCCGGCATAGACCGGGTTTTTTATTTGTATCCATCGCCAACGATAGGTGCATTATTTCTGGGGAGTCAGAAAGAGATCCGAAATCCAAAAATTAAATTATTTAAAAATCTTCAGGGAAGATTTATGCAATGTTAGTTCATTGCTCTAATCGAAAATTGAAAAATTTCGAACCGGGAAAAAATATGCCCTGAATAAAAATTAATGTCATGGGAAAAAACCGCATGAAGGGAAAACATCTTCGTAAGATCGATTTCCCTACAGATATAGCCAAGAGTTTGGCTTTAAATATACTCACGAAACATTTTAAACATGTTTCGCAAGATGAAAAATTACAAATTATACAAAACGTTCTTTTAGATCCTGAAAATTACTTGGAGCACGAAACACTATCTCCTTTAGCAAGAGCTATTGCCGGCAAACCAAAATTAAAAACTATGTATGAAGTACACATGCTTAAAAAAGAAGGCAGCTTTAACATATATGGTCAAAGACATATTGCACAAAACGCCATAACACAAATGGAAGGTGCAATACGTTTGCCTATTGCAGTTAAAGGCGCTTTAATGCCCGATGCGCATCACGGCTACGGTTTACCAATTGGCGGGGTACTGGCTACTGAAAATGCAGTAATTCCTTTTGGCGTTGGCTTGGATATTGGTTGCCGTATGGCTTTAAGTATTTATGCATTGCCCGAAAATTATATTGAGAAAAAACAATATGATATTCAAAAAGCATTACGTAGATATACGCACTTTGGTAACGAAGGTACCCTTGATTTTGAAGTAGACCATGAAGTTTTAGAAAGAAACGAATTTCAGGCTACTGCATTGTTAAAACGGCTTCATGGTAAAGCCTGGTATCAACTTGGTTCTTCAGGCACCGGTAATCATTTTGTTGAATTCGGAAATGTTGAAATAAGAAATGATAATACGCTTGGATTAGATCCGGGCAAATATATCGGATTGTTATCTCACAGTGGCTCACGTGGAATGGGAGCAGCAATTGCATCCGTTTATACAAAGATCGCTACGCAAAAATGTAAATTGCCAAAAGAAGCACAATCATTAGCGTGGTTAAGCTTAAATGAAGAAGCTGGACAAGAGTATTGGTTATCTATGAATCTTGCGGGGGATTATGCAAAAGCATGTCACGATGTGATCCATAAAAATCTTGAAAGAGTTTTAGGATTAACTTCTGTTTTAAAGGTAGAGAATCATCACAACTTTGCTTGGAAAGAAATTCACGATGGTAAAGAAGTGATTGTTCACCGCAAAGGGGCAACACCTGCCGCAAAAGGCGAGCGCGGAATTATTCCGGGAAGTATGTGTACGAATGGATTTATTGTAAGCGGACTTGGAAACCACGGCTCATTAAATTCGGCTTCGCACGGAGCGGGAAGAAAAATGAGCAGAACAGAAGCGAGAGAAAGCATTACAAAATCGTTTATGCACAAGCAATTAACTGAAGCAGGAATAAGTTTAATCGGTGGAAGTGTTGAAGAATCTCCTTTTGCGTACAAAGATATTGATACTGTTATGAGCAGTCAATTAGATCTTGTGCATGTAGAAGGAAGCTTTGCTCCAAAAATTGTAAGGATGAATAAAAGTTAACAAACATTTTTTCCGGGATAATAAATACATTATCCCGGATCAAATTAAAAATTAAAAAAATGGACACTATAAAAATTATACAAATTACATCTGGTAGAGGCCCATCTGAATGTTGCCTGGCAGTTGCATTAGCATTAAAAGAAATGTTATTGGAAATAAAACTTCTTGGGTTAAAATATGAGATAGTTGAACGTGTTGCCGGAATTGAAAACGGGACGATTGTTTCTGCTATCTTAAAAATAGAAGGCAAGCAGGCAAGTGAATTTACAAATTCATGGGCAGGTTCTTTATTATGGATCGCACAAAGCCCCTACCGTAAATATCATAAACGAAAGAACTGGTTCATTGGTATTCATGTTTTCGAAAAAGCAAATTTGGCAGTTTGGCATGAATACGATATTGTTTATCAAACAATGCGATCCTCAGGTCCGGGCGGACAAAATGTAAATAAAACAGAAACCGCAGTTAGAGCAATACACAAGCCTACTGGATTATTTGTTGTAGCAAGAGAGTCACGTTCGCAGTTGCAAAATAAAAAATTAGCTACAGAACGGTTAAAAGAATTATTTGACAAGCAACGAATTTTGGGCGACTTAAAGAACGAAGATGATCAATGGCAAAATCATAACGAATTGGAAAGAGGAAATCCAAAACGAATTTATAAAGACAAAGAATTTAAAAAAGAAAAAAATTATGGAAACAAAATTATTGCATAAAGATATACTCGCTAAAAAGGAGATACTGCAAAACATTAACCTTGAATTAAAGAAACAGTTCATTGGTCTCGATTCAATTATAGATGAATTAATGAACTTGGTAAACGCCTGGTATCTTTTTCCAAACGCACAATTGCGCCCAACTGTAATTAATTTGTGGGGCATGACCGGCTCAGGAAAAACAGCACTTGTAAAAAAACTGGTTGAATTACTTGATTATAAAAAGTATTATACTCAATTGGATATGGGTGAGTTTGAATCTGATTCCGCATCCTGGATAAAGAACATTTTAACCGATGAACTGGAGTTTTTTCATGAAAAGCCCTGCATGATCTGTATGGATGAATTTCAATTTGCTAGAACAATTGATAACAGTGGAAATGAATTAGGTAAGGATAAATTGCGCGTTATTTGGGACCTGCTGGATAGTGGAAGAATCTCTTACATTCCAAGTATAAATATGTTTTATATGAAGCGTGCCGAAACCTGTTTATTAAATCTTTTAAAAGCACAGGAAAAAGGTATTGTGATCG
This sequence comes from Chitinophaga pinensis, assembly GCA_943369995.1. GTDB lineage: Bacteria > Bacteroidota > Bacteroidia > B-17B0 > Aurantibacillaceae > Aurantibacillus. Next base: position 104,338 of record CALRPF020000009.1, read on the forward strand.
AAAACGGTGTTGTTAAAAATGGTTTGGATATATTTCTTGAAATATTTAACGGATTTTATTTTGAGCACCAGGGCCGCGACGGAAAACCAATTGGTGCCGATTATTTTACAACTCATGATTTTTTACAAGGTCTGTATTATCTTTACGAAGACGATGCTGTGACCAAAGAAGTTTTAGAAGGCAAAGTAAAAAATTGCGATCTTGAAGGCGTTATTAATTTAATTTTAGAAGGTGCCAGAACCCGCACAGGAGTCAAAGAATTGGACCTTTCCAAATCGTTGATTTTTGTTTTAGGAAATCTGGATGAGGCTTATTATATGAGCAGCAGTCTTAATCCTGATATTAACGCCGACGAATTACATGAGGCAACTTCAAAAATAACTATTGCAAATATTAAAGGTGCGTTAAAAAAACGTTTTCGTAATGAGCAGGTTGCCCGACTCGGAAACAATCATCTTATATATAAATCTTTTACGAAAGAGCATTTCAAAGAATTAATAAACAGAGAACTAGAAAGGGTAAATAAGTTTGTCAATGAACAATTTGGATTTTCCTTTTCGTATCAGGCCACCTTACATGAAATTATTTATAAAGAAGGGGTTTTTCCCGCACAAGGTACAAGGCCTGTTTTAACCACTATTAAAAACTTAATTGAAGCGTGGATAGGGAAGATTATGGTGGAGGTGATTGAAAAAGACATGAAGATAGAAAGCATTGAATGGGGTTATTGTGATGATAAATATATTTTTGTTTTCAAGGATTTTTCTAACACGGTTTTAAATATCTATGAAGAAAAAATAAATCTTAAGATCGATCCACTGAGGAAGACAACCAATAAACAAATTCAGGCACATACAGCAGTGCACGAAGCCGGGCACGCTATTTTGGCAGCATTAACATTACGGATCCTTCCTTCTGTTGTTATCTCTAAAACCGCCGGCGATAATTGCGAAGGTTTTTGTATGGTTAATTTTCCGGACGGAATTACGACCAGAGATGTTTTGAAAAAGGATATAATTATTTCCCTTGGGGGATTTGTTGCAGAAAAAATGATTTTTGGCGAAGAGAACACTTCTTCGGGCGTTTATTCAGACATAGAAAATGCTACTGAATTAGCTAACAAAGCAATCAAGTATTATGGAATGGGTAATGATGCAATTTATATTAATGTGCCATCTAATAATACAAACGAATCTTTTTTCCATAAAGAATCTCACAATGACGAAGCTATGCACCTTATAAAAACTTGTCAGATGGAAGCAGAAAAAATTCTTATAAAAAACAAATTACTACTTTTAAAAATGGCTGAATATCTTACAGAACATAATAGAATGGAAGAACAGGCAATTGGCGAAATCGTAAAAAAATACAGTGTTGAGGTCTGGGTAAATACCAGCGGTTTTGTAAAAAAGGACAATTACTTTTTGTTTGATGACTGTATTAAGAAACAAATCAGGGAAATTGAAAGTAGCGAAATAGTAAAATAAATTGTTTGATAATCAATAAGTTAGGTTCTTATAGTGTAAAATTAACACTAAGCTAATCAGCGATGTTGATTTTGTGTGTATCTTTGTGTAAGAATTACACTAAGAATGATTCAAAGCAAAAAATATCAATACGAATTCGAAAGACCAGCTTTAGCTACCGACTGCGTTATTTTTGGTTTCGACGGTGGTGAATTAAAATTATTATTAATTGAACGCGAAAAGGAACCATTTAAAAACAAATGGGCTTTACCCGGCGGTTTTGTTTTTATGAAGGAAACAACAGAAGAATGTGCTAAAAGAATTTTGATAGAAAAGGCCGGAATAAAAAATGTGTTTATTGAACAACTTTATACATTTAGTGAGCTTGATCGTGATCCACGTGAACGAATTGTTTCGGTTGCATACTTTGCTTTAGTCGACAAACACCAGTACGAAGTAATTGCGGGACGCGACACATTAAAAGCGGAATGGTTTGAGCTTTCTAAACTACCAAAGCTTGCGTTTGATCATAGTAAAATTGTAAAGACCGGTTTTCAGCGCTTAAAGGGAAAAGTCTCTTATCAGCCTATTGGATTTGAATTGCTGAACGAAAAATTTACCTTAACACAATTGCAGGCGCTTTACGAATCTATTTTAGAAATTGAAATTGATAAACGAAATTTTAGAAAAAAATTTTTAGGAATGGGCCTTTTAAAAGCACTGGAAGAAAAAGAAAAAGACGTTGCTCATAAAGCAGCCCGCTTTTACAGCTTCGATAAAAAAGCATATAAAGAATTAACACAAAAAGGATTTCACTTCGAACTTTAAAAAGAAAAACATATGAAAACAGTAAACTTATTCGAAACAAATGAAACAGTAGAGTTAAAAAAATTTGCAGGTGGCGAATGCCATGTTAAATTTCTCGCTACATTTTCCGAAAACGATAAAGTGCGAATCAATACACGTTTAAATTCTTCAGACGATATGATGAATTTGTGTTTAGCTGTTGATGCGTTAAGAAATATGTCGGTAAATTATATTGAGGTTTTTATTCCTTATATTCCTTATGCTAGGCAAGATCGGGTAATGGTTCCCGGCGAGCCTTTATCTATTAAAGTATTTGCGAATATTCTTAATAGTTTAAATTTAAATAAGGTAATTGTGTTTGATGCGCACAGCGATGTTTCGGTTGCCTTAATAAATAACTGTCAGAATATTGCTAACTACGACATGGTAAATGATTTTCTTAGAAAAATAAAATTGACAGATTATGTTTTGGTATCTCCTGATCTTGGAGCATATAAAAAAGTAGATAAGCTCGCGCAAAAAATAAATTACAAAAGCAATATCGCTACAGGAATAAAGGTGCGTGATCTTGCAACCGGGCAGATTATTAAAAGTGATGTGAACACCGATAATTTAAATGGTAAAGCTTGTATTGTTGTAGATGATATTTGTGATGGCGGCAGAACATTTATTGAACTGGCAACAGCACTAAAGGCAAAGAATGCAGGAGATCTTTATTTTATTGCATCACACGGCATCTTCAGTCATAATGCTTTAGATAGGTTAAAAGAGGCAGGATACAAAAATGTAGGAAGTTCAAATTCAATTTCAACTACTGCAGAAAACGAATTTTATAAACAATACAATTTATTTTATCTATGAAATATTCAAAAGATTGGTTAAAAAAAGAGTTAGCCAAAAATAAAAAAGTAGAATATCTTTTCTTTTGGGGACATCAACCTTCTAAAGACGGATCGATCATAAAAACCTGCATGAGTCAATGGTGGCCTGTAAATTTTGTAGATGGAAAAGTCGAGTATAAAACTACCGAACATTATATGATGGAAGGGAAAGCAAAACTATTTGGAGATTTTGAAACAGCAGAACAAGTAATTAAATGTGATTCACCGAAAGATGTAAAAGCTCTGGGAAGATTAGTGAAGAATTTTGATCCGGTTACTTGGGATGCGCACAAATATCAAATTGTAAAACAGGGAAATATTTTAAAGTTTTCGCAAAACGAAGATTTAAAAAAATTCCTTTTAGAAACAGGAAGTAAAGTGATCGTGGAAGCAAGCCCAAGAGATCTGATCTGGGGAATAGGCATGGGAGAAGCTAATCCAAAGAGTCAACATCCTGATACGTGGAGAGGACGAAACCTTTTAGGTTTTGCTTTAATGGAAGTAAGAGATGAATTAACAAAAAAATAAAAAAATGAAAGATTTAAAACATATAAGTAAATTTTTAAGCCTTGTTTTAAGGCACAAACCCGAGGAGATCGGAATTAAGATGGATTCCAAAGGGTGGGTAAACGTAGATGAACTCATCGAGAAATGTAATGCGCGTAAACAAAAACTCGATTTTGAAACTTTGGAAGAAGTTGTGATCACAAACGATAAACAGCGTTTTGCTTTTAATGATGAGTATACGATGATAAGAGCCAACCAGGGCCATACAGTTAATGTTGATCTTCAATTTGAAGCAACACAACCTTTAGAGTATTTGTTTCATGGCACTGTTGCAAAATTTGTTGATGAGATAAAAATAAACGGTTTAAAGAAAATGCAACGGCTGCATGTTCATCTAAGTAAGGATGTTGATACTGCTATTAAAGTGGGAAGCAGAAGAGGGAAGCCAATTATTTTAAAGGTTCGTGCTTCTAAAATGTACAATGATGGATTACCATTCTATTTATCTAAAAATGGAGTTTGGTTGTGTGATGAGGTTCCTGCAAAATACATTGAATTTTAAAAGATGAAAAAGAGCAGCTTTGATGCATTTCTCTTTGTAATTGAAGATTTTTTCACAGGAACAGAATGTGATGGGTATATTTTATGGAGCGAACAAAAAGGTTATGAAGATGCAAAAGTTCAAATGGATGGTAAGCAGGTTGAATTAAAAAGCGTAAGAAATAATTCACGTATCACATTTACAGATTTTGAACTGGCGGATAAAGTTTGGAATAAATTTAAGCCTTTTGCAGTTGAGAAATTTGCTAATAGCGAAGTGTTTGGCTTAAATGAGATGTTTCGGTTTTACAAATATGAGCCCGGCCAGCGGTTTAAAAAACATATTGATGGAAGTTATATCCGAAACGAAGAAGAGGCAAGTTATTTTACCCTGATGATTTATTTAAATGATAATTTTGAAGGAGGAGAAACAACATTTCAATATAACACCATAAAACCAAAAAAAGGAATGGCGCTTGTTTTTTACCATGGCATGAAACATTCCGGTGAAGAATTAAAAACCGGAATAAAATATGTTTTAAGAACAGATGTAATGTATAAATTAATAAAATGAAAAAAAGAAGATTAATAGTTGGAGATATTCACGGAGCTTATCTTGCCTTAAAACAAGTGTTGGAAAGAACGTCTTTGAAATCTGATGATGAGTTGATCTTCCTTGGAGATTACGTAGATGGATGGAGCCAGTCGTGTAATGTAATTGAATTTTTAATCGAATTAAGCAAAACAAATAAATGTATTTTCATTCGTGGTAATCATGATACCTGGTGCGAAGATTGGCTAAAACGAGCCTACGCAGATTCAACGTGGTTGTTACATGGTGGCAGATCTACAATTGAGAGCTATGGTGAATACGAAGAAACAAAATGGAAAAGGCATTTAAATTTTTTCGAATCCATGCGTGATTATTACGTTGATGAAAAAAATAATTTATTTATTCACGCGGGCTATTCATCGATGCATGGCCCTCAAAAAGAAACCTATGCTTCCAATTATAGCTGGGATAGAACACTTTGGGAAATGGCACTGACTATGGATAAACGAATTCAAAAAGATTCAAAATCGTATCCAAAAAGGTTAAAATTATTTAATGAGATCTTTATTGGCCATACACCTACATTAGATTATGATGTAGAAGAACCAATGCATGCTATTAACGTATGGAATGTAGATACAGGTGCGGGGTTCTACGGAAAATTAACACTACTCGACGCCGATACAAAAGAATTTTGGCAAAGCAATATTGTAAAAGAATTATATCCCAATGAAAAAGGAAGAAACAAACGGTAATTTATGAAAGTAATAAAACCTCCATATAGTTTAGAAAACATTCAGAACAAATTTTCTGTTTTTTTGGCGGGGTCGATAGAAATGGGCGTTGCCGAAAACTGGCAGGAGAAAATTGAAAAAGCCCTTGAAAAAACAGACGATATTTGTATCTTGAACCCAAGAAGAGACGACTGGGACTCTTCATGGAAACAATCAATTGAGAACAAACAATTTAATGAGCAGGTAAACTGGGAATTAGAAGGTTTAGAAAAAGCAAACATGATTGTGTTTTATTTTTCTCCTGAAACAAAGTCGCCGATAAGTATGTTGGAGTTAGGCCTTTTTGCGAGGACAGGAAAATTATTAGTGTGTTGTCCTGATGGTTTTTGGAGAAAAGGAAATATTGATATTGTATGTAGAAATTATAAAATAAAACAAGTAAATAATTTAGAGGAAATCATTCAAAATATAAAAAACAAAAAGTATGAAAATTAATCCCTTAATGCTGATCGACTTTTATAAAGCAGATCACCGCAGACAATATCCCGAAGGAACAGAAATGGTATACTCCAATTTCACGCCTCGTAAATCAAGATTGGCAGAAAATGATAAACTTGTATTTTTTGGATTGCAATATTTTGTGAAAGAGTATTTGGTAAAACAGTGGAACGAGGGATTCTTTAACGTTCCAAAAGAAAAAGTAATGGCCGATTACAAACGCCGTATGGATAATGCTTTAGGAAAAGACAGTATTCCTGTTGAGCATATCGCAGAACTTCATGATCTTGGATATTTACCTTTAATTGTAAAGGGCTTACCTGAGGGAACAATTGTGTCGCCAAAAATTCCGGTTGTTACGGTTTATAATACACAACCTAAACTTTTCTGGCTAACCAATTATCTCGAATCGTTAATGTCTGCCATTTTATGGAAGCCGGCAACAAGCGCTACAACTGCTTTTCAATACCGTAAGCGATTTAACGAATATGCTAGAAGCACTGTAAGCGATAATAATATTGACTTTGTTTATTGGCAGGGACACGATTTTAGTTTTCGTGGAATGAGTGGTATTGAAGATGCTTGTATAAGTGCTGCAGGACATTTATTATCTTTTTATGGAACAGACAGCGTACCTGCAATTGATTTTCACGAAATATACTATAATGCCAATTCAGATAAAGAACTAATTGGCGGAAGCGTTCCTGCAACAGAACACTCGGTAATGTGCATGGGCACGAAAGATAATGAGATCGCTACTTTTGATAGATTGATCACAAAAATTTATCCGAATGGAATCGTTTCAATCGTTTCTGATACCTGGGATTTCTGGAAAGTGATCACTGAATTTTTACCCGAATTAAAATCAAAGATTTTAGCACGTAATGGCAAAGTGGTAATTCGTCCTGATAGCGGAGATCCTGTAAAAATAATTATTGGTGATAAAGATGCTGCGCCGGGAAGTCCTGAATTTAAAGGAGCTATCGAATGCATGTGGGAAACGTTTGGCGGTACAATTACTGATAAAGGATTTAAATTATTGGATTCACATATTGGCTTAATTTATGGTGATAGTATTACACTTCAACGTCAGAAAGATATTTTAGAAGGATTAAAAGAAAAAGGCTTTGCTTCGTTTAATGTTGTATTAGGAATTGGTTCCTATACGTATGAATACGTTACCCGCGATACTTATGGTTTTGCCATGAAAGCAACTTATGGTGAAGTAAACGGTGAAGGAAGAAATATTTTTAAAGATCCTAAAACAGATGATGGCACAAAACGCTCTGCTAAAGGTTTAATGGCTGTTCACGAGGTAAACGGTGAATTAAAAATGAAAGATCAGTGTACCTGGGAAGAAGAAAAACAAGGCTTATTACAAACTGTTTTCGAAAACGGAAAAGTACTGAACGAACAATCGCTTTCTGAAATAAGAAACAGGATAAATATTGCTTTAGAAAAGCATGCTGCAGTTTTGAATGCTTAAAGTAATAATTCTCAAAACGCATAGCAAATAATTCCCGAACATAATAGATATCGAAAAGCCTTATTAACAAGGCTTTTCGGCTTTAAGTACTAGTCTTTATTTTTAATTTACGTCTTAAAAATCTTCCCTAATTAAATAACGCAATTCACTCAGTAAAAAATAATATTTTAAAAATATTTTTATTTTTTTATTTTGGCCTGTAACTATTTATTTAACTGGCGTTTCGTGGCTTTATGATTTCGAATGAAAAGTTTAATTCACCCTTTTTGTAAAAAATAATTTTTTTGAATCAAAAAATTTGATTTACATTTGTACTATAAAATATGAAAATTAATATGAAACATTTATCGATATATAGTCAGGATGCGCGCCAGCCGGAGTTTACAGGGCTGTACATGCTCGTGGGTTTACGTAAATGATTTAATATATTTAAATGATTTTAAAAACCCCGAGGCAAAACCCCGGGGTTTTTTATTTTAAAAAAATAAAAATGAAGCATAGTATCAGTATGCAAACCGTTAATTTTTTTCAAACAAATTATGTTTGACAGGGAATCGTATGCTCTATTTTTTAATAGGCCCGATCTCTGAATAAGTGACCGGGCCTTTTGTTTTAAAAAATATTTTGTCGGATCGTCTAATTGGCAGGACGTCAGAGTTTGAATCTGAGAATAGTGGTTCGAGCCCATTTCCGACAACTGCCCTCTTAGCCCAATTCGGCAGAGGCAACGGTTTTAGAAACCGGCGAGTGTGGGTTCGAGTCCCATAGAGGGTACAATAAAGTAGAAAGCTTGAGCTTTCACTTTATTGTCCTGAAGTGAAAATATGTTTTCTACTTCGGGACAAATAATTCTGTAACTGCGCGAAACGTTAGTTATAAAAATAAATGCTCCCGTAGCCCAACGGCAGAGGCAACAGGTTTAAGCCCTGAACAGTGACAGTTCGAGTCTGTCCTGGAGTACATAAGGAGAAATAACCGGGCGGGGCCCGGGCTTGCTTGCTAAGCAATGCGCCATTCCAGTAGTGGAAGGGTGGGTGTCGGTAACTCATTTCTCCGCTTGCGTTCATCAAAGCAACCTTTGGCGGATGATCTGCTTAGGGTTGCGAAGATGGAAAATGGAAGATAGCGTACAATGGTGTACAACAAGACTTGAAATCTTGAGCGGACAGAAATGTCAGGGTTCGATTCCTATGTCTTCCGCAAAAATGAGATATAGCTCAAGGGTAAGAGCAGGTGCCTTATACGCACAAGGTTATAGGTTCAAATCCTGTTATCTCAACAAAAAATAAAAAGGCAAAAACTATCGGGCCAAAAAGGAGATGGTAACGTTTAAAAAAATAAAAAATGAAAACGACAGTGGAATTTAGAAAACAGTTTTTAACGAACAGGGATGATTCCGGAAGATTCATTGTTGTATCATATCGAACTGGTAAAACTTATTTTATCGAACCTATTGGTCCGGACAGAACAGCTGATTGGGGAAGTTATAATCCGTCAACCGGTAAAATTGAAAACAAAAAAGGTTTTGATAAACACAGAGGTGCAATTGATGAAAAAGATTCTTTGATCACAAAAGAAAATGGTTTTTCTGAAATTACATATTCCGGAGTTGGGGGCTCTCCTTTTAGTGTAATAGATGAACTGGATGCAAAGTATCCGGATATAAATTAAGAGATAGAGATGATCATAAAAAAATTTCATCTCTATCAAAGGGACAAGTGGCAGACGCGGTGTATGCGTTCCGCTGAAGACGGAAAGAAAGTGATTCGATTTCACTCTTGTCCACAATAGAAAACGATCTGAAGCTCAAATCGGAAGAGCACCTGAATACGAATCAGGAGGGTTAAGGTTCGAGTCCTTACAGGTCGTCAAAAAAATATCGGGAAGTATTTCAATTGGTAGATGGAGTGCTTTGGGAGCATTTGGCTGTAGGTTCGAGTCCTGCCTTCCCGACTACGAGTGGTGACTAAGGTTTAAGCACGGGTGCATTGGAAGCATCAGTTAGTAGGTTCGATTCCTGCGCACTCGACAAATAATATGGTGGGATTAGTGTAAAGGTTAACACAGCAGCGTGTGAAGCTGCGGATATGAGTTCGATTCTCCTATCTCACCCTTGGGAATGCGCTGACGTTGGAGAGTCAGGCCGGTCTGTAAAACCGGTGCGCAAGCTGAGTAAGTTCGAATCTTACCATTCCCACAATGAAGTAAAAGAAAAACCTGAAATGTAATTCTTCTACTTCATAAAATTAGTTCTCTGTTCTTTGATATTTTGAAAGTGTATTTTTTAATCGCGATTGGATCTTGCGTGCAAGTCTGCTTGGTGAAAGGATCATGAGTTGTTCTCCAAAACCGAGAATTTCTCTTTCCAATTCAAAATTCCAGATCACTTCTATTGAAAAAACAGTTCCGTCTGTTTCTTCTTTAAGAATTTTTTGGCTTGAATGAATTGGTTTGGTTAAAATGTATGGCGCATGTTCTTTAAGTATTTTAAGAACGATCAGATCTGTTTTTTGATTTGGCATAATACTTACGCCAATTGCATTTTGATAATAAGTTGAAACATCAAAATCTGCTTTTTGATATTTTTCTTTTTCAGCATCCGCAATATGCTCGATCCTATCGAGTGCTAAATTCATAGTGGCATCGCCTTTTTTTGCTTTGCCTAAAATAAACCAGCGATTGCGGTATTCTTTAAGCAAATAAGGATAGAAGGTGATTTCAATGGGTTGACGCGCTTTAAACGATTTGTAACTGATCAATAATGTTTTTTTATTGACAATGGATTTTAATAGAGGGTCAATAAATTGCAAGCCTTTTAGTAATTCATTCTTTTCAAATTCAATATATGAGCGACCTTTATTTTGTTGTTTGTATAATTTGTCTTCAAGGCGCGTTACCATACCGGTTAACTCTTCGAAGTAAGAGAAGCCTTTAAATTGTTTTAAAACTTCTACTACTTCATTTAAAGTGCCAAGGTCTTGCGAGGTTAAAGGAATGTTTGTAATGCTGTAGCCCTTGTCTTCATAACAATAAAATTTTTTATCTGTTACAATGATGGGGGCATTATAACCCAGCTTTTCGCTGCGCATGTTTTGAAGATCTAATTGAATGGTGCGAATGCTTACGCCTTTGGTAATGCCTTCGTATTCGCAAATAGCTTCAGAGCAAGCCTCCACAAGGTCTTCAAGTGTCCATTTACGAAAACGGTTCTGCAAGCAATTGTCAATGGTTTTATAACGCACAAGTGCTAATTTATTTATCGGCATAATAAAAGTTTAAAGGAATAAATATACGAAATTCAAAACACTACGCAATCTATTTACGCAGTTGGGTTAAAAAAAGATAATATTTAAAATTATTGTAGTTCAGTTTCAACAACTTAAATACAAAACAGATGAAATTATTTTACTGCGCAATTCAATTACGCAGGCGATGTAAACCTTTGTGATGTTATAAAGCAGTTCATTAAAATATTGGCCTGGTAGCTTAAAAGGAAAAGCTGTGGTAAAATTTAGGCTTAACCACGGAGTGTATGGGATCTGGCTACGACTACGCGTTGTAGTGAGTATAATTTACAGTTGCACCGAAATGGATATACTAAAGTAGGGAAGCGTATTTACAACCATACTGTTCGAAAGAAAATGTGAGTTCGAATCTCACACAGGCCACAAACAAAACAAACCACAAAGGTTTTGTGAAGCGAATGAATGAAAAAGCTTGCTTTTTAAATTCATGAGCAAACAAAACAAAATGTGTAACATTTTAGGTTTGTTTTGCAAAACGGGACTGAAGAGATCAATAGAAAATTAATCTCACACAGGCCACGAACAAAACAAAATTCATTTAAAAATTTGTTTGCAAGAAGTTCTTTGAAAATAATAATGCCGACATAGCTCAGAGGCCAGAGCGGCTGTTTTGTAAACATCGGGTCGCAAGTTCAACTCTTGCTGTCGGCTCAAAAAAAGACTTTACGTAAAAGTCTTAACAATAAAATAAAAATGAATAAATACAAAAGACTCAAACTGGAACTCGAAACAGCCGGTATTGGAAGAATGAAATGTTTCGGAAACTCAATGTTACCAATATTAAAAAGCGGATCAACACTAACGTTTAAAAAAGAAGAAGAATACAAAATAAAAGATATTGTGTTTTGTAAAGTAAAAGGCCGGTTTATTGACGCGCATAAAATTATTAAAACCGATGAGAATAAAGGTTTTTTAATTGCCAATAATCATGGTTACGAAAATGGATGGACATGGACCATATTTGGTAAAGCAATTGAGAGTGACTATAAAGGTTTTGTAAAAACACTTTAAAATATTAAGTAATAAAAATAAAATTTCGCGTAAAGTGAAATTTGTAATTCGGTTTGTAACTCAGTTGGTAGAGTACCGTCCTTTTAAGACGGGAGCCCCGGGTTCGAGTCCCGGCAGGCCGACAATAAAAATGGACGAGAGGCTCATATGGATGAGCGACTGATTGTTAATCAGAAGGTAGTAGGTTCGAACCCTGCCTTGTCCGCAAAGGTTAACCATTAAAGGTACACCCGATAGGTGCGAAAAGTGTTGCTGTGTTTTTGTCGAAGTGCAGCAGAGTAAAAGGAACGGTTAAAGCCCGTGGCTTAATGACAATAAAAGCAAAGTTTGTAAAAGCCTTTTACAAAACACGAGCATCTATCAAAGAATTGGTTTATTGGTATAAAGGCTATTATCTCCGACTGTCGCTCGGAAGACAAGGGTTCGATTCCCTTATAAACCGCAATTACACTTCAGGCCATGGTGGCCAATTGTTCTCCAAATGCAAAGGACAACGTTCGATTCGTTGGAGGTGTGCGAATAGAGTAATAGTAATGATAGGCAAAGCCTTGTTTTAATAACGTAGGAAATTCCTGGCTGTTACTCTGAAATTAAAAAAAGAAAAATAAATTTTGAAATGTAAAAATGATGAACGCAAAAAATGAAATTGAAGAAGAGGAATATATGTTCCCATCTTCTAGTGGTTAGGATCGGTCACTTTCAATGACCAGACACGGGTTCAAATCCCGTTGGGAATACTATGCGAAATATAGCTTAATGGTAAAGCACCTGTCTTCCAAACAGGGGATGCAGTTCGATTCTGATATTTCGCTCAACCCTGAAGCAGAAAATTTTTTAGTAAAACTTGTGCTTTTCGCTTCAGGATTCTTGTGAAGAGAAGTTTTAAACTTCTGCTTCATGGAAAAGGACAGGTAGCCAATATTGGTTTCGGTATTAGTCTGCAAAACTAATTTAATAACAGTTCGATTCTGTTTCTGTCCTCATAATGTCTTATAGCTCAATTGGTGGAGCAGCGATCTGATACGTCGAAGGTTGTAGGTTCAAGTCCTGCTGAGACAACAACGAAGCAGAAAGACTAAATGGAATATTAAAATTTCAACGTCTTTCGCTTCACCGTTATGAAGTGAAGATTAAAGTTCTTCTACTTCATAACAAATAAATTATTGCTTTATAGCTCAATGGTGGAGCAACGATCTCATAAGTCGGAGGCTGCAGGTTCAATTCCTGCTAAAGCAACAAATGGGGTGTCATGTACCAAGGCCGGCGAATTTGCTTTGCAAGCAGATTGGATGAGTTCGATTCTCATATGCTCCACTTTATAATATGAAACAAAAGAATAGAAATAAAAAAAAAGCTCCTTAATTTAAAGGTAGAATAAATGGCTTACATCCATTAAGTGATCGTTCGATTCGGTCAGGGGCTACAAAAAAATCTCTCGTAGCTCAATGGTAGAACTCGCGGCTTTTAACCGCGAAACACAAGTTCGATTCTTGTCGGGGGAACATTCTCTTATAGTTTAACGGAAAAACACGTCCCTTCTAAGGATAAGATATTGGTTCGACTCCAATTAAGAGAACATGAAAATAAATTATTTGCACTCTGTTTCAGACATTTAAATAAAAAACAAATAAAATTTATCATCTACGCAATTTGGTTACGCAGTAGAGCTAAACCTTTGTTGTGTTATTAAAATAATTAATAATAATGTTCTTTGAAATAATTCATCCCTGCTATATATGATATAGAAATTTACTTTAGTAAAAATAAAGAAATGTATGTATAGCAACGAATGAATGAAATTTATATAAATAAACAGGCCAAGAATTAAGTTACTTCAACTCACTTTAAATGATAAAACTTTTTCAATTGCCTTTTATAAAAATAAAAACTGTTTAATAAAACAGGCCAAGGCCAGGTTACTTCTAAACCCGGAACGGATCGTCTAATGGTAGGACGCCGGAGCTTGCTCCGGAGATGAGGGTTCAATTCCCTCTCCGCTCAACATAACCTCTCCGATTGCCTTTTTAAAAAACATGAGGGGCGGTAGCTCAATGGTAGAGCAACGTTAGCTTTAAAATTAACCGGTCAATGCAAATATACTTCAACTGGTAAATCCCTTCGGGGATTTGGTTCGAGTCCAAAACTGTTTACAAATTACCCGTTCAATTAAAACTTACTTCTACGCTTTCCACGCCGTAGGTTGTGGGTTCGAATCCCACCCGCTCCACTTTTGAAATAAAAATATTAAATTACATAATTAAAAATCAGGTCAACTATTACTTACTTCTTTTTCTGATAAAAAATAGTAACAGAATTACCTATTAAAACAAAAACAAAATGAATAATCTATTGAACGTAGGCTTCCGTCAGCAAGCCATTTTCATTCCTAAAACAGCAATGAAAGCAGAAAGAAAAAATATTGCAGAAACTACTGCTGTATTAGTTGCTAATTTATCAAAACTGGGCTTTGGTGTTTCCGAAAATCTGTTGATCGCATTAAACAATGTATCACCAGTTTATCAATTAAATGTTTTGGATGCCGCTAAAACGATTACAGGTGTAAATAAGAACTGGACTCCTTTAGTTAAAGCTTGGGATACACCAACAGGTGAATCTTTTGTTGATCATATTATGACTTTTTTTGCCAATGTTTTCCAGGCAAAAGGTACAAAGCTGCAATGCGGCCATATTATTCCTGCAGGAACTTTTCCTTTAGAGCGTTATAATGGTTGCCCATTTTGCGGTACGCCATTTGAATTCGGAAAAATTGAAAATTTTAATCAAGGAAGTAAGTTTAAAATTCTTGAGCTATGGACAGAAAAAGAAGCAGGTGAATTTCTTGCAGATCTTTTAACTTCAAAAACAGCATTAGACGCAACACAAGCCGACAGCTTAAAATTGTTACTGAAAGAATTGCCGGTGCCCGAAGTTAAAATTGGAATGAAAGAAACATTAATGTTAGTGATCGATATTTTTAGCGAAAACAACGAGCCGGGAAAAGCACAAGCATTATTTACTTCACCAACTGATATTTTACGTTACTTATGGTTTAAGCATACAGGTTTTTTACAGATCATTGAACCAAAAACGATCGTAAAACGTAAAGCAAAAAATGCAGGTCATATTACAAAACGTTTGGATAAGAGCGCTAAAGAGAAACTTGCAGTGGCAGAAGAATTGAAATTAAAATATGGTCGTAAAGAAAGCTTACGAATTGCTACCTGGCTAAACACTTTGGATATGGACACACAAAAAATGTGTGAGATCATGCACCCAAAACGCCAGATGTGGGTTCGTTTTATTCGCGCTTTACGTTTGCCTGAGTATGCAAAACGTACAGGATTTGAGAAATTAAATGATCTGTTGGATAAATTTTATAATGAAGATTATACTATTTGGCAAGGACAGGTAAATCATTTTCGTTTACGTGCAGATGCTGAAAATACATTTAATTTATTGAAACAGCGTCCGGGTATGTTTGCGCGTTCTTTATTTGCAAACATGTTATGGTTTGGTCATGAAGAGACGATCAATGCGTTTTCTGAAGTAGTTGATAAAGTTCCGGCACGTTTAGTATTTACATTAAACATGTATGCCGAAAATTATTTTAACAAGCAAAACCGCCGTATGGTAAAACCATTAGGTGGAATTGCAAAAAATATTCCCGCAAACAGCTTATTACGTTTGTATAGCGATGAACAAATAAATGCTATGAAAGATGCAATTGAAGATCTGACACTTCTTGCTATGAAAAAAAGATTTG
This sequence comes from Chitinophaga pinensis, assembly GCA_943369995.1. Lineage (GTDB taxonomy): Bacteria > Bacteroidota > Bacteroidia > B-17B0 > Aurantibacillaceae > Aurantibacillus. The sequence goes on from CALRPF020000009.1 coordinate 119,889, forward strand.
CAGCGATCGAAAATAAAAATAAAACCATTTTTATTGATGCGATGTTGTTTAAGATCCCACTTTCAATTGGCGATAGAAGTGAAAGTGTTCAGGACCTTCCTTCTGCTTTAATGGGAACGCGTTTTGAAGTTGAAGGAGATGCTGTGCGTTTATTTATGCAATGGGGAAATGGTTTACCGGCGCAACATATGGACATGGACTTAAGCTGTCATATTGCTTATGATAATAAAACAGAATTTTGTTCTTACTATAATCTTGTAGCGACAGGTTGTAAACACAGTGGCGATATTAGAAGTATTCCTGAAAAAATTGGAACTGCAGAATATATCGAGATCAATGTTAGTGAATTAAAAAATGCCGGCGCTAAATACGTTACGTTTACATCTAATGCTTATAGCAACGGAAGTATCTCACCTAATATGGTTGTTGGTTGGATGAACAGTAAACATCCAATGAAGATCTCTGAAAGAACCGGTGTATCATACGACCCATCATGTGTACAACACCAAGTGCGAATTGTAAGTACGCTTACAAAAGGATTGGTGTTTGGTGTGCTGGATGTAGAACGATCTGAAGTGATTTGGTTAGAACTGCCTTTTGGCGGACAACTAGTAAATAACCTTGATATTAGAAATATAGAATTGTTATTACAAAAGCTAAATAGCAAATTGAGCATTGGTAATTTACTTAAACTAAAAGCCGAAGCGCAGGGTTTACAGATAATGGAAACTGAAAATGCAGATGAGAACTATACACGTGAGTGGGCAAGAAATACAGCTGCAGTTACCAAATTACTTGTAGATTAATTAAAGACCTTGTTTCAATTTTTTGAAGCAGGGTCTTTTTATTTTTTTAAGACAAGGTCTTCTTTAGCGGCCCACATAGTAATATCCTGTTTGCTTAATGCCGCTGCCATAAGATCCGGAAATTTATCGGGCGAGCATGCAAATACAGGAACACCAAGTGAAGCAAGGTATTTAGCGTTTTGATGATCGTAAGATGGTGCACCCTCGTCGTTTAACGCCAATAATACAATTAGTTGAACACCCGAAGCAACTAGTTCCGATGCGCGTTTCAACATTTCTTCCTGGTTGCCACCTTCATAAAGATCGGTGATCAAAATCATTACTGTATCATTTGGTTTTTTTACAAGTTGCTGGCAGTAAGTTAAAGCGCGGTTAATATCTGTGCCTCCACCAAGCTGCACGCCAAATAATAATTCAACAGGGTCTTTAAGATCTTCTGTAAGATCAACAACGCTGGTATCAAACACTACCATTTTTGTTTGAATAGCAGGAAGCGATGCCATCACCGATCCAAAAATACCTGAATAAATTACAGATGTTCCCATTGAGCCGCTTTGATCCAAACAAAGAATAACATCTTTTAATGAATGCCTTTTTTTGCCATAACCAATTTTTATTTCGGGAATAATAGTTTTGTATTCGGGTTGATAATGCTTAAGATTTTTTATAATTGTAGAATGCCAATTTATTTCATTATGTCTTGGCCTCCTGTTTTTTACTGATCTGTTAAGACTTCCGGCAATTGCCTGTTGTGTTGGTTGTGTTAACTTTTTTAATAATTGATCAACAACCTTTTTTACTACTTGCCTTGCGGTATCTTTTGTTTTTGCGGGAATTACGCGACTAAGCGTCATAAGCGTTGCTACTAAATGTATATCAGGCTCTACATTTTCAAGCATTTCTTTTTCGGTTAACATGCTTGTTAAATTCAAACGCTTCAACGCATCCTGCTGCATAACCTTAACAACCGATGAAGGGAAAAAGGAACGAATATCGCCCAACCAGCGGTTGACGTTTGGAGATGAACTACCTAAGCCGCCACCACGTTCAGAATCATACAATGCAGAAAGTGCATTATCAATCTCTATCCCATTAGTATCAAGGCTCATTCCAGTACCATCATTTTGGCCTCCACCTAATATCAATCGCCAACGTTTTAGCAACTCTTCTTTTTCGCTCATGACAAGTTCGTTTCGGTTTTAATTCCTAATAATTCTAAAATAACTGGTACCGCTAGCATTCCATTATCATGATCAAAGTTTGAAGATGATGAAATTACAGAGGTAGTTGTTACACCTGATCCCTTCGCTTTTTCACCCAACTTTCTTCTTTCAGGATTGCTGTATTGCGAAAATGTTCTTCTTAATAAAGGAAGCACTTGTATAAAATGATCATCTTGTAAAGTATTTACCCAATTGTTTATTAATCCCCACAATGCATCGTCAATTAATAAAATGGTACCACTGCCTTTTAAAAAACCTTCAAGCCACGAGGCAGCGTGCGAATATTCTACAGCAGGCGAGAGAGCTAGTCCAAATGCTGATCCTAATTTTTCACTATCCAATAATTTATAATCATAAATTAACCTGGTTGCATAACCTGCAATTAATGAAGATGAATTTTTATTTTCAGAAATCGCGAATAAAGTTTTATACCAATCATTTAGCTGCGCTTCGTTCTGTAAAAGAGAAACCGAATCGTTAAGCGAAAAGAAAAGATCAAGTAATTGTTGTGCAGCATCTTCATCTACCGAAAGACAAGCGGATGGTAAACTAATAAAGATCCTTGCAATCACGCTATCCACAATAACTGAAAGGATCTCGGTATCTGTTTTGCGAACATTGCCATAGCGTAAAGCATTAACCAATGATGGCAATGCCGCCATTAATTGCATAACATCCGATGATGCAGCGGCAAGCGAATCAATCCTGTTTAATAATGCTTGTGTTGCAATTGGAAGATCTGATAATAAAGAGTCTTCTAAAACAGAAGTAATTACACTTAAAGAATTTCCCTGTGATGCACGTGATACTAAAAAATTATTGGCAGCTTCTTCAACCGAATTTCCCCAAATTCCTCTGTCAATTATATCTATTGAGAATGCAGGATCCCAATGTAACATCCATGCTTCTTTAAAAGTTCCTTTACCCGATACAGATCTTTTTACACCCCACTTAATACCAAGCAACGATAAGCGGTGAAGAAAAATACTTTTTTGCATATCGCGTTCTTCCCTCAGATCAAGTACAATTTCTTTTTCTTCTTCGGTTAAAGGCAAGCGTAATTGTTTCTGAATTTTTTCAATATCAACCTGTAAAGGAGGTTTTGGCGATTCGATCGGTACGGCTCCGATCTTCGGGCTTACAATTAATTCTTTATGAATTAAAGACATTAAAATATCTTCACCCATGCACATTACACTTCGGGTAGCTTCATTCAGCTCTTCCAATCCGGGTTTTGAATATCCGCGAAGGTAAGAGACCGTTTCCGCTAAACGTACTGTTTCTATTATATGCGCAGATGAAACATCTATTTGATTTTTCCTGAAAAGACGTGCTACTTTAGTTAACCATTTTACGCTAACATCTTTTTTTGTTTTCCAGATATGATGATACCAGCCGGGTGAATTTATTCCGGCGCCATAACCGCTTGTAAATGATAAGCGACTATACGTCCAGGGTACCCATGTGCATTCTACTTTTACTTTAGGAAGACCTTTTAATAATTCAGTATCATCTTTTTGAGAAGGCATATTTTGTAATGCGGGTACATGCCATGCGCCACAAACAACAGCAATATCATTAAACATTTCTTTCTCGGCCTGTTTAATTACTTTACGCATCCAGGCTTCCCTGTATCTCTCGCTTTTCTTTTCTTCTACAATAGTGTTTTCACGTAAAGCTGTAACAGCTTCGTTAACCGAGTCAAAAATATTATCATTGTTACTTCGGTTCTCAAAATTATTTTCCCACCATTTTTCCGCATCATCGTATCCTGCAATTTGAGCAAGATATAAGAAAGGATCTTTTTCCTCTATAGGCAACTCTTCCGGAATAGTTTCTTCTTTATTTTTCTCTACATTTTCTTCAATGGCTAATTTATGAGCAACAGGAAGATCCATAAAACGCAGTGGGATCTTATTTTCAATAGAGTAAAGAATTGCCTGCCACTCAGGAGAAAATTCTGCGAAGGGATAAAACAATGCTTTTTGCAGGTTGTCCGGAACATAGGCCAATATGGCAACAGGCGGCTTCATGTCTGCATGACTTGCCCATTTTAAAAGTGTATCTGCTTCGGGTGGACCTTCTAACAATATAATATCAGGCTTTACCTTTTCAAGATAATGCTTTACATTCCGTGCAGAGCCCGGGCCATGATGCCGTATGCCTAATAAATGAATTGCCATATTATTAAAACCCCTGGTCGCGACAAGCGCGATAAATATCTTTCCAGTCGTCTCGTTGCTTCACAACAGTTTCTAAATATTCCTGCCAGATAATTTTATCCTGTACAGGATCTTTAATAACAGAACCAATTACGCCTGCTGCAAGGTCGGCGGCTTTAATACTACCATCACCAAAATAAGCAGCCATAGCCATGCCACTGTTCATTACTGAAATTGCTTCAGCGGTGCTGAGGGTACCACTTGGAACTTTTACTTTTGTTTTTCCATCCATTGTTAAACCACTTCTTAATTCGCGGAAGATAGTTACAATGCGTTTTATTTCCTGTAATGCCGGGATCTCAGAAGGGATATCCATTGCTTTACCAAGACTTTCCACTCTGCGTTTTACAATATCCATTTCTTCTTCTATACTATCCGGCAATGGAAGAATAACAGTGTTGAACCTGCGTTTTAATGCACCTGATAATTCATTCACACCTTTATCACGATTGTTTGCTGTTGCAATAACATTAAAACCTTTAACCGCTTGTATCTCTGTATTCAATTCGGGTACGGGCAATGTTTTTTCAGATAAAATAGTTATCAGTGTATCCTGAACATCTGAACCCATTCTTGTTAACTCTTCAATACGGGCAATTTTCCCTTCTTTCATCGCTCGCATTACAGGCGTTTCTACCAACGCTTTTTCGGAAGGGCCTTCGGCCAATAAGCGCGCATAATTCCATCCGTAACGAATACTTTCTTCGCTTGTACCTGCTGTACCCTGAACAATAAGAGCAGACGTTCCGGAGATTGCCGCAGCTAAATGTTCTGATACCCATGATTTTGCTGTTCCGGGAAGACCATATAATAACAATGCCCTATCTGTTGTAAGAGTTGCCACAGCAATTTCCATCAAACGCTTATTGCCAATATATTTTGGACTCACTTCAAACCCATTTTTTAATTTAGTTCCCATAAGGTAACTTACTACTCCCTGGGGAGACAATACCCAGTTTGGCGGACGCGATCCTGTATCTTGTTTTTTTAATTCTTCGAGTTCCTGCGCAAACTGTTGTTCTGCATGTTGCCTGATGACATTTTCCATAGTTAAAAAGATTGAATGATTTGTTTTTTAATTGAGAGCATTTTTTTTATTTCTTCCAAAATACCATCCCAGTAACTTTTCTTTAAAGGATCATTTACTTGTATCTGATCAATTTTATCAAGAATTGTAACAGGAAAATGATGGATGATATTTTTGTAATAATTTTTAGAGAACGAATAAGGTTCCTGTGAAGTTTTTTGAAGCAAGGTCATTACAAATTTTTGCGACCATTCTATTTCTTTTTCAGGAAGAAAAGCATATATATTCTTTGAGTCTTGCAATAAGGCAAGCGCGATATCTTCTTTTAATTCCTGGCTAAAGAATTGGATCACCGAATAGCAAACTTGTTTATATTCCTTATATAATATAACACCCCATTCAGAATTTTTAAATGTATTAGCGCTCATTGCTAATGAGGGAATGAATTTTTTTGTTTCATCTTTTTTATTAAATAATTCTAATATTTGGTAAGCGTTTAAATTTAAATGCTTTTCCCAGAGCGTCGGCGGGATGGCTCCAATTAATTGATCTAATGTAAATTCTTTTTCGGTAAAAGCTTTACTGGCATCTATATGACTAATGCCATAAGCTTTAAATTTTTCGGGAATTTCAAAAGAAAGATCAATATTTAAAACTTCTTTATTTAATAAGCCAAGTAAAGCGCCGGATTTTTTAATTGAGATCAAAGGCTTTGTAAATTCCCATATCTCATTTACAATAAACGAATCAGGGATCTGCTTTAATAATTTCAATGCTATTTCTTTTACCTTTTGGCTTTTCTCTTTTAGCGCTTCTGTTAAAAATTCTTCATCGTTCTTTTCAAGATTTATTTCCAATGTCATTAACAGGTCTGCTTTTGTGGCGGCCTGTTCTTCTTTCCAAACATTGATAAGTGCTTCCCTTGCTTCCGAAGGTGAATCTTTTCTCCACTGCATCAACGCATTTTTTCTTTCATCTGCTTTACCATGATCAAAAACCTCTTTGTAAGAAAGAGCGGCGCTAAATTTCCACTGTGGGTTAAAAGAGGTGATCCATTTTCCTCTTTCTCCGAGGCAAGTAGAAATTAAAACTCTAAGATCTTTATTCTTTTCTGCGATCTCTAATACGGTTGGAATAAAATGTGGTGGCGCGATCTTATTATTTTTAGAACATTGTAATAGCCAAAAATAAAGTAAAGATAAATTTTCGTCACCAAGTACAGTTTGAAGCGAAGCCTCAGCCTGCGAAGAGCAATACTTTAATGTTTCATCGGGGCAAGGCTCTATTAGTGGCACGGTAGCACTACTAACATTAAACCCTCCGCGCCTGTAATTATAAATAATTGCGGCTTGCCTTAAGAACTGTTCTTCTTTTTCATCGGCGCTTTTTTTCACTTCTTCCAATAAGGAATTAAGTAAGGGATGTAATACTTGTGTATTGATCTGTTTTTTATCGGTACCAATAATTGAAGTATTAATTATTTCTTCCCAGGGTTTTATCATAAAATGAAATAATTATTATCTATAAAAATCCCTATTGGTTCATACACGCCTTCGCAACCAATAAGTGTAGCGCTGAAATTTTTACCGCCTGATACTGCTAATAATTCATAAAGCTTATTTTCATCGCATACAATTGGTACAGAAACATTGTTTACATCATTTAAAAACCATTTATTTTCAAGTCTTGCCAGGCTAACTGTATTTATAAAAAAAGGCAATTCAAAAATAAAAGGCGATTGTATGTATTTCTCTTTCTCAAACTTCATTAATGAATTCCAATTGTCAAAACCTGTAATTTCTTTTGGTGAAATTGTTTTAGCTGTGTTTTTTATAATTGCACGGTAAGGACAAATTGATCTGTAAAAAGATAATTCAGCCTCTACAACAGATCCGGGTATTAAATTTAGTTCAGGTAATTGTGAGCGTACATAAAATTGTAATACTAATGCGTATTGCCCGGAGTTAATGCCCAACAACCAATTTCTCTGAACAAATAGTTGTTCCTGTTGCACGGTTTGCTTGCCTAATACGAACCAATTATCATTTAAGCCTTCCTGTTGTTTTAATTCTTCAGGGCTTTGTGTAAAGCCGATAAGATTTTTTATTTCTCCCGAAAGATTATCATTTAAGGTTTCTTTATTTTTAAAAGCAGTAATTGTAATATAGATACGAAGCAGCTGATCCATAAAACTATTTTGCCAGTTCTCTTTAAAATAATTCATCTCTGCAAGCTCACGCACCATTCCCGCTAAACCCTGTGCCTGCGCGTCTATCATGCGTTTGGTAAGATTGGTAAATAAAGCAGGGCCTTTTTCGGGCATGTTTAAAATGCCGTTTCTTACAATATCATTAATTAGTAATTGCAATTCTTCAACACCATTGTCTATTTTTTTTAAGCGTTGCTGTTGTCTTTTTGCCTGTGCTTCAACATCAACCGGCTTATCTGTCTTCTCTTGTTTTTTTTCAGCTTTTTCTTCACGCTTGTCCATCCATTCTTTTACCCAGGCCGGAGAATCTTTTGTTGCAAATAAAGATCTTTCGCGGCAATAAAGTAAAAGAACTCCCAGGCCATGTTTGCAAGGAAATTTTCGGCTTGGGCAAGAACATTTAAAAGCAATGTTTGCAAGATCAACCTGCGTGCGATAAGGATTTTTTCCACTTCCCTGGCATTCGCCCCAAAGCGATTTTTCATCAATTCCGGTATTAGACCATTTAGAAGGATTGGCTTGTTCTTTACCTGATTTTTTTGAGGCATCATCAGGGGCAAGCGCAAGTATTTGGTCTTCGGTAAAATTCACTTGGATAATTTGTGTTAAAATAAGATAGAAAATTGGTTTTCGAAAGTACTGTGAATAACATATTAATATTCTTTCAAGAGTGATAATTGATAAATGGAACTGCGGAATTAAAAATAAAAATAGTGTTCTTATAATCAGGTCTTTAGCGTAGAATATGTTTATATTTATGATCTACGCAATTCGGCTGCGTAGTTAAACCAGAGATTTGGTTCATTAAATAAAAAAATTAAATTTAATACAATGAATAAATTAAACATTAAAGGAGAAGACCTTTTAGAATTAGGATATCCTGAAGGAAAAGCAATTGGAACAGCCATAAAAGCAGTTGAACAAAATTACAGAAATACGGATAGAGAAGAAGTATTAGCTATATTATTAAAAGTATTTCAATACCCTGAGAATTTTTTGGATGATGAAATATTATCGCCTATCGCTAATGATCTTATAGAAAAAATTAAATTAGTGGATGGTATTCCTGAAACGGCTTTAAAAGAAACAGCCGATGCGTTTGCTATTTACGGCGAAGAAAATATTGAGCAAGGAGCTTTAACGCAAATGGAAGTGGCCATGAAATTGCCTGTAACAGTTGCGGGGGCGTTAATGCCGGATGCGCATCAGGGTTATGGATTGCCTATTGGTGGCGTTTTAGCAGCCAACAACGCAGTTATCCCCTATGGTGTTGGTGTTGATATTGGTTGCCGTATGGCTTTGTCAATTTATGATATTCCCGAATCTTACTTTTTAGAAAATGAAAGTAAATTTAAACGTGAATTAATTGCGTGGACAAAATTTGGCGCAGGTGCCGGGTGGCATGGAAAATATAAAGCAGAGCATTCTATTTTAGATAATGCTGCTTTTAATGCAACGCCATTTATAAAAAATCTGCACGATAAAGCGGTTGCACAATTAGGAAGCTCAGGAGGAGGAAATCATTTTGTGGAATGGGGGATCATTGAATTTGAAAAAGCAGACGAAGCATTAAATATTCCAAAAGGAAAATACGTTGCTTTGTTATCACATTCAGGTTCACGTGGATTTGGCGCTACTGTTGCTGGTTACTATACAAAGCTTGCAAAAGAAATATGTAAGTTACCACAAGAAGCAAAAAATCTTGCCTACTTAAGTTTAGATTCTGCCGAAGGGCAAGAGTATTGGTTAGCAATGAACTTAGCGGGAGACTATGCCTCTGCCTGTCATGAAGTTATTCATAACCGTTTAACTACTGCCATTGGTGGAAATTTATTAGCGCGTGTTGAGAATCATCATAACTTTGCCTGGAAAGAAAAGTATAACGGGCAGGATGTGATCGTTCACCGTAAAGGTGCAACGCCTGCAGGTAAAGATGTACTTGGAATTATTCCGGGATCTATGACCGCGCCGGGATTTTTGGTGAGAGGAAAAGGAGAAGAAAATTCTATTAACTCTGCATCGCATGGAGCAGGAAGATTAATGAGCCGTACAGCTGCCATTAAAAACATTTCGAAAAACGAAATGCAAAAAATATTGAAAGATAATGGTGTAACGTTGATAGGTGCAGGATTAGATGAAGCGCCAATGGCCTATAAAGATATAAATATGGTAATGGCCGCTCAATCAGATCTTGTAGATGTACTGGCAAAATTTACTCCAAAAATTGTGCGAATGGCCGACGATGGAAGTAGAGAAGATTAAAAGAAAATGTTGAATTATAAATTTTAAATTAAAAATGGAACAAGAAATATTAAGAAATGAATATAAAAGATTAATTTATCCGGAGGACTTAGCTACGGCTTTAGAATCTTATAAACTGATTACCGATGCAGGATTTGAAATAATGAAAACTCAGAAAGAGAAAACCCAGAACATCGAAAATACAGATGCGATAGGTCTTTATGAGATGACAATACTTAAAAATTTAAGCATCTTTAAACTGGCGGAATCTTTAAATTATAATAGCAATATTGGCGACTTTATAATTTCAAATCGGTTTGATCCTTTTGCTTTGAGTTCTATTATAAGAACGCAATATGAAGCATTTTGTACTTTTAATAATATTTTCCGTCTGTCGAAAACCGCTGAAGAAAGAAAATTCAAGTATAATTTATGGGTTTTGAGTGGGTTAAAGTATCGTCAAAATTTTCCTACTAAGCTAGAAGAAAATATTAAAAAAAAACAAGACGAAAAATTAGAGATTATTGATTTACTCAATAAAATAAGGGGCTCAGAAGTTTATCAACACTTAAATACTGAATCTAAAGATAGAATTGAAAATGCGATAAAACGGAAAAATTGGCAAGTTGCAACAAGCGGAGACGAAGCAAACATAATACCATGGCATGAAATGTTTAATAATGCGGGAGTAAATGCCATTTTAGAAGGGCAGTATAGTTCGTTATCTTTAAATGCTCATCCATCAAACGTGTCAGTTTTCCAATTTGCAGATATGTTTTTAAGAGGAAATGATTTGCCAAATAGTATATTCACTATTAAAATTTCAAAATGGCTAATTAGTTTACTTATTGCAGATTATTGCTATTATTTTAAAGATGCAAAAGAAAGATTTGATGGGTTGCCAATTATGACTCAAATATTAGTTAATTCCTATAATTTAATGTGTAGGAACGAAAGTTTTAAAATTAACGACGCATCAAAAATTTTAAATTAAGCAGTAAATTGTATTTATAAAACAAAAAAAAGCCTTCCAATTTCGGAAGGCTTTTTAGAAACAAGAAACTTCAAATATGAAAAGTTAATTACTCTTTAATTATTTTTTGAGAGTATTTTTCATTTCCGTTTACATCAGAAATTTTTAAAATATAAATTCCGTTGGCGTAATTACCAAGATCAAATGTAATTTCTGAACTTAATTTTTTCTCTAACAATTTTTTACCTGTTATATCAAACACTTCTGTTTTACCTTCTAAATTTTGATCATTGGTAATCGTAAAAATCCCTTTTGTTGGGTTTGGTCCAATTTTTACAGAAGCAAATGAAATCGTATTCTCATTTAACCCTAAAGTATTATCAAGCGCAGGACCAACCACTTTGTTTATTACCCAATTGTTTGGATCGCAAACAACACCGGTTGGTGTACCAAGCATATTAATTGTATAAGTTTCAACAGCGTTGCTATGCATCACACGCACAACGGTATCTGCCATGGCTGTACGCGTAATGCGGTATTCCATCGGAGTAATAAATAAAGGAATCGAAGAAGGAAAGCTTGTTGTTTGCGTGCTTTTTATGGTCATCGTTCCAGGTGCGCCATAGTATTTTACATTAAAGGTTGGATAACCTTCGCCATAATACCATTGATTAAAAAATTGTGTAGCATTAATACCAGTAAATGTTTGATAATAATTTTTAAAATCAATTACAGATGCAGTGCTGTTCTTGTAGGTATTTTGAAATCCGCGTAAACAATTAAACCAGGTGCTATCGTTGTTAGTTACAAATTGAAGTGTGCGAATAATTGCACCACCTTTATCATACGTTAAGCGCGAATCAAAAATTACATTTGAATCCATGGTATCTTGCCCTGTTACAAAAACTTTTCCGCCGGGTTGCCCCATTACACTATTGTGCGCTGAATTTAAGTTGGAAGCAAAGTTAGTTGGGTCTAAATACTGCGCGGTTAAATGTTCTGTATATGAGGCAAAACCTTCATTTATCCAAATATCTCCCCAGCTTTTGCAGGTAACATTATCGCCCCACCATTGGTGACCCAATTCGTGCGCATCGATATAATACTCAAAAAAACCGAGGCTTGTCATTGTTTGATGTTCCATGCCGCCACCAAACGGTGCCATACAGTGTCCGTATTTTTCCTTGTAAAAAGGATACATACCAAATAGTTTGCATTGCAGTTCCATTACTGATGGCATTTTATTTAAGGTTACTTTTTGTGTGCTTGTCCAACCCGGATTATTTATTGCACCATCGTAAATGTAATTTTGAATTAGAATTGAATCGTTTGGTAGATACAAAGGATGTGCATATAAATTGTACTCTTTATACTTAGCAATTGCAACTGAAATTAAATAGTAATTAATGGGGGTTCTTGATTTCCATTCGTAGCGTTTTTTATTTCCAACAACAACAACATTTTTTAATAAACCGTTAGAGCCAACTTTGTTTGTCGAATCTGTAGTTACAAATACCCAACTCGAATCAATTTTATCTGTTAGTATTTGTTTACAGGGCCACCAATGATAAGCAACAATAGATTCGCTTAAACTCCAGGTTACCTGATTGCCCCACGAGGTTGAATTGCCTGTACTAAAACCGCTGCCTATAGCAGAGCCACCTACAGGCGGTGTGCCTTTATAATAGATGGTTACCGTAAACGACTGAGAGTTGGTTAGAGGTACTGCGGGCGCTACTTTTACCGTGCTGTCAGTTCTTGTAAACGACATTAGCGCGCCATTAAATCTTATCGAATCAATGGTGTGGTTTTCATGTAAAGCGCAGGCAAATGTATCCATAGCGGCAGCTGTAACAGTTGCAACCGTTTTAACACCACCGCTAACAAATTTTGTGTTTCTTTCTAAATTCAGCATCAGGTGCACAAATTTTACATCATACTTTAATTCGTGAGATATTTGTGAAAGCAAAGCGGAGGTTCTTGCCTGATGTGCCATGTGCGCTGCCATGGATGCTTGTTTTGCTTTTGAACAAAGATGTTGCTGCGCATTTACAAAACCCGCACCAAAAAGTGCGATCGATAATAATAGTTTTTTCATTTGTTTGATTAGTATCATGCAATATACGTTTCTTTCTTTTTAGATAAAAAACCGCTCATCATTATTTTAAGCCTAATAAAATGCAATAATTTTATGAATTGTGGATTTTGCATGTAACTTTGCGGACATGTTAAAGAACGATTTATTATTGCGCGCCGCCAAAGGCCTTGAAGTTGAAAGAAGCCCTGTTTGGCTTATGCGCCAGGCCGGTAGAATACTGCCTGAATACAGGGCAACACGCGCCAAAGCAAAAAATTTTATTGAATTTGTAAAAACCCCCGAGCTGGCCTGCGAAGTTACTATTCAGCCGGTTGATATTTTAGGGGTAGATGCGGCTATTATTTTTAGCGATATTCTTGTTATACCCGAAGCCATGGGTTTGCCTTACCAAATGATAGAGGCAAAGGGACCCTGGTTTGAAAATACCGTTAAGAATAAAAGTGATATTGATAAGTTAAGAATTGCAGAAGCAGGCGATCTTGATTATGTAATGCAAGCGCTTACGTTGGCAAAAAAAGAATTGAACAACCGCGTGCCATTGATAGGCTTTGCTGGCGCGCCATGGACGCTGTTCGCTTATATGATAGAAGGAAGCGGAAGCAAAACGTTTAGTAAAGCGAAACAATTTTTATATACACAGCCTGAACTGTCGCACCAGTTATTAGAAAAAATTACACAAAGCACAATTAATTATTTAAAAGGGCAAGTAGCTGCAGGTGTAGACCTTGTTCAGTTATTTGATTCGTGGGCGGGTGTTTTAAGCGAGAAAATGTATTACGAATTTTCTTTAAAATATATTTCGAAGATCTGCGACGCCTTAGCACCATTAGTTCCTGTAACTGTGTTTGCAAAAGATGCGCATTACGCTATCGGAAAAATTGCAGAAACAAAATGTAGTTCTATTGGGTTGGATTGGACCATTGATCCGGCAACCGCCCGTAAATTGGCTCCAAATAAAACGTTGCAGGGTAATGCAGATCCATGTTTATTGTATGCGGATGATAAAAAAATTATTGAAGAAACACACGCTATGCTAAAAGCATTTGGAAAGCAACGTTACATTTGTAATTTAGGGCATGGTTTGTATCCAGATATTGATAAAGAGAAAGTGAAGTTGTTTGTTCAAACTGTGAAGGAATATAAGTTGTGATTTTTTTGCCACTAATTTCACTAAATATCACAAATTATTGATTCGTGCAATGTGTGGCAAAGCCGCACATAATTTATTACATCAACATGTGTTGCCGTGAATTACACAGAACATTATAGCTAATAAAAAAATTAGAGGAATTAGTGAAATTTGTGGCTTATAATTATACGTTACCAAGAAGACACATGGTCTCCATTGTAGGAGCAATGCTACCGCCGGCTTTTTCAATAGTTACAGCAAATGCGGTGGCATTTTTTACAGGTTTCATTTTTTGAAATATGCTATCATTCGTAAGATCAATTACACCAATATCTACAGGCTTTCCATCTACAATAGCCCATAGTTGATATTGTTTCTCGCTTGGAGACGATGGTAGGGCCAACGCGTTAAAATAAATATCATTTGTTGAAGAATTCCAATGTATTAGCGCAGATTTTGAGGCTAAAGAATTCATACCCTTTAAAGGGATACTTTTAATTTTTGGATCCGATAATATGTCTAGTTTAGAACTAAGAACAATTAAAGAGGCCTGTTGCGTTAATAATTCTTCTTCAGCCTTTATTTTATAAGTTGTTGTTTGTGCTAATTTATCGGCTGTTTTATTTAATTTATTCTGTAAAGAAAAAATGTAAGCAACGCTTGTGATAATAAAAATCAGACTTGCAGCAATGCCTAATTTGTAAAGACGAATTGTTTTGCTTTGATCTTTTAGCGGTATCACATTCGCTTCTTTTGGCGCTTGTTGATCTGCCGCAGAAAATAGTTTATCTTCTATTTTATCTTTTACCTTACTGTTAATTGTTAAAGTAGATTGAGATGAATATTTAATTAAAGCTTCTTCAATAGATTCTATTTCTTTAATTAATGAGGGGTCTTTTTTGCAAAGGTCGTTCACTAAAGCAGTTTCCTGAACCGATGCGGTACCAAGAACATAGCTTTCTAACAGGCCTGATGATATGACGTCGTTTACGTTCACTGCAAAAATTCTTTTTTTGTTAAATCTCTTAAAGTTAAAATAGCTTGTCGCACTTTTGTTTTAACGGTACCAAGAGGAATATTTAATTTTTTTGAAATTTCTTCCTGCGTATAGCCTTCAAAATAGGCAAGATCTATAATTATTTTTTGTTCTTCTTTTAAATCGTTTAAAATTGTTTTAAGACCAATAGATTCATGTGCAGTATCGTCAACAACTAGATTGTTTTTTTGATATACGGTGTCGCTTGTGCTTTGGATTTTTGTTTTTATTTTTTCGTGCTTTGATCGTGTACTGTCAATAGCCATATTTCTTGCGATGTTTAGCATCCAGGTGTATAAACGACCCTTTGCTTCTTCGTAGCTCGCAAAATTATTCCAGATCTTTACAAAAGTATTTTGAAGTACATCTTCCGCTTCTTCCTGGCTATTTACAATAGAATTAATTACGCCAAATAAAGCTTTATGATAGTTATCATATAAATAAGTAAACGCTTTTTGATTACGCGCCCTTATAAGAACAATAAGTTCATCCTGGTTATATGTTTGTTTTTTGGTCAATTTACTTTTAGAAATATACTACAAAATAACAGAATCTAAATATTTAAGTTATGTTAAAAATCAACCTTATGTTTGCTAATACACATGAGTATACTGGGAGAAACACTTTTGTCTCCTTCATGTATTGGGTATTTACGTATTTAAATGAATTCAGGATTTAAAAAAACCTTTTTTTTAATAAAATGATTATCAGCAAACTAACAACCATAAGCTTTAAACTTATTCGACTATTTTAAACTGATATCGTTAATGTGCCGTATATTTAAACATGAAAACGGCAATAGTTATCGGTGCAACCGGTTTAGTGGGTCTTAATCTTGTAGGGAAGTTAAACGATTCTAAAGCCTATGAAAAAGTTATTTTATTGGTTAGAAGAAAAACAGAGCTTAATCATTTAAAAATAGAAGAAAAGATAATTGATTTTGATACAATTGATGCTGATCTTGTTAAAGCAGATGATATTTTTTGCGCCATTGGCACAACTTTAAAAAAAGCCGGCTCAAAAGAAAATCAATATAAAATTGATTGCGAGTATCCTGCAACGATCGCAAAAATGGGAAGGCAAAACGGCGTAAAACAGTTTATTTTAGTTTCATCCATTGGAGCGGATAAAAATTCATCCAACTTTTATTTAAGAACAAAAGGAGAATTAGAAGAAAAGATCACTCAATTAAATTTTGATGCATTTATTATTTTAAGACCATCATTTATTATTGGTGATAGGAAGGAATTTAGATTAGGAGAAACGATAGGAATATTTTTCGCTTCTCTTTTCAGACCGTTTATGCTTGGCGGATTAAAAAAATACAGAGGCGTTAGCGCCATTTCAATTGCCAAAAAAATGATAAAGCTGGCAAACGAAAATTTAAAAGGAAAAATTATTGTGGAGTCGGATAAAATTTAGCCCTCATACCCTCATACTCATCTTTACTCAAAGAAGACTGGCTTTAAATTACTTTTTATCCAATTTCTTCCTGATCAAGTAATCGATACTTAATTTACCAGGGCCAAAACACATTAACGTTATAAGCATTAACATAAAGTATAAAGGAATTTCGTAACCATTATCGCCTGCCGCAAATCCATTTTCCCAGTGCGCGGTTTTTATGGCAACTATCATTGTAACTATTAACGGGAAAGAAATAATACGTGTCCCCAAGCCTAATGCTAATAAAAACACACCGGCCATTTCGGTAGAAGCTGCTAAATAAGCATTTAATTTTGGCGCAAAAAGGCCCATTCCTTCAAACCATTCGGCAATGGCATTTATATCTGCCCACTTCATGGTTGCAGGCTCCCAAAAACCATAAGCTAAAATTAAACGTAAAAATAATAATGGCAGGTCCTGCGCTTTAATTAAACCGCTGCGAATGCGGTTGTACAAATTAATCATAAAATTAGCTGTTTAAAAATCCAAGAATAAATTCACGTTGCTTCAGATCATTTACAAAATTTAAAGCGTGTTCCTTCAACATTTCAAAATTATTTATCTGAAATAACGTATCTGCTTCGGTTAAAATTTCTTTTAATGCTAAGCCGTTTTGTAATTGCTCTAAAATGTAAGCGTATAAAATAGAAATGTCCATACATTGCACACGGCCACTTTCTTTTTCGCGATACATCAATAAAAAATAATCGCCTGCTTTGCCTTCCAGATCAGTAGCGGCAAGCAAATGAACGGGGTAAGTAAATTTAACCAGCTTGTGCTCCGGATTCAATGCCAAAGAATCGCTCAACCAATTACCTTCTGTTTTAAATAGAGGATAAGTAATATCATCCATGGTATGCACTTCCATTTCCAGCCATTCAAAATATAAAAGATCATTTAAAAATGGATGGTTTAATTTTGTTTGAAGATCTTTTTCCACGCAGTATTCATAAAACTCTAAAGGCATACGCCACACTTGCGGCGTTTTACATTTATGCTCTGCATAAAAATCGTAAACCAATTTATCCCAGATGTTGTCCGGCAAGAAGCGATACGTTATAGGGTAAGCTGTTTCAATAGTATCAATACCAATATTAAAAACCAAACGACGGTAATGATGAAGGTTTTCATCTATAACACCCAATAAATCCGGCTTTACACCTGTTTTGCAGTATTCAGCAAGTTTAGATTGTTGAGCGTGCGTATCTTGTTTAAGTAATGGCATGTTCTTTTTTCCAGGTTTTTGAAACAATGGTTTCCATTCTTGTAATTTCGCCTTGTAATTCTTCGAGCCCGGGAATATTAAAATCGCGCTCTAATAAAACAGGTACCGGTTTTAGTAAACCGGTAGTGTATTCAAAAAGATCAAATACCTGGTCAATTACTGCTTCGCCGTGAGTATCAATAATTACTGTATCTGAAATTTGCTCGTGACCTGCCATGTGCATATAAGCTACCTTATCGAGCGGTAATTTTGTGATAAATTCTTTTGCGTTGTATTTATGATTAAATGAATTTACGTAAACGTTATTTACATCTAATAACAGGTTACAGCCAGATCCATTAACGATTTCTGAAATAAAAGTTGCTTCATCCATTTCGGCGGCAACCGGTGTGTAATAAGAAACGTTTTCAATTGCCAAAGGCATTTCTAAAACATCCTGTACTTGTTTAATGCGGGAAATAATATGTTTAACCGCGTCTTTTCTAAAAGGTATTGGTAAAAGATCATACAAATGTGCATTATCACATTTTGCATAACTTAAATGTTCAGAATAGATCTGTACATTATATTGTTTAATGAATTTTTTTATTTTGTGAAGAAAATCAAGATCAAGATCATCCGGACTTCCAATTGAAAGCGATAAGCCGTGGCAGGAAATAGGATATTTTTCCGCAGCTTTATCTAATTGTTTTTTCCAGTAGCCGCCCATGCCAATCCAGTTCTCGGGTGCCAGCTCAATAAATGCAGGTTTTAAAATATCCGAAGCTAAAAACTCTTCAGAAAAATCTTTTCTAAAACCAATGCCAATGTGTTTATTATCCTTTAGTTGCATAACCGTAAAAAATCAACCCCTCTTTTTTGGAGAGGGGCTGAGTTTTATGTTTTTAATTATTTTGGAGTATCAGTTTTTTTCTTTTCTCCACATTTACCTTCTCCACATTTACCGTCTTTAGCTTTTTTCTCGCCGCATTTGCCATCCTTAGCTTTGTGTTCTCCACATTTGCCATCTTTAGCTTTTGCATCTTTGTGCTCGCCGCATTTTGCATCTTTAGTTTTTGTATCAGTTTTAGTTGCGTCTTTTTTCTCGCCGCAATTTAACTCGATAGTTTTAACTAATGAAGTACGAACTTCACCGGCAGTTCCTAAACCGTTATAATTTAATAGACTGTTTGTGTTAGCTTTAACTGCTGATACACTTAATAAAGCACCTGCAATCATTGAGCAAGTAACCAATGCTGATTTTTTTTCCATTTTAATTTTAGTTTAAAGGTTTATATGAATTTACGTATTTATAGTCGAAATTGGTTTTAAAAACTTACAGATTTTTAGATTATTTTTTTAAATTTTTTGTAATGAGTTGATTTAGAGCCTCTTTTTTATCGGCGGATAGTTTTATCTCATTTTTAGCATACGATGCCCTGAAAAAGCTGTTAATCTTCTTGTTTTGAGCCGCAAAAAAGCGGCAATATTTACACATCATTAAGTGAAAGTTAAGCTGGGCTTTTTCTGAGAAAGAAAGCTTTACATACTCGCCTTTAACAGTAAGGTAAGTAGCATCTTTACACCCAAAAGTATACCATTTATGTGTATGTTCTTTTATCTCTTCCATTATAGCTTTAACCAGTTCTTTTCAAGACAGGCCCTTACCTGTAGCTTGGCCCGGTGTATAATCACCCAAAAGTTAGACGAGCTGATGTTAAATTCCTTACAAATTATGTTTGCTTCGGCATCGTCTAATAAACTCATTGTAAAAACACCCTTCCATTTTTCGGGAAGCTGGCCTAAACACGTTTCAAGCGTTTTATAAAATTCTTTGGTATCAAAATTATTTTCCGTGGCAGCCCAGTCTTTAGGTTTAGTCTCACTTTTCCAATGCCCGTTTGCTTCTTTATCAAAAAAGTAATCGTAGGATGGGGCATCATAAGTGCTTAATTGCAGGGGCGATTCTTTTTTTGTACTTGCTTTTTTGTAATGATCTATGATCTTATTTTTTAAAATACTTACCAACCAGGTTTTTTCGGAAGCACCGCCAGAATAGGTATCTGCCCCTTTAAGGCCGGCTAAAAAGCAGTCCTGTACGAGGTCCTGGGCCAGTTCGTCGTTATTTACCCTATAATAAGCGTATTTATATAAATAGTCAGAGTAAAGATCTACCCATTTGGCAGGATTAAGGATGTTTTGAGTATTTATATTTTTTTCCAATTATTTGTTAAAAGTAGCAAGAAAAAAGGATATAATCCTTTGTAATAAAGTGTTTTAACCAATAAAAGATGTATCTTTGCGGCGCTTAAAAACAAAATATGTCTGAAATTAGAAACATTGCCATCATTGCCCACGTTGACCACGGTAAAACGACCTTAGTAGATAAAATTTTACACCAGTGTAATTTATTTCGTGAAAACCAGGCAACCGGCGAACTTATTCTTGATAATAACGATTTAGAACGTGAGCGCGGAATTACAATTCTTGCAAAGAACGTTTCTGTACAATACAAAGGCACTAAGATCAATATCATTGATACTCCCGGTCACGCCGATTTTGGCGGTGAGGTGGAGCGTGTGATGAACATGGCTGATGGTGTTATTTTATTAGTGGATGCTTTTGAGGGGCCAATGCCGCAAACACGTTTTGTGTTACAAAAGGCAATTGCCGCAGGTAAAAAAGCTATTTTAGTTATTAATAAAGTTGATAAACCAAATTGTCGTCCTGAAGAAGTGCACGATAATGTTTTTGACTTGTTCTTTAACTTAGATGCTAACGAAGATCAGTTAGATTTTCCAACTGTTTACGGTTCAAGTAAACAAGGCTGGATGGGCCCTGATTATAAAACACCTACAACAGATGTTACCTATTTGTTAGATACTATTATTTCAAAAATTCCTACTGCACCAAAACGCGAAGGAACTTTACAGATACAAATTACTTCATTGGATTATTCTTCTTTCATTGGCCGTATTGCCGTGGGTCGTATATTCCGTGGAATCATTAAAGAAAATATGCCGGTTAGCGTTGTAAAACGCGATGGCCGTATTCAAAAATCAAGAATTAAAGAATTATTTATTTTTGATGGTTTAGGTAAAATGAAAGTAGCAGAGGCCGAAACCGGCGATATATGCGCTTTTACAGGCATTGAAGGTTTTGAGATAGGCGACACCGTTGCAGATTTTGAAAATCCGGAAGCAATGCCAACCATGAGTATTGACGAACCAACCATGAGTATGTTGTTTACCATTAACAACTCACCTTTCTTTGGTAAAGATGGTAAATTCGTTACTTCTCGTCACTTACGCGATCGTTTGTATAAAGAATTAGAAAAGAATTTGGCTATGCGTGTTGAAGAAACAGGATCTCCTGATTCTTATTTAGTATTTGGCCGTGGTATCCTTCACTTATCTGTTTTAATTGAAACGATGCGCCGCGAAGGCTACGAGTTACAATTAGGACAGCCACAGGTTATTATTAAAGAAATTGACGGACAAAAACATGAGCCGGTTGAGGTGTTAACTGTAGATGTGCCACAAGAATCTTCGAGTAAAGTAATTGACCTTGTAACACAACGTAAAGGTAATTTATTGATCATGGAGCCAAAAGGAGATCTTACTCATATTGAGTTTGAAATTCCTGCCCGTGGCATTATTGGTTTACGTAACAACGTGTTAACTGCAACTGCAGGTGAAGCAATTATGGCGCACCGTTTTAAAGCATTTGAGCCTTGGAAAGGCCATATCCCTAGCCGTATTGCGGGTGTATTGATTAGCAAAGATAAAGGAAGCGCTGTAGCTTATTCAATTGATAAATTACAGGATCGTGGTAAATTCTTTATCGAAGCAGGTGAAGAAATTTATCCGGGTATGATCATTGGTGAGCATATTCGTCCGGATGATTTAGTAGTAAATGTTTGTACTGAAAAACAATTAACAAACATGCGCGCTTCTGGTACAGACGAAAAAATGCGTATTGTTCCAAAAATAAAATTCAGCCTAGAAGAAGCAATGGAATATATCCAGGGTGATGAGTATGTAGAGATCACACCATCAAACATTCGTTTACGTAAAATACATTTAGATGAGAATACACGTAAACGTTTTTCTAAATCGTTAGAAGCACAATAATTTTAAGATCATATATTTTTATAAAAAGCACCGGAGAAACTCGGTGCTTTTTTGTTTTCTAACTTTCAGATAAAATTTTTGGGCGCTTGGGCGGGCCACTTCGGGTTCCACTTCGTTCCGGTTTTTTTCGGCTGAAAAAGCCGAAAAAGAACTACCCCGATAGATTTCTATCGGGGCTTCATGTCTCTGGCGCGTAGTGGAGTTTTTGCGCCCGCGATACGAAGGGGAAGCTCTTTTGTCCCGAAGGGCAAAAAGCCGTAGCGATAGCGAAGCCCGTAGAAGCGCGATAAGGCGCCCAAAAGATAATGAAAACTTTAAATGTTCTATTTTAATGGATAAACACAATTAATGTAAACAGTTAATAACCATTCTTATAGAATAAACAATCTTCTGTTCAAATCAATTTATAAACCTTATTTAAAACCATTATTGGATTAATAGCTTTACCATAAGTTATTTATTTATTTCTATGGCCAAAAGAACCAGCAAGGCAAGTATCAACGAGAAAAAGATCTTTGTATTAGATACCTCTGTCATTATTTACGATCACACAGCAATTAAAAATTTTGCAGAGCATGATGTGGTAATTCCAATAACTGTTTTAGAAGAGTTGGATAATTTTAAAAAGGGTAACGATACCAAGAATTTTTCGGCCAGGGAATTTACCCGTTATATCGATAAACTTAGTGGAAACAATACCTTGCAGGAGTGGACCGCCATTAACGGCCCTAACCGGGGCAAGTTTAAGATAGAGATGAATTTCTCTTCCAAAATAAATGCAGAACGTATTTTTGCAGATAGAAAAGCCGATCACCGTATTTTAAATTGTGCTTTATATACTGCAGAGCAACACCCCGGCCGAAAAGTTGTTTTGGTTACAAAGGATATTAACCTTCGCATTAAAGCAAAAAGCCTAAGCTTAAACGCAGAGGACTATGAAACGGGAAAAATTAAAACCGTTGATGAATTATATACCGGTAATACAGAAAATATAAAAGCAACTGCCGAACAAATTGCTACTATTTACAACCAAGGCAGTGCAAAAGCAAAAGGTATTTTAAAAGGTATAAAAAGTTTACCTAACCATTATTATGTTATAAAAAACGGCTCGCAAAGTGTATTGGCGCGTTACAATGCCGAAGAAGATACATTAAACCGTGTTATTAAAACGTCGGCCTTTGGTGTGATCCCAAAAAATGCAGAGCAGTCGTTTGCGTTAGATGCGATCATGAATCCCGATATTAAACTGGTAAGCATACAAGGTGTTGCCGGAACCGGTAAAACATTATTATCACTAGCGGGGGCTTTGGAATTAAGAAGAAATTATCATCAGATTTATTTAGCGCGTCCAATTGTTCCATTAAGCAATAAAGACATTGGTTATTTGCCGGGCGATGTAAACAGCAAATTAAATCCATACATGGAGCCGCTTTGGGATAATTTAAAGTACATCCGCAGCTGTTTTAGTGAAAAAGATAAAGAGCACAAACAAATTGCAGAGATGATTGAATCTCAAAAACTAGTTGTTTGTCCTTTAGCATATATTCGCGGCCGAAGCTTAAGCAATGTGTTTTTTATTGTAGATGAGGCGCAGAATTTAACACCACACGAAGTAAAAACTATTATTACAAGGGCAGGCGAGAATACGAAGATTATTTTTACAGGAGATATTCATCAAATTGATACACCTTACCTGGATGCACAGAGTAACGGTTTAAGTTATTTGATTGAAAAAGTAAAAGGTCAGAAATTGTATGCACACATTACTTTAGAAAAAGGGGAGCGTAGTGAGTTGGCTAATTTAGCGAACGATCTACTTTAATTTAAAAGGGAAGATGGAAAACGTACGTTCCATTTTCCCTTTTACATATTACATTTTCCATTAAACATGTGGCAATGCCAAAACCGCTTGTACCATTCCAAGATCATCAAAACTGCGCGGCATTGTGAATTTTTTAATTTTTAATTTCTCCAGAGCTTTACCGGTAGCTTCTCCCATAGCAATTGCTTTTTGATGTGGCTGCCAGGTATTTTTTTCAAAGTAAGATTCTACATTACTTGGGCTTGTAAAAATTATAATTTCATTTTCAGTAGAAATTTCTTCGCTATGTTTTAAAGTAGCATACACTTCTAAATTTACAACGTTATCTCGCTTTACCATTTGCCATTGTATACTTTGCATGCTGCCACGGGCAATGGGAAATAGTACGCGCCCGTTACCAACCTTACTGCTAAATTGTTTACCAACTAATTTAATATCGGTGCTTTGACCAATAAAATCGGCACGTTTACCAAAGGCCCGCAACTCGGCACTTGTAGAGCTTCCAATGCAACCAAATTTTACACCGGGCCATAGCTCAGGGTTTTGGTTAAAGAAGAAACGTACAGCATGTTTACTGCTAAAAAAGATCCAATCTGTTTTAGGTAAAAATTTTATTGTAATTTTTTTAAATTCTATCAAGCTTTTTCCGTGTACTTCAAAGCCTAATTTTGTTAAAGCGGTATTTAAATATTCGCCCTCTTTAAATGTTTTGGTAATAAATATTTTTTTTGGTTTAATGTGTTTAATGTGCTCGTACATTCTATCTACAAACCCATCTGTATCTAACGTATCAAAATAAACCTGCTTAGGCTGTTTATCCCATTCATCGGCAACGCTTACCCACACTTTAAAACGCAAGCGGTCCTCATCATCCATTTCAGTATCACAATAAGCGCCTAATGGTAAATGACAGCCGCCATCAAACATATTTAAAAGCTGACGCTCAATATTTATTTTAATTAAAACATCAAGATCACTTATCGTATCAATAATTTCTAAAAGCGAGTTATCATCTTCGCGTGTTTGCCAGGCCAATACACCCTGAGCCGGAGCGGGCACAAATTCTTCAGGGTTTAGTTTTTCAACCGTAAATTCATCTAATTCTAATTCCAAACGTTCAACGCCTGCGCTTGCAATTAAAATAGCATCGTAATTTCCTTCGCGTAATTTATTAATGCGTGTTGGTACATTGCCACGCAGGTCTTTAACTTGTATATCCGGCCTGAAAGCTAGTAATTGAGATTTTCTTCTTGCAGATGAGGTGCCAACAATAGCATTCTTTTTTAAACCGAATTTTAGTTTATCATCGGCAGCCTTATCATTTATAATTAAAATATCCGACGGGTCTTCGCGTTTTGAAACGCCCGCAATTAACAAACCATCAGGGCTAACTGTTGGAAGATCTTTATGCGAATGCACCGCAAGATCTATTTCTTTTTTTAATAAAGCTTCTTCCAGCTCTTTTGTAAAAAAACCTTTGCCATCTAACTTGTCAAAACTTGTATCCCATTGTTGAGAACGATCACCTTCGGTAGAAATAATTTTTAATTCTACTTCATGGCCTTTTTCTTCTAATAATTTTTTAGTGTAATTAGCCTGCCATAAAGCCAAATCGCTGCCGCGTGTGCCTATTATAATTTTTCTTTTCACAAGTGCAAAGATACGGAATTATGGTAAAACTAGCGATTTTTACTTTACAAACTTTCTTATTTCAACTCATAGATTGTTAAACAATTATGGTTTAGATAAGCTATTATTTCTTTTAATGATCTCCGAAGGGCTTTCACCAAAATGTTTTTTAAATGCTTTGCTAAAACTAAAGCCGTCGGGGAAAGAACATAGTAATGCCACATCTAAAACTGTTGTGTTGCCCGTTTTTAGGATCTCCCGGGCATAATTCATTTTTTTGTTAATGATGTATTGATTTGGACTAATACCAAAAACACTTTTAAATAGTCTAAAAAAATGATATTCTGAAAAGCCTATTTCTTTTGCAATTTCGCCAACATAACTTGTTTTTAAAAAATTGCTCTCTATAATTTCTTTAGCACACAGTAATTTGTAAAGAATTTGTTTTCTTGTTTCAGGTTTAACAACTTTAATATTTTGTAGTTGTTTTAAAACGGGAATGTGATCTTTAATTATTTTTTCGGCAAGTTGAAAATAAAATTCTCTTGAAAGAATAGTTTTTTCACTGTGAGCGTTTATTATCTGAGTTTCATATTTTTCAAGAAAATTCCCCAAATAAGTTCTACCTGAAGGATAAACATTTTCAAAAAAACTTGATGAATTTAAGAAAGTATCTATTTTTATATCGTCGTTTAGAAGGCCGGGATCAATGAGTCCTGCGGTAACATCCGTAATAATTGATGGAGAAACGTCAATACAAATTCCTTTTACCAGGGTTTTGCTGTCTACTAAAACATTGCCTTCACTATGATTATTAGCAAGAAGATAATGTTTACCTCCCACTTCATATCTTTTGCCATTAACCACATATATTTCTTTCCCCTCGGCAACATACTTTATTGAAAAGCTTCTAAAAGGATCGGCATTGTAAAATTCAGTTAGCAACGATACATTTGTTAAGCAAGAGTTCTTTGGCAGAATAGGGTTATTATCTTGAGTGATAAGCATTTTTTTAAAGATAGAACAATAGGCTTACCCCCCATTTGATTTTTACGTAAAAGGTAGTTAGTCGTGTTTTTCGGCGATATTATATGTTGATATTTTGAACGGTAAATACCCGAAGCGAGTTGCCGTATGATGTGAGGTAATTAGCAGGAATTGATATCCGATATCAATGCATACACGTTACTTTTGTTAATATTGTAATGACGATTATTTTACACAAAAATTTAAATGAACATAACGTGACAAAAATGCACGAAGTAACGATTCTTGCGTTTAAATTTTACAAAGAGGCCGATATTGCAGCTATCGGTCTCTATAATATCTTCACACATGTTAGTAAATACAGGTAAATTGATATCGCGCTTTTATATATTTACTATTTTGATATTTTTTTGTGCAACGAAATTTGTGGCACAAAACGAATACAGGATAGCGGGAATTGTTAAGGATTCTTTAAATCAAGCCATAGAAGGCGCTATTATTAGCCTTGTTAATGCCAAAGATAACAGCCTGGTTAAAACAACGTTTAGCGAAAATAACGGCTCATTTGAGTTTCAGCTAAATAAACCTGACACTTTCAATTTATTAATAACCGCAACCGGTTTTTCTAACAAAGTGAAACAAAAAATCACAAGTGATGTTAGCGAGCAAACGATTATTTTAAAAAATATTTCTCAGAATTTAAATGAAGTTACCGTTATTACAAAGCAAAATTTTGTCGAAAGAAAAATCGATAGAACAATTATAAATCCTGATGCGCAAATTTCTTCGGCAGGTACAAATGCATATGATCTTTTATCGAAAGCTCCAGGCGTAATGGTAAATCAAAGCGGTGAAATTAAAATGAAAGGTAAAGCGGGTGTTATTGTTTATATTGATGATAAACCAACTTATTTATCGGGTACAGAGTTGGAGAATTTTTTGCGTTCACTTACGGCAAGCTCCATTAAGCAAATTGAATTAATAACCAACCCGCCCGCAAAATACGAAGCGGCCGGCAACGCAGGTATTATTAACTTTCGCACAAAAAAAACACGATTACAGGGTTTAAACGGAAATGTAAATTTAAACTATTCACAAGGCCGCTATGCCCGCACTAATAATAATCTCAATTTAAATTACAGTAATAAAAAAATTGCCATTTATTCTAATTTTGGCGCATCATCAATCAATCATTATCAGGATCTTACTATTAACCGTCGTTACAAAAATGAAGATCTTTCTACAAAATCAATATTCACGCAAAACACATATATAAAAATTGGCACAGAGAGTTATAATGCAAGGTGTGCTTTGGATTACTACGTAAACGATAAAACTACTTTAGGGTTTTCAGTTAAAGGAATGTACAGTCCAACGCAAATAAATAAATACAATTACGCGTTTTTTTTAAATCCCGACAACACTTTAAGTAGCAATGTTATAGCGGATAATAACGATAAAAATGAATTAAAGAACGGAACGTTTAATCTGAATCTGAGGCATCAAATTGATTCGTCAGGAAAAGAAATAACAGTTGATGCAGATCATATACGTTATAATGTAAATTTTAAGCAAACATTTAAAAATGATGTTATTCTCCCTGATGGCGCGAATATTTACAACGACTCTCAGGCGGGAAATTTGTTATCCGGGATTAATATTTACGCTTTTAAAGCGGATTATAGTAATCCGTTAAAAAGCAACGCACGTTTTGATATTGGTTTAAAAACCGCCTATACAGAAACCGATAATGATGCTCAGTACACACTTACACAAAACGAAATCACTTTAGCTAATTACAGTTTAACGAATACATTTTTGTATAGTGAAATGGTAAATGCCGCTTATGTGAATTACACTAAAACATTTTTGCGCTTAGAGATGCAGGCGGGCCTGCGTTTTGAAACAACAAATTTATCAGCAAAGCAATTGGGTAACCCGATAGTTGAAGGATCTTCTTTTAGCCGAAACTATCAAAATTTATTTCCAACGGTTTATTTGTCTTATAAATTAGATACCAACGCTAATCATGTTTTAAGTTTAGATTATGGTAAACGTATAGACAGACCTTTTTATAAAGATCTTAATCCTTTTGTCAGCCCTCTTGATAAATACACGTATTATGCCGGTAACCCTTATTTATTGCCTTCAATAGCGCATAACATTAATTTCTCTTATGGATATAAAAGTTTATTTGCGCTTACTTTATCGTATAATAATTTTATTGACCAAACGCGTGAAACGATAGAAATAAATAATGGTATCTACTATAGTAGACCGGGAAATATTGGCAGTACTAAACAGTATAATATAACTTTTCAGGGAGCCTTGCCATTACAAAAATGGTTAACAACAAACTACGTAAGCGAAATTTCTTATTCGGAGTATAAAAGCAAATTGTACACCGAACAATTAAATTCAAGCGGCACTTATTTCTATATTAATCTTAATAATAGCATTGCATTAAAAAAAGGCTGGGCATTTGAGTTAAGTGGCGAGTATATTACCAATCTTACCGAAACTCAATTTGTTATCGGAGATTTTGGACATGCAACTTCAGGCATACAAAAGCGAATCTTAAAAGATAAAGGAATATTAAAATTCAGCTTAAGTGATATTTTGTTTACAAACAGAATAAGAGGTACGATCAATAATCTTCAATTAACTGACGCGGGATGGTATAGTATTCGCGACACCCGAGTTGCTTCAATAAATTTTATTTACCGGTTTGGCAAGAACACCAGTAAAAAGCCTAAGTATAATTCAAACAGCGCTGAGAGCGAAACAAAACGCATCAAATAAAAAATATAAAAATAAATAATATGAGAACAAAAATTATCATTCATCTAATTACATTTATTTGCTTAAGCCAATGGTCTTTAAAAATAAATGCACAGGGCCTTTGCGGGCAACAAATTGCAACCGAAAAATACATGAAGCAACACCCAGAGCTTATTAATTCAATCATTAAACAAAACAAAGAAGAAGTGCTTTTAAATAAATTAAACAGTAGTCAGAATACAGCTGCAGCACCTTTGTATACAATACCCGTGGTATTTCATATTTTGCATGTGGGGGGTAGCGAAAATATTTCTGATGCGCAAGTTCAGAGTCAGATGTTAATTCTTAACCGCGATTATCAAAAATTGAATGCCGATACAACGGCTGTGGTGCCAAGCTTTACAAATAATATTGCCAATATTGGCATAGCATTTAAATTAGCATCAAAAGACCCTAACGGTAATTGTACAAATGGTATCATCAGGCATTATGATGTAAATACAAATTGGGATAGTGATAACTTTAGTTTATTTGCTTATACCTGGCCGCGCGACAAGTACTTAAATATTTATATCGTAAAAAAAATAATTGATATGGATGGCGCTTACGCATTTTTGCCCGGCACACCAATACCGCCAAGCGCAGATGTTATAGTATGTATGCATAATTATGTTGGTAATATTGGCACAACAGGGGGCACCGATTATAGAGTATTAACCCATGAAGTTGGACATTTTTTTAGCCTTGAGCATGTTTGGGGAACTACCAATAGCCCGGGTGTAGCTTGCGGCGATGATAATGTATCAGATACGCCCATTACAAAGGGATTTACATCCTGTACTATAAACAATGCAGCGGTTTGTACACCAAATGTGCAGGAAAATGTTCAGAATTATATGGATTATGCCCCCTGTAAATTAATGTTTACCAATGGACAAAAGACCAAGATGTTAAGTTGTTTAACAAGCACGATCAATAACAGGCAAAATCTTTATTCAGCCTCCAACCTTGCTATTACAGGAGTTACAACGTCTACTACCAATTGTATTCCGTTAGTTGAAACGAGTGCTGCCTCAAAAACAATATGTTTAGGTAAGAGCACGGTTGTAAATTCATACACATCAAACGCTAATCCTACAAGTTACCAATGGACTGCAACAAATGGCGCAGTTCTTTCATCGCCAACAGCAGCAAATACAACTGTAACCTTGGTAAATCCCGGGCCGGCAACATTAGTTTGTACAGCATCTAATACAAATGGCAGCAATTCAAGCACTGTAGTTGTAAATGCTAATTCAAGCGCAGCTTTAAGCTTAAATACATATACCGAAAGCTTTGAACAAGCAACGATACCGGCCAACTGGCAAGTGCAAAATATTACACCCTCATCGGCGCAATGGTCGCTAACAAACATTAGTGCATCTCATGGTAATCAAAGCATGGTTGTAAATGCAGAAGAGGCTACCACAAGCTCTTTATTTCTTTTGGAAACACCATCATACGATTTCTTAAATAGTCCGGGCGCGTCTTTTACTTTTAAATATGCATATGCACGTAAAACGGCTACGCACAAAGATATTTTTAAAGTGCAGGCAAGCAAAGATTGTGGCGGCACATGGACGGATATATACGTGCCTACCATGAGCAGTTTTGCTGCACCTTCGGGCGGGGTATATTCAAATCTTTTTATACCAAATAGTTCGCAATGGGTTATGTATGATGTTACACAACATCCAAATTTTCTAAACTTTTTATCTGAAAGTAATGTTAAGATCCGTTTTTACTTTAAAGAAGATTCGGTTAACGCTTATGGAAACAGGTTATATATAGACGAGATCAATTACAACTCAACCGTTGGTTTAAAAAATTACAGCAACGTTTCTAATGTAAAGATCTACCCCAACCCGGCTACCGATAATGTTGTGATAGAATTTAATAATAATTTATCTAAAGCTATCCATGTTTTTGATATGATGGGCAGATTACTAATTAGTAAAACAACTGACGAAGCAAAAACGCAGATAAAGATCAACGAATTGGAAAAAGGTGTTTATTATGTAAGAACAACTTGCGAGGGGCAGAATTACATTTCAAAATTGATAAAAGAATAAAATGATGTGTTTATAGTTAAGGCCTTCCCGAAATTTTTTGGGAAGGCTTTATACTTTGAGCCATTCAAAAAACTCGTCTTTCCTGCTTTTTGACAGAGGAATTTTTTGATGATTCATCATTATAATAACTTCTTCATCCTTTAAGTACTTTGTTACTTTATGAAGATTAATAATATAGGAATTATGTACCCTCATAAAATTTTTATCAGAATTACACAATTGCGAATCAAATTCTTTAAGTGTTTTTGAAGTTAAGATCTGGCGTGTTGCGTTTAATTGTATTTGTGTATAATTGGACATTGATTCTAAGTAAATAATTTCGGGCAGATCAATTGACTCAATACCTGTTTTAGAATTAATGATGATTTTTTTACGCTGATATTGATTTATAGTACTTATAAGTTTATCATAATCAAACTGGTTTTGGTTTATCTTATCGTTAGCCAGTTGCGCTGTAATTTTATGTACTGCAAATTGTAATTCTTTATAATCAATGGGTTTTAAAAGGTAATCAATGGCATTTATTTTTAAGGCTTTTAAGGCATGTTCCTGGTGTGCCGTTGTAAATACAAGATTAAAATTTTTCCAGCTTAATTTTTCCAATAATTCAAAACCATTCATTTCAGGCATATTAATATCTAAAAAAACAATTTCAGGTTTATAGTTTTCTATTGTTGTAATACCATCGCTTGCCTTTGTGCACTCAGCAACCACTTTTACATCTTCAATATGTTTTTCAATCAATATCTTTAAAGTATTGATACCTTTAGGTTCATCATCAATTATTACAGCGCGTAAAAACATGTTTAATTTTTTAAGATCGGTAATATAATTTTTACAATTGTTCCACTATTATTTGGTTTATCTTCAATTATTAAACTGCATTTAAAAGAATGTATCTTGTTTAATAATTCTAATCTTTGCAGAATAAAAGATGTTGCCATCGATTTTCTTTCAAAAAGATCGGGACTTGTTTTTTTTCTGCCGGTGCCGTTATCTTTGATAATGCAATAGATATATTTTTGTTCGTATTTTGAAAAAGAAATGTTTATTATCTTTTCACCGTTTTTAGTAAGCAAGCCATGCCAGATGGCATTTTCAACAAAAGGCTGCAACATCATAATTGGAATTTGAATGACGCTGGGGGTCAGCGAACTTTCGCAATGAATAGTATATTTAATATTCTCCTCAAAACGTAAATTTTCTATTTCTAAATAAAGCTCTAATAGTTCAATTTCAAGTTCTAAAGATATCTGTTCGTACATATTACTATCTAAGATCTTTCTGAGCAGGCGCGAAAATTTAATAAGATAATCACTGGCATTATCTATTTCTTTGTTAAGTATAAGATTGTGTAAGGCGTTTAAAGAATTAAATATAAAATGAGGATTCATAGAGGCCCGGTTAACGCGCAATTCTGTTTCAAGCAATTTATTATTCAACTCTAATCTCTGCCTGTCTTTTTTTACAGCAGCTTTAATTCTATGTGTAATAAAGATATATAAAAGGCTTCCGAAAATTAAAATAACAAGGCATGCCATAGCCCAAACTAAAATAATTTTATTTTTGTTTGGGTTGGGCGCATTATAAAGTTCCTGTACCTCTTTGTCGGTAAGTACGCGATCATAAAATTCAATATCATCAACCGTGGCATTCAAAAAACGGCAATTTTTCTTGTTGCCTGTGTTGCCAATTAAAACAGAATCAGAGGATAAAAAACGTGTTTTAAATTTTTTTTCATGTTGGTCTTCCAATTTCCCATTCACATATAGCAGAAAGGTGTCGTCATTATAGCAAATAGCCAAATGGTACCAGTCATCGTGTTTAAACGGCTTCATATAAAATAGAGCTACTTCTTTAGTGGAATCTAAGATGGAAACGGCAAGAAGCCGTTTTGTTTCGAGCATGTAGTAAATGGCATACGACTCATAAAAATCGTCAAGAGTTGTAGATTTTGTAAGCAAAATTGGATTGTAGAGCGGGCCGCGGCCAGATTGAATTTTGGTTTCTATTTTTACCCATAGCGAAATACTCCCTTTTTCGGGTTTTAACTCGTTATAAGTGCCAAGATTGATATAGCTGGATTCGTTTCCGCTTAAAAAAACAGCACTTTTTTCGTTGTCAAATCTATCTGATGTATAATTAACGCCAACTAATTTGGCTTTATTGCCATTGATCTCATCAATATTTTTACCTGCGTTAAACGAGAATTTGGCTGTTGGCTTACAGGTATTTTGCGATTTAAGTGTAATTGCAAAAGCAATGCATAAAAAAAATAAATATTGGCAGCAGTTTTTCAGTATAGTAGTTTATTAGCCTGCAAGTTAATAATTAAATTAGTTGCAAAATAATAAGTAAGATTCTAATTACTCAACAAACACTACCAGTTATAAAAGACTAAGTCTTAAAAACATAGAAGATCATATCTTTGTAAGCCCAAGTAAACCAGCAAGTTCAATAAAACCGTGAAAAAGCTATTTGAGTTTTTATATTAGTGCCAGTATAGAATGTTTGCCTTAATAAGGTGTGTCGGCGAAAAGGATGAAAACCTGGAATCTTTTTTTTATTCGATAGTGTTGTCAACACAATCGTTGATATTTCTTTTTTTATTAAGGTCTATTATTCCAATAGGAGTTTTTGAGAAGAATTCATATAATATTATATTGAGGGGAAGTTTAATCTCTGTTTTTTTGTATGGTACTTTAAAGTTTGACAATTACGAAAAGTCTCCTCTATAAAATGCACAGGTGTTTTTTATTCTTCAAATTTCTAACCACTTAAAAAAAGTGTCTTTTCTGCTTTTTGATAAAGGAATTTTTTGATTATTTGTCATAGTTATTTCGTCGGTATCTTTAATGTATCTTAACACTTTGTGCAGATTAATAATAAAGGAATTATGGACACGTACATAATGAAGTTTGTTATTGCACAACTGATTTTCAAATTCTTTTAATGTTTTAGCAGTTAAAATTGTTTTGTTATTGTTTAACGAAATAAGTGTGTAGTTTGATTTTGATTCCAGGCTTATAATTTCTGTTACATCAAGATACTCTACGCCCTGTTTTGAATTTACGGCCAGTTTATTTGTGGGTAATTGACGCAGCATATTCAAAGGCGTATAATCTATCTCGTTTAATGTTTTTTGTTGCAAATTTATTTTTGCTTTAATTTTTTCAACTGCGATTTTCAGGTCTTTATGATCAATAGGTTTAAGTAGATAGTCAATCGCACTATTCTTTAATGCTTTAAGCCCATACTCCTGGTGGGCGGTAGTAAATACAAGATCAAAATTTTTCCATTTAAGTTTTTCCAACATCTCAAATCCATCCATTTCCGGCATACTGATATCTAAAAAAACAATGTCAGGTAAATAATTTTCTATCATATCAATTGCCTCGCTTGCGTTAACAGATTGTGCAATTATTTTAACACCATCAATATGTTTTTCAATTAGCAATTTAAGAGTTTCAATTCCGGTTTCCTCGTCGTCGATTATGATAGCACGTAAGCGCATATTTATTTATTTAAAATTGGTAAAATAAGTTTTACATTTGTACCGGTTCCATTTTCTTTGTCTGTAATTGTTAAGCTACAAGTTAAATTATAAATTTTATTAAGGAGTTCAAGTCGCTGCATAACAAATCCGGTTGCAAGAGATTTTTTTTCAAGTTCGTTTGGCTCTTTCTTTTTTCTGCCAGTACCATTATCATCTATAACGCATTCAATATACTTTTCATCTGTTTGAGAAAAAGATATACGGATTATTTTATCACCTTTTTTATCACGGAGTCCATGCCAAACAGAATTTTCAATAAAGGGCTGTACCATCATAATTGGAATAATTATGGTAGAAGCAATAATTTTTGGATCAATTAATAGCTCATATTTAATATCTTCTTTAAAACGCATGCCCTCTATCTCAAGATAACCATGAATCAAATCAATTTCATGCTCTAACGAAATGTTATCTGAAACATTACTATCTAAAATTTTGCGGATCAGCTTCGAAAATTTTACAAGATAATCGCTGGCTATATCATTATTATTGGTAAGTATATAATGGTTTAAAGTATTTAAAGAGTTAAAAACAAAATGAGGGTTCATTAGTGCTCGGTTAATACGAAGCTCGTTTTCTAATAGCTTATTAGATAGTTCTAATCTTTGTTTTTCTTTTTTTAAAATCGTTTTTATATAATATTTAATATATAGAATAATTATAATGAAAAGTAATAATAAAGAAACTCCGGCAAGAACCCAGTTTATAACAATTTTATTTTTGTTTGGGTTCGGCGCATTATAAAGTTCCTGTACCTCTTTATCGGTAAGTACGCGATCATAAAACTCAATATCATCCACCGTAGCATTTAAGAAACGATGGTTTTTTTTACTCCCGGTGCTGCCAATTAGAACCGAGTCTGAAGACAGAAACTGTGTTACAAATTTTTTAGGGAATTTACTTTCCAGTTTACCATTAACATAAAAACAAAATAAATTAGCATCATAGGAAATAACCAGATGATACCATTTACTTAATTTGATAGTATCCATATAAAATAGAACTACTTCTTTTGACGAATCAAGAGTTGATAGAGCAACAAGTTTTTTGCCATCAAGAAGATAATATATTCCGTAGGCTTCATAAAAATCTTCTTTATTGCTTGATTTTGTTAAAAGGATCGGGTTATATTCTCTTCCTATACCTGACCATATTTTGGATTCCATATTCAACCATAAAGAAATTGAGCCCGTGGTAGGTTTAAGAGCCTTGTAGCTTCCAAGATTCAGGTAACTATATTCATTGCCGGACAAAAAAACGGCACTTTTTTCGTTGTCAAATCTATCTGATGTATAATTAACGCCAACTAATTTGGCTTTATTGCCATTGATCTCATCAATATTTTTGCCTGCGTTAAACGAGAATTTGGCTGTTGGCTTACAGGTAGTTTGCGATTTAAGTGTAATTGCAAAAGCAATGCATAAAAAAAATAAATATTGACAGCAGTTCTTCAGTATAGTAATTTATTAGCCTGCAAGTTAATAATTAAATTAGTTGCAAAATAATAAGTAAGATTCTAATTACTCAACAAACACTACCAGTTATAAAGTAATATTTTTCAGATACATCTTAAGATCAAATTTGGTCAATAAATTTTAGACATTGTAACAACAATTAATTTATTTTAATGCTTTTATATCCATTTTCCGACTGAAAGTGATAGCAAAATTTTTAAGCGCAATGTTTCAGTAAAAAAGTATACGTTTAAACACGTAGATAATTCTGCTCGATTTCAAAGTAAAAGACAGTTTTTTTTTAACCACTCAATAAAGTATACCACTTATATAAAAATTTACGCAAAGTAACAGAGATTTTTTAGCGAAGAAAATTATAAGTGTACTTTCGAGGCAAATATCATTCTTATCATGAAAACTAAAATAATTTTTGCGGTATTATTCGCATTAACAATTGTTGCGCAGGCACAAAACTTTAATACAACCGGAACAGCAACTGCTGTTTATAGAGATGGTAAAACGGGTTTTGGTATGACCACAACTCCGGCATCGGGCAATCCTATTGAAGTAGAAACTACTGCGGCCGAAACCGGAATAATTATTACGCAAAAAGCGGCGGGTGGCGCAGCTTTATATTTAAATAATATTTTTAATGGCGGGCGTAAATGGGCTTTATATTCACTAAACAACAGCAATACACCCGCAGGAGGCCACTTTTTAATACAAGATGCTACTTCGGCAGCAAACCGCTTTATGATAAGTGGTACCAATGGTAATATTGGTGTAGGAACCGTTAGCCCATTAAATAAGATTCACATCTCAACTGCAATTGCAGATGATGGTTTACTGATAACACAAACAGGTTCAGGGTCGGCCGGGTTAATATTAAATAATACTACAGCTGGTGGAAAACAATGGTCGCTTAACTCACTAGGTAATGGCAGTAACCATGGTGCCGGTAATTTTTCTATTTACGATAATTCAAATAGTTTGAGTCGTTTTTTTATTAATGGTAGTAATGGTAATATTGGCATGGGCACAACTACACCAGCTAATAAGATACATGTTTCAACAAGTACTATCGATGATGGTATTAAAATTACACAAACAGGAAGTGGTGGTGCTGCGTTACATTTATATAATAGCACAACTGGAGGCCATAATTATGGTGTTTTTTCTTATGGCTCAGGAAGCAGTTACACCGGCGATTTTGGAATTTACGATTATACTGCCTCTGCATTTCGTTTTCATATTGACGGTACAACTGGTAATGTTGGTATTGGCACGAACGCACCTGGGCAAAAATTAGATGTAGCAGGCAATATAAATACAAACGGTACAGTAACCATTGGTAGCAATTTTATTTTAGGAAGTAGCGGTTCATTTAAAAATAATGCATGGGCGGGTACAGGTAATAGGCTTATAGTAACAGATGCAACGGGAAATTTAAGTGCCTTAACACAAGGTTCTGCAACGCAGGTGTTATATGGTAATGGCACCTGGGGTAATTTAGCAACGTCTTCTTTTACAGAAAGCGGATCAAATGTAAGCTTGCCTTCAGGAAAAAATTTGGGAATTGGGACAACTCCAAGCGCGCCATTAGATGTGGTTGGTGATGCCAATGTAAGAGGAAATGTAAGGTCAACAAATCTGGCAGGTACCGGAGAGAGAATTGTTGTTGCTGATGCAAATGGTAATTTAAAAGCAATTGGAGGAGGGAGTAACGGTGGCGCATGCGTTAACGCCATGCCGTGGTGTTTAGGCGGCAACTATCCCGCAGGAACTACTTTGCCTCATAATAATATTGGAACCTGCAACAATGTACCCTTTATCTTAAAATCAAATGATGTACAATCCGTATTTATCCAACCAAATAGCTTTGTTGGCATTGGATTAAATAATGCTAATCCAACGGCAGCATTGGATGTTTCAGATGGAAGTGTATCAAATTCATATCATATGAGAATTTTCGGGAATGCAAATGGTGATATTATTTCAAATACTCATATGAAATTAGCAGTTGGTACGGGTAAAATTTTTGAAATTACCGAGGGTGGCGGACCAAACCGTATGCTTATTAGTGCAAGCGGCAATGCTGCTTTTGGCGATAATAGTACGGCGGCATTAAATAATGCCAAATTAAATGTAAACAGCGCTTCTGCAAATGCTTTAGCTTTTGCAATTGCAGATAACAGCGGGTCTCCGAGTAAAGATTTTTTTACGGTGCAAGGTAATGGCTATACAGAAATAAAAGTTTATTCGCCCTTAACAATGCCTAAACCGTACAGTTCAACAAACGAAAGAGTTTTTACTGTTAGAGATATGGCAAACAACAAAGATTTGTTTGCTCTAACTGCGCAAGGAAAAGTATATGCAAGAGAGGTTGAGATCAATTTAACGGCAACATTTCCGGATTACGTTTTCGCAAGTGATTATAAGTTAAAAACTATTAATGAGGTGGCAGATTTTATAAAAGAAAACAAACACTTGCCAGGTTTTGAAAAAGGCGAGTATTATGAAAAGAATGGTATTAATGTTAATGATATGTTTGTTAAACAACAAGAAAAAATGGAGGAGATGATGCTTTACATTATTGAATTGGAAAAGAGATTAAAAACGGTTGAAGCAAATAAATAATATCTGTAAAAAAATTATTTTATTAAATAATAGATAAAAATGAAAAAACTTTTCGCTATAAAAATGTTTGTTTTACTTATGCTTTTAAACATAAGTGGTAAGGGGCAAGATCGCAACACCTTTGCTTTTTCATACGATGCGGCTGGTAATGTTATTCAAAGACAATTACAGATCATGCCTCCCTTACCTGGCGGACGTTTGGGAAAATTCGAAAAAGACTCAATAGAAACAATTCCACCGGTAAGTTTTAAAATATATCCGAATCCGGCTCAAACTTTTGTAACAATTGAAGGTGAGTTACCTGTAAATTGTACTGAAGCCAAAGTTCAGTTACTGAATAGCAATGGTCAGATTTTAAAAACAACAACCTATAATAGCGAAATTAAAACTATTGATGTTAGTGATTTAAAAAATGGCATGTATCTCCTGGAAATTATTTATAATAAAAAGCAAAAAAGCACTTACAAAATTATTGTAACTAACTAAACTATTTTTATGATTAAACAATATTATATATTTGCCTTAATC
Source organism: Chitinophaga pinensis (assembly GCA_943369995.1). GTDB lineage: Bacteria > Bacteroidota > Bacteroidia > B-17B0 > Aurantibacillaceae > Aurantibacillus. The sequence continues at coordinate 159,141 of CALRPF020000009.1, forward strand.
CTTTGTTTTATTACAAAACTGAGTTTTGCTCAAAATCCGTCAACAATTACTTTTCCCAACCCTACTCCTAATCCTCCTGTACTAACCATTGATAGTTACACTAAAGCTGCTACAAAAATTAATTTACAGCCAGGGTCTCCTTCAGGCTTTAAATACGGTTTTATTACACCAACCACACCACCTACAACAAATTTATTAAATTTAAGTATTGGAACATACGCTTCAAATGTTAGTAATAATTATGTTGACACTTTGCCTGCAAATAATATCATAACAGTTAATCCAAACTTAGAGTTGGGAGTTACTGAGGGACAAGGAAATGTGAATCCTATAGGCGCGTTTACCTACCAATTCCCTATTTATTGTTCTCCTGGCACAGCAGGCATGCAGCCAAATCTAAGCGTTTCTTATAATAGTAATGGTTCTGTGAGTAATATGGGATTAGGTTTTGGTCTATCAGGTATTTCTTCAATTAGCAGAACTAATAAATTATTTTTTTATGACGGTGTAAATAAAGGAATTGATCTGAATTACACAGATGCATTTTCGTTAGATGGCGAACGTTTGCTTTTAAAAACAGGAACTTATGGACAAAACGGATGTACCTATAAAACAGAGGTAGAAAATTATTTTAAAATAACTTCTGTTGGAACTAGCGGAAATGGCCCAAATAATTTTGTTGTGTATACACCTGATGGTAAAACTTTAGAGTTTGGAAACTCATCAGACTCTAAATTAAAAGCTGCTAACAATAATGAAGTTATGTCTTGGTTCATTAATAAAGTTACAGATGAATTTGGAAATTACATGAGCTATTTTTATAATAGTCAGAATGGAGAAATTAACATAGACAGGATTGAATATACAGGAAATGTTAATGCCGGATTAAACCCTTACAATAAAATAAAATTTGAATATACCGACAGGAGCGATAAAAAGCTGGTGTATTTTGGAGGGGGAGAGTTTAACCAGACTAAAATATTAAAATCAATTACGTGTACGGATATCAATAATCAACTAGTGCGAAAATATGGCTTTGATTATCAGTATAACAATGTAAGTTTATTAAGTAAAATAACTGAGGTTGATGCATCTGGCAACCAGTTAAATCCTACGTATATCGATTGGACTAAGACTAACTTAATTTCAAATTCGGGTGGTGGCTTTGCCTTGGCAAATGATCTCATATTAGCCGAGTCTACAATTAACACTTCGGCTTTAATGATCACATCTTTATCAGGCAACGGTAGTAATCTTGCCACTATAGCTGCTGATCTGAATGGCGATGGAAAAAAAGATCTTGTATCAATCACATGTAAGCAAGGAATTTATGCGGGCCCACCTCAATACTTTGTTCCAATACCTGCTATTTATGAAGTGTTTTTGAGTATACCGAGTTCAAATCCAAACCAACAAAACGATTTTCAAAAAGTAACAAACCCTGCTTTATTTAATGGCACCATTTCTGGCGGAGAAATTATTACAACAAATGTTTATGATGAGGATGATGATAATATTGAAGAAATATTTATCACATTCAAAGCAGGAAACATGTATTGGATTGAAAAAATAAAGTCAGATGGAACAAACTATACCGTGTCAAACCATCAGTTGCCGAAAACAATTTCTACAACAAACAGTTATGTGGCTTTTTGGGGTGGCAGCATGTTTAGACATCTCTCTGATCGCTTTGTACCATATTCAAGTTTTCTTATCACAAAATCAGACTTTACCGGAGATAATAAACTGGATGAACTAATAGTGGACCAAGAAGAAATAAAACTTATACCGTCTAATTCGCAACCGGCAATAATTTACCCCATATCAGATGTAATGAAGGTGAAAATTGGCGATTTGAATGGCGATGGTGTTAGCGAAATTTTTTTACTTAGATCAAACAGTATTAATTGTCCGGGTGCCGGCAGTAAAGTATTAAATACTTTTATTGTTGAAATTATACAATATAATAGCTCAAACAATACCTTAAATACTATACTTACGCAAAATTTATCACCTAATATTTTAAGTTCATTCCCGAATTGTGCAAGTTCTTTACTTTCAGATCATTTTGCTACCAGCGCTGGTAATATTGATTTTGAAGATTTTAATGGTGATGGTAAGACCGATATCCTGTTTAATGAATACACAAGCCCGAATTTTAATAATACTAATCCGGGCTATGCTAACTTTAAAGTTCACTATTCTACCGGAACAGGTTTAACTAATGCGATTCAGCTGGCAGTAATAAATACCGGGATCGGCGGATTTAATGCATCTTTTTTTGCGTCTGATATAAATAATGATGGCAAAATGGATTGGGTTGCAACTGCATACGATTATAATACATTTATAAGTATGTTTAATGTGTATCAGCAAAGTGGAAACTCAGTTATTTCAAATTCTATCAGTTATAGTAAATCAACTAAATTTGCAAGCTGTTTAAGTGATTTTGATGGAAACGGAAGCCTTGATTATCTGAGCACAAGTGCGCTAAGTACGCCGCCATCAATCGAGTACAATGTATTTAACAGAAATACAAAACAATTTGTAAGCAGGATTTACAATATTAAAAATGATCTTAAGATTGAGTATAGCTTGCTGGTAAATAATAAAGCAGGCAGTAACTACCCCTTATATAAGAAATCAACTTCCGCTAACCCTAATACTATTTCTATTACAAAAATTCCTTTGCATGTAGTAAATAAAACTAATAACAATGATATTGAAAAAAATTACGCTTACGAAAATGCTTTATTTCACAGGGAGGCAAAAGGCTTTTTAGGTTTTGAGAAATTTTATACTTTAGATGTATTTTCTAATATCCTTTCTGTTTCTTCATTTCTTTACGATGGCACAGCAGATTTTCTGAAAAGCAATTCCGTGGTAAACGGTTTAGCTAATACTACACCAAATACTTTTTTATCAATCAATACAAATAATATCTCTTCAAAGAACGTATCAGATTTTTACTATACAAACAACGGTAATACACGTTATCTGGCTTATACTTCATCTGTGAGTAAAGATTATTTAAAAAGTACTAACAGTAACAACGTAACTACGTACGATAATACAAAAGATGGGAAAGTGCTTTCAAGTTCACAATTTTCTACGCCATGGAATTCCAGCGCAATACATATTATTGAAAATAATCAAAACTTTTCATATATAAGTGTTACGAATCCTATTACGAGTCAAAGTTATTATAAGCCATTAAAAATCATAACTACTAAAAACAGCAATGGTAGTTCTGGCCCATTATCTTCTGTTTTTCATACGGATTTTAATTATATAGGACAATTACTAAACACTAAAATCGAATATTCTAACATTTCCGGGCACCAGTTAACAAGTACTTACAGTAATTATAATAATTTTGGCTTTCCCTTACAAATAGCAGTTAGTGCACCTGATATTTCTGCAGCTCGTTCGAGCCAGGTTGTTTATGATGCAACCGGTAGATTTGTTATTAAAACTACAAATGCAATCGGAAATTTTGAAGAATATACGTATGAACCAAAGTACGGTAATAAAACGTCATCTAAAAGTATTACCGGTTTAATAAACACATTCGAATACGATGGTTTTGGCAGGCTAATTAAAACAATAACACCAAGTAATGCTGTAAATATAGTTAAGTACGAGTGGTATAGTTACACACTGCCCTCTAATCCATCAAAAACCTATTATGCAGGAATAGCCACAACCAAATCAGAAGGCAGCCCAGTAGTAATTATAAAGTACGATATTAATGATAATGTTGTGGAAACCAACCAAGAAGTTTTTGGCGGCGCAAACAAGATAACAAAAATAGATTATAATGTTATCGGGCAAAAGTTAAGTGAAACTGAGGTCGCATCAATTATTCCTTCAAGTGGTAGCATAATAGTTATCAATTCATATGATGCTTTTTTACGGCCAAGCACAATCACTCAAAAAGTTGGCAATAATATTTTAAGAACTGTTAATTATTCATACAACAATATTTCTACTGACGTTACATATGTAAAAGGTTTCGCTCAGATAAAAGCTCCCACAAGTAATATAGGACAGTTTACTTTTACAAAGAATGAAAATAATGAAGCAGGCCAAATCGATAAAAAAATGAATTATTCAAGCACAAACTCTGCTATGCAACATGTTAGTAATATTAATTACAATCAATTTAATAGGCCTTTAATAATTCAAAACACCTTTGGTTCGGCTCCAGCTATTAACACAACCATTAATTACGATGCGCTTGGAAGACAACAACAGCTTGTAGATCCAAGTTCAGGTAATAATATTTATCAATACAACACAATCGGCGAATTAGTGTCACAAACAACGCCAAATGGTAATTATACATTTACATATGATCTTCTTGGCAGAATTATACAAAAATCTAGTAGCAACAATAACTATAGTTACCAGTATGTTTCAACTGGTTACGGTAAACAAGAACTTGAAAAGATAATTGGCCCGAATGAAATCACAGAATACAAGTACGATGCTTTAGATCATCAAATCGAAAAAAAGCAAACAATAACTTCTGCAGGCAATAAAGTATTAAAAAGCAATTACACCTATGATAAATACGATAATCTCATTGACTATACTTATCCAGGTGGCTTTATTACAACTAATGAATATGATGCTAACGGTAATTTAATCAAAATAAAAAATAATAATACTGTTATCTGGCAGCTCAATAACTTGTATACACCCGATTTAATTAGTCAATTTACCTATGCTAACGGATTGGTTAATGTTATGCATTATGACGGCAATCAAAATTTACTTCATAAATTCTATGGCAGTTTACAGCAACAATTCTATAATTTTTCCCCGCAGAATAAAGATATGTTGGCTCGTGAACAAAATAGCGGCGTACCTCAGGTATCTAATAATGAAACATTTGTTTATGATGGTTTTAATAGGCTAACAACAGCAAATTATTATGATATAAATAGTAACCTGCAAAATAAAGCGAATCTTACTTATAATCAAAATGGAAATATTGATTTTAAAGACGATTGCGGTAATTATGCATATGGACAAAGCAACGCACCTTATCAACTAACTGCTATAAATAATCCAGTTGCCAATAACATTAGTTTAAACACTTTAAACATAACTTACAACGACTTTAAAAAAGTAAGCCAGGTAAACGAAACAACAAGTAACAAACAATTTAATTTTATATACGGCAATGATGAAGAACGTATAAAAATGGATTATACTATTAACAGCAATAATCAATATACTCGTTTTTATACTGATAATTATGATCGCCAGGAAACTTCAAACAATTATAAAGAGTGGAACTACATTTATGCACCAACCGGTTTGGCCGCGGTTTATTATAATAATAATGGTTCAGGCCAATTACTTTATGCAAGTACTGATAATTTAGGAAGCGTAACCATGTTAACCTATCCAAATGGTACCATTGCAGAGGAGTATAGTTTTGATGCCTGGGGCCGTAGGCGTAACCCGGCTAATTGGAATGATTATGTAAACGTAACCCCTTCCCAGTTTATGATTCGCGGTTTTACTACACATGAACACCTTGATGAAGTGGGTATAATAAACATGAATGGACGTATTTATGATCCCGTATTAGGGCGTTTTTTACAGGCGGATAATGAGGTGCAAAATCCTGACAATTTGCAAAATTATAACCGGTATAGTTATGTAATGAATAACCCTTTAAAATATACAGATCCTAGTGGGAATGACTATGTGCCTGCGCCTACTTTTGATGCAAATGCATATTTCTCATACATAATTCCTAATACAACGCCTTATTATCTTAATACCTCATACTCCGCTGATATAATGAATAACATCAATATGAGTTATAATAATAGTATAACAGGAATTAATCAACAAATTAATAACTCAATCGCTTATTCGAAACAACTTGCCGATGAGGCAAGTACTTATATTTTAGGTAAATTTGCAGAAATGGATCAGATGTATACATCAATGGCAGCTTCTCTTGCCGAGTTTGCGAATAACCCACCGGTTTTTGGACCAAGAATGGAAGATTTGGATCTTGAATCCATGATCTTGGCCCATAATTCGGGTGGGGGTGGAGGACGAAATGCGGCCCAAATAAACGGAATACTTGCTAATCCTACCAGTGGAGCTTTAAGGTTGCAAGATAGACATGGTTCAGGAGTTTGGCATGCTAGAAGAGATGGCGGTAGGCGGTTACATGGAGGCATAGATATTCTTTCTACAATAGGACAAAATGTTACCTCCCCCATTAATGGCCGAGCAACTTATTTTGGAGGTTCGAAAAAAGGTTTAGATATTGTACCATCTGACCGAACGCTTGGCATCCAAAAAATAAGAATTTTGTATGTTGATGCGGTTCCTGGAAATGGAACATCATTTAATGTTACAAGAGGCCAAAGAATAGGAACATCGGCGAATCTTGTGCCCTTGGGATATCCTGCAGGCATCGCGCAACATGTTCATGTTCAGGTTATGGTTGGAGGTATTTGGGTCAATCCTACACCATATTTTTTCGGACGTTAAATCGAAATATGAAAATAATTATATATAATATACTAATAGTTTTTGCTTTAAATTTAAAATGCTTTTCGCAAGATCTTTCAACTAAAATAGTTGGCGCCTGGGAGTATATCGGAACAAAGTATACAAAACATATTGAATGTGAGGATATTTTAATTTTTAATTCAGATAGTACTTATTTAATACTTAATGATTGTTATGCTTTTGATCCAATAAAACCAATTGTTGAAACAGGTAACTGGAAAGCTGATAAAAAACTATCTCAAATAAGCTTAATAAACCGGAAGATCAGTAAGGAATATGTTTATCAAAACAGCAAAGCTAAGCTGCTTAATTTGTATGTAAAAAAAATCTCTGATTCGGTGATGGAGATTTGCTTTGTTAACAAAACAGGATGCATTTCTGAAATTTATAAAAAAAGCGAGCGTAAAATACAATAACATTAAACACTTAAAATCAGCTCTGTTTTTTTAATAATTTTCTTAAGCCATCAAGTCGCAGAATACCATATCTTTGGAGTAATAGATAGGCGTATAATGCCATTTAAACCATGATAAAAGTATTTGAATTTTTATATTATTGCCAGTATAGAATGTTTGCCTTAATAAAGCGGGTAGGCGAAAAAGATGAAAATTTAGCATCTTTTTTTTATTCTGTTCTTTTATCTACTCAATCATTAATGTTTCTTTTCTTTTTAAGATTTATTATAACAAAAGGCTTTTTCGAACACAATCCATATAATATTATATTGAGAGTTAGTTTAATCTCTGTTTTTTTTATTTGGTATTTTTTTTGTAAGTATTATTTCCTGAAAAAAGAAAATTACAAAAGAATAATAATTTTATATGAAGAAAAGTACCCGAATAAAAATTCTAAAATGGCTTTGATCGGAATTTTTTATGCCCTGCTAACATTTATAAGTTTCCCGGTACTGGCTGCTGTATTGAGTAAGCTGGGTTAAGATTAAACGAATAAAAAAAAAGGTATACTAAAACCAAAAAGCCCCTCTGCAAAATGCAAATGGGCTTTTCTTTATATATACATACACAACAATTATTCGTTAGGTTTTAATAATAATTCTTTTGCCGTTTTAATGGCAACTGCATTATATTTTTTCTCTACATAAGAAAGTACTTTTTCTAAAACTTCTTTGCTGTTTGGGTCAAGCAAATTAACTTCTTTAGCAAACACTTCGTTTAATGCCAGATCTTTAATGGCTTTTACCTGGCGTGGTACTTCGCCAAAGGCTAACTCAATTCTACGCTCTTTATGTAACCAGCGAAATTGCTCTGTTTTACTTTTAATGATTTGTTCGCACTTTTCAACCTCGTTCTTACGCAATTGTAAATTAGCTTCGGCCTGCGCTTTTAAAGAATCAATATCAATATAACGCACCAGTTTATCTTTTGCTACAACTTCTTCTACATTGGCCGGTAAAGCAAGATCAATAATAACTTTTTTAGACGTTTCGTTATTATTCAACGTATCAAAAATAGCTTTTGTTATTAACGGTTCGCTGCTTGCCGTACAAACTATAAGCACATCAAAGCCTTCTTTAAAATCCGGCAATGCTTTTAATTCAAAGGCCTTTCCTTTAACAATTGCAGCCAGTTTTTTTCCGTTCTCTAACGAGCGGTTAAAAACAGTAAAGTTGGCAAACTTGTGTTTTTGCAAATAACTTGCTAAAACTGTATTAGTTTCGCCGCTGCCTACAAATACAATGCGCGCATCGTTCTTAATACCCAGATCTCTCAATTGTCTGTAAGCTAAAGATGCAACCGAAACCGGATTTTTTGCAATATCTGTATTGGTATAAATATCTTTTGCCGTTTCAATAGTTTGTTTGGTTAGTAAACGAATAAAATCGCCGGTTAAGCCCAGCATATTACAAAAATCGTATGCTTTACGCACTTGTGTAATAATTTCTCTCTCACCAACCACTAACGAATCTAATGAGGAGGCTACTTTTAAAATGTGTTCAACAGCTTCTTCGCCCAAATAAATTTCAGCATTTTCCGACAAGGTATTTGCTTCAACATTATTTAAACGGCTGTTTAAAAACAAGATCACTTCTTTAATAAAAAGTGAATTTAGATCGTGTTGGCTGCTAATAAAAAGTTCAACACGGTTACAGGTGCTTAAAAATAAAAACTCATCAAAACCGAAGTTTAATTTTACTGCACCTAAAACGGTGGTTTGTTCCTCCTGGTTTAAATGCAGCTTCCCGATCAGCTCGAACGGTAAGGTTTTGTGAGTAAAAGCTATTATTTTAAAAGACTCCAATTTATACCGCAAAGATGGTATATAATTGGCTTTTATTTGTCATAAAATTGTCATTTTCAAATATGACAACGATCATTTTTTTAATCGTCTGTAGGATCAGGCGCAATAGTAGGTTTTGCTTTTTTAGGCTTTATTTTAGCAGGCCACAAAACATTAATAAGCTCATTATGAACCGAGATCATACTTTTGCTAATGCCGTTAATGATATTAACATTCTCGTTTGAAGCGTTTTTCCATGTTCTTTTAACCTCTTCGTATGTACCATCACTTAATAAAGTGTAAAATTTTATTAATTTACCTTTCATTACTTCTGCCTTGCCATTATGGCAAATGGCTTTAGCGCCCTGGCGTATAGAAATGATCACATCTTCATAAACCCCATCTTTTACATCCTCCGCGCCACGGTCTTCAAACTTTGCAGCCCATTTGTTATAACAGTTAAGTTCAATTGGTTTTTCTTGAGAAAAAGAAATTAAAGTAAAAAAAAGCGAAGTTGCCAGTAGTAATTTTTTCATTTTTGGGATAATTTAAATCAAACCTACAAAAAAAATTAAAAACTCAAAAATTAAATATTAGATAAATTGGTTAACTTGCATATATGTTGGTGAAAACATTTGGGTATGCGGTGCAAGGCATAAGCGCTACCAAAGTTACTGTTGAGGTTAGTATTGGAACCGGGATTAATTTTTATTTGGTGGGCTTGCCTGATAGCGCTGTGAAAGAGAGCCATCACAGGATTGATACAGCGTTAAAACAAAATGGTTATAAGATCCCGGGCAAACAAATAACCGTTAATATGGCTCCCGCAGATATTCGAAAAGAAGGCTCTGCCTACGATTTAACAATTGCAGTTGGGATTTTAGCCGCCAGCGAACAAATAAGATCAGAATTGATAAGCGAGTATGTAATAATGGGCGAACTCTCGCTGGATGGGGAGATCAGGCCTATTAAAGGCGCTTTGCCGATAGCAATACAAGCAAAAAAAGAGGGCTTTAAAGGCATCATCTTACCCGAGGTAAATGCCTCCGAGGCCGCTGTTGTGGATGGTTTGGAGGTTTTATATGCTAATAACATAAAACAGGTCATTAATTTTTTTAATACCGGCGAGGCGCTGCAAAGGGCCAAAATAGACCTCAATACCGCATTCTTAAACCAGTTAGAGAATATTGAGTTTGATTTTTCGGATGTTAAAGGTCAGGAAAATATAAAACGCGCTTTAGAAATTGCGGCGGCGGGCGGCCACAATGCCATATTAATTGGCCCTCCGGGCGCAGGTAAAACAATGTTGAGCAAACGTTTGCCAAGTATTTTACCACCCCTTACCATTCACGAAGCTTTAGAAACTACAAAAATTCATAGTGTTGCCGGTAAAACCGGTAAGGGTGGCAAAGGTCTTGTAACACAACGTCCGTTTCGTAGTCCGCACCACACCATTAGCGATGTTGCTTTGGTAGGCGGGGGAAACAATCCACAGCCCGGCGAAATTAGTTTAGCGCATAACGGCGTTTTATTTTTAGATGAGTTACCCGAATTTAAAAGAACGGTACTTGAGGTAATGCGCCAACCGTTAGAAGATAGAGTGGTAAATATTAGTCGCGCTAAATTTAGTGTAGATTACCCTGCCAGCTTTATGTTAATTGCCAGTATGAATCCTTGTCCGTGCGGTTATTACAATCACCCTGAAAAAGAATGTGTATGCGCACCGGGGATCGTTCAAAAATATTTAAATAAAATAAGTGGCCCTTTATTGGATAGGATAGACCTTCACATTGAAGTAACGCCTGTGCCTTTTAGTGAATTGAGTAAAACAACAACAACTGAATCGAGTAAAAACATACGCGACCGTGTAATTGCTGCAAGACTTATTCAAAGTGTACGTTTTGAGGCGGATGAAAATGTGCATTGCAATGCACAAATGCGCACCAAAGATCTTAAAACGTATTGTGAATTAAATGAAACCGGAAATTCGCTTTTAAAAAATGCGATGGAGCGTTTGGGTTTAAGCGCAAGAGCTTACGATCGTATTTTAAAGGTTGCCCGCACCATTGCCGATCTTGACAATTCAAAAAACATAGAAACCAATCATATTGCCGAAGCCATCCAATATAGAAGTTTAGACCGCGATGGCTGGGCGGGATAATTTATTTTGAAGAGAAGCTTAAAACATATTTACCTGATTTTATTTCTTGCGCCTTTATTTTTAAAGGCCCAGGTAGATTCAAAATTGTTTTTAGAAAAATTTCACAAAGCCGACCTTAAAAGCAAAGTGTATTTGTTGGCATCTGTACCATTTGCAGATATTAAAGATATTTATCCTCAGATAAAAGATACTTTAGAAAAGGTAAAACATCTGGTTTATACAAAATCACAAAGTAAAGAAGCTAAGTTTCTAATTGATAAAATTGAAGCGGATATCGAACTTTATAATCAAAATTACACGAGGTGTATTTTTATTTTAGAAAATAGTTTAAGGCGGCACGCGTCAAACATACATGATTCTTTACTCTGTTATTCTATGCTTAAAAATGCCTTTGTTAAGATCAGCGATTTTAACAAAGCTTTCGAAGTACATCACCAAATGGAAGTTAGATGGAATAGGAAAAGCGATTCGGTTGAAATTGAACTTGGCCAGCCAAAAAGCACACTGTATAATATGATAGGATTAACCGATTACGCTATTCGCGAATTAAGGATCGAAAATAAAAACCTTTCGGTTAACGATACGGATGCTTATATGAATTTATATAATAACATTGGTGTTTTTTTTAACCATAGTAAAAAATCGGACAGTGCTGAATTTTATTTTCTTAAAGCCAAAGCGCTTATGGGGAAGAAAAAGTTTGGCAAGGATCGCGAAACATTTTATAAATATTTTGCAGCTTTAATTGATGGTAATCTTGCTTTGGCTTATTTTAATAGCGCTAAAGTAAAAGAGGCAATCCCACTCTTAAAAACTGATGCGTACTATAGTTTAAAAGTGGTTAATTATGAGAGCGCCTTTAATAGCTATAATCTTTTAACAAAATGTTATATGAATTTGGGTCAGACCGATCTTGCAAAAAGATATTTAGATACTGCGCAAAGCCTTATAGACGCCAAAGTAAAAGGTATTTCTCCAAAATTAAGATTGTTACTTACCTCTGCCGGTTATTATAATTCAACAAAAGATTTTTATAAGTCAAACGCATGTTACCAGCAATATGTAACAATAAACGACAGCTTTCAGGTTTTGGAAAAAAAAAGAAATTTAAAAAATCAAAGCCTTGCCATTAATATTGAAAAGAACGAGTTAGAGCTCAACGAAAAAGACCGTTTACTTGAGCAAAGTAAGTTTGAAGAAGTAAAACAGCGTTCATCGCGCGCCTATATGTTAGCGGGCATTATTATTCTTTCTTCAATAATTATTCTTATGTTTTTAAATAACCGCATTTTTAAAAAGCGGGAAGAGCAGTTGTCAATAAAAAATAAACAAATAAGCTCACAGAATATTTTGATAGAACAATCTTTAAAAGAAAAAGAAGCATTAATTAAAGAGATCCATCACCGCGTAAAAAATAATTTGCAGATAATTTCGAGCATGCTTAGTTTGCAGATAGGAAAAGTAGAAGATCAGAATACCGAAACGATCTTAAAAGATGCTCAACAACGTATTAACGCTATTTCGTTAACACACCAAATGCTGTATCAAAAAGATAATATCTCAACTATTAGTTTGGGCGATTATGTAGAGAATTTAGTAAGCCAGATAGAAGCGACCATTTTTTCTAATAGTATAGAGTTAAGCACTTCTATTGCTTCGCGCAATCGTAAAATAAATATTGATACTGCCGTGCCATTAGGTTTAATGATAAACGAAATTTTAACCAATGCCTATAAGCATGCTTTTTCAGAAAATGTAAAAGGTCATGTTTCGGTATTGCTTATTGATGTTGAAAGTGGTTGTATTTTAAAGATCAGTGATAATGGAAAAGGTTTACCTGATGATTTTGAGAAACTTAATCAAAAATCAATGGGTATGGAACTTATTCATATTTTAGCCGACCAGTTAGACGCCACTTTAAAAATTGAAAAAACAAACGGTACTACATTTATTATAGAAATGAATTTTTAATATATCCACGAACTTGAAAGAAGCAAATCAAATACTCCTCGATCTTAAACGACGCATTTTTAAACCCATTTATTTTTTATCAGGCGAGGAAGCTTATTATATTGATCTTATCAGCGATTATATTGAAAACAATGTATTAGATGAAGCCGATAGAGAATTTAATCAAAACATTGTTTACGGAAAGGATATTGATTTTGTAAGCATACTTGGTATGGCAAAACAGTTTCCGATGATGAGCGAGTACCAGGTAGTGATCGTTAAAGAAGCACAAAACATAAAGGAGTTAAATAAAAGCGCAGGCGGTGATGATGGACCCGTTGCAAAAAATAATCCCAATGGGGCCGTGCAACAATTTGTAAGTTACATCGCCAATCCACAGCCTACAACTATTTTGGTGTTTTGTTTTAAATACAAAACCATCGATAAACGAAGTGCGATGGCAAAAGCGCTACAAAAAAATGCGGTTTATTTTGAGTCTTCAAAATTATATGATAACCAGGTACCCGACTGGATAAATAATTACGTAAAAGATAATGGCTACACTATTGCGCCAAAAGCAAGTTTTTTGTTATCCGAATTTTTAGGTAACGATCTGAGTAAAATTTCTAACGAAATAAGTAAACTGGTAATTTCTTTACCAAAAGGAAAAGAGATTACTGCAGAGTTGGTGCAGGATAATATTGGCATCAGTAAAGATTTTAATGTATTTGAATTACAGGACGCGCTTGCAAAAAAAGATATTCTAAAGGCAAATCAAATAGTTAATTATTTTGCCTTTAACGAAAAAGAACATCCTGCGGTAATGGTATTAAGCTCTTTATACGGTTACTTTAGTAAAATTTTAAAGTATCATTTTTTACCCGATAAAAGTAAATTTGCAGCTGCTGGTGCATTAGGTGTTAATCCTTATTTCGTAGATGGTTATGCAAAAGCCGCTTTAAATTATAACACGGCTAAGCTTAAACATATTTTTGCGTATTTAAAAGAGTGCGATCTTAAAGCCAAAGGTGTTGATAATCCAAGTATCGAGAATGGCGAGCTGTTAAAGGAATTAGTTTTTAAAATTCTGCATTAAATTTTTTACCACAAATTTTTCATCCACAAAAGCTCAAAAAAGAAGCAAAAGAATTTATTTTTGGGCGCCTTAACGGGCTGCTGTGGGCTCGGCTAGTGCCTCGGTTTTTTGCCTTAACAGGCAAAAGAACTAAACCCTGCGCATCCCTGGCGCAAATCCCGCATGCTTCGCAGACCCGCCCAAATAAATCTTAATTACCACAGGTTTATATTAAAAGGTTACCTTTTTTCATTTCCGGTATAAATAATAAAATCAATTAACGTATGAACAATCTAAAAAATTGTTTTAACCAAGGCAAGGCTTTTGTTAGAACAGGAAATGTATTGCCTGAATATTTTGTAATTAAATTTTTCTCGTTCTTAATTGTCTCGTTCTTATTATTTAGTTGCGGATCATCAGCAGAAAGAATGGCGAACATGGAAGAAAACGAAAAAGCTACCCGCGAAATTGCCGATTCCGTTTCAAGCTATATGAAAGGCATTGCTACAGATACTATCAATGGCGTTTCGCATAATTTTATTCGCAAAGCCGACCTTAAATTTAAAGTAGATAATGTTTTAAACTCCAGTAAAAAAATTGAAGATATTGTTACCGGTTATGGCGGTTATATTTCATCAAGCGAATTTGTTTCAAATAAAAACTACACACAGTCTACTCAAATTAATAAAGATTCAATTTTAGAACAAACATTTTACACAACAACAAATCGTATCTCTCTTCGTATACCCAATCAAAAATTAGATACCGTGTTAAGGCAAATAAGCGATCTTGCTTTGTTTATTGATTTTAGAAATTTGCGGTCGGATGATGTAAAAATGAAATTATTCTCAAATAAATTAGCGGAAAATCGTTACAGGAACTATAAAAATAAGTTGGAAGCAAAAGCCGGGAAAGTAACTACCAGGCAATCGCAGGTTTTAAGTACCGAAGAAAATATTTTATCCAAACAAACTTCTGCCGATGAAAAAAGAATTGAAGCCTATGAGTTGGCCGACCAGGTAAATTACAGCACCATTAATTTAGAAGCTTATCAATCACAAACAGTACTAAAACAATTATTAGCTGTACAGGAGCATGTAGAGCCTTACCAGCCTTCTTTCTTTAGTAAATTACGAGATTCGGTTTCACACGGCTTTAAAATCTTAAAAGAATTTGTGTTAGGCCTTGTAAGTATTTGGGGCTTATTATTAATATTAACTGCTGTAGGTTTTGGTGTAAAATGGTTCGTTACCTGGATTAACAGAAAAGTTAAAGCTGTTTAGTTTGGATTTAAAAAAAAGCCCTTTATAAAGGGGCTTTTTTTATTTAAGAATAGTATTAAACATCAAAATATTTAAATTTCACGCCGCTTATTTCTTCAAGAATGATGCCGGCGTCTTTTAACTCTTCATCTTCTGACAGCCAATGAATGTTTGTTTCATTAGTTGTTTTGGCTGTTTCTAAAAATAAATTTAGTAATGCTTTTGACGAGCCGGAATTAAAGTACTCTAAAAAAACCTCTATATTTAAAGTTCTTCCGGTGCTTTGAAAATCCCTTAATGCCTCCATTACCGGTTCAAAAAATTGCTTCGGGTTTTCGGGGGTACAAATTCCGGTAATCTTTAAAAGACCAGCTTTTAAGTCAAATTCTACTTTTGGCGTGCCAATTGTTGGCTCTATAATTAAATTTTTCATCTAGCTACCAGTTGCTTTCTCGTTAACAACAACATCAAGATCGAAAGAAAAATAGCCATCTCTTACGTCCTGCATTTTAAATTTCACATTTTGATTAGAGCGGTAAACAATTTCTAATAAACCCAGGCCGGCGTTGCCTTTACTGGAAAGAACAGAGTTTTTAAACGCTTCAACATAATAGCTCCTGAAGGTACTTTTATTAATTGTAATGTACTCGTTAAGTTTAGTTTCAATTATGGTTTTTGAAGCTTCGGTAATAATATTGCCCGATAAGATATTTAAAGCCTTTTCGTTAGTTCCAACTATAAAATAAGGTAGTAAACCAGTGTTTTCTTGTTTATGTTTGGTAATATTCTGCAGCATTTCTGTACAGATTATTTTTGTTTTGGTGATAATATTAGCGGGAAATTTTTCTAAAACTAATTTTTTTTCAATCAGTTTAACTGCAGAAACTAATATATCCTGGTTAAATTCACCATAAATAACCAAAAGATAGTCTTTAATTTTAGCGCGATGGCTTATATCATTTAATAGCGCTTTTATTTTCGGATCTTCAATCATTCTATAAATTTAGTATTTTCTAATTAATTTTAAAATTTAAGGCTAAATTATATTGCCTCAAAAACAAATTCTGTCTTTGAGCTGTATTCAAGATCTTTGCCAAGATCAAGATTATCCTCATCATCATCTGCATAACGCCATATTATCTTTACGTTTACCCCCTGTTCTTTAAAAGATGAAACTTTTCTGACAATATCAATAAACGCCCGTGATGTGGATGTATTAATGTATTCTATTTCAAATATCAACATTATATTTTCGGGTAAATTGGCTTTGAGACTATCCATCCAATCTGTTATAGGCGAATAAAATTTTGCTACGTTCTCAGGAATAGACACTCCTTTTATAAAAAGCTCGCCCGTAGTTTTAAAATTAACTTCAGGCGATTCATCAGTATGAAATATTACTAAATCCTTCATTATTTTATTTTTATTTTAGCTTATCGTTACTTTAAATCCCAAAACAGTAATATCATCTGTTTGCCCGTAATTGCCAATATGTTTATCTAGTTCTTCGTTAAGAATATTTTCCTGAATTGCCGGCGTTAGGCCTTGCAAACTATTTAATATTTCTATTGTTTTCTTTTTTGACAGGCGTTTGTATTTTTCGCCACCCAGTTGATCCTGATAGCCATCTGTAGCCATGAAAAATTGCTCATTACCTGTTATATCCATTTCGTGATTCTCGAACGAAAAGCCTTCCTGCCTATAATCTCCTATCGATTTTAACTGGCCTCGAACATAAAATTCCTGATGATTAATAAAATACATTAAGCCCAGGCCCGAGCCGGCAAAACTTAATTTTTTAGTTTTTTTATCGATCACGCAAATGGCAATTTCCATTCCATCTCTAACAAGCGTATCTTTTTTTGCGTTTAATGAATTGAATAATTTTTCGTCGAGTTTGGTTAATATTTCTGAAGGTGAA
Organism: Chitinophaga pinensis; assembly: GCA_943369995.1. Lineage (GTDB taxonomy): Bacteria > Bacteroidota > Bacteroidia > B-17B0 > Aurantibacillaceae > Aurantibacillus. Next base: position 176,297 of record CALRPF020000009.1, read on the forward strand.
TTTATTTTTTCTTCAACAACTATTTGTTCCAGAATCTTACTTCCGATAAGCGTTAAGAACGCCCCCGGAACGCCATGACCAGTACAATCTGCCACTGCTATATATAAATTTTCGTCTTCTTCTTTAGCCCAATAAAAATCACCACTTACAATATCTCTTGGTCTGAAAAGTAAACAAACGTCCTGTAAAACAGGAAACGATGTTTTTAAATTAGGCAGGATGGTGTTTTGAATGTTCTTAGCATACATTAAACTTCCAATATTATCACGGTTTTTATCCAATAACGTGTTTTTTAAATTTAATTGCTGTAGGGCAACGGATAAAAGCGAAGTAAAATTTTCAAGAT
>CALRPF020000010.1:0-175663 GCA_943369995.1 Chitinophaga pinensis
ACCTGTTCGTCAACAACAAGTACGATGACGATCACGGTGGATCCAGCTCCGAGCATCGCTAATGCAGGAAGTAACCAAACTGTTTGTATCAGTTCACCAAACGCAACCCTGGCAGCAAATACACCAACCACAGGAACAGGCACCTGGTCAGTTTTAACAGGTGGTGGAGTTGTAACAAGTTCAACCTCTGCCAACACAACGGTTACGGGCCTGACACTTGGAACAAATATTTTAGAATGGACAATCACATCCGCAGGAACCTGTTCGTCAACAACAAGTACGATGACGATCACCGTAGACCCTGCCGCCAGCATCGCTAATGCAGGAAGCAATCAAACTGTTTGTATCTCTAGCCCAAATGCAACCCTGGCAGCAAATACACCAACCACAGGAACAGGCACCTGGTCAGTTTTAACAGGTGGTGGAGTGGTAACAAGTTCAACCTCTGCCAATACAACGGTTACGGGCCTGACACTTGGCGCAAATATTTTACAATGGACAATGACATCGGCAGGAACCTGTTCGTCAACAACAAGTACGATGACGATCACCGTAGACCCTGCCGCCAGCATCGCTAATGCAGGAGGTAACCAAACTGTTTGTATCAGTTCACCGAACGCAACCCTGGCAGCAAATACACCAACCACAGGAACAGGCACCTGGTCAGTTTTAACAGGTGGTGGAGTGGTAACAAGTTCAACCTCTGCCAATACAACGGTTACGGGCCTGACACTTGGCGCAAATATTTTACAATGGACAATTACATCGGCAGGAACCTGTTCGTCAACAACAAGTACGATGACGATCACCGTAGACCCTGCCGCCAGCATCGCTAATGCAGGAGGTAACCAAACTGTTTGTATCAGTTCACCGAACGCAACCCTGGCAGCAAATACACCAACCACAGGAGTTGGCACCTGGTCAGTGATATCAGGAACAGGAGTGATCACAAATAGTTTAGCATCAAACTCAACAGTAACAAATTTAAGTTTAGGCAGCAACATTTTAGAGTGGACAATAACATCCGCGGGAACCTGTTCAAGTACTTCGAGTACAATGACGATCACGGTAGATCCTGCTCCGAGCATCGCTAATGCAGGACCAAATCAAACGCTTTGTATAAGTTCACCAACAACGGTGTTAGCTGCAAATACGCCAACGAGTGGCGTAGGAACATGGTCAGTAGTTTTGGGAAGTGCCACTATCGGCAATATCAATAATCCAACAACATCACTAACGGCTGTTGGCCTGGGTACAAATGTGTTGCAATGGACTATAACAAATAATGGCGCTTGCCCGCAAACGGTTTCTACCATGACTATTTTTGTGGACCCTGCTCCAAGCATTGCTTTAGCAGGACCAAATCAAACGCTTTGTATATTAAATCCAACCACCACCTTAGCTGCAAATACGCCAACGAGTGGCGTAGGAACCTGGTCAGTAGTTTTGGGAAGTGCCACTATCGGCAACGTTAACAATCCAACAACATCACTAACAGCTGTTGGCCTGGGTACAAATGTGTTGCAATGGACTATAACAAATAATGGCGCTTGTCCGCAAACGGTTTCTACCATGACTATTTTTGTGGACCCTGCGCCAAGCATTGCTTTAGCAGGACCAAATCAAACGCTTTGTATATTAAATCCAACCACCACCTTAGCTGCAAATACGCCAACGAGTGGCGTAGGAACCTGGTCAGTAGTTTTGGGAAGTGCCACTATCGGCAATATCAATAATCCAACAACATCACTAACAGCTGTTGGCTTGGGTACAAATGTGTTGCAATGGACTATAACAAATAATGGCGCTTGTCCGCAAACGGTTTCTACCATGACTGTTTTTGTAGATCAGGCACCAAGTATATCATTAGCTGGACCAAACCAAACTGTTTGTATAAGTTCGCCCAATGCAACATTGGCGGCAAACACACCTACCAGTGGCATTGGTACATGGAGTGTAATAGGGGGTAGCGGTGCCATCACAAGCCCTAATTCTCCAACTTCACAGGTAACAAATTTAGGTTTAGGTATAAATGTGTTACAATGGACCATAACAAATAATGGCGCCTGTCCTCAAACCAGTTCCGCTTTAACGATCCAGGTCGACCCCGCTCCAAGTATTTCTAATGCGGGTGCGAATCAAACGATTTGTATAAGTTCGCCAACAACAGTGTTAGCTGCAAACACACCAACAACAGGTGTTGGTACATGGACTGTTATGTCAGGTACAGCGATTATTACTAACTCTAATAATCCTACTACAGCGGTTACGGGATTGGGGCTTGGTATTAATGCGTTACAATGGAGTATTTCAAATGGGGTTTGCCCTACTACAACTTCTACAATGAGTATACAGGTTGATCCGTTACCTAGTATTGCAATCGCCGGATCGAATCAGACGGTGTGTATCAGTTCACCAAGTACTACATTAAATGGGAATAGCCCTGCTGTTGGAACAGGGACTTGGAGTGTGGCATCGGGTAGTGGAACAATTACTTCAGTTAGCAATCCAACTAGTACTGTAACCAATTTGGCTTTAGGTACAAATGTTTTACAATGGAGTATTGGAACGGTGGGATGCGCGCCAACAATTTCTACAGTAAGTATTATAGTTGACCAGGTTCCAACAATTGCGAATGCCGGACCAAATCAAACATTATGTATAAATAACCCTACAACCGTATTAAACGCAAATACACCAATTGTTGGAGCGGGTACGTGGTCAATTACGCAAGGAGGGGGAACAATAACCAATACAAATTCACCGAACAGTTCTATAACGGGAATGCCGACGGGAACAACGGTTCTACAATGGTCAATCGTAAACGGAGTTTGTGCACCTAGTATCTCAACAATGAGTATACAGGTTGATAATAATACCATTGTTGCTTCTGCAGGACCAAACCAAACCTTGTGTGCAGCTTCACCAAGCACAACTCTAGCCGGCAATCCGCCAACCGTTGGGGTAGGAACGTGGGTGATATTGGTAGGTTCTGGCAGTATTGCCACGCCAAGTCTTGCAAATACAACAGTAACAAATTTAGGAATCGGAACAAATATTTTACAATGGACAATTGTAAATGGAGTTTGTGCTTTTAACTCATCGATCGTTTACATTTACGTTGTACCTTCACCTGGAGTTCCAAACGCTGGCCCGAGCCAAACATTATGTATAAGTAATCCTACAACAACTATCGCAGCAAATACACCAAGTCTTGGTTCTGCCAGCTGGTCGGTTGTTTCAGGTGGAGCAAACATTCTTACACCAACAAGCAATACAAGCAACGTTTTAAACGTTGGACTTGGTAATAATGTTCTTGCTTGGACAATGACGTACAGTGTTTGTTCACTTACTTCTACTTTAAATCTTCATGTAGATCAAATCCCTTCTCTTCCTGTCGCGGGCCCAAATCAAACAGTTTGTATTAGCAGCCCAACAGCTGTTTTAGCTGCCAATACACCAACAAGTGGCGCAGGTACATGGTCTGTAATTTCAGGTAGCGGAACTGTTGCAACGCCAACGTTGGCTACAAGTGCAGTGACGGGATTGGGTCTTGGTATTAACGTGCTGCAATGGACAATTAATGGAGGGGGTTGTGGAACTAACAGTTCAACTATGAGTATACAGGTTGATAATATACCAACTACAGCAATTGCCGGGCCAAGCCAAACATTATGTATCAGTAATCCAACAACTGTGTTGGCGGGAAATGCACCAGCAACTGGTATAGGTACATGGTCGGTAATTGCAGGAAGCGGAACAATAACAAACCCTAATCTGGCGACAAGTTCATTAACCGGTTTAGGATTGGGATTAAATACGCTTCAATGGACAATTGCGAATGGCGTGTGCTCAAGCACATCATCGTTAAACATTCAGGTAGATAATGTTCCAACCATTTCAAGTGCAGGAATCAGCCAATCAATTTGTATTAGTACGCCAAGTGCTGCACTTTCGGGAAATACTCCGCTTGTAGGAATTGGAACTTGGTCGATAATAGCAGGAAGCGGAACAATAACAACACCAACACTTGCAACCACGGCAGTTACCGGTCTTGGAGCCGGCTTAAATATTTTGGAATGGACGATCGCGAACGGCGCATGCGGAGCAAATTCATCAACAACAAGTATTCAGGTTGATCTTGCACCAACTATTGCGAACGCCGGGCCAAATCAGGTTTTATGTATTAATTCGCCTACAACTACTTTAACCGGCAATCCGGCAACCGTTGGTATTGGAACATGGTCAATCACATCCGGAAGTGGCGCAATAACCAATTCATTACTTGCAAATTCAACAGTAACAAATTTGGCGATTGGCGTAAATGTTTTAGAGTGGAGTATTACAAGTGGTGTTTGCGGTACAACAGCGTCTACAATGAGCATACAGGTGGACAATGTTCCAACGATATCAAATGCAGGATCAAATCAGACACTTTGTATAAATTCTCCTACCACATTATTAACCGGAAATACTGCTTTGGTAGGAACGGGTATATGGTCTATAATTGTTGGAAGCGGAACAGTTACAACGCCAACACTCGAAACCAGTTCAGTTACCGGTCTTGCGGTAGGTATAAATATTTTGCAATGGACAATTACAAATGGAGCTTGCGGATCAACTACTTCTACCATGAGTATTCAGGTAGATCAGTTGCCAACAAATGCTATTGCAAGCGCAAACCAAACAATTTGTATCACTAATCCTACAACTACAATAATTGGTAATGTGCCAGCTGTTGGTACAGGAATATGGGCATTATCTTCAGGAAGCGGAACAATAACATCTGCTACATCTGCTACAACGACCTTAACTAACCTGGGGATTGGTACAAATGTTTTTGATTGGACAATTAGTAATGGAAGCTGCGCTTCCTCTGTTTCAAGCGTTACAATAACTGTTGATCCTGCTCCAACGATTGCCGCTGCGGGAGCAAATCAAACTATTTGCGTAAGTAGCCCAACAGCGATAATGGCAGGTAATACCCCGGCAATTGGAACGGGATCGTGGACCGTTGTTTCGGGCAGTGGAACAATAACAAGTACAACTTTAGAAAATACCAGCATTACCAATTTAGGTTTAGGCCTAAACATTTTTGCCTGGACTATCAGTAACAACTGTTCTTCATCTACATCAACTATGAGTATACAAGTTGATAATGCTCCAACAATTGCAAATGCGGGCTCAAATCAAACTATTTGTATCACTAACCCTTCAATAACATTAAACGGCAATAACCCAATCGTTGGCAACGGTATTTGGACATTGGCTTCCGGAAGTGGAACAATTACTTCGCCTAATACAGCGGTTACTACAGTAACAAACATGGGCTTAGGAATAAATGTATTTGACTGGACGATTTCAAATGCCTCTTGTCCATCTTCTGTTTCAAGCTTAACGATAACTGTAGATCCGGGACCAACAGTAGCGGCGGCTGGTCCAAACCAAACAATTTGTATTAGTAGTCCTACAGCTTTAATGGCTGCAAATAACGCTGCCGTTGGAACAGGTTCATGGAGCGTGGTCTCTGGAAGTGGAACAATTACAACCTTGAATCTGGAGACAACAACCATTACGAATATAGGTTTAGGAAATAATATTTTTGCGTGGACCATATTTGGTGGTTGCGGCTCAACAACCTCTACAGTTTCGGTTTTTGTTGACCAGGTTCCTACAATTGCTGCGGCCGGATCAAACCAAACCATTTGTATTAGTAGCCCATCAACAACATTGAACGGCAATAACCCAACGGTTGGTACAGGAATTTGGACATTATCTTCGGGAAGTGGAACAATTACTTCACCAAATACCGCAGTTACTACGTTGACAAATGTTGGTTTAGGGATAAACGTTTTTGACTGGACCATTACCAATGGTTTTTGCGCGCCTTCTATTTCAAGTGTTACAATTACAGTTGATCCGGCTCCAACAGTTGCTAATGCAGGGTCTAATCAAACAATTTGTATTAGTAGCCCAACGGCTTTAATGGCTGCAAATAACGCTGCGGTTGGAACGGGGTCGTGGAGTGTGGTATCGGGAACCGGAACAATTACAACATTAAACTTAGAAACAACAACCATCACAAACATTGGTTTAGGAAATAATATTTTCGCGTGGACGATCTTTAGCGGATGTGGTTCAACAACATCTACCGTTTCAATATTTGTTGATCAGGCTCCGACTATTGCAACCGCAAGTTCAAATCAAACAATATGCATCGGCAGCCCTACCGCAACTATTAATGGCAATACACCAACCGTTGGAACCGGAGCGTGGACATTAGTTTCAGGAAGTGGAACAATTACATCGCCATCGTCTGCAGTAACCACGGTAACTAATTTAGCTGTTGGTGATAATGTGTTTGAATGGTCAATTACGAATGGTTTTTGTACTCCTTCAGCCGCCAATGTTACTATAACAGTTGATCCACCTCCTACAATTGCTGCGGCTGGGCCAAATCAAACTATTTGTGTTAGTAGTGCAACTGCTTTAATGGCCGCAAATAATGCCGCCGTAGGAACAGGCTCATGGAGTGTTGTTTCTGGTAGTGGTACAATTACGAGTGTAAATTTAGAGACCACAGCGATCACCAATATTGGTATAGGGAATAACATATTCGCATGGACGATTTTTAGTGGATGTGGTTCAACGACATCTACTGTTTCAATATTTGTAGATCAGGCGCCAACAGTTGCAACGGCCAGTCCAAATCAAACTTTGTGTACAAGCACTACAAGTGCAACTATTAGCGGCAACGTACCGGCCGTTGGTACTGGTAGTTGGACCTTAGTTTCAGGAAGCGGAACTATTACTGCACCAGGAAGTGCTGTTACAACGGTAACCAATTTAGGTGTTGGTGTAAATATATTTGAGTGGAGCATAACTAATGGAGTTTGTGCTCCGTCAACAGCCCAGGTTCAAATAATAGTTGATCCTTTACCAACAACAGCTGTTGCTGGGGCAAACCAAACCGTTTGTATCAGCTCAGGCGTTATAATGGCAGCAAATACTGCAGCGGTTGGAACAGGTTCATGGAGTGTAATTTCGGGTAGCGGAACTTTTGCAAACATAAATTTAGAAACAACCAGTGTTAGTGGTTTAGCTGTAGGTAACAATGTGTTTGCCTGGACGATCTTTAGCAGCTGCGGTTCATCTGTTTCTAATGTTACAATAACAATTCAGCAGGTTCCAACAATAGCAACAGCTGTTGCTGATCAAACAATATGTGCGGGAACACCAACAGCCTCTATTTCCGGAAATATACCTACTGTTGGAATCGGTACATGGACTCTGACTTCAGGCAGTGGTACAATTACAACACCTGGAAACGCTGTTACAACTGTAACTAATCTTGGTGTTGGGGTAAATATATTTGAATGGAGTATTAGCAATGGCGTTTGTCCGCCTTCAACCGCGACTGTTCAGATAACCGTTGATCCAATGCCGACGGCTCCTTTAGCCGGGCCCGATCAAACAATTTGTGCAAGTAGTGCAGTTACAATGAATGCCAATGTGCCAACCGTTGGTACAGGATCATGGACAGTAATTTCCGGCACTGGCGTAATAGCTTCTCCAACTTCTGCAAACACAAGCATAGGCGTTTTAAGTGCAGGTGTAAACGTATTTGCCTGGACGATCAGCAACAACTGCGCAACGGCTACGTCAACTATTGCGGTAACAGTTAATCCAGCAACAAGCATTGCAAATGCGGGGCCGGATCAAAGCTTCTGCGGAGCTACTACTGCCATATTAAACGGAAACAATGCATTACCGGGTGTTGGTGTTTGGTCTGTTATAGCTGGTAGCGCTACAGTTACGTCTCCTAACTTAAATACGTCTGCGGTTACAGGATTAACAACGGGAACAAATATTTTAGTATGGACAATCACTAACGGGTCTTGCCCTGCCACAAATGATACAGTCAAAATAATGATCGATGCATTACCAACAGTTGCAAACGCGGGGCCAGATCAAATAACTTGTACAAACTTTGCTACTTTAGGCGGTAATGCTCCTTTAGTTGGAACAGGTGCATGGATAGTAATTGGTGGTTCATCTTCAGTTTCTATATCAACATTAAATAATTCTGCGATTACAGGCTTGTCAACTCCAACAAATATTTTAGTTTGGACAATCACAAACGGCATATGCCCGGCCACAACTGATACGGTTGTTATAACCGTGTTGCCTCCTTCTAATCCCGCATTTGCCGGAAACGACACAACTGTATATGCAAACCAGGTAGTATTAAATGGAAATAATCCTGCGCCGGGGGTGGGTGTGTGGACATTAATTACCGGTGCAGGAAATATAGTAAGCGCAACAAGTTATAATACGCTTGTAAACGCTCTTTCCCCAGGATTAAACACTTTTCAATGGACAGTAACAGATGGCTGTGGCTCAACAACAGATGAAGTAAATGTTACCCTGATTGATGTTGAATTGCCAAACGCTATCTCACCAAATGGTGATGGTAAAAATGATTATTTCGAAATTCCTTTCATTGGCTCTTATTCTAAAGTAGAGATTAAAATTATAAACAGATGGGGTAATCTTGTATACGAAAATGTTAACTACAATAATAACTGGAATGGATATAACCAATCCGGAAATCCACTTGCGGAAGACACGTATTTTTATGTTTTAAAATTAGATGACTTAGTAAAAACCGGATATATAACAATTAAACGATGAGAAAATTTTATGCCATATTAATTGTGATCATGTTTTCAAATGATTTTTTTGGACAGCATTCGACGTTAACCTCAAATTATTTGTTGAATATTTTTTCAATTAATCCTGCATATGCAGGTCAAAGAAGATCGCTCGACATGACATTGTTTTTTAGAAAACAATGGCTAGGCGCAAGCGGTACGCCTCAAACAGCCAGTATTTTAGGAAGTATGGAGATAAAACCAAAAAACCTCTCTGTTGGTTTTCAATACGATAATGATAATATTGGTTTTACGAACACCTCTGCAATTAAAGTAGCATTTTCGTACAGACTAAAACTTGACAAAACAAGAAAGTTAGCATTTGGTATTATGCCCGGCTACAGAAAGATGTTTTATGATTACAGAAAGTTGAGAACAACAACGCAGGGAGATGGAACTTTTGACGTGAATATACCAACAGTTAATTCTTTTATTTCAAGTGCGGGAGCTTTTTATTATTCTAAAAAAATGTACCTCGGTGTTTCATCACCTGAGTTGTTAAATTTGAACGGAAACAATCCATCGGTTGAATTAAATTTTATTGCCGGATACGTTTTTAATGTAAGTAACAATATAGTATTAAAACCTTCGGTACTTGTTAGAGAAATTAAAAATTCACCAACGCAAATTGATGTGAACTTAACCACTTATTTTAATGAAGATCTTGGTATTGGTTTGGCTTACAGAAATAGAGATGCTTTAGTGGCTTATTTTGATTGGGTAATTGATAAGGATAAAAAATTTAAAGTTGGTTATGCTTATGATTATTCTATTGGTACGATCAGAAAATACAATTCAGGATCTCATGAAATTATGTTAAACTATTTTTTCGGTAAACTTTCTTACGCACCGTCTCCAAGATTTTTCTAATGATCCCTAGGTCCAGACGTTGGAGTATTTTATTGTGCATGCTTGCAGGAATGAGCATGTTCTCTCAAAAATTTCTTTTTGACTCTGCGACTATTGAACTTAAGCCGTTAAATATTAATTCAAAAAAAGAATCGGAATTTAGTCCGTTTATAATAGGAAAGAATTTTTATTTTACTTCTTCACAGGAAAGAAAAGTGGGTGTAACGCATATGGAAAAAGCTACGCAACACCAAATGCTTGATATTTATAAAGGCTATCTTAGCGATTCGGTTACTGTAAAGGATGTAAAAGCCCTTACGCGAAAGATAAATAACTCTGTTAACCAGGGCTCTTGTTATTTTGATGCGGAAAGTTCGCGTTTATATTATTCAGGTGATGTTCCTGCGCAAAGCCACTATAAAAAATACAAGCTTGCTATTTTTTCAAGCGAGTTTAAAGACAACGAATTTAAATATCCAAAAATAGAAGTTATTTTAGCTGATACCTTCTCTGCCGGTCATCCAATGCTTTATAAAGGCAAACTTTATTTTTCTGCAAATCTTGCGGGAGGGAAAGGAGCTACAGATATTTATTATGCAGAAAAGATCGATAATCAATGGGTAAATATTAAAAACTGTAGTGCTATAAACACACCTTATCATGAATATTTTCCATTTGTTATAAATGATGAAGAGATCTATTTTTCAAGTAATCGTCCCGGAGGGTACGGTAAGTTAGATATTTATAAATGCACAACAATAGACTCAACACATTCTATTCAAAATCTCGGAAATCCTGTTAATTCAAAATATGATGATTTTGGCGTTTATATGGATAGTTTACAGGAAGGCGGTTATTTTTCTTCTGATAGAAAAAGAGGACAAGACGATATTTATTATTTTAAACAAACCTGGCCGGTATTTAAAAATTGTAAAGACCCTGTTGTTGAAGATTATTGTTATAACCTTACCGAAGAAAGCACATTAGATTCAGATTCATTAAAGGGATATTATTATCAATGGTCGTTTGGTGACGGCACAACAGAAAAAGGACTGACGGTAAGGCATTGTTTTCCGGGACCAGCAAATTATTTAATTAATTTGAATATTATTGATTCTGTTACCCGCGCAGTATTTATGAGCCAGGCATCTTTTGATCTTCAGGTAGATTCAATTGTGCAGTTAAAAATTAATTGTTTGGATACCGTTCTGCAAAATAAAAAATTTAACATCAATACCGACTGGACCTATTTACCGGACAATAAAATTAATGGTTATTATTTTGAAATTGACGGAAAGCGTATGCGTGGCAGATCTCATGACCAGGTGTTTGCGGAGAAAGGAAGACACAAAGTACTATTGGGTGTTACAACGATTAACAATAAAACAAAACAAAAAGAATTGTTGTGTACTACCAAAGATATTATTTGTGTTGATTCTACCACTTGGCTGGCTGTTGAAAAAAGGCAGATACAAAAAGTTGCAGATCAGTTCGCGTTTAAGAAATTCCCCGGCGATTCGGCATTGTTAACCGATATGAATTATGCCGACGAGGAAATGAAGTATAATAAAAAAGGATTGAACGGTGTTTTAGTTGCTGAGGCCATAAAAAAAGTTGTTGAAGAAAAGATTGCCAATCGCACCAATAATAGCGATACTGTAAATAACAATATTGCTTCTAAAAATAAAAACATTGATGTGAACAAAGATCCAAATAATGTTTTAAGTACCGCCACCAATACTGCTACTTCTACAAATACAGACAATGTTACTTCTGCAAATACGAATACAGCTGCGGCCGATAGCGCTTTAACAACCAATGCAAATACAAGTGTTGAAAACTCAAATTCAGCACACACAAAGTACATTAAACCAATAATGGATACTTTAATGAATTTGAAAGAAGATGAAGATGTAACTTTTAAGGTGCATTTGGGCACGAGTAAAACAGCTAAAGATACGTCAATTTTAAATTCGAAAGGAATTACGGGCATTCAAGAAAATAAAGTAGGAGATGAGTATCATTATACTTATGGTAATGAAAAGAAAATAAAAGACATTGAAAAATATTACGATAAAACCGTAAAAGCAGGAATTGAAAATGCAGTAGTTGTGGGTTATAAAGGCGATTCAATTTTAAGCTCGCAAAAAAAATATATTAAAGGTGTAGATTTTGATAAAATAAAAACAAAGGAAGATAGCGCGCGTATTGCCAAAAATATTGCGACTAAAAATGCTTTACAAAATAATATTGATAATTTAACGGCCCTACAATTACGAACAAAAGCAAGCGCCTTGCTAACATCGGCAAATAAGGATGACATAAAGGTAAATGAGCTTAATACTTTAGCCGAAACAAAAAATGGAAACGAAAAAGATAGTTTAATTGCAATAGCCAAAACACTTGATGAAAAATCGCAAGAGCAAAAAATTGAAGCCGGTGCGTTAAATCAGAAAGCAAATACGCTTGATTATAACAACAATAACAATTCTATAAAGGAACTTTTAACTAAGCTTAAAAAAGATAAACCCGTCATGTTGCCAGCAATTATCGATAGGAATTCGGAGATAAGCACATTAAAAGCAGAAGCTGAAAAATTAAAAGAAGAAGCAAAAACAATTACAAGTAATCTTGAAAAGATAGAAGCGCTTAATAAAATAGAAGCAAAAGAATCAAAAATACTGGCAAAGCAGGATCAGTTGATCTCTGAATTAAAAGAACAATATCCGGATCATGTTGTAAGTTCAAATCCGAAAAACAATAATTCGAAAGATCCAAACAATAAAAATAATTCTTCCGGCATAAATAATTCTGTGGCTAACAACTCAAATACAAATAATTCAAGCGAAAATAAAAACAACACTTCGGGCGCGAATACAAATTCAGACAATACTTCGGGTACAAATACTGCTGCAAATAATAATACTTCTGGCGAGAATAAAAATAACAACGCTTCAAATACAAATAGCAGTTCAGGAAACAATTCAAACCAAAACAATTCTGTTGCTAGTAATAACCCCAATACAAACAATTCTAATTCAAAAGCAGGAAATGAAACAGTTTATGATGAATATGGTTTTATTCCAAAAACGGATATTCAAAAAACCAACTTAGAGTTTTTAGAAGATTTTGGCGACATGGAAGTTGAAGACCTTGAATTTAAAGTGCAGGTGGGTGTATTTAAAAAACGCAAAAAATACGATTTTCCAAAATTAAAAAATAAGGGTCTGGGAGACGTTGATAACGAAACATTAAGAGACGGCAGTACCCGAATGACCATGGGCGGATCTTACAAAACACTTCGTCAGGCATTTAGGCATAACGGAAAAATTGTAAAAGCAGGACAGAGTGATGCCTTTGTGTCGGTTTATTATAAAGGGAAACGAATAGGTATTGAAAATTTGAGGAAGAAAGGGGTATTGGTTAAAACACAAGTAGTAACAGATTCTGTTTCGCAAAGCAAACTTACGATCAATTCTTCAAACTTAACAGAGTATGAGCAGGTGGATACTTATAAGGAACCTGAGTATGAAATTCCAAGTAAAACCAAGATAAAAGACGAGGTTGTAACTACCATTGAAACACCTGCAAACACTGACGCCGAAGAAGAATTTGTTTTTGCGCCAAGAACAAATATTCAAAAGAAGACCATGTTTTATGCCGAAAAGTATGGCAATATAGCTGTTGATGGTCTTGAATTTAAAGTACAAATAGCCATTTTTAAGATGAGAAGCAGTTATTCTTTCCCAAAATTAAAAGCCCTCGGTAAAATTGAGACCGAAGATGCCGAAGAAGGCGGCACTAGAATGACAATTGGGGGCTCATTTAAAACCCTTAACGAAGCCTTTGAATTCAATAAAAAGGTTGTAAAAGCAGGGCAAACAGACGCTTTTGTAGCTGTTTATTACCAGGGAAAGCGAATTTATATTGAAAATCTTGAGCGCAGAGGAATATTTACTTCTGTTATTAAAGTCGATAAAACCGACTAAATTCGACTAAAATACCATCCTGAGGGTACGAAGAAATGCTAAAAAATATTTTTTTTATTTAGTTATTTACGTTTCTTTGTTAAAGCTAAATCTACCCATTTTATGAAACTATTTTTTAACATTTTAGTGTTTGCGTTTGTTTTTAACATTTCGGCGTCTGCGCAGGTAATGCCCTCGCCTGATGAAAATATTCCTTTCCTGGTAACTTTTAGCAAATCTTCTGATAAAACATGGGGTGATGACGACAATATTCAGATCTATTTTTTCTCTATTCCAAAAGATAACAAAACGCCATTCTATATCCGCATTTTTGATGCCGATAATGGTGGAAAATATGATGAGAACAGGAATGGTTTTAATTCAAAAACAAAATTCAGTTTATATGGTGGTAAAGGTGCGCACAGCAATCCTGCATCAAAAGAAAAAGATCCTAAAGGAAATTACAACAGTGGCATCTTATTAAACACAAAAACATTTGGCGAAGATCCTGCAAATGATGACAAGTGGTTTAATTTTGGTCCAATCAATCCAACGGAAGGAGAATTACAACCGGAAATGGGTTATGTTTTTAAGCTAGTTGTTGAAGGTTCAGAGGGCGATGACGGTAATTTATACAGATTAAGCCTTTCCAGTTCAAAAGATGATAATGTAAAAGTTGAAGGTGGAAATATCCTGACGTATGAATATTGTTTCAGAACTTCAGATAACGCTGGCTCGGTTTCGCACTTATATCCCTTCGTTACCAAAGGAATTATTTCGGTAACTATTGATGTATTTGATTATGACGATGAAGGATTGATCAGGATAATCTCAGTTTCTAAAAAAGGGGAAAATACAAAATTAGAAAAAGCGGAAAATCGTGAGATCTCAAAACACACCATTGTAGATGACGAGATAAATACATCTTTAGATGTTCAGTTTATTAAGAACAAAGCATCCAAAAACAATAACATAACAGTTTCCATTACCAATCAGGTGGGCGAATCGCTCGCCTTCTACACTGTGCCAATTGGCGGTGTGCCAAAGTATAAGTATAAAATTAAGGTGTCTAAATAATAAACAATAATTTTATTAAATCTAACAGAGAAAATAAAAACGTAGTTTCTTTTTTTAGTTCAATAGTTTTTGGATTAACGGATCTTAGTTGTAAAATAGTTTCGTTGAGTAAAAAAAGAATAGCGCTATTATTTATTTTTTTATGTTCATTTAAAAGTTTCTCGCAGGTTTTTTCTTTTAAAACATTTTCTGAAGATGATGGTCTTTCTCAATCTTTTATTTATGATATCTGTCAAGATAGCCGGGGCTTTCTGGTAATAGCAACCGGAGATGGTCTTTCTTCTTATGGTGGCTATAACTTTAAAGTTTTTAAAACAAATAGCGGTCTTGCAGAAATAGGCATTTCTACTTTATACAAAGACAGTAAGAACAAGATATGGCTTGGGCATTTTGAAGGCGGTGTAAGTTATGTAATGCCAAATGGTAGAATTGGTAAAGTAAATTTTAAAGAACCGTTAAGCGCTAAGCTTATTCAAATTTTAGAAATAAGTCCTAACAATTATGTTTTCTTAAAAAAGAATACAGGGCTGGTGCTTTACAATGCAGCAAGCGGAGCGGTAGAAAATATACAGGATGAGAATTTTATGGAAACCAATTCCATTATTATAAATAAAGATGAATTACTTTTATTAAAGCCCGATGGTGTATATAGCATTAAAATAAAAAATTTACTGGCAAAAAATTATAAAACAGAAAAAGTTTTAAGCTTAAAAGAAGGTGCTTATATGCAACACAATACTGCAAAAGATAATATCTTAATTGCCGATAATTCGATGGGTTTATTAACCTTTAAAACCGATAATAAACTTACAGCGCTTGACACTTTTAAATTAACCCGCGTAAATGGATCAACTTTTACAAAAATAATTTCAGATAGGTTCTCAAACATTTATGTAGCAACAACTGATGATGGTTTTTTTAAAATAAACCCGTATTCAACTACCCGTTCAATAAGAAATTACTCAGTAAAAAACGGATTAAATTCTAATGCTATTCAAAGCTTATTTATCGACAGGGAAGATAATTTATGGGTTGGTACTTATGGTTTTGGTTTACAGCAGTTAAATAACGAAATGTATAGTTATCGGTTTATTAAAGATAACGAAGGGCAGCGCTTAGCTATAAATTCTATTGTTAGAGTAAATGGCAAAATAGCTGTAGCTACATCAAAAGGTATGGGTTACATCAACGAAGACAAAGTTGATTTTGCGAAAAACCCTCAGCTGGCAAATAAAAAATTTAAGAGTTTAATGTTGTATAAAAATAATTTTATTTTTTCTACCATCGACGGACAGCTTTTTAGAAGTGATACACTTTTTAATAATTTGGTTAAGATCCCTTTGTATACTACAAATCAAAATTTAGTAATTAACTCTTTAAACTCAAGTGATAAAAATATTTTTGCATGCACATCTGCCGGACTTTATGTTATTGATCCCGATAATTTTACTACCGAAGTGCTAAACACCGAAACAGGTTTAATGCATAATAATGTAAAATTTATTTTCATCGATTCTAAAAAACACATGTGGGTTTGCTCACAAGGTTCATTAATTTATTATGTAGATAATTTAAAGGATGTTAAAATGTTTGATAACGTTCAGGGGCTAAAGAATTTTAATATTCAAACTGTTTGTGAGGACAAGAACAAAAATATCTGGATCTCCTCTTTAGGAGACGGTGTATTTAAATTCACCGGCAGAAAGTTTGATAATTTTACTGTAGCCGATGGATTAAAATCAGCTTACAGTTACGGTATCGTTGCCGATTATAAAAATGGTTTATGGGTAGCGCACGCAAATGCCATCTCTTATAAAAATAATAACAAGAAAAACTTTAACCGAGTTGGCGGCAACTCAGATCTGCTTCAAAATAATTTTATTGAGAACTCTGTTTTTTATGACAGGGCAGAGAATGAAATATTTTTTGGAACTACAGATGGTATTGTGAGAATAAACACATCCAAGCAACGTTTTAATGAAGTAGAACCCGTATTAAATATTTTAAATATTTCAATTAATGGCGATAGAGTTGAGAGTTTAAAAGATACCGTTCTTTCCTATAACTCTTACGATTTCGCTTTTGATTTTATTGGCGTTTCTTTATCCGAGCCTAACAATGTAAAGTATCGCTACAAGCTTAAGTTGGAAGAGGATGAAGATAACTGGGAGATAATAAGCAGCGACGCAAGAAGATTAACATTTCCAAAATTAAAGAACGGTGATTATACGTTCATGATCTATGCAGCCAATAATGATGGTTTATGGAATTCAAACCCAGTTGAATACAGATTTAGAATTGATAAACCTTTTTGGCAAAAATGGTGGTTCATTATAACAAGTGTTTGTAGTTTTGCTTTATTGGTATTTGTTGGTATTAAATGGAGAACAAAAAAATTAATTGAAAACCAAAAAGAATTAGAACATAAAATTCATTTACAAACCATTGAAATAAGAAGTGAAAAAGAACACATCTCAAAAATCGCAGAAGAATTAAAAGTAGTACATGAGGATCTGAGGGATAGTATCAATTACGCTAAAAATATTCAAAGCAGTATCATTCCTCAACTAGATCATATGCTGGGCCCGGTTAGCGTTTTTGAGCACTTCCAGCCTAAAGATGTTGTGGGTGGAGATTTCTATGGCTACTATCTTTTACCAGATGATAATAAAATTGTTTTTCTTGCAGATTGTACAGGACATGGTGTGCCGGGTGGATTTTTAACAGTAATTGCAAAAGCGTTGCTGGATAAGATCGTAATTGAAATGAAGACCTATCAACCAAAAGAAATTATTTATAAATTAAATAGTGAGTTCAGGCAGTTTTTCGGTGGCAATAATTCTGCCGACGAAAACGTAAGGTACGAGGGTTTGGTTATCTCTTTATGTCATATAGATTATAAAAGTAAATTGGTTGAGATTTGCGTAGCCGGAAATCCATTTTATTATTCTTCAGATGAGAAAGACGTTGTTAGTTTCAAAGGCAGCCGCAGTTCTGTTGGTTATGAAGAGAATATGGGCGAATTAAATTTATTGACTTTGCCTATCGAAACGGGTTTACGATTATACATGTTCTCTGACGGTCTGCAGGATCAGTTTGGCGGAAATGATGCCAAACGTTTTTCTTCTAAAAAAGTTTCTGGCGCTTTAAACAAATCTAAACTATTACCTGTTAAAGAACAGGGTTATCTTGTGTTATCTGAATGGAACGATTGGAAACGTGCTGCAGAACAGGTTGACGATGTTTCTTTAATAATCATGAAATTTGATTAAATAAAAAGTATATGGCTATCATAAACTCAATAGCAAGTTGGCTTATGAAGAAGCGTATGCATCAGATAGAGTTGTTTATCAAATACCCGGTTGATGTACAATCTGAATGGATGACCTCTTTATTGCACAGCGGAGCAAATACAGAATACGGTAAAGCGCATAAGTTTTCTGAAATAAAAAATTACAAACAGTTCAAAGAACAGATTCCTTTAAACGATTACGAATCGCTAAAACCTTTAATTGACAGAACACGCAGAGGTGAACAAAATCTTATCTGGAACTCGGATATAAAGTGGTTTGCAAAAAGTAGCGGCACAACCGATAAAAGTAAATTTTTACCGGTAAGCAAAGAAAGCCTGGATGGCTGTCACTACAATGCCGGCAGGGATATGATCACTCTGCATTGTTATAATAATCCCGAAACACAATTATTTACCGGGAAAAATTTAGCACTTGGCGGAAGCTTTAAAGAAGATATTTTTGGTGATTACCATTCTTTTCATGGCGATGTAAGTGCTATCATTATTCAGAATTTACCGGCATGGGCCGATTTTTTCAGGGCGCCAGATGTAAGTATTGCCTTGATGGATGAATGGGAAAGCAAGCTAGAGAAAATGGCATTAAGCATGATGAATGAAAACGTTGCCAGTTTAGCGGGCGTACCAAGCTGGATGATGGTTTTATTGAAACGCATTTTAGAAAAAAAAGGTGCAAAAACAATTTATGAAGTGTGGCCTAATTTAGAAGTTTATTTTCACGGCGGTGTAAGCTTTGAGCCTTATAAAGAGCAATTTGTAAAATTATTTGGCAACGATAAAGTAAATTTTTTGCAATTATATAATGCATCCGAAGGTTTTTTTGGGATTCAGGATCAATTAAAAAGCGACGAGCTATTATTAATGTTGGATTACGGGATTTTTTACGAATTTATTGAGCTAAACGATTGGCAGAATAATAATTTTAGCCGTGTTATAAATTTAGAAGATGTAAAAGTTGGAATGGATTACGCCATTATTATTACAACTAATGCAGGCCTTTGGCGTTATCAACTGGGGGATGTAATTCGTTTTACAAGCACAAATCCTTATCGCTTTAAAATTTCAGGGCGCACAAAACAGCATATAAATGCGTTTGGCGAAGAGTTAATGGTTCATAATACCGAAAAAGCAATTGCAATGGCTTGTGAAAAAACATATGCCTTAGTGCGAGACTATACTGTTGCGCCTGTTTTTATGGATGAAAATTCGGGGGCGCACGAATGGCTTATTGAATTTGAGAAAGAACCGAACAATTTTGAGTTCTTTGTTGCGTTATTAGATGAGTCGTTAAAAAAACAGAACAGCGATTATGAAGCCAAACGTTATAATAACTTTGTTTTACATTTTCCGGAAGTTAAAAAAATGCCAAAAGACACGTTCTATAAATGGTTAAAAGCTAATAACAAACTTGGTGGGCAATACAAGGTGCCGCGCTTAAGCAATAGCAGAAACATTCTTGAAGAAATATTAAAAATAAATGACTAAGAAAAATTTACATATAAGATTATTTTTTTTAGGACTCATTTGTTTTTCATTTTCCTTTATTCAAAACGATCAACCAAAAAAATTGCTAATAAAAACCAAATTAAATTATTTTGCTACAGATAATATTGGTAACGTTTATACTGTTAAAGAGGATGAGCTTATTAAATATTTGGCAAGTGGAAAATTATTTGCACGCTACAGTAATTTAAAACTGGGGAACATAACTACCATTGACGTAACAAATCCCTTAAAGCTGCTTTTGTATTACCGCGATTTTCAACAAATAGTTTTTTTAGATAACCAGTTAACCGAAAACAGCGAACCTATTTCGCTGGAAGCTCTTGGTCGCGAGCAAACTGATCTGGTGTGCGCAGGGGCAAACAATAGTTTCTGGATTTATGATAAGCAAAATAATGAGCTGGTGCGTTTTGATGAAACATCAAAAAAAATCGCCTCTACAGGAAATTTAAAACAAATCTTACAGGCCGATCTAAAACCGAATTACATAAAGGAACATAATGGTTATTTGTTCTTAAACTCGCCCGAAACCGGAATTTATGTATTTGATATTTTTGGAACTTTTAGCAAGATCATTTCTTTGAAAAATCTTAAGCAATTTGAAGTGAGCGAGGATATTATTTATTACCAAAAAGATAGCCTTTATTGTAGCTACAATTATAAATTGTTTGAAGAAGCCTGTAAAAGTCTGCCCAACTCCCTCAGTGCCATAGATGTTAAATATGCCAGCAAAAAGATCTATCTTGGGTTTAAAGACTCGTTGGTGGTAAAAAATTTTAAGTAGTTTAAAACACTATTTAACATTTATAGCTTCTTAAAAAACCCCTGCTTTGCTATATTTGTGTAACACTTAGTTGTTTTTATGTTATTACGTAAAGTTTATGGAAATAAGCAAAAAAAGCATCTCAATTTAAATGCAGGACTCTGGTAACATACTTATTCAAAAGCTCGACGAATTTATTCGTCGCTACTATAAAAATCAATTAATAAAAGGCGTTCTGTATTCAAGCGGTATTTTATTATCGGCTTTTTTATCGGTTACTTTTTTAGAGTATTTCGGCGAGTTTAATTCTGCCATTCGCGGCGTTTTGTTTTTTAGTTTTTTAGGGGCTACACTTTTTGTATTGTCAAAATATATTGTTGTTCCTCTTTTAAAATTAAACAAAATAGGTAAAATAATTTCTTACGATCAGGCAGCAAATATTATCGGTAATCATTTTACAAACGTTCAGGATAAATTGCTTAATGTATTACAACTTCAAAACAATAAACTTTTAACCGGCTCAAATGAATTGCTTGTGGCAGGCATCAACCAAAAAATAAACGAACTAAAACCCGTGCCGTTTACAACAGCGGTAAATATTAACGAGAATAAAAAGTATTTAAAATACGTTTTACCACTTTTACTTTTAACAACAACTATTTTTATTATATGGCCTCAGGTGCTTACTAAAAGTACTACACGCTTAATGCATTATCAAACGTATTATGAAAAGGAAATGCCTTTTCAATTCACCATTCAAAATAAAAATTTGCAAGCCTTGCAAACACAGGATTATAACCTCGAGGTGAAAGTTGCCGGGGCGGAATTACCAAACCAAGTTTTTATAAGCATTAATGGCATCGAATACAAATTAGAAAAACAAAATAATACTTTATTTAAATACACGTTTTCTAATCTGCAATCCAACACTACCTTTCAATTGGGCGCTGCCGGTTTTACCTCTAAAGAGTATGAGTTAAAAGTATTGCCTAAGCCAACATTGATGCAATTTAATTTGCAATTAATTTATCCGGCTTATCTAAATAAACCAAATGAGAATATTGCAAATACCGGCGATCTTCAAATTCCGCAAGGCACAAAAGTTAACTGGGTATTTAATACAAAAAACACCGATAATTTACAGGTTAGATTTAGCGATAGCGTGGCATCACCGCAACGTAATAATGAGAATCAATTTCAATTCTCACGGAAATTTATTCAAAGCAATAGCTATACGATTAAAGCAATAAATAAGTTTGTTTTAACAGCTGCAGATTCGGTTAACTACAGCATTAATGTTGTTCCTGATCAATATCCAACCATTGATGTGAATGAAAAATTAGATTCTCTAAATCCAAAGAATATTTATTTCAGTGGGCAAATTAAAGACGATTACGGCTTTAACCGGTTAAATTTTCATTATAAAAAATCGGGAACTGATAGTAGTGGAAAAGCCACTGAAACAAATGGCAATTTTCCAATTACTGTAAATAAAACGCAGGTAGCGCAACCGTATTTTTATTTTTTAGACGCCTCACAATTTGATCTTCAGCCAGGAGATAAAATTGAATATTATTTTGAAGTGTTTGATAACGATGGCGTAAACGGCGCCAAATCTGCCAAAACACAATTAATGGTTTTTAAAGCACCAACTAAAGATGAAATTAATGAAAGCACCGAAAAAAATAATGCAGAAATAAAACAAGATCTCGAAGAAAGTATTAAAAAAGCAAAACAGCTTCAAAAAGAAGTAAACGAACTGTCAAAAAAAATAAACGATAAAAAACAACTGGGTTACGAAGAGAAGAAAAAACTGGAAGAAGTTTTAAAGAAACAAAACGAGCTTCAAAATAAAATTGAAGAATTAAAACAAGAAAATCAGTTGAACAACAAACAACAAAACGAATTTTCGCAAACGGATGAGTCCATTATGGAAAAACAAAAACAATTAGAGCAATTGTTTGAAAATGTGATGACACCGGAAATGAAAAAATTATTTGATGAGCTAAATAAAATGCTTGACAAATTAGATAAGAATGAAGTACAGCAAAAATTAGAAGAGTTAAAATTATCAAATAAAGATATTGAAAAAGAACTGGATCGTAACCTGGAGGCCTTTAAACAGCTGGAGGTAGAGAAGAAGATGCAGGACGTTATTGATAAGCTGGATGAGCTAAAGAATAAAGAAGATGAGCTGAATAAGGAGACTGAAAACAAAAAAACGGACGACAAGAATCAAGACAGCAAGACACAAGATAAAAATGACAAGAACAATAAAGACGACAATAAAAAAGTTGATTCAAAAGAATTAGAAAAGAAACAGGAAGATATTGCCAAACAGTTTGAAGATCTTAAAAAAGATATGAAAGAACTCGAGCAAAAAAATAAAGAACTCGAAGAGCCAAACGCCTTACCTAAAAATGAAGAGAAGCAAGAAGAGATAAGTAAAGACATGAAAAACAGCTCTGAGCAGTTGAGCAAGAATAATAAAAAAGATGCCGGTAAATCTCAAAAAAGTGCCAGCGAAAAAATGCAGGAGATGAAAGAAGAGATGGAAAACTCTATGGAATCGAGTGAGAAAGAGCAAGCTGAAGAGAATGCTGAAGCGCTGCGCCAGATCTTAGAAAATTTAGTGAACTTATCTTTTTCGCAGGAAGAACTTATAAAAAAATTGCCTAAAACACGCATTGACAATCCGCAATATGTAGAGATTCCTAAGAATCAGAATAAATTAAAAGACGATAGTAAAATTATTGAAGATAGTTTGTTGGCTTTAAGCAAACGCGCGCCGCAAATAAGCGCTGTTGTGAATCGTGAGATAAGTGCCATCAATTTAAACATGAATAAAACGGTGCAGGCTCTTGCTGAAAGAAATACCGGCGAAGGGGCTATGCGTATGCAAACCACAATGACCTCTGTAAATAATTTGGCCTTGTTGTTAAATGAAGCATTGGAGCAAATGCAACAACAAATGAAAAAGCAACAGCAGCAGCAAAAAGGTAGCAGTGGTAAATGTAAAAAACCTGGCTCGGGTAAAGGTGCCAAACCATCCGATAAACCAAGTATGCAAAGCATGAAAAAACTTCAGGAGCAACTGAACGAACAACTTAAGCAAATGAAAGAGGCGATGGAAAAGGGCCAGAAGCCAGGACAAAAGCCGGGCGAAAAACCCGGACAAAAACCCGGGCAGGGCCAAAGTGGCAATGGCATGATGATGCCTGGAAATAGCGAACAATTAGCGAAAATGGCCGCACAACAAGAGGCTTTAAGACGCCAAATGCAGCAAATGATGGATAAATTGAAGAATAAAGGCAAAAATCCGGGGGGAGACATTGCGGATTTGATGGAACAGACCGAAAAAGACCTTGTTAATAAAAAACTTACTAACGAAACCATGAAACGCCAGCAGGATATTTTGAGCAAACTACTTGAAAGTGAGAAAGCTGAGCGAGAAAGAGAGCAGGATGAGCAGAGGAAAAGTAATGAGGCAAAAAATCAAATTTTAAGCAACCCTAGCCAATTTTTAGAGTATAAAAGAATGAAAGAAAAAGAAATGGAGTTGTTAAATACCGTTCCGCCTAGTTTAACGCCATATTATAAAGAAAAAGTAAATAACTATTTTAATAGCGTAAATAAGTGATGATCCCAGCGAGGAACGAGACCTTGAAAATAAATTCGAGACCAGAGCATTTGAGATTAGTAGAACGTTTGATTGAAGATGTGTGCCAGGTATTTAACGTGCAGGAAGATTGCTATGGTAATATTTTAATTGCCGTAACCGAAGCTGTAAACAACGCCATTTATCATGGCAACAAAAATAATCCAGACAAATTTGTAAATATTGGTTTTGAAAATTCTGATAAACAATTAATTTTTTCTGTAACAGATGAAGGTCAGGGTTTTGATTTTTTAGGATTACCCGATCCAACCGATCCTGCCAATATTGATAAGCCAAGCGGCCGCGGTGTTTTTTTGATGAAAAATTTGGCCGATAATATTCAATTCGAACAAAACGGTAAGACTGTAAAACTGGCGTTCAATAATTAATTCTTTTGAGTATTAAAAAAATACTTATTTGTTTGTTGGTTATTTTTTGTAGTTTGATTGGTTATTCTCAAACAACGCCAAATTATCATTTCAGCAAACGGACTGATTTTTTTGTGACCGGTTATGATGGTGGATATCAATCTTTCTTATTAGACAATAAAATTTTTTCAAATGGCGCAGTGACAGACTCTGCTTCAGGAAATTTGTTGACATCAACCAGCATCTATGATACACTTGGTAATGTTATCTCAAAAAAGACATATGGTTATCCTGAGTATTATAAGTATATAATTCAGAAAACTGTCAAATTCAACAATTGTGTATATGGTGTCGGCCAGGCATATAATTACAACGATACTGTAAATGATCTTGACCTGTTATTTATAAAATTTGATAAAAATGGAGACACAGTATTCACAAAAATCCTTCATGATACCGGATCTGTTGTTGCCGCTGATATTATCAACTATTCTGATAACAGACTTTTAATATTAGGAAATTACGCCAGGAATTTTACAAATGTTGTTTATACAAAAACGTGTTTTGTAAGTATAGATACATTAGGTAATGTTGTTCAAAAAAAATATAACGATTCTTCACTTTATAGCCCAAGCATACTTCTTTACAGTAAACCATTAAAAGAATATTATGTATTAGGTACATATCCCTCAAACACTACCAGCAATTTTGTTTACTACAGTTATTTGCATTGTTTTGACAGCCTTTTACAAAGTAAATTCGTAAAAAATCAGTTATCGGGTGCCAACGATATTATTTTGTCTGCAACAATGAATAACAAAACGATATTCTCTACATTTTGCAAATCTATTTCAAACACTCCGCCCAATCCTGGTGTAGGAAGCATCATCATGATCGTTAAATTCAGACGAATGGGGCAAACTGTTCAAACTGTTGCCAATTTTGACGGAGTAACAGATCCGTGGTTTCTTAATATGGGTGCCGGCAATATTATTATTGATGAAAATACTGTTCTTTTTCCAGTAGAGTGTAATAGTGGCGGCTACATTTATTTTTGCGATACAACACTGAACTTAATATGTTATGCAAAAACCGATCCGGGAGATAGTGCCTATTACATTGCTACATCTATTGGGCTTCTGCCATCGAATAAAATATTTGGCACCGGATTATATTCTCCTCATTACATAGGTTCAAGTCTGTCAAGCTGGAATTTTCTAACAAATGAATACAAGCAGTTTCTAAATAATGGTTGTGACTTTGTAAATACAAATGAAGAAAGAATACCACAAAATAATTTCAAACTCTATCCCAATCCATCAACAAATATTGTTTTTCTTGAGAATGGAAATCTGGCAAACGAAGAATTAAAGATCGAATTTATGAACTCAATTGGCCAGATTGTTAAAAGTGAGCAAACCTTTTTCAAGTATAAACTTTCAATCGAAACTTTTGACCTTGTCCCAGGATTGTACATTTGCAAAGTTCATTCTAAAACGTCGCAAATAACTACTATTAAACTCATAAAAGATTAGTCTGATTATTGTTAACACACTTTAAAACGGGGCTTCCAGCCACAGCACAAAATTTTTTCATGTGTAAATCTGTGACTTCTTTAATCTCTCTCCCGTAAAACTTCATTTTTAATGCGCTGATTTTCAATCGTTTTTATAAGCCGCAACCTGGTTACATTTTTCCGCAACGCTCGTTAATGCCTTTTTTTGAGTTTGGATACAACTTTGTACTCATAAACCCAAACCAATTAAAAACAAATAAAAATGAAAACTACAATCAAAAATGCACTATTACTTTTTACGATCGTATTAGTATCCTTTTTAACAAACTGCAAGAAAAAAGACTCAAAAGACCCTGAACCAACAACACCAACGCCAACAACCCCGGCACCATCTGCCCGCCTGGTAATTGATAATGGCGCACGCGCTTTACCGGTAGGCAATAACATCACTTATTCTGCTAAATTAATTAAGGCAGATGGCACTGTTACCAATTTATCAAGCGGCGTAACGTGGACATCCTCAAACGCTAATGCAGGAAGCTTTTCTGGCTCTGTATTTACCGCAAGCGCTGGCGAAATAACAATTGTAAAAGCCAGCTACACACAAGATGGTGTAACTTACTTGGCCGAGGTACCGCTAACTATTCAAATTCCAAATACCAGCATTTTTGCTGTGTTGCCTTCGGCCATTGTTTACCAGGCAGGCTCAGAAACAATTCAGTTAGAAACTGTTTACATAGGTAGTGGTTCTGCTTCTTACGCTTTTTCATCCGATAATACAGGCGTTGCCAATGTAAATTCAGCAGGCGTGGTATCATTTATTTCTGCCGGTCAGGCAAATATTACTGTAGCGGCAACTATTAACGGACAAACCAGTAACGTAATAGTTCCTGTATTAGTAGTGGGAGCGCCAGCCGTTGCTTTGCCGGTAGCAAAAGTAGTGGTAACGCCAAAAAATTTAGAAATGTTTAAAGGCGAAACACAACAATACATTGCAAAAGCATTCGATTCAAATGGAAACGATGTGTCTTCCAATTACACCTTTAACTGGACAGTAAGTGCTAAAGACGCAGATTTTCCAATGCCTGTAAGTATCAGTGGTTCAGGTATGGTTACAGCAAGTAATTTAGGCGGCGCTTATGTGTCGGCTACTGCGGCAGGTATTACAGGCCAGGCAGAATTAAATGTAAACCCTGATACGGTAATAATTGTAAATCCATTTTATGTTTCGTTAGGTGGTTTTGATCCTATCACGCTTCAACCAAATCCTACAACGCAAAACTTAACAGCTACAACTTATAAAGTAGATAGAGTTGCTTATAAAGCGGGACAATCAAATTTCTTAAACCAAATCGCTAATCCTTCTAACCTCACTTGGATGTTGCCTTTAACGGGTATTCCTGCTATTGATGCTTTTTATGATATCGTTGATCTGACCAACCAAAGCTCATCAGGCGTTACCGTAACAAAAAAAGCAAGCGCTATGACAGGTGGTTCAACCTTTGTTGTTGCTCATGTTCCGGGTACCGGCATCGAACCAGGAATTTCGGCAATAACTGTAATGCCGTAAAAATAATGGGTAGCCCGGAGTTTAACGTTAGCGTTACTTTTGTAATGCTTTCGTCTCCAGGTGTCTGAATTTTAAAAACACGAAATAATTTTAGTTCGTGTTTTTTATTTGTGAAAAAATCTCAAAATCCCTGTTTGAACTTTATAAAACAGATCTTTGGTTGTATATTTATACTAACTATTTTCCCTTAAAAAAAGGGAGGTATGAGGATTAATAAGATGGCTTTTTTTCGGAGAATTATTTACGTATTAATAATTGTATTTTTTGTACAACCAAATCTCCACGCGCAAAAGCCAACAAACAATGCCGATAAGTTAGCGCTTCAGTATTACGAGCAAAAAGAATACGAAAAAGCAAACGCTTATTTTGAAGATCTTTACGATGCAAATCCGGAAGCATGGTATGCTTATTATTTTAAAAGTTTAGTTGCCGCAAAAGATCTTTCAAGAGCGGAAAAAATTACCAAGCGCCAGCTAAAACAAAATAAAAATAATGTTTACTTATATGTTCTTTTAGGACGGATCTATAAACTTGAGGGAGAAGAGAAAAAAGAAAAAGAAGCGTACGATAAAGCAGTAAAAGACTTATTAGCAGTTCAACCATTTATTCAAAATTTAGCAAACGCTTTTACTGAAGATGGTTTGTATGACTACGCCATTGAAGTGTATAATAAAGGGAGAAAAATAACGCCCGATTATCCTTATTTCTATGAGCGGGCAGATATCTATAAACAAAAGAATGATCTCAAATCAATGATCAACGAATACCTTGATGCGCTTGAGTTTAGGGATAGTGAGATCCAGGCGGTGCAGGGTAATTTACAAAACTCTTTAGGTTACGATGATACCGAAGGGGGCATAAATAATCCTTTATTAAAACAAGAACTTCAAAAGCGCATTCAAAAAAATCCGGATAAAATTATTCTTTCTGAATTTTTGATTTTTATTCAAAAACAACAAAAAGATTTTGATGGCGCATTCGTTCAATCAAAAGCATTGGATAAACGATTAAAAGAAGACGGTAACCGCATTTTTGAGTTGGCAAAAATATGCACTTCAAACCAGCAATGGGAAACCGCCAAACGTTGTTACGATTACATTATCGAAAAGGGGCAGAATAATTTATACTACGATGCTGCTGTTATTGATGGTATGAATGTAGAGTATTTAGCCGTTACACAAAAAGCACAGCCTACAAAAGAAGAATTAGCAATAGTAGAACAAAAGCTGGCAAGTGCTTTCGAAAAATATAAACAAACATCTTTAAGCGGACCAATAGTAAAAAACCTCGCCACTTTGAAAGCATTTTATTTAAATAAAAGCAGCGATGCAATAACATTGTTACAGGGCTTTATTGAACAGCCGGGAATAGATAATTTGGCGAGAGCAGATTATAAAATTTTATTGGGGGATATTTACATGCTTACCGGCGAGATCTGGGAAGCATCGTTACTGTACTCGCAGGTAGAAAAAGATTTTAAGTACGAAGCAATTGGGCAGGAAGCAAAATTCCGTAATGCGAAGCTGAGTTTTTATGCAGGTGATTTTCCCTGGGCTAAAACGCAGGCTGACGTTTTGAAAGGAGCTACCACAAAATTAATTGCGAACGACGCCTTGAATTTGTCATTAATTATTACCGATGCTATTGGTGTAGACACGAACGACCTGCCGCTGCGTTTATTTGCCAGCGCAGAGTTGATGGTAGTGCAGCATAAATTTGCAGAAGCCATCGCGCGCATGGATAGTATTAATATTTTATTTAATACAAATACTTTGGGCGATGATATTAATTACAGCAAAGCGCAAATTTATACATCATTAGGAAAATATGCCGAAGCAGAAACGATGTATAAAAATATTTTAGAATATTTTGGAACAGAATTATATGGCGATGATGCGCAATTTAAATTAGCCGAGCTCTACGAAAAAAACATTAACGATAAAGAAAAAGCCAAATCAGCTTACCAGGACGTATTAACCAAATACCCCGGCAGCATTTATACCGTAGAGGCCCGCAAACGCTTTAGGGAGTTGAGAGGGGATAATCTGAATAATTGATTTATTAAGAGGTACCGAGACTAAAAATAAACACCCTGCTTATTTTTGGTAAGAGATTGTAAATAATTATAGGTGCTTTAAAACAAAAAATGCGCAAATTGATTAGGTATCCTATAAGTTATTAAAATACATTGTAAAATAAGAAATTTTTAACCATGCTTAAATATTTAAAACAAATCTTTACTACTTTATTTCTATTGATTATAGTAACTACTTTTAATCAGATTTTGGCGCAAAATCTTGAAACTAAAATAGACAGCCTGATTACACTAGAATTCAATGATAAAAACGGCCCGGGCGGAGTATTTATGGTTGCAAAAAGCGGAAAAACGATTTACCAGAAGGCTTTCGGTAAATCCAATTTAGAATTAGATATTGATTTGACTTCTGATAATGTATTTCAATTAGGTTCAATGACAAAACAGTTTACTGCAATAGCTATACTAATGCTGGAGGAACAGGGTAAATTAGACGTTGCGGATCCTATTTCAAAATATATACCAGATTATCCTTCAGGCGCCAAAATAACGATACATCACTTGTTAACACATACATCAGGAATAAAAGATTTTACAAAAATGAAATCACTTCGAGATATTTCACAAAAGGAAATGACACCTAAAATGATGACCGACTTTTTTAAAAATGAACCTGTAGACTTTATGCCGGGCGAAAAATTTGAATATAATAATTCGGGGTACTTTCTATTAGGATACATTATAGAAATAGTTTCAGGAGAAACTTTCGAAAACTTTATTAAAAAATATATTTTTGAAAAAGTAGGAATGGCGCAGTCTTATTATGCTAGTGATAGACAAGTTATAAATAAAAGAGCTTACGGATATCAAAAGAAAGAAAGTGGATATGTGAACAAAACCATAATTAATTTTAGCATCCCTTTTTCATCCGGTTCATTAATGTCAACAGCAGATGATATGTTGAAATGGCAAAATGCTCTAAATCAAAATTTATTATTAAGTGCCAAAAGTATAAAAAAAGCCTTTAACAAATACAAGTTAAATAACGGCGAAGAATTTACTTATGGTTACGGCTGGCATATTAAAGAAATAAAAGGAACACCTACAAGAGAGCACGGAGGAAGTATATTTGGATTTAAAACAATGGCTGTTTATATTCCAAGTGAGGATATTTATGTAATTGGATTGAGTAATTGTGACTGTCATTCCCCAACGCAAATAACAAAAGATATTGCCACGCTTGCTTTGGATAATTTACGAAAATGAGAATTTATAACATCCGGAGGTGTAACAAGAACCGAAACAGCGTTAAAGCCAAATCGAATTTTTAAAGCTTTTTTATCTCCGCCCCCAAAGCCTTCAGCAAGGCATCCGCCTTCAACAAACACTCATCGTATTCTTTTTCGGGCTCGCACAAATAAGTTATAGCGCTGCCAACGGCAATAGATAAACGCTTTGTTTTTTGGTTGTAAAAAATACTGCGAATATTTACTGCTAGGGTAAAATCTTCGTTCTCATCAATAATTCCCATAGCACCCGAATAATTTTTCCTTTCAAAATCCTCAAACTCAGTAATCAGCTGCATGGTCCGCAATTTGGGCGCTCCCGTCATACTCGCCATAGGGAAGGTAGCATCAATTATTTTTTCAAATGTTGTATTTTCTTTTAATTCGCAGCTTACCGTGCTCACCATTTGGTGGACGGTTTCAAACGTTTCAATATTGTATAATTTGTTTACACTCACTGTTCCTTTTTTTGCAAGTTTAGAAAGATCATTTCTTGCCACATCAACTGCCATTACATTTTCAGTGCGCTCTTTCAAATTGTTGTACAATCCGTTTTTTAAAACCTCGTCTTCTTCCTTGTCTTTCCCACGTTTGGAGGTGCCTTTAATGGGTTTTGTATAAAGTATATTTCCTTCTTTTTTTAAAAATAATTCAGGACTTGCGCTTATGATAAACTCATCATTTAACTTTGCCAACGAAGCATAAGGCGCTTTGCTTAATTCGTTCAGTTTTAAAAAAACAGCAATAGGATCTATCTCTGCATTCTCAGCAAAAAATTCAATACAATAATTTATCTCATAAATATTACCTTGTTGAATGTGTTCTTTTAAGCTAATTAAATTTTGAATATATTTTTCTTTACTTGTTTTTGGGCTTAAAACTATTGGTGTTTGTTCTTTTAAACTTATAGGAATCTCAATTTCTTTTTTAGAGCTTATTTTATAAAATGCCGGTTGAGGTTTTTGTATTTGTGGGTTACTGTAAGGCAATAAAAGAAATGAAGTGGGTGCTAGTTCGTTGATTTTCAAAAGCTCAAATACTTCAAATAAGTTGTTTTTTTTGTTGGTTTTACGCAGCAAAAAGCAGTCTGATTTGTTAAAAATGCTGTCCACGGCTTAAAATTAGCGATTTATTGAGTAAATAAACTAAATTTTTTAGGTAGAAATTTCGTAATTAAGTCTAATTTCATTAAATTCAATCTTAAATAAATTAAAGAGAAGCGCGTGCGAATGAAAAGAATATGTATTGTTTTATTTTGTTTAGGTTTTGGTGCGCATCTGCACTCACAAAATAATGCAATGGTGGCTGTTGCGCCGAACTATTCTTCTTTCGCTTCCCCTGTACAAACAGTTGTTACTCCACAGCTTATTAACCAAACACCTTCTTCCTACCAAAGCAATCCGGATTATGGCGTTTTACCATTAAACGCGCCCTGCGATCAATGCGTTGAATTGATTCAAAAACGAACTGCTTACGCGCGTGAGTTTGTTGAAGGAACAAAAATATATAGTCAAACAGGTTATAATAAAATTAATTATGTAGATAGCAATGGCTACTATCGCGAAATAAATTATTATTTATATCCAACTGCCCAATCAGATGTTTTTGCTTCTTTAAAACAACCTGTGCCAACTTATGTAGAAGCCGGTAATAAAAAGCTGGTAATAAATTATGATGGTAACCGTTTTGAGTTTGCCAGAAATTTGAAACTGATCTTCCAGGATTCATTAGGTATAAAATCAACACTTGCGCTT
The DNA here is from genome assembly GCA_943369995.1 of Chitinophaga pinensis. Classification (GTDB taxonomy): domain Bacteria; phylum Bacteroidota; class Bacteroidia; order B-17B0; family Aurantibacillaceae; genus Aurantibacillus. The sequence goes on from CALRPF020000010.1 coordinate 32,372, forward strand.
GCTGACTGGAGCCATATATCGATTGGAAAAGAGGGCGTTTTTATAACGGATATTTTTCCGAATATAGATTTTGAAGCACGCGTAATGGAAGGAAGTTTTAAAACTTCTTTTATTATAAAGGCAGCACAAGCTGTTCCTGCCAAAGGTTGGTTAATTGTTTCAGATGATCTTAATTCAAATTTTACGCCTTCATATAATTTTTCGAGCGCACCCGATGTTGATGGAAAGGTAGATGGAAATCTTTTTATCAATGCGCCTAACAATAAAAATTTTGCTGTATTACAAGGCCTTGTTGCCAGTAGTAAACGTGGCAATTATGTTCCACTATATTACAGGATGATATCGAATACACTGGAAATGCTTACCAATTCAACCTGGTTAAATGACACTGCCACAAAATATCCTGTTTCTGTAGATCCGGCAGTAACAAATGCCGGAACACTTGCACAGGCTTCCATCACTGGTTCCGGACTAAATAATACGGGCGCGTTTGTTGGTTTTTGTTCTTATAATCTGATTGTTGCCAGACCACCAAACTGCACTATAAACGGGGTTACATGGTCTTTCAATTACATTGCACAAAATGGCGCTGTTAGAAATGAAGGAGCCGTTGATTTTTTACATGGCGCTTGCAGAAGCCCCGCCGGCGCAGGCCTTTTCTGGTTTTGCAATTCGCCTACTGCCGGTGCATGTAACGGCGCCAACGTATCTACCGGAACAGATCTTACATCTTGTATTTCGCCAATTGCTGTTTGTTCTGGCAACCTAACGTTTACCATGCGTTTTTACGATAGATTTGCGGGCGCCGCCTGTTCTAATTTGTTTATTGGCGCCAACTCTGCATGGACAATGACCTTACTGGGTAATAATCTTCAAACTTTAGGTAATACAGCAACTGGAAACGGCGCTACAACACAGGCTGCAACATGTTATGCTAATACCACCATGAACCCTATTGTTACAAGTGGTGTTCCTGGTTATACGTATTTGTGGAGCAACGGCGCAACATCGTCAACATTAAACTATATGCCTACCGCACCAGGAAGTACTGTTTTTACATGTAATGTAACAGATGCCTGCGGTATAACAAGATTAGCAACATTTACTATTACAAATAATTGCGTGTTGCCAATCGAATTAAAAGACTATACTGCAACTTATTCAGGAAATTATACAAATGTAAAATGGTCAACTGCAACAGAAAAAAATGCGGAATATTTTACCATTGAAAGATCAACAAATGGCATTGACTATGTTTTGCTTGAAAAAATTCCTGCAGCAATAAACAGCACGTCGCTAAAAAATTATGATGCTAAAGACTATTCGCCAAATAAAAAAGGAGTAAATTATTACAGGTTAAAACAATTTGATATTGGCGGCGTAGAAAAATTTAGTAAAGTTATAAGTGTTGATATTTTTGAAGAAACGCTGGAAGTAAAGCTAATTCCTAATCCTGCGTCGACAGATATTGATATTGAATTGTCGGATAATTTTATAGGGAAAACCGTAAATATTGAATTGCATGACGTAATGGGTAAAAAACATATTCTTAAGCAAAATGCTCATATTAGTAGTGACACAAAAACTACGCATTTTAGTTTAAATGAATTTCCAAAAGGCATTTACTTTATAAATGTAATTACCGAAGACTTTACTATTTATAAAAACAAATTAATTAAACTTTAGTTTTTTAGATATTTCTTATCCAACTGTAATTAAAAAAACCTTTACGGATACTGTAATTTTTACTTAGTTTTTTAGAGTTGTAATTTTCGAAAATTAATTTTATTTGGTTTTCACTCAACTTTAAAGCATCATTTAAGTTAATTCCGGCTTTTTGAATATACCAGCTTTGACACATTAAATTTTTCGTTTTTTCTTCGTTGCTGATAGCTTGTTCTAAAATAGAGGCCTTTAAATTTACCGATTCAAAGGCCGCATTAGCGTGCGGATGATCAAGGCCCAGCAAATGCCCTAGTTCATGCGGAACTGTTCTTTTATTAGCACCCGAAATAATTGATTCAATATGTTTTGGATTTAGTTTGATGAGCAAACCACTAAAATCTGCCTCGGCCGCATTATCATTAGCGATGTTTGGACTAACCGCAATAACTATTTTATTATAGATTGCACGCAGGTGATATTTATACAATGGCTTTACATTAACACTTGTTATTAATTCAAGTGCGCCAAATTTGCCTTTGTAGACATGCTCTATTTGTTTTTTTATTGCCGCAGCAAGAATAAAAAGATTTAAAATATGATTTGATCTATTAATAAGAAAGATCTCCAGATCGATCTGTATAGCATTCTCTTTTTTATTTACACTAAGCATTTTGTATAAAAGTAAAAAATAAGCAGTAATTTTAAACCATGCATATTGGTTTATTTTTCGGTACTTTTAATCCTGTACACATTGGCCATTTGGCTTTGGCTAATTACATGTTTAACTTTACAGATATGCAGCAGGTTTGGATGGTGGTGAGTCCGCACAATCCTTTAAAAAATAAGAATACCTTATTAAATCAAAACGATCGTTTGCATTTAGTAAACCTGGCACTTGATTTTCATCCGAACATTAAAGCCAGTAATTTTGAATTCGATCTACCACAACCTTCTTACACAATTAATACGTTAGCGAGACTAAAAGAAAAATATCCCGAGCACCAGTTCAGTTTAATTATGGGCCAGGATAATTTACAATCGTTCAACAAATGGAAAAACTACGAAGAGATAATTAAACGCCATGAGATCTATGTTTACCCCCGCCCTGATTGTCGGCCAAGTGAGTTTGATAACCATCCACATGTTCATATTACCCAAGCGCCGTTAATGGAGATCTCTTCAACATTTATTAGAAATTCCATTAAAGAAAAGAAGGACATTCGTTTTTTCCTTCATCCAAAAGTTTGGGAAGAAATTGATACTATGAATTTTTATCGCAAATAAAACTGTATATTTTTTAACCACATAGAACACGTAGTTTTTTAGGGCAAAACTAAATGTGCTAAAGTGAAACAATAAGGTTGAAGCGAAGCTTCAACGATGCTATCTTTTTGCGGTTAGAATCGGCCAGGCTCTATGTATCTAAGTGGTTAGAGTTTACCAGCAAACTCCGTTATCAATTTAAACACATCTACATACTCTGTAAGTGGTAATGTTTTTGCAACATCAAACACATCGTGATAGGCTTTGATTCCGCCCAAAGTATAAATAAAGAAAGAAGGTACACCTGCCTCTGAAAACCAGTAATGATCGCTGTTTGAAGCCTTACCTCTTCGTTTAACTTCTTTTAATAATTGCTTTTCTTTATTAATACCTTCCAGTACATTAAATTGCTTCTCCAAACTATAACCGTTCACCACCATAATACCGTCATCGCCGGTTCCTAAAAGGTCTAGATTAACAAGGAATTTTATTTTTGTAAGATCCATCACTTTACTTTCTACAAAATAATGTGAGCCCAATAAGCCGGCTTCTTCTCCGGCAAAAAATATAAATACGGTTTTATATTTTGGAGGATTTTTTTTGTAATATTTTACAAGATTCAATAATACGCTTACGCCGCTTGCATTATCGTTAGCCCCCGGAAAATATGTTGCCTTACCCATGCCGCCCAAATGATCATAATGTGCAGAAAAAACCATCATGGTATCGTTATTTATTTTGCCGGGAATAAAAGCACAGATGTTTTTATTGATATATTTTGTAAGCACTTTGCTTTCAATATTTACATCAATTAAAGTTGGTAAAGCTTTAGAGGTGGTGTTTAATAATTCAATTGCGGCACCTGCTAACGAATTTGTAGCCACACTAAAAGTTAGTTTTTTTTTAATGTGAAGCGTTAGAGGAGTGGGGCAATTTTCTGCAATGTAGGTTATGCTGTCTTTTTTTTGAAGCTTGTATTTTCCTTTAATGCTGCCGCTTTCGGGACTAACTATATAATCAACTCCGGGTTTTAAAAGCTTATTATTGATCTTTACATTTACTTTTCCGGGAAAAGTATTTACATTAAAATCAAACCACTGAAAATAGCCTGTCGCAAAAAAAGGTTCTGCTTTATTGGCCTTTAATTCGCTGGCAATGTATTTAGCAGCTACATCTAAACCATTATTTACATAACCACGGCCAAAACATTTTTTAGAAGTTAATTGTTTTATTACTTCACGCGCGTAAGTTGTATCCTGCGAAAAGGTAGCAAAATAACTAAATAGGAAGGCCAGGATAAAAAAACGCAGCTTCATTAATTGAAACGTTTTTTTGCAATTGAAAAGAAAAGATTGGCCACTTCATTATTTTCTTTCCACTCGTAAAGGGTTCTTAAACTATTAAGATAAATTTCCGCGTCACGCCAGTTCTTTAAAGCATTTAATTGTTCAATAGCAATGCTGTACTCCGAATTGTTTTGTTTAAATAATTCATTAATAAAACGAAACTTATCATTTATGCCAATCAGCATTGGCAAAATGCTCTTCGTTTCAATTGGTTCTTCTGTTTTAGGCTCAATTTTTGGTTGTAATAATTCGGGCTTTTCTTCTTGAATAGTAACTTTAATATCGTTTTTTATTTCCTCAACCTTTTCTTTCGGTAATTCTTTTTCACTCACTTTAGCATGAATACTAAAGCTGGGCGAGATCTCCTTATTGATCTTATTGTATTTATAAACAGCAATGTTTTCCTGTAACTGAACAAGTTGTTGCTGTAATTTTTCACAATTATCTACTGTTGGTTGAATCGTTTCATCCACAAATAACTCCAAAGTTGGCGTAATATCATTAATCTGTGACTGTATTTTATGAAGAATTTTTTCTAACGCCATTTTTTTTGTGAATATTTATAATTAAATATAATTTGATTTTGCCACATCTTACATTACTTTTAAGTTTTGTTTTTAACGCCTTTTAAACAATGTTTTTAGAGAATAATAATAACGAGCGCAAGCGCGGATGGATAGAGGTTATTGTGGGAAGCATGTTCTCTGGTAAAACAGAGGAATTGATTCGTCGTTTAAAGCGGGCGCAATTTGCAAAACAAAAGGTAGAGATCTTTAAACCCACTGTTGATAACCGTTACGACGAGTTTAAAGTGGTTAGTCACCAGGGCATTGAGATTATGAGTACGCCTGTTCCATCCAGTGCCAACATTTTATTATTGGCTACAGATGTGGATGTGGTGGGTATTGATGAGGCGCAATTTTTTGACAACGAATTGCCATATGTTTGTAACCAATTAGCAGATCGCGGTATTAGAGTAATTGTTGCGGGTCTTGATCTTGATTATACCGGTAAGCCTTTCGGGCCAATTCCCAACTTAATGTCCACTGCCGAATATGTTACAAAAGTTCACGCTATTTGTATGCAATGTGGTAATTTAGCTTATGTGAGTCACCGTAAAACAAGCGAAGAAAGTTTAGTGCTTTTAGGCGAGACTGATAGTTACGAGCCTTTATGCCGTAATTGTTTTAACAAGAATTTTAAAAAGTAATTTCAATTTATGTACAGCCTGCACCAAATAGCAGAAATAGGAAATGCAAAGTTTATTGGCGGTACCAATAATAAAGTAAACGTTTTTTTAAACGACAGCAGGGCTCTGCAATCTCCCGCAGATACTTTATTTATTGCTTTAAAAACAAATCGTAATAACGGACATAATTATATTCCCGAACTTATCGAAAAAGGCGTGAAGTCTTTTTTGATCCAGGAAAATGAATTTGATGTTTCTAAATTTAAGAATGCAGACGTTTCTTTTGTAGTTTCTGTAGATCCGCTAAAAACAATTCAATCGCTAGCTGCCTTTCACCGTAAACAATTTACAATTCCTGTAATTGGTATTACGGGTAGTAATGGTAAAACGGTTGTAAAAGAATGGTTGTACCAACTTTTAAAATCTAATTTTTCTATTTGTAGAAGCCCGAAAAGTTACAATTCACAAATAGGCGTGCCATTAAGCGTTTTAAATTTAAATCACACACACACGCTCGCTATTTTTGAAGCGGGTATCTCGTTACCAAATGAAATGGATGTGTTGGCAGAAATTATTTCGCCAACCATCGGCGTTTTTACTTCTATTGGATCGGCACATGATGAAGGTTTTGAAAACAGGGAACAAAAGATAAATGAAAAACTAAAATTAATTGCTTCCTGCAATAAAAAAGTAATCAATGGCTTACATAAACATCAGTTAACGGCAGAAATTTTAAAACAAGCGCTTGTTGTTTCTGAATTTGATGATGCCGATCTGCGAATAAATTTCGTTAATGATATTTTACAATTAAAGGGAGCTGCCACAGATCAACACTACAAAATTCCGTTTTCTGATAAGGCTTCTGTATTAAATGCTTCAACTTGTGTGTCTGTTCTTTTGCAAATGGGGTTTAAAGAAAATGAGATCGCGCAACGTGTACTTTCTTTACAACCTGTTGCCTTACGACTTGAAATTAAGAACGGGATCAATAACGCATTGATCATAAATGATTATTATAATTCAGATATAGATTCTATAAAAATTGCGTTAAATTATTTATCGCAACAGAATCGAAGAGTGAGAAAAATTGTGATCGTTTCTGATCTTGAACAATCGGGTATTCTTGGAAATGCTTTATACAAACAGCTGTCAGAATTGTTTTCTCAAAACAAAATAGATTTGGTTGTTGGTATTGGTAAAGAGATCTCCAACCACAAACCTTTATTCAAAGCTAACTCATTGTTTTTTGCAGATACGCAAAGCTTTATCAATCAATTTAAATTAATTAATTATCAATTCAGTGAGGCAAGCATTTTATTAAAAGGTGCGCGCAGTTTTGGGTTTGAGAACATAAGCAGGCTACTTCAATTAAAAAGCCATGATACTGTTTTTGAAATCGATCTTAATAAATTAATTAATAACGTTAATCATTATAAGTCTTTAGTTTCATCAAACGTAAAATTAATGTGCATGGTAAAAGCCATGGGTTATGGTAGTGGTGGGGCCGAGATAGCAAAAACATTACAGCACATTGGCGTTAATTATTTAGCGGTTGCTTATGCTGATGAAGGAGTAGAACTACGGCAATCACAAATTACTTTACCTATAATGGTGATGAGTCCGGAGGATGATGCTCTGGAAGATATTATCAATTACCAATTGGAGCCTGAGATTTATAGTTTTAAAGTATTGAATGCGTTCGTAAAAAAACTGGATGCTTTAGGTGTAACAGAGCCATATCCAATCCATTTAAAAATTGATACAGGAATGCACCGTTTAGGTTTTGAAGAAAAAGACCTTGAGCGTTTAATTTCAGAATTAAAGAATTTTCCGCAGTTAAAAGTACGCTCTGTTTTTTCGCATTTGGTAGGAACAGATAATCCTGAACTTGATAATTTTACAAACGAGCAGGTAAGAATTTTCGAAAAAACATATTCTGCCATTGAATTAACTTTAGGTTATACCGTGCTAAAGCACATTTGTAATTCGGGCGGTATTAGTCGTTTTAAGAATGCGCATTACGATATGGTGCGCCTTGGTATTGGCATGTATGGTATTGGTGTCCATCCCGAAGAGCAAGCAAAATTAGAAAATGTTGGTAGCTTAATTACACGCATTAGTCAAATAAAGCAGGTAGACAAAACGCAAACCGTTGGCTATAATCGTAACGGTAAGTTAGAAAAAGATGCAACAATTGCTACCATCCCAATTGGTTATGCCGATGGTTTTAGCCGTATGTTGGGTAATGGTAAACATGGCGTTTATATTGCAGGTAAATTTTGTAAAACAGTTGGCAATATTTGCATGGATATGTGCATGATAGATATAACTGGTTTAGAATGCAAAGAAGGCGACGAAGTAATTATTTTTGAAAATGCCGAACAGATAAATAAAATGGCTGTTGCTTTAAATTCTATTTCTTACGAAGTGCTCACGAATGTTTCTGCAAGAGTAAAGCGCGTGTATGTGCAGGAGTAATTATGCTGATCACGCTTTTCTAACAAATTCAGATTTTAATGCCATTGCTCCAAATCCCTCTATCTTGCAATCAATATTATGATCGCCATCTGTTAAGCGGATATTTTTAACTTTTGTTCCTGCTTTTACAGATTTTGAAGCGCCCTTTACCGGCAGGTCTTTAATAACTACTACCGAATCTCCATCGTGTAATTCATTTCCATTACTATCTACTATTTTTTTTGTAGTTTCCTTTAATTCAGCAACTGCTTCTTCAGGATTCCATTCATAAAAACACTCGGGGCAGGTAACTAAAGCCCCGGTAGAATAAGTGTATTCACATTTGCATTTCGGACAAGCAGGATATTCATTCATTTTAAAAAAATAATTAGTTTACGAAAGTATAAATTTTATTTATAGTAAAGGCAATCTTTTTTTAATTCGGGCGATCAAAGGCCAACCAATGTATATGCAAGCGTGAAGAGGGTTTATGTGCAGGAGTAATCCTGCCGATAATCTTATTTTTTCTCTAAATTTTTTTATTTGGGCGTTGCCTCCGGCCCGGGCTTTTCGCTCCAATCTTTTTTGCTCGTTCCTCTCAAAAAGGATTTCCGCTGCAATCCCTAACGCAAGATTACGAATGCTGCGCCAGGGATGCGCTGGGTTTAGTTCTTTTGCCTGCTAAGGCAAAAAACCGTAGCGAAGCGGAGCCCGAAGCAGCCCGTTAAGGCGCCCAAAAAATGATTTCTTTTGATTTTATTTTTTGATGTTTTCGTATTATTTTTCTGTGTTCTCAGGGGAGGCTACGTCATCCGAATTTTCAGAGTTCTTAAAAAGAGTTTTGTTGGAATATTTGTAAAGTCTATAAGCGAGATAAACGAATAGCAATTCCGCAAGGAAATAACCAACGTCGCGAGGCAAATAAGGAAATTTAAAACGTCCAAAAAGGAATAAAAATACATCAACTAAAAACCAAAGCAATTTGCTAAAATTTGAAAGAATATTAATTGTTAACAGTATTGCTAAAATAAGGCTTAATAGCCCTATGAACTTATTAGCTTTTAAAGGCTTTTTTTCTTCCTCCATTTTAATGTGCTACTATCAATTCGCCACTACACTTATCTCCACATGAGCACCTTTTGGTAAGGCCTTTACTTCAACGGTTTCGCGGGCAGGTGGGTTTAATTTAAAATAGGTTTTATATACCTCATTTATTTTTGAGAAATTTTTTAAGTCGGTGGTATAAATGGTTGTTTTGCAAACATTGTCTAATGTCATTCCTGCGGCTTCAACAATGGCTTTAATATCATTTAATGCTTGCGTAGTTTCATTTTCAACCGAGGTAGAATCAAAAGTTCCATCAGGCCGTAAACCAATTTGCCCGGCAACGTACAACGTGCCGCCGCTTTTAATGCCCTGGCTGTAAGGGCCAATGGGCGCAGGCGCCAGCTTGGTAAAAATAACTTCTTTATGATCTTTACTGGTGAAAGCAAAAATGAAAACAATTACAAAAAAGGCTAAGGCAATTTTCTTTCCCATTAAATTTTATTTTGGTTGAACAGGTGCATTCATTTTAGAAATATCTGTTAAGCCTTTTACAAGCGTATCACAATCCGCAATATTTGTATATACGTTTGGTGCTATGCGAATGCCATTTACTTTTTCTAAGATCATTGAAACCGTATGTATTTTTTTTGTTTCAAATAATTTTGCTTCTACCTGCTGAGCCTGCCATCCTTCAAAGCCAATGGTAGCAATAGCGCAGGAGAATTCCGGTTTTAACGAAGTGTAAAAATTTGCTTTTGGTAATTTATAACATTTCTCTGCCCAGTAATCTTTTAAATATCTTAAACGCGCTTCTTTTCTTTTAACACCAATAATATTATGAAAATCTGCAGCAGTGCCAATTGCCATTTCAGATGCAAAAGAACGCGTGCCTAAATTCTCAAATTTCTTTATATCAGCGCCATCTGGCTCAACAGCGGAAAGTAAAGCCCACACTTTTTTTATTTTATCTTTTTTGATATACAGTAAACCGCTACCAAAAGGTGCACACAACCATTTGTGTAAAGAGGTTGCAAAATAATCGGCACCGGTATCCTCAATCTTAAAATCCATTTGGCCAAACGAGTGGGCAGCATCTACAATTACTTCGCAGCCCTTGGCATGCGCCATATCTGCGATTGCTTTTGACGGCACTACATTGCCGGTCCAGTTGATCATGTGTGTAATATGAACGATCTTTGTTTTTGGTGTAATGGCTTTTTCGTATAATTTTACAATAGCAGCTGCATCTTCCATGGGTTGTGGAATTTTTATCCAAACCAGTTTTATTTTATCGCGTTTCTCTCTTTGTTTCCAGGCATTCATCATGTTTGGATAATCAAAAGTACTCAACACTACTTCATCGCCTTCTTTTAAATTCAATCCAAAAATAACAGAGTTCAATCCCTCGGTTGCATTCCTGTTAATAGCAATTTCTTCATTTGAAACACCGCATAAGTCTGCGAGTTTTGTGCGCAAGCCTTCGCGACCCTGATCTAAAATACGCCACATATAATAACTTGGGGCTTCGTTACTGTATTGTAAAAAACGAATGTGCGCATCCTGAACTATTTTTGGTTGCGGACTAACGCCGCCGTTATTAAAATTTAAAACGTTTGGCGAAACGGTATAACTCTCGCGAATCCAGCCCCAAAAATCTTCATTTTCAGCAGCTCCATCAATGCTCATGTTTTCGAGCTTATTTAGATGTTTATCTAATTGTTTTGCAAATGGCAGATCGATAGATGAAAAGAGGTCAAGTGCAGAAACGGAGCCCGCGGTGGCCAATAAGAAATTACGACGATTCATCATGGAGATTATTTTTTATTAAAGGTAAAAAAGGAAAGAACAAAAGCAAAGGAATTACAAGCTTATTTGATCTTTAAATTAAAGGTTTTGTAAGTCCAATAGATTAAAACAAATTGTAACGGCAGACGAAGAAGCGCGCTTATAAATTTTATATTAAATGAGATCCAGGCGTCCTGTAACATTTGAATGTGCACCGGTAAAAAAGCGATGAGCATTATTACAATTAACCAGGCTGCTTTCTTTTGATATTTTTTAATGAGTAATAAAACCCCTAAAATAATTTCAATTACTCCCGTTGCGTAAACAAAAAATAAATGATAGGGAATATAACGTGGCATTATTTTTAAATAAAAACCGGAGTTTACAAAATGATATAATCCTGCAACTACATATATCAGGCTCATTAAAATAACGGAGATCTTTTTCATTGTACAATAAGTCAAATATAAAATTTTTTATGCTTACAATTGAATTGGGTTGACATGTAACTTGTATTAGTGGATTTTGCTTGCGGGATGGAGCTTCCGATAGCTATCGGGATGTTTGAGCTCTTTTTTGTGGTCCCGGAGGGCAGCAAAAAAAGCGAGTAGCGACAGCCCGACCGGGAGGGGCAAGCCCAAATTAATTTATGGGAAGTGGTGAGCACATTTATTTCATCTGTATTGTAATTGCGTATTTAATTTTTTAAAATTTCACGCCCAGTTGCAAAACCAAATGATAGCTGCGTGTATAAAGCGAACTGGCTGAGTATTTTTCTTCAAAGTAATACTGAGAAAAACCATAACGAAAATTAAACTCTGCAAAGAAATTACTTCGCGAACCGCCAACGCTGTTTTTTTGCAAACCAAAAGATGCGCTCAAGAATGAATTTAAATGTTTATTAATAAACGGCGTTCTGAACTGCAAATCAACAATGTCCTCTTTTACTTTATTTCCGTTTTGGCTAACGGTTAAATTAGCCGGTAACAAATAACGTAAATGATATCCAATAGCAATGTAAGGACTAAAAACACTGTTGTTCTCTCGCTTAAAAGAATATTTAAATTGTATAGGCACTCCAATTTCATTAATTATCAACGAATAATTATATGGAAATGTTTTATCGTACAACTGAACGCTATCCGGTTTAAAATAATAAGACCTGAAATTAACACCGTGAAAAAAATAATCAAGCCCAAATAAAAAAAATGTTTTATAAACTTTATCACAGCGTACTTCTTTTCTAAAACTAATAAGCGCACTCATTTTTTGAGAAGGATTTGTTGTGTGGTTGGGATTTGTTTGGTAAATACCTAATACTGGCCCAATACCAAAACGAATTCCCGCGCCGTTATAATTTTTTTGAGCAAGGCATAGATTTGAGAACACTAAAAGAAAAAGAAGTGCGAACGAAAAAAAAACCTTTGTATTTGTTTTTTTTAGCATTAATTATTTTCGAATTACATTAGTTGCCGTTGCCTGAACAGTAGGCATTATTAAAATATCGTTAATGTTAACATGGGCCGGACGGTTGGCTACCCAAAATATTGTTTCAGCAATGTCTTCAGGTGTTAAAGGTTGTAAACCCGTGTACACTTTTTTTGCTTTGTCCTCATCACCATCAAAACGCACAATGCTAAATTCCGTTTCTACCATTCCCGGATTTACGGCAGTAACTTTTATGCCGTGCGCTAAAAGATCAATGCGCATAGCTTTATTTAGTGCGTCAACAGCATGCTTGGTTGCACAGTAAACATTTCCGTTTGCGTACACTTCTTTTCCTGCAATAGAACCAATATTAATAATGTGGCCTTTTTTATTTTCGATCATTAAATTAGAAACAGCGCGCGTGATATACAACAAGCCTTTTATGTTTGTATCTATCATACGTTCCCAGTGGTCTATTTCCCCGCTTTGGATAGGGCTTAAACCTGCGGCCAGGCCAGCATTATTTACAAGCACATCAATTTTTTTATTTTCTGCCGATAATTTTGAAACAGCGTTTTCAACTTCTTTTAAATTACGTATATCAAAACAAAGTGTGGTTACTTTAATTTTAAAGTCAGATTCAAGTTGTTTTCTTATCTCCTGTAAACGCTCTTCGCGCCTTCCTGTAATAATAAGATCGTGCCCGTTCTTTGCGAAAATTTCCGCGGTACTTTTCCCAATGCCCGATGTGGCGCCTGTAACTAAAACTAACATATTAAATATTTTTTGGCGCTAATTTACTATGCTTGCGACCGTAAGCGAAATAAATAATTAAACCAATAATTAGCCAAATGGTAAAATACAGCCAGTTCTTATATCCTAATTGCGAAAGCATATAAAAACAGCTTAACAAGCCTAAAGTTGGAATAAGAGAGAAATTATATTTAAAAGCCATAACGGATAACAATGCAAAGCCAATAAAGAAAAAATAAATTGGAATTTTTGTCAGGAAGGCATTGAAGGATTCAAACTTTAAATAATAATCTATCCACGTTTTATTGTAAATACACAATAGCGTAATTGTAAGAATAAATAATGCAGGAATAATAAATTTAGAATTTACGTAAGGCGTTTTAAATTTAGAAGGCGGCGCTGTTGGATCCATGCGCAGTTTAAGAACACCGGCACAAACCAAACAAAAAGCAAATAAAGTTCCGGCAGAACAAATATCGGTTACCATGTTTATGTCTACAAAAAATATTGGAACCGCCACTAAGAAACCTGTGAAGATGGTTGAAAAAGAAGGTGTTTTAAATTTTGGATGGATCTTTGCGAAAGCAGGAGGCAACAAACCATCACGACTCATGCTCATCCAAATTCGCGGTTGTCCTAATTGAAAAACCAACATCACACTTGCCATGGCTACAACAGCACTAACTGCAATTACACTACCCAACCAATGCAGGCTTTGTACTTTTTCGAACACATACGCTAAAGGATCGCCAACATTTAATTCAGAATAACTTACCATACCGGTAATTACCAAAGCAATAGCAACGTATAAAATGGTGCAAATAATAATTGAATATAAAATCCCTCTTGGCAGATCGCGCTGCGGATTTTTACACTCTTCTGCCGTTGTAGAAATGGCATCAAAACCAATGTAAGCAAAGAAAACAGCGCTGATACCTGAAAGCAAACCAGCAATACCATTTGGTAAAAAAGGATCCCAGTTTGAAGTGTTTACAAAAAACGCGCCAACAAAAATTACTAACAGCACAACAACAATTTTTATGACAACCATGATATTACTTGCATTGCGGCTTTCTTTAATGCCGCGATAAACCAGCATGGTAATAATAACATTGATAAGTAATGCGGGTCCGTCAAAAATAATTCGCATACCAAATAATTTTGGCGCGCTGCCATAAGCCATAAAACCTTCCACCAATCCTGCTGTTTGGCCGTTTGCTTTTATTTCATCCAAAGGTACACCGGCGGCAAGCATAGTCATTACGCTACCGTAATTTTGTTTTGCAGTAAAATAATCCAAACACAACCATTCATTAACGCGATAACTACTGGAGTTTTGAATGAGAGATGTAAAATAATCACTCCAGGAAATTGCTACGGTTACGTTTCCAATGGCATACTCCATGATCAATGCCCAGCCTATGATCCAGGCAAACAATTCGCCAAATGCAACATAACTGTAAGTGTAGGCACTGCCGCTTACCGGAATTAATGAAGCAAATTCTGCATATGCAAAAGCTGCAAAACTACAGGCAACAGCGGTAAAAATAAATAATAAGATAACGCCGGGACCACCGTCTGCACTGGCTTTACCAATGGTTGAAAAGATGCCCGCGCCAATAATTGCGGCAATACCAAAAGCTGTAAGATCTCGAACACCAAGATGTTTGGCTAAACCACCGTGATGGCTATCGGCTTCGGCATTCTTTAATATAGTGTCAATTGTTTTTTTTCTGAATAAACTCATTGTTTGTATTGAACTTTTTATGCTTTTGAAACGCTAATAAATATACAAAGTATATTTTAATTGAGGGTTGACTTGCCCGTGTTTTTTGAAACAGGAAGGTAATAAAGGGCCGAAAGCAGTATAAAAATGACGGCCGGACTTCGGTATCTGAATATAGCGCCGCTGTTTGGTGTTGTAAGGCCAATAAGCAGGCACACTAAAAGCGCAAATACCATAAACGTTATGGCTGGAAAATTGTCTTTTTTATTTTTAACGAGACCAAAAAAGAAAATAATAATGGAAATAAGAATAAGTAGATTTTCAAGAGAAGCTAGATGTTGTATGAGACTTTTTGAATTAAAAAAGAACGGATGAAAAAGGCTATAATATAAATACATGCTACCCGCAACGAAAATATTTTTTGAGGCAAGATCAATAGAGATGTTAGAGCCGCTTTTTGGTAATTGATACACTAATTTGTACTGCGTGCTTGTATCTGTATTTGCTGTAGTAAACAAAGTATCTTCTTGGTGCGTGTGCTCCCAATAAATGTAGGGTGAGTTTTTTTTGATGGTGAAAAGGCTATCATTATTGCCCACTTTTTTTACTAAAGCAGAGTCAAACTCCAGTCTTACAAATTTTACATTATCCAGTAAAAAAATGCCCCCTTTAGAAGCGTCGGCAAACATGCGCTGTTGTTTTACCGCGGCTGATAATAAAGACTGGTGTTTAAGCTTAATCGAAAGCAGGTTTAACAGTGTTATGGCAATTATGAGTAGCGAAATAAAAGCAATGTTTTTTTTTTGTATTTTTTTCGAGTAATATAATTTAAAGAAGAGTCCGAATAAACAAAAAGCAAAAAGCAGAACGTAGGGTTTTAAGAATACAGACATAAAAAGTAATACTGCTATTAGAATTAAAAAATACCATTTGTGGTTTCTTGAAAAATACTGTTTAAACAAATATAACGTGGTTCCTAAAATAAAAATAACTAAGCCTTCTTTTAAAAGTGCGCCTGTGTAAAACCATAGTGCGGGCAGAAAACAAAGTATCAGAAGAACATAGATCTCTTTATGAATAAAAAAATCTTTAACGGATCTGTATAAGAAGGTAATTCCTATAAAGCTTAAAAAACAAGAAAACAAAGCATGAACATGATAAGAATGGAAAGCAATAAAATGTAATAACGAATGAATTCTTATAAGAACGCGGTTATCATTATACAAATATTCTTTTAACCGGCCATTATCCCATTGCGTTGTATGAGCCAAATAATTATTAAATAAATTTGTTCCCGGATTTTCATCCTGCAAACCAAATAATAGTTTTAGATAACCTATGGGTTCGGAGTATGCATAGGAATTAAGCGTTGCAGCGTCTGCATAAAATTTTCCAGCATCAAATTTTTCCAGTCCACCATACATTTTTTTGTAGACTAAATAAAACGCTGGAATAGCAATTACTTTTATTAAAAATAATAACGAAAACGTTTTGGAATTAACCGCATTATCTTTAAATACTCCAAAAAAGCTGTTCTTATATATCAAAAAAAGAATTACTAAAAGATATATAATGGCCGCTATCAATTTTAATACGAATCAAAGAATTTAATTTCCATAATGCGTTCGGGCATTGCCAGTTGATTAAAACCAAATTGTTTGTACAGTTCTTGTGCATCTTTTGTAGCCAGCATCATGCGGCGTAAACCTTGCAAATGGGGATGTTCCATGATAAACTTCATTAATTGTTTTGAAAGTCCTTTACCACGATGTGTCTCGAGAATAAATACATCGGCCAGATAAGCAAAGGTAGCCGTATCTGTAACCATTCGTGCGTAACCAATTTGGGAACGGTTAAAATAAATTGCAAAACATAAACTCCCTTCTGCGCTTTTTTTTACAATTTCCATGGGAATGTTTTGTGCCCAATAACTTTCTTTGCTTAAATAGTTATATATCACATCCAGTTGTAATTTACTTTTATCGGCACTGAATAAATAACCGTTTATAGTTGTTTCGTACATGCTATAAATTATCTACAATTACTAAATATTTATTTTTTGGATCGAAATTGAAACGTGTTATTTTTTTAATTCCAAAAACCGAAAGATCAAATAACTGAAGCCATTCTTTTTTAACATCATCAAAACGTAATAATTTATTTCCTTCTGATTTTATAAGTCCATGCTGTTCATGCCAAATTGCATCTTCACTGGTAGTAGGATATTCTGCATATTTTTCTGCTTTTTGAAAAACAAAATCATATTTATAAAAAGTAACTTTTGTTGAGTCTTTTACACCATAAATAAATGCATGACGATTCAAAGCTTTAAAAGCACGTGTTGGGTTGTTTCCCAGCCATTTATCTTCATCTGTACTTTTTACATAATAGCGTAACGAATGTGGGTTGGTTAATTTATAATACAAAACCGTATCGTGATTTAAAAACATATAATAACCAACTGAATCTACTTCAAATTTTTTATCACTAATACCGGTTAAAGAGTTTATAAAATGAATTCGCTGGGCGCTGTCACTTTCCACAACAACAGAATTTAAATGTTTTCCGTCGGATGTTAATACAGGTGAATATTCACTTTCTTTCGTTCTGGTAAGCTGAATTGTTTTTTCGTTGCCAATATCATAAGTATAGATATCGGCTTGTTTATCTTCGCAAATACTTACGAAATATATTTTTTTTGAATCGTTGCTAAACGAAGGTTGATTATCGTAGCCCGGCCTTTTATTAATATTTTTAGGTTCTTTGAGCTTTAATTCCGTTTTTGTTTTTTCGAGTTTAAACAACCAGATTTCTGTGTCGGGAATTTGCGATCTTAAAAAGTAAGATGTCAAAACAAAAAAAAGTATGCTATATTTTTTGTTCATCCAACTTTAAAAAATGTTTATTCATGATTTTATAAACGACAATGCCGAATGAAATACCAACGATCATTCCTGTTCCAATATCAATAGGATAGTGCACCCCAAGGTACATACGGCTGTACACAACAATTAAAGGGTAAATAAAAATAAGTATCCTGTATTTAAACGGGATCCATTTCACGCATAAAAATATTAAAGTGATAAGGCCAAAAGTATTTGAAGAATGGCCGGAGAAAAAAGTAAATTGTCCGCCACGATAGTCATGCACAACATGAATCTGATCTTTGATTTCTAAATTGTGTGTTGGACGGTAACGCTCTACTAAATGTTTTACGCTATTAGAACTAAGATCTGTACACGCAAAACAAATAGCGCAGGCCACTAAAAATTCTATTCCTTTACGGAGATAATATTTTCTGTAAAATGCGTATGCAACGGCAAGACAAATAATAACCGTTGGCCAGGTGTAACTAAAAAACCACATCACTTCATCCATTAACGGATCGTGCATGGAGTTTATTTTTAAAAGTAAACGCCTGTCTAAGCTTTCAATGGTTTCAAACATGCTTAAAAGTAAGAAATATTTTTATTAAGTGAATAAAATTTACTGTTTAGGAGGCGTGCAAAAAAACAATGCTAAGGGGTAATTTGAAATTAATTTCAATATTTAGGGAAGCTTGCGTGAGGGATGGAGCTCCCGATAGTTATCGGGATGTTTGAGCTACTTTTACATGTTTTATTATGTTGACTAAAGCTATTCGCTTCGCCATGCTGCACATAACAAGAAGATTTTATTTTTAGAAAATAATTATTTCGAAGATGCACAGGCCTGGGTAACGATATCAGCATTTACATCGCTTAATTTGCTGATAGCGCTAAAACCACCATTAATATTGGTTAAATTTTTATAGCCATTTGCTTTTAAAATAGAAATAGCGATCATACTTCGGTAACCGCCTGCGCAATGCACCATGTAAGGCTGTGTTTTATTTTTAGAATCTATCCAGTCAAAAATAAAATCAAGAGGTTTTGCTTCTGCTTTACATAAGTGTGCCGAATCAAATTCACCCGGTTTTCTAACGTCCAAAGTTTGTACGCCTTTTTTATAATTATCGTTATAAAATTTATCAGCATTAATTGTGGCAACGGCTTCGGTTGGTTTACCTGCATTTATCCAGGCTTCCATGCCGCCTGCCAGATAACCAATACAATTATCATACCCAACGCGAGATAAACGCATTACGGTTTCTTCTTCTTTACCTTTTGGTGCTATCAATAAAATAGGATGATTAATGTCGCTTATTAAAGTGCCAACCCATGGCGCAAATTGTCCGTCCAAACCAATAAATAAAGAGTTAGGAATGTTTGCATCTGCGTATTCATCTGCTTTGCGAACATCTAGAATAATTGGATTTAAATTTTGGATGAACTCTTCAAACTCTTCAACGGCAAGGCCTTTAGAGCCACTCGCTATAACATCAGAATAATTTTTATAGCCTTTTTTATTTAAGAAAGCATTCTTTGCAAAATATTGTGGTGCCGGCAAAATACCCGTTGTTAATTCTTTTATAAAATCGGCTTTAGATATATTTTGTAGGGCATAATTTACTTTTTTCTGATTGCCTAAAGTGTCAAAAGTTTCTTTACTCATATTTTTACCACAGGCAGAGCCAGCGCCGTGAGCAGGATAAACAATAACATCATCCGGCAAAGTCATGATCTTATTTCGCAAGCTATCAAACAACATGCCCGCAAGATCTTCTTGTGTTAAATCAGATTTTATGGCAAGATCGGGTCTGCCAACATCACCAATAAATAATGTATCGCCGGTAAAAATTGCTTTTGGTTTTTTATTTTCATCCAACAATAAAAATGTTGTTGATTCTAAAGTGTGACCCGGAGTGTGTAAAACTCTTAATGTTAAGCCACCAATTTTAAATTCTTCATCATCTTTAGCAATGTAACTTTTGTAATGGGTTTGTGCGTTTGGTCCAAATACAATACTTGCATTTGTTGCTTTAGCCAAATCAACATGTCCGCTAACAAAATCAGCATGAAAGTGAGTTTCAAAAATATATTTTAAAGTATCTTTATTTTGTTTTAAAAGATCAAGATAAGGTTGTGTTTCTCTCAATGGATCAATAATGGCAGCCTCGCCATTATGCGAAATATAATAAGCGCCTTGTGCAAGGCAATTTGTATAAAGTTGTTCTACTTTCATAGCGTATAGTTGTTTTGTATGAACAGTTAAATTTAGCTTTTGTTGAAGATAAAGCCAACAAACAAAGTTACGACTAAAATCTGCTTTAAAGAAGTCTGTTTATAATGAGAATATCGTTAAATTTGCTCAATAAGTATTGCAAGTATGTCAAATTCAGAAAAGATAGAGTCATCTAAAGCGCCTGAGCCGGTTGGCTTATACCCACATGCCCGTAAAGTTGGAAATTTATTATTTCTTAGTGGGGTTGGTCCGCGCGAACGGGGAACAAAAAAAATTCCGGGTGTTGAGTTAGATGATAACGGTTTGATTGTGAGTTATGATATTGAAGCCCAATGCCACAGCGTTTTTAGAAACATAAAATATATTTTAGAAGATTCGGGTAGCAGTTGGGATAAAATTGTTGACGTAACGGTTTTTTTAACCAACATGAAAGACGATTTTCCGAAATATAATAAAATCTGGGCTGAGTATTTTAAGGAGAATCCTCCGTGCCGTACAACTATTGAGATCAATAAATTGCCTACGCCAATAGCTATTGAGCTAAAAGTTATGGCTGTAATTGATTAAAAATCAATACATTATATTTTAAAATAGAATAATTTTAAATAAAATAGCGTCTAAAGAATTTCTGTTAACATTTGTTGGTGAGTAATATGGCTAAATTGGTAATACAATTGGTCTGATTAATCGAATTATTTTCATAATTTAGTTAAAAATTACGCCAATGTTAATTCACTCAAACCAATCCATTTTAATTCCGGTTGACTTTTCAAAGCAATCTTTAGTTGCCGTTAAGCAGGCCTACAATTTGGCAAAGTTTACAAAATCTAAATTGATTTTAATGCACGTTTCTACAAAAAGTGCAGATGAAAATAAAGCAGAGCTGGCCGAACTGGCAGGCAAAACGAAGGCAGAATCCGGGCTGGAAGTTGAGACGTTAAATTTGAAAGGTGATATTTATGAATTAACAGATAAAAAGGCCGAGGAATTAAAGTGCTCTTTAATTGTTATCGGACTTGATTCTCATGTTAGGTTTAGAAGTTTTATGGGCGGAAGCAATGTAAGTAAATTTATAAAAAACGCGCCATGCCCTGTAATTACCATCAGATCTGCAGAGAACAGGGACGGCTGTAAAAATATAATTATGCCTTTCGATCTTAGTCCCGAAAGCAGAGAGAAGGTATCTATCGCGGTTCAGTTAGCGCATTTTTATGGTGCAGATATTCGCATTGTTTCGGTGTTTCATCCAAACGATGATAAATATGAGAACAAATTGTTACCGTATTTACAACAGGTAAAAAAATTCATTAAAGAAAAAGGTATTAATTGTACAAATAAATCGGTGCCAAGCACTAAAGTTGCAGAAGCAATTGTTGAGTATGCAAACAAAAATGATGGCGACCTTATTGTACAAATGAATCAGAAAGATCTTAGTATTGGTGATATGTTTAGCGGCACTGCCGGCGAAAAAGTGGTTGAAATAAGCAATTTGCCTGTTATTACAATCAATCCAATGAAGCGTGAAAGTATGAGTCACTTTGGAAGTGGTATGTAGCAGGAAAACCTCGAAAAAGTAGATTTTCACAGATTTTTCCTAATAAATTATTAAGGTTTTACAGTTTTAGCCGGTCTCGCAGCCGGCTTACTTTTTACGGGTCTGAAAAACCATGTCAACCTTAATCCCACAAAATTTCCTTTTGTTTTAAAATCGTGGTTGTAGTTTTGTCCATCAACTGTATAATTAACGGTAGAGTAAGCAAGGTTTCTTAAGCCGCAATTAAATAATAAACTACAGTTTAAAATACCGCCTTTCTTAAATATTTTTTCGCGACCAACAGAAAAGCGTAACATCGTGTACATACCACCATCAGCGTAAGATACGCTGTTAAGTGTGTTTGCAATTGGCACATAATTAATATTGGAAGGCATTACATCAGTAGTCGCCTGGAAATTTTTTGTAATCGTTTGATCGCCGGTAAGGTTTTGAGAAAACCCGGCACCAATAAGCCATTTAGCGTTTTTACAATTAGGATTGAATTTATAGTACAAAATAAAGGGAACCTCTAAAGCAGTAAATTCGCTTTGGAGCCCCGAAAAATGACTTTTTGGATTATAAAGCGAGTAGTTTTGGGTTAAAGCATAATTAAAGCCGAAAGTATTAAAGCCAACGCCAAACAAGCCCATCCAATGACTATTAAGATCATAACGAATACCAATATTTAAAGCTGCCCCATCAAATTTATTTTGGTGAAAACGCGCATTCGCATTCTCCATGCCTCCGGCAAATTGCGCACTGGTGACTTGCGCACCCCATTGAATACCAAATCTCCATGTATCTGTTTCCTGCGAAATTGCCATTAAAGAAATAAAGCTTAAAGCCGCAAATGCTAATTTTCTCATGCTCTTAATTTTAATTAAAGTTATATTTTATTAAAGTTAAAATCAAAATATTTACCTTGTTTTGATGCTTTTTTAACGTTAAGGTTTAAGCTGGATCAGAGTTTTTTTGTTAAATTCGCTCTCCTTTTTTAGAGGGAACTACAGAGCCATTGAGAACACAGAGAATAAATAATCTCCGTCGCTTAATAATTTTGTGAGGTAGCATAGAAATAAAAAAACCAAAGAGTTAGTCTTTGTTGTAAAAAAGAATATGAAGAAGTACCCTGAATATAAAAAATTAGACCTTTCACAGATCTCAAAAGATATTTTACAATTTTGGGAAAAAGAAAAGATCTTTCAAAAATCTGTTTCTACACGCGATGAAAATAAGCCATGGGTTTTTTATGAAGGCCCGCCAAGCGCGAACGGAATGCCCGGCATTCATCACGTTATGGCACGCGCTATAAAAGATATTTTTTGCCGTTTTAAAACGTTACAAGGTTATCAGGTTAAACGTAAAGCCGGTTGGGATACGCATGGCTTGCCAATAGAATTAGGCGTTGAAAAACATTTAGGTATTACCAAAGAAGATATCGGCAACGAAAAAAGTCCTAAATATATTTCTGTTGAAGATTACAACAAAGCTTGTCGTACCGAAGTAATGAAGTACACCGATAAGTGGGAAGATGTAACTGCAAAGATGGGCTATTGGGTAGATATGAGCGATCCTTATATCACTTACGATAATAAATACATTGAAAGTGTTTGGTGGTTATTACAAAATCTTTCAGAAAAAGATTTGTTATACAAAGGCTACACCATACAGCCATACTCGCCTGCGGCGGGAACTGGTTTATCTTCTCACGAATTAAATCAACCGGGTTGTTACAGGGATGTAAAAGATAGAACAGCTACGGTGCAGTTTGCCGTAAGCAATAATCAGTCTGCAGTTCACAAGCTACTGCCAACTGCTGACTGCCCACTTTATTTTCTGGCCTGGACAACCACTCCGTGGACTTTACCATCTAATACAGCTTTAGCCGTTGGAAAAGATATTGAGTATGTTTTTGTAAAAAGCTTTAACCCTTTTAGCGGTACACCCCAAACCGTTATATTGGCGAAAGATCTTTTAAATAAATATTTTTCAGAGAAGCATACCGATCTTAAATTTGAAGATTACAAACCCGGAGATAAGAACATTCCGTTTAAAATTGTTGGCCACGCAAAAGGCTCTGATCTTGCAGGAATTGCATACGAGCAACTGTTACCATTTGTAAAACCCGATGGCGATGCCTTTAAAGTACTGGTTGGTGATTTTGTTACAACTACAGATGGTACAGGTATCGTTCACATTGCGCCTAGCTTTGGTGCAGATGACTTTAGAGTTGCCAAACAAAATAACATTAGCTCATTAACCTTGGTTGATAAGCGCGGTAAATTTTTACCCGAAGTGCAGGATGGCATTTTTCTTTACGGCGAAGAGTTTGTAAAAGAAGCTTATTTAAACGACGACGAGAAAAAAGCTGAATTCGAAAAGCAGAAAAAAATATTAGAAGCCAATCACAAAATAAAAGATCTTAAAGTTTATTTAAGTGTTGATGAGCGCATTGTTTTAAAATTACAGGAAGAAGGTAAACTCTTTAAAAAAGAAACCTACGAACACAGTTATCCGCATTGCTGGCGCACTGATAAGCCTGTTTTATATTACCCATTAGATAGTTGGTTTATTCGTTCAACGGCCATGAAAGACCGTATGATCGAACTGAACAAAACTATTAACTGGAAGCCTGAAGCTACCGGTACCGGACGTTTTGGTAACTGGTTAGAGAATTTAAATGACTGGAATTTATCACGCTCTCGTTTTTGGGGAATTCCAATTCCTATCTGGACAAGCGAAGATAAAACAGAACAAATTGTTATTGGTAGCGCCGAAGAATTAAAAAAAGAAATTGAAAATTCTCTTTCTAAAGGATTTATGCAAAAAAATCCTCTTGCAAGTTTTGTTCCCGGAAATTTTACGAAAGAAAATTACGATACATTCGATCTTCATAAACCTTATGCTGATACGATCGTGTTAGAAAAGAACGGAAAAAAATTATTTCGCGAGCCTGATCTTATTGATGTTTGGTTTGATAGCGGCGCTATGCCTTATGCACAGGTACATTATCCTTTCGAGAACAAGGATCTTATTGATAAGAAAAAATATTATCCTGCAGATTTTATTGCCGAAGGTGTTGATCAAACGCGCGGATGGTTCTTTACATTGCATGCCATTGCTGTAATGAACTTTGATTCGGTTGCATACAAAAATGTTGTATCTAACGGTTTGGTGCTTGACAAGAATGGTAATAAAATGAGCAAGCGTTTAGGTAACGCTGTTGATCCGTTTGAGACCATCGAAAAATTTGGAGCTGATGCCACGCGCTGGTACATGATCGCAAACGCCGCGCCATGGGATAATTTAAAATTCGATACAGAAGGCATTGGCGAAGTGCAGCGTAAGTTATTTGGCACGCTTTATAACACCTACGGTTTTTATTCATTGTACGCTAACGTTGATAAATTTGTTGTTGACGAGCAAAACATCATTCCTGTTAAAGATCGTATTGAATTAGATCGTTGGATCATCTCTGAATTACAAACTTTAATTGAAAATGTAACAGCATATTACGAAGATTTTGAACCACATCGCGCCGCACGCGCTATCGAAAAATTTGTTGATGAACATTTAAGTAACTGGTACGTTCGTTTATCTCGCCGCCGTTTTTGGAGAGGCGAAATGAGCAACGATAAAAAAGCTGCTTACGAAACACTTCACGAATGTTTAATGGTTGTTTCTCAGTTAATGAGTCCTATTGCGCCATTCTTTAGCGAATGGATGTATCAGAATTTAACAGAGCCAATTCGCGAACAGGCTTTAAAAAACAATACACCTTTAAAATGGGAATCTATTCACTTAACTTCTTTAGTTAAAGTTGAAAAGAAAAACCAGGATAAAGCTTTGGAAGAGCGAATGGAATTAGCGCAGGAAATTTCTTCGATGGTATTATCTATCCGTAAAAAAGAAAATTTAAAAGTGCGTCAGCCTTTACAACGTATTCAAATTCCAATTTTAGATAAAGCATTTCAGGATAAAATTGAAGCTGTAAAAGATCTTATTTTAAGTGAAGTAAATGTAAAAGAAATTGATTTTGTGAACGAAGAGCAAACCCAGATCGTGAAAAACCTTAAGCTTAATTTTAAAACTTTAGGTAAAAAATGCGGTCAGAACATGAAAGCGGTTCAGGCGTTTGCAAATGAAAACGGCGCAAAAATTATTTCAGCTATCGAAAAAGCAGGATCGTTTGAAGTTGAAATAAACAACTCAAAAATTGTATTGGAGCCCGAAGATGTTGAAATTATCCCCGTTGATATTCCGGGCTGGAAAGTAGCCAACAATGGCCCGCTAACAGTGGCTTTAGACATTAATTTATCCGAAGAACTAAAAAATGAAGGATTAGCACGTGAAGTGGTAAACCGTATCCAGAACTTGAGGAAAGACGCGGGTTTTGAGGTGACAGACAAGATTTTGGTCAAAATTCAACAAAATTCGGATTTAGATAATGCTATTAAAAACAATTTGAGTTATATTTGTTCTGAAACTTTAACTAACGATTTGCAATTGGTTCAAAATTTGTCAACTGCCAACGCAAGTAAAATTGAAGTAGACGAACTGATCACAACACTAATCTCTATTGAAAAGTTAAATTAAAATTAATGATTATGGCTAAAAAGAAAGACAATAAAAAGGATAAAAAGGCCAAACCTTCTGCTAAACCTGTAAAAAAAGCAAGCAAACCTGCCCCTAAAAAAGCAGCAAAACCTGCTAAAAAAGATACAAAAAAAGTTGCCAAGCCGGCAGCTAACAAAGTAGTTAAAGCTGCTCCTAAAAAAGTAACAAAACCGGTTGCGAAAGCAAAACCCGTTGAGAAAAAGAAAGAAAATAAACCCGTACTAAAAACAAAAACTGTGTCGAAAGAAGTGCTGAAGGCAAAAAAAATAACCGGTAAACCAATTGAAGCAATTGCAAAAAAAGGAAAAGATAATAAGGCCGCAAAAGTAAAAGGAAAGAAAAAAGGAAAAGGTGGCGATGATGATGACGATGATATTCCTGAAGAGGAAGAAGACGATTCTGATGTTGATGTAAAAGATGATTACGACAAGCCTGAAGATGATGATGCTGCTGTGCTTGAAGGTGGATTAGATGAAGCAGGATTAGTTGACCTGGAAGGTGGCCCCGCTGAAATTGATGAAGACGATGATGAAGTTCCTGAAAAGCGTGGTCGTGGTCGTAGAAAGAAAAACGACGGCAGATCGAGTGGTAACAGTATGGAAGCATACATTCGTAACCGTCCGTTGCAGATTGACATCAATAAGCCATTGATTAAAAAAAGCAAAGAAGAAGTTCCTAAACCATTTGTAAATACAAAAGATAATCGTACACGTTATTCTGATAAAGAATTAACTGAGTTTAAAGAATTGATCTTATCAAAATTAAAAGAAGCGCAAACCGACTACGATCTTTTAAAACAAACTTTAAGCAACGAAGATAATCATGGTACTGATGACACTTCGCCAACATTTAAATTGTTGGAAGATGGAAGTGATGTAATGAGCAAGGAAGAAACTGCGCAATTAGCATCCCGCCAGGAAAAATATATCGTAAACTTAAAAAATGCTTTGGTACGTATTGAGAACAAAACCTACGGTATTTGCCGTGTTACGGGCAAATTAATTCCTAAAGAACGTTTACGCTCTGTGCCACACGCTACTTTGGGTATTGATGCTAAGCTAAGCCAATAATAATGTTATAAATTTTTAAAGGCTGTCTTTAGGTAAAGGCAGCCTTTTTATTTTATTAATATTTCACAGTTTCACTTTTCATTCACATAATTATAAATCATAAAAAGAGTATCTTTACATCGTTAAAAATATAGCATTAATGCTTAAGCGCTTTAAAATCCCTCTAATAACTATTTTTTCTGTTCTGTTCATCGATCAGTTCATTAAGATTTATATAAAGCTCAACTATCCTTTAGGAGAAGTTGGTAAGCTTGCAGATTGGTGTGTGATACATTTTACTGAAAATCCGGGAATGGCATTTGGTTTTGAATTTGGGGGTGATTTTGGGAAACTGGCATTAAGTGTATTTAGAATTTTGGCCTGTGTTGCCGGCGTGTTTTATATTCGTTACATCACAAAAAATAAAGAGCATTGGGGTTTTATATTTTCGGTATCGTTAATTTTAGCAGGTGCAATGGGTAATATTTTAGATAGCGCTTTTTACGGATTGATGTTTGATAAAGGCACTATGTTCAATGCTCAATTTAACGAGTATTTACCTTACGACGGCGTAGCAAGTATAACAGGCAATGGCTATGCGCCAACCATGTATGGTTGTGTGGTAGATATGTTTTATTTTCCGATCGTTAACGGGCATTTTCCTGATTGGTTTCCGATTTGGGGTGGAGAAGATTTTCAATTTTTCAGACCGATATTTAATTTCGCGGATGCGGCAATTTCGGGTGGAGTGATCATTATTATTTTATTTCAAAAGAAATTTTCTAAGAAAACGGCTTCTGAACAACAAGAAAATTCACAAGAAGTAAAACAGGAAAATGACACTGATATGACACTTAAGTCTAATTCATGAAAGAAGCAATACTTTTAATTAACCTTGGAACTCCTGATTCTCCAACTGCTGGTAAAGTTGGTAAATACCTTACGCAGTTCTTAAATGATAAACGTGTAATAGATATTAATGCTGTTGGCAGATTTATTTTAGTGAATTTAATTATTGTTCCTTTTCGTAGTTTTAAATCTGCTAAACTCTATCAAAATATCTGGACAAAAGAAGGATCTCCCCTTTTAACCAATAGTATTTTATTAAAAGAAAAAGTACAACAACAAGTTGGTGATAAGTACATTGTTGAACTGGCCATGCGCTATCAAACACCTTCTATCAAAGAATCTTTAGAAAAACTAAGACAACAACGCCCTTCTAAAATTCATATTCTTCCATTGTACCCGCAATACGCCAGCTCGAGTACTGGAAGTACTATCGAAGAAGTTTTAAAACAAATTAAAGGTTGGGAAGTAATTCCAAGCTTAAATATTGTAAGTAAATTTTACGATCAGCAACAATTTATCGACGCGCTTTTAGTAGAAGGAAGAAAACATAACATTAATGAATACGATCATGTAGTATTCTCTTATCATGGTTTACCTGAACGACAAATATTAAAAGCTTCGGCACATTACGGTGGCAATACCTGCCAAATGGGAGGATGTTGTAACTCTATTACAAAAAATAATCAATATTGCTATCGTGCAAATAGTTTTGAAACAACACGTCAGTTAGTTAAAGCATTAAATATTCCTGAAGGAAAATATACTACAAGCTTTCAAAGCAGGTTAGATGAAAAATGGTTAAAGCCATTTAGTGACAAGGTAATTGAAGATCTTGCAACAAAAGGAAGTAAAAATATTCTTGTTTTTTCGCCGGCATTTGTGGCAGATTGTTTAGAAACTATTTATGAGATCGGAACGGAATACCAGGAGATCTTTAAAGAACACGGCGGTGAAAAAGTAACCCTGGTTAATAGTTTAAATACCAATGATGTTTGGGTAAAAGCAATTACAGAAATTATTAAGAACTAATTTCCTGCAATCGGTTTTTCATCTATCGAACGCGTATCTAAGGCATCCCGCAAACCGTTACCAACTAACATAAACGCAAGCACTAATATCATAATGGCAATACCCGGAATGAAAGCTAAATAAGCTTTGTCCATTAAAATGTAACCATGATGCGCGCTCACCATCTCGCCCCACGACGGTACTGGCGGCTGAGCGCCAATGCCTAAAAAGCTCAAGCCTGCTTCTGTTAAGATAGCGCTTGCAAAATTACTTGCGGCCATTACAACTACAGGCCCCATAACGTTAGGTAAAATATGGCGTAAAATAATTCGCATGTTTCTAAATCCTAATGCTCTTCCTGCTTCAACAAATTCTTTTTCACGGATACTTAAAATTTGTCCGCGCACAATACGTGCAACATCTACCCACATGGTTAAACCAACAGCAATAAATACTTGTAAAATCCCTTTTCCTAAAACTAATGTAATAGCAATAACTAATAATAATGTTGGAATACTCCACACCACATTTATTAACCACATGATGGCGGAATCTGTTTTTCCTCTGTAATAGCCGGCCATAGCGCCAAGCAGGATGCCGATAAAAATGGAGATGATAACAGAAACCAAACCTACACTTAAACTAATTCTTGTGCCAATTAGTAAACGGCTTAAAAGATCGCGGCCTAGTTTATCGCTTCCCAATAAAAATGTTTTAGTGCTGACGTTATCTTTTTTTATGAGCTCTTGTAATTCAAGTATCGACCTGTTTATCACCCGCGGATTGCCAACTTCATAAAAAGACAATTGCATACGTAAAGAATCATAAACAATGGGGTATTTTGTATCGATCGCATACAAAACGTCGGCTACATTAAATTTTGAAACAGTTGCTCCCTGATTATCTACATTGCCGGTAAATTCTTCAACAATAATATCCTTTCCTTTAAAATCAAAATTATGAATGGTGTAGTAAGAGTTGCTTTCGTTCTTACCAAAAAGCATTGTAGAAAAAAATCCCGAAGGTTTTACTTCTTCATTCTTTTTTACTGCCAGCATTTTTACACTAAAACCCGGCTCTTTAATGTGAAGCTCAGGTTTTTGATCGTTAGCATATGGCGTTTGATCGGGGGTAATTAAATAACCTAAAATAGAAATAAGGCAAGCCACACCAATAACCCCTAACCCCAGCAACGAAAGCTTGTTACGCTTAAACCTTCGCCAGGTTTGAACGCTTAGGGACTCAGATTCAAAATTTATAGATTTCTTCTTAAAAAACACAAATTATACTTTCCATTTAGGCTTTATAAAAACCGAGGTAATAGCAACAACACAGGCATACATAGGGTAAATTAAACCCACAGGTAAACCAAACCAGCCTAAACCCCTGTTTTTAACAAAACATGATGCTAAAAATAACAACAAAAAGTCAATAATCAACTTAAAAAGCACGAAAATTAAGATAAATCCCCCGTTTTGAGGGACAAAAAAGCAATAAAACAAGCAAAACATCCATACCAGGTTTATGCTAAAACTTAAAAGGGCAAGCAATAAATTTAGCCTGTTTTTGTTGTGTTTGAATTTAGAAGCCCATCTTATTTTTTGATTTATTAACTGCGCAAACGAAAAAGCAGGATAAGTATATACAATTGCCTGTTCTGATTTTAAATAATTAATGTTTACGCCTTGCATTTTTTTTACATCCTCTAAAAATAAAACATCATCGCCCGAAGCAATTTTTATGTGCGACGAATAACCGTTTACTTTTTGGAAAATAGTTTTTGTGAAAATTAAATTTGCACCATTACATAAAAAAGGTTTTTTATAATAAGCGCTGCCGCAGTTTAAAACCGTTAACACGTTATTTTCTATTGCCTGTAATGCCCATAAAATACCAAAATTATTTGCAATCACTACCGGCGCAATAATAAGATCGGATGAAGTTGTTTTATAAAAATCAGAAATACTTTGCAGCCACAACGTTGAGGTGGTAAATGTATCTGCATCGCGCATTACCAATACTTCATAGTCTGCCTGCGAAATGGCATAAGCAATGCTTGCCTTTTTTCCTTTTTGTTGAGGATTGGTAATTATTTTGTAATTGATCTTTGTATTCTTTAAAACCGATTCGGCCTGAAAGACGGTGCTGTCAGAACTTGCGTCGTTAATTAAAATTATTTGAATTCGCGAAAGATCATAATCCTGTTTTAAAATAGTTTGCAAACAACGGCCAATAGTTTTTTCTTCGTTACGTGCACAAATAATTAAAGTAAGTGGAGTGGTAGTATCGTAAGTTGGTCTAAAAAATTCCATCTTAGTAAAGCCAATACCAAACCAGGCCATTACAATTAAGTAAACTAATAAACCAGCAAAAAGTATATAATTCAGCTCTGTCATTTTTGTTTGCCAAATATTTTAAAATCGAAATTCTGTTTCAGTAAAATGCTGTAGCCATAAATGCTCGGCAAAATAATATTTATTAACCAAATTAATACAGATGATAAAGCCAAAGCAGAATCTGAAATGCCCGAGTCATGAAATACAATAAGCGCAATGGCTGCGCGAATAGGTGCTTCCAAAACACTTATCATTGGAATTGTTGTGGTTATTAAATAATACAAAGCCATGCCAACAAAAATAGAGAAATTTAAATTTTGTTGATGAAATAACCAGAGTAATAAAAGAAATTGCAAGGCGAAAACAAAATAGCGGATAATGGAAAGACCAAATAGTTGAATTAATTTTTTTGCAGTGAACGAGTATTTAAAATTTTCTAAAGCTTGTTGCTTATTTAGTTTTTTGGTAATAAAATTTAAAATAAGATCTATCTTAACAAGACAAAAAATAAATACAACAAATATTACTATCGCTATTGTACTTGTTGTATAAGCTAACCAAATGTTATCGCCTTCAAACTGTTTTATTTGAAAAAGCAATGCCGATAAGCCAAATAAATAAGTTATGCATAACTGAAACATACCATTAATAAAATGTAGTGCCGTAATTTTTGGACGATTCTCAACTTTAAAAAATATGATCTTTGCTAAAAACTCTGTTGCCCTGCCGGGCGCTAAATTTCCTAAACAAACACCGCTGTAAACCGAATGCATGGCGGTTTTAAAAGAAATTTTTTCTACCGGCTCCGTAATAATTTTCCATTTAAATGATTCAATCCCCCAGTTAACAGGAATAAGCAATAAGCATAAAACAAAACATAAAAGCCCTTTTAAGGAGAAAGCAAGTGAGCCAAGAAGTTCTAATTTTTCGGAAGCGAGATCGCTTTTTAAGCGCAGGTAAATTATAAAAAAACTTCCCAAGCCAATCAGCACCTTAATAATAGTGGAAATTATTTTTTTTCGCTCTTGCAAATTAGGCTAAATTTACATTTTTAATGCCAATCGCCGACAGAATCATATTAGGAATTGACCCCGGAACCGTTGTGATGGGTTATGGATTGATCCATATCCAAAACAACCTGGTAAAGCCTATTGGCATTGGCGTGATTAAACTCGATAAATTTGATGATCACGCTGTACGTTTAAAAACTATATTTGAGCGTACCGTTGCTATTATTGAAGAATACAAACCCGACGAGCTGGCCATTGAAGCGCCTTTTTTTGGCAAGAACGTTCAATCCATGTTAAAGCTTGGCAGGGCACAGGGCGTGGCCATTGCAGCAGCTTTAAGTAAAAATATTCCAATAACAGAATACTCACCAAAAAAAATAAAAATGAGTATTACAGGTAATGGCAATGCCAGTAAAGAACAGGTGGCCGCTATGCTGGCACAAATTTTAGGTATTGAAAAAGAACAAAAATTTTTAGATGCCACCGATGCTTTGGGGGCTGCACTTTGTCATTATTATCAAAACAAAAAAGCCGGAGCAGGAACTAAATCTTACACCGGCTGGAAAGCTTTTTTAACGGATAATCCTAAGAGGAAAATTTAGATTTTATTTAGATTTTACTAAAAAGCTCTGCTTTGCCCATCGGCGCTGAAGATCCCTCAGTTAACATATAAAACCTAACTGTGTTAAAATTGATAGATCAAGTAAAACGACAATTTTTTTTCGTTAGATTTGATTAAACAAAACACCTAATAATGTATTCACATCTCTTAAAAAAAGAAAGAGATTTTTTTTGTTTGGGAAGTTTACGGCTTATACTGTTGTTCTTATTTTTCCTTCCAATACAGGCAAACCTTAATGCAAATAAAAAAATTGATTCGCTGATTGCTTTACTTAAAAATCAGAGTAACAACCCTCATCGTGTTGATCTTCTTAATCAATTAGCCAGCCAAGTGCTGGAAGAGGATCATGTTTTAGCTATTAGCTATTCTGAAGAAGCCCTTGCCCTGGCAGAAAAAATAAATTATTCTAAAGGTAAATATGAATCAAATTATTTATTAGGGAAGATCAACGTTAACTACACGCTTGATTTTAGTAAAGCAATAATCTATTTTAAAAACGCACTCGAAGATTGTAGAAAAAACGACCATGAACAAAGGTCAAGGGTACTCTCGCAACTGGCTTTCTTAAACAAACGCCAGGGAAATTTAGATAAAGCAATTTATTATTATAAAGAAGTTTTACAAATTGCACAGGCTGAGAATAACCTTAAAGAAGTATCTACGCTTAGCTCGTATCTGGCCGAAATATATGAGCAAACCGGCGACGGGAACAGGGTTCTTTTTTATCTTAAAAATGTAATGGATATTGAAAAGCAAACTAATTTTAAAAATTCGTCGCCCATAGCATTTATTTCAATTGCGCATTATTACGAGTTACGCAAACAATGGGCTCCGGCCGAAACATATTTACTCGAAGCGCTTAAAATATTTGAAGCGCAAAATAATCACCGATGGGAATCCTATACCTATGCTTTGCTTTCTAAGCTTTATGTACAAAAGAAAAATTATTTAGCTGCCGAGGATTTTGCTATTAAGGGATTAAACATCGCTACCAAATATCATTTAAGTAAAGAGATAACTGATAATCATTATTTTCTTTCAGAAGTTTATGATTCTTTGAGAGATTACAAAAAAGCCTTTATACATTTTAAGGCACTTAAGAGTATCGAAGATTCTATTTTTAATATTAATAAAGTTAAAGAAATTGCAAATATTCAGTCCGTTTACGAGTCTAACGTTAAACAAGAAAACGTTGTAAAGGCCAATTTGGAAAAAGAGCTTAGCGAGTTGCAGTTGAAGAAAACACAAATAGCGCTTGCTGCTACATTTATAATGATTGTTTTATTAGCTATCCTACTAATAGTTCTTATTAAGAATTATAAAATAAAACAGGCGGTGAATTTGCAATTAGAAAATCGTGATGAATTAAGAAAATTAAAACTGGATGAAATCATTAAAAATCTTAACAACGAAATAATTGAGCATCGCCACACAAAAGCTAAACTTGAAATAACAAATGCCGAATTGAATAATTTTATGTACAGTTCTTCGCACGACCTAAAAGCTCCTCTCGCTGCCATAGCTGGCCTTAGCAATTTGGCCGTTGCAAATGTGAGTGAAAAAGAAAGGTTGGAGTATATCATGATGATCTCAAAAAGCGCTTCAAAATTAAGCGCGCTCATTGATGATATGGTTCAAACAACAAAAGTAACGCACGGTAATATTGAGATAACGACCATTAATTTTTTAGAAGTTGCGGATAGTATAACACAAGAAATTAAAAACCTTGAATACGCGAAGGGCGTTACATTTATGTTACAGGTAGATAAAAACCTGATGTTCAATACTGATAAAACTCTTTTACGCACTATACTTTATAACCTTATTGAGAATGCTGTAAAATATAAGAACCCCGCAAAAAAAGGCCCTTATGTTAGAATTTGCGTTGAAAATGAAAACGACCTTTTAAAAATTTCGGTAATGGATAATGGTATTGGTATTAATATAGAAGATAAGAAAAATATATTTGAAATGTTCTCGCGCTTTAACAAAACAATGCCGGGTACGGGCCTTGGTTTATACCTTGTTAAAAAAGCGGTTATTAAATTGGGCGGTGAGATTCATGTAGAGAGTAAAGAAGGTGAAGGAAGTATTTTTGAACTCGCATTGCCCAATTTGCTTCATGTGCAGGTAAACGCACATGTGCTTAAAGGCAATACTAATTAAATAATAACAAATTAAATCGCGAATTAAAATTCAAACGTTATTTGCCCGTCACCATCCAAAAAATCTTTGTTGTTAGCCTTACTTAATTTTTCCATGGCCCTGCGATGAAGTTCTACAGGCGATAATCCTGTTTTTTCATCGTCAGCATCTTTCTTTAAAAATTTACGTGCAGCTTTTATCTCCTCAGGTTCTTTTAAATTAATTTCTTTTACTTTATATGAGCTTAATTTTTTTCCTTTGGCTTTAATGTTTACAAGCGGACTGAATTCAACCATATTAATGGTCTCTTCCGGAATTTCAACGCCTTTTTCTTTAGAGAATTTTACTTCAATGATAGGATTAATTTGTGCCGTTATCAATTCAATACGCGATAATTCGTTCTCTGTAATGATCAAGGTTTTATTAGAGATGTTTTCCGGCGCAAAACGTTTTGTAAAATACGATTTGCTTTGTCCGTCAAAATAAATACAGGTTAAGGTTTGATTAGGAAAATATTTTTCTATCATAATAATATCTTCATCAAAATGATTTAAGATATCGTATGTGTAGAGCTTGTAAAAACCGGTGCTTGTTACCGTTAATATTTTATCCTCACCACTAAAGTTACCCAAAAAAGTTCCTTTTTCATTTTTATTTAAACGGTGTGTTGTTTCATCAAACCAATAATCTTCGCCGCTTAAGGTAGATGCGCCTTTTTCTTTAAGCACAACTTTTTTAATAGCGTATTTGGTAACAATATTTCCTACAGATGTTCTTGCTTTAACGGGTGTTTCCGTAAAGTCAATATCCAACTCTAATTTGCGAACGCCACTTAATGGTTTTAAAATCACCTGTACTTTTTCTGCTTCGCCATTTGGATTTATAGTGAACCAGTGTACTGCAGAGTTTGGTGTGCCCTTGGTAAGATCGTATTCTTTCTCACGCGTAACACCTGTTACATTAAACCTTTTAATAAAGGTGATACCTTTTGGTCCATCGGTATAGATCATATTATAAGTTGTGCGCTCATCGTTCTTTTTAAAGATGGCTACATAAATAATATCTTTTCCAATAAATGACTTGTCTGCTACCTTAACTACTTTCATTTTACCATCTTTGGTAAAAGCAATAATATCATCAAGGGCCGAACAATCGGTAACAAATTCGTCTTTCTTTAAACTTGTACCAATAAAGCCTTCGGCTCGGTTTACGTACAATTTTTCGTTTGCCATTATTACTTCGGTAGCAATAATAGTTTCTAATTGTTTGGTTTCTGTTTTGCGTTCGCGCCCAGCGCCGTATTTCTTTTTTAAATTTTTAAAATACTCAACAGCATAGTCAGTTAAGTGTGCCAAATGATTCTTTACTGCGGCAATTTTTTCTTCCAGCTCCTTCATTTGCGCTTCAGCTTTAATTGTATCAAAGCGCGTAATACGAATCATTGGAATTTGCGTTAAACGGTGAAGGTCTTCATCACTTATATCGCGAATTAATTTTTTCTTGAACGGTTTAAAACGCTCGTATAAGTATTCAAATAAAGTTTCTTTGTTATTATATTTTTTAAAGTCGATGTACATTTCTTCTTTAATAAATATTTTTTCTAAAGATGAAAAATGCCATTTCTCTTCCAACTCCAACTGCTCAATTTCCAGCTCACGTTTTAATAAAGCTAAAGTTTGGTGGGTTGAAATTTTTAAGATTTCGCTAACCCCTAAGAAACGTGGTTTCTCACTTTCGATAATACAAGCGTTTGGTGAGATACTCATTTCACAATTTGTGAAAGCGTAAAGCGCATCAATTGTTTTATCTGTAGAAATGCCGGGCTGTAAATGAATTAAGATCTCAACATTTTCGGCAGTATTATCTTCTACCTTTTTTACTTTAATTTTTCCTTTGTCGTTTGCAGCTAAAATAGAGTCTATTAAAGAGCCTGTTGTAGTACCAAAAGGAATTTCTGTAATGATAATTGTTTTTGGATTTAACTCTTTAACACGCGCGCGAATTTTAATTTTTCCGCCGCGTAAGCCATCTTTATAATCACTAAAATCAGCAATTCCCCCGGTCATAAAATCAGGATAGATCGTTGCTTTTTTTCCTTTTAAGATCTGGATAGACGCATCTATCAGTTCATTAAAGTTGTGTGGTAATATTTTTGTAGCTAAACCAACCGCAATACCTTCAACACCCTGTGCCAAAACTAAAGGGAATTTTACCGGTAACGTAATTGGCTCTTTATTCCTGCCATCGTAACTTAAACCCCAGTTAGTAGTTTTTGGATTAAAAATTACTTCCTGGCCAAATTTAGAAAGACGTGCCTCAATATAACGAGGAGCTGCCGCATAATCGCCGGTTAAAATATTACCCCAGTTACCCTGGCAATCAATTAAAAGATCTTTTTGTCCTATAGCCACCAAAGCATCGCCAATACTGGCATCACCGTGGGGATGGTATTTCATGGTGTTACCAATTAAGTTGGCCACCTTGTTGTAACGTCCATCTTCAAGCTCCCACATGCTGTGTAAAATACGCCGCTGTACGGGTTTTAGCCCGTCTTCCATGGCTGGTACAGCACGCTCAAGTATTACGTAGCTTGCATAATCAATAAACCAGTTCTTGAACATCCCACTTACGTGGGTTATTTTATCCACCTCGTGGTGGTTCTCTTTATCCATTCCGTCAAAAATATCGCTCATCTAAAAAATAAAATAATTGCAAATATACATTAGGAATTAACAAAAAAGTCGGAAATAGTGGGTTTTGGGGTAAAAATTTGGACTAAATATTCACAAATGGCTGCTAATAAACCAATATTTTGCGTTTTAAAAAGAAAAGTGCCTCCGAAAGCTTGGTGTTAAGCTTTGGATTGGAGTAGGCATTCATACCGGCTTTTTCGAGATTATTAGCGTAACCGTATACATCATTTACCTGTGTTTTAAAAATAACTTCCTGCGTAACATTGTTTCTTAACTGAAGCGAGATAACTAATGCGGCCAATTTAATTTTATAATTATTCTCTAGAATATCACTGCTAATATCCTCTTGTGTTTCGGCAACCGATTCAATAATATAATCTGCATCGGCAGGTTTACTAACGATTTGCACTTCCTGTCCGTTAAATTTTTGAGAGATGATGCCTTGAATTAAGTTTAAGTTAGTAAGTTTTCCGAAATTTTTCTCGGTACCGGTAACAAAAATATTAATGTTATTTACGCGGGCCTGTACTTTTAACGAAGGTGTTTGAATGAATTGTTTTAATACGGTTATTCCTGCACGGCCTAACGAATCGGACCCCATGAGGCTTGAGATATCCGGGCTTAAAGCAAATGCCGCTGTTTGATTTATTGGCTCAACATAATTTACTTTTAATTGCAGCTGGCCGGTATTGTTTGTACTTGTTTTTTCGTTGATCTTAATTTTTTCTTCATCGCTTGTAACAACAAATGGAAAATTGCGCAATGGTGTTTTATTTGTGCTTAATTCTAAACCATACATTAAAGGCGCGTAAGTTTGTTGATATGGTTTTAGAATTGGAAGATCTTTTTGTTGAACTAAAGAAATTGATTGTAACTGTTGTTGAATAACGGATGTAAGATCGAATACACTTTTAATGCCGTTTGTTTGTGTGGCATCAAAATTAATTTCTTCGCTCAAGTACGGTGTTAATACGCCAAAAGCCTGGATTCGTTTTTTTAAGCACGAAGAAAAATCTTTATTTTTTTCGTCATTAAAGCTTAAGCTTATTAAATTGCTTGCTTTAGAAATGATTTGTTGTTTTTTTAGAGCTTTTTGATTGGCGTATTCTGCTTTATCTAACGTGTAATATACCCAGTACTGTTTTTCGTTCTCGTAAGAATCAATTAACTGGTAACCTTCAATATTATCGCTGTTGGTAAGGTTGATTAATGAATTAAAATTCTCGTTAAAATTATTATTGTTTTGAACCGTGTATAGAACAGAGTTGCTCGAAATGTTTACTTTAATTTCAGAACTAAGATCGTATAGCGCATTTTTTTTTGCTTCCATTTGATAGTTACTACTTTTGCCTTTGTCTGCTACACCAATACCAACATACTTAAAACCGTTGTTTGGCCTGCTGCTTACCCATATTGGCACCTGTATCTCTGAAGCCGGAGTTGCTGCAACTTCTTTTTTGCTTCTACAAGCAACAAAAAAATTTAAGGCTATTAATATGTAAAGAAATTTTTTCAAATTTATTTTATATTATTGAGTACAGATGTTGTGAAAAAATTAACTGTTTTATTATTCGTTTCATCTTTTAGATCTTCAAAAGATTTTAGAGTGTTTTTTGCACTGAACATGCCCCGCCAGTTCTTTGGATTATATTGCGCCGCCGCTGCCGTTTGTTGAGGATTATAAGGGAAAAGGGTATTCATATTGCCGTTAAATGTTTTTGCAAATTCATTATATTCCATAGCATCCTGGCTCGACATGTTTATTGATTGCGAAGAAACTATTTGATTTGAAAAAGCATTAATGATCTTGTATTTATAATCGTAGGTAAACGTGCGCGAGCCCTTTACTAAATTATAACTTACAGGCTTGTATTCAGTTTTAACAAGTGTATCGTTTATACGCGTTTTTACTTCGTTGTAGGCTGTATACGGATTTTTTGTTGGCCCCGTATTTAGTTCTTTTCTGTTTGATATATCGTAAGTGTAAAAGTAATCAGCATCTGTTGCTTTTCTTATGGCTTGTATAAGATCAACATTGTTGCTGCCGCTTAACATCTCACTGCCGGCACCTTCTTGAAACGGTGTATTATTAATGATTTTAATATTGCTGAATTTCTGTGTGGCCGCCTGGTTAAAACTATTGAACAGGTAATCTTCTATTTCTTTTTCTGCCGCAAAACCTGCATCTTTTGGCTGCAATAAAATAAAGCTTTTTGTTTGTTGTGCCGCAGACAGATCATATAACTCTTTGTAGTCTTTATAATTTTCGGTTCTGCCTTTAATTTTTGATAACGTATTTAAAGCGCTTGCATAATTTTTTGTCTCCAGGCTTAAAATGGCGCTTTGATATAATGGTTCGCAATAAGCTGTAATTTCTAATTGCTGTGTTGTTTTATAATTTGGATTGTACTTTTTAATATTACTGATGTATGTGATAGCCTCGTTGTATTTTTTTTGGTTTACCATGCCATAGGCCTGGTTATAATTTTTTGAGCAATAACTTTCTATCATTTTTTGATAATCATCTTCATACGATTTTGGATATTCCATTACAACACTCAAAGCCGCAGTTTTTCCTGAAAACTCTTTTAGTTTTTCAAAGCTTTCTAAAGATGATTCTACTTGTTGTGTATTAAAGTTCCTGAAAAAATCGGAAGCTAAATTAGACGCGTATTTTTGACCAACGCTTTTTAATTTTACGCGCGCGTCTACATTGGTTGGTTTTCTTTGCAAAGATTCTAAATAATATTCAGCAGCTTCGTTTACCAGACCTTGTTTTTCAAGCCTTTCAGCAGCTTTAAAATATTTTTTAGATCCGTTACAAGCGGAAAGAAAAAGCACTAATGCTAAAGCAAATATGGGATAATTTCTTTTCAAAAGAATGGATAAAAAAAGAGCATCCCTAAAGATGCTCTTAATTAAGGTATTATTATTTTCCTTCGTCTGCTAATTTTTTCATCTCAGCATCAAAGATTGATTGGAATTTTTGTTTGTCGTAGTCTAATTTCAATTTTGCATCGTTAGATATTTTAGCATCTACTTTATCAAAAATGGTTTTCTTAGCTGCCTCAATAGCGATCCAATAGCTAAATGAACCATCAGTTTCTTTAAAGATCTTCTCTCCAATTTCTCTAACGTTTGAGATCTCTAAGTTTACAACCTCACGCGCCAATTCTTCGAATTTATTTTCGAATTCTTGTTTGTTGCCAACTGTACGTTGGTTGGTGTATTGGTCTGTTACTCTTTTAATTGTACTGTTAATGTTAGCAGCCATTTCAGATTTAGCATTTTGAAACGCTATTTTTTTAGCTGTCGCTAAATCAGGAGATTTACCAACTTGTTTTGCTCTGAAGTTATCTTCATCTGAACGATACTCTTTTGCACTAAAAGGAACAGAGATTTCTACTGCACCTGTTTCTTTTTGAATTGGTGTCTTTTTTGATTTACAACCTGCCAGAGTTAAAACTGCGATAGCCGGGATTAAAAGTAAATTTGTCGTTTTCATTTTTATGTTTTTTATTGTGGATAATAATGTGGTCATTCCAAACCGCGTTCCAAATTTATCAAAATTTCCGAAATTAACGTTTGTTAACCGATTATTAACCTATTAATTCTTTTTCGGTGTCTTTTTCAAGACGCAAATTCTCGATAATAAAGTCTTGGCGCCCCTGGGTATTTTTACCCATATAATAGTTCAAAAGCTCCGTTATACTTGACTTCTGGTCAATTAACACCGGCTCTAAACGCATATCTTTTCCTATAAAATGCTTAAATTCATCAGGGGAGATCTCGCCCAAACCCTTAAATCGGGTAATTTCGGGTTTTGGACCTAATTTAGCTATTGCGGCCTTTCTTTCTTCATCACTATAACAATAAGCGGTCTCTTTTTTATTACGAACCCTGAATAAAGGCGTTTGTAAGATCTTAACATGGTTATTTTTTACAAGATCAGGAAAAAATTGTAAAAAGAAGGTTAATAACAATAAACGGATATGCATTCCATCCACATCGGCATCTGTTGCAATAATTACGTTATTATAACGCAGCTCTTCCAAACTATCTTCAATATTTAAAGCGGCTTGTAATAAATTAAATTCTTCGTTCTCGTAAACAACTTTTTTGCCAAGACCAAAACAATTTAAGGGTTTGCCTTTTAAACTGAAAACAGCTTGCGTATTTACATCCCGCGTTTTTGTAATTGATCCGCTCGCAGAATCGCCCTCGCAAATAAATAAAGAAGTTTCTAAACGTCGTGGATCTTTAATGTCATCTAAATGCGTACGGCAATCGCGTAGTTTTTTATTATGAAGCGAAGATTTTTTTGCGCGTTCTCTTGCTAATTTTTGAATGCCTGATAATTCTTTACGCTCACGTTCGTTTGCTAAGATCTTTGCTTCGATTGCTTTTGCAACATCTGGATTTTTATGAAGATAATTATCCAGTTGCTGTTTAATGAAATCGCCAATAAAGCCACGAATGCTTTGCCCGCCCGGTGCAATTTCGTTACTTCCTAATTTTGTTTTGGTTTGCGATTCAAAAACAGGTTCCTGAACTTTTACAGCAATGGCAGCAACAATAGATTTACGCACATCGCTTGGCTCAAATTCTTTTT
This sequence comes from Chitinophaga pinensis, assembly GCA_943369995.1. Taxonomy (GTDB): domain Bacteria; phylum Bacteroidota; class Bacteroidia; order B-17B0; family Aurantibacillaceae; genus Aurantibacillus. The sequence continues at coordinate 74,609 of CALRPF020000010.1, forward strand.
TGTAGAATTCGCGCACTGTTTTTACAATTGCTTCACGAAAAGCAGCTAAGTGTGTACCACCTTGTGTTGTGTATTGACCATTTACATACGAATAATATTCCTCAGAAAAATGTTCGTTGCTATGCGTCATGGCCAACTCAATATCTTCACCTCTTAAATGGATGATTGGATATAAAGTTTCGCCGGTTATATTTTTTTCTAACAGGTCTTTTAAGCCATTTTTAGAGGCATATTCGTTACCATTTAATGTTAAAGTTAAGCCTGTATTTAAGAAAGCATAATTCCAAACCATGCGATCAATATACTCATGCACGAAATGGTATTTTTTAAAGATCGTATCATCCGGTCGAAACTCCACTAAGGTTCCGTTTTTTTCGTTTGAGGAAACGAGTTTGTGTTCTTTTATCAGCTCGCCTTTACTAAAGTCTGCAGTTTTTGCCTGGCCATCACGGTAAGCGGTAACTCTAAAATTAATGGATAAAGCGTTTACCGCTTTTGTACCCACACCATTTAAACCGATAGATTTTTTAAAAGCTTCACTATCGTATTTTCCACCGGTATTCATTTTTGAAACTACTTCAACCACTTTACCTAAGGGAATACCACGTCCATAATCACGAATAGAAACAACACCTTCTTTAACATTAATGTCAATTCTGTTTCCTTCGCCCATCATAAACTCATCAATAGAGTTATCCATTACCTCTTTTAAGAGCACATAAATGCCATCATCAAAAGCACTTCCATCTCCTAATTTACCAATGTACATGCCGGGGCGCGTACGAATGTGTTCTTTCCAATCTAACGATCGTATATTGTCTTCTGTATAATTTGATTTTGCCATAACACTGTTTCTAGTTTCAAGTTTTTTGTTTCTTGTTACTGTTTATTTTAATCCTTTTTAAATTTGTTTCCTTTAAATTCTGTATTTCTTAAATAAGTTATGAATTTAGCAATTTTAGCTGCTAAAAATAAACAATCACTCTGTAAGTTTTCAAATGCTTCTTTATCAAGCATATTTCTATCAAACACCCTATACAATTGGGAGCGAACTTCTCCTAAAGATCCTTTCGAAATTGCTAAAAATTGAACGAATTCTTTATTTCCATCCCTTTCAAATCCTTCAGAAATATTATCCATTACTGAACCGGCAGAAGAATCAAGTTGATTTTTTAATTCATAATTTCTTGTTTCGTTTAAAGCTTGAAGCAAGGGAAATATTTTAATATTTAACTGTCTCGCCAGTTGCCACACTTCAAGATCTTCAAATTTTGTAATTGTTGCCATAACAAGAAACTATAAACTAAAAACAAGAAACTTTCCTTTAATCTCCATCTATAAGATTACCAAGACCTCCAAGGATAGAGCCCTCTTCTTTTCTTGATCCTCGCCCGTATGACAAAATTCTTCCGGCCAAACGGCTAATTGGTAAAGTTTGTATCCATACCTTGCCCGGACCACGAAGTACCGCATAAAAAACGCCTTCGCCCCCAAATAATGTATTTTTAATACCGCCAACAAATTGTATATCGTAATTTACGGTGCTGGTAAAAGCAACGATGCAGCCGGTATCAATTTTCAACATATCGCCGGCCTGTAATGTTTTTTCAATAACGTGTCCGCCGCTGTGCACAAAGGCCATACCATCGCCTTCCAGCTTTTGCATAATAAAACCTTCGCCACCAAATAAACCGGTTCCTAATTTTTTTTGAAATTCAATGCCAACCGCAACACCTTTAGCGGCACATAAAAAACTATCTTTCTGGCAAATAATTTTGTTGCCTAATTGCGCTAAATTCATTGGAATTATTTTTCCGGCATACGGCGCAGCAAAAGTAACCTGTCGTTTTTGTGACGATTGATTGGTGTAAACAGTCATAAATAAATTTTCACCGGTTAACAAACGTTTTCCTGCAGAAAATAATTTATCCATAAAACCTTTTTGATTTCCATCGCCAAACAATGTTTCCATTTGTACACCGTCAGTCATCATCATAAAACTTCCCGGTTCGGCAATTACAGCTTCCTGTGGATCTAGCTCAACTTCCACGCACTGCATTTCTTCGCCAAATAATTTGTAGTCTATCTCGTGGTTGTTCATGGTCTTTTCTCTTTATTTAAAATTCAGTTCTCTACGTTTATTTTAATCTCTCACTTATGTAAAATGTAAGGTGGCAAATGTAAAATGGAGCTTCAGCACATTTTCCGTTTTACCTTTTACATCTGCCATTCGTTGTTACACATTAAATCTAAAATGCATCACATCGCCATCGTTTACAATGTATTCTTTTCCTTCGATTTTTAACTTTCCGGCATCGCGGCAAGCAGCTTCAGAGCCCAAAGAAATGAAATCGTTATAGGCAATAACTTCCGCCTTAATAAACCCTTTTTCAAAATCAGTATGTATAACACCAGCAGCCTGTGGGGCTTTCATGCCTTTTGTAATTGTCCAGGCACGTACTTCTTTTACGCCGGCAGTAAAATATGTTTCTAACTTTAGCAATTTGTAAGCCGATTTAATTAATTTATTTACGCCCGGCTCATCTAATCCCATTTCTCCTAAGAACATTTGTTTTTCTTCAAAGGTTTCTAAAGATGCAATTTCACTTTCCATTTGCGCGGTGATAATTAAGATCTCAGAATTTTCATTTTTTACAGACTCTCTAACGGCTTCAACATGTTTGTTACCTGTTTTTGCCGACGCTTCATCTACATTACAAACATACATTACCGGTTTAATGGTTAATAAATGTAAGTCGGCAATAAATGGTAATTCGTTTTCTTCGATAACACAAGCGCGGGCAGACTGTCCGCTTTCTAATGTTTCTTTCAAGCGGGATAATACACTAAATGTTTTTACCGCATCTTTATCTGTGCCAACTTTAGCAAGCTTTTCGTACTTCTTCATCTTAGCATCAACGCTTTCAAGATCTTTTAGCTGAAGCTCAGTATCAATAATTTCTTTGTCTTTTACAGGATCAACTTTTCCATCTACGTGCACCACATTATCATCATCAAAACAACGTAATACATGTAAGATCGCATCACACTCACGAATATTTCCTAAAAACTTATTCCCTAAACCTTCGCCTTTGCTGGCGCCTTTTACAAGACCGGCAATATCTACAATCTCTACGGTTGTAGGTAAAATGTTTTGGGGTTTTACGATATCTGCCAGTTTGGTCAATCGTTCATCGGGCACAGTAGTTGTTCCAACATTGGGATCAATTGTGCAAAAAGGAAAATTTGCAGCCTGGGCTTTTGCGTTGCTCAAACAATTAAACAGGGTAGATTTTCCAACATTTGGCAATCCAACAATTCCACATTTCAGGGCCATAATTATAACAAATTAAATATTTAATAAAACGTGCAAATATACTAATAACACGGGCTTTTTGGAAGCAGGCAAAAAAACAAAAAACTTTAGTTTTTAACATCCTGTAATTATTATCAACATTAGGATTATAAGCTATAAGCAAATGCTAATTTTGCCGCTCGGAGGCTATCTCCGGATAAACAAATTGTTATAAAAATGGCCAATATTGACGAGTTAAAAAGATTATCAACCCAGGTTAGAAGGGATATTGTAAGAATGGTACACGCTGTTGCTTCGGGGCACCCTGGCGGTTCTTTAGGCTGTGTAGAGTACTTTGTGGCGCTTTACGAAGTGATTATGAAGCATGATCCTAAGAATTTTACCATGGATGGGAAGAATGAAGATCTTTTCTTCTTAAGCAATGGGCATATAAGTCCGGTGTTTTACAGTGTTTTGGCACGCGCAGGGTATTTCCCGGTTGAAGAATTAAAAACATTTCGCAAGTTAAACTCACGTTTACAAGGGCACCCAACCACACACGAAGGTTTACCGGGCGTGCGCATTGCCAGTGGATCTTTGGGTCAAGGCATGAGCGTGGCAATTGGCGCGGCTTTGGCAAAAAAATTAAACAAAGATAATTCTATCGTTTATACATTACACGGTGATGGTGAGCTGCAGGAAGGTCAAATCTGGGAAGCGGCTATGTATGCCGCCGCCTATAAAGTAGATAATATGATCTGTACAGTAGATTATAACGGAAGACAAATTGATGGTGACGTAGAGAATGTATTATCTCTTGGAAATTTAAAAGCAAAATTTGAAGCTTTTGGTTGGACTGTTTTAGAAAATCCAAACGGTAATGATATCGAAAAAGTTATTTTATCGCTTCAGGAAGCAAAAACATTTGTTGGAAAAGGAAAACCAATTATGATCTTAATGAATACCGAAATGGGTATGGGGATTGATTATATGATGGGTACCCATAAATGGCATGGTTCTGCACCTAATGATGATCAGTTGGCAAAAGCTCTGGCTCAGTTAGAGGAAACAGAGAAAGATTATTAAACATTTAAGAATTTAGATTTAAGATTTATTAAATGAAGTTATTCAAACGATATTTATTTCTCGTAATTTTTACTTCTACGATCTTAAATCTTAAATCGCAAATTACAAATCGCATTCTTTTTATTTTCGACGATTCGTACAGCATGTACGCGCCTTGGAACAGCAACATTAAAATTGAAGTTGCTAAAAAAGTAATGGGCGAATTTTTAGATAGCCTTAAAAATCTACCGAATTTAGAATTAGCCTTACGTTGTTACGGACACACTACTTTTTTTAAAGAACGCAATTGCAAGGACACTAAATTAGAAGTGCCATTTGCAGACGCAACTATAAATTCATTAAAAATAAAACAGCGCATTCAAAAGCTGGAACCAATGGGCACAACACCAATTGCGTTTTCATTGGGAGAATGCGCGGCGGATTTTACAAATAAAGCCAACTGCCGCAATATTGTAATTTTAATTACAGATGGAATAGAGGAATGTAACGGCTATCCCTGCGAAGTAAGCGCGGCATTGCAAAAAAAGGGAATTTTTCTACGTCCTTTTGTAATTGGGGTTGGTCTGGATGCCAAGTTTGCAGATGTATTTGCCTGTATGGGTAAATTTTACGATGTAAGCAATGAAGCCAACTTTAAAGATGTTTTAAAACTGGTGTTAACCGAAGCAATTACACAAACCACTGTGCAGGTTGATCTTTTAGACATTTTAAAAAAGCCAACTGAAACAGATGTGGACATGACCTTTTATGAAGCCGGAACCTCAAAAGTAAAATACAATTATTTGCATACGATCAATCATCGCGGTAATCCGGATACGTTGGTACTGGATCCGGATCTTAAATACGACCTAACTGTTCACACCATACCGGTTCAGCAAAAAAAAGATATTACTATTGTGAAAGGAAAACACAATGTTATAAAAGTAGATTCGCCGCAAGGTTATTTAAAATTGGATCTTGATGGAACGATTAATAAATATTTTCCAACAACTTTGGTAAGAAAAGGCGGCGAGATGCAAACCCTGAATGTGCAGGATTTTGGGAAACTAGAGAAATACATAATCGGTAAATACGATCTCGAAGTTCTTACTCTTCCAAGAATTTATTTAAAGGATGTGGAGATAAAACAAAGCACAACCAACTTTATTAAGATCCCAACCAGCGGTAATATACTATTTGCCAAGCAAGGTACAGGTTATGGTAGCATTTATGTAGATGATGGAAAAACAGTAGTGTGGGTTTGTAACTTAAATCCTACACTCCAAAATGAAATTATATATTTACAACCTGGAAAATATAAAGTGGTGTTTCGATACGAATTTGCAAAAGAGACCACTAAAACAATTGAACAAAACTTTGAAGTTAAATCAGGCATAGCCCAAACCGTTAGATTATTATAAAAATACACATGAAAAAATACACATATACTGAAAAAAAAGATACCCGCTCAGGTTTTGGTGCTGGTTTATCTGAACTTGGAAAATCGAATCCTAATGTTGTTGCGCTTTGCGCAGACTTAACCGGTTCGTTAAAAATGGATGCCTTTCAAAAAGAACATCCGGATCGTTTCTTTCAAATAGGAATTGCAGAGGCAAACATGATGGGTATTGCAGCGGGTTTAACCATTGGCGGTAAAATTCCATTTACCGGAACCTTCGCAAACTTTAGCACAGGTCGTGTTTATGATCAGATCCGTCAAAGTATTGCCTACTCCGGAAAAAACGTAAAGATCTGCGCATCGCACGCCGGACTTACTTTGGGAGAAGATGGTGCAACGCATCAAATCCTGGAAGACATTGGTTTAATGAAAATGTTACCACACATGGTGGTTATAAACCCTTGCGATTATAATCAAACAAAAGCTGCAACAATTGCTATTGCTGATTATCACGGACCAGTATATTTACGTTTTGGTCGACCAACAATTCCTAACTTTACACCTGCCGATCAAAAATTTGAGATCGGAAAAGCAGTAATGTTAAACGAGGGAACAGATGTAACCATTATTGCAACAGGCCATTTAGTTTGGAAAGCCATTGAAGCAGGTGAAGCTTTAGCGGCTATGGGAATTAGCGCAGAGATCATAAATATTCACACCATTAAACCATTAGATACAGATGCAATTTTAAAATCTGTTCTAAAAACAAAATGTGTTGTTACCGCAGAAGAACATCAAATGAATGGAGGATTAGGTGATAGCGTTGCCCAATTCCTATCACGTAATAATCCAACGCCACAAGAATTTGTAGCAGTAAACGATTCGTTCGGCGAAAGCGGAACACCGGATGAGTTGATGAAAAAATACGGTTTGGATAGTGTTGATATTGTTAAAGCAGTAGAAAAGGTAATAAAGCGTAAGTAATTGTTCTGTTTAGTTTGTAAATTCATCTTAAAATAACAAAAATGAAAAAAGTAATAATAGGAATGATCGTTTTGGCTTTTGCATCTTGTAATGTACCAAAAGATGGCGAACGAGAAAACATTCCAACAAGCAAATTAGAAGTGCTTACTGGTTTAGGTGATGAAGATACTGCTAAAGTTGCAGTTGATTCAACAGTAAAGCATTAACGTATATCATAAAATGAGAAATGTAATAGCATATTTTATTCTCCTTTTTATTTTTATTTCCTGCAATATTAAAAACGAAGGTGCCCTAGAAGCTCCCGTTATTGTTGTTTCCGCAGACTCTTTAAATAAGGATACAAGAACAGTTTCTCGTGCAGATACACTATCCTCAGATTCCCGCTTAAGTAAAAAAACAAAATTGCTTTTAATTGCGCGAGGCAGTGAACCTGGCTGGTACGCAGAATTTTTTGAAGATCACTTGCGTTTGTTAATTGACAACGGAACCGATAGTTTGACAATGGAGAATGATTTTTCAAATATCGATCAGAAAAATTCTTATGGCGTTACTCTTCTTAAAAATGCTTTAAAAGGAGCGTTTAAATTGGATATTAAAATTGAAAATAAAGCTTGCTCCGAAGAAGCAAGCGGTGAGAAAAGAGAAAAAAGCATTACAATAAAATATAACGGCAAAACATATAAAGGTTGCGCCACCTCTAAAATAAATTAGCATGAGCATTCACAACGAACAATTATTAAGCAACGCCGATCAATTAATAAAAGATAATAAGATCGAGGAAGCTGTTGCTCTACTAGAAAGAATTATTCAGGAAGAACCAACTTTTGGAAAAGCGCATAATCATTTGGGCTTTATTTACGAAACCAAAATTAAAGATTACACAAAAGCAGAATTACATTATAAAATCGCGTACCAAACCAGTTCTGATTACTGCGCTATCTATTATAATTACGCCATACTTCTTTCTAACCTAAAAAGGTTTGATGAGCTTAAAGAATTGCTTATAAAAGCCGAAACTGTTGTTGGTATAAACCGCTCTACGATCAACAACGAATGGGCCATCATGTATGAAGCAGAAGGAAATTTAGATAAAGCCATTGACCATTATAAGCTGGTTGCTTCATCTACATTTGATAATAAAACCCTCGATATAGCTATTTCGAGTGTAGAACGCTGCAATCGTAAAAAGGCATTTATAAGCGGCGCAAACACCACAAGCGTTGACCCTAAAGTTATTGGCGGTATGCCGCCGGGTTTATAATAGCCATAAAATAACATTTAAATAATTTCATTCCTTCTCTTATTTTTTTAACTTAGATGTCGTTTATTTAGAACTACAACTATGAGTCACTTTAACCGTACAAAAATTGTTGCAACTATGGGCCCCGCAACAGCCGATATTAATGTTCTTGAAGGAATGTTCAAGGAAGGATTGGATATTTGCAGGATCAATTTTTCGCATGGAGATTACGAAGCCGTTTTACACACAGTAAAAAATATTCGCGACTTAAATAAAAAATTAAATCGCCACGTTGGTATTTTAGCCGATCTGCAGGGACCAAAATTACGCATCGGTGTTATGAAAGATAACAGCGCCAATCTTATTAATGGAAATTTAATTTCAATTACTACAAAAGAGTGCGAAGGAGATGAGCATCAGATCTATATTACATACCCGCAGTTTCCACAAGATGTTAAAGCAGGCGAAACTGTTTTAATTGATGATGGAAAAATTCATTTAAAAGTGATTGATACAAATGGTAAAGATCTTGTGCGTTGCGAAGTTTTAGTTGGCGGGATCTTATCTTCAAAAAAGGGAGTTAATTTACCAAACACAAAGATCTCTCTTCCATGCTTAACTGTAAAAGATATTCGTGATCTTGAATTTGCCTTGGAGCAGGATTTTGATTGGATAGGTTTATCATTTGTAAGAAGTGTAACAGATATTGTTGAACTAAAAGATATTATTAAACAAAAAGGCAAACGTGCACGCGTTATCGCAAAAATAGAAAAACCCGAAGCTATTAAAGAAATTGATAACATTATTGATGTAACAGATGGTATAATGGTGGCACGCGGTGATCTTGGCGTTGAGTTACCTATGGAGCAAGTGCCTCTGCTGCAAAAGATGATCGTACAAAAATGTGTTGAAATTGGTAAGCCAGTTATTATTGCAACGCAGATGATGGAAAGTATGATCACCAGTTATACGCCTACACGTGCTGAAGTAAACGACGTTGCCAATGCAGTAATGGATGGTGCTGATGCGGTGATGTTAAGCGCGGAAACTTCGGTAGGAAAATATCCTGTTAAAGTAATTGAAATGATGCGCCGTATTATTACGCAGGTTGAAGAACTGGATAGCATCTATTACAAGGAGCATACACCTACCATTAAAACAATAACCTACATTACAGATAGCATTTGTTATAATGCCTGTTCATTGGCGCATCACGCAGGTGCGCAAGCCATCATCAGTATGACAAATAGCGGTTATACAGCTTTTAAATTATCGAGTCACCGCCCGAAGGCACATATTTTTATTTTTACGGATAACCAGCCATTGCTTACAACATTAAGTTTGGTGTGGGGAATTCGCGGGTTTTATTATAACAAGTACGAAAGTACAGATGATACCATTACAGACCTTAAAGATTTTGTAAAACAAAATGGTTTTGTTAAAGATGATGATCTTGTTGTAAATATTGCTAGTATGCCAATGAAAGAAAAGGGACGCACGAACATGATGAAGCTAAGCTACATCAATTAGTATTCGATAGTAAAAATCATTTTCCTCGTTATGTTTGCGAATAAAACATTCATTTGCGAAATTAAACGCATGATTTTTTTGCCGCGCAAGCCTCGAAACTGAAATTTATTATCAAATATATTTCTAGAATTAAATGTGGTTAAGGTCTCCAAATATTAGTTGTATTCACGGTTTTTCAACCAGGGCAGATGGTGTTTCAAAAGCTCCATTTGATTCTTTAAATTTAGGCGGATCGGAAGATGAAGCTTCAAATATTTTAGCAAACAGAAAAATTGCTTTAGAGAATTTAAATTTATCTATTGATAATTTATGTTACTTAAAACAAATTCACGGCAATATGGTTAATGTTGCAAAAGTTGGTCAGCTTGAAGGCGATGCTTTGGTTACTGCCCAAAAAAATTTAGTTTTAGCAATTAGCATTGCCGATTGTTATCCAATATTATTTCACGATCCGGTAAACAATGTTATAGGCGGCGCCCATGCGGGTTGGCGCGGCACGGTTTCTAAAATAGCAGAGAATACAATTTTAGAGATGCAAAAGCTTGGTGCTAAAACGGAAAATATTAAAGTGGCAATTGGCCAGGGAATTTGCCAGAATAATTTTGAAGTGGGTAAAGAAGTAATTGAACAATTTAAATCATCAGGTTTTCCTTCTTCCTGCTGGAGAGAAAATAAAATGGATCTTATTGCCTGCAATAAATTTGTATTGATGCAAAACGGAATAAAAGAAGAAAATATCTGGATCATGAACCGATGTACATTTGAAAACGATTTTTTTAGTTACCGCCGCGATAAAGGGAAAACCGGCAGAATGTGGGCCGTTATTAGTTTGTAAAATGAAAAAATGTATAGTATTTATTTTTTTATTTTATTGTTGTGCTTTAAAAGCGCAGCAAACGATTATTTATACTCAAAATATTTTCAATAAAGCAGGCATGAATCCCGCCGCATCCGGTACCGACGTTAACCAGGAGTATAATTATGCCTGTGGTATGAACAGGCAATGGATTGCGTTTGATCAGGCCCCTAAATCGAATTTTGCTAATTTTTCAATTACCATTCGTCCCCCACGTAGTTATCACTATTGGCAAAATGTAGGTTTTTATATTGATACCGATCAGCATGGTTTTATGAGCAATAATGGTGTTTACGTTAATTATTCTATTCATCTTTTATTGCGAAAAAACCTTATTGCATCGTTTGGAGTTTATGGCGGTGCTCGCAAATTTTTAATTCAAACAGGGAACTTTGATCAAAACGATCCGACAATACAAAAAAGTAATTTTTTTACATTTACTTACCCGGATGTGATTCCTGGCTTTAGGTTGTCGAATAAAAAATTCTTTTTTGGTATTTCAGCCAGACAAATAAGTACGCCGCAATTAAAAGATCTGCAAAAACATCAAATAGGGAGTCCATCTAAGTTAAACGCCGCGCTTTTTATGGATTATGGCAGGATCTTTCCTTTGAATGATAATTTTTTAGTATTACCTTCAGTTACATTAAATTCGGCTTTGGTTGGCATGCCGGCTGCGGATGTGAATGTTATGGTATATTATGCAAGCGTAATGGGATTTGGAATGGCATTAAGAAATGCCAGTTTTATAAGCGGAATTTACCAGGTTCGGATATTAAAAAATTTATCCGTAGGTTTATGTTATTCTTATTCGTTAAATAATGCAAGGGCGGCAGCACCTAACAGTTATGAAATAATGCTGGGAATGACACCAATGGGTTTGAGTTCAAAATTTATAGGGAAACATTCTGTTGCAAGATGCCCCGCTTTAGAATTTTAAGACATGAAAAAACTATTATTATCAGCCTTTATTGCGATGAGCTTTTTTGTTAGCTCACAAACTGTTTTCGAGAATGTTAGAGAATGCATTCTTGTGAGTTCATTTAAAACTGCCCTAACGCAAATGGATTCTTGCATTGCAAAGAATTATCATAAAGACAGTGCGCTTTTTTATAAAGGACTTGTGTATTTAAAAATAAATAATCTTAAGCTCGCCAATGCCGAATGCGCTTTATTGATAAAATCGTTTCCTGAATTTATGGAAGCACATTATTTAAACGGTCTGATACTTTGTTCTGAAAAAAATTACGGAAAGAGTATTACAGAGTTTAGTATGGTGATAAAAAAGTATCCAAATCATTTCAGGGCTTTGTATAACCGCTCCATTGCTTTTGGACTTTCAGAAAATTATAAAAATGCTGTAGAGGATCTTTCATCGTGTATTTCAATAAAGCCAATGTATTCGCAGGCGTATTATTCACGCGCGTACTGGAATGAGTTTTTGGGGGATAAAGCAAAAGCGTTAAAAGATTATGAAACAACCATTAATCTTGACCCTAAAAATTTTGATGCTTATATGGGACTGGCCTATTTATATGCCAAGCAACATGAAAATGAAAAAGCCTGTGATGTGATAAACAGCGCTATTAAATCGGGCTCGCAAATTGCAGAAGAATTAAAAATGAATTTTTGTAAATAATTTATTTTTTTCCAGTACTGCCAAAACCACCGGCGCCGCGGTTAGAATCTTCTAAAACAGAAACCTGTTCCCAACTTATTTGTTCGTGTTTTGCAATTACCATTTGTGCAATACGCTCACCATCATTAATAGTAAAATCTTCATCAGATAGATTAACCAATAACACTTTTATTTCTCCCCTGTAATCGGCATCAATGGTGCCAGGCGAATTAAGAACTGTAATACCATTTTTAAATGCTAAACCACTGCGCGGACGAATTTGCGCTTCGTAAGAATTTGGTAACTCAATAAATAAACCTGTTGAAATTAATTGGCGTTGTAATGGCTTTAAAACAATTGCTTCGTTAATATTTGCTTTTAGATCTAATCCCGCAGCTTGTGCGGTTGCATATTCAGGTAAAGCATGTTTTGATTGATTAATTACTTTGATTGGTAGTGTTGCCATTTGCACGTAGTTTTTTGATGTTAGAAATTTCTAACTTATAAACGATCCAGGCAAATAAGATTACAAACAAATTATTCAAAGATACGCGAACAGCAGCGCTTTCTATACCGTTATATGTAAACGATAGAAAATAGAAGCCTAGAGCAAGCAGAGTATAAACGCTTATTGCCCTTATATTATATTTTATCGGAAAATATTTTTGCCCTAAAATATACGATAGGATCATCATCCCTGCATAAGCCGCTAGTGTAGCCCATGCGCAGGCAACATAAGAGTAATATGGAACAAAAATAACATTTATAACAATGGTAATAATGGCTCCTACAATGGCAATAATGGCTCCAAATTTTGTTTTACCGCTTAATTTATACCATATAGAGAGATTGTAGATAATGCCCAGGCATAAATTTGCAAGAAGCAGTATGGGCACAACTTTTATCCCACTTCTAAAATTTTCACCAATAAAATACTTTATCCAATCAAGATTCAAAACTGTTCCCAGAAAAAGGAACAGGCAAAAGATGATAAAATATTTCATAATAATAGCGTATGATTTTTGAGAATCTTTTTCTTTTGCTTTACCAAAAAAGAAAGGTTCTGCGGCAAATCTAAAGGCTTGTATAAAAATGGTCATTAAAATAGCTATCTTATAACAGGCACCGTAAACGCCCTGTGCAATTTGCGCTTCGGACTTATCTGCCATTAATTGATTTAATATCAGACGATCTAGAGTTTCATTTACCATACCGGCTAAGCCTAGAATAATTAATGGCCATGCATATGAAAGCATCTTTTTTAAGAGTTCAACATTTATATTGAACCGTACCGAAGAAATTTGTTTTGCCAATAGTATTAATGTAAATATATTGGCAATAAGGTTGGCAAGGAAACAATAACCTATACCAATTTCAGGATCATAAAGGGATGCAAAAAAGTTTTGCTCGTGATGATCGTGCGCGGATTTACATACTTTTATAAAAAAAAGTGTGATACTAAAATTTACAATTACATTTAGCAATTTTAGAACCGAAAACTGAAGCGCTTTGTTCTCGGCACGAAGCTTGGCAAAAGGAATGGTAGTAATGGCATCTGTAGAAAGTATTAAAATACTCCAAACAATAAATTGTGTTGGATAAATGGCATTTGGTGTAGAAAGCGCATCGGAAATGGCGGAAGAAAAAAGAAACAATAATAAACTAAAAACAACTGATGATGTAATTAAAGAAACCAAAGCGTTGTTATATACATCCTGTTTATTTTCCAATTTAGAATTAAAATTGAAAAATGTTGTTTCCATTCCATAGGTAAAAATAATATTCAAAAAAGAAATGTAGGAATAAAGCACACTGTTAATGCCATATTCTTCGGGTAAAAATATGCGCGTTAAAAACGGAGTAAGCAAGTAATTTAAAAGCCGCGGCACAATTGTACCTAAACCGTAAATTACAGTTTGCCCTGCCAGTTTTTTTATGCCGCTTGCCACTTTATTGATTCAAACTAATAAAGTTAAAGAATAAGAAAGGATGCATTGTTGTTTTAAACGTAAGATATTAACCGCAGATTGTAAACAGGAAAATAATTAACCTATTTTGACATTTCTTTAATCTGGTCTTCAAGGATCTTAATTCCCTCAACAAAGCTATGCGGTTTGTAACCCAGTTCATTTTTAGCTTTATCAATGATAAAACCTGTAATTGGCGGGCGTTTAGCGGGTTGTTTAATATCAGCGCTTTTACTTGGTTTAATAAGGCCTTTATCCAATTTGTAATAATCAGCAACTACCTGAGCCAATTCCAAAATACTGTAAAAATCTTTTCCTGAAATATTATATATTCCTGTTGCTCTTTTTTGCGCAATAAGGATGCAGCCATCTGCAAGATCTTCTGCCAATGTTGGTGTTCTGAATTGATCATCCACCACGTTAATTGTTTTACCTTGCTCTAAATTTGATTTTACCCACAACACAATATTGCTGCGGCTCATATTATCTACGATGCCGTAAACAAGCACTGTACGGGCAATAGCCCAATCCAACGAACAACCCTGAACAATTACTTCGGCCGCTAATTTACTTTCTGCATAATAACTTAACGGATTTGGTTTTTCGGTTTCATCCAACGGCCCATGAGTGCCATCAAAAATAAAATCGGTACTTAAATGAATAAAATGTGGTTTGTATCCTGTATTATTGCTTTTTAAGAGTTCGAGTGATTTTATCTGGTTATGCACTGCTGTTACATTCATTGCCCAGCACGCTTCTTTCTCAGTTTCGCAGGCATCAACATTTGTCATAGCCGCGGTATTAATTACAATATCGGGCATATGTTTCGCAAAAACTTCATTTACATTTTTTTCATTGGTAATATCCAATGTTTCAAACGCATAACCATCTTGTTTTACAAGCCTGTTCTCTCCACGCGCAGTGGCAATGCAGGTAATGTCTTTTGCGTTTCTGAGTTTATAAACTAATTTTTGTCCTAATAAACCGTTCGATCCTGTAATTAAAATCTTCATGTCTTAAATTATTTTTTTAAAAAAAGTTTAGCACTTTTTTCAAGTTCTTTAAACCATTCTTTACCATACTTACGAATTAAGGGGTCTTTCAAAAATTTGTAAACTGGCACATCTAATTTTTCTCCACAAGAACATGCGGGTTTACAAACACTCCATTTATCGTAATTTACAGCATCATATTCCTTGTGCTTTGTAATTCTTACAGGGTATAAATGACAGCTTATAGGTTTTTTCCAATCTATTTTGCCATCGTAAAACGCTTGTTCTATTGCACACTTTGCAATTTTTTTTTCGTCAAAAAAAACAAAAGCGCATTCGGCACCAGGGCTAACAAGTGTTGTAGTATAATCTCCATCTCCATCCACAACATAAGTGCCGTGTTTTTCTATGGCTTTAATACCTTTTTTAACCATGTAAGGTTTTACTTTATCCACAACCGAGTCAAGTATTTCTAACTCTTCTTTATCGAGCGGGGCGCCGCTATCACCTGCAACACAACAAGCGCCTTTGCACGCGTTAAGGTCGCAAACAAATTTTTTGTCTAAGAGGTCTTCGCTGATTAATGTATTATTTATTGCAATCATTATTCTTTTGGCAAAGATACGGAAGTGTCGTCAATATCATTTATTTTTTGCAGAAGTTTTAGCTCTGCCAGGTCTTTTTTTCTTAATACAAAGGTATTGCTCCAGGTATCGTGCCAGCCAAGGGTTGAAAGACAAGAAAAAGCTTCAAAAGGCACCACACGCGAAATGGAGCGAAGGAAAATTTGTTTTGTAGTAGGTTTGTTGCCATATTCATCAACTACTATTCTTCCTAAAATTGCTTTGGCAGGCGAGGCCTGCATGGCAAATTCAAAAATAAAATAATATAAGGGCTGAAAAACCAACCAGCTTAAGAGCTTATTATAAGTATCAATACTTGGATCTTCGAGAAATTCAATATTATTTGTTAAGGCAAGAATAATACCTAATACAACGCCAATCGCCAATTCAAATATTAATCTAAAAACATAATCCAGTAACCAGTGGCCGAATCGCGCCCAACCTTCTACATAAGGTATTTCGCGGTACCGCGCTACTTTTTCTTCAACAAAAACAGTTTCCCCATCTACAAGTTTCTTTTTTTTAATGGTGTGAAACTCTTTGATCTCGGTAATTTTTTGCATGTAAAATGGCTCAAAAATAAATTCTTAACTAACTGCCATTATTTGTGCCATGTATGAACCCAAATGTTTCTCAAGAATGAGAGGATAATTTTTTGTCTTTTTAAAAGCTTTAAAAAATTCGTTGAATAAATTTTTTTGATTGCAGCCTTTTGGTAAAATAAAACCGAACTCTTCTTTTGATTGAATAAGTGGTTTTTGAATTTTTACAAATTTTCCCGGATTATTTTTCACGTACATCCAAAATGTGATCGCATCTACATAGCCAAAATATAAAATGTTTTTTGCGATCTCGTCCAGGATCTTAGTGCTGTTTGGTTGCGCCATTAATTTAAGATCGGGTAAATAACTTTTTTTAAGCTCATTTACATATTTATTTAATGTTGTATTGGTAACAGTAAGCGCTGTCATAACACCAAACGTTTTAATTATTTCGGGTTGTGTTTTTGCTTTAATATCGGTTGCATTTCCGTTAGAGATGCAAAAGGCAACGTTTTTTAAATAGGCTGATGTAAATTCTATTTCTTTGGTTTTATCTGCACTAACAGTAATAGAACCTAAGCCAATAGTATTGTGCGAAGAGTTTTTTACACTTGTATACAATTCGTCAATATCTTTAAAGCCGGTGTATTTTGGTACGATGGTTGTTTTTTTCACTGTCTTTTGCCAAAGTATATAATCGTTAATGATATCTATCTCTAAACCTTTTGGTGCGCCATTCTCGAAAGTTGAAAAAGGTGGATGATCAAGGTAATGAACATAGAGCGTATCACTGGTTTGAGAAAAGCAAAACACGTTGCAAAATGCAACAAAAATTATGGGTAGAAAGGTTTTCAATTAGGCTATGAAATTATTGTAAAATTGTTAGATTTTTTTTTGTTAAGTAAAAGGTTTTAATCAATTGAATGTTAATATAGTTTGTAATTTTTCGCTTTCAGTTTCTTCAAAATCAACTATTTCTAAAGAAAATAGTTAAGCTTCATTAATTTTTACGGTTTTATGTTGTAAAGATACCGTATTTGTGGTATTTTTGCACTAATTTAGATTTAATCTAATTAAGATTAATTGTTAAATAATTTTAAATCAAGTAGTTATGATAACAGTAACCGAAAATGCAAAGAATCATGCCGTTGATCTGATTAAATCAGAAAACCGCCCGGAGGACACTTTTATACGTGTTGGAGTTGATGGTGGAGGATGCTCTGGTTTGTCTTACAAATTAGAGTTTGATAACCTGTTAAAAGAGGGCGATCAGATGTTTGAAGACAAAGGCATTAAGATAGTTGTAGATAGAAAAAGCTTTTTATATCTGGTTGGAACCGAGCTGGAATATACTGGTGGCCTCAATGGTAAAGGTTTTGTATTTAATAATCCTAACGCAAACCGTACTTGCGGCTGTGGAGAATCTTTTTCGGTTTAAAATTTAGTTATGGCAAACGAGATCTTAGAAGAACATATCAATAAAGATTATGAATTTGGTTTTACAACCAATATTGATTCCGATACTTTTGCACCCGGCTTAAGCGAGCAGGTTGTAACTGCTTTAAGTAAAAAGAAAAACGAGCCGGAATGGCTTTTAGAATTCAGATTAAAAGCATTTCGTCATTGGCAAACCTTGCCCGAACCAAATAACTGGGCGCATTTAAATTATCCAAAAATCGATTTTCAAAACATAAGCTATTATTCTGCTCCAAAAAAGAAACCTGAATTAAAAAGTCTGGATGAAGTTGATCCGGAACTTTTAAAAACATTTGAAAAACTTGGCATCTCTTTAGAAGAGCAAAAACGCTTAAGCGGAGTACAATCGAATATTGCGGTTGACGCGGTTTTTGACAGCGTGTCGGTTAAAACAACTTTTAGAGAAACGCTTTCTGAAAAAGGAATTATTTTTTGTTCTTTTAGCGAAGCTGTTCAGGAATTCCCGGATCTTATAAAAAAATATATGGGAACTGTTGTTCCTTATACTGATAATTATTTTGCAGCTTTAAATTCTGCTGTGTACAGCGATGGATCTTTTTGCTACATACCCAAAGGCGTTAGATGCCCGATGGAATTATCAACTTACTTTCGCATCAATGCAACGGGCACGGGGCAGTTTGAGCGAACCTTAATTGTTGCAGATGAAGGAAGTTATGTTTCTTATTTAGAGGGCTGCACTGCGCCGCAACGCGACGAAAATCAATTGCACGCTGCTATTGTTGAAATTATTGCGCATAAAGATGCTGAAGTAAAATACAGTACGGTTCAAAACTGGTATCCCGGCGATAAGAATGGTAAAGGCGGCATTTTTAATTTTGTTACCAAACGCGGCATTTGTTTAGAAGATAACTCTAAGATTAGCTGGACACAGGTAGAAACAGGCTCTGCCATTACATGGAAATATCCTTCGGTAATTTTAAAAGGTAATAACAGTGTTGGTGAATTTTATTCGGTTGCTCTTACTAATAATATGCAGGAAGCGGATACCGGAACAAAAATGATCCACATTGGAAAGAATACACGTAGTACTATTATTTCAAAAGGTATAAGCGCAGGCTTTAGCAACAATAGTTACCGCGGGCTTGTGCAAATTCGCAAAGGCGCAACCAATTCACGTAATTTTTCGCAATGCGATAGTTTATTAATGGGCGATAAATGTGGCGCGCATACTTTTCCTTATATAGAAATTAAAGATAAAACAGCTGTTGTTGAACATGAAGCAACAACGAGTAAAATTGGCGAAGACCAATTGTTTTATTGTAAGCAGCGAGGTATTGATAATGAAAAAGCAATTGGTTTAATTGTGAATGGTTATTGTAAAGAAGTATTAAATAAATTACCAATGGAGTTTGCTGTTGAAGCCCAAAAATTATTGGCTGTGAGCTTAGAAGGAAGCGTTGGATAGTATTGAATTTTGAATTCGTTTATAAAAAATAATTACTTAGATCTTGTTATAGCATTTTGTGTTATTGTTCTTTTTAGTGTTGTATTAAGCTTTGAAAATAAAATCGCTATCGATGGCGACGCAAGAGATTATTATTCTTATTTAACCGCACTTTTTATTGACCACAATTTTACGCATCAAACCGGTAACGATTGGTTTTTGATCGATACACCCACCGGTACTATTAACGTACACACAATTGGCGTTTCAATTTTACTCGCACCTTTCTTTTTTGGCGCTTTGATTTTTTCTAAATTATTTGGTTTTTCAACAGACGGTTTTTCTTTTCCATTTCAAATGGGTGTTTATGTTGCCGGAATTTTTTATTGCACCATTGGATTGATATTTATTAAAAAATTATTACTTAAACTTCATATCAAACCAAATTATATTGCTATGTTAATAATTTTGTGTTGTTTTGGCACACACCTTTTTAATTATACTGTTGATGAGCCCGGTATGCCCCATGTGTTTGCCTTTGCTTTAACAAGCGCCTTTTTTTATTGTGTATTAAATCTTTTTCAAAAAAGAACAGCAAATTATTTTTATTTAAGCGCATTTATATTAGGATTAATTATCCTGGTTCGCCCTGTAAACCTTATTCTTATAACCTTTATACCTTTCTTTTTTCAAAACCGGTTTGATCTGTTGAGCACTTCGAAAGTAATTTTAAGATCAAAACATTTTTATTTTTCATTGCTTGTTTTATTTTTCGTTTGCTTTATTCAAAGTATTGCCTGGTATAGCCAGAATGGAAGATTCTTCCAGGATTCATATGTTGGAAATGGATTTTATTTTTCTGACCCGCAAGTAGTAAAAATGTTATTCGGTTTTAACAATGGCTTATTTATTTATGTTCCCTTGTGTTTACTTCTCTTGTTTGGCCTTATTCCCATGTTTGCGATCAATAAATTTAAAGGCTCTGTATTTGTTCTTTCTTTAGGATTTATTTTTTATGTGTTTGCATCGTATTGGGCATATAATTATTTTGATGGTTTTGGAATAAGAACTTTGGTAGATTTCCTTCCGGTTTTTATAATTGCCGGTGCTTATATGCTGCAACATTTTACACCAAAATTAAAATATGCAGCAGGTACACTTGCTTTTTTATTGCTTGTTATTAACTTATTTCACGTTTATCAATACCGCAACGGAATAATTAAAGGCAATGGTATGAATTTTGAAAAATATAGTTACATTTTTCTAAAAACAAATAAAGCATATGGCGATAGTCTTGGTGGCGCAAACGAATTGCCTTTGTATTCAGCAACCGGAAGTACTTTACTTTTTGACAATAGAAGCAGTAAACAATTAGTGTACGATAGCATTTACAATTTTAAAAATATTGAGTATGGTGCGGGCTATGATTATAAGATCACAAAACCATCAAACAGTTTTTTTATTGTGGCCGAGTTTGAAAGAAAGGAGATTTCTAAAAATGCTTCGTACAATGCGTTATTAAATTTAAATGCTTCTGATACTTCAAACAAAAGCAAAATGTATTTAGCGTACCGTTTAAATGATACTCCGGCAAAAGACTGCTGCGCTTGGAAAAAATGCACACTTTCTATTGGTGTTACCGGAAAATTTGCGCAGGACGATAAATTAAGTTTTTTTATCTGGAACAAAGACAAGAACGATTTTTTAATTAGGAATTTAAACTTAAAAATATTCGATTACAGTTATAATATTTAAAAACGAAACATGATAACAATAAAAAACCTACACGCCTCAATAGGAGACAAAGAAATATTAAGAGGTATTAATTTGGAAATAAAAGCAGGAGAGATCCACGCTATTATGGGACCAAACGGATCCGGTAAGTCTACTTTAGCCAGTGTATTAGCCGGACGTGAAGATTACGAAGTAACTCAAGGCGAAGTAATTTTTAATGGCAAAAATATTTTAGAAATGGCGCCCGAAGATCGGGCGCGCGAAGGTTTGTTTTTAGCTTTTCAATATCCGGTAGAAATTCCGGGTGTGAGCAACATTAATTTTTTAAAAACTGCTTTAAATGAAATCCGCGCTTACAATGGCAAAGAAGAAATGCCGGCAAAAGATTTCTTAGCATTAGTAAAAGAAAAACAAAAACTGGTTGAGTTGGATGGTAAGTTAGCGAACAGAAGTGTGAACGAAGGATTTAGCGGCGGTGAGAAAAAAAGAAATGAGATCTTTCAAATGGCAATGCTAAACCCAAAGCTGGCAATATTGGATGAGACAGACAGTGGATTGGATATTGATGCTTTAAGAATTGTGGCAACAGGTGTTAATGCTTTAAAAAACAAAGAAAATGCATTTGTTGTAATTACACATTATCAAAGATTGTTGGATTATATTGTTCCTGATTTTGTTCATATTTTATATAATGGCAAAATAGTAAAATCAGGCACTAAAGAATTAGCGCTTGAATTGGAAGCAAAAGGTTACGATGAAATTAAACAACAGTTCGAAAGTTTAGAAAAATAATATGATCGCTGAAAAATCAAATACAGCTCAGTTGATAATCGATAAAATTTCTGCTAACGCAGGGAAAGTTGACTTTATTGATAACGACAAGCTTTCTAAAGCATTATTGTATTTAGAGAATAAAGGCATTCCAAATAATAAGCACGAAGATTATAAGTATTGTAATGCGGACGGGATCTTTAAAAAAGAATTTAAGAATATTGAACAAAAATTAAATTCTGTTGCAGATATGAAAAAGTATAAGCTAAACGATGCTTTAACAATTGTTGTTGTAAACGGAAATTATTCTGAAAGCTTGAGCGATAAAATAATTTTAAAGGGATTGCACCTTACCGCTTTTTCTAATTTGGATGTGAGCGGTAAAAAATTGGTTGGTTCTTTGGCAAATGTTGAAACCGACGCTTTTATTGCTTTAAACACCGCTTTTAGCGGAGCGGGGTTTCATTTAAAAATTGAAGATAATGAACAGCTTCAAATGCCAATTCATATTTTATATGTTTCAAGCGCAAGCTCAGAAGCATTGGTAAATCCAAGAAATGTAATTGAGATCGGCAAAAATGCGGAAGCAACCATTATAGAAGAACAAATTTGTATTGGCGAAGGAAAAGTATTTACTAATTTTTTAAGTGAGAAGTTTGTTGGGGAGAATGCAAAATTAACTTCTTATACTTTTCAAAATGAAGGTAAGAACGGTTTTTCTGTAAACACGAATCAAGTTAGCATCGAACGTTACGGTAAGTATGATAATACAACTGTAACCTTAAGTGGCTCTTTAGTACGTAACAATCATAATGTTGTTTTAGCTGCATCAAATTGTGAAGCGCATTTAAACGGATTGTTTACGACTAAAGGAAATCAATTAGTGGATAACCATACTTTAATGGATCATCAAATGCCGCATTGCGAGAGCAATGAATTATATAAAGGTATTATTAACGATAAAAGTACTGGTGTTTTTAATGGAAAGATCTACGTAAGAAAAGACGCGCAAAAAACAAACGCGTATCAAAGCAGTAAAAATATTTTGTTAAGCGATGATGCCACAATTAATACAAAACCCCAACTTGAAATTTATGCCGATGATGTAAAGTGTTCCCACGGAACCTCAACAGGTAAAATTGATGAGGTGGCGATCTTTTATTTGAACGCAAGAGGTATTGGCCGAGAAAGTGCAAAAAAATTATTATTGAATGCCTTTGCACAGGAAGTTATTGATAAAATTGAAGTAGATGAATTAAGAGAAAAGATCCTTAATTTATTTGAAAACGAATTATAAGTGAATGACATAAAAAATATACGCGATCGGTTTCCTATTCTTAACCAAAAAATAAATGGTTACGATCTTGTGTATTTTGATAATGGCGCAACGAGCCAAAAACCACTTTCTGTTATCGAGAGCATTTCAAATTATTATCAAACCTCCAACTCTAACATTCACCGCGGCGTTCATACCCTAAGCAGAACAGCAACAGAATTATTTGAGAAAGCACGCAAAACAATTGCCAATCATTTTAATGTAGAAAATGATCAACAAATTGTTTTTACTGCCGGCACAACCGATTCAATAAATTTAGTTGTAAACGGTTTAGCTAAAAATTATTTACAAAAAGGAGATGAAATTATTTTATCTTCTTACGAGCACCATTCTAATATTTTACCCTGGCAGTTATGGGCTGAGGAGAATGGGGGGAAATTAAAAGTTATTCCTTTAGCGGGCGATCAGAGCCTCGATTATTCTAAGATAGAGGGATTAATATCTTCAAAAACAAAACTAATCGCTATTGCTCATGTTTCAAACACATTAGGCGTTATTACTGATCTTGAAAAAATAAATGCAATTGCGAAGAAAAATAATATTGCTGTTTTGGTAGATGGCGCTCAATCTGCTCCACATATGGCAGTTGATCTTACGAAGTTAAGTGTTGATTTTTTTGTTTGCAGTGCGCACAAAATGTACGGACCAACCGGTATTGGCTTATTGTATCTTTCAGAAAAATGGTTGAAAGAGTTGCCGGTTTCAAAACCCGGTGGCGGCACAATTAAAACCGTTACATTCGAAAAAACAGAGTATGCAGAAAATGCTTTACGTTTTGAACCGGGTACACCCCACATTGCGGGCGCCATTGGTTTTGCAGCCGCTATAGACTTTATGAATGCTGTTGGTATCAAAACTATTTTTGACCATGAGCATGAGTTGGTTCAATACGCTCAGAAAAAAATGAACGAAATACCTGAAGTTATTATTTACGGTAAAAGCGAGCATAAAGCGGGTGTCATTTCTTTCAATATAAAAAACAATCACCCTTTTGATGTTGGTACATTATTGGATAAATATGGAATTGCTGTTAGAACGGGACATCATTGCACACAACCTTTAATGCAATGCTTAAATATCCAGGGAACAGTAAGAATATCATTCGCCATTTATAATACTAAAGAAGAAGTTGATTTTTTTATTGAGAAGCTGAAGAAAGTGATTACAATGTTAAGCTAGGACTAATGACGAAAGACTAACGACTTATGACTATCGAAGAAACGGAAAAAGAAATAATTGAAGAGTTTGAGATCTTTGGTGATGACTGGGAATCTAAATATGAACATTTAATAGATCTCGGAAAGTCATTACCGTTGATAAAAGAAGAATTTAAAACGGAAGAAAGAATTATTAAAGGTTGCCAGAGCAGGGTGTGGTTAAATTCTGAATTAAAAGAAGGAAAGATTTATTTTACGGCCGATGCGGATGCGATCATCACAAAAGGAATGGTTGCCTTAATGGTAAGAGTTCTTTCAGAACATACGCCAAAAGAAATTGTTGACGCAAAATTGAATTTTGTAGATGCAATTGGGCTGAAAGAACATTTAAGTCCGACAAGAGCAAATGGCCTAGTAAGCATGATAAATAAGATGAAAGCTGAGGCACTAGCGTTTAGTCGATAGATATTAGTCTTTAGATATTAGTCTTGAAGTAATAAAATATAATAATGACAGCATTTAAAAGTTTTGAAGAAATAATATCCTGGCAAAAAGCAAGAGTTTTATGCAGGGAGATTTATTTGCTGTCAGAAAACGATAAATTTGGAAAAGACTTTGGCCTTGGAGATCAAACAAGGCGTAGCGCAGTTTCTGTTATGGCAAATATTGCAGAAGGCTATGAAAGAAAATCAGACGGGGATTTTAAACGATTTTTAAATATTTCAAAAGGATCTTTAGCTGAAGTAAAATCTCATTTATACATTGCTTTAGATCTGGAGTATATTTCTGATGAAAAGTTTAAAAAATTGACTTCTGATGTTGATGAGATAAATAAAACGTTATACGGTTTAATTAATTATTTAAAACAATAAGTTGGTTTAAGACTAAAATCTAAAGACTAACGATTTAAGACAAATAGAGATGAGTGCTATTATAGTTACAAAAAATACCGAATTAATGCAGCGGGTGATCGAGGAAATTAAAACCTGTTTCGATCCCGAAATCCCAGTAGATGTTTGGGAGTTGGGCTTAATTTATGAATTGCATTTAGATGATGAGAGTAATTTAAAAATCGTAATGACCTTAACATCGCCAAACTGCCCTGTAGCTGAGAGTTTACCGGCTGAGGTAGAAAATAAATGTAAATTACTAAGCGGTATTAAATCGGTGGAATTAAAATTAACCTTTGAACCAACCTGGGAAAAAGAAATGATGAGCGAAGTTGCGCAGTTAGAGTTAGGATTTATGTAATTGGTAATAAATGGAAGAAATAATAAATAAAGTATCAAACAGCGGCATCGTTACCATCGATCTGGAAGAATTTTATGTTCCGGGTGAACGGATTTTGTTTGACATTAAGCCACATTTATTTATGGAACAGATCCTGAAAGAAAAAGATTTCAGGGAATTCATTAAAACAAACAACTGGAGTATTTATAAAGATAAAATTGTGGGTTTAATTTGTACTGCCGATGCTATTGTACCAACCTGGGCCTATATGCTATTAACATTGGCTTTAGAGCCTTTCGCTAAAAAAATTATTTTTGGTAGTTTAAATGAGATCGAAAATATTTTATTCTCGGAGAAATTAAGTGCGCTTGATGTTTCTCAATTTAAAGATGCGCGCGTGGTTATTAAAGGCTGTGGTGAAATAGATATTCCTAAAAATGCTTATGTGCAATTAACTACTTTACTAAAACCACTTGCTAAAAGTATTATGTATGGAGAGCCTTGTAGTACAGTGCCTTTATATAAGGCTAAGAATTAATTATCTCTTCTTTCGTATTGACAAGCCTCAGGTAAATTAGAGTAGGCGTAATCGTTACCAAAAAATAATTCGTTATCGTATCCGGCGCTCGCAACCGATTTTAAAACTGCATCTGTATTTAAAATAGCAGTATCAATTTTAAATTTTAATAATTTAGAATCCGCATTCCATTCCGCGTTTGAAACGCCATTTAATTTACAGGCTTTTTCTATTGTTACTTTACACGCATCGCCATTACCCCAAACGTGAAATGTTTTTTCAACAGTTGTATTTGAGTTGGTACCACAGGATATAAACATAAGAAAAGAGAAAAAGAACGTAAACTGTAATACTCGCCTCATGATTCTATAACGTTAAATTTGTAGTGCAAATGTGCAAAATGTTTCAGATATAATGGCAATGTATAACGTAAATTTTTTTCGGCTTTGTAGTTGTCATGAAACAGCACAATACTGCCCGATTTGGTGTTGGAAATCACGTTCTTAGCACATGCTTTTTCGCTAATTCTTTCATAATCATAACTTATTACATCCCAAAAAATGATCTTAAAGCCTTTATCCAGCAAAGCCTTGTACTGACTGCGTTTCAGCTGTCCGTAGGGGGGCCTGAAAAGGTCGTTTTTAACAATTTTACGACACTCTTCGGTCTCATTTATATAATTTAATGTTTCAGTGTTAAAACCCTTTGGATGCCTCATTGTATGATTGGCAACGCGGTGCCCCTCTTGTTTTATACGTTCAAAAATGGCAGGATTTTTTATAATATTTGCTCCCACGCAAAAAAAAGTAGCTTTAGCGTTAAATTTCTGTAGTTCGTCTAAAACCCATTCGGTAAGCCCTGGTATTGGGCCGTCGTCAAATGTTAAATAAATGATTTTCTCGCTTGTATTTATTCTCCATAATGCCTTTGGATAGATCAGTTTTAAAAATGATTTAGGCTGTATGAGAAGAAAATTTTTCAAACTATAACGTGTATTTGAAATAAGCACACTGAAAACAAATAACGGTTTCAGTGTGCTTTATAATTTTTTACTACTGCATTTCCGGTAATTGTTGATTTTCCGGATTTAATTCTTCAGGAGGAATAATAGCCGAAATACGTTTCATAAACTCTTTCGATATTTCATCTTGTTTAAACTGTTGCGTCATTCCTGTTAATCGTTTTAATAACTCTTTACATTGGTTAACTTCTCTTCCAAATGCAACACGATGTTTAGGTTTTTGATTATTGTAAATTTTTAAGTCGCCTTCAAAAATATCAAACAATTTTTTAGCAAGCTCATTAGCTTTTTTAATTTCGCCAATTTGATAATACCCTGCACATACAGTAAAGATAGTAGCATCATAAGGAATATTCTTATCCGGCATAACTTCTAAACACTTGTCTAAAATTGCTTTAGCCTTTTTATTTTTGCCTTCGTTTATTAACGCACCGGCCAATACGCCCATTTGCATTCTTAAATTCCCGGTCATACGAATACAATTCTCATCAAGATTAACACCTTTTTTATCCATGCCACCCCACAAAAATTTAGTCATGATGTTATCGTACATGGCATCAGTATTTACACGCCCGCCTTGTGATTCTTCCATATCTGTTTGTTTGATCGGAACAAAACGGTAAGCTAAACCTTCTAATTGGAAATACTTTTTCAATCCAACATAAGCTTCATCACCGGTAGTAACTGCAAAATAGATAGGACGATCCCATTTAGTATTAGCAATAAGATCTAATACCATCAAATCATTTTTGGTAATATAACTTCTGCCACCCATATCCCAACTAACACGTTTTACTAAACGTGCAGTGTCTTTTACTGAAATAACTTTGTTCTTCATCACTTTTAAACTATCTACATTTATGTAAAAGTTTTTAGTAGGAATAACATCTATCATATCTCCGCCGT
The DNA here is from genome assembly GCA_943369995.1 of Chitinophaga pinensis. Classification (GTDB taxonomy): domain Bacteria; phylum Bacteroidota; class Bacteroidia; order B-17B0; family Aurantibacillaceae; genus Aurantibacillus. The sequence goes on from CALRPF020000010.1 coordinate 102,273, forward strand.
TATCATACTTACTGGCAGGATCATCACTAATAGCCTGCTCCAATGCTTCTTTTAAATTCATTGGTTTTGTATTGGAACTATTAATAACCAAATATTCTAATTTAGAGGCTTCCAGTTTTTCTTCAGGAATTGTAAACGGAACCGGTTGGCTTAAATAAGCAGCTCTACGCATTTGTTTAATATACCAATCAGTTTGCAATAAGCTTAGGTTTACAACACGCACATCCGTTCTTATGCCCTCAACCTCTTGCGCATACCACAGCGGGAAAGTATCATTATCGCCATTGGTAAATAAAATTGCATTTGGCGCGCAGCTTTGTAAATAATTGATGGCACAATCGCGAGACATTGTTCTTAACGAACGGTTATGATCATTCCAACCTTCTTTAGCCATAATGCCAGGTATAACTAAGCTTAAAGCAGTTGAGCCAATAGCAATACCCATGGTTGCCGCTTTTTTGCTTAACAGATCGTATAAAAATAAAACTCCAAAGCCTATCCATATGGCAAATGCATAAAAGCTACCGGCGTAGGCGTAATCACGCTCACGCGGTTGGTAAGGTGTTTGGTTAAGGTAAATAACAATAGCAAGGCCCGTTAATAAAAAGAAACTTAATACGATCCAGGCATCGGGTTTGTTACGTTTAAAATGAAAGAACATTCCAAGCAAACCTAAAATTAATGGTAATGCGTAAAAATGATTTTCGGCAAAATTATTTTTATCGCGATAAATTTTTTGGGAAGTATCAGTGTCTAGCATAAAATCATCAAAGCCTTTTACACCGGTAACCCAATTGCCTTCCATGCTGTTACGCATTAAACCCTGTACGTCATTCTGTCTTCCAACAAAATTCCAAAAGAAATAACGCAGGTACATAAATTTAACCTGGTATGCAATAAAATATGTAATGTTGGCTGCCATTGTTGGTATCTCAATAGTTTGTGGCTCTCCGTCACGACCTTCAACATTTTTTGTGCGGTGATGTTCTGCAATATTGCCCCAGTATTTATAAGCAGATTCGTGGTGGCTTTGACTGCTCCACATACGTGGAAAAACAGTACAAAATTCTTTTTGATATTTTGGAATTGAATTTTTTCTTGAATCAATTACTTTGTATTTTTTATTTTTTTCATCCTTTGCATAAATAGGATCGCCACTGCCAAATTCACTTTTACTAACGGTTGGTGCATTGTAGTATTGTCCGTATAAAATTGGCCAATCGCCATATTGCTCACGCAATAAATACGATAACATGTTCGGCGCATTCTCAGGATCATTTTCATCCATTGGCGTATTTGCCTGCGAGCGAATTACCAAAACAAAGAAAGAAGAATAACCAATTAATAAAGTAGCAAAACTTAAAAACACCGCGTGAAGTGCAACGGTTTTTGTTTTGAATTTATGAATAGCGTATAAAATACCGCCAAGCATAATTAAGCGCGTAAACATACCCATGCCGCTTGGAGCCGTAATGATAGCAAATGCAGCAAGAACGATACCTGAATAGAAACCAATTTTATAATGCTGTTCTTTTTTATTTACCGTATAAAGAATTAAAAAAGTTAGGGATACAGTTAGTAATAAAAAGAAAAAGATCGTTCCGGTGCTAAAACCCAAGCTCATTCTGTTGGTAAAGAAAACTTCGTAATCACTTACAAATTTTACAACTTTAGGAATAATTAAATTTTGCACAAAACCTAATACCATAACCGACGCAATGCCCGCAATAAAAAAGCCTTTCCAGCTGAAAGTGTATTTTTTAAAATAGATAACAAAGCCAATGGCAGGAATTACAAGTAAGTTTAGTAAATGGACACCAATTGAGATTCCAATTAAATAAGCTATTAAAATTAACCAGCGTAGTGCACTTGTGGGGTTAACAGAATCTTCTTCATCCCATTTTAAGATTGCCCAAAATACAATAGCGGTAAATAAGGCAGACATGGCGTAAACCTCACCTTCAACGGCACTAAACCAAAACGAATCAGAAAAAGTATAAGCTAAACCACCAACAATACCGGCGCCTAAAATAGCCCATTGTTGCGGTTTTGCAAGATCTGCCACTTTTTTACCGTAAACTTTTATACCTAAACGGGTTATGGTCCAAAATAAGAAAAGAATTGTAAATGAGCTTGATAAAGCACTCATGATGTTTACCATCATAGCCGCTCGCGAAGGATCGCCACCACCCAATAAAGAGAAAAATCTACCTACCAGCAAGAAAAATGGAGCTCCCGGAGGGTGACCAACCTCTAATTTATAAGAACAGGCTATGTATTCGCCGCAATCCCAGAAACTTGCAGTTGGCTCGATGGTGCAGCAATACGTGATAGTAGCAATGGCCCATATTAGCCAGCCAATAATATTATTTAGTTTTTTAAACTCTTGTGTCATCATATTTTATAATAGTGTTGCGAAGATAGCACTTTACTTGGTTAATTTTAGTAGGTTTTTTTGCAAAAAATATTTGAAAGAATTAAAAAAGTTGTATTTTTGCAGTCTGTTAGAAAATGCCCGATCGTCTAATGGCAGGACTTCGGTTTTTGGTACCGACTATGTTGGTTCGAATCCAGCTCGGGCAACAACAAAACCCGCTTCACTTGTGAAGCGGGTTTTTTGATTTATATCGAGGGGCGGAAGCTTGTTTTCAGTGAGGACTGATAAATCAAAAAACCACTTTTCGCGTTAGCTAAAAGTGGTTTTGTTGCGCTATAATCACCATTAAGGATCAACGAGCGTAGCGAGTTAATCCTTAATCGGCAATCCAATAAATTTCTTGAAATAAAAGAAAACCCTAAGCCTTTTTCCGCATACTTACAACAATAGGAACGCCGCTAAAATCGTACTCTTCGCGGATCTTATTCTCTAAAAAACGCTTGTAAGATTCGGTAACGTATTGCGGTAAATTGCAATAGAACATAAATAATGGCTCAGTCTTTAATTGAGTAACATATTTTACTTTTATGTATTTACCTTTTACTGCCGGAGGCGGGTAAGTGGTCATAATACCTGCTATAAAATCGTTCAGTTCGCGGGTTGGAATGTGTTTCTTTTTGTTGGCGTAAACCATCATGGCCACATCAACGGCTTTCATGATACGCTGCTTATCGGTAACAGAAATAAAAATAATAGGAATATCTTTAAAAGGGGCAATGCGTTCTCTTATTCTTTCTTCGTATTGAAGGGCTGTTTTGGTATCCTTTTCAACCAGATCCCATTTATTTACAATAATGGCAACGCCTTTACGGTTTCTTTCAATCAGGCTTAAAATGCTAAGATCCTGTGCCTCCATGCCATCCTGAGCATCAAGCATTAAGAGGCAAACATCACTGTCTTCAATAGCTTTAATTGTTCTTAATACGCTGTAAAACTCAAGATCCTCGTGAACCTTAGCTTTTTTGCGCATTCCGGCAGTATCTATCAAATAAAAATCGTGCCCGAATTTTGTATAACGAGAGTTGATCGTATCACGGGTTGTGCCTGCAACATGAGTTACAATATTACGCTCTTCACCTAAAAGCGCGTTGGTTAAAGAAGATTTGCCAACATTTGGGCGACCTACAATGGCAATGCGCGGAATATCAGCTTGCTCAATTGCCGTTTCGTCTTTTGGTAATATTTTAATTAAAGCATCTAAAAGATCGCCGGTGCCGCTGCCTGTTGCGGCGGAGATCGGGAACACTTCGCCCAAACCAAACTGGTAAAATTCTGCAGCATAAGCAGCTTTATCATGTGTATCTACCTTATTGGCAACCACCAAAGCCGGCTTTTTACTTTTGCGGATAATATTGGCAACCTCGGTATCAAATTGAGTAACACCATCAGTAACATCAGATAAAAATAAAATAGCAGAGCATTCTTCAATAGCAATAGCAACCTGTTTACGAATTTCGCCTTCAAAAATATCATCACTGCCTTTAATATAACCACCGGTATCTATTAAACTAAATTCAACATTTCCCCAAAAGGCTTTACCGTAATGGCGATCGCGGGTAACCCCGGCAACCTCATCAACAATGGCCTGGCGCGTTTCTGTTAAACGATTGAACAGTGTTGATTTTCCAACATTCGGTCTTCCTACTATAGCAACAATATTTGGCATAAGGCTGCAAAATTACTAAAAAACGCGGTTTAGTAAGCTTAAATTTTATCTTATTGAGGTGGTTATTGTATATTTTTAGCTGAAAACCATAATGGGTTACTGAGTGTTTTGTAAAATAAAGCAGTTTAATGTATATTTGGTTAATGCTGAAAAATGGCCTGATATTACTTTTTTTTATAGGAAACTTTGCTTGCCTTTTCTCTCAAACGGATACTCACCAGCGTGTTGTTACGCCACACGTTAACCCGGCTTTAAAATTCACCGAAAATATTGGTCAATGGGATAACAAAATTTTATTCAGGGCTCAGTTGGATGGCGGAGCTTTATTTGTAGAAAAAAATTGTTTGACCTTTAATTTTTACGACAAGAAGAAATTAAGGTCAATTCACAATGGCGGCTTTGAGAAAAAACTATATAAAGATTATAATATACTTTTTCATGCATATAAAGTGCATTTTGACGGATGCAATGATGTTGTAAGAACCGAAAAATACCAGAAAGGATCTGATTACGAAAACTTCTTTTTAGGTAACGATAAAAGCAAATGGAAAGGCAATGTGCAAAACTATCACCAGATCTGGTTAAAGGAGTTGTATGAGGGCATAGATTACGAAGCCATTACTTCAACAAGCGGAATGAAGTATAATTTTCATTTAAAGCCAAACGCCAATGCGCAAAATATTAAACTCAGGTATGAAGGCGTAAATAAAATTAAATTAAAAGACGGCGCTGTTACCATACAGCTTGAAGTAAACACTATTGTTGAACAAAAGCCCTATGCATACCAAATAATAAACGGAGAAATAAAACAGGTGTTCTGCAAGTATAAACTCAATGGCAATATTTTAAGTTTCGATTTTCCGAAAGGTTATGATAAAAATTATGAATTGGTAATTGATCCCGTGTTAGTGTTTGCTGCACAGTCGGGATCGTTGGCCGATAATTTCGGAATGACAGGAACGTTTGATATGCAGGGAAATTTGTATAGTGGCGGTACGGTTTTTGGCTCGGGCTATCCTTATGTTACCGGGTCGTATAGTAATTTATTTAATGGCACACCTGCTTATGGTAATACCGATATTGTTCTTACAAAATATAATGCAACAGGTACATCTTTGATCTATTCAACTTACATGGGTGGTAACGGCACAGAGGTTGTAACAAGCTTAATAGTTGATAAAGCAAATAATTTATATTTATATGGCGCAACAGGATCAACTAATTTTCCTACAACAAGCGGCTCTGCTTATCCAACATTCGCCGGTGGGCAAAATATAGGTTTTATAAGCAATGGCTCTGTTTTTTTTAACGGCACTGATATCTATATTGCAAAATTTAATCCTGCTGGCAGCGCGCTTTTAGGTTGTACGTATTATGGCGGCAGTGGAAATGATGGCGTGAATTATTTGGAGGGAACAAGCCAGGTTGCATTTAATTTAGCGCCTGCGCCCGGAACTGCTACCACAAATACTACCAATTACGATTCTTTGCAAACCAATTATGGCGATACTTACAGAGGCGAGATACAATTGGATACATTGAACAATGTTTACATTGCCAGCTCTACCCGTTCATCTGATATTCCTATTGTTGGGGGCTTTGATAATAGTTTGGGGGGCAAGCAAGATGCAATTATTGCAAAATTCAATACAAATTTAACCTCGGTTATTTATAGCACTTATTTGGGTGGAAGTAAGATAGATTGTGGTAACGGTTTATTTGTACTGCCAAATTTTGAAGTATTTATAACCGGTGGAACATGTAGTAGCGATTTTTCTGTCACAGCAGCTGCACAGTCAACAGTTTATAACGGAGGCAAGACCGATGGCTTCCTTACAAAAATCAATGCATTAGGAAATGCGATCCTACATTCGACCTACGTTGGTACAAATCAGTACGACAATTCATTTTTTGTACAGTGCAATGTTGCTGGCCAGCCCCACATATATGGTCAGTCGCGCGGCAATATGCCGGTTATTGTTCCACTTAGTGCTGCGGGCGTTTTCAGTGTTGCAAATACGCATCAGTTCATTACAAAATATGATAACACATTAAGTGCAAAATTAATGTCAACTGTTTTCGGAAGCAGTACAACCAATATGGATATTTCTCCTTCTGCATTTGCGGTAGATGAGTGTAATGGCAATATTTATTTATCGGGTTGGGGAGGTAATATTTTAACCGGGCCTGCCATGGGCACTATGCCTATATTTAACCCAACACAGGCAACTACAACGGGCTATGATTTTTATTTAATGGCCCTTACACCAAACGCCGGAAGCTTACTGTATGGTTCTTATTTTGGAGGCGGAACAAGCCAGGAGCACGTTGACGGCGGAACATCACGCTTTGATAGAAAAGGAGTTATCTATCAATCGGTTTGTGCCGGCTGTAATACGGGCAATCCGAATGCTGCTAACCAGGATTTTCCCGTAACGCCCGGTGCCTGGCCAGGAATACCGGGAATGCCAAATCAAAACACTCAAAATTTTAATTGCAATAACGGTGTATTTAAAATAGATTTTAAATTCCAGGCCGCATTAGCTACTTTAAATACAAATACAGTTGCCGGTTGTCCTCCTTTAACCGTTAATTTTACCAATGGCACGCCAGGAACAAGTTATACATGGTATCTTGGTCCGGGTAATACAACATCAACAACATTAAACCCCTCGGTTACATTTGCTAATCCTGGAACCTATACAGTTTCTCTGGTAGTTCGCGATACAACAAAATGTATAAAAAAAGATAGTGCCGTTAAAATAATAACGGTTCATCCAAGACCAACACCTGCTTTTACTTCTACCGTAAGTCCTTGTTCTAATACTTTAACAGCTACCAATAGTTCAACAGGCACAGCTAATTATATTTGGAATTTTGGAGACGCTACTCCTACATCCACTCTGTCAAACCCCACGCATGTTTATGGCAGTTCAGGAAATTACACAGTTACATTAATTGCTACAAATTCTTTTGGCTGTAAAGATTCTATCAAACAACCGGTCAATATTTTTATTTTTAATCCCGGCGTGGCTAATGGCGCAACAATCTGCGAAGGTTTCACTACCAGCGTGTCGGCCAGCGGCGGCACAAGCTATACATGGTCTCCATCAGCAACTGTAAGTAATACAAACATTGCAAATCCTGTTGTAAATCCAACTACCACCACCGTTTATACAGTAACGATTTTTAATAATACAAATGGCAATAACTGCCTGGCAAATCTTACAACAACAGTAATAGTAAATCCTAAACCGGTAGCAAATTTTACATACAATATAAATCCATGTGGTGGCGGCGTATATTTTAATGATCTATCAACGCCTGATGTTAATGCCTGGGAATGGTACCTTTCGGCAACACCAAGTGTTACCAGCTCCATTCAAAATCCCTACAATTTTTATAGCGCGGGGGGTACACATACCGTTGGTTTAATTACAACTAATAATTTCGGCTGTAAAGACACAACCAGCCGGATCATTACAGTTCCTGTTCCCCCACCTGTGGCCGTAAATGGCTCGAGCATTATTTGTAAAGGGGCTAAAGTACAACTAAGTGCTTCGGGGGGTGTTTCTTATACTTGGACGCCTTCAAGCAGCCTGGATTTTCCAAATTCATCAACGCCAAATGCCACGCCAACAATAAGTACACAATATTCTGTTGTAATTACTTCATCACTTTTTGTAGGAGGAAACCAGTGTACCTTCTTACTAACAACCAATGTAAATGTTACGCAATTATCAGCAATACCAATAGGTGCAAATGCTAATCCGGTTATTGTTACAACAGGCAGCCCAACCACACTTACCTATTTAGGAAGCCCCGGCGTTTTAGTTACCTGGTTGCCTTTGGGAAGCACAACGCCTGCAATCGGTTACACCGTTACGGCCTATCCTGACAGGCCTACAACTTATACTGCTGTAGCTACATTGGGGCCATGTAAAGAAACCACCACAGTAAATGTTGAAGCCTATTCTGCCGGCTGCATAGAGGAAGATGTTTTTATACCCAATACGTTTACACCAAATGGCGATGGGAAGAACGATGTTTTATTTGTTAGGGGTTTAAAGGTGGATGAGGTTTATTTTGCAATTTATAATCGTTGGGGCGAAAAAGTTTTTGATACAACAGATAAAACAAAAGGCTGGGATGGTATCTATAAAAGCCGACCGGCGGATGTTGGCGTATTTGGCTGGTACTTAAAGGTAAAATGCATTAATGGCGAAGAAAGTTTCAAAAAAGGTAATGTAACCCTTATTCGCTAACATTATTTTCCCAATTTATTTATTCTATTATTTAAAAAATTATTACATTTGCCCTCCAATACCAAAATACCGGTATTATATGGTAGATGTAGCTCAGTTGGTTAGAGCATCGGTTTGTGGTACCGAGGGTCGTGGGTTCGAATCCCATCATTTACCCAATAAATTTTCAAACCTCGCGAAAGCGAGGTTTTTTGTTTTACGGCAAATCGTTGAAAATTTATTTTCAAAAGATTAGTTGTAAAACAAAATAAAACCCAGAAGGGTTTGAAATTTATTGGCAGGTCAACCTTTTAGGGATCAGCTTAGCTAATCCCAACAAATGAAAACTTGTTTTCATGAGATTTAGTGGTAAAAAAATACTGTAAGAGTTTAAAATTTGTTAAGGCTCACCTCCACAGTGATCAGCGTAGCTAATCCTGCAATGGACAACAAAAATTGTTTCGCTTCACTTGAAGGACGTTCCGCCAGAGGAATCAGCGTAACTAATACTAATTAACCTTCGTTGGCATCAAATTTGCAATAACATGTTGCTAAAATAATAACGCGTTTGCAAAAAATTATTTACCTTTTCTTTTCCTGTAAAATTAAAAATTGAAATATAAAAAATATATCAAGCGAATTTTTATTGGCTTACTCAGTTGCATACTGGCTGTAATTATTTCGATTTTTATTCTGTTTATGTTTTATAAAAAAGAGCTAACGGCTAACCTAATAACAAATTTAAAAAATCAGAATGGTTTAATTTTAAAAGTTGAAGACATTGATGTATCTTTTTTTAGCAGCTGGCCAAACTTAGCAATAGAATTAAATAATATTTCTTTATCAGATAGCGTTTCCATTAAACAACCTTTTTTAAAAGCTTCTTCAATTGCCCTGGCCTTCGATGTTAGTCAGCTCATTCATAAAAAATTTGTGATCGAATCGGTATTTATTAAAGATGCAAACATAAATCTAATTAAAGAGGCGAATAAAAATAATTTTCAGTTTCAAACAAATAATAACGACACGGTTGCAGAAGCAATAAAATTTGAAATCAAAAAAGTAAGTATTAAAAACACGCAGTTTAATTTTGAGGATAGACAACGCGGACAGATTATTAATGTATTTTTTAAGGCAAACACCATACAGCTAAAGCATCAATTGGATGGAATAGAGGCAAAATTCTATGGAGAAACAAAGGTAGGCGGTTTATTATTTAAAAAAGAAAAAGGCGCGTTTTTAAAAAATACAGAAGCCGTCATGAATCTTCATATAAGTATTTTTTCAAAACAAAAAACAATTTTTGTTCACGCTCCTTCATCAATAACCATAAGTAATCATCCTTTTAATGTAAGCTCTTTTATCGATCTTAATGATAAAAAGCAGTTACTGTTAAATATTGAAAGTAAAAATATAAATTACTACAATGGTGTTGCAATATTAAACGAAAGTCTTCAAAAAAAACTTGCAAATTTTAATGTGAATGGCGATGTGGATGGAAAAATAATGATTGTTGCAGCGCTTGGTATTAAACAAGAGCCAATAATCATCGCTCATTTAGAAGGACGAAAAAATAATGTAACTATCGGAAATAGTAAAATTCCATATTCTAACCTTTCATTTAAAGGAACTATTGTAAGCCTTGATTCATCGGGGCTAATGGGTAATACCGAAAACGCACAAATAGTTTTTAAAAAGATCAAAGGTAATGTTTACGATTTTCCTTTTACGGCATCAGTTAAAGTAACTAATTTTGATAATCCTTTTATTAACATAGATGCCAATTTATTTGTGAATTCATCTAAAGTTAATTTTAAACAAGATGAGGATGTTGTTTTGAATGGCAATTGTACTGCAAAAATAAAATATTCAGGCCCAACAAATAAATTAAATAAAGATGAATTTTTAGAAAGACCAATGAAATTAAATGCAAGCGTATTTTTTAACGCTTTAAGCTATCGCGATAAAAACAAACCCTATGTTTACACAATGGATGGTAACGCCAACCTAAATAATAAAAATTTACAATTCGAAAATTTACTTCTAAAAACCGATGCTGGAAACGTTGTTTTAAAGGGAAATGTTGTTGGTTTTACAAATTATGTTCTTGGTTATAGTAACGGTTTTAAAACTACACTAGTGGCCACTTCTGAAAGTTTTAACTTAAATCCTTATTTAGTTAATAAACTAAAAACAAAAAACGGCACTAAGGCTGCGTACAAAAAAACAATTAAAGCAGAGCAGAAAAATTTTGAATTTAATGTTTCATTGCTTGCAAAAAAATTATTTATCCGTAATGTAAAAGCAAGCAACGCTAGTATTAACATGGTTTATAAAAATAAATTACTGGACGTAAAATCTGTAAACCTTAATGCGTGTAATGGAAAGCTTTTCGCCAAAGGAACTATTTACGATCTTAATAAGATAAATGCTGAGGTTAAAATTGAAAATATGGATGTAAATACGCTTTTTGAACAGTTTGAAAATTTTGGTCAAAAAGCGGTAACCAGTAAAAATTTGCAGGGAAATATTTTTGTAGATGCGGGATTTAAAACAGAGCTGGACGAAAATATAGAGGTTATAGGTAATACAATGGATGGCGAAATAAAAATAAAATTAAAAGAAGGGCATCTTATTAATTTTGAGCCTTTGCAGAACATATCCGATTATGTTTTCCGGAATAGGGATTTTAAGGATATTTCTTTCAGCGAGATCAACGAGACTTGTAAAATAAAAGGTTTTGAAATGGAAATCCAGGAAATGGAGATAGGCTCCAATGTTTTAAATTTATTTGTAAGCGGAAAATATCATTTTAAAGATAATTCAAACATAAATATTTTAATACCATGGAGTAATTTAAAAAAACGCGGTAAGAATTATATTCCTAAAAATAGCGGCCAAAGCGCTGAAAATTCAAAAGGCTTAAAACTTAATTATTCAGGCCCGCCAAAAAAATTAAAGTTAAGCCTGGGCCATAGAACTATTTAAAGAAATTATTCAACGGCTCAGCAATTGTTGAATTAGGCTGATTGATCTTTAACAGCTCACAAATAGTGGGCGCAATTTGCGTAATGGTTATGTAAGAAAATGTTTCTCCTTTTTTTATTCCATTACCGTAAAAAATAATTGGCACGTGCGTATCGTAATTATAACCCGCGCCGTGAGTTGTGCCTTTTTCAGTATAATCCATCCAGGCCGGGTTATATATGAAGCAAACATTGCCACTTAGTTTATGATTGTATCCGTTTTGTAATAAAGCCCTGTAATCATTTTTATCAAACGATTCGTTTTTTAGAATCTTTGATGGATAGGCTTCTGCAATGCCATGAACGCTTATTAGAAAATCAGCCAGCTTTTTTTCTATATCATCTAAATTTAGTTTTTCTTCTTCTATTCTTTTGTTATTTAAATATACCTGCTCGTTAGTTACACAAGAAAACAACAAAGTGTCGCAATAGCTGTGCTCAAAATAAGTTTTTATTTTTTTTGTCAGCTTATTATCTTTTAAATAACCTGCAGGAATTTTATTATCGGTTAAATGATTTGGTACATCTGCCCCGCCATGATCTGCGGTTAAAAAAACGGTATAATTGTTTTTACCAACTTCTTTATCGAGCTCATTCAGCAGCTCTTCAATGTCTTTATCTAATCTTAAATAGATATCTTCTACTTCAATAGATCTTGGACCATAGGAGTGAGCAACTATATCGGGACTTGAAAAACTAACACTAAAAAGGTCTGTTTCATCGTCTTTACCTAGTTGTTCATTTTTTATGCAGGCAATGGCAATATCTTTTGTTAACGAATTTCCGAAAGGAGTTGCTCTTATTATTGCGTATTTATTTTTTTCTAATTGTAATTTGTAATCATAAGGAAAAACTGCTTTTTCCTTTTTGTTTGGCGAAATTTCATATCTATTCTCATCTGCTATGGAATTAGTATAAGTTTCAATCGGGTATAAGGTTTGCCAGCCTTTTTCTAAATACGTTTTTACATAATTTTTCGCATTAAAGTCGGTTAGCCATTGCGGCAGTTCTTTTAGATACCAGCTCGACGAAATAAAATTTCCGGTAGAATCATCAAGCCAGAAGGCGGCGTTAGCTGCGTGTCCAGCCGGAAGTATGGAGCTCCTGTCTTTTAAAGCAACTGCAAAGACTTTTGACTTGTTATTAGAACTCATTTTTAATTCATCACCAATTGTTGAGCTTAATTGCCGGCGCGGCGACATTAATCCATATTTACTTTGCGAGCCAATTGTTTTAACCGAAGTATCCTCGCAACAGTATACCTCTTTACCTATTTTTCTTACAAACCAATCGTTCGCAATAATACCGTGTGTGCGGGGCGTTGCTCCTGTATAAATGCTGCAATGGCCCGGGCCGGTATAAGTTGGAATATAATTGTAGTGTGCATTCTTAAAATGATAGCCATCATTCACCAATCGTTTAAAACCACCATTGCCATATCTGTTCCAGTAACGGTAGATATAATCATTACGCATTTGATCAACAACAATACCAACTATTAATTTTGGTTTTGTATTTACCTGTACCGGCTTTTTTGTTTGAGAATAAAATGCCGAGGTTTTTATAAAAAGAATAAAAAACGCACTGAGAATAAAATAATTCTTCATTATTAGTCTAATTTTTGAAATATAGAATTGTTGCTTTTAAATTCCGGCACAAGGTCTTTCATGCGCTGTACGATAAGCTCATTATTTTGAGTGTCAAATAATTTTATCAACTCATCAATAATACTTTTTACTTCCTCGTAATCATACTCCCTCACTTTACCAATAAGGATCTGGTTGTGTGGAGTAGGTAAAGTATTTTCATTATCGGCCAGTAGTTCTTCAAACAATTTTTCTCCCGGCCTTAAGCCTGTAAAAACAATTTTAATATCTTTATTTTCTTTTAAGCCGGATAACATGATCATCTTCCGGGCAAGGTCAACGATCTTAACAGAATTGCCCATATTAAACACAAAGATTTCGCCACCTTTGCCAATACTTGCAGCCTCCAGAACTAATTGACTGGCCTCGGGTATGGTCATAAAATAACGTGTAATATCAGGATGTGTAATAGTAATTGGTCCGCCGTCTTCTATCTGTTTTTTAAAACGTGGAATTACCGAGCCGTTAGAACCTAATACGTTTCCAAAACGTGTTGTAATGAATTTTGTTTTAGATGTTTTTCCCAAACTCTGAATATAGATTTCGGAGATGCGTTTGCTGGCGCCCATTACATTTGTTGGGTTAACAGCTTTATCTGTGCTAACAAACACAAAACGTTCTACATTAAACTCATTCGCTAGATCAGCTGTATTTTTTGTACCTAAAATATTTGTGAAAATAGATTCTGAGGGATTATTTTCCATCATAGGCACATGTTTATAAGCCGCTGCATGAAAAACAATTTGGGGTTTAAATGAATTAAATACATGGCGCATACGCTCGTTATTTCTAACATCTGCCATTACAACTTCAAATGGTGTATCTTTGTATTTTTCAGAAAACTCAAGATCCAATTCATGTAAAGGGCTTTCGGCCTGATCTAATAAATATATTTTCTTTGGTGCATAATTAGCACATTGTCTTGCCAACTCACTGCCAATGCTTCCGGCGGCACCGGTAATTAAAATTATTTTATTTTTTAATTGTAAATTAATTATATCGTCATCTAATTTTATAGGATCGCGTTCCAGCAGGTCTTCAATTTTTATGCTTTTAATTTGATTAAAACTTAATTCGCCATTTATCCAATTAGTAACCGGTGGCACCGTTAAAACGCGAATATTATTCTCTAAACAAACATCTGTTATCTCGTTTTTCTTTTTTGGTGAGATCTTTTGAATAGAAATAATTACCAATTCAATTTCATTTTCTTTTATAAGATCAGGAAGCTTGTTTTGAGGATAAATAAATATGCCTTCAAGACTTCTGCCTAATTTCTCAACATCATCATCAATAAAGGCAACTACTTTATATTTTATCGCAGCATCCCTGTCAAGCGTACGTTTGGTAATTATCCCGGCCTCACCGGCGCCATAAATAATTACATTCATTTTTTCTTTAGTGGGATTTTTAATTTCAAAGTATAGTGCTTTCACAGCAAGACGTGAGCTGATCATTACAAATAAAGTAACCAACGCGTCAATAATAATAACTGAATTTGGAATGAAGTAATATCCCAAAACAAAATTTAATGACACGTAATTCAAAATAAATAGTAAGGTACTTCCGGCAAGTATTACTAAAAATATCCGGGTTGTATCTCGTGTGCTTGTATATCTTACTACACCTTTATAAGTTTTAGAAAAATAAAAAGACACAAAGCGAATGCTTAAAACAATTAAAAAATCGTAAGGCAAGTTGGCTTTGTCTTCAACAGACATAACCGAATCAAAATAAAAGCGGATAAAAAAAGCAAGTGATAAAGCAAAGGCACAAACAAAAGTATCAATAAAAAGTATTGACCAGCGGGGTAAATTATATTGCCAAAACAGCTTAAATAATCTGTACATAAGTAAGCCTAAATTTACTTATTTTTTTTGAGCCGCAGTAGTAGAAGTTGGGGCGGTTTTCGGAACAGCAGTGGTAGAAGTTTTGGTGGCTTCAATTGGCGGTACTAGTTTTAAAGCAGGCTTAAAAGGCTTGTCCGCAGCCACAATTTCGCAGGAGGTGCAAATCTCTTTCCACTTTAATTCCATTTTACAAGCCGTTGGCTGAACATATATTTTTTTCATGGTGCTATCCGGCATCATAAACTCCATATCTGTAGCCATGGTACGTGGGCCTTCAAAAGCAAAGGGCTCTTTAAAATAGTCTTCTAAGTGTATATCTTTGATGTGGATCTTTTTACTCAGAATAACGGTATACAACTCAAAAATTGCGCGTGAGATCTTGATATAGATAAGGTTTTTTTCATTATCATAGGTGATCTTAACATTGCCAACAACCTGTGTTTTATAATTAAAGGGCCCAACGGTAACAAAAGCATCGCAGGTAAAATCACTGCTATCAGGTCGAATATTTATTTTAGGGTTATGAACTGTCCAGTGATATTTGCCACTAATAAGTAAAACTTCATAATCATTGGTTCCTTTAATGTCGCCAATAGCTGCTATTACTTTGTTCACAGCTTCTTCATGCAATACAACTGAAAAATCATTTATAACCGGCGTTATTGATTTTGTAGCTTGACTAAAAATATCAACGCCAAACAAAACAAAAAGAAAAATGCAGAAGAATTTATGGATCTTATACAAACTCATTTTAAGATTAGAATTTTAAATAGGGCATTAAACCATGCAGACCACCCTCTCTTCCAAAACCGCTTTCTTTGTAACCACCAAATGGCGAAGTAGGATCAAATTTATTATAAGTATTTGCCCAAATAACACCAGCGCGCAATTTAGAAGTTAAGTTAAAGATTTTTGATCCTTTATCTGTCCACACCCCCGCACTTAAGCCGTAAGGAATGTTATTGGCCTTTTCAATTACTTCTTCAATTGTTCTGAAAGTTTGAATGGTTAACACCGGACCGAAAATTTCTTCCTGCACAACGCGGTTACTTTGAGCGGCGCCAATAAATAAAGTAGGTTTACAATAAAATCCTTTTTTTGGAATAGAAGCGGAAGTTTGAAATAGTTCCAACCCTTCTTTGCTGCCAATTTTTAAATAGTCATTTATCTTATCTAATTGCTCTTTACTGTTAATTGCTCCAATATCAGTATTCTTATCTAATGGGTCTCCAACGATAAGCGTTTCCATTCTGGCTTTTAATTTTTGAATAACTTCCGTTGCAACATTTTCCTGCACAAATAAACGTGAGCCTGCGCAACAAACATGTCCCTGGTTAAAAAAGATCCCGTTCACAATTCCTTCTACCGCTTGATTAATTGGCGCATCATCAAAAACAATATTTGCGGCTTTACCACCTAATTCTAACGTTACTTTTTTATTTGTGCCCGCAATTGCTTTTTGAATTATTTTTCCAACGTCAGTACTTCCGGTAAATGCAATTTTATTTATGTTCGGGTGTGCAACCATTGCTGCGCCTGTGTCGCCAAAACCTGTAATAATATTTACAACACCCGGAGGAAGATCGCATTCCTGAATTATTTCTGCTAATTTTAATGCGGTTAAAGGTGTGCTTTCTGCAGGTTTTAAAACAACAGTGTTTCCGGTTGCCAACGCCGGTGCTATTTTCCAGGCGGCCATCAATAATGGGAAATTCCAGGGAATAATTTGTGCTGCAACACCAAGAGATTGAGGATTTCTGTTTGGAAATGCGTACTCTAATTTATCGGCCCAGCCAGCGTAATAGAAAAAATGATTAGCCGCAGTTGGCACATCAAAATCGCGACTTTCGCGAATTGGTTTTCCGCCGTCCATGCTTTCAATCACCGCTAATTCTCTTGCACGTTCCTGTATCACTCTCGCGATTCGGAAAATATATTTTGCACGTTCTTTAGCAGGCATTTTTTTCCAAACCTTATCGTATGCATTTTTTGCCGCAGTAACAGCGGCATCAACATCTTTAGAGTTGGCCTGAGCCACCTCCGCTAGTTTTTCTTCGGTAGCTGGATTATAAGTTGCAAAATATTTTTTAGAATTTGGTTTTACAAACTTTCCGCTTATAAAAAGATCGTATTGTGCTTTAAGTTTAATGTGATCTTTTGCTTCTGGCGCGGCTGCGTATTTCCAATCAAATCCTGTTATTGTTTCCTCTTTATTCATTTTAATTCCTTTTAACTGATTAGTCTTTAATTTTATATCTTAAATCAGTCAACGCTGATATAATCCTTACTATAATAAACACCTTTTTGTTCTTTGCCCAATTGCAAAATAATATCGTTTGCCAAACTACTTGCGCCAAAACGAAACCATTCGTTGTTCATCCATTTTGGCCCCAATGTTTCGTTTAACATTACTAAATATTGTAACGCGCTTTTTGCAGTTGAAATTCCACCGGCAGGCTTCATGCCAATCATTACATTTGTTTTTAAATAATGATCTTTAATTGCTTCCAGCATTACTAATGTTACCGGCATGGTTGCAGCAGGTTGAATTTTTCCTGTTGACGTTTTTATAAAGTCAGCTCCGGCATGTATTGCAATATCACTTGCCTTTCGCACATTATCTAAAGTAGAAAGCTCACCTGTTTCTAAAATAACTTTCAAGCGCGCTTTACCACAAGCTTTTTTAATAGTAGCAATTTCATCAAACACAAAATTATAATTGCCTTTTAAAAATTCGCCACGGCTAATTACCATGTCTACTTCATCAGCGCCGCTATCAACTGCAAGCTTAGTATCTTCTAATTTTATATTTAAAGTTGAATTACCGCTTGGAAAGGCTGTTGCAACCGAAGCGATTTTTACCTGACTGTTTTTTAAAACCTGTTTGGCGGTTGCTACATGGTTTGGATACACGCAAACGGCCGCCACGGTTGGTAAGCCCGGCAGATCGTCTGAAACATGCATGGCCTTGTAACACATTTGTTTTACTTTTCCTTCGGTATCTTTTCCTTCAAGGGTTGTAAGATCTATCATGTTAAGTGCCAATTTTAAACCTTTTAATTTGGTTTCTTTTTTAATACTTCGGGTATTAAAACGGGCAACGCGTTCTTCAATTCCAACCTGGTCAATAACCGGTGTGTGTTTAAAATCTGGTGTCATAATTGATGATTTAAATATACTCAATTTTTAAAAATGTATTTTATAAATATTTATCTGTTTTATTGGGAGATTTGCCATGCAGACACAAATTTAATTAGTAATTTTAGGTTAAATTATGTTCGCTTTTTGTAAACCAGTATCTTCCAAAAAAAGATTTTTACCATTCAGAGAGCTGAACGATGATTTTTCTTTCTCGCTTTACGAAAAGGCTGTATCCATTCCTGCTGAAGATTGGGATGCGATTAGCAATAATAACACTATTTTTTTAGAACGCGATTATTTAAAGATCGTGGAAACGGGTGAGCATACAAAGTTAATGTCGCGTTATGTTATTGTTTATTATAAGGCTAAACCCTGTGGTATAATTTATTTTCAGATTGTAGATTTTAAGGCCGGTATTTTTGGGGAATTAATGGATAATCAGGTTCAGGATATTAAATCAAAGCGCCTGAGTTTATTTGAAAAGTATATTGACTCAAATAAGGATGAAGTGTTATTGCGTTTATTTACCTGTGGCAATAATTTGGTGAGCGGTGAGTATGGCTATTTGTTTGACAAAAAAATAAATACCGAAGAAGCACATACTATTTTATTAATGGTGGTTGATATAGTGTCCAAAGAAGAAAAACTGGCCAGGACTATTTCTGCTATTTTATTAAAAGATTTTCATTCGCCCTTGCAACCGGCAGGATTGTTCGAAAATGAAAAATATTCTAACTTTTTTGTAGAGCCTAATTTAGTTGTTGAAATTCCGGAGGGAGTTGATTCAGTTGCAAATTACGTGGCATTATTCTCTAAAAAGTACCGTAACAGGGCCAGATCAATATTTAAAAGTGTTGAAGGTGTTGAAATAAAATATTTAGCTAAAGAAGAGATCAAATTACACGAAAAACAATTGTATAAATTGTATGAAGGTATTTTTGAGAAGGCAAAGTTTAAATTAATAAAATTACCGAAAGATTATTTTAGTAAGGTTAAAAGTATTTACGAAAAGGAATTTGCTGTAAAAGCATTTTTAAAAGATGGAAAGATAATTGCTTTTGCCAGTAGTTTTTTAATGCCCGATAATTCTTTAGAAGCACATTATATTGGGTTTGATTATGAATTGAATAACCAATATAATTTGTATCAGAATATTTTGTATGCCATGATAGATGAGGCAATAAAAAACAAACGCACCAAAGTAAATTTAGGAAGAACTGCTGCTGAAATTAAAACAACGGTTGGTGCAAAAGCCGAGAATTTAATTTGTTATATTAAACCGCAAAACACGATTTCTAAATTAATTCAAAAACCATTTATCTCTTTCCTGCAGCCGGCAGAGTGGATCCCTAGAAATCCGTTTAAGGATGAGGGGAAGTAAAAAACGGAGTCAAAAATTATAGAGCTCTTTGACTCCGCTCAGAGTAAAATTTCTATTAATAATTATCCTAAATCAAATTTAATACCTTGTGCCAATGGTAATGTATTGCCCCAATTAATGGTGTTTGTTTGCCTGCGCATATATGCTTTCCAGGCATCGCTTCCGCTTTCACGTCCGCCACCGGTTTCTTTTTCGCCACCAAATGCGCCGCCAATTTCTGCGCCGCTGGTGCCAATATTTACATTAGCAATTCCGCAGTCACTTCCTGAAGCGCTTAAGAATAATTCTGCTTCGCGCATATTTAATGTCATGATAGCACTTGATAAACCTTGCGGTACGCCGTTTTGTAAAGCAATGGCTTCTTCTAAAGTTTTGTATTTCATTAAATATAAAATAGGCGCAAACGTTTCGTGCTGAACAATTGCCATTTCATTCTTCGCTTCTGCAATAGCAGGTTTTACATAACAACCGCTTTCATATCCTTTGCCTTCTAATACGCCGCCGGGTACAATAATTTTTCCACCTTCAGTTATCACGCGCTCTAATGCGCTCATATAGCCTTTTACAGCGTCTTTATCAATTAACGGACCAACATGATTTTTTTCATCCAAAGGATCGCCAATTTTTAACTGACCATAAGCCTTTACTAAACTATCTTTTACTTTGTTATAAATATTTTCGTGAATAATTAAACGACGTGTAGTTGTGCAACGTTGCCCCGCGGTACCAACAGCGCCAAATACAGCACCCACAAGGGTTGTGTCGAGGTCAGCATTTTCTGTAATTATGATGGCATTGTTGCCGCCCAACTCTAAAATGGTTTTTCCAAAACGTTCAGCAACTTTTGCGCCAACAATTTTTCCCATACGCGTAGAACCCGTTGCAGAAATTAATGGAACATGCGTATCTTCTGTTAAGTATTCACCTATTTTATAATCACCATTTACTAAACACGAAATTCCTTCCGGTAAATTATTTTCTTTTGCAACTTCATTCCAAATGTGTTGACAGGCAATTGAACATAAAGGCGTTTTTTCTGATGGCTTCCAGATACACACATCGCCACAGATCCAGGCCAATGTCGTATTCCAAGCCCATACTGCAACAGGAAAATTAAAAGCAGAAATAATTCCTACAATTCCCAAAGGATGCCATTGTTCCATCATACGGTGATTGGGGCGTTCGCTGTGTAATTGTAAACCGTAAAGTTGACGCGATAAACCAACTGCAAAATCGCAAATGTCTATCATCTCCTGTACTTCACCCAAACCTTCCTGGTAAGATTTTCCCATTTCATAAGAAACCAATTTTCCAAGATCAGATTTTTTGGCACGTAACTTTTCTCCAAACTGACGAACATATTCTCCACGCTTAGGTGCAGGAATTGTTTTCCAATACTTAAAAGCATCTGTAGCTGTTGAAATAGCTTTTTGATAATCTGCCTTATTAGCAGTTTTAATTTTGCCAATTAATTTTCCGTCTACCGGGCTATAAGATTCAAGAATGTCGCCATTTGCGAACCAATTTTTTCCGGTTGAACAGCCATCGTTTATTTCTTTTAAGCCTAAAGCTTTTAATGTATTTTGCATAGAATTATTTTGAGGCACTAAAGATAATTATTATTTGTTGAGTTAGGGCAAATCTTAACCTGTATTAACACCGATTGTAAATAAATTGTGAACAGTTTTTACTTTTACTTTAACGTGGAGATAATTTTTCGACCGATAAGTTCACTATCGCATAATCTTTAACAAATGTCTGCTTAAATAAGATACAAGTTCTTTGTTGAAAATATAAAACAGATGAACAAAAAATTATTTATCACTTTAATTACATTTTTAGTAATTAAACTAAGCGCGCAAAATCCGGGTTTAGTTATCAGCGAATTTTTTCCAAACCCTACAGGAACAGACAGCTGCCATGAGTTTGTAGAGTTAATTGCAACAAAACCAATTAATTTTGGCCTTACACCTTATACAATTATCGTAAATAATAATGGTAATGCAACAACCGCAGGATGGATAGCGGGCGGCGCAATAAGCTATGCTTTTGCAATCACATCAGGATCTGTTGCCGCAGGAAATGTTGTATACGTTGGCGGGAGCTGCATGGTGCCGGCCGGACAAAAGCTAAGAGTAATAAATGTTAAGAATACTATTGGTGATGGAGGAATTGGCACCCCCGCTGCTGCCGGCGTTTTTGGCAATGGCGGCGCTAATGCAGACGGTGTGGCTGTTTTCGACCTTCCTGTAGCATCTATTACAAACTCATCTGTACCAAAAGACGCCTTATTTTTTGGAACAGGTTTAGGAACCGCGATTGTAAATGCAGGCCTTGACGGTTATCAAATGCCGGTTAACGATCTTTATTCAGGTGGAAAATTAAATGCCGGGAATTTTTTTACAACCGATCCCGGGCCGGATGTTATTACCGCAATGGGTATTTTCAACACTACTAGTAATACCTGGACACAGCCAAGAAATTTTTCTGTAACACCGTTTGCATCACAAACAAATGCAACAAGCTCTGTGTCGCTTACCACATCTGCAGTACCGGCAACTATTTCTTTTTTAAGTAACGACACTTCGGTTGTTGAAACAACAACATCTGCAACTATTTATTTAAAACAATCAACCGTAAGTACTTCTGTAAGCGCGGTAAATGTTGTTGCATCAGCGTGGTCTACTGCGAGCAATACAGATTATACCATTGCGGTTGCAACCGTTACTTTTGCGGCCGGTTTGCCCGCTAATTCTACGGCATCCTTATCTATAAATCTTAATAATGATGCAACACTTGAAAGTGCTGAATATGTAATTTTAAAATTAGTCCCGCAAATGAATGCAATTGTTGGCTCAACCAACCAGTGCACGTTTTATATTTTAGATGATGATAAAGTAGCACCGGCAGCTGCAAATACAATTAGCTTAAATTTGTTAGGGAGCTATCAGAATTTTGTATCAGGAACAAATTCTGCAGAGATCGTAGTTCACGATCCAACAACCCAGCGTTTATATATAGCAAACAGCATTGCTGGTAAATTAGATATCATTGATTTTATTAACCCGTCCACTCCAACATTAATTGCAAGTATTGGTATTACAAGTTATGGAAATATTAATTCTGTTGCTGTAAAAAACGGAACTGTTGCCTGCGCTATTGAAAACAGTTCTTTAGCAATTGGCGGAACAAACCCACAGGATAGTGGTAAAGTTGTTTTCTTTGATATGAATGGTGCATTCCTTAAAAAAGTAAACGTTGGTATGATGCCCGACATGATCACATTTAATCATGCGGGTACAAAAGTGTTTACAGCAAATGAAGGAGAGCCGAACGACGCTTATACTGTAGATCCGGATGGCTCGGTTAGTATTATTGATATTTCAGGAGGTATAGCTGCTTTATCGCAAACCAATGTGGCGCATGTAACATTTACTGCTTATAACGGGCAAGAAGCTGCGCTGAAAGCACAAGGCATAAGAATATATGGGCTTGGCGCTTCGGCCTCAAAAGATTTTGAGCCCGAGTATATTTCTATTGCAAAAGATGATTCAAAAGCATGGGTTACTTTGCAGGAAAATAATGCAGTGGTAGAAATAAACTTATCAAATAATTCCATCAATTATATTAAATCCTTAGGAACAAAAAATTCAAATGCTTTAAATAAAGGCTTAGATGCTTCTAACTTGACAAAAGGAGTTAACATTGCTAACTTCCCGATCAAAGGTTTGTATTTACCTGATGCAATTGCAAGCTATACCGTGGGTGGTGTAAATTATTTGGTAACTGCTAACGAAGGGGATTCGAGAGCTTATTCAGGTTTTAGCGAAGAAAAAAGAATCAGTGCGGTTACGCTAGATCCAACAAAGTTTCCAAATGCTGCCGACCTTCAGAATAATTATGTTTTAGGTCGTTTAAATATTACTGATAAACTTGGAGATACAGATAACGATGGTGATATGGATACATTATATGCATATGGCGCACGCTCATTCTCTATCTGGAATGCTAACACAGGAAATTTAGTTTACGATAGTGGTGATCAGATGGAGTTAATTACTTCAACCAATTCTTTTTCTTTAATGTTTAATGCAAGCAACACAACAATCGCAAAAAAAGATAGAAGCGATGATAAAGGGCCAGAGGGAGAAGGTGTAGCAATTGGTGCGATAGGAACAAATACATTTGCATTTATTGCTTTAGAGCGCATAGGAGGCATTATGGTTTATGATATTACAAATCCGGCAGCACCGGTTTACGTTACTTACGTAAACAATCGCAGCCTTTTAAGTAACGGGCCTGATCGTGGTGCAGAAGGTATAATTTTTATTCCACAGTCACAAAGTCCTAACGGTATGCACCTTGTTATAGCTGCAAACGAAATAAGCAGTTCTCTTTCTATTTATGGCATTCCTGGTTGCGCCTCGCCTGTTTCTAGTTCTTTAAGCGTTGCAGGTAATACAACAGGCTTGTGTGCAAATAATGGCCCGGTAATAAGTGTTCCTTTTTCTTCAGGTTTAAATTACCAGTGGAGTAATAACGGAACGCCAATTGTTGGTGCTACTTCTAATACTGTAATGGCAAACGCCAGTGGTAATTATTCTGTGGCAATTACAGGTGGAACAAATTGTTCTGTGAGCTCCTTATCACAAAGCATTAGTGTAAATCCCGCACCAACAATTAATGTTGTTAGCTCATCAAGTATGATCTGTGTGGGTCAAACTGCCACATTAACCGCCAGCGGAGCTTCAACCTATAGCTGGACAAGCGGGCCAAACTCCGCATCTTATACCGTAAATCCAACAACTAACACCACGTATACAGTTGCTGCTACGGGTACAAATTCCTGTACAAATACCGCAAGCTTTGTGCAAAATGTTTCGTTATGTACCGGTATCGATGAACAGAATGTAGCATCTTCGGTTAATATCTATCCAAATCCTGCAAACAGTGAAATAAATATAGTATTTGAAGATAACGCAGAAAGAACAATAGAGATAGTTGACCTGTTAGGAAAGAAAATGTTCTCCGGATTAATTATGCAAAGTGCAAAGATCGATGTTTCAGGATACAGTAAAGGTGTTTACTTAATTAATATTCAAACTAAAACTTCAAACATTAGCAAAAAATTAATAATAGATTAGCCTAATTATAAACAATAGAAGTAAAGCCTCACTAGATTTAGTGGGGCTTTTTTGGTTAATTAGTTTTTAATACTCGAAGTAACCTTGTTTGACGATTGATCTGGCCTTTTTGGCAATTTTAATATTTAGGATACTTTGTGGTTTCTTTTTGATAATAAAGCCAGGATAATTTTATGCTATAATTATACACCCATGTTCACAACCATTCGCCGAAAACTCCTTGTTATTTTGTTACTATTTGTAGTTACAACAATAGTAATGTCGGTAGTAGTATTTAATTATTTTGAAAAAAATAAACGATCTATTACCTCTATCACCCAAAATGCAGAAAGTACACACGTTACTTTATTACAGGATATTAAACTTACACATGAGTTTTTTGAAAATGAAACGATAAATCCTGAATTTTTTCGCACAGGAAGAAGCGAGCTTATTATTCAGCACAACATTATTTGTAGTAAAATTGACGTTGCTTTAAACGACCTCTATCAATTACAGGAACAGAAAGGTTTTAACCTTAATGATTCGATAAATAATCTCAAAAAAGATTTTGAAAAATATAAATCCCTTACTGCCGAAACATTTAAGCAAATACTACAAAGAGGTTTTAAAGATTACGGAACAGAAGGGTTAATGCGACAATATGCTCATAATCTTGAAAAGTATAGCAAACAAATTGGCTTGGTAAATATTTTGCAGTTAAGACGTCATGAGAAAGATTTTATTATCAGGCAGGAAGAGCCTTATATTAAGAAGAATAATGAACTGATAAGTAGCATTAAAGATGAATTGGCTGTAAATCAAAACGTAAGTACTTCCGATAAAAAAAGCATCATTGACGATCTTAATAATTATTCTAAAGAGTTCAATAAACTAACGGGCTATGAACGACGCCTTGGGCTAAAAAGTCACAGTGGGTTAAAAAAAGAGATCGACGACATTTCAAATAAAATAGAAACATCTTTAGCCATGCTTGTTTCTTTTTCGGCAAAGCAAGGTGAGTTGGCATTATCAAATATTAGTATGATTTATATGAGTATTGGTTTGATGTTTATTTTGATCGCTATTGTTTCTGCATTATTGATCTCTAAAAAAGTATCTGCGTCAATTACTATTTTAAAAACAAAGATCGAAGAGTTTGTTCAAAGCGATTTTACTGTCAGAACTGTTTTGCCTATAAACAATTCTCAATACGAAATAGATGTGTTGACCACTAATTTTAGTATTATGGAACAGCATATTGTTAATCAAATGAGTTCGCTTAAGCATTCTAATAAAGATCTGGAAATGCTTTTTTATGCCGCTTCGCATGATATCAGGCGCCCTCTAATAGAAGTAAAAGAGATCACTAATTCTGCTTTTATAAAAACCACCGATCCTGAAACAAAAAAACAGCTCTCGCAGATAAACAGAGCATGGGAAAATTTAATTAATACGGTGGATGAATTAGGAATTATAACAAATGTTAGAAGCGAGGAAATAAGACCTGAATTATTAGATCTGGAAGACCTGGTGCATGATATTTACAACGAATTCAGAGCGTATCCGCGTTTTGACGAGGTTATTTTCTCGCTTGAAATAAAAACCAAAAAGAAATTTTCTTCTTCGCCCGGCCATATGAGGTCAATTTTCAGACACCTTATCGAAAACAGTATTAAATACTCCATGAAAAGATCGGGCTTTAGTTTTTTAAAGATCTTAATTGTTGATCAAAACGAGGATACATTGCGTATTGAAGTTGCTGATAATGGTATTGGCATAAAAAAGCAGTATCAGGAATGCGTTTTTGATATGTTCTTTAGGGGAACAAATTCAGCTAACGGAACTGGTTTGGGGCTTTACATCGTAAAATGCGCCGTAGAAAAATTACATGGCGCAATAGGTTTAGAAAGCGACGAGAATTCAGGAACAACCTTTACCTTGATACTTCCAAACAGTTATAACAAGAAAAATCTCAAAGAAAAGATTCTTCATAATAAAGAGATCTCAGAATTAACAAGCGTAACAATGAATTAAACTTAAAACTCTTTTTTTTAGCCTTTAATTTAACTTGGCTTAATATTGCAAAACAAAGCATAACTAAATTGTAAGTTTCAATTAAAACAGAGGCAACGTAAGATAGCCAAATTTGTAAAACTGTTTTAATGAAAACTTTCTACAAAACCATCGTTCTATCCGATATTCATTTAGGTATTAAAGCCAGTAAAGCTAAAGAGGTTGTTAACTTTTTAAAACACCACAAGTGCGAAACACTTATTTTAAACGGCGATATCGTTGATGGCTGGCAGCTTAAAAAATCCGGCAAATGGACAAAGCAACACAGTAATTTTTTTAAGCACATTATCAGCTTAACCGGTAAAAAGAAATGTAAGATCGTTTATCTGCGTGGTAACCACGATGATTTTTTAGAGCAGATAATGCCTTTGCGTATTGGAAATTTTTCTATTCGCAAATATTACATCCATCATGGTGTAGAAAAGAAGTATTTTGTAACACATGGCGATCTCTTTGATAACATAACTTCAAAATTTAAATGGATCGCAAAGCTTGGCGATGTTGGCTATACTTTTCTGCTTTGGTTAAACCGTCATTATAATAATTATCGTGAGAAGCGCGGCTTGCCTTATTATTCGTTATCACAAGTTGTAAAAGCAAAAGTAAAATCTGCCGTTTCTTTTATTTCAGACTTTGAGAATGAGCTGGCTAAGGTTGCCAAATCAAGAAAATGCCATGGTATTATTTGCGGCCACATTCATCAGCCAGCAATAAAAACAATTAATGGAATTGAATATTTGAATTCAGGCGATTGGGTTGAAAGCTTAACGGCCTTAGTAGAAGATAATGAGGGCAACTGGAAGATTATTTATTACTCTGAATGGTTAGCTCAATTGGCGCCAAAAGTGAAAAAAAGTAAATCTGAATCTATTAAAGAAATTCTGCCGCAAGGCGTAACAATAAACAAACATGCAGAGCAATCCTAAAAAATATATTTTAGCCGTTCAGGGCGAAGGTCGCGGGCACATGACGCAGGCAATGACTATTTATGATATGCTCATAGAGCAGGGGCACACTGTTTGCGCAGTGCTGTTGGGATCGAGTGGTGCGCGGGATATTCCTAAATTTTTCTTTGAAAAAGTAAGGGCGCCTATTATTCAATTGCAAAGTCCGAATTTTGTAACCGATAAAAAAAATAAAAGTATCAATGTTACAAAATCTGTTATACATAATTTCAGAAAGCTAAAAACCTTTCGTAAAAGCTTAAAAACAATTGATGCTTTAATGAAAGAGCATGAGCCCGATGTAGTTATTAATTTTTTTGATCTTTTAATTGGATTGTATTATCGTTTTTATAAACCAAAGGCAAAAATGATATGTGTGGCACATCAGTATATTTATTTTCATCCCGATTTTGAATTTCCGGAAGGTAGATGGTTGGATAAGGCATCCATAAAATATTTTACAAAATTAACGGCAACCGGTTCTTCAAAAAATTTAGCGCTTTCTTTTTATAAGATACATACGAATAACGAAGACGTAATTGTTGTGCCACCTCTGTTGAGAAAAGAGATTTTTGAGCTGGAAACAAAAAAAGACGATTTTTATTTGGTGTATCTGGTTAACAACGGCTATTTTGAAGAGCTTTTAGAATGGCATAAAGCAAACCCCGGCACCGAAGTGCATTGCTTTACCGATCAGCCCGATAAAATTTATAATTCTTACAATTTTAATAAAGAGAAATTATTTGTTCATGCCATAAATGATACTTTGTTTTTAGAGATGATGAGTAAAGCAAAAGGTTTAGCCAGTAGCGCTGGTTTTGAGAGTGTTTGCGAGGCTATGTATCTTGGTAAACCTGTTTTAATGGTGCCAATTCATGGGCATTACGAACAATTCTGTAATTCAAGAGATGCCTATAAAGCCGGTGCAGGAATTTTTTCTGATAAATTCGATCTTACAAAACTTGCCAATTTTTCTATTACATTTGATGGAACAAATCCATGGTTTAAAAATTGGATAGCAAATGCAAAACACAGAATCTATAACGAAATCATCAGCACCTGAAATGCCACGTAAGTTATTATTCATTGTTAACCCAAACGCGGGCAAAAAAATTTC
Organism: Chitinophaga pinensis; assembly: GCA_943369995.1. Taxonomy (GTDB): domain Bacteria; phylum Bacteroidota; class Bacteroidia; order B-17B0; family Aurantibacillaceae; genus Aurantibacillus. Next base: position 130,924 of record CALRPF020000010.1, read on the forward strand.
AGGCAGGTTAATTGATACGATCAGGAAAGAATTTCCGCAAAATATTTATTACCAGATAGTGATCTGGAAAGACCGCGACCATTTTAAAGAAGTATTGGATATTTTGCATTCGCAGGATTATACCGATGCCATTGCTGTTGGTGGTGACGGCACTGTAAACGCTGTTGCAAAAAGTGTTATTGGCACTAACATTGCTTTGGGTATTGTTCCAGCAGGTTCCGGTAATGGGCTGGCGCGCAGTCTGGGCTTATCAATGAACGTAGAGGAAGCTATTAGACAAATTGCAAAAGGAAATAAAGCAACGATCGATCACGGTGTGGTAAATGGAATTCCATTTTTTTGCACAAGTGGTATTGGTTTTGACGCGCATATCGGGAATTTATTTGCAACTTCTACAAAGCGTGGTTTACAAAGTTATGTAAAGATCACCTTAAGAGAAATATTTAAATATCGCGCAAAAGATTATACTTTATCATTTAACGGACAAACCATAAAACGAAAAGCATTTTTAATTACGGTTGCAAATGCAGGGCAGTATGGTAACGATTTTTATATTGCGCCACAAGCCAATTTACAGGATGGTTTATTTCACGTTGCCATTGTACGGCCTTTTAATGGTTTTGTTGCTCCCGGACTTTTAACCAAGGTTTTAAAACGTAAAGCGCATTTAAGTAATTATATCGAAACTTTTTCTACCAATAAAATTACTATTATAAGAGAGAAAGAAGATTCAATACATTTTGATGGTGAGCCCGAGATGGAAAGCAAAGAAGTTGTATTTGAGAATAAACCAAATTCGTTAACCGTAATTATTGGTGATAAGTTTAAAGCTTCCTGATATAATCTAGAAAAAGATTCAGGGCTTTACGTTTATCTGAGTTTAAATGATAATCAATACGTTCGCTTAAGTATTCGATGGTTTTTTCTTTAGATAGATCTTTTACATTGTAATCATCGTCTACAGCTTTTAAAATATTATCAATACCATATTTTAAAACAGAATTAAATTCTTTTATAAAATCTTCGGGTAATTTTTCGATACTAACCCAGGTTGCAAAAACAAAAGGCAAGCCGGTAAATTTTTTCCATTCTTCGGCAAGATCGTATTCGTATTTATATTTTCCATTCAAAGAAAAAGTTCTGTCGCCAATAACAACTGCCGCATTTGCATATTTAATTTCGTTTTCAAACCCGGGTTTAGCATCTGAATAAGGAACATTTATTTTCCAGAAAAATTTAAACAAAACTTTTGTTAACGTAATAGATGATTTTGAATGATAGTCTAAAGTCACGGTTTTGATCTCATTTAAGGGTACTTCACTAAATAATTTCACGCTATCTACTTTTCCATTAGCGCCAATACAAAAGTCGGTCTCAATAAAATAATTGTCTAATTCCGCCAAAAGTGCAACAGGAATCAAAGCAAGGTCTACCTGTTTGAATTTTAGTTTTTGTGCGCAAATGCTGGGAATATCTTCCTGCAGATCGATCTTTTTAATGATATCACTGCGTTTGAGGGCCCATTTAAAGGGCAAAGTGTTGGTATAATTAACAATAGAAATTTTGATCATAGCGAAAATACTGTGCAAAAATAAGCAATATATATAAATTCAAATTTTTATCTTTGTAGCCTGTTATGAGCGATAATAAATACCAATTAAGAGGCGTTTCTGCCGGAAAAGAAGATGTGCACGCGGCCATTGCAAAATTAGATAAAGGCTTATTTCCTAAAGCTTTTTGCAAGATAGTACCAGATGCCTTGAGTGGAAGTGTGGAGCATTGTCTTGTCATGCATGCAGATGGAGCAGGTACCAAATCGGCTTTAGCGTATATGTATTGGAAAGAAACCGGTGATCTTGGGGTTTGGAAAGGAATTGCGCAGGATGCAGTGATAATGAATGTAGACGATTTGATTTGTGTTGGCGCTACTGATAATATTTTATTGTCTTCAACTATTGGTAGAAATAAAAATTTAATTCCCGGAGAAGTTATTTCTGCGATCATAAATGGAACCGAAGAAGTATTAAATAATTTACGCGATAATGGCATCTCTATTTCTTCTACAGGCGGCGAAACCGCTGATGTTGGCGATTTAGTGCGAACATTAATTGTAGACAGCACTGTTGTTTGCCGTATGGAACGCAGCAAAGTTATCTCCAACGATAAAATAAAAGCAGGAAATGTAATAATTGGGTTATGCAGTTATGGCAAGGCTACTTACGAAAGCGAATACAATGGGGGTATGGGAAGCAATGGTTTAACCAGTGCCAGACACGATGTGTTCAATAAAAATTTAGCAAAAAAATTTCCGGAGAGTTTTGATGCAGCTTTACCTGAAAGCGTTGTGTATACGGGAGGATTAAATTTGACCGATAAAATTGAAGTTACGTATACAAATGCTGATGGAAAAGAAATAAAAGAAAAAGTAGACGCCGGAAAATTAGTATTATCTCCAACAAGAACATATGCGCCGGTTATCAAAAAGATAATTTCAGAAATGGAAAAAAACATTGATGGTATTGTACATTGCAGTGGCGGTGCGCAAACTAAAGTATTACATTTTTTAAATGAAGGTTTACATGTTATAAAAGATAATTTATTTGATGTGCCGCCTTTATACAAAACCATTCACGAACAAAGCCATACTGATTATAAAGAAATGTATAAGGTATTTAATATGGGGCATCGCATGGAAATTTATGCAGATGCGTTATTTGCCGAAAGAATAATTGCAATTAGCAAAGGCTTTAACATTGATGCAAAAATTGTTGGCAGGGTAGAAAAAGGAGCAGGTAAAAAAGTAACAATAAATTCCGAATTCGGTACTTTTGTTTACTAAAGCGCTATACAATTCAGATGGTTCCCATCTGTAACTATCAGGTATTTTTTATTGTCGTTAAACAAATCGCTTATTAATGGCTGAGCACTTGCTTTAATGGATTTCGTTTTTTGTTTTAACTGATCAGTTATTATCAGTTCTTGTTTGTTTTTGCTGTGCGAAAGAAGCAAAGCGTGATTTTCATCGCCATAAAAATCGGTTGTGCTTAAATCGCTATCAATTGTTTTTTCAAATAATAGATTTCCACTTAAGTTATAGGCAATGATGGCATTAGGTCTTGTAATGATCACATCGGTAGTTTTATTATCATCCGTATTAACGAACCTGGCATTAGCAGATTCAATATCCACATTCAATTTTGCAATAACTTTTTTATCAGAGAAAGAAATTTTATTGATCAGGTTGTTTTTATCATCTACATAAATCAAATACGTAGAATTTATATTATTGGTAGCATCAATATAAAATGCCGAACAATTTTCAATGGTTTTATTTTTTAAGCCTATACGGCCTTCACCCTTACGACTAAACGTATAGATCTTACCCGCTTTATCAACTGTGATAAGGTAATCGCTTAAACCAACTTTTGCATATTGTACCGGCAAGATCACTTCCTCATCTGTTTTAACGGAAACAAATTTTTCAACCTTAACGCCAAATATCGAATAGTTGTAGATCATTTTATTTTTGCACGCAATAAACAGTCTATAATCTTTATCATTATCGTAATCCAGAACAGAAAGTTCAGAACTTGCCGGAGCTGGTAATTTTACAGGATAGCCCTGCACATAGTTCCCGTTCCTATCGATTAAATGCAAATAATTTTCGGAACTGAATAAAAGTTGGTATTTATTATTTTTAAAAATATCTACGGTAAATATCTTCGAATTTATTTTTTCATTTATTTTCTTTTTCCATAAAACAGTTCCTTTTGCATTTATTAAATAAAGCCCATTTGCCTCATCCTGAATTGCTAATTCGTTTTCTTTTGTGATATGATTAATAAAGCTATTACTTTGCATATTAGCTGCCGCATCGAGGTTTAACGACCATAGAACATTTTGTTCTTTATTGATCATTTCAGTTTCGTTCATTAACTGCCAACGAAACTTAAAATTATTTTTATTGTTTACCGCCGAGAATGAAAAATGTTTAAAATTCTCGAAAGGGTTTTTAAGGTTAGCAGTTTCAAAATTAAAAAACGACTTTACTTCTCGGATATTTTTATTTGGTGAATTGTAAACCAGGTAATTAAAATCTTCAGATAGATTTTGGTTTTTGTAGGCGGTGAAGCTTTCGTTCTTTGTAATAGTCAAATCGGTTTTAAGCTCAGTGATAAGCCTGAAAAGCTCACTTCTATTTTCCGAAAACAATAAATGTGAGTTATAGAGCGTTGCGTAATTTGTAGATGCTTCAAAAAATGAACCAAATAATTTAATTGAACTTTTTAAGCCCTTAGTTTTTAATTTGTAAATAAAAACAGAATCTTCGGTATCCACCGAGTCGCTCATAAAACCAAGGTATTCTACGGCTTTTGTTGTGTCGGCAACTTTTAATAATACATATTTTTCACCAGGTATCTTTGATTCAAAATTTACCAGGTAACTTTCAATATTCTTATAAAACTCTTCTTCAATATTAAAAAGAGCTGTATCGTTCACTAATTTCCAAAACTTAGCATTTTGTTTTGGCATTTTTTTACTCATAGCGGCAAAAGAACTAAAACCAAACGCTTTAAAAGCCGTTGTATTATTTGGCAGGATATTTAAAAAAGCCGGAGATTGTGGATCCTGATCGTAGAATGCAGATATAATTTCAGAGGTGTCGGGTTTTAGATAACCGTTAACGGTTAGCAGTGAAGGTTCAATAGTAAGGTTTCCGGCAGAATAACCGTTTTTAAGTGAGAGAGAAAGGTTTAATTTAGATACAACCTTACTTTTTGAATAGTTTGTGTGATCTACGTAAACAGACAACAAACTATTTTCTTCTAAGGTACTTTTAAAAGCAATAAATTCTTTATTTTTTTGAAGCTTTGGTGTAGTCTTATTTAGCGCATTTTCAATTGCTGCTGGCGCATTCGATAATAATGTAACGCCGGAGTTTAAAGTGAAATAAAATTTAGCACGATTGTTTAATGCGAATTCATAAATGCCATTTTCCTTTTTTTGTGCTTTTAAATTTTTTGCTAATTCCTCAGCAATCAATTCCTGGCTTCCTAATCGCTTAATATTAAAAGCTGCAAGCCAGTTTAAATTTTCTTCGTACAAAGCAAAGTGAACGGTGCTTTTCTTCAGCATTTCATTTAAAGATGCATTGGATGTAAAAACAGAGTCGAAAACACGAAGAGTAGAGCAGAATGAATTTACATCGCTAAACATTTTTAATTTATCTGCAATTAAGCTTTGTGAGTTTATTTTTTTATTTAGCTCAAAAAAATCATTTGTATTTAAGTATACTAAGCATTTATCGGGTAAAACAGAAAGTGCTTCAGTGGTAGGTTTTTTACTGTCCTTTAAATTAAAATAAGCCCAAACGCCAAGTATAAGGGCAGAAGCAACAAATGCCGCAAAAATTATTTTTCTAAAGATTGACACAGTTATCTAAACTACTAAAAATTGAATTTCAAAAAAGAGGAAAAAGGTAGAGTTTTACATAAAAGAATGTGGATTACTCCAAATCAAGTTCGATATCCAATTCTAATTGCGCGGGGAGCAATTGAAACGTTAGGCGGTGTAAAGGCGTTACGCCATGCTGACGAATCGCTTCACGGTGTTTTTTTGTGGGATAGCCCATATTACTTTCCCAGCTGTATTCGGGATGTATTAACGCGGCCGCTTTCATAAAATCGTCGCGATACGTTTTTGCAAGAATGCTCGCAGCTGCAATACTTAAATATTTTGCATCGCCCTTAATAATACATTGATGTGGAATGTTTTTATAGACTTTAAAACGGTTTCCATCTATCAATAATAATTCAGGAGTTATTTTAAGCTGATCGACCGCACGGTGCATCCCTAAAAACGAAGCATTTAAAATATTTATTTCGTCAATTTCTTTATGGTCAACCACGCCAACAGCCCAGGATAAGGCATTTTTTTCAATTTCAGGACGTAATTCATACCGATCGGTATCACTTAATTTTTTGCTGTCGTTTAGCCACTTGTTCTTGTATTTTTTTGGTAAAACTACCGCAGCCGCATAAACAGGGCCGGCCAGGCAACCTCTTCCTGCTTCATCACAACCGGCTTCAATTAAATTTTTATCAAAATAGGATTTAAGCAAGATTTTATTGTAGTTTTTCTAAACAGGCTTTTATTGCATCAAAGTTAGGCAGATCACTGGCTTTTTCAAGTATTTCAGCATATTGTAGTATTCCGTTTTTATCAATTATAAAAGAAGCGCGCCTGCTTACACCTTGCATACCGAATATAAATTCGGGATACAAACTATCATAGGCGGCCGAAACGGTTTTATTATAATCACTCAAAAGATCAAAATTTAACTTTTGTTCTTCTTTAAATTTACCAAGTACAAATAACGAATCGTTTGAAATGCCGTATACCACTGCATTAAGCTCATTGTACATGGCGTAATTATCACGAATATTGCACAATTCTGCGGTGCAGGTGCTGGTAAATGCCAATGGAAAAAACAGCAAAAGCACGTTCTTACCTTTGTTTTCGGCTAATGTAACCTCTTTTTTTACAGTATTAAACAATGTAAAATCGGGTGCGGGCTTATTAATTTCTATACTCATACTAATATTTGTTAACTTGTTTAATTTTAAACAATAATACTTTAAATCTGTTTAAAAACTAATTTATACTTTTACACAAAATATTAAATCAATTAAAAATTATAAATATGTCAAGTTTAGTAGGAAAAAAAGCACCCTCATTTAAAGCGGGCGCAGTTGTTAAAGGCGGAGAGATAGTTTCAGACTTCTCTTTAGATCAATACCTTGGAAAAAAGTATGTAGTGTTTTTCTTTTACCCCAAAGATTTCACTTTTGTTTGTCCAACAGAGTTACACGCCTTTCAGGAGAAGTTAAAAGATTTTGAAGAGCGCAATGTAGCTGTAGTTGGCTGCAGCACAGATACAGAAGAAAGTCACTGGGGCTGGTTACAAATGGCTAAAAAAGATGGTGGTATTAAAGGTGTTACTTATCCTATCGTTGCCGATACCACAAAAACGATCTCATTAAATTATGGAACTTTATTTGGTGATTATGATGTAAATGATGCGGGTGATCTTATTGCTACAGGGCCAATGATCGCATTCCGCGGTTTATATTTAATTGATAAGAACGGTGTTGTTCGTCATCAGTTAATTAATGATCTTCCTTTAGGCCGTAATGTAGATGAAACTTTACGTATGGTAGATGCTTTACAATTCTTTGAAGAGAATGGCGAAGTTTGTCCTGCTAACTGGACAAAAGGTAGCGAGGGTTTAAAAGATACTCATGCAGGTGTTGCAGATTATTTAAGCAAACACTAATTATTAAAAGCATAATTTAAAAGCCAGGCAGAAATGTTTGGCTTTTTTTATTTTATATAGTATATTCATTAGATGAAATGGTTTTATGCTTTGATATTTCAAATCGCTTTTGTTGTTTCTTTTTCGCAAAGTATTGAAGTTTTAAAGCAATCTGCTTACAAGCATGATTATTTTGTAACGGAATTTCAATACATAGAAGATGTTGGTGATACGTCCAAATTGCAGTTTATGGCCAGCATTAAAATATCAGGAGATCATCATGGCGTACTGGCATCAAATTGGTATAATCTTTTAAAAGCGAAGGCAAAAACGCTGGGAGCTAATTTATATTTTATAGAACGCTATACTGAAGATGAGAATGGTTCTGAAATGAATGCAAGATTGTATTTTACAGGCGTTAATTACATTAAAGAAAATCAAAATAGAAAAAACAAGAACAGGATATTTATTTTTAATCAAAGCCGCTTAAAAACGGATACGGCTCATTTTTTTCTCAATCAAAAAAGAGTTGATTTTGATGCAAAAAAATATTTTTCAATTACAACAGAGCCTTTTAAGCTTTATAATATTACGCTCACAGCAAGACGATCAAAAAAGCAAAATCATAGTTTTCCAAAGGATGCCACTTCTGTTTTTTATATTTTACCATCCGGTAAAAAAAGCATAAACGATGTTGTTAATGCTCAAAACGGAGTCAATATTTCTATCGGTAAGAATAAACCCATAGAGATAAGTTATGATCTGGGAAGATTTTTATTGGAGATCTACAAGTAAGATCTCCAATAAAAATTATTTTAAGAGGGTTACGTGTCCAACGTATAAATGTTCTTTGTTCCAAAGGTCCGTAACAATTGCCCTGTAAGTATATACGTCCATTTTGTCTTTTTCGTATTTACCTTTTATACTTGCGTCCCAACCTTTATTGATATCTTCGGTGTAATATACCTTCTCGCCCCAACGATCGTAGATCCACATTTTATAAGCTTTAATACCAATACCATTACCTGTAAATGTTTCGTTTACACCGTCGCTGTTTGGAGTAAATGTATTTGGTATGTAAAAAGTGTATTCAGGGCCAATTTCCACATACTTACTAGTAGTATCCTTACAACCATATTGATTTCTTACTGCTAGAAAAACATTAAAATTACGTGGAATATCTGTTGCATAATAGTGTGTAGGGTTCAGGTGCGTTGAATCGGTATAATTAACACCATCATTATAATACCAATGGTAACTGGCATAACCTAAGGATGTATTTTCAAATTGAATATAAGGCGTTAAAAGATCGCCTTCTTTACCTACCCACTCAAAATCTGCGTGAGGTTTAGGATAAACTCTTACGTATTTGGATTTACTGATTGAATCAACACAGCCGCTATCTGTTCTTACCAATAACTTTAAATTATAATCTTTTACATAAATATTTGAAGTATTAGTAAAACAAGAAAATTGAGTATTTGGCTGGCTGCTTGTATTAAATAATCCATTTCCAAAGTTCCACTCCCATGATGATATTGCTGCAGGGCCAGTTATAGCAGCAGTACTGTCAAGTATTGAAATGCAAAGGTCTGTACATCCTACGCGTTTAGGCGCATAAAAATTTGGCTTAGGATTATAGTTTATGTAAATATTTCCAGGAAATGTATTTACACAACCTTTATCTGATGTAGCAATTAAATTAATTGGTTGTAAACCTCCTGTGTTAAAAGTATAGCTTACTTGCGCGCCGCTAGTTTCAATAGATGCTAAAGTATTATTCATATCCCAGCTGTATGTTGCAATCTGCGCACTGTTGGGTAATTGATTACCTTTTACTACTGTTCTTTTACCTGCACAAACTTTACTGTAAGAAAAATTAGCGTAGGGTCTTTCCCAAACTTCAACAGTTTGTGTTGACACGTGTGAACAACCTACCGCGGATGTTACAGTTAAAGTTACAACATAGTTACCCGCAAGATTATAGCTAAAAGAAGTTGGCGCCGTTGGATTAAGTAAGTTCGTGTTTCCATTTCCATAATCCCAGGCATAATTTGTTAAGGTACCAACAGCCAATGTTGAAGCTGCACCGCTCATTACATTTGGTTGAAGATCGATACACCTGTTAGTATAGGTGATAACGGAAGCAGGTGTTGGATGTACCCAAACATTCTTGGTAATTTTAGCAGGACATTGCAACAAACCGCCATTGGGCGATGTGTATACGCTATAGGTTACAGAAGTATTCCCCCAGTTAGTAAATGTATGTGTAGATGAAATTGAGTTATTAGTGAGATCGGCAATATTATCTGAGTTAAAATCCCAGGAGAACGAATAAAAAGGATTTCCATTACTGCTGCTAAGATCGTTTAACGTTGTGGCTGTTCCAAAACAAACCGAGTCTGAAATAAAGTTTGGTGTTGGTAAACTATAAACCAATACCGCAAGAGTTAAAGAATCTTTACAGCCATGTGCCGTTGTGGCAAACAAGGTTGTAAAATAAGTTGTTGTATTGTTTATTGGAGTGGTGTATGTGAAGATAGGATTTTGCACTACAGAGCTGCCTCCGCCCGGGGCTCCGAAATTCCAACTCCAACTGCTAACAGCTGCTGTATTTGGGTTAACAGTTGTAGATGTTGAATTTGTAAACGCTGTTGGCGTATTATAACAAACAGCCGTAGGCGCAAAATTAAGCACGGCGCGGCCATAAACCGCTACCGATTTAACGATAGTGTCTTTACAGCCGTTATTAGAAGTAACAATTAAGCTTGTGTTATAGTTCCCGGATAAAGGAAATAAATTGCTCGGATTTTGCACAGTAGCATCAATACTGTTATTATTAGTATAATCCCAATCCCAATTCGTGATTCCACCAGCAGGTGTAGAGGCATCAGTAAATGTAGAGATAACACCCGAACAAACCGGATTAACATTAAACGAAGCGTTAGGTGATGCATATATTTGCACAGTACGAGTAGCTGTAGCGGTACAACTATTATTGCTCGTAAGCGCTAAAGTAATGGTTTTTATGCCCGGTGTACTGTACGATAAACTTGGAGGCGAGCTTACGTTACTTGTTAATGGCGTCGCATTCAGGCCAAAGTTCCATGCAGAAGTATTTATTGTAGATGGTGGGTTAATAGACGATGTATTATTCAGTAAAACGTTTGTATTAACACAACTGTTTATAGGATTAAATGCAACAGTAGGTGTTGCATGAACAGTAATATTTACAAGTAAAGAATCTCTGCATCCATTACCGGTTAGGCCTTTTAATTCTACAGGAAAAATTCCATCATTAGCAAATGTATTATTAGGCGCAATTGTAGTGTTATCGGTAATGTTATCATTATTAAAATCCCAAAACCAATTTGTAATTGTACTTGGTGCAGCTACGTTACTTGTATTTAAAAACACACTTGCAACACCTCTGCAAACCGGATTAGCGGTAAATGAAATAGTTGGTTTAGGAAAAACAGCTACCGTTTTTGTTAGTGTTGCAGTACATCCTGCTGCCGAAGTAAGTAACACGCTTATATTATAATTACCCGCAGTATTGTAGTTTGCGGTTGGCGCAGCAACAGTGGCCGTATTTGGAGTAGAACCTGTCATTGTCCATTGATAATTCATGGTTCCGCTTTGAATGGCCGAACCATTTATTATTGGCACCGTACCGGTATTTGCACAAGTGGGATTGACTGTAAATGCCGGGATTGGAATTGGATTGACGACGACGACCTGCGTGCTCGTGCCGGGACATGCGTTTCCATTGGTGACCGTTAATGAAACCGTATAAGTTCCGGGGGCAGGATAAACATAGGTTGGATTTTGTTGAGTAGATGTTGTGGCGTTACCAAAATTCCATTGCCAGCCTGAGGAGATAGGCGATGTGTTGGTAAAAGAAACAGGAGTGCCTAAACACACACCGGCTGCACCTGTACTATTTACAAATGAAGAAGATAAAGCAGGAACAACACTAATAGTTGTATTATTAACTCCGCAAGAGTTTGTATAAGTAATTACACCTACAGCCGGGCCTGTTGCTGTAAATGGAGGAATAGGACCTGTTCCATTTGCGGGTAAACCAATACCAGGGTTAGTGTTTGTCCAGTTAACGCCCGCAGGAACCGCAATTGCTTGTGTTTGTGCGCCTGAGCAAACTGTAACAGGAGTACCACTTGTAATTGATCCTGGAATTGTAAAATTAACGGTTAACGGATACATACCACAACCATCTGATGTAAATGAGTTATTACCACTAATAATCGTAAAAGCTATTGGCGTATTGGCCGGTAAGTTAATATAGTCATAAACTACCCAGTCGTTATATGTGTTCATTTGGCCAGGACAGCCTGCTACTGAAGTAATAGGCGTAACGCAACCCGGTAACTGACTAAAAGGAACGTTGATTAAACCAAAGGCCGGGGATTGTGTTTGAGTTGTGATGTTATTGTTCACATTCAAACTGATCGTCATATTGGTTGAGTTTGGATTTTGAGTACCATGCCAATGTTCAACAAATATTCTTAAGTTGCCATTACAGTCTACACAATATGCGATTTGTACTGAGTGAGATTTTAACTGACTATTAAAACCCATCAAAAAGATGAAGCACAAATAAAAAAATCTGGTTGGAGTAAAATATTTCATGGGCGAAAATTTTTTATGTTCGGGTTCTGTTTTGGTCTTAGATATTTAATTTAACAAAAATGAGTTCCAATATCTTTCATAAAAATAATACTAACTTTTTAAAAATGGCACTTTTTTAATAGGCCAAAACGCGTTCTCACTCATTATATCAATGATTTAATTTTGGAAAGCAGAAAGGATAAAACTTTAGTAACAATCTCTTTCAGTTCTGTTAATAACCCGAAAAACCCTTTATTTACAAGGGATTCAGAAGAAGGGGATTGTGGAAAAAAATCCCCACAAAAAATCCTAAATCAAATTAGATATTTGCAAAAAACCAGAAAAAAAGAAAAACTAATTTTCTTTAATAATTTTTTCGCTCAATAAAATTTCCTGATCTGACATTATTAGAACTACGTATATTCCTGTAGATAATTCGGAAATATTAATTTCACTTTTTAGCTTTTCAGAACGAATTTTTTTACCCTGCGAATCAAAAATTGTTACAAAAATATTTTCAGAATTAAGATTTATTCCATCTATATGTAATACATTTTTAACCGGATTAGGATAAGTGGTAACAGAAGAATAATTATTTACTTCTTTTAAGTTCGTACATAAGTTTACTAATACATTAACCGAATCTGTTTTGTAACAATTGTTAGAATCAAAACCTTTTACAACATAATAACCCGAATGAATGGTGTTTGCATTAGGTATTGTGGGATTTTGAATGTTGGTGGTATAACTGTTTGGGCCTTGCCATAAATATTGTTGCGCGCTACCCGCCGTTAAATTTATTGAACTACCTGCGCAAAGCGTGGCAGCCCCTGCAACCGTAACAGTTGCCTGCGGATTAACAGATATTGTTACCAAAGTAGAATTAGCGCAGCCATTTGGTATGTTCACGATCAACGAATAGTTACCGGCATTAGCCGTTGTAATGCCAGGTATACTTGGGTTTTGTAAATTTGAGCTAAACCCGAGTGGACCAAACCACTGATATGTTGCTCCGGGATAACCATTAACCATTAAATTTAAAGGGTTATTAACGCAGGGGGGAGAAGTTGTAACGGTCAAAGTTGGATTTGTACAGTTTTTGAATGTTGTAATAAAACAATCAAGACCTGAAGAGCCCCCATTTGTATTTTGGTAATAAGCACCAAAGCCTGTGTTGTAAGTTGGTAGAAAAAAAGATTGAGTGTAACCAGTGGTCAGTATTCTGCTGCCATTACACGCCATAGCACTTATATAATCGTTAGAGGCATTGCCATAGTAACTCGCCCATTTACATGCTGATGCTGAATCGAATTTTAATAATATCCCATCATAAAATCCAGCATTCGAAGCTTGAAAAAAACCACCATTACCGGGATTCAGTGTAAATAAATTATTTGAGTTGGTATAACCACCAACAAATACGTTTTTGCCGTCTGAAGCAATACTGGTTATAAAATCGCTAAAAGAAGCGCCAAAATAACTCGACCATTGTAGAGTTCCGTTAAAATTAAATTTAGAAATAAACCCATCGTTAAAACCACTATTAACACTTTGATTAAAGCTAGAACCTCCCGGATTGAATAAAGGCATATTGGTTGAGCTGGTTGTTCCGGCTATCCATACCGCATTGTTGCTTAGTGTTAAACCATGTATTCTGTCTGTACTGTTACCGCCAAAATAAGTACTCCAGGCCATTGCACCATTTAATGTAAACCTGGAAATAAAACCATCATAAGTTCCGGCAACTGCTCCCTGGTAAAAAGTACCTGCATTTAAAGTAGGGAAATCAGATGAATTACTATAACCACCAATAAATAAACTGTTGCTGTTGGTTTGTATGCTTGTAATAAGATCGTTGCCACTTCCTGCAAGAAAAGTAGACCAGATAAGATTATTTGTTGTGCCAAATTTTAAAATAAAACCATCGTTTCCCGCAGAATAATTTTGAAAATAATTTCCTGAATTCAATACCGGAAAATTAGGAGAATCGCTGGTACCGCCAACAAATAATTCGTTGTTATTTACGTGAATGGCACTAATATTATCATTGGTAAGCCCGCCAAAATAGGTGCTCCATAAAAGCGTACCCGTTGTATTGAATTTAGAAATAAAGCAATCTACTGCGCCCGCGTTTGTTCCAGCATAGTAGGCACCGCCACCCGGATTTAAGACCGGAAGATCAGTTGAATTTGTATAACCCGCAACCCAAACATTTACTCCATCGCTATAAATAGCCGCTGCTTCATCGCTTCCTGTACCTCCAAAATAAGTTGCCCATATTAAATTACCAATGACGTTGAATTTTAAAATAAAAACATCACCGGCCCCTACATTGCTTCCCTGAAAATATGTTGGTGAGCCCGGATTATTAGTTGGAAAGTTTACAGATGTGGTGTGTCCTGCAACCCATGTATTAGTGCCATCACTATAAATAGAATGCCCGTCTTCATCATTAGTTGCGCCATAAAAAGTAGACCAATCCAATACAGGATCAACAACTAATGTTTTATTGTTATCAACATTCTCTGCTTTTATTTTTACCGAATAAGAATAGATCTTTGTTCCTTCAATAATTTTGGTTTGCTTAACAGATGAATATTTTGCATTTACAGAATTGCTTTTTTGGCCTTGGTAACAATACAGATCGCCCTCTGTAAATACCCCTACAGGATTACTAAAAGAGATCTTGGTGCCTTTAACGTCAATATTCGTTGAGGTTAGATATTCAAGGTCAATTAAATTAATATCAGCATTTGGCTGTACAATAAATTCTTGTTTAATATGGCCGTTTTCAACATATAAGCGCCAATCAATGCCGTTATAAATATTCGAAAAAATAAGCTCTTTATAAAGACCGGCAACAATAGTATTATTAGCGCGACGGTAAGTATAATTAAATTCTGTTTGATCTAAAGCATTTAAATTTCTTTTTGAGATGCTGGCATTCTTTAAATTCATAACATTTCTGTACCAGTCAAACTTTTTAACTGCATTTTTTGCATCCTCCTCTTGAGGCCCGGCAAAAGCTTCTTTTTCTTTTTTATAAAAATTATAAATAATGCCGTTTTCGGTTATCCAGATACAGGCACCGGGCAAATTTGCGCGAAACAACACATCGTTTAAAACGTTGCCATCGGCATTAACAATCTGTCCTTTATTTTCTTCAAATAAAACTTTAGGTTTTTCAAGGGCACCAAAGCTTTTTACGCCAACAAAAATAAGTGCGGGCAACAGCAATTTTAATAAGTTATTTTTCACGGTTGAATTGGATTAACTCAACCAAGATAAACAAATAAAATTAAATGAGAAAAAAACTAATGCAATGCTTCAAATTAAGCATCATAATCGATCACCACTTTTTCGGTAAGTGGATGCGCCTGGCAGGTTAAAATAAAACCTTCTTCAACTTCTGCGTCTGTTAATGCAAAATTAGCGTCCATTTTTACTTTACCCTCTAAAACTTTAGCGCGGCAGGTACAACAAACCGCTCCTTTGCAGCTAAAAGGCGCGTCAACACCCGCTTCTATAGCAGCATCCAAAAGGCTTATACTGCTTGTTTTTAATTCGAAATTAGTTTCAATGCCATATTGTAAAACAGTAATTTTTGATTTTACATCAGCGCCAATAGTATTATTTTCTGCTTTATTTACTGCATCAATAACAGCAGTAAAATATTCAATATGAATTTTTTCTTTAGCGATCTTTAAATTTTCCAAGCTGCTTTTTACATTTTCCATCATTGGCCCAGGGCCGCAAATAAAATATTCGTCAGCATTTACGCCGCCAAAATTTTCTATCAATGCTTTTGCTTTTTCGCTTGTAATTAAGCCGGTTTGTAATTCAGAGATTTGTGTTACAGGCATATCAAAAACAAAAACCACTTTTAAGTTTGGATGAGCGCTTACTAAAGCATCTAATTCATTTCTAAAAATTGCACTTTCTTCATTTTTGTTAGCATAAATTAATGTAATGCTGCTTTGTTTTTCAACATACAAAACACTTTTAATAATGCTCATCATTGGCGTAATGCCGCTTCCGCCGGCAAACAATAAATAATTCTTTTTATTTCCACCCGAAAGAACAGAATAAAAAGAACCCATTGGCGTCATAACGTCTATACTGGTACCAACTTTTAATTCGCTATTAATGTAAGTCGACATTTTTCCGCCCTTTACAGCTTTAACAGCAACGCGCAATTCTTTTTCGTAGGGGCTTGAGCATAGGCTGTATGAACGTCGTATCTCCTCGCCACCAATAGTCATTTTTAGGGTAATATATTGCCCCTGCTTAAATTGATATTCGGGTTGTTGTTGCGGTGGAATTTCGAAAGCTACAGAAACTGCTTCTGCTGTTTCGCGTTTGATATCTTTAACTTTTAGGGTATGAAAACGTGCCATAATTCTATAAATAGTGTGCAAAAATAGGGCTTTAGGAGGGATAAAAAAATTTATTTAAGAATACGACCAACCCGCAGGATAAATCCACCAATTTTTTGGATAAAAACCGCATAAATCCTATCTTTGTAAGAACTATTACCTTTTAAATTATGGGAGTTATAAATTTTGAAGATATTTTTGAAGCCAAATTGGCTAAAAATGATATGATTGAGCCAAAAGATTGGATGCCTGAGAATTACCGAAAGCATTTGATCCGCCAGATTTCTCAGCATGCGCACAGCGAAATTGTTGGGATGTTACCAGAAGGTAACTGGATTACCCGCGCCCCGAGCCTACGGGCTAAATTAGTACTTCTGGCAAAGGTACAGGATGAAGGTGGGCATGGATTATACTTATATACTGCCGCCGAATCGCTTGGCACCAGCCGCGACGAGATGTTAGATGCTCTGCTTACCGGTAAAGCAAAATATTCATCCATATTTAATTATCCAACCCTAACCTGGGCCGATGTTGGCGCAGTGGGCTGGTTGGTAGACGGAGCAGCGATAATGAACCAGGTAATGCTGCAACGTACTTCTTACGGACCTTATGCCCGCGCTATGGTGCGTATTTGTAAAGAAGAGAGTTTTCACCAACGCCAGGGTTATGAATTAATGACACATTTGGCTTTTGGAACTCCTGCTCAAAAAGAAATGGCACAGGATGCTTTGAACCGTTGGTGGTATCCAACATTAATGATGTTTGGCCCGCCGGATATCGAAAGCCCGAATAGCGAAAATGCAATTAAATGGCGTATTAAACGCGAAACCAACGATCAGTTACGTCAACGTTTTGTAAATCAAACAATGCCGCAAATTGAATATTTAGGTTTAACAGTGCCGGATAAAAATTTAAAATGGAACGAAGCAAAAAAAGGATACGATTTTAGCGAACCGGATTGGGTAGAATTTAAAAGCGTGATAAAAGGAAACGGGCCCTGTAACAAAGAACGTTTGGCTTCGCGCAATAAATCCCACAACGAAGGCGCATGGGTAAGAGAAGCAGCAATGGCTTACGCAAAAAAACAAAACGAAAATTACGAAGCTGCATAAACTTAAGTTATAAGGTTTAAAGGTTAAGAAAGTTTGAAAGTTCCTGAGCAAAAAAAAGCAGAGTATAAATAATAGTAATTTAATTAAAGCGGCAAAATAGAACTTTTAATTTTCTAAACTTGCAACTTTAAAACTTAATAAAAATATGAGTAAAGATTCTCAAGGCCCTTTATGGGAAGTATTTGTACAAAAAAAAGCGGGACAACCGTTTGTGCATTGCGGCAATTTACACGCGTACGATAAAGAAATGGCATTACAAAACGCGCGCGATCTTTACACACGTCGTGGCGAAGGAATGTCTTTATGGGTTGTGCCAAGCAGCGCTATTGTGGCAAGCAGTCCTGAAGATATGGGTTCATTTTTTGAACCATCAAACGATAAAATTTATCGTCATCCAACGTTTTACCAAATTCCCGACGGTGTCGGACATATGTAAATTATGACATCTCAGGAAGCATTATTTAATTATTCATTAAGACTTGGCGATACAAGTTTAATTTTAGCCCAACGTTTAAGTGAGTGGACAGGCCACGGACCTTTTTTAGAAGAAGATCTTGCACTAACAAATATTGCTTTGGATATTTTTGGCCGTGCAAAAGCATTGTTAGAATATGCTGCCAAAACAGAAGGCAAGAACAGATCAGAAGATGATCTGGCATTTTTTAGGAACGACAGAGAATATTTTAATGCGTTAATTACCGAGCAGCCAAACGGCGATTATGCAAAAACAGTTATACGACAAGCAATGATAGATTGTTTTGATCTTGCATTTTATACTGCGCTTGCAACCAGCAAAGACGAAACACTGGCAGGCATTGCTGCAAAATCAATAAAAGAAATTACTTACCATAAGCGCCACAGCTTTAGCTGGGTTAACCGTTTTGGTAATGGAACCGAAGAAAGTTTTAACCGTTTGCAGAACGGTTTAAACGAAATCTGGCCATACACCGGCGAGTTGTTTGAAATGAACGAAGTAGATGCCATTTTAATTAAAGAAGGAATTGCAGTTGATCTTAGTACTTTAAAAGAGAATTGGGAAAAAGAAATAAATCAATTGCTTACCAAAGCAAATTTGGTTTTACCTGAAGGAACATATATGCAAACCGGCAGCCGTAAAGGTTTACATGGCGAACACTTAAGTTATATTTTAGCCGAGATGCAATCATTGCCGCGTATGCACCCAACTGCAAAGTGGTAGTAAAATTTTAGAATGAAGGAAACCTGGAAAAAAATCTCTCCTTACTTTGTTGATTTCTGGCAATATTTAGTGATCATTGTGATTATGATAGTCGCAGCTATTTGGATACTTTAATTAACCGGTCAGCGACAGAGATACAGAGTTTTAATTTTTTAATACGAAAACCTCAGTGCCTCTGAATCTGAGCGGTGAAGAAAAAAATGAAAACAAAAGAAAATATCTATTCACTTCTTTCTGAAATTCCTGATCCGGAAATTCCTGTAATTTCGATTGTGGAATTGGGAGTAATTAGAGATGTAAAGTTTTCTGATGATAAAGATATTGAAGTTACTATCACCCCAACTTACAGCGGTTGCCCGGCCATGAAACAAATGGAGGACGATGTAAGAAAAAAATTAATTGATAATGGTTTTGAAACCGTAAAAATAAATACAGTTTATAATCCGGCCTGGACAACGGATTGGTTGAACCAGGAAGCAAAATTAAAATTACAGAAATATGGCATAGCGCCACCGGAAGAAAGTACAAGTGATAAATCTTTTTTAACCGGCAAAACAAAAAACATTACCTGCCCTAGATGTAAAAGTACAAATACACATTTGGTTTCTCAATTTGGCAGCACTGCCTGTAAAGCGCTTTATAAGTGTAATGATTGTTTAGAAGCCTTTGACTACTTTAAGTGTATTTAAGAAATAAGAACTTACATATAAGATTTAAGAAGTTAAAGCACGTAACTCAAATTTTACTTCTAGAATCTTAAATCAAACTTCTTTGTAATTCCTGTTCTCCCCAACTCTCCAACCCGTTAATTTCTCTACCCAGAATAAAAATTGGTATTTAAAATTGGTTTTTACTTTTAATTTGTCGTAAGCAAAATTCCAATTTGCTTTTTTAATACGCTCTTCAAATATTTTTGGATGTGAGCCTTTGTATTCTCCTAAAAGATCAATGTTGCTGTAATCAAATTCTTCAACGGTAGGAATATTAGTTTTCATCCATTCATCATCATGCCACATCTTATGAAAACTTTCCTGTTTTGCCTGCTGCGCTTGTGGCGGCTTTACCCAACCGTAATGATAGATGTAAGCACCTGTTTTTTTTACGCGTAATTTTTTGTCTGCATCTGTTCTAAATCCCTGCGCATCTTTGTATGAACGAATGTGTTTGTTGTTTTTAATAATGCGGATCTCGTTTTTGTACCATCTTCTGCCAACACCAATGTATTTGTAATGACCATAAAAATGTTTGTATTCAAATAATAAACCGTCAACGGCAATATCATCTTCATACAACTCCATTGCATTTTTTATTTTCGGAAGATCTGCTTCATGCACACATTCATCACTCTGAATATAAAAACACCAGTCAAACTCCTTTGGTATTGCATCAAAAACTTTATTGGTTTCAATAGATAATATCTTTCCGCCTTCGCGAAGCTTATCATCCCAAACGGTATCAATAATTATTATTTTATCGGATGCAATGCTTTCAATTAATTTTCGCGTGCCGTCCTCGCTGTTGCCAACTCCAACAAAAAATTTATCGCAAATGGGTAGGATAGAAGTAATAGCTTCCACTACGGGATAGTCGAATTTTAAAGCGTTTCGTATTATTGTAAATCCAGCAACTTTCATTAAACTAAATTAAAATGGATAGCCAATGCCAAAGTTAGCAACTAATTGGTTCCATGGTTTTTTATCATAGGTCCATCTGTCACCAAATTCATATTTGGGATCTTTTAGTGGTGCAGCAAGATCTAAACGTAAAACAAAAAAGCTAAGGTCCCAACGTATACCCATACCACCACCAATAGCAATTTGATCGGCAAAATTTGAGATCACAAATTCTCCGTTTGGTTTTGTTGGATCTTTTTTTAAACGCCAAACATTTCCTGCATCTACAAATAAAGCGCCGTTAAAAGATTTTATAATATGAAAACGGTATTCCACATTTCCTTCAAGCAAAATATCACCGATCTTATCAAAGCGTGTACTACTGTTTGTTGGATCATACCCTCCGGGGCCTAAAGTACGCGCACGCCAGGCTCTTACACTGTTAGGGCCACCACTAAAATAACTTTGCTCGTAAGGCAATACGCCGAGATTTTGTAATGGCTTACCAATACCACCGGCCACACGATATACCAGGCGGCTTTTTGCCCTAACGGGAATGTAGATCCTGTAATCAATATCCCCTTTTAAAAATTGTGCAAAAGGAATTCCAAACAAAAGATATCTTCCTGCGGTATCTGCCTGCGCGCCGGTAGATTTAAAATACTGGCGCAAAATATTTCCTGATGATGATGCGGTTGCCCTTATATAATGAACTGTTTTACGGCTTGTATTTGAATTTTCTTTTGAAGTATAAGTAATGCCGTATTTGCTCAATGTTGTAATATGGTCCATAAAAGAATTAAGCAAAAAGGCATCATTTAACTTATTAAGATCTGTGAGATATTTAGTGGATAATTTTGCGCGAACGAGATAAGCTTCAAAGGGAACAAAATTGTGCCTTAACCGGCCTTTATAACTTAAAAAGCTAAAGCCATAGTCAATATTTGTAATAACTCTGCTAAATTCGGGACTGGCTTGATAGTTTAAAGAGGTTTTTACATAAGTACGGGGTAACATATCTTTCTTAAAAGGCAGGAAAGAAAACGGGAAGAAAGCGCGGGGCACAGAAAATGTAAACTCAGGTCCAAATTGAATCGTATTAAAGGTTTTTTGTAAACGACCAAGATCCACAGCATCTTCAACAGAGTTAATGTAAGTTGTGGTATCATTTGCAAATTGCCGTTGCGCGAGAATTGCTGCTTGTAGTTTAAATTCTATTAATTCGCCACCTCTGAAAAAATTCTTGTTTTGGTAAACTACACTGCCATCAATACCTAAGTTGCCGCTGGTGTTTGTTCCTTCGGTTTCGGCCGTTAACGATTGTTTTAAAAGCGGGTTACAAATAATGTAACAATCAAGTCTGCTTGAATAATCTTCGTTCTTTAAAAATTTTATGGTAACGTTTTTAAAGATACCTAAACCTAATAATTGTTTATAGGTTTGTTCGGATGTATCTCTTCTAAACCACTGCCCGCGATAGATATCGGTATTGTTTATAATGATAGGTTGCCGGTAGGCTAATTTCTTGTTCAATAAAAAAACGGTTCCTTCTTTTTTTGTTTTTAATGTGTCGGTGAACTTTGCTTCCTTTACATCGCCATATACAGCTTCAGTAATAATATAAACGTTTTCCACCTTCATACGGGGATGATTTACACGGATTAACGAATCATTTGACGAGCTGTAAGCTTTCGCGAATTTTTTCAGATTTATAACAACAGATACTGAGTTGTTATTGAAATTAGAATCAATATCAAAATTTACATAAGCATTTTCAAAATAAAAATAACCGTTATTTAAAGCAAAATCGGTAATGCGCTGCCTTTCGTTCTGCAATTTTTCGGTATCGTATTGCATGCCAGCTTTTAGCAAAGTGTTTACCGTATCTTTTAAGATCATGGCGCCCAACTTTTCGTCTTCCATTAAATACGTTATTCGGTTTACAGTATAGGGCGCTTTTGGATGTAGAATATATTTTGTAGTTACTTGTTTCGAGTTTTTATTGAACTCAATCGTATCGCTAACGCGGTTATTAAAATAACCTTTACTAAATAAAAACTTCACTAATTGTAAACGGGTTTGCTCGGTTAACGAAGAATCAAAAATAACCGCGGGCTCACCAATGTCACGAACACTTTCTACTAACAGTAAACTGGATTTATCTTTTAATTTTGGTGTTTTAGGTTTCTTGCCTTTCTTAATGCGCTCTTCGTTTTTTTTCTCGGCCTTTAAAACACGCTCTGAATTTATTTTATCGTATTTTAAATTACGCGCAGTTCTTTTTTGTTTTATTTTTTCATCATCAAAAAGATTGTACCACCAAACAAAAAAGTGAACACCTCCAAATAGTTTACTGAATAATTTGCGATTTGGTTTTTGACGATAAAACGCTTCAAAGCTTTCTTTAGGCTGGTTAGTTTCTTTTGCATTTACGATCTCAACTTTGTCTAACAAATATTCATTCTGCTGTAATTTTTTTGTTGGGTTGCAGGAAGTAAAAATTTCCGTGAGAGAAAAAATAAAAAGAACAAGAATGATTTTTTTCAAAGCCTGCCTGTTAGATATTTTTGTAAATAATTTCAAATTCAGTTATAAAATACGCTAATTTAGGGTAAATTATGCTTAGTAAAAATCAAATAAAAGAAATACAATCCTTACACTTAAAAAAACAAAGGGATAATCAAAAATTATTTATTGTTGAAGGGGTAAAATCTGTCGTTGAGGTTTTAACGCATAAGTCTGAAATTGTTTCTAAAGTGTATGCTACCAAAGAATTTCTTTCAAATAATGCCCAACAATTAAATAAGCTAAAAATAGAAATACTTGAAATCACGGATGATGAATTGCAAAAGATAAGCCTACAAAACAATCCTAACCAGGTTTTTGCTCTTTGTAATTATTTTAATGAAGCAAATGATCTGTTCGATTTGAAGAACGATTTTACTTTTTATCTGGATGACATTCGTGATCCGGGAAATTTTGGCACTATTATTCGTTTGGCTGATTGGTATGGCATTAAAACTCTGTATTGCTCAACGTCCAGTTGCGATTTTTATAATCCAAAAGTAATACAATCCACTATGGGGGCTTTTATGCGCGTGAAGGTAATATACTCAGAACTGCCGGCACTTTTAAATACACAAGAAGTGGAAAATATTTATGGCGCAGTATTAACCGGCCAAAATATTTACAAAGGCAAATTAAGTGCAGGTTTAATAATTATAGGCAACGAAGCAAATGGTATTAGCGATGAAATTTTGGAACTTATAACCAAGCCACTCACAATTCCTTCGCACCAAACTAATGGCACCGAATCTTTAAATGCCGCAATGGCAACAGCCATAATAGCTTCGGAGTTTTACCGGCAACTTAAAACAATGTAAGATGTAAAAGGGAAGAGGTTAATCCATCCATTTTACATTTGCCATCTTACTTTTTCCATTATCTGTTATTTCTTCAATACAACTCCCTTATACCTTATTTTTGAAGGCGACTTTGGGTCGTTGCTTTTTAAAAGTACAAAGCGATCTTGCCGGTCGTAAACAGTTTTAGTATCAAAGCTCACAACAACTTTTGTACTTTGCCCGGGTGCAATGGGTTGCTTCGGAAAATCAACCGTAGTGCAGGAGCAGCTTACTTCAGCATCTGTAATAATTAAAGGTTCTTTACCTGTATTAGTAATTTCATAATCCAGTTTTACGAGATCGCCTTTTTTTACAAAGCCAAAACTTTTTTTAGCATCTTTTATTTCCATTTTTGCTTGCGCAAAAGTCGAAACCGTTGAAAGAAGTATTAGAAGAAACAGCAACTTCTTAAAACAAAAAATCCCCTTGGTAACACCGAGGGGATTTTTCGAAAATGTATTAATATTAGTTTTCACCTGTAGTTGGTTTAGCTTTAATTTCACCTTTAATACGAATTTTTTTAGTTGCAAATTTCGCATTACTTGCTACGGTTACGTTTTTCTCAAAACGGCCTTCACGCTTAGTGTCATATTTTACTTTAATTACACCGCTTTTGCCCGGCAAAATGGGTTCCTGCGGCCAGCCTGGTTTACCATCAATTGTAGTTGCAGTACAACCGCACTCACCCGTTACCGACGTAATAGTTAAAGGGGTTTTACCTGTATTGGTAAATTTAAATTCACGAATTCCATTAGCATCGTATTCAATAACACCATAATCTAATGTTTCGTTATCAAATTTAATATCCGGAGCATTAGGATCAGGGTTAGGAATGGTAGATTCCTGAGCGTTTAAACCAAGGCTTAAACCAAATACCATAGCTAATATAGAAAATAACTTTTTCATGTGACCTTTAATTAAATTTTAGTATTAACCTTTCTTCTCAACAGGGGCTCCTGAAGGAGTGTTGTTTTGTGGAAAAGCTTCTTCAACCGGCTTAGCCTCAATGTTACCTTTAATAGTTAAAGTTTGAGTACCGCTTTTTGCATTAGAGTTAACAGTTACAGTTTTGTAAATGCCACCAACACGTTGGGTATCATACTTTACTTTAATAACACCGCTTTTACCAGGTAAAATTGGCTCTTTTGGGCATTGTGGTACAGTACAGCCGCAGCTTCCCATACAATTAGTAATAACCAAAGGCTCTTTACCGTTGTTAGTGAATTTAAATTCGCACTCACCGTTATCACCTTGTTTAAGGTTACCGTAATCATGCGTGGTTTTATCCATCTTAATATCAGCTAAACTAGTAGGTTGAGTTTCTGTAGTTGCTGCTCCGTGGTTGTGACCATCGTTTGCACTGTGTACTTCTTGTGCAATAGTTAAAGCAGATAATCCTGCTACTAATCCTAATGTTAAAATTAATTTTTTCATAATAAAGTTTTTTTGTTGTTGTAAATTTATACCATAAATCGTGCCATAAAGATATAACATCAACCCAATTGTTTGTGTATTTTTGCGAAATTTAACATAATAATTTTTCATACTTTAACATGGAGATAGCTAAGACATATAACCCCCGCGAAGCCGAAAGCAAGTGGTATCCGTACTGGACAGAGAAGAATTTTTTCAAATCAACCCCCGATCATCGTAAAGCGTACACGATCGTTATACCGCCGCCAAACGTAACCGGCGTGCTGCATATGGGGCACATGCTTAATAATACTATACAGGATGTATTAATTCGCCGTGCGCGTATGCTGGGCTATAATGCCTGTTGGGTGCCCGGTACCGATCATGCTAGCATTGCTACAGAGGCTAAGGTAGTAAAGCTTTTGGCCGACCAGGGAATTAAAAAGGCAGATCTTTCTCGCGAAGAATTCTTAAAACATGCATGGGGTTGGAAAGAAAAATATGGTGGCATTATACTAGAACAGCTAAAACATTTAGGCGCCAGTTGCGATTGGAGCCGTACCCGCTTTACAATGGAGCCCGCTTTAAGCGATGCTGTTATTGATGTGTTTATTGATCTTTATAATAAAAAACAAATTTACCGTGGTGTGCGCATGGTAAATTGGGATCCCCAGGGCCTTACTGCTGTTAGTGATGAGGAAGTTATTCATAAGGAAACCAATAGCAAATTGGTTTATGTAAAGTATAAGATAGAAAATTCTGATGAATACATAACCGTTGCTACTACACGCCCGGAGACCATTATGGGCGATACCGCGGTTTGTGTTAATCCGCACGACGAACGTTATACAAAACTAAAAGGTAAAAATATTATTGTACCTGTTGTAAACCGAGTTGTGCCAATTATTTTTGACGAATATGTTGATGCCAGTTTTGGTACCGGTGCTTTAAAAGTAACACCGGCACACGATATCAATGACTTTAATTTGGGCCAAAAATATAAATTACCTGTTATTGATGCATTAACGCAAGATGGAAAGATAAGCGAAGCAGCCGGTGCATATGTTGGCATGGATCGCTTTGCCTGCCGTAAGCAAATTATCAAAGATCTGCAGGAACAAGGTTTAGTTGAGAAGATAGAAGAAATAAAAAACAAAGTGGGTTATAGCGAGCGCACAGATGCTGTAATTGAGCCGCGTTTAAGCATGCAATGGTTCCTAAAGATGGAGGACATAAGCAAGCCTGCTTTAGAAGCAGTGTTAAATAATGATGTAAAATTAATTCCCGAAAAATTCATAAACACATACAAACATTGGATGGAAAATGTACACGACTGGTGCATTAGCCGCCAGTTGTGGTGGGGACAACAAATTCCCGCATGGTATTTTTATGGAGATACGGTTGTTGCTAAATCCCGAGAGGAAGCAGTTGAATTGTTTTTAAATACAATTGATAAGGATCATCCGAAACGTGGAGAATTAATTGGAGAAAAAAATGGAACTGTAAGCAGCAGTATAAAACAAGATGAAGATGTACTGGATACCTGGTTCTCTTCGTGGTTGTGGCCTTTAACCGTTTTTGATCCGGATATTATTAAGAAAGGTTGGGAGAATGCAAACGAAGATCTTAAGTATTATTATCCTACTAATGACCTTATAACAGCACCGGAAATTTTATTTTTTTGGGTAGCGCGTATGATCATTGCTGGTAAAGAATACACAGGACAAAAACCTTTTACAAATGTGTATTTAACTGGTATCGTTCGCGATAAGCTGGGAAGGAAAATGAGTAAACAGCTTGGCAACTCTCCGGATCCGTTAGAGCTGATCACCAAGTATGGCGCAGATGGTGTGCGTGTGGGAATGTTATTATGTTCACCCGCAGGTAATGATCTTATGTTTGATGAAAGCTACTGTGAACAGGGTCGTAATTTTGCTAATAAAGTTTGGAACGCGTTCCGTTTAATACAGGGTTTTGAAGTAGATGCTAACGTTTCGCAACCTGAAGCAAGTAAAACGGCTATTGAATGGTTTGGCAACCGTTTATCAGAACAGTTAGAGATCATTAACGATCATTATTCTAAATACAGAATGAGTGATGCCTTAATGACAACTTACAAATTAGTTTGGGATGATTTTTGCGCCTGGTATTTAGAGGTTATTAAGCCTGAGTTTATTGATGGCAAAGCACAACCTATTGATAAAGTTACCTATGATGCAACTATTAATTATTTAGAGTCTCTTCTTAAAATAATGCATCCATGGATGCCTTTTATTACCGAAGAGATCTGGCATTTAACAAAAGAGCGCACCGAAATGGATTGTATTATTGTAGCTGAATGGCCTTCGGTGCACGCACAAAACAAAGAAACATTAGGAGCGTTTGAAGTACTTAAAGAGGTTGTTGCTCAGGTGCGTAATATCCGTCAGCAAAAAAATATTTCGCCAAAAGAAAAACTGGAAGTAAAAGAAAGATCGGATGTAGGTGAACAATTTTCTCGTTTTGACAGCATAATCATTAAACTCGCAAACCTCTCGTCTTATTCTTATACAAAAGAAAAAGTTGAAGGTGCTTTTAGTTTTATGGTTATGAATGCAGAATTTTTTGTCCCACTTACCGGTAATATAAATGTTGCCGAAGAAAAAGAACGTCTTGCAAAAGAACTGGAATACAATAAAGGTTTTTTAAAGTCGGTACAGATAAAATTATCAAACGAAAAATTTGTTGCCAATGCAAAACCTGAAATTATTGAAGTAGAGCGTAAAAAAGAAAGTGATGCTTTAAATAAAATAAAGTCTATTGAAGAGCAATTGTCTTCGTTGTAAAACAAAAAAGCCGCTGATTTTTTTAGCGGCTTTTTTGTTTCATTAAATATTAATCATTCGGTGCGCCCCGGTTTAACCAACACTGAATACTATCCAATTTTGATTGCGCTAATTTGCCCGATGCAGGCATTGGGCCTGGATTAGCATCAATTACCCTTGCTTTAAATTTACCGTTCGCTATCTTAACATTAAGCCCGGCGTAAGTAGTAAAATCACCGCTTGAAAATCCTGAAACATGGCAGCCCGATATAGCGCAATTGGCCATGATAATTGGTTTTATGTGAGCATTATATTTTACGCTGTCACAAACCAGTCCTGCCGGAGGAGCTCCTGTAGTTGTTGAAGTGGCTGCAAGTTTTCCAACTTTTTTTTCGCAACTCATAAAAAGCACAATGGCAATAAACCCAAGTGATAAAAATCCTACCTTATTCATAAATAATAAACTGTTTTGTTTTTGTAAATGATCGTGTTTCAATGTTTAAAAAATATTGCCCCTTGGCAAATCCTTCAATGTTTAAATTAATATCGCCATAGCCTTTTTCAATGCTAATTGGCCACTCTTTAATTAATTTTCCTTCTGCATTGTAGACCCTTGCTTTGGCAAGATAATTTTCGGGCGCAAAATAATTTACGCTCGCATGATTTTTTGCAGGATTAGGATATACAGAATACAACTGAAGTGAGGTAACAATATCTTTTTGCAGATCTTTAATGCCCACAATTGGCGAATTATCTACAATAATATTTTCGTCGCCCGGCAAATAGTAAGTTAAGGCTGCAAAAACAAGCATCATTTCATCTGATGTTGATTCGCCCTGGTTAACCTGTATTGGCGGATTGTTTGGATTGTAATTATTGTTGGTTGTATTATCGTAAGCAGATTGGGCAATAAGCGTGCTGTTTAATGGTACTTTTATCGGATTTCTGAAATTGTAAATACCTTGCCATTTAAAATCCCATTTAGGAATATTTATTAAAGGAATGGTATCCATATTCGTTGCATCAATACCAAACACTTTCATTTTATTGCCTAATAAATGCATGTGTGGCGAAATGGAAAGCATTGTTAATGCATTAAATGGTAAAGTGGCCGCAACCGTTGCGGTTGTTGATGCTGTAAATGTTTTTACAACGTTGGGTGGAATACTTAATGGCCCGTTAATCAAATTGCCTTCACTTAAAACAGGCAGTAAATAAACTTCTCTAAATGGCGGAAATGTTGTTGTGCTTGTATTTGCAGCAAATTTAATGTTTACGCGCGTGCTATCTAACTTTAAAAATGTACCCGCCGGATAATGGATCTGTAATACCAATCGCGTATTTTTTCTTAAGCGCACGCCCATCATATTTGGAAATTTAATAGGCGCAGTTCCCGGAACCCATTCGCCCACCAGGCGGGAATCGTTGCTGCCCGTTCCAAAAAAAGAGGTATAGCCAGCACCTGCATCAGCACTGTCTTTTTGTTTAATCAATGATGTAGTGTCTTCATATACCAATACGTGATGCACAATACTTGAATTTCCTGGCTTTACTTCAATTTCCGACGCAAACATATCTACAGGAAAATTGGTATTTATAACAAAACAACGGTAAAGATCGGTGGATGTATTTACCATATAATTCTGCATTTTTGCAGAATAATCAATAGAAGTAAGCTGCGTTGTAGTGTTTGTATAAGTGGGTTGTGCCGGTGCATTGGCGGTGTTACCCTGAACGCCACCGCCTAAAACCCATTGACTGATCTTGTTTTTATCTGAAGGCGAAAGTACACGCTCATGCGCCAGGTGCTTATACTGCGCATCGGGCGGCCATGGTGGCATGTAATTAGATTCCACATAATTTTTTATCATAAAACGGTAATTGTAGGCGTCAGTATAGGTCATTAACGAATTAGGGGCCAAACCGCCGGTGTGATGGCAGCTTGTACAATTTGCATATATAATGGGAGCTATATCATCTGCCCAGGTTTGAGCAAACGATGTTTTACTGTATATGCTTAATAATAGGCAAATACAAAGCAGCTTTATTTTTTTCATAAGGTTAAAGTTATAAAAACTTTTCTATAAAACAGCACCCTATCTTAAAATATTATTTGTATTTTAGATTTCGTTACAAACTAATAGTTATGAAGAAATTTCTACTCCTGTTCCTTGCTTTTTCTTTAGTGTCAACTGCTCAAACAGAGCCTGAAAAAAAAGATAAAAAGGATAAAAAAACAAACGTGTTTACCGATGCTGGCGACGCTGCAAAGATGGTTGTTGCTAAACAAAAAATGTATGCCGGAGATTTTGTTGGCGCTTTAAATACTTACCGCGAGGTAGAAAAAAATAATCCAAAAGATCCCTCTGTTTTGCATTATATCGGCTACTGTTATTTTAATTTAAAACAATTAGATAAATCAAAAGAGTATCTTTTAAAAAGCCTGGAAGCCAATGCCAGCGCCAAGCCCGAAAATCATTTGGTGCTTGGAAAGATCTACCAGCTCGAAGGTGGTTTTGATAAAGCGATCGAAGAATTTACAGCTTTTAAATCAGCCCCAAGCCAGGATAAGGAATCAGGCGAAGATGCCGGAACCTTATTACAACAATGCCAAAATGCAAAAGCAATGTTGGCGGCGCCGTTAGATGTTGTAGTTACAAATCTTGGTGATAACATCAACAGTAAATATGATGATAAAAATCCTTGCATTACGGCCGATGGAAGCAAATTGGTTTTTACAACGCGTCGTCCAGAAAACACTTCTTCTGCAGTAGATATAGAAGGTGATGGTAGTTATTTTGAAGATATTTACATTGCAAATTACGATTCTACATTAAAAGGTTTTGGCACCGCCGCTGAGGTTCCGGGCTCTATTAACACTAAAGCGCACGACGCAGTTACAAGTATTTCTGCCGATGGAAAACAAATTTTTATTTACAAGAACGATATTAACGATAAAAATTCGCGTGGTGGCGATGTGTTTGTAAGTAAAGTAAATAATGGTAAATGGAGAACGCCTGAGCCAATGGGTAAACCAATTGCATCAAGTTATTGGGAAGGCGGCGCTTGTGTTTCGCCCGATGGAAAAAGATATTTTTTCACCAGCGAAAGAACCGGTGGTTTTGGCGGCAGCGATATTTGGATGGTTCAACGTTTGAATAAAAAAGAATGGGGTAAGCCTGAAAATCTTGGCGCAGAGATAAACACAATTTATGACGAAGCCGGTATGTTCTTGGCGCCTGACGGAAAAACATTATTCTTCTGTAGCAATGGCCCCGGAAGCATGGGAAGTTACGATGTATTTAAAACTATTTATGAGGGTGGTAAATGGAGCAAGCCAACTAACCTTGGCTATCCGATCAATAGCACAGCAAAAGAAGGACAACTTACTATTAGCGCCGATGCTAAGTTTGCGTATGTTTCGAGTGAGCGCGCGGGCGGTTTAGGTGGAAACGATCTTTATAAAATTGATCTTAAAGAGTATGCGATTTTAGAAAAAGATGGTAAAAAAATTAAAAGCAATGGCTTAAGCATTTTAAAAGGAACTGTTCGTGATGGTTACGAAGGCTATGGTTTACCAGATGTGGCAGTTGTTTTAACAGATGCTTCTGGCGCGCAGGTTTCATCAACATCAACCAATGAGAACGGCGAATATTTCTTAACATTAAAAGGTGGTAATTATAAATTAACCATCAATAAAAAAGGCTTTAAAGAAATCTCTGAAGAGATTGTTCTTAAAGCAAGCGATAAAGAAACTATTTCTCTTGAAAAAGGCTATTTGTTAAAGAAGTAATAGAGTTTCTTAAAACAAGCCACACATTTCACAGATAGCGCAGATAAATTAAAAAACATCTGTGTGAATCAGCGGAATCTGTGGCTTTTTCTTTTGCGTTTACCCTTTATTTTCTTAATTCACCTTCGCCTAATCTCCGTTTACCGATTTGCTGTTTTACGGCTTCTGTTCAATCTATACTTTTGATTAAAATTTAATACAAATGACAAATTTAGAAGAACAGTTCAAGAACGACCCCGAATTTAATAACTGGCAAAAGAACCATAGAAGAGGACATGTGATAGCAGGTATTTTTGTAATAATTGCCGGTGTGGTTTACATGTTTAAACAAATGGGATATTTTATCCCGGATTGGTTTTTTACCTGGCCAACTATGTTAATTGCCATTGGTGCAATAGCGTTAATAAAAAATAGTTTTCGCAGCGCAAAAGGTGTAATATTAATTTTAGTCGGGCTTTTATTTTTAGCAAGCCATGTTTACCCTGATTTTACAATTGTACATTACAAGATCCCTATTATTTTATTTCTTATTGGTGTTTTTTTAATTTTTAAGCCAAAAAATAAATACCACGATTATGCAAAGTTTGAGCATAAAAAGCACCGCTTTAACCGTTTTGCAAGCGAAACCACAAATACAACAACAAACGAAGATTATATTTTCGCTAACAATGTTTTTGCAGGTACAGATAAAAATGTTTTTAGTAAAGATTTTAAAGGCGGAGAGATAAAAAATACGTTTGGTGGTTGTAAGATCAATTTAATGCAAGCCGAAATCGTAAACGAGGCGGTGCTTACAATTAAACAGCAATTTGGTGGCGTTAAATTGGTTATTCCGCCGAACTGGGCTATTAAATCTGATATTGAGTGCGTGTTTGCCGGCATTGAAGATAAACGCCCTTTAATGAATGTAAATGACGCTACTCAGAAAAAAACATTGATACTTAACGGACATATTTTTATGTCGGGAATTGAAATTGTTTCTTATTAATATTTAAAAAATAAAATTATGAATTGGTATTTAGCAAAATTGATCTTTAGCATTGATGTAGGTGAATCAACCGTAAAAGCAGAATTTGACGAGCAATTCCGTTTAATAAAAGCCAGCAACGAAGAAGAAGCTTATTACAAGGCTAAAAGCCTGGGCAAAAGCCTGCAAAGCTCTTTTTACAACGCAAACAATAAATTAGTAAGTTGGCGGTTTATTGATGCAAGTGAATTGAATTTAATTAACGAACTTTCGGATGGTGTTGAAATATATTCAAACACAATTGAAACAAAAGAAAAAGAAAGTTTTATAAATTCGGTATTGCAAAAAGCCATGGGCATACAAGCAAAGAACCTTAGCTTTTACTAATAGTTTAAAATGACAATAGACAAACTGCCATCACGCCCGCAGCTGCTTGTTGCTTTAATAGCCTGGTTTATTATCTGGTGGGCTTTGCAGTGTTTTGTTATTTTTCAGATCTTTAATAATTTGTCTTTTGCCTTTGTTGATGCCAGCATTTCTTTAGTATTGATTTTAATTGGTATTTCTTGTATTTTTTTTATTCAAAAATACAGTCCCGCGTATATAAATAATTACGGCACGCGTTTTATTTGTATCGGCGCTTTAATATTTACAATTATTTTTTCAGAAAAATTAATTTTAAATCAATTGGCTAATAGCCCTGATTTTTCAGAGATGTTTAGCAGAACTGTTGTTATCAGGGTAGTTGTAGCGTTTTTGCAGATTAGCTTTTTTTCAATGATCTTATGGTCCTTGTATTTTATTCGCGGCCAGGAAGAAAAAAACAAATTAAATCTGGATGCAGACCATACCCTTCGCCAGGCTGAATTAATAAAATTACGCCAGCAATTACAACCACACTTTTTATTCAACAGTTTAAATTCAATTAACGCTTTGGTTGTTTCAGAGCCCCAACAGGCAAGAAAAATGATTCAGAATCTTTCTGATTTTTTAAGAGGAACACTAAAAAAAGATGAAAATAAAAATGTCCCCTTTAGCGAAGAAATTAATTTATTAAAGCTTTATCTTGAAATAGAAAAAGTAAGATTTGGCCATCGTTTAACCGTTAATTTTAATATTAATGAAGATACTTTAAATTTAAAACTTCCTGCTTTGATACTTCAACCAATAGTTGAAAATGCAATAAAATTTGGTTTGTACAATGTGTTAGAAGATGTTGAGATTTCTGTAAGCGCGCAAATAAAAGACAATTTACTGGCAATAGTTATTACAAATCCTTTTGACGCAGGCACCTCGCAATCCCGCAAGGGAGAAGGTTTTGGTTTATCGTTAATTCAAAAACGTTTGCAGTTGATCTATCACCGAACAGATCTGTTAGTGATCGAAAAAAATAATTCAATTTTTACAACCATTATTTTAATACCACAGGCATGACAAAAGTAATACTAATTGATGATGAGCCATTGGCAAGACAAATTGTAAAAGAATATCTTGCGGCATTTAAAGAAATAGAAATTGTTGCCGAATGTGGCGATGGTTTTGAAGCCGTAAAGGCCATCCAACAGCATAATCCGGCTTTGATATTTTTAGACATTCAAATGCCAAAAATAAATGGATTTGAAACTTTAGAGCTGATCGAAAAAAAACCTGCAGTGATATTTACAACTGCTTTTGATGAATATGCGCTAAAAGCATTTGAACAAAACGCTGTAGATTATTTATTGAAACCCTTTAACCAGGAACGCTTTGATAAAGCCCTGAAAAAATTCCTCGACACCAAATCCTTTTCAGAGAAAGAGTCTGCTAATTCCCCTCTGGAGGTGGGGGCAAAGGGGATTGAACAACTTGAATCTGTTTCAAAAAAACATACCGAAGAAGCGCACCGCGTTGTTGTAAAGAACGGAAGTAGTATTTTAATTTTACCTACCACACAAATTCTTTACATTGAAGCTTACGACGATTATGTAAAGATATTTAATAACGAAACCTTTTATCTTAAAAAGAAAACGATGAGTTATTACGATGAAGTTTTAGATCCTTCGCAATTTGTTCGTGTGCACCGGTCATTTATTTTGAATTTAAATTATCTTACAAAGATCGAAGCGCTTGATAAAAACAATAATCTTGCACTTTTAAAAAATGGCGCAAAAATCCCATTAAGCCGCTCAGGTTATTCAAAGTTAAAAGAGATCTTAAATCTTTAATGCCGAAATCAGAATGGGGTAAAAATTCCCCCAAACAAATATAATTCATTAAAAGTTAACTAAATATTTAGCTTTTGTCGACGACAAATCCGAATTGATAGAAAAAACGTTAATTAGTTGCTACTTTAAGCAATTTCTCTCTCTGTCTGGCGTTAAATTTTTAATATTTTTTTTATATTTGTATCAATGGAAATTGTAAAAGGTTCAGGCTTTATTCCGGGAGAATTGTTAGCCAAAATAAATTCACCGGACGATCTAAAAAAGCTCAGGGAAGATCAACTCGAACAAATTAGTGCAGAACTTCGTCAGTATATTATTGATCTTGTTTCCGTAAAAGGCGGTCACTTTGGTGCTTCACTTGGTGTTGTAGAGTTAACCGTTGCTTTACATTATATTTTTAATACACCTTACGATCAGTTGGTTTGGGATGTTGGCCACCAGGCTTACGGACATAAAATTTTAACCGGTCGTCGCGATGTGTTTCATACAAACCGCGTTTACAAAGGCCTAAGCGGTTTTCCAAAACGCAGCGAAAGTGAATACGATACATTTGGTGTTGGTCACTCATCTACTTCCATCAGTGCCGCGCTTGGTATGGCAGTTGCCAGCAAATACAATAAATTAAACGATAAAAATCACATTGCAGTAATTGGCGATGGCTCTATGACTGCGGGTTTAGCCTTTGAAGGATTAAATCATGCAGGTGTTGAGAATGCAAATTTATTAGTTGTATTAAATGATAATTGCATGAGCATCGATCCTAACGTTGGTGCGTTAAAAGAATATTTAACCGATATTACAACATCACATACTTACAATAAAGCAAAAGATAAAGTGTGGGAATTGCTTGGTAAAATAAGCAAGTTTGGCCCTAATGCACAAGAAATAGCAAGTAAAGTTGAAAACGCTGTAAAAACATCTTTGCTAAAACAAAGTAATTTATTTGAATCCTTAAAGTTCCGTTATTTTGGTCCGGTTGACGGGCACGATGTAGTACGCCTAACAAAAGTATTAGCCGATCTAAAAGATATTCCTGGTCCAAAATTATTACACGTTCTTACCAAAAAAGGTAAGGGATATAAATTTAGTGAAGAAGGAAACGAAACTGTATGGCACTCTCCGGGCCTTTTCAATAAAGAAACCGGTGAGATCATAAAAGTAGTTCCTAAAACACCGCAGCCACCAAAATACCAGGATGTGTTTGGTCACACCATGGTTGAACTGGCAGAAAAAAATTTAAAGATCACAGGTATCACGCCTGCAATGCCATCAGGCTGTTCGTTAAACATTATGATGAAGGCGATGCCCGATCGTGCATTCGACGTAGGTATTGCCGAACAGCATGCCGTTACATTCAGCGCGGGGTTGGCAACACAAGGTTTAATTCCGTATTGTAATATTTATTCATCGTTCATGCAACGCGCTTATGATCAGGTGTTGCATGATGTGGCTTTACAAAATTTAAAAGTTATTTTTTGTCTCGATCGAGGAGGATTAGCCGGGGCAGATGGGCCAACGCATCATGGCGCTTTTGATCTTGCCTATTTTCGTTGTATTCCAAACATGATCGTAAGTGCGCCAATGAACGAAGAAGAACTTCGCGACTTAATGTACACTGCGCAATTGGATGAGGTAAAAGGTCCGTTCAGTATTCGTTATCCACGCGGGCAAGGTGTTATGGTTGATTGGAAAACACCATTCAAAAAAATTGAAGTTGGTAAAGGAAGAAAAATAAAAGACGGAAAACAGGTAGCCATATTATCTATCGGGCATCCCGGTAACCTTGTAACTACGGCAATAAAAAAACTCGAAGAACAGGGATTAGATCCTGCTCATTACGATATGCGTTTTGTAAAGCCAATTGACGAAGCTATGTTGCACGAAGTTTTTAGTAAATACAAAAAAGTAATTACTGTTGAAGATGGATGCATTATGGGCGGTATGGGAAGCGCTGTTTTAGAATTTATGGCTGATAATAAATATTCAGCGCAATTAGTAAGACTTGGTATTCCTGATAATTTTATTGAACACGGAGAACAAAATGAATTGTACGAAGAGTGTGGTTTTTCTCCAGGCCAAATTGCCGCTGCTGTTATTGAAATACTAAAAGAGAAAAAAGAAGACATTAAAAATCACGCATAAAATTCAGAAGGAAAAGTGGAAAAGATAAAAGTATCTGTAAAATTAAACTGTGCACCAAAAGATGTATTTAGTGGTTGGTTAAACGATAAAGTACATTCAGAATTTACAGGAGGAGCTAAAGCAAAAACAAGTACAAGCGAAGGAGGAGAATTTTCGGCATGGGATGGTTATATAACCGGAACAAATGTTGAGATCTTCCCGCACAAAAGAATAATTCAAAAATGGCGCACTACCGACTTTGCAGAAACAGATGAGGATTCGACCATTGAATTATTTTTTACGTATAAGGACGGATTTACATTATTGACAATTACGCACACAAATATTCCTGATGACCAGGGCGAGATGTATAAGAAAGGCTGGAAAGATCATTACTTTACTTACATGAAAAAATATTTTGATAAGTAATTTAAAAAGCACCTTAACAGTTCGGTTTTAATTTAAAAAGATGGCAAAAGAAACAACTCTGCGCTGCAGCATGTGCGGCCGAGATAAAAAAGAAGCAAAGATCCTTATTGCAGGGATAAACGGACATATTTGTGATAATTGCATTAACCAGGCTTTTAATTTAATTAAAGAAGAAGCAATGGGTGAGCAAAAACAAGCCCTTCAGCAATCGCTTAATTTATTAAAGCCTTTGGCTATAAAAGAAAAATTAGATGAATATGTAATTGGTCAAGACGATGCTAAAAAAGTATTGGCTGTTGCAGTTTACAACCATTTTAAGCGTATTGCGCACGTTCAAAAAAATAATAAAGACGAAGTTGAAATTGATAAATCAAATTTAATTTTAGTTGGAGAAACCGGAACGGGTAAAACATTATTAGCAAGAACAATTGCTACGATGTTGAACGTTCCGTTTTGTATAGCCGATGCCACCGTGCTTACCGAAGCTGGTTATGTTGGCGAAGATGTGGAAAGTATCTTAACACGTTTATTGCAAGCTGCAGACTACGATGTGGCTGCGGCAGAAAAAGGAATTGTGTTTATTGATGAGGTGGATAAGATCGCGCGTAAAAGCGATAACCCTTCTATTACCCGCGATGTGAGTGGTGAAGGCGTGCAACAAGCGATGCTAAAATTATTGGAAGGCACGGTTGTAAATGTTCCGCCACAAGGAGGAAGAAAACATCCGGATGCAAAAATGATAGCCGTTAACACAAAAAATATTTTATTTATTTGTGGTGGTGCTTTTGATGGCATCGAGAAAAAAATAGCGCAACGCTTAAATACGCAAGCCGTTGGTTACGCGTCTTCGGTGAATGATCTTGAATTTGATAAAGGAAATTTATTACAATATGTTTCGCCCCAGGATCTTAAATCTTTTGGTTTAATTCCCGAATTAATAGGAAGGCTTCCCGTGCTTAGTTATTTAAAGCCCTTAGACAGAAATGCATTACGCCAGATCTTAACTGAGCCAAAAAATGCATTAATTAAACAATACAAACAGTTGTTTAAAATGGAAGGCACCAAATTAGATATTGATGAAGAGGTGTTGAATTTAATTGTAGATAAAGCTCTTGAATTTAAACTAGGCGCGCGTGGTCTTCGCGGTTTATGCGAAGCTATTATGACGGATATTATGTACACTTTACCAAGCGAAGATAAAGCCGTAAAACAATTTACAGTAACTTTGGATTACGCCTTAGATAAGCTTAAAAAAGCAAAACTAAGCCAGTTAAAAGTAGCTTAAAAAGCGTTTGTTAATTCGGTCTTAAGATTTCTGCTATAGGCTCCGAATAATTCTTCTTCAATTAATTTAAATTCTTCTTTTTGGTAAGATTTAAATATCGTTTGATGTTTAATATAATGAATTTGCTCGCAAACGTGCAAAAGCGGATCAAGAATATGAGAAGAAATAAAAACAGTTTTACCTCTTTCGTTTAAAGTTGTAATTATTACTTCCAGTATTTTATTGGTCTCAAGATCAAGGCCATTAAAGGGTTCATCGAGTATGTAAATTTCTTTATCCTGTTTAATCTGGCTTAACAGCAATAATTTTTTCTTCATTCCTGTCGAAAATTCTTCCATAAAGCCCGAAAGCGGCAATTTAAAAAGCTCAGCTAATTTTTCTTCGTTATAAGTTAAGTTGGTAGACGGAAAAACACTTAAAAACTCTTTTGCCGTGAGTTTTGGATAAAAGAAAAGATCTGTATCAAGATAAGCAATTTGCTTACGCGTTAAGGCCTGCCCGTTTTTAAAAATAATACAATTCTCATTTTTCAGGAAGCCGGCCAGCAAATTAAAAAAAGTTGTTTTTCCGGCACCGTTAAGGCCAATAACGCCGTGCGTTTTACCACTTTCAAAAACAATATCAATGTTCTTAAGTATAGTTTCGCTTTGATACTTAAAATTTTCTATTTTAAATTTTATCATTTTATGTAACAGGAAAGAGTGTTGATGGCTTTTTTCTTATTCGAAAAATAAATGAAAATACTTAGCGGTAACAAATAAATTAATATTACAGATCCCGTTAAAACTAAATAATCAACGCTTAAACGTAAGGATGTGTTAGGTTGATAATTGGCATATTTAATATAAACTGTGCAGGCAGCAAGTAATAAAAACGCAAAAATAAAACCAAGATCAAACCAAAGCACTTCAGGATTAAAAATAATATTAATTGCTAGTACAGGAATATTTATAAAAAGAAGCATACGTATTAAAAATGAGATCTTTTTCTTAAGAAAATTTTCGGCCGTTAAATTTTCCGGATTTAGCATCAGCAAAGGCTCACAATAATTATAAAAGCCTAAAAAAACAGAGTTAAGAAGAAAAAGAACCACTACACCAAAAAGTTTCACCGGACTTAGAATTAATGCTATCAATATAAGAAGGCTTAGCGCCGGAAAATTTCTCCTTATACCGGATATCCATTCAAAGTTTGCGGGAGATATGTATTTGCTGATGAAAAGAAATTTAAACGACCTGGTCCTGAAAGTTATCAGGCTAAGCAGGCTCACAAAAAGGTGGACTAAAAAAAGATACTTCCAGTAAACGCCAAATGCAAGTGCTAAAGATAAGGGCAGTATAAGAAAGTTGTAGTTAATACAGACCTGTAATTTTGGATGATTAAGGTAATGGCGTATAAAATTAAGATCTTTTCGGTTGATGTGATAATTGTAAAGAGCAAAAAGAACAATTCCAATAAACACCATGCAGTAAGTTAAAGATGTTTCCGAAACGCTTTTTGATATATAGAACGAAGCTATTGCTATAATAACTATCCAAATGCCAAGATCACGTTTTATCTGAAAATACCTGAGTTTAAATAATTGCACGGTCAAAGTAAATGAATTATACTCTTAGTGAATATTAATGATTGTTAAAACAGA
The DNA here is from genome assembly GCA_943369995.1 of Chitinophaga pinensis. GTDB lineage: Bacteria > Bacteroidota > Bacteroidia > B-17B0 > Aurantibacillaceae > Aurantibacillus. Next base: position 171,229 of record CALRPF020000010.1, read on the forward strand.
TTTTTTATTACTTTTATTCTTCTTATTTAAAATAAATTTTTATGAATTTTAAAAATTATACTTATACGGTTACAGAGCGTTTCGTTAAATACGCAAAAATAGATACACAATCCGATCCAACTTCCACAACCTGTCCGAGCACCGAAAAACAAAAGAACCTTGCAAAAGTTTTGGTGGAGGAATTAATACAAATGGGTATTAAAGATGCAGAGATGGATGAACACGGTTATGTGTATGCTACTATTGAAAGTAATACAACAAGAAAAGTACCAACTATTTGTTTTTGCTCACACATGGATACGAGCCCGGATTGCAGCGGTACCAATGTAAATCCTGTTATTCATAAAAAGTATGATGGAAAAGATATTGTATTGCCAAATGATACTACACAAATAATAAAATTTAAAGAACATCCTGCCCTAGCAGATCAAATTGGTAATGATATTGTAACCGCCGATGGAACAACTTTGCTTGGCGCTGATAATAAAGCGGGTCTAGCGGAAATTATGGATGCCGCACATTATTTAATGAATCATCCGGAAGTAAAACACGGTAAAATAAGATTACTGTTTACACCCGATGAAGAAATTGGCCGTGGTGCCGATAAAGTAAATATTAAAAAATTAAATGCAGAGTTTGGTTACACCATGGACGGCGAAACTCTTGGGCATGTGGAGAACGAAACATTTAGTGCCGATGGTGTGAGCATTAAGATCAAAGGCTTTCCAACGCATCCGGGTTTTGCAAAAGATAAAATGCAGCATGCCATTAAAATCGCATCACAAATTGTAAATAAAATTCCTGTAGATAAAACACCGGAGACAACGGAAAAGAAACAACCTTTTATGCATCCTGTTGCTATTAATGGAGGTTTAGAAGAAGTGGAGATTAAATTTATTATTCGCGCGTTTGATACACCAACACTTTTAGCTTTAGAAGAAGAATTGCGCCAAATAACCATTGAAGTTTTATCACATTACGATAAATGCTCTTACGAATTTTTTGTGGTGCAACAATACCGCAACATGAAAGATGTTTTAAATGATTGTCCGCAAGTAGTTGACTATGCTTTGGAAGCTATTAAGAGAACAGGCGTAACGCCTATCTTGTCAAGCATTCGCGGGGGCACGGATGGTTCGCGTTTATCGTTTATGGGATTGCCTTGTCCGAATATTTATGCGGGTGAACATGCTTTTCATAGCAAACAAGAGTGGGTGAGTGTTTCGGATATGCAAAAAGCAGTTGAAACAATTGTTCATTTGGTTAACATTTGGGAAGAGAAGTCTAATTAGATAATTAGTCAATTTGACAATTATTTAATTGTAAATTATTTTATGATCCATTACGAACCAATCATCAATAAAATTCAATTTCAGAATTTTGATATTGATGTGCTTCGTTTAGATCTCATCGATCCGGAGGTAAGCGGTAACAAATGGTTTAAGCTTAAAAAGAATTTTAAAAAAGCGCGGCAAGACGAGCAAAAAACAGTTATTACTTTTGGCGGCGCTTATTCCAATCACATAGCAGCAACAGCGGCGCTTGCCAAAATTGCCGGTTTAAATTCTGTTGGCGTTATTCGTGGCGAACAAACAGAAGTTTTAAATCCAACTTTGCAATTGGCAAAAGAAAAAGGCATGCAATTGTATTTCGTAAGCAGAGATGCCTATTCACAAAAAAATACAGCTGAATTTAAAAAACATTTAAGCAATAAATTTGGGCCACATTATTTAATTCCTGAAGGCGGAAATAATAAACCCGGCATTTTGGGCTGCACCGAAATTTTAAAACCCGAATGGAATTACGATCATATATTTTGCGCTTGTGGCACGGGAGCAACATTTAGCGGGCTTTTAGCTTCTGCAAAAGCAGAGCAAAAAATAATTGGCATCTCTGTTTTAAAAGGAGAAAATGTTTTAGTAAAAGATGTAAAAGACCAATTAAAGGATTTTTTTTCTGAAAAAGTGCTTTCGGTTTCAGGCAACGAAGAATTAGAAAAAGAAAAAATAGAAAATTCTTTTATTACTAATAAATACTGTTTTAACGGCTACGCCAAAAAAGATGAAACGCTTCTTGCTTTTAAAAATAAGTTCGAAAAAGAATTTGCTATTCCTTTAGATCATGTATATACAAGTAAATTATTTTATGCCGTTCTTGATCTTATTAATAAACAAAAAATAAACAGCAATGCAAAGATCCTGATTATACATTGCGGCGGATTGCAGGGTAATAAAGGATTTGAAGAAAGATACGGTCTAAGGTAAAATGTAAGAGGGAAAATGGAGTTATTACATATTCCATCTTACCTTTTCCTCCCGATAGCTATCGGGATTAAATTCTTCTACCATTTAATTCCCAAACTATAATTCATGCTAAACCAGGGATAAGATTGTTTTGAACTTATTCTTGCGCCTGCGGGTGAAGACAAAATTCGTACTACACCAAAACCAAAAGAGAAATGTTGTATAAAGGGTTTATCCGGTTTCCCATATTTCCAGCCAAATTGTGTTTGTACAGAATAAGCTTCAATGCCTTCCAAAAACATATCTGTTCCATAGCGGATCCTTGGCCCCACAAAAAATTTAGGTGTATCAAACCTGCCCATGTAAAAATTCACATCCAATCCGCCAATAAAATTGACGCCACTTAATCGTTTGGTAGCATTATTAGAGGTATCAATTCCCGAGTTGTATAATTTTCCGCTTGGATCAAAGGTTAGTGAGAGTGGGAAAACAAAACCTACCCGGTTATCTTTTGTAAAACGCTCATAAATAAAAGTAACCCGTCCAACAAAAATATCAAGCGGCTGCATGCTAAGCGCATTTTGTTTAAATACGCTTAATTGTGTGGTATCTTTTTCGGGTTTATTTTTTTTTGGGGAATAAATAAAAACATCGCCTTTGTAATTCTCCACCAAAAGAAGCTCTGCTTTTGGAATTTGAAAAGTTTGTAAAGAAGTATCGTAATTTTTATAATACACTATATCTGTTGATGTAGAAACGATGTATCCTTTTTTTACTTTCCCGTTCTTGAAAAATAATTTATCCTGTGCGTTTAAACACATCGCAAAAAGCAAAAAAAGAAATATGTATAATTTTTGCATTTATAATTTAAATCCAAGATTAATACCTAAGTACAATTTTGGTAACGATTTTAATTGCAGTACCTGGGTAGATGAATTATTTGTGTTCCCTTTATTTAATTCAATATTAAATTGTTCTTTATAATCGCCTTTTAATTTAAAGCCACCAAAGCCGAAAATAGTTTTAATAAAAAAATTCTTGCTAATATCTGTATGTGAACCAATGGTAACAATAGTGGCCAACTGACTACCCTTGCTGGCTTTATACGAATTTGTTACTGCATAAACGGTTCCAACCTGCACACTATCCGATCTTACACTTGTAAAATTAAACGACGTGTATTTTACCATAATGCCCAAATGCATAAAGGTTCTTTTTTCTACACGGGCCGGATACAAATTAATAAAACCTCCCAGGTCGTAATTCTTTTTTGCATTGGCTAAAACAGCAATAAAAGGAGTAATGGCACTGGCGTATACATTAAAATTGTAAGCGCCCATTACACCAATACCTATTTTTTTATCGGGTAGTATGCGCTCGTAAAAAGCGGCAATATCTGCATTGCATAAGGCAAGACTATTTATGGAAACGCGGTTGTAACTATAAAGATCTTTTGAAGTCTGTTTAAAATGGAAATTCTCTTTTTTATCGGCTTTGGTGGTTACATCTTTTTCGGGATCGTTTATTTTATCGAATTTTCCGTTCTTAAATTCTATCAATAAAACCGTTGAACGTTCAAATTCCACACTACCACTGTCGTTTTTTAAAGTAATGTGATAGGGTGTTATCTCGGTTACTTTTCCCGTTTTGGTGGCCCCGTTCAAAAAAAAGATCTTATCCTGGCATTTTAAAGCAAATGTCAGCAAAATAAAAATATGCACCAGGGCCTGTTTCAATAAGCCAAAGATAAAGAAAAAAGCCTGCCACCAAGGGCTGGCCGCAGTAATAGGCGACTTATTTTCAGTTTGGGATTTTCTGTCAATTTGCGTATCTTTAAGCTTAAAATTTTGAACTATGGGATGTGGTAGTGGCGGTTGTGGAACCGAAAAGAACGGGATTCCGGCCGGCTGTAATGATAACGGTTCTTGTGGAACTGCCGATGGATGTAATAAACTAACAGTTTTTGACTGGTTAGGCAATATGAATTTACCTGAGGGCCAAAGTCAATTTGATGTGGTAGAGGTACGTTTTAAAAATTCACGTAAAGAGTTTTTCAGAAATCTTAATAATTTAACTTTAAGTGTTGGCGAGGTAATTGCTGTTGAGGCATCACCCGGGCACGACATTGGAACTGTTTCTTTAACCGGAGAGTTAGTGAAGCTTCAATTAAAAAAGCGAAATATTAATTTTGA